>JADJTK010000050.1 GCA_016711225.1 Opitutaceae bacterium
TTTGAAGTCACTTACCGTTGGGCAGGGCAGTTACCTCAACTCGCTGCAGCAAGAAATGTCATTTGCAGAGGCAGAGATTGCCCGCGAACACCACGAGCAAGGTCTCCCGCCCTTCGAAACCGACGCCCACCACACGCAAAGGATCCGCGAAGAGAAACGCGAAGAAAAGGGATTCGGTCGGCGCTCCGTCTTGCGCTTGATTGCAGATCACCTGCACTCGCGGTTTCCAGTAGTCGATCCGCGCCCTGACGAACTACTCAGAGAACTTACCTGATGGTTGGACCGGGGAGATCCAGAAGAGCCATCTTGTTCTCCACCCACCTCTATCCCCAGACCTCGCCGCGAAAATCGACGAGAAGAAACGAAGGAAACTCCAGCTGACCTTTTCCGCGATCTTCACCGCCATCGGAAAACTCCGGGCCTTCGCGATTAAAGACAAAATACGGGGCGACCTGAAAGCCGGAAAGCAACAACCCTTCAATCGCAGGCGAGGTCCACGCAACTGTTGGCACGCCACCAGTGCCCACAACGGAACTCACTCCGGAGAAAGTGGCCGCGCTAGAAAAACTATTTGGGCGGAAACTGCATGCGCCAGGGCTGCAATCAGGACCAGCCACGAAGATCCAGGAAGGCGTCATAAGCGACCTGCTCGGAGGCTCATTTGGATCGCAAAAGTCGAAGATTCCGCCAGGCCAGGATCAAAAACCACTTGGCAGGTGCGCACCAATAAACAACAGGGAAGTACCTCCCATTATGACAACACCCCCCACAATTTCATTTGATGAAATATCCGCAATCGAAGCCCGAACTCGAACGGCCGGTTCTATAGCAATTAGTGAAGCCAATAGCCTCGCGGCGTTCAAAGGCCGGTTACGCGCGAAAATCAAAGCATCTCTTCGCGCGGAAGATCGGCAAAAGACTTCTCCTGGTAATCGGTGATTGAAACTGGTGATTGAAACTGAGTGCGGCCCCCTGCTTGTGATTGGGCAGGGGGCCTCTTTAGTTTCTCGTCCTATGTCCTACGGCATAGGCGAGACTTCCACCACGCACAAGACAGGGCTTCGCTTCCCCCTCGTTGGTCTACGACACTGCCTCGGCGCTCTCGCCCAGTGCTTTGACTTTTCCGTGTGTGAGCGAAACGCCAACGGGCGTGAAGCCGATAAAGGTACATTACGTACCATACGGTGAATCGCCTGAAGGCGTTTCAAATGCGCGTATACGAAGCCAGCCTGACCTACACTGCCACGCTATGGGAAGTCTCCTCCGGCAAAGGTACTAGAGTATATGTGGGACATCAACGAATCGTACCCCATGAACGAGGTATTTTATGTCATCTTCTTGAACACGAAGATGAAGGCAACCGGACGCTGCATGATCAGCCAAGGTACGATGACCGCCACACTAGTACACCCGCGGGAGGTCTTCAGAGCCGCCTGCATCGCGGGAGCTGCTTCAATCGTGGTCTGCCACAACCACCCCTCGGGTGACCCCTGCCCGAGCTCAGCCGACCTGCAAGTCACCAGGCAATTGCGCGAAGCCGCACGCACCGTGGAAATCGCGCTTATCGATCACGTAGTAATCGGACGGACCGAGTGCGACCCCGCCGGCCGCGGTTACTACAGCTTCCGCGAGGCCGGCCTTCTCTGACAACGGGGGCCACGGCCCCCTTTTTCGGCGGAAGGAAAAACACCCGCTCTAGCCGCTGTTTTCTCCCAGCGTAACAAACGGTCAAGGTAGTTTCCCCGTCCCGCTTCGCCGGCGGGGACTTCCACCTCGTACCAGCATGCTCCCGCTTCCCCCTCGTCGATGCTCCTCGGCGCTCCCGCATAGGTACTGTGACTTCGTTTGTTGAATGGCTGACGCCAAATCGGCAGAAGGCGATCGTCACACGCCGTGACCACGCACGACACCGAAGGCACGCATACTATGAGCAACGATCCCTTCGGTGAAGTCATCTTCAGTTACACCCGCAAGCAGGCCATCGCAGACGGCGTCCTTGTCGACCTCAGCCAGTTCGAAGTCACACGGACGGAATGGAGGCACCACGTTGCCTGCACGGATACGGTCTGGGGAATCATTGAATCCGCAGTTCAAGGCCACGGGAAAGACTACGAAGGCGTATTGCACGACATCTTCACCATGTCGCGCCTCGCAATCTCTGCCAGCAACACGAACACCACCCATTTCAAGACCATCATCGGTCGCAAAATCTATGACCTGAAGATGCACTGCGGGCCCGGTGACGATGCAACTCCCGTCCTTACCCTCATGCTCCCTCACGAGGACTGAGCAAGGGGGCCGCGGCCCCCTTTTTGCGGTCGAGGAGTTCGTGCTCCGGTAGCCCTCACGCCATCGGGGAATTCTACCGGTTTCGTCGGGTTTGGAGAAAACGGCCCTGCGCCGTTGACGCCGCCAATACGTCTTCTTTTCTGGGACCAGATTTCAACTACCCGGAAATGGACCAAGGCTGGATTCGTACCTACCGCCAGGAAAAGAAACTCAGCCAAGGGGCTCTCGCCAAGATCGTGGGGCTCACCCCGTCGGAGATTTCCCGGCACGAATGCGGCTACCGCGCGTTGCGCTGTTCTGCACATTGCGTTATTCGCCAAAACGCACCACTAAACGTGCAAAATGGTGCGGTGTTCCCCGGAGATCACATACCTGGACTCTCCAAATACCTCCATCTCCAAGAGCCTCAGATTGAATTTCCAGCCAGGACTCACCAATATTCCATCCGGTCGCAGTTCTACTCAATGGCACAGATTCCCAGTTCTGAAGATCCGACGAGAGCTGCAATGTGTAACGAAGAATCGGATCGTTACCTCGAAGATTGAGGTCAATCAAGAAGCCTGATTCTTGCGTGCCTTGAAGTATACATGAGTTCGCGTGGACAAGCTGAGCTCGATCTGGGAACGCGGGGTTGGTTCCGCCGACGTATTCCAAAATGTTTGGCGTTCCGTCATTATCAGGGTCGTCATTTGTGGTTTGTAGGCTGAGTGAAAACCGATTGGAAATCCAATCCCGATAGCCCTCAGATCCTTTCAACCGCCAGAGCGGAGTGACGAATGTTTTCCCGGCGGCGGGAACTGTCAGTGACGGTCCCGGGACCACGGTACCATCAGGCATTTGCCATCCGAGAAATTCGACTCCTTCCCTAGGCGTTGAATCGAGTGTGACATTGGCGCCTTCTCGGTAGCGTCCACCTCCTGTGATCGCGACCAAATCCGGTACGCTATTGACAACCCATACCTCCGCGGTTCGAGTGAAATGCGCTACATACGCATACCTATTCATCTGTATTGGGCCTGTTGCTCTGGTTCGTACGAAATCGTTGTGCCATCGCAGGACCAATAGGAGAAGTCCGCGTTCCCATTCGGAATCGCCGCAAGGCTTACAACACTATTCGTGTTGTAGGTGCCACTTCCAGAAATGCTGCCAAGCTGAGGTTCAGAAGAAGTCGCAGTTACTTCTCCGCTTGATGGAGCGGAGTCTCCCACGTACGCCGACACAAGTATCGTTTGAGCTTGCTCTCCTACCGATGCGCGGACCGTAGCCGAGACAGATCCCGATCCACTGGCCGTAACAACCAACGCGATCTCCTTCGTGGCTTGCGGCATAATCGTAACAGAACTTATAGGGCCGATATCTAGCCCAATCCCATTGGCGGTGAACACAACAGTCACCGCGGCCATACTCGGATTCGATACAACTACTTTTCTCGTTGAGGTTCCACTGCGAACAACCGCACCAAGGTTGATCGTCGCACGGTCGATAGCAATGAACGGCGTCGTCATAATCAAGGACGTCCGAAACCCAACCGCGGATTCATATTTAGGATCCAGACTTGAAATTTCCAACACAGCATCAAGAATGTCGGAAGCTACTCTCAGAACCGGTTTCCCGTGATTCCCGCTGATGTGGAAATTGGTGACGCCAGGAATCTCCCAATTTGTGAAGGGAGATGTGAAGAGGTCATCCGCGATTATCTGAACCCTGTAATCGGCCATTCCCATTGCCTCGCTCATGCGGCTGACCGGCAAAGCCCACTGCGGAAGGGGGTCCATGAAGGCGTCCATCAACACGACTCCAAGTTTAGGCACATCGGCTCCCTCCCCGAATAGGCGACGGAATGCCCGAACAAAGCCCTCAGCGAACCATGCCCCGGCACTATGGGCGTAGACAGTTACCGTTTGATGCCTTGTGCCGGTCTGCTTATAATCGCACCAAAGTCGGGCGGCAGTCCACACACCGTCAGCTTCGAGACGGCGGGCAGCTTCCTGAGGGTGGGAAACAAAACAATCCGCCACAAGATCAGGAGCAAGTATCGTCGCTCCAGTTGCATGTAGGGCGTCGCGGAGGCAAGCGATTGATGTATCACTATCATAAGGATTTGCTCCGTTTGACGGGAAAATGCTAGGCCAATGCGGGTTCCACCCTTCGGCTATCACAACCAGATGAGGGCTTCGCCCCGAAAGAGTAGCCCCTTGGGCCGATGTGATCGTTGTCGACGAAACGTCATGCCAGCTAGTATCTAGCGAGCGCGTTGCCAGTGAAGTTTGGACTTCCGTAGATTCTAGATTGGCAACGAGCAGCGCCTGAACGTCTCCTAGATCCGGAATCACTTCCCCCAACGAATCGATTGTTAGTGTCGCTCCATCTGACGCGTCCATGCTAAGTGCGATCCGGAATGTGTCGGCTTGAATATATGGAGTCAGTCCGGGGATGTAGTAGTACGGGGCCCTTCGACCAATCGTCAGTTGCTCCGATCGACAAAGAGGATTGGCATAACTCGTACTGGTACGGCCGCCATGCGAACCCGTCGGCCCAGAGCAAGTTGTTCCGATATTCGGGGAAACTCGCTTAATCGAAAAACTCGTGTCAGTTGCACTGGTCGCGTAGACCGTCCGCGGACCGGTTTCGCCGGCCGCAAAGCTAGCCACCCACTGCCTTTCGCCGCGTCCATCCATTGCCTCGGTGAGCAAAATTCTGTTGTCTACCGCCTCTTGAACTATCGTCACCGGTCGGCTCGCGACCGACAGGTGTGCGACATTTGGAATGGATACCCCATCTGGAATGCAATTGTCGCGAACAGTTTCAAAGTAAATGTCGGCGGCGCCACCGAACATTCTCCAGTTGCCCTCGTCATCTACAAAAAGATTACCGGAGAGGTACCCGGTACTAGGTGGAGCGCCATAGGTGAAAGTCGGATCTCAATCATTGGTGTCGCGTAGTATAATCCATAAACCTGAAGCCAATCAGGCACCCCAGTCACTTCAAAAGGCGAATTCTGGACAAGGCTAGCCACTGTACAATTCAATACCCCACCATAGACACCGTTCAAAGTACCGGAGCTAATGCTTACCCTGAAACGGTTATCTGAACCATCTTGGATCACCGTTACGGTCCGACTTCCAATGTTCAAATCTGATGTTCGCGGCGAGCAGACGTCGTCTAGCGCCGAGTTCTCGGAAAGCTCTAGAAGAATGAGTACGGATTTCGCGGGACCTGTATTGGTCGGTAATGTAGCACTTGGAATCCAATCACCATATTCATATTCTTTGATGTAGCATGCCCTGATAGTGAGCCAGTCAGTCAGACCTGTCACCGTGAACGGCATATCGGGAATACCACTCGAAATAGTTATCCCTAAATCGCCCGCATAATAATCAGGACGCAAACGCCATAAGCAGCCGTCTTTATAGTCTTCTCTTGGGCCAGGAACCCAGCGCTCTTTGTTAATGAACAACCTATTATCGACGCCACTCTGATAAAACAAGAAATTCAGGTTGGGTGAAGGGATATCCCGGCCCAGTGACCGCAACTGAGCCAGCCCGATCCTCGGTGATACCATCGATCACCCAATTCGGAGCGATTGTCATATTAATCTGTGGCCATCCCTGAGGATCGCTCCCGAAGGATGCTGATATCCATGAGTCCGATGGGGTCAGAACCAGATTCTCGGGTTCCCCGTTAGCTAGAATAGATACGGTGCGACCCATTGGATCAATGAGGAAATCACCATAGTATGCTTGCGCGGGCGAACATACAAAGCTGAGCAAGGCAAGGCACCAATTGTATAGATTGATGCGGATCCGCCGGACGGCTGTTCCATGAAAGAATCTCATAGGCGTAGTCACCTCACACACTATTGAACCACTTTCCATGATTACTCACTAAATGGGTCGAAGTCAGCTCAAATTGGTCTCTTCCCGCGTGTCCTTGGCCGTGTTTCCAAATTCTAGAAGGAGAGGCCCTCAAGGATACCAGCGAATTGGCCCAATGCGAGAGCCGGCGACGAGGCGCTTTGGTTTGCTGTGACCGCAGAAGGATTTGTTTGGTGATGGCGACGGGAGTAGCCGCGATGGACACTGAGCGCGGCCCACCGTCACCGACCGTGACCGCCCAAACTTGAGCAGCCGAGAAGACAAGGCTCAGCACGAGCCGTAACAGGCCCAGATAAGCTTTCATGGACTGTCGAAACAACACCGGCCAAGGCGAGGCCGACGCTAGGGAGCGTAGGTCAAAGTAAGCAGTACTTGACTAGTACCGCAAGAACATCCGTTTCGCCACGGGACTTCCCGGTCATTGTCACCCTGAGGTTCAACGATAGGTTGCCATCAGCGATACGGACTGGGGGCTGATTTCCGGGGTGTGGGGAATTGTCTCAATTTTGAGGCTGTGGAGGGGTTGATACACCATCAGCTTCAAGGCCATCATTGGCCGCAGGGTCGTAGGCTTCAAGATGCACTGCAGTCTGGACCGGATGACGACGCCCCCCGTCCTGACCTGCATGCTCACCCACGAACACTGAGCACCGGGACTACGGTCCCTTTTGACCGATGAAGGAATTCGTGCCCCACGGCACTTTTGCCATCGGAGAATTCTAGCGGTCCCTAATCACCCTTGCACGCCTTAGGCGTATCGGTTTGCCTCTTTCCGTTCTCAAATCCGTAGCCCCTACAATTCGGTGGAAATAAGTCCTAACCCCAAGGGTTTCAAGGACTCCTGCTCGTTTCGTCAAGACGCCAACTTGCCCCAGCGTACCTGAAATCCTCTCTAATCCTGATGCCCTCACCTGCAAACAACTCCGGCCTCCGAGACAACCACACCAGGGGCACAGTCGCCGATTTTCTGACTGAGAAGATCCATGACGGTTCCAAACTCTCCATCGTCTCGGCCTACTTCACCATTTACGCCTACGACGCCCTCAAGGGGGTGCTCGACCGCGTCGACCACCTCGATTTCCTCTTCGGCGAGCCGTCCTTCGTCAACCGCCTCGACCCGAACAAGACGGAAAAGAAGTCATTCATCATTGACGCTGATGGGTTGGAACTCGCCAACAAACTCCAGCAAAAACGAGTCGCGAAGGAGTGCGCTGATTGGATTGAGCGCAAGGTGAACATCAAGACGATCAAGCAATCCAATCTTCTTCACGGGAAAATGTATCACGTCGCCACGGCTGGAGTCGCCGACGCCATCCTTGGGAGCTCCAATTTTACCGTACGAGGCCTCGGCCTTGGCGCTACGGGTAACAACATTGAGCTTAACCTCATCGTTGACGGCAACCGCGACCGCCAGGAACTCAAACAATGGTTTGATGAACTTTGGAACGACGAGGCGCTCGTGAAGGACGTGAAGCAGGAGGTCCTCAACTACCTCAGGCAACTTTACGAAAACAACGCCCCCGAGTTCATCTACTATAAGACCCTCTTCCACATCTTCGAAAAATTCCTTGGCGACGCCGGCAAAACGGACGCGGACCTAGGGAAAACCAGCCTTTTTGAGACAGAGGTCTGGAAAAGGCTTTTCGAGTTTCAGAAGGACGGCGCCAAAGGCGCCATCAACAAGATCCTTCGGCACAACGGGTGCATCATCGCTGACAGCGTCGGCTTGGGAAAGACCTACGAGGCGCTCGCCGTGATCAAGTATTTCGAACTAAAAAACGAGCGAGTCCTCGTTCTCTGTCCGAAGAAGCTGCGCGACAATTGGACGGTTTACAGGGCAAACAGCCTCCTGAATCCCTTTATCGCGGACCGCTTCCGCTACGATGTCCTCTCCCACACCGATCTCAGCCGCGAGACCGGTTACTCCGGCGACATTAACCTTGGGACCCTCAACTGGGGCAACTACGACCTCATCGTCATCGATGAGTCGCATAACTTCCGAAACAACACCCCCGGCAAGCGAGACGATGAGGGAAACATTATCCGCAAAAGCCGTTACCAGCGGCTAATGGATGACATCATCAAGTCCGGCGTCCACACCAAGGTCCTCCTGGTCTCCGCCACCCCCGTTAACAACGACCTCAAAGACCTACGCAATCAGCTCTATTTCCTAACCGAGAACCGCGACGACGCGTTCGCGGAATCCCTCGGCATCGGCAGCCTTAAGGAGACGTTAACCACTGCTCAGAAGGTGTTCTCCCTTTGGGCGCGTAAGCACACCTCCGAGCGCAAAACGTGCGAGCTTCTGGAGAAGCTAAACGCCTCCTTCTTCAAACTCCTCGATGAGCTGACCATCGCTCGCTCGCGAAAACACATCCAGAAATACTACAAGGCAACCATCGCCGAGCTCGGCGGCTTCCCTGGAGCGCGAGAAACCCGTATCCATTTACCCAGAGATCGATCTGCGCGGTCGATTTCTCTCCTACGACAAGCTCAATGACGAGATCGCCGCCTATAAGCTGTCGCTCTTCAACCCGTCGAAATACGTTAAGGACGAGTTCAAACCATTATATCAGACGCCGACCCGCGATCCGTTCACTCAGGCCGACCGCGAGAAATTCCTCATCGGCATGATGAAGGTCAATTTTCTCAAGCGACTCGAAAGCTCTGTTAAATCTTTCGAAATTACGATGGAGCGCACCATCGCCAAGATCGAAGGCTTGGAGCGCAAGATTAAGGACTTCCAGACGGCACCCACGCAGAACTCTGAATCCGCCGCACTGGAGTTTGAACTCGACGACCCCGGCCACGACGACGAACTCGAAGACGCCATGCTCGTTGGTGGGAAATTCAAATATAGGCTCGATCACCTGGAGTTGGATTCCGGGAAGAATTGGCTGAAAGACCTCAAGAAGGACAAGGACCAGCTCCGCATCCTGCATAACGCTGCGCAGAACGTATCGCCCGCGACCGACGCCAAGCTCGCCGAGCTCAAGAAGCTGATCGCGGCCAAGGTAGCCAAACCAACAACCAACAAACTCGGCGAACCGAACCGAAAGTCCTCGTCTTCACTGCGTTCGCCGACACCGCCACCTACCTCTACGAATCACTCCTCGAATGGGGCACCCAGGGACTCGGCATCCACATGGCCCTTGTTTGCGGTGGCGGCGACACACGCACCACCTACGGGAAGAGCGCCTACGATCACATCCTCACCAACTTTTCTCCACGCGCCAAACATCGAGCCAAAGTCCCCAGTATGCCTCAGGAGGGGGAGATAGATCTGCTCATTGCCACGGATTGCATCAGCGAGGGGCAAAACCTTCAGGACTGCGATTACCTCGTCAACTACGACATCCACTGGAATCCCGTCCGCATCATTCAGCGCTTCGGCCGAATCGACCGTATCGGCAGCGCCAGTCACACCGTGCAGCTTGTCAATTTCTGGCCGACCGAGGATCTCAACAAATACATCAACCTCAAGAACCGCGTCGAAGCCCGCATGGCCCTTGTGGACCTCTCCGCCACGTTTGCGGACAACCCCCTCAGTAATGACGAAATCGAAGACATCATCTCCGACGACCTACGCTACCGCGACAAGCAGCTCCTCCGGCTCAAGGACGAAGTCCTCGACATCGAAGACCTCGGCGACAGCGTCTCCCTCACCGAGTTCACCCTCGACGACTTCCGCCTCGAACTCCTGAAATACATCGAGGCCAACAAGGCCGCGCTCGAAGCCGCTCCGTTAGGTCTCTACACCTGCGTTCCCCCGCACCCCGACTACAAGGTCATTGGGCCGGGAGTCATCTTCTGCTTCCGACTGGAAGGCCAGCGCGGCGGTGCAGCCGATGCCAAGCCCGCGCCGAGCGAGTCCATCAATCCGCTTCATCCTTACTTCCTCGTTTACGTCCTCGACGACGGCAACGTCCGCTTCGGCTTCGCGCACCCCAAGCAGATTCTCGACATCTACCGCATCCTTTGCTCCGGCAAAGCCGAGCCTTACGGCCAGCTCTGCAATCTCTTCGACCAGCAGACCGACCACGGCAGTGACATGAAGGCTTATGACACGCTCCTGCAAAAAGCAGTGGACTCCGCTCGCCGCCACGTTCCGCAAGCGCGCTGCCTCCGGTCTCCAATCCGGGCGGGGCTTCGTCCTGCCGGATGCGAAGGAGCAGGTTCACGAAAAGACCGACCTCGAACTCGTCACCTGGCTCGTCATCAAAGCACCATGAAAGCGGCCCTTGCCAATTTTCAGACCCTCCCACTCAAGGACGCCGCCCGTCAGCTTCTCACCAAGCTTGGCTACAAGAGCGACAAGTTCATCGTCGGCGCAGGGTCCAAGCCGCAGGATTTCCTCGACCACTTCGTCCCCGGACACCCTTTGATCCGGCCAAGGCCCTCGTAACCGATTGGAAGACAGCCGACCTCCTCTTCCAACTCACAGACCAGGAACTTAGTCGGGAGACCAGCCTCTTCACCGACACTTCGGTCAAAGCCAGCCTACTTAAGTCCTACGTATTCATTGCCGTAGAGCTAAAGGGTGCTGAATACGCCCGTGGCAAATTCTCCGGCATCGCCCGACAGATTAATCGCCTGTTCCCGATGCCCGTCATGGTGTTCTTTCGGCACCAGGGCCGACTCACCATCGCCGTGATCAATCGCAGGGTGAACAAGCTCGACGAGAGCAAAGACGTCCTCGGCAAAGTCACTCTCATCAGCGGGATCGACTTCGCCCAGCCCCACCGCTGACACCTCGACATCCTCGCCTCGCTCGCGCTGCCCAATCTCGTCCACCCCACAAAGAAGCCTATCACCGACTTCGATACGCTCCATGCCGCGTGGGAGCAAATCTTCAACGTCGAGCTGCTCAACGAGCGTTTCTACCGAGAGCTGGCCAATTGGTATTTCTGGGCCCTCCCGCAAGGTGAGTTTCCCTTCGACCTCGAAGCTGACGACGAGAAACGCCGCGCCACCGGCCTTATCCGCCTTCTCACGCGCCTCATCTTCTGCTGGTTCCTCAAGGAAAAGGGCCTCATCCCGGAGAAGCTCTTCCATCCCGCCGACCTTGCCAAAATGCTCAAGGGCTTCGATCCCGAGAGCGAAACCAGCTCAACCTACTACCAAGCGATCCTGCAGAACCTCTTCTTCGCCACCCTGAACCAGCGAATGGGCAAGGACAGCAAAGGCCAGCCCTACCGCGTCTTCTCTACTGACGACGTCAATAACCTCTACTGCTACGAAGCCCTCTTCCGCGACGAGCCCGACACCGCCCTCGCTCACTTCGCTGACATTCCTTCCTCAATGGTGGCCTCTTCGAGTGCCTTGATCGCACCGAGGACGGCACCGACAAAGCATTACATCGACGGTTTACCCGCAACCCCAAGAAACGCGCAACCGTACCTGACCGTCTCTTTTTCGACAGCGGGAAATTGCCGATCTCTCCGCCGTCTATGACGACAAGAAGCGCAAGGCTGAGAAAGTCACCGGCCTCATCACGATCCTAAACCGCTACAAGTTCACCATCGTTGAGAACACCCCCATTGATCAGGAAATCGCCCTCGACCCCGAACTCCTCGGCAAAGTTTTCGAGAACCTTCTCGCCTCCTACAACGAGGAAACGAAGACGACCGCCCGCAAGCAGACCGGCTCCTTCTACACTCCGCGCCCCATCGTAGACTACATGGTGGACGAATCCCTTAAAGCCCACCTCACCCGGGCTCTCGTGGAAAAGGCTCGCATAAAGGAACCCGATGCTCGCGCCCGCCTCGACCTGCTCTTCGCCTACAACGAGCAAGAGCGTGCCTTCACACCCTCAGAAGTCGCCATCCTCATCGCCGCCATCGACGGCCTGAACATCCTCGACCCCGCCTGCGGATCCGGCGCCTTCCCCATGGCCGTGCTCCACAAGCTCGTCTATATCCTCGGCAAGCTCGATCCGAAGAACGAACAGTGCGAGCAAATTCGAATCGATGAGGCGCAGAAGATCACAGACGCAGAAGAACGCCGAAGAAAGATCGGAGAGATTGCCAGCAACTTCGCCGACAACAATGACGACTACGGCCGCAAGCTCTACCTCATCGAAAACTGTCTCTACGGCGTGGATATTCAGCCCATCGCCATCCAGATCACAAACTCCGGTTCTTCATCTCCTCGTCTGCGACCAGAAGACCAACCGGAATAAGAAGGAAAACCACGGGATCCGCCCACTGCCCAATCTGGAAACAAAGTTCGTCGCCGCAAATACGCTCATTGACTGCCGGAAATGGATCAAATGGAGCTGGTTGATCCTCGAGTTTACGAAATCGAAGCGGAGATCGAAACCCTCTACCACAGCCACTTCTCCATTCAGCGCCGCGATCAAAAGCTCGCCGTACAAGCAAACGTAAAGGCCCTCCGCAAGGAAATGGCAAACCTTCTTGCCCAAAGCCTCATGTCTCGGAAGAAGTCTGAACACATCGCCAAATGGGACCCATTCGACCCGCAATCCTCTGCCGACTTTTTCGATCCCCATTGGATGTTCGGTCGTTCGCTCGCAGATGGTTTCGACGTCGTTATTGGCAACCCGCCCTATGTTTTCGCACGGGACAGCGCTGCCAAAGGCATTACGCAAACGGCCAAAGACTACTACTACGCGAACTACTCGCTGGCCGAGTATCAGGTTAACCTCTACCCGCTCTTCATCGAGGCAGGCAGCCGCACTTTGACCAAACAGGGAGTCCTCTGCTTCATCACTCCCAATAATTGGCTCACCATTAATACCAACCGCAAGCTCCGGCAGTTTGTTTGGCCCAATCAAGGGTCTCGATTCTCAACTTCTACGCTCGTGTCTTCGCAAGTGCTGACGTGGACGCTGCAATCGTACTTTTCCACGCCGGGAACGCTCATTCCAAAACCGAAAGCATGCGGCTTCTGGAGTGGACAACAGGGCCCGAATTGATTGCAGATACGCCGAAGACGCAATTCCTGTCGCAGCCGGACGCCATCATCAACATCGAAGCCCTCAAATCGGGTGAGACAGGCGGCCTAATGAACAAGATCGAAGCCAATTCGCGTCCATTGGATTCAATTTCAGATGTGAAATCCGGGTTGGTAGCTTACGAGGTCGGGAAAGGTACGCCCCCGCAAACAAGAGAAATGAAGGATGCTCGAATTTATCATACAACAACACCAAAAACTGGATTTTCTAAGTATTTAGACGGAAGAGACGTATGTCGCTACTCCATTGATTGGAGCGGTGAGTTTATTAAATACGGAAGGAATCTGGCGGCCCCACGAGATGATTTCGATCTCTACCAACGCCACGGATTTTAGTGAGGCAGATTCCAAATAAGCCTCCATATTGCATACATGCCTGTTTGATTTCGAGACGGTATTCAACGACCGCAACTCGATGAATGTTATCAATATTTCGATCAAACCACAGTTGGTTTTGGCGGTTCTAAAACTCCGTCTAATTTCATACTGGTTCATTCATAAGTTTGGCAAAATGCAACGCGGCATTTTCCCGCAATTCAAAGTCAATGAGCTGGCACGATTCCCGATGCCCCGTTCCTTCACTCCCCATGAAGAAAGCCTGATAGCTTCGGTGAAACGCATTCTCGCAGCGAAGCAGGCGAATCCCTCCTCCGACACGAGCGCCATGGAGAGAGTGATCGACCAACAGGTTTACACTCTCTACGGCCTGACGCCGGAAGATGTCGCAATCGTGGAGGGCACGGCCAAGTGAACCCGCAGAGCGAGGACGGGGATGCCTCCCATCATTCCGCCAAAGCTGAAACCGACGTCAGTTCCGAAGCCGTTGCCGTACTCGACGACGGCAACGGCCTCCTACACTTACCAACCGTCATCGTTCTCAAGAAAGGCCTTCACTTCCCTAGAAGTGAACAAGCCGCGTTTCCGGCAGGCGCTACAATTGATCTCCGGTCTTCGTAGTTTTTCGCCGGCCGTCTCTCTATCGAAATTGTGGTATTCGCATAGATACTCGAAGTCGAGCTGGGCGAGATAAAGCGGTGGTAGTAGAATCACATTTGCCGAGCGATGCTCAGGTATTGAGTTCAGCTGGAATGGCATAGTCGCGAATGCCGGGCCCGAGGTCCCGAAATTCCGAGGCCTCGGTACCTTCTCTTTACGACACGATCCCAAAATAGCTTCGTGTAGTCTTCTTCGGAAATCCCCCGCTGAACGCCGCAGCAACCTCGGCTAGGTCGAACCTTCGGTTAACGAACAGCACTCGATCCACTTTGTGTCTTCGATGCTGGATGATGTTTTTGATGCTGCGAAACTCGCAGCCATCGCAGAGTCGTCGCATCTGGGCAACAATGGTTTGATTTTGGATATTCATGTTCATTTTCTTTGGTTACTCTTGGACTTCGGGAGGAGGGAGATTGACCGGCAGCGAAAATCGGATTCCCAACGCAGGGCGCGGTATCGCAGGGATCGGTATCTGTCTAGGTGGGCATACTACATCCGGTGATTCCTGCGGTGGCCCCTCTATGGGCAGACGCGTGATGATCCCGGGCGCGAGATCCCACACTAGGGCCAGCGAGCGAGCACGTGCTTGGTACCTCTGTTGGAGTCGCCCTCGATTTCGTAGATAAGAACTTGCGGAAGTCAGCCGGCGAAATCTTACCAGTGATAGACTGGTAAATGATGAAATCCATTGTTTTAGTATATACATCACGTACCTTGGAAAAATCACGATACATGCCGGCTAGTTCACGATAACGCCTGTACAATAGATCGAAACGGAGACTTCCCGAGTCGAGCAATCCGGTTGCGAGCTTTCCGGTGACAACGAACTCAACCCTAATCACCGGATCGAGCCGCCCCGAGAGTTTCATCTCGGCCGTTTTGTCGTAAATTCGGGTCCGAAGGTGACCGCCGGTCTGGGTTACAGCGGTTGGGGCGAATGCGGTTGTTGTTTCGTTCCGTCTCAATTTTGAGACTGGAGACGGATTGATACAGATCGACTCGGTCTCGTATTGTTCGCCCCAGGAGATCGGGAGAGCCTCGATTTTCGGGTGTTTGAGCGCCGCGTAGAAAGTGACCCACTCCTCGGGAGCGCCGGCGAAATGCCAGCTGAGCTCTATCCTCCGCACTTTCAATATTCGGAATACGGCCGGCGAGACTTGCCCGACAAGGTCGGCGAGAGCCGCTAGGGCCTTATCAAGCATCGCTTGGTTGCGAATAAGTCGTCCGTTGCTGTCGAAGAGCAGCCTGGGCAGGGAGCCTTGGATAGAAAACGGCCCGAACCCTTCGGGCCCGGCGATTCGAACGCCGGTCGGCCGGTGGGTGAAGGTCCACCACCTTGTTTGGCGCGGCTTCCTATGCCCGGCCGGGATAAGCAATTTCTCCGAGCGCTGGAAAACCCAGACACGTAGGTCGACCCCGGCAGGATTTAGCCAGGTCCCGCCCGAGTCCTCCGATTCGAGATCAGCTATAAGCAGGTCGCTTTGGTCAACCATGGCGAACCTCCCCGCTTTCCGCTCCAAATTGGATAAACAACTGCCCGGGCACGTCTTGGCGGAGAACACTATTCGTCGGTGCCTCCGTTGAATCTTCAACCTCAGCCTCGGTTGAAGAGGGCACAAATGCGTCTGGTTCCTGAAACAGAGGCATTTGTCCCGTTCTGCTATAATTTCCAGCGACCGGAGAGGCCGCCTCGATTGATTTAGTCGGTAGTGGTGATTTCACTCTAGCGCTAAGAAGCGTTTTGGGGATCCTCCAAATCTTTTCGCAAAAAAAGTGGCACGAGAGCTAGTGCCAGTACCCACAACCGACTAGGCGGAGCCCGGGCTGGGGAAAACGGTCGTCCAACCGCCTGAAACTGGAGCCGAAATGGCATAAGATCGAATTGTCATATTATTTGGCGATGGTGCTTTGCCCGTGGGAAAAGCGACAGTGGGCTGAGGGATTTCTTGACCGGAAAATGAATCAACAATACTTTTCGCAATTGAAGCCAAAATCGAAGAAGGGGAAACCGCGCGGACCTTACCTTGGCGGAGAAGCGCGCGAAATGTGGTCTGGCCGGCTTCCGGTCACCACAACTCGCCAGCTCGCCGAGCTAACGAAACAAAAGAAATTCCGGTCACAAGCAGCCGCCGTAGCGGCCGGCGTCGCGCGCCTCTGCGCACCCAACCGGCCAGCGCCTCCGTCGCCAGAGCCCGAAACCCCTCGCAAGGAATTCAACGCTTTGTCCGCGGCCGGGATCAAGATGGTCGCCCGCCCGGCGCCAGAGCCCGAAACCCGCACAAGGCTCGCAAGGAATTCAACGTGTCCTCGACCGGGATCAAGATGACCGTCCGCTCGTCCCGCAATCCCCCGCAAGGAATTTAGCTTGTCCGCGGCCGGGATCAAGATGGTCGCCCGGTAGGGAAACGCCTGCAGAGCGGCCGGCGCAGCAGCCCAACCCTCAAAATTCGGCCACTTTTGACCGTTTCCCGACCGGGTTTACCTATGAGACTCAAAGTACTTTAATTAAAAACCGATTGAGGACAACCAGGTCACCATCTCCCGCAGCGCCGGCAAGATCACCCTGCCCGCGGACTTCGTGCTGGTGGCCGCGATGAACCCCTGCCCGTGCGGCTATCTCGAGACCTCGAAGCGCAACTGCCGCTGCTCCCCACCCAGATCCAGCGCTACCGCGCGCGCATCAGCGGCCCCTGCTCGACCGCATCGACCTCCATGTCGAGGCCCCGGCGCTCTCGGTGGGCGAGCTGCGCACCAGCAAGCCCGGGAGGGATCCGCCCCCGATTCGGGCGCGGGTGCGCCGCGCCCGCGCTCATCAGGAGCGCCGCTTCGCCGGCACCCCCACCCATACCAACGCCTGCATGACGCCGGCGCAGATCCGCAAACACTGCGCCCACGACCGGGCCTTGGGCGACCTGCTGGAGCAGGCGATGCTCCAACTCGCCCTCTCCGCGCGCGCCTACGACCGGATCCTGAAAGTCGCTCGCACGATTGCCGATCTCGCCGGTGCGGAGACCATCGCCGCCAACCACCTGTTGGAGGCGATCCAATACCGTAGCCTCGACCGCAACGTGTTCTACTGACGACAGGGGGAACAGACCGCGCCACTCCGCAACCTGAGGAACCTCTCGATTAGCATCACTTGGCGGCAAGCACGTGCTGATTGGCCATCGCAATGCCGCTGAGCATCGCCCCGGTGATGCCCAGAAACCCCTGGTCGGTGCCGATGAGCACAAGATTCGCATACGGCGTGCGGCCATCACGGTGTTTGCGCGGCGCCCCGTAGATCGCGCCGCCGAAGTGGCCGGTGTAGCGGGTCACGGTAAGCGGGGTGAACACGTCGGTGGCGAGCGTCGCCGGCTCGGCACTGCCGGGTGCCAGCGGGGCGAGAAAACGGCGCGCGCTCGTGGTCATCGCGCCGAACCAGCGGGCCTTGGCGGCGCGGTACTCCGGCTCGGGGAGTGCGGCCCAGGCCTCGAAGTTGGCCTGGCAGGTCACGCGCACGCAGCCCTCGGGCATCACCCGGCCGCCGAAGTCGAAGTTGTTGGGCAGGCAGATCACGCCGCTGCGCCCATCGACCTGGCCGGCGGGCCGCCCGTAGTCGAAACGCTCGGAGTCGTTGAAGAACACGATCGTCTCGCCCCAGCCAAGGTCGCGGGGCTGGCGGTCGATCACCTGAATTGTCTCCACAAAGGCGAGCCTGTCGCAAGTCGACCGCGCCGCCCCCCCCCCTGCCGCGTCCTCCGTCGGCACCACCGCCGAGGCGGGGGCCGCGACCGGCTCGGCGCACAGGCCCAGCGTTTCGGCGGCGCCGGCCGAGGAGAGCACCCAGTCGGCGGTGACAGTCTCGCCGTTGTCCAGCTCGAGTGCGGTCACCCGGCCGGTGCCGGTGCGCAGGCGGCGCACGCCGCACTTCATCCGCCGCTCGCCGCCGCACTCGCGCAACCGCTCGGTGAGCAGGCGCAGCAGCACCCGCACCCCCTCGAACGGCCGCGCGAAGCCCTCGAAGAAGATCGACTTGAACATGATGACGAACTGCAGCGCATCCATGTCGTGGGGAGTGGCGCTGCCGTAATAGCAAAGCGGACAGAGCAGCATGTCCTCCAGCACCGGATCGGTGAGGTGACGCCGCAGCATCGCGCGGGCGGTGAAGGCGGGCGGCTCGGTGACGGTGTCGTCAAAGGCGCGCACCTCGGCGACGAAGCGGCAAAACCCGTCGATCTGCGTCGGGAAGGCGCGGGCGACCTCCGACTCGAGCACCGCAAAGTCGTTGGTGAAGGCCAGCTCTACCCCGGGGAAACGCACAGCCGAGCCGAGTTGCGGGCAAAGATCGAGGGCGTCGCGATCCAGGCGGAGCTGGCGCAGGATCTTGCCCAACGGCGTGCCGCGGACCTCGCGCGGCACGAAATTGGTCATCGCGTGCAGGCCGACGTCGAATTTGCGGCCGCCGGCACTGTAGAAACTGTTGAGCCCCCCGACCACGTTGTGCCGCTCAAACAAGCACACCTTCTTGCCGAAATGCGCCAAACGGATGCCGGCGGCCAGCGCGGACATGCCGGCGCCGATGATGGCGACATCGTAATGGGTCTCGGTAGGCATGGGCAGGAAGGGAAAAGAACACAGCCGCACCGTCTCCCCGCAATGCCCAAGTGAGGGGCCGCCGAGTCCCCGTGCCCGCCAAGGCCTTTGGGCCCATCTGCGAAGCGTTGCTTCGAGTCGCCACCCACTAGCCCGATCCAGCCACCGTCCACCATTGAGCTGCCACCGCCCTCACTGGGGCCGCCCTGGTCGGCCCCGCCCGCACCCGCCCCCTCCGACCAAGCCCGGAAAATTACCTATTACAGCCGGGAAGCCTTGGGCCGATATCCCTAATTGGAAACAAGTTCGAATCCATGACCGACCCGAATAGCCTCCGGTAACCCCCTCCCTCCCGCAATGGCCAACGTGCTCCTCCTCGACGCCAATGAAGTGGCTGGCCGCGCCATGCAAGGGATCCTCGCACGTGGGCATCACCGCTGCATTGTGGCCCCGACCATCGCGGAGGCATGGAAGGCGCTGCACGACATGGTCAACATCGACCTGATCTTCCTGGAACTGGAGCTCAAGGGAGAGAAGGGCACGGACTTCCTGCTGCGCCTGCGCGCCGATTGTTTCCTCAAACAGATACCGGTGATCGTCTACACCGCCACCGGCGACCACGCGACCGTGCGCAAGGTGCTGCTGTTGAAGGTCCAGAACTACCTCATCAAGCCCTACAACGACGAATACATTTTCCGCGAGGTCGCCAAGGCAGGCAGCACCTCTTGGCGGGCGCTACAGTTCGAGGAGGAGAAATCGTTCTGCGTCCAAATGGGCTACAAGACCGAGACCCTGCGCGACATGCGCCAGGACTTGAGCGCTTCGCTCGACAAAAGCATTCCCTTCTTCACCGGCTGCGTCACCTCGCGCAATCCGCCCCAGGTCCACGCCCGCATCGACGCCCTCTCCGACAAAGCCGAGGCCTGCGGGGTCTGGGGCGTGGTGGACTGCATGAAGGAGCTCAAGGAGAAAGCCGAACAGGCGGACTGGACCCACTTCAAACACTGCGAGGAAGACTTGGCCTATGCCCGCGAATTGATCCTCTTCCATCTCGACCCCAAGCGCGCCTCCGCCTCCTCCCTGTCCGATGAGGAGAAACAGGCCCAACGGGAGTCCGAGGTGCGAGCCATCTGGATGCAGGCCGACGTCGACAAGAGCGGCCCGATGATCGACGGCCAGGACGTGCTGCTCCAGGCCGAGGCCCTCCCCGCCTGCCCCACCATCGATTCGATCGCCGCCTCCTTCCTGATGACGGCCGACAAGACCGCCGCCAATCTCAACCAAATCAACGACCTCGTCGCCAAGGACCCGTCCCTGGTCACCCAGGTGCTCATCGCCGCCAACCACCTCGACCACGACGAGATGACGGTGATCGACGACCCTCGTACCGCCGTGGGCCTGTTGGGCAATCTCCGGCTCACCGCCATGGCCAAGTCGCTACCGGTGATCCCCGAGCGCCACCTGCACCTGCCCCCAATCACCTGGGTGCACTTCTGGATGTTCCAGATGGGCGTGGCCCGCCTGGCCCAGTTCACTGCCCGCTACCTCGAGTTCGAAATGCTGGTGGGTCGGGCCCACACCGCAGGCCTGCTGCAGGACGTCGGCAAACTGGTCCTGCTCAAACTCTTCCCCTTCGGCTTTCCGGCGATGGTCAACTATGCACGCGAGCACCAGGTGCCGCTGCACGAGGCCGAGCGCAAATACATCGGCTGCACCACCCGCGAGATTGGCGAACGCTTCGGCCGCAAGCTCGGACTGCCCAACGCCTACTGCAACGTCATCCGCTGGACCGAGACTCCCGAGCAGGCCGGCGAGGATGTGGAATTGGTCGGTGTGGTCGCGCTCGCCCGCGACCTGTGCCTGCACAGCCATGTCGGCTTCTGCGGTGACACCCCCAAAGATACGGCCCCGCCCCTGGAGGAGACCGCCGCGTGGCGGGTGCTGCGCTCGCGGGTATTTCCAAGTTTCAACCTCAAGAAGTTCGAGTCCGAAGCCCACGCCTACTGCGTGGAGCTTAAGCAGACCCTCTCGGGAAAGCAGAGCAGCTGAGCGCACCGCCCCGAGAGGGAGATTGCCCCACCCACTTCGCCCTGCCCGAGGCAACCCGCGCAGTCCGGAGGCGAAGCCCTTTTCTCGCGCAGCGAACAGGCAACGCCCCATGGGCCGCGCCCATGGTACAGGAAAACGTCAGGCCATCCTCACCACTCGCAGCCCTTCCGCCTCGGTCGGCGGTTCAAACCAACCGGCGAACAGCTCCAGCATCGCCTCGGTGATCTCAAACGTATCGGGCGGCAGGGCGGCGTTACGGCGCTCAAGGCGTCTCCGGAGTTCGTCCCCCGGCACATCGAACCAGTAGAGCGTGAGCGGTACGCCACTCCCGGCCAACTGCTCCCGGGCCCGCCGCCTCTGCTCGCGTGTCCAGTAGCCGCCGTCGATCACAACATCGAGACCGAGCGCCACGAGCCGGTTGGTCTGCTCGTAGATCAGGTCGAAACAGGTCGCCAGCCGGGCATCGAAGACCTCACGCGGCATATGCGCTCCATACAGCCGCAGCATCCATTGGTCGGGGTTGAAGACCATCGCGCCTCGCTGCGTCCGTACCTTGGCCCACGTCGTTTTGCCCGCCCCGGGCAAACCGCAGAGCAAGAGGATTTCCGGCATGCCGCCATGCGTGGCCACGCCCGCGCGCTAGGGCAAGCCAAGACCCAACTTCGCCGCGGCCTCGGCCCGCCGTGAAGCCTCGTTAGGCCTGCACCGGGCCCACCAACCGAACCACGCGTCCCGTCGCTGTTGTTATGGCAGTGGCGAGCGGAAGCCCCTCCCAGAAAACAAACGGCCGCCCCAAGAGAGGGCGGCCGCGAAAGTTCGGAAGACCGCATGAAGCGGCAGCCGAGGGGAGTTCAACCACTCACCGAGCCGAGGTGCGCACCAGCACCGTGTAGTTGCTCAACTCGCCCGCACCGGAGACAAAAAAGACATCCCGGATTTCACCGGCGGGCACTTGCAGGAAGTAGAAACGGGGGATCGACATGTCGGAGGATTTCTCCATCCGGAAGGTGCAGGCCACTTCCGCCGCGATCGGCGCGCCAGAAATGTTGCGCACCCGAGTCCAGATTCGCACCCGCCCGTCCTTGAGCGGATGTGCCTCGATCGCCGTCAACCGCACGCCAGAGGTGTAAGCCTTCGACACCTGGGCGATCACCGGTACCAGCACCACGCCGGACCAGTCACGCTCCACCAACTCGGCCGACATGCCGTCGGCGGTCAGACCGCTGGTCGGCGGCATATTGGAATAGTTCTGAGGCTTGTCCACGCCCGGCGCCGCAGCACCGGGTTGCAGGGTGGCCAACGCCGCCGGGAATCCGGTATTGTCGGCCAGTTCATGCTGCAGGGCGCCGCTGCCATCGTGGGTGAAACGATCGATTACGGCCTCCGCTTCCGGAGTGAGCGGAACAGGCTTGGCCGGCTCTTGCGGGGCCGCGACGGGTTGCGCCGGAGCCGGGGTGCTCTTCGGCGCCACGGGGGCGGCCGGGGCCACGCGCCGCGCGGGCGCAGGAGGAGCCTTGGGCTGGGGGGGCGTCGAGCACCCGGCGATCAGAAGAGCGCCAACGACAACACTGAAATACAGAACAGTGCTTTTGTTTAACATGGAGGAGGATGATTTATGTGGGGGCCGCGGGAACAAACACTATAATATGCGGATACGCGAGACGATAGACTTCGACACACGTGGAGGGAAGGCTGCCCACTCCCGCCGCGAAAATAAACAAAAAGTTCAGCTTCAGTTCCGCCCACCCCATCCGCGCCCTCGCGCGGATTCGGTCGTGCAATCCCTCCGACTTCCGTGCCAACTCTCCAACGCGATGAAATCCCCCTGGGACACGCTCAAAATCCTCGCCGACCCCACACGCCTGCGCCTGCTCGCCCTGCTGCTGCGCGAGGAACTCTCCGTCGCCGAAATTCAAGAGATCCTCGACATGGCTCAGTCGCGCATCTCCTCGCAACTCTCGCTATTGCGGCAGGCCGGCTTCGTCGTCGACCGGCGCGACGGCAAGCGCGCCTACTACTCGCTGCGACCCGGCATCGATCCGCGCCAGTACACCCTCCTGCGCACCGCCTGCGACACCATCGCGGACCAACCCGAGTGCGCCGACGACCGCGCCAATCTCGACCGCATCCTAACCCGCCGCCGCCGCCAGTCGGAGGAGTACTTCAACCTGGTCGCCGGTCGCCTCGGCAAGAACTACTGCCCGGGCCGCACATGGGAAGCCATCGGCCATCTCGCCCTGCGTTTGGTGCCCTCCATCGTCATCGCCGACCTCGGCGCCGGCGAAGGCATGGTCTCCCAGCTGCTCGCCCGGCGCGCCGCGCAGGTCTGGTGCGTGGACAACTCCCCGCGTATGGTGGAGGTGGGCACAGAACTGGCCCGCAAGAATGGCCTGGAGAACCTCCGCTACCTGCTGGGCGACATCGAAACGGTCCCCCTAGGCGACGCCAGCGTCGATCTCGCCATCCTCAGCCAAGCCCTGCATCACGCCGAGCATCCCCAGCGCGCCGTGGAGGAGGCGTTCCGTATCCTCCGCCCGGGTGGGCAGCTCATCGTGCTCGACCTCAGGGCCCACGATTTCGAGAAAGCCCACGAGCTCTACGCAGACCGCTGGCTCGGCTTCAAGGAAAGCGCGCTCCACGGTTTCATGAAGAAGGCCGGTTTCGTGCAAGTCGACGTGGCCACCGTGGCCCGAGAAACCGAAGCCCCTCATTTCGAGACTCTGCTCGCCGCCGGGTTGAAGCCGAAGCCCTGAGTCCCTGCGTCCGAGGGAGAGCCCAGAACCGATCCCAGCAGAGGTGACGAGTCGGGACTGGCGCGTTGGCACCCGGCCCCCTCCTCCTGCCCGCCTGTCCTTCGGGGAAGCGCCCCGCCCCGTTTGGCCGCAACGGCTCCGCTCGCGCCGAGACAAAAAGGGCCAGGCTCGCTCCTGCGGCCCGGCCCAGAAAAACGCGGACAAGCTGCCCGTCCTTACTTCTTCGCAGCTGGCGCGGCGGCCGGAACCGGAGCACTGACCGGCTCCGTGGTCACCGACACCGGCGGGGTGGTCGCGGTGATCGGAGCCGCCGTGCTCGGAGCCACCGCAACCGGCTGGGCCTGCTGCATGATCGCACCGATCTTCTGCCGCAGTTCCTCATTGAGCTGCTGCATCTTCGGGCTCAAGCGCATCGACAATTGCTGCTGCTTGGCCTTGAACGACTGCCCTTCGGGCGAGGTGAAGAAGGCCTTGATCGCCGCCAACTCCTCGGTGGTGAACACCTCGGCGAAGGCCGTATCCAGCGCCAAAGTCATGTTCTTGGTCGCTTCCGCGGCCAAGTCCTGGATCGAGCCCTGCACCTTCGCCGCCGCCGCCTTCTGTTCCTCCGTCGCGCCAGTCGGAGCGAGCATCGCCGACTGCGAGGTGGCCATCTGCTTGAGCTGGTTGTTCATCCCTTCGATTTGTCGATCCGCCCCCATCGCCTTGACCACATCGCGCGCCAGCGCGACCTGGGCGGGAGTCGCGGAGGGCGCGGCCGGAGCCGGGACGGCAGCCGGAGCGCCGTTGTTCTGCGCGAGCGCCGAACCGGCGAAGCACGAGGCCGAGAGCAGGAGAATTCCGAGTTTCTTCATGGACTGGAGCAGGGTACGAGGAGTTGGGTAAGGATAACCGCAGGAGATCGGTGGCCATTTCCTCCGGCCTTCACTGGGCCGGCGCGTAGCTCGATCTCCCACGGACGAGCCGGAACGGATACCGAGCCGGCACTCCAGCCGCAAGGGTTTTTCCACCGGCGTGTTGGCCCCCTAGCCGCGCCCCCGGGCCAGCGCGCGGGGAGCAGTTGCCCCCTCCCGGCCCCGCGCACCGCCGACGCACCATCCCCGCCAACGAGCACTGCTCACTGTCGATGGCCCACCTGCACCGGCCGCTGATCACAGCCTACGGTCTCTCCCGACTTGCAGTCCGTCCGGCCGGCCCGCAAATTCGCGGCCCATGCAAAAGGATGTTGTCGAAGTCGCCGTCAAAGGCGTGATGCCCACCGCCAATGGCTGCGCCGTCTTCCTCGGCAACGACGAGAAGAACTTCGTCATCTATGTCGACCACTCCGTCGGCAATGCCATCTCCATGACGATGCATGGCGTCAAGAAGGACCGGCCCCTCACCCACGACCTCATCGGCAACATCCTCCTCGGCCTCGACGTCACGCTCGAACGTGTCGTGATCAACAACGTCGACAACGGCACCTTTTTTGCCCGCATCATCCTGATGATGCAGAACGAACTCGGGCGGAAGATCATCGAAGTCGATGCCCGGCCCAGCGACTCGCTCGTGCTCGCCCTCCAGCAGAAAAAGCCGGTCTTCGTCGCCCGCCGCGTCTTCGACGCCGTCGAGGACATGACCGAAATCCTCGAACGCGTGCTCAAGCAACAGACCGAAGAAGCCGAGGCCGACGACGAGGACGAGGAAACCGACGAGTCCGACGACAAGGCCTGAGCCGGCTTGGCTCTCCCTGCCTTCTTCGTGTAGCGACACCCGCCTGCGTGTCGTGAATCGCCGCCTCCGCCCATGCCCGCTCCCGCCCTTGCTCCGCTCCGTCCGCTCCCGCCGCCGGTGCGCCCCGGCTCACCGCTCAGCGCACTCGCGCCGATGCAGGACGTGACCGACCTGGCCTTCATGGGCGTCATCGACCACTACGGTGCTCCCGACTACTACTTCACCGAGTTCTTCCGCGTCCACGCCACCTCGCGCCTCGAGCCCCATATTGTTCGCTCGGTGACGGAGAACGCCACCGGCCGCCCCGTCTTCGCCCAGCTCATCGGTGAGAGCCTCCCGGACCTTGCCCGTGCCGCCACCGATCTGCTGCAGTTGCCCGTCGCCGGAATCGACCTCAATCTCGGCTGCCCCGCCCCGAAGATCTACCGCAAGAACGTCGGCGGCGGCCTCCATCGCGACTTGGCCAAACTCGGCGAGATCCTCCGCACCCTGCGCGCGGCCACCCCCGGTCTCTTCACGGTCAAGACCCGCATCGGTTTCGACGACGGCGCCACCTTCGAACAGCTGCTCGACCTCGTCGACCTCCACGGCGCCGACCTGCTCAGCGTGCACTGCCGCAGCGTGAAGGAGCTCTACCGTGGCGAGCCACATTACGAATACGCGGCGCGGGCCGCGGCCCGCCTGCGCTGCCCCGTTCTGGCCAACGGCGAGATCTCCTCGGCTGCGAAAGCCGCCGCCGTGCTGCGTGCCACCGGCGCCGCCGGGGTGATGGTGGGCCGCCACGCCATCCGCAATCCCTGGATCTTCCGCCAGATCCGCGAACAGGCCGCCGGCGAACCGGTCTTCGCGCCCACCCTGGGCGATGTGCGCGGCTACATCGAGCGACTCTTCCGCGCCACCGTCAACCCGGCCGCCCCTGAGCTTGCCCGCGTCAGCCGGCTGAAGAAGTACCTCAACTTTGTGGCGCAGAGTGTGGATCCAGAAAGCCGTTTTCTGCGCGCCATGCGCCACACCCACACCGAGGCCGAGCTCTTCGCCGTATGCGACGAGCATCTGTTGCGCGAGCCCACCACCCCCTTTGCCAACGAGCCCTATCCCGGGGTGATCGCACGCCCGAACTGCGAGCTCCCGCTTGGGATGGCCTGCACCTGAGGCAGGCACAGCCGTCTTCCCCGCCCCCTGGCGACGCTCGCACGCCCCGGCTGCGGCAGGGCGTGCCTGCCGGGACGCGAAGAAGCGGAGGCTGTTTCCTAGAAGAGCTTACGCAAGAGCGTCAAGCCCCAGCGCCCCCGGCAAATCCGCAGCCCGCACTCGGAGGTCCGCAATTCGATAAACCTGCGCCCTGCCGAGCCGATAGGCTGAGGGGCCTCTCGGTCCGCCCATGCAGTCTCCGCTCGACTATCTCCTCTTTGCCGCCGGCTTCTGCGCGCTGATCTCGGGATTGGCAGTGTGTCAACGGACCGGGTGCCGCCCCTCCACCTGGGCCCGACTCGCTGGGGCAGCCTCGCTCGCCTGCGGTGGGCTGGCGTGGCTGCGCTTGCTCGCCTTCAGTTTCCCCCAGTTTCTGCCCTTCCCTGCCCAACTCTCGCCCTCGCTGGCCCTGCTGATCGGCCTGCTGGGCCCCACAATCACCCTGCCGGTGCTCTGGCCGCGCCGGCCTGCAGCCGGCCACCGAGTGTGGCCAACAATCTTCGCCTCCATCCTCTTCCTCGGTTGGCTCGGGACGGAGTGGCATGGCCGACTCACGGATACAGTGATGCGCCGGCAGGTCCTGCCCCAAGTGACGGGCCTGGCCCGCGCCATCGAGCCCGGGCTGATCACCAAACTGGCCTTCGACGCCTCCGATCGCACGTGCCCGGAATTTCTCCGCTTGCGTGACCACATGATCGCCTACGGGCGCCTCGCGGAGCTCAAAAGCATCTACAGCCTGGTCCGCCGCGGCGACGACTACCTCTTCGGCCCGGAGAACCTGCCCGAGGACGACGCCGCAGCCTCGCCGCCGGGCACCGTCTACGAACAGCCGGGGGACGATATCGTCGCCGTCTTCAACACCGCACAACCAATCGTGTCGGGCCCGACCACCGACGAGTACGGCACCTTCATCTCCGGACTGGCCCCGGTCCTCGATCCGGCCACAGGACAAATCCTGATGGTGGTCGGCATCGACGTGACCGCCGCGGAATGGGCCAGGCTCATCGCCCGGTCCCGGTTGGTTATCATGGGGCAAACACTACTACTGTTGCTTGCCATGGCCGGGGGTCTCCGGCTTTTGCGCCACAAAAGCGCCAAGGCTTCTCCCGTTCGCTCGGGCTGGTCCCGCCATGCCGAGGCCATCATGGCCGCCGGTATCGGCCTTAATCTCACCCTGTCCTTCGCCGGCGCGCTGCATGAGCGCGAGCAATACGGGCGCCGGGATGACTTCCAGCGGTTGGCCTACGCGCAGACCCAGATCGTCGAGGCCTCGCTTCGCAGCTTCCGCACCAACTTGGCCGCACTCACCCGCTTCTGCGCCGGCGCCATCGCGCCGGAGTCCTCGGCCTTCCACACCTACACGGGTCCCATGGTCGGAGCGTCCAACGCCCAAGGCTGGGCGTGGTGTCCGATCGTGCCGGCCGCCGAGAAGGACTCCTTCGAGGCGGCCCGCAGGCAGACCGGTGAGTCTGGTTTCCGCATCACCTCGGACTCCCCGTCGCCACCGGACCTCTATTTTCCGATTACGATCACCGTTCCCAGCCCTACCCCCCTACTGCCGCTCGGACTCGATCTCGGCGGCGATCCCCGGCGCCTGGCCGCCCTGCAGGCAGCGGCCGTTGCCGCCCTGCCCACGATCACCCGCGGTTTCTCCCTGCCCGGCACCGACTCCGACGACGTACTGCTTGCGGCCCAAACCGTGACCTCCACCTCGGGAGTGCTCCGCGGATACTCCGTGGGGATACTCCCCCCGCAAAAGACCCTCGAACGCAGCCTCAACCTGGACCGCGGCAACGACGACACAGTCTCCGTGCACCTGCTCGACCTCACCACGCCCGACCAACCTGCGCAATTGGCGTCCTTCCCTCGCAACGCGACACTCGCCGAAGCCCGCCCGGGAGACGATACCGCCCCCCCTCTTCATCTTCGACCGCACCTGGGCCCTGCTCTCGCGCCCAGGACCCGCCTTCCTCGCCACTCACCCGCCCCGTGCCGGAATCACCGCCGGGGCCACCGGCCTGCTGCTCACCTCCGCCCTCGCCGCCTTCATCGCGCTCTCCGTTCGCCGCCGCCAAGACCTCGAACATCAAGTACAGGCGCGAACCTCCGAGCTCCGCGAGAGCGAGGGCCGCTACCGAATGCTCTTCGCCAACAACGGGGCGATGATGTTCCTCATCGACCCGGTCGAAGGCCGTATCGTCGAAGCCAACCCGGCGGCCGCAGCCTACTACGGCTGGTCGCAGGCCAGCCTCGCCCAGAAGAGCATCGCCGACCTCAACACCGGCACGCCCGAGCGCTTGCGGGAGGTCATCGCGCTGGTCCTGGCGGGCGAACGCAGACGCTTCCAATTCCAGCACCGCCTTGCCGACGGGAGCGTGCGCAACGTCGAGGTCTACCTCACCCCCATCCACCTTCGTGGCGAAACCCTCATCTGCACCATCGTCCACGATATCACCGAGCGAATCGCCGCGGAGGAAGTCACCGCCGCCACCATCTCGCGGGTCCTGCTCCAGAACCAGATCGTCACCCGCCTGGCCCTCAGCCCGGGCATCACCACCGGCGAAGTCTCCCAGGTCGCCCGCGAACTCACCCAAAGTGTATCCGCGGCTTTCGGCCTGGATCGAGTCGGCGTGTGGCTCTTCGATCACAACGAACAGGAGCTTTCCTGTGTCGACCAGTTCACCCACACCCCGGCCGCCCACACCTCGGGCCCCGTCCACACCGCCGCCCGGTATCCGGCCGAGTTCGCCGCCCTGAAAACGGCCAAGTGCATCGACGCCCACGACGCCCGCACCGACCCCCGCACCGCCGGCTACACCGCCGACTACCTCGAGCCGCGCCACATCACCGCCCTGCTCGACGGCGTCATCCGCGTGGGCCAACGCAACCTGGGCACTGTGCGCTTCGAACACGTGGGCAAAGCGCACCGTTGGTCGGCCGACGAGATCGCCTTCGCCGCGCAGTTGGCCGATCAGGTGGGCCTCGCCCTGCTCAACCGCGAGCAGCGCCAGGCCGTCGAGGCCGTCGCCCGCAGCGAGGAGAATTTCCGCAACTTTTTCGACCATTCCGGCGACTTCCTCACCGTGCTGGACATGCAGGGACGCATCCTGGCTGCCAACCAAACCGTACTGGGCCGGCTGGGCTACAGCGCCGGCGCCCTGATCGGCCACAGCATGCTCCAACTCCATCCTCAGGAAAGCCGCACCGAGGCCGAATGGGTGCTGCGCCAGATCCTCACCGGCCGCGCCGAAAGCAGCCCACTGCCCATCGTCGATGCCTCCGGAAACCAGATACCGGTGGAGACCCGCATCGTGCGCGGCCATTGGAACGGCCAGCCCGCCCTCTTCGGCATCACCCGCGACATCTCGCTGATCAAGCTCTCCGAGGAGAAGTTCTCGAAGGCGTTCAACCTGAGCGACTCGCTCATGGCCATCGCCACCGCCGACGACTACCGCCTGCTCGAGGTCAACCAGGCCTTCCTGCAGGTACTCGGTTACAGTGCCGACGAGGTGCTCGGACGCACCGCCGCCGACCTCGAGCTGCTCACCGACGCCACCCTGCTGCTACGGGTCGAGGCCCTGCAGGACGCCGGCACCCACGCGGGCGTGGAGACCAACCTGCGCACCAAATCCGGCCAGCTGCGCCACGGCATCTTCTCCGCCCATCGCATCCACCTGCAGGACCAACAGTATCTATTGGCCAACTTCGTCGATTTCACCGAGCGCAAGCTCGCCGAGGATCGCCTGCGCCTGGCCATGCTCGAGCTCGAGCAGGCCAACCGCCACCTCCAGGAGATGACCGACCGCGCCCACGCCGCCAGCCAGGCCAAGAGCGCCTTCCTGGCCAACATGAGCCACGAGATCCGCACCCCCATGAATGCCGTCATCGGCATGACCGGCCTGCTGCTCGACACCACCCTCGACCCCACCCAGCGCCGTTTCGCCCAGACGGTGCGGGCCAGCGGCGAAGCCCTGCTCAGCCTGGTCAACGAGGTGCTCGACTTCTCCAAGATCGAGGCCGGCAAGCTCGAACTCGAGACCCTCGACTTCGACCTGCAGACCGTCCTGGACGACTTCGCCTCCATGCTCGCCCTACGCGCCCACGACAAGGGCCTGGAGCTGATCTGTTCGGCCGACCCCGACGTGCCCCTCGCCCTGCGCGGGGATCCCGGCCGCCTGCGCCAGATCCTCATCAACCTCACCGGCAACGCCCTCAAGTTCACCGCCACCGGCGAGATCGCCGTGCGCGCCACCTTGGTGGCCGCCACCGCCGACTCCGTCCAGGTCCGTTTCGGCGTGCGCGACACCGGCATCGGCATCCCGCTGGAGAAGCAGAATCTGCTCTTCCAGAGCTTCTCGCAGGTCGATGCGTCAACAACTCGCAAGTACGGCGGCACCGGCCTCGGGCTGGCCATCTCCAAACAGCTGGCCACGCTGATGGGTGGCGAGATCGGCGTGGAGAGCGCGGCCGGCTAAGGCTCCGAGTTCTGGTTCTCCGCCCGCTTCGGGCGCCCGGCCCCCTCCGCCCCCGCCGCGCCGGACCTCCCGCTGCGCGACGTACGCCTCCTGGTCGTCGACGACAACTCCAGCAACCGCACCGCCCTGGCCCGCCGGCTGGAGGCCTGGGGCGCCCGCGTGACCGTGGGTTCCGGAAGTGCCCAGGCCATGGAGTTGCTGCAACAGACCCAGACCGCCGGCACCGCCTTTGCCGCCGCCATCATCGACCTGCAGATGCCCGGCCATGGCGGCGCCGAGCTGGCCCGGCTCATCCAGGCCACGCCCTCCCTGTGCTACACCCCGCTGGTCGGCATGTATGCCCCTTCCCGCAACGACGGCGTCGGGAACTCCGATACTCAGCTCTTCGCCGCCTGCCTGGCCAAGCCGGTGCGCCCGGGCGAACTGCTCGACAGCCTCGTGGCCGCCTTCAGCGGTTTCTGCGCCGCCCCGGCGCTGCCCGTGCCCACCGTCGTCGCCGCGGCCGCCCGCAGCGAACGCCTCCTGCTGGCCGAGGACAATGCCACCAACCAGCTCGTCGCCATCGGGGTCCTGCAGAAACTCGGCTTCACGCGGGTCGACGCCGTGGCCAACGGCGCCGAGGCGGTGCAGGCGCTGGTCGACATTCCCTACGACCTCATCTTCATGGACGTGCAGATGCCCGAACTCGACGGACTGGCCGCCACGCGGATGATCCGGGCGCAATACTCCTCGGTCACCACGCACCAATTGCCCATCATCGCCATGACCGCCCACGCCACCCAGAGCGACCGGGACCTTTGTCTGGCGGCGGGGATGAACGACTACATCACCAAGCCGATCATGCCCGAGGCGCTGCGCGAGGTGTTGCGCCGCTGGCTGCCCGACGCCAGCCAACCCGTCTCCCAACAGAATCGCGCGCCCGGGCGCCCGGGGCGCCCGCCAGTGACAGCGACGCACCGGCCCCGATATTTGATCACGATGCCCTGCTGGCGCGCGTGCTCAATGACCCCCAGCTCGTGCGCACCCTTGCCAGCAAATTCCTCGAGGACCTGCCCCACACCGCCGAGAAGCTCCAGGTGAGCTTGCTGGCCAACGACACAAAGAACGCCACCCTGCACGCGCATGCGATCAAGGGAGCAGCCGCCAACATGGGCGGCGAGTGGCTGCGCCAGACCGCTGCCGCGATGGAGACGGCCGGTCGCGCCGGCGATGCCATCGCGATGAAGGCGCTGCTGCCCGAGCTGCAGGAACGCATGGTCAAACTGCAGGCCGCAATCCAGACGGCCCTCGGCGGCCAGGCCACCCCATAGCGAAACTCGCCAGGGTTTCAGTTCCGCACAGTCCCGCAGCAGTGATCGGTCGCGACGACCCTGGAGCCACGAGAGCCCGCCCCGGCTTCAGTGCAAGGCCGGCCGCCGGTGCGGCGCCGGCCCGCTCACCCGACCTTCTCGCCCTGCATGCGCTTGCGAAAGCTGCCCGGCGAATCGCCCATGAAACGCTTGAACACCACGCTCAGATACTCGACGTGCTCAAAGCCGGTGAACTCGGCGATCTTCTTGAGCGGCAGATCGGTCTCCACGAGGAGTTGACGGATCTTGGCCACCTGCACGCGCCGGATCTCGGCCTGGGGCGAGCGCCCGATGAAGCGCCGGAACTTCTTCTCCAGTTGGCTGCGCGAGGTGAAGGCGTGGCGGAGCACGTCCGACACGAAAATTCCGGTACAGGCCTGCTCGCGGATGAACTTGAGGGCCAACGCCACGCTCCGGTCCTCGATGGCGAGCACGTCGGTGGAAGGACGCGTCACCACCCCGAGCCCTTCGATACGCTGATCCATCCGCTCGACCTCCTTGCCGGCCATCAGCAGCGACAGACACTCGGCGGCATGGTAGCCGGACTGGAAGCCGTTGGTGGCCACACTCGACAACGGCGGCGTGGTGAGGTCGCACCGCACGATGTCGTTGTTGATGCCCAGCACGGCGATATCCTCGGGCACCTGCAGGCCCACGTGCTGGGCGGCATACATCACCTGTTGCGCGCGAAAGTCATTGCAGGCGAGCACGGCGGTGGGCCGCGGCAACCGGCTCAACCACAGCCCGAGTTCGGCCAGCCGGCGGGAATCCCAACCCGGCACCGGGCCGACGGGATCCGGCACGTCGAAGACTTCGCAGGCCAGCCCCGCCAGCCGCAGCGCCTCCACATACCCATCGCGGCGCTCGCTCGACCAGGGCTGGCTGGCATAGCCGCAAAACGCGAAGGAGGTGAAGCCGCGTTCAAGAAAGTGCTCGGCCCCGAGATGGCCCAGCCCGCGGTTGTCGGGACGGATCTTGGGCACCCCGGAGATGACGGGCGCGTCGTTGAGGTCGACCAAAGCAATCCCGAGTTCTCGGCAACGCTGCGCGAAGGCCGGGCTGGTATGGCGGCTGATCACCCCGCGCCACGGTTTGCTCACCAGCCAGTGCGGATCGCGCTCGGCATAGGCATCGTCGTCGAGGAAGGTATCCCAGACGCGATGGGAACGCTCGAAGTGCGCAATCCCCTTGAGCATCGCCTGGCTCTCCTCGTACCGGGTAATGAAAATCAGCAGGACATGGGGCCTCATCAGCGCCGGTCATTTGCCAGTAGGGCGCCCCCCAGCGCGAGCGTGAAATGGGCGCGCGCGAAGTTGCCTCGAGGAGCCCCCCACGGGGACGCGCCCCCGCGGCAACGAGCGCTCCCGACTGGCAGGGAGATGCCATTGTCGTTGCCGGGACGAGAGCGGAACGGAGACTCACCGGCCTGCCCACACCGTGCCCGCTGACCTGAAAAGCGACCGAACACCTGCCCCTTCCCGCGCAGTCGTGTGCCCACAATATAAAGACGATTTCATTCGATACCACCATGTCGGTCGGCCAATCGCGCCCCAGTAGGCCAAGTACCACATGTGTCCTGTCGGCGTGGTCGTTTCCCCCCAGGACGAGCGATCCATTGGCGGCGCTGGGGCGAAGGCCGAACGAGCAATAGGCTGAACAATCTACAGGTGGCGGACCGCTTGGGTGAGAACGACGCCTGGCAGGCTGCGTTGGCGGCACTCTCCGGGCATCGGCTCGTCGGTCACGATCAGGCCTTCGAAGCACGTCCCGGTTTGGACTACCTTCGAACGATCGGTCTGACCACGCCCGGGTTGCCTCCCGGGCTCAACGGGGTGCGTTACTTCGCTCGTGCAAAGGGCCAGCCATTCGAAGTCATCCAGTCGATAATTTCCCGTTGCCACTCATCCGGCGGGAGGAGGAAGAAGCCGTGTTGGCCCTTCTCGAAGAGTCGCGCTTCGACCGGAACGCCAGCGTGTCGAAGCGCTTCAAAGAACACGATGCTGTTGTCCACGTCGACAAGCCGGTCATCGGCCGCATGCAGGATCAAGGTGGGAGGGGTGTCCTTGGTCACCTGAAGTTCATTGGAGAAGTGACGCACGTCGTCTTCTGATGGATTGGAGCCAAGCAAGGCCTTGCGCGAATCGAGGTGAGTGATCTTCGCGTCCATGCTGATGACGGGATAGACCACGATGAGGAAGTCGGGGCGCAGGCTCACCTGCTCGGGATTGTCGATATACGCCTTGGCGAAGTGCGTCGCCAGGGTCGAAGCCACGTGCCCTCCCGCGGAAAACCCGATGGCACCAACCCGGGCCGGATCCAGGTCCCACTCCTTCGCGTGCAGGCGGACAAATCGCAACGCCTGCTGGGCATCCTGCAGCGGACCGATGGACTTGTTTTCCATCGTCTGATCGCTTGGTACCCTGTATTTCACGACGAACGCCGCGAAACCGTGGGCGACGAAGAAGCGCGCCTGTTGGCTTCCCTCGTAATCAAACGTGAGCCCGGCGTAGCCTCCGCCCGGGAAGATGAGCATACTCGCACCGTTCGCCCGGCTCGGCGCCGGCAGGTGAACCTGGATCTGCGGACGAGAGACATTGCGCACGAAGCCGCGGTCCGCGCCGGACTCTTCGTCGGGACTCGGTTTGGAGTTTGGGATCTCACCATCGCCGTAGAGAGCGAAGCTTTGCATCGGTGGCGGGAAATATCGGCCCCGATCCGGAGGCGCGCTGGTGGTCTTCTGCACCGCAGCGGTCTGCGCGATCTGGCCAAGGGCAAAGGGCGCGATGCTGGCTACAATCGCAACGAGGACGGGGGTTAGGAATCTCATTGGGGAAGTCCGCAGACAAACGCCATGCCACATCGGGGTCGAGGAAACAGAACGCCGCGCGAACGGGAAGTCGCTGCGGGTCATGATGAAGATCGTCGAGGTCCTCACGAAGACCCAACAGCACACCTCCGCACCCAATCTCTCTTCGATGCGCACCCAGGAGTACACGTTCGCAAACCCCACTATCTTGAAAACGCATGAAGAAAAGCCGCACACCTCATCCATCTATGCGAACTTCGACACCACGGCCGGAACCGATGCCCAGAGAGGGTCGAACCCGAACCACCATCCCGCTACCAACTCTGGGGATCCCGGACGTCCACATGCGCACTGGCGTAGTGGACGAAATCCTCACGGCACTCGCTGGGCGCTACTCCCACGTCGTATTCTTGGGCGACTACTTTGATCGGCCTCCGAATTCGCGAGGGGAAGCCGTATCCGAGGATGAAGCCGAGACGCTCGTCGGATGGTTGCGTGCCTCCCTCGCGCAACCCGACCGGACCCACCTTGTGGGGAACCACGACCTCTCGTACTTCTCGCCTTCTCGGGAGACTGTCTGCTCCGGTTCGAACGCAGCGACCCGCGACGCGATCGTCCAAGGGCTCAAGTCAGCGGACCTGTCGCAGTTCAAGGCTGCCATGCAAATCGGGCCGTGGCTGGTTTCGCACGCAGGCTTTCAGCCGCCACACGTGGAGGACCGCGACGCACCCACATTGGTTCGCGCGGCCAACGACGCGCTTGCCTCGTTGTTCCAACCCGGTGGCAGGTTCCCCAGGTTGCTTGGCTGCGGCATCGCTCGCGGTGGCGACCACACGGACGGAGGCGTAACCTGGTGCGACTGGGACGATGAATTCCTGCCTACGGCCGGCTTGAACCAGGTCGTTGGGCACACGTGCGTTCCCGGAAGTGCTCGAAGCCGACACCTCCGTCGCCCTGAACAAGCCCCTCTTGAATCAACCATCGAAATCCCACCCGGGGGCAAGCGGCGGCGTTCGCTCACCGGTTTCGCATCCTGCAACTACTGTATCGATACAGCGCTTGAGGTGGTTGCACTTCTCGAACCGACCGGCCTCCGCTTCGTCCGTTGGAGGAAGCAGCCATGAGTCGTACCCAGGGCCGGATCGGAGGCCATTCGCCACAAGCAATGGTAATCCCTGATATTCACCATGACCTAGGAGTCGTCCAACACGCTCGACGCGTCCTTTTGTGTCCGAGCCGTACAGCGGGCGATCGCGGAGCTCGGCACCCTGGGGGTTGGGGCGGATGCGTAGTGGCGGCACTGGTCGCGATTGGAAGGAGCGCGAGTATCTATCGACCCGAGTTACGCGAGCGCCCCCCGCGGTTGCTTTCCATCTTGATTCGACGCTATTTCTAGTATCTTTTCCCGTCAAAAATCAATGGGTAAGCACGCACAATCAATTGATAGTAAGATCCGTAGCCGGATATTTGGCCACAGCCGGGGTTGGGTGTTTACACCGAAGCATTTTCAGGACCTGGGCACGAGTGCTGCGGTCGACTCCGCCTTGCGCCGCCTAAAGGCCGATGGAAGCATCCGTGCCCTCGCCCGCGGCCTCTATGATTACCCCGCAAACGATCCCCAGCTCGGCTTGTTGACGCCTACTGCGGATGCCATCGCTCGCGCTCTGGTGGTGCGTGACGCCATCCGTCTCCAAGCGTCCGGAGCCTATGCCGCCAACGCCCTCGGACTTTCCGAGCAGGTGCCGTCCCGCATCGTATTTCTCACCGACGGCCCCAGCCGGACCGTAGCGATCGGCAAACGCTCCATTCTACTGCAACGCACCACCCCTCGCAACATGGTGACGGCCGGCCGCAAGAGCGGAACGGTGATCCAGGCCCTGCGCTACCTCGGCCGCGATCACGTCGACGACCGCGTACTCGCAATTCTAATGCGCCAGTTGGCGGACACCGACAAGCCTGCCCTGCGCGAGGATCTCAGACACGCCCCCGCTTGGATCGCAGACCTGCTGCGTCCCCTGCTCGAGAAAACCGCAACCGCATGAATACATTTCTCCAGCTGTCCGACGTCCGCAGGCGGGCCGCCTTCCAGCAAGTCGACGAGGCCATGGGGCTGCAGGCCCTAAGCGTCGAAAAGGACTTCTGGGTCTGCTGGACCCTGCGAACACTCTTTGCGGATTCCTCGCTGGGCGGGACGCTCACCTTCAAGGTGGCACCTCGCTGTCAAAGGCGTGGAAACTCATCGAGCACTTCTCCGAGGACATCGACCTGATCGTTGACAAGGAGGCGCTCGGTTTCGGCGGAGACGGCTCACCCGATCAGGCGCCCAGCAACAAGCAGCGCCGAGTTCGCCTTGAGGCACTGATGGCCGCCAGCCGCCATTGGATTCAAGGGCACTTGCAGCCGAAGTTGGCCCAATCTCTCACCAAGGCGCTGGGCCCGACCAGGTGCAATTGGGATTCCGTTCATTCTGGAGGTCATCGTGGATGCGCAGCATCCGCTCATAGGGCGGACGCGATAGGCGGACCGGGGCACTGGTGTGGGGCATGCCCGATTCCTGCCAGATGGGACATGCGTTGTCCAACGCCGTATTCAGCGGTTCCGGCTCGGCGAGCCGAGCCGGCACCGAATTTCAAAAAGCCCCGCCGTTCGTTCTCGTTTAGGCAATAGATCGGCGACGTTCGAACGCTATCGAGTTCAAGGGACCAACGACAACTGCCGCCGTCACATCCGAACCCGATTCTGTGACGAGTGTCGTTTCGATGTGCTGAGCTGGTGCACCCCGGCCGCAAGAGTCTTGGCCGGCCTGGTGCTCGAGGATCCGGCCCCGTCCTTCAAAAAGCCCCGCCGCGGATCGAACCCGCCGGCCCCACCGGCACCTCCGGTGGCGTGAAGGCCCAGCCCCGAGGGGCGAAGGGGTCCGTTGGTTTGCCCAGGGGCTTGGGGCGGTACCCAAGCCCCGCGTCAATGGAGAGAACCTGAGCGCAATGGGGCTAGGCTATTCCCCGCTTTTCAAGGACAACGCGCGTCGCTGCCGGTAGCGGCGTTGTCGTAGCCGGGATTTTTCACGCTTGGCCGCAGCGCTGACGGTGGGCCGCCCTCGCCGCGGTACGAAGTCGATCTCCGAGGTCGTGAAGACGTTGCGGTTGCGAAATTCCACCGGGGTGAGCAGCAGCAGCTGGGTACGGTCGCGCCGTCCCGGCAGCGAGAACCACGGCTCGGCCAGGACATAACAATCATCCCGGGTCCAGCGGGGCGGCCGCAACCCGGCGCGCCGGCAGAGGTATTCGACCTGGCCAGCCAGAAAGGCGTCGGCAATAGCGCCTTGCTCGAGACGCGCGGCCATCTGGGGCGGCCGTACCCGCACGGCGTCCGCCAGTTGCTTACGTGATGAGAAATGCCGGATCTCATGGAACCAGTCGCGCAGATTTCGCCCGTATTCCTCGAGGGAAGCGGCGCTGCGCGCCACGGCCCGCGCAGTCATGGGGCGGCTCAGGCGCAGGCGTTTAACCGGCTTCATGGCGTATCCTCTCCAGAATCCCGTCGAGGGTGACCTTGGTGGCGTCCGGCAGGACGGTATCGGGGAAGAACGTGTCCACGATGTCCTGGATCGCGGCGACGCTCTTGCACCGGGTGACCCGCAACAGGGTTTCGATGTCGCCGTAATCACCCGCATAGCCCGGCAAGGGCTTGCGGCAGGCCATCACCTTCATCGCCAGAAGGTACTTCGCCGTCGGTCGAGTGATGTGCAACCCGGCCGGCGAGACGCCGGGCAGCACCATCTCGTTTTTCGCCTCCTTGGTGCTGATGTAGAGTTTCACGTCGTCGTTGAGCCAGCTCTCCGCGAGCCCTCGCTCCACAGCAACTCGAGCCACCAACCGCCGGCCCACCTCGGGCGGATGCACAATGGCATCCACATCCTTGGTCACATCGCGCGCGTCGTAGGCAAGCAGCATCACGGCACCGCCATAGAGAGTAATTTCCAGCCGCACCCCTTCGGCCTGCGCCAATTCGGAAAGGCGCTGCAACGCAGCGGCGATCTCCTGTTTGGTCAGATTCTTCAGAGGCATTTCAGGCAATAGAACGTTACATCAGCGAAGTCGCAAGCGATTCTGCTGCGCCGCTCGATCAGTCCGAAGCCGAGGCTCCCGGCCGGCGCGATGCAACCGATCGAGTCCTGTCCGTCATTCCATGGCTGGCTCAGTCCGGCAGATTGACGACGAGATCGGATACGAACCCGGTCTGTTGCGGCTCATCGCCTTGATAGCCCAGCGGATTCCAAACTATCGCGGGAAGCGACGACCACTTTGCCAATTCCTTGGGCTGAACCGCCCCCCCCCGGCCTTCCGCTCCTCCCGCTACCTTAAGTACATGCCCAGATCTTGTACTCCGTCGCCCAGGATTTCACCTACTGCCGAAATCAACGCATCGAAAAGCACGGGCGCTTCCGCGGGGACACCAAATTCACTGCCAAGACCTCACCCGGACCGGTGCAGAATGGGAACGAGGTGACGCTCAACGTCGAGGACTGGGTGGAAGCCCGCGGGGTCCTTTACCACATGTGCCCTGTCGGCGTCAGGGACGGGCTGAGAGAGGGCGGGCAATTGGTGGCGCTAAAGCGTAGGCGCAACGAACGATAGGGCCGGCGAAGCGCGGACGGTGGCAAAGCATCGGAAGCCGGTGCGCAGAGCTCGAGTTGTAGGCGCGCGGTTCGCAATACCCTACCTGCCCCATCACTACTTCCGGGATTGTACTCTTCGCGAAGCTCCACCGTGGCCCGCAGGGGTGCGAGGGCTTGAGGTCAGCGTCGTATCGTTACGCGAACACCTTGCGCAAACTGGTCCACGAACGAAAGCAAGCGGCCACAGTGCGGGAAGAAAGCGGATCAGAGTGCCTTGCCGACCGGCACCTGGTCCGGTGTCAGAAAGGTCTTAACGAGGGAGCCGTTGCCGCAAACGATCATCGTCGGGAAGCGCATGAACCAATCGTCACGCGGCACCTCGGGATTGGTGTCGAGCCAGGCCGCCAAAGACTTGAGGGCATCGGCACTGATGCTCCGCTCTTCGATCCGCTGCAGCAGGTGGGCAAAGAGCGGTCGAGGAATGTCTTTGCGTTGAACCTTCGGCATCAGGAGCCCGCGTAAACGCCTTCGGTGATCTGCGCAGCCAACTTGGCGGACTCGGTGCGGCGCTTACTCTTGGCCAGCCGATGCGCCAACTTGCCAAGATCGTCGGGTGACATGGGCTCGGCGATGAGCTTGATTTTCAGGCCAACGGCTTGAGCGGCGCGACTCATGGAGCGGAAGGTGATGGAGGTATTCTTGGCATCGAGGATGCGGCGCACGGCGGTGCGACCAGTCCCGATACGCGCGGCCAGGGCGCTGATCGACAGGTTATCCTGCTCCATTTTCTGGAGAATCGAGTTGGTGAGCGATCGCTTTAGTTCGATGTCGTAGGCAGCGGCGGTTCGGGTGGGCATGGCCGAAGGTGGTACTAATTTGAACCAGTGTCAAACGTTCGACCGCCACGGGGTGGCGAAGCTTCGGTCGGCACCGGCACCCGATGCCCAACTACCGAGGATTCCTCGGAAGTTCAAACTGAGGGCGGGTGCGAGTGCAACGACCGGTCACGCTCTACAACTTGGACGCCATCCTGGGCGCTTGTTGCGGCCTACCGCCTGGATCTCGAAATCGCCGCGTGTTACGACACCTCGGCCGGCATCGGAATGCCCGGCGAAGCGCGCACCGTGGCAAAGCAGGGATCGGTGCGCCGAGCTCGAGTTGTAGGCGCGCGGTCCACAAACCCCGCCTGCCCCATCACTGTTTCCGGGATCGTGGTCTTCGCGAAGCCCCACCACAGGTGGCCTCCGACCTTCGATACAGGTTCGGGCGGGTGGCCACCTCCCCGCGGTGGCCTACACGGGTGACCGTGTTGCCCACCATACGGTCCGGTGCGCTGGGCACGCGCACGGTTTCACTCGTCGCCAATCCATGCCGATTGGCCACGAAGAGGCACAAAGAGTCACGAAAAACGATCCGTCCTTTTGTGCCTTCTCGTGCCCTTTTGTGGCCATCGCCCGTTTGGTTGCGGCTCTGCCGCATTAGGTCCTTTGCGGTTTAGCCTTCCGAGCCTCGATGCAGTCTGTGGCCCCCTTTGCTCCGTTTTCGCGGCGGCGGGTCGTTCCAAACCTTCGCGCCGCGCGCTTCGGATTTGCCAATACCCCACCCGGCCGCATCATCCCACCTCCTCTCCGCGGGGGTAGCTTAGTTGGATAGAGCAACGGTTTTCTAAACCGTCGGTCACGGGTTCGAGTCCCGTCCCCCGCGCCACCTCAGCTGCGTACGTCGCGGCGTTCCGAGGCTGCGTTCCAGTGGGTACGCCGCCGAAGCGGGTACGCCGCTGACCGGAACGCAGCTCGCCTCGCCACGACAGCCGTGGACCCACTGGACCACGGCGAGCGTCGCGGAACGCGATGACGAAAGATGGTGCGCTTCAGCTGCGACGCCGCCGACTTCGGTTCGTGGGCAACGGACACCAACCACACGCACCGGTCACTGACAGCTATCCACCGATTGCCGGCCACCGACTACTGGCAACGGATCATCAAGCTGCTGGAGGCACTACCGCACCGGGGGCCACGGCCGGCGCAGCAGGAACAATGAGCTCCTGCACCACCTTGAGCAGTTCCTGCGGCATGAACGGCTTGGAGAGCACGCGATCAGCGCCGATCTTCTTCGCCATCGAAAGGTACATGTTCTGGTCGAGCCGTCCGCCCCCCGACATCGCGATGATCTTCACCGGTGTCTGGTTGCGGCGAAACTCCTGGATGGTCTCGATGCCTTCCTTGTCGGGCATGATCAGATCGGTAATCAACAGGGCCGCCGGCCGCTGCTTGAACAGCCGCACCGCCTCGTTGCCATTGCGTGCCTCCGACACCTCGTAGCCGGCCTTCACGAGGACGCGCTTCAGCAGCATGCGGACCTGATCATCGTCGTCCGCCACTAGGATGTGATTCGCGTTGGTGCTCATCGGTTCGGCTATGGCTGGATAAATAGGGTGGAGAGACTGCCCGTTAATCGGGTCCGGCGCAGGATAGTTAAACGAAATCAACGCGCGGGCCAGAAACATCACCGGCCCCCGCCCCGTCGAAAAACGCCTGGGCCGCCGCCCGATCCGAAGCGATCTGCGCCTGCAGGGCCGCCAGATCCGGGAATTTCCGTTCGGCGCGCAGCAACTGCCGCCATTCCACCAGCAGTTCGTCGCCCGGTCCCCATGGACACTCGCCCAGCACATGCACCTCCAGCAACGGCCGACCGGCCGTCTCCACGGTGGGCCGCACCCCATAGTTGGCCACCGCCGGCCGCGCCAGCCCCGGCGCTTCACCCGCCCCGCGCACCTGCACGGCGTACACCCCCAGCGGCGGCGCACACTCCGGGGCCCAGGCGAGGTTGAGGGTGGGAAAGCCCAGCGTGCGGCCCAACTGTCGTCCCGGCTCCACCACCCCGTGGGCGAAATAGGCATAGCCCAACAGCGCATTGGCGGCGGCGAACTCACCGGCGGCCACATGCGCCCGAATCCGGGTGCTGCTGATCGGCTCGCCGTCGAGGTTGATGCGCGGCGCACTGAAGATGTGCACCCCTTCCGCCCGCCCCGAGCGCACCAGACTGGCCACATCGCCCTGGCGCCCGGCGCCGTAGCGCCAGTTTTCCCCGACGTAGACCGCGTGCAGTTGCGGCAACGCCGCGCGTAGCCGTGGCAAAAACGCCTCCGCCGGCACCGCGGCGAACTCGCGCGTGAAGGGCTCCTCCACCACGAAGTCCACTCCCAGCCCCGTCCGCAAAAACCGGTGTTTGGCCGCCGGGGCCATCAACATGCGCACCGGATTCTCCGGCCGGAACAGCCGGCTGGGGTGCGGAGCGAAGGTGAGCACACCGGCCAAGCCGCCCTCGCGGCGCGCCGAGTGCAGCGCCGCCTCGATCACCGCTTGGTGGCCCAGGTGCACCCCGTCGAACATCCCGATGGCCAGATGCAGCGGCTGCGCCGGCAGGCGCACCCCGGCCAAGGACAGGAAAAGAGGCGGAGCGGGAAGCATGGGTCGCTGCGTCCCCGACAAAATTACAGCGCGTGGATCGGCGCCACCTGGTGGGCCGGCAGCAGATGCTGTTGGATCTCGGTCATGGGCAGGGCCATGAAGGCGTCCAGCGTGAGCGCCTTGTCCAGACGCAGCGCCCCGCAGGCCGTGCGCCGCAGCGCGCTCAAGTGCGCCCCGCAGCCGAGCTTCTCGCCGATGTCGTGGGCGATCGTCCGGATGTAGGTCCCCTTCGAGCACTGCACGCGGAAGCTCACCAGCGGCAGCTCGCAGCTGAGCAGCTCGATGCCGGACACGCGGATGAAGCGCGGCTCGCGGTCGATCTCCTCGCCCTTGCGCGCCATCTTGTAGAGCGGCACCCCCTTGACCTTGATCGCCGAGAACATCGGCGGGGTCTGGTATTGGTCGCCGCGGAAAGTCTGCATCACCGCCTCGATCTTGGCGCGGTCGAGGTCGGCCGGCACCGGGCGCGTCTCCATCACCTCGCCCTCGGCGTCCTGGGAATTGGTCGTGCTGCCCAGCGTGAGCGTCCCCTCGTACTCCTTGTCGGAGCTGGTGAGATACTGCGAAAGGCGCGTGGACTTGCCGATGAGCATCAGCAGCAGGCCGGTGGCCATCGGATCCAGCGTGCCGGCATGGCCCACGCGTTTCTGCTGGAGCTTGTGGCGCACGCGGTTGACCACGTCGTGCGAGGTGTAGGTGGCGGGCTTGTCGATCAACAGCACGCCGTCGAATTCGGGTCGGGCAACGAGACTCATGAGGAAGTCGAAGGGGCCTCGCGCTCCAGCGCGGCCCGGAGCATCGCCAGCAGGCGCGGTTGCACGACGGCGATGGGCTCCTTCGGGTTGAGCCCAGCGGCGCAGGCATGGCCGCCGCCGCCGAACTGGGCGGCCACGCGGTCCAGGCGCAACGCGGGGTTCTTGCCGCGCAGGCTGCCCTTGGTCATCCCGGGGCGCTCCTCGAGCAGCACGCCGATCTCCACCCCGTCGATGGCGCGGGCGTAGTCGACGAGTCCCTCCGTATCTTCGGGCCCGGTCCCGGTGGCCTCGAAGATGCCCAGCGGCAGCACGCCCACGCACACCCGGCCCTCGCACTCCAGGCGCAGCGAGGAGAGGAAATGCTGGAGCAGCTTCATGCGGCCGAAAGACTCGCGCTCGTAGATGTGGTAGCCGGCCTCGACGGGCTCGGCGCCGCAGGCGATCAGGCGCCCCACGAGTTCAAACACGCGGGCGGTGGTCGAGGCGTGGCGGAACTGGCCGGTGTCGGTGACGATGCCCGCGTAGAGGGCCTTGGCGGTGGTGGCGTCGACGGGCAGCTCCAGGTCGAAGGCGATGCCGGCGATGATCTCGGCGGTGGCCGCGGCGGCGTGGTCCACGAGGTTCTCCGCGGCGCCGTGGTTGTTGCCCAGGTGATGGTCGATGCTGAGCAGGGGCTGGGGAAAACGTGCCGCCAGCTTGCCCCCGACTCGCGCAAGATCGGCACAGTCGACGAGCACCGCCGTGTAGTCACCGGCCGGCAGTGTATCGGCGGAGTGGAAGACATGCTCCGGGGCCAGGTAGGCGAGGCGGCGCGGCACGGGGTCGCCATTGGCGCAATGCACCTCGATGCCGTGGGCGGCCAACAACCGGGCGAGCGCCACTTGGGAGCCGATACAGTCGCCGTCGGGTCGGGCGTGGCCGATCACGACCACGCGGCGGCCCTGCAGGCGCGGCAGCACCTGGGCGAAACGCTGCGCGAGTTCGGGAAAGAAGCGCGGCATGGCGGGCGGCGGCTCAGCTCGACGGGGACGGCGGAACGGGCGGCGGAGTGGAGGCGGGCGCGGGCCCGCCGATCTCGTCGAGCAGGCGATGGATACGCTCGGCGCGGTCCGGCGAGTCGTCGTGGATGAACTCCAGCTTGGGCAGGTAGCGCAGCTGGACGTAGCGGCTCAGGTGCTGGCTGATGAGCGTAAGCTTGGTCTTGAGCCAACGGCCGCCGGCAGCGGGGTCGGCATCCTTTTTGAGCAGCGAGTAGTAGACCTTGGCCGTGCGAAGGTCGGGCGAGATCTCAACGCCGGTGATCGTAGATCACCGCCTCCTGCCCACAGCGCATATGCAGCACGTGGCTGATCTCGCGCTGCAGCAGCTCGTTGATGCGGACGGTACGGTTGGACATGGGCTATTTTCGATTTTGGATTTCCGATTTCCGATTGATCAAACCGCAGCCTCGGCCGCCGGCCTCAATCGAAAATCGGCAATCGAAAATCGCCAATCGTCAGAGGCTGGCGCGAATCTTCTGGATCTCGTAGCACTCGATGAGATCCCCCGGCTTGTAGTCGCTGAAACCATCCAAACCGATACCGCACTCGAGTCCGGCGCGGACCTCGTTGGCGTCGTCCTTGAAACGGCGCAGCGTGCCGATGGTGCTCTCGTACATGACCTCGCGGCCGCGACGCACGCGGGCCTTGGCGTTGCGGGTGATCTTGCCGTCGGTGACCAAGCAGCCGGCGACATTGCCCTTGGCCACCGGGAAGACGGCGCGCACTTCGGCGCCGCCCAGCTTGGCTTCGCGCAGATCCGGCGGCAACTGGTCGGCCATCAGCTCCTTCACCTTGTCGGCGACTTCGTAGATGATGTCGTAGGCGAGGATGGTGACCCCGTTGTGCTTGGCCACAGCGGTGACGCCGTTTTCCAAGCGGGTATTGAAACCGATGATGACCGCCCCGGCGGCACCGGCGCGCAGCACGTCGTTCTTGGAGACCAAGCCGACCTCCGAGCCGATGACTTCGAGGGCGACCTTGTCGCTCTTGATGCCTTCCAGGAAATTGCGCACCGCCTCGGCCGAGCCGTAGACGTCGGACTTGATGACCACCTTGAGGGTGGGCTTCTGGGTGGCGGCGATTTCGGCGAAGAGCTTCTCGACGGAGATGTCCTTGGGCGTAGCGGAGGCCTGGGTGGCCTGCTTGCGCAGGAGCTGCTCGGCCTCCTCGGCGATGCCCTTGGCCTCGCGCTCGTTCTTGACGACCTTGAACATCGCGCCCGACTCGGGCGTGGTGGACCAGCCGATGATCTTCACCGGCATGGAGGGACCAGCCTCCTTGACCTGCTCGCCCCTGTCGTTGAAGAGCGCCTTGATCTTGGTGTAGGCGGCGCCGCACACGACCGCATCACCCACGCGCAACGTGCCGCGCTGGACAATGACGGTGGCGGTGCTGCCACGACCGACCTCGATCTCGGCCTCGACGACCACGCCGGAGGCCGGAGCCTTCGGGTTGGCCTTGAGCTCCATGACGTCGGTCTGGAGCAAAATGTATTCGAGCAGCTCCGGTACGCCGTCGCCCTTCAGGCCGGAGACCTTCACCGCGATGGTCTCGCCACCCCAGTCTTCCGGGGCGATCCCGCGTTCCTGCATCTGCAGTTTCACGCGGTCGAAGTTGGCGCCCTTCACATCGGCCTTGTTGATGGCCACGATGGTGGCGACCTTGGCGGCCTTGATGAACTTCAGCGCCTCATCGGTCTGGGGCATGAAGCCGTCGTCAGCGGCGACCACGAGGATGGCGATGTCGGTGGTGTTGGCACCACGGGCACGCATCTTGTTGAAGGCGGCGTGACCAGGGGTGTCCAGGAAGGTGATCTTCCGGCCGTTGTGCTCGATCTGGTAGGAGCCGATGTGCTGGGTGATGCCACCCGCTTCGCCGGCGGCGACATTGGCCTTGCGGATCGTGTCCAGCAGGGTCGTCTTGCCGTGATCGACGTGGCCGAGAATACAGACCACCGGGGGACGCGGCTCGAGCAGCTTGGATTCGTCCTCCTCGACGGGCTTAACCTTCTCCTTGACCGGAACCACCGGGGCGACGTCGCCGCGGTGCTTCACCTCGAGCATGAAACCGTGCTTCTCGGCCAGCTTGGTGGCGACAGACTCGTCGATGGCCTGGTTAAGCGAACCGAAGATACCCATCTCCATCAGCTCGGAGATCAGGCGGAACGGCTTCACCCCGATGGCGGTGGCGAAATCGCGTACGATGATCGGCGGCTTGACGTGGAGAATCTTGACGTCTCCGGAAATCGTGACGGTGGCCACCGGGCCGGCGGCCGAGGGCGGCAGCGGCGGGGTGGACGGCGCGGCCACGGGGCCGGGCTTGGGCGGCATGCCCATCGGAGGCAGGGAGGGCGGGCCGGCGAGCGGGCGCGGAGCAACCAGCACCGGCGGCGGAGCCATAGGAGCCGGGGAAGAGGGAGCGGCAACGGGCACGGCCGGGGCCTGCACGGCTACCGGGGGCGGCAAGCCCACCGGGGCGGCGGGCTTGGGTGCAGCAAAGGCGGTCGGCGGAGCCATCATGGGCGCGGGGCGCGGAGTGATCGGCGGGGCCAAAGAAACGGGCGAGGACGGGCGCGGCACTGCCGGCGGCGGTTGCGGCGCATGGGCCGGACGCGGGGCCTGACCCTGGGGCGGGGAATAGGGACGGGGCGGAGGCGGCATCGGGGCACGCGTGGGCGGAGTCCACACCACCGGCGGCGGCGGGGCTACAACCCGAGCGGCCTGCTTGGCTTTCTCGAGGTCGGCCTTCTCCTGGGCGATGTCGTTGGCGGAGCGCACAAAGGCCCCCTGGGGCACCTTGGTGGCAAACTGCGGGGCGGCCGGAACCACAGGCTCGGCGGCAGGAGCCGGGGCGGCGGGCGCTGCGGCGACGGGTTCGAGCGGAGCGGCGCCGGGCTCGACGTGCTCCTCGGTTTCGCCAACCGGCGATGAGGTGTCGGCACCGACCTGGTACTTGCCCTTCAACTCACTCTCCAGGGCTTCAGCACTGATCGGATCGACCGCGCTGGAGACGGTCTTCACATCGAAGCCGCGATCCTTGAGCAAGGAGAGCAGCTCCTTGTTGTCGATGCCGATGCGCTTGGCTAGTTCGTGAATGCGGACGCTCATCTAGTGGTGTCGGAAAACAGACTGGGTTGAAGGCTTCAGGCCTGCGGCGCGGCACTGGAGCCGGCTTGGCGCACCCGATTGAGAATATCCTGGGCTTCGTCGGTCGTGAAGCCCTCGCTGATGAGAGTCTCCTCGTCCACGGTATCGAGCAATTCGATGCTATTGAGACCCTTTTCGACCAGGCGCATCGCGATGTCGTCGGCCAGGCCGAGCGCGCTGTGGAGCGAACCGGCGGCAGCCTTGACCTTGTCGCCCATGGTGTTCGACACGGCGGCGACGCGGATGATGTCGATGCGCCAGCCGATCAGGCGGGAGGTGAGGCGGGCGTTCTGGCCCTTGCGGCCGATGGCCACGGCCAAGTCGTCCTCCCCCACTTCCAGGGCGATGCGCTTGTTGCGCTCGTCGAACTGCATGCTGCGCGGCACGGCCGGCTTGAGGGCCTCGAGGACCATCTCGCGCGGGTCGGTCTTGAAAGGGATGATGTCGATCTTCTCGCCGTTGAGCTCGCGCACGATGCTCTTCACCCGGGCGCCCCGGGCGCCCACGCAGGCACCGACCGGATCGACCTTGGAGTCGGCCGACGTCACCGCGATCTTGGTGCGGTAGCCGGGCTCGCGGGCGAAGGCCTCGATCTTCACGGTGCCGTCGGCGATCTCGGCGACTTCGAGCTCGAACAGGCGGCGGACAAATTTCGGGCTGGCGCGGCTGAGGATCAGCTCGGGCCCACGCGGGGTCGAATCGATGCTCATCAACAGGCAGCGGATGCGCTCGCCGGCGGCATACTCTTCGCCGGGCACCTGTTCCTTGACGGGCATCATCGCCTCGGCCTTGCCGAGATCGACAAAAAGATCACCACGCTCCTTGCGCCGTACGATGCCACTGACGACATCGCCGACCATGTCCTTGTAGTCGTCCAGGATCCGGTCCTTCTCGAACTGACGGATGCGCTGCATGATCGCCTGACGGGCGGTCTGGGCGGCGATGCGCCCGAGATAGGCCGGATCGATCGGTTTCTCGACAATTTCCCCCACCCCGGCGCCGAAGCGCACCGACTGCGCCTTCTCGACATGGATTTCGGTGAGCTGGTCGGACACGGAATCAACCACCTTGAGCACGGCCCACGCCTGCAGCTGACCACTCTTGGGGTTGATCTCGATTTTGAGGTCCTGCCCGGCATTAACGCCCTTAAGGGCCGCGTTCTTGATCGCCGTCACGATCGCTTGGATCATGTCGGCACGCGGAATCCCCTTCTCCTTTTCCATGTACTCCAGGACGGAAAGAATTTCGCTGCTCATTGGTCGGGTCGTGTGTTGACGGGAAAAAAAAGGCGGGCTGGTGGGCCCACCTGATGAAAGTGAGGACTGTAGGGGTGGTCACCGTAGCTTATGGTAAAAATCCATGTCAAGCCCTGCGCCCCCTCCGGCGGAAAAGAGTTGGGGGCGTCCGGAGGGGTCGGGGCGGCGGTGCGCGGTTATTCCGGCCCGCTTGGCCCTGTGGCCGCGCCAAATCCGTCCGGCTGCTCCAACCCGAGCTGAAGCATTCCCTGGACAGCGCCTTCATGAAACGGCGCCGCGCCCCGCCCGCACACCCCGGCCAGCCGCAACGCGGTCAGAATCGCCGGCGACACCTCGCCGGCCCCGCCGCAGTACCAACGGGCAAACGCCGGACAGCCGGTGTGGGCCGCCAGCAAAGGCAGCAGACCGTTGCCGATCAGGGTATCCAACCGCGGACCGCCCACCGCCCCGCCCAACACCTGCTCCCGCACCTGTTCGCGCCATGCCGCCAAGCGCCAAGTGCGCCGCACCCGCGCCACGTCCTCCAATTCGGGCTCCGGCACGCTCAGCCCCGCCGTCCCGGCCCATTGCCGCCAGCGCTCCGGCCAGTCCGGCACCGCCGTCACCCAGGCGCGGTACTGCGAGAGGCGGCGCAGCGGATCGTTGGCCGGCCGCACCCCCTGCCGCCGCCAGCTCACTGCGCCCGCGGCCCACAACTCCGCAGTGTCCGTGGCGCTGTCGCGCCAGCTCCTCAACGGAAACCGCCCGGCCACCACCAACATCGGCGCGCGGTTGAAGCGGTATCCGAGGATTTCCAGCGCGGTGTGGTGGCAGGCCTCCTCCCACCCCAGCCGCGCCAGCCGCACCTCGGCGAAATGAACCTTCTGCTTCCAGCGTTTCTCGGCCGAGGTGCGCACCCGGCCCTGCCGCGACTCCGGCGCGAGGGCCAAGAGCGCCTCGGCGACCTGGGTAGTCTGCTGGTGAGTGAGGGCCTCGACCGCGTCGTCGGCAGCGAACTCCTCCAGGCTGCAATGCAACCACGGCAGCAACACCAGTTGGGCGACCTCCCGGCCGTCGACGGTGCGCGGAGGAGGCAACTCGCGTCGGGACTCGAACAACACCACATGCAACACCACCTCAGCGTACGCCGGATCGCGGTCGTGGCCGTGGCGCACCCAGTCGGCCGCGTTGAAATGCACCTCGATATCCCCCGTCACCTCGCGCCCGCCGATGCGCAGCCGCGCCCCAAGAAAGTCGGGCCCGCCCAGCAGGTTCCAGCGTCCCGGCGTGAGCACATCGAGCACCGAGCCATCGGTGAGTCGCACACCGCGGGTTTCGAACAAGCCCAGCAACCAGATTTTCTGGAGGAGCCGCTCCGGAAAAGCGTACGGGCCATACAGGCCTTGCAGCTCGGCCACCTGCCCACCGCTCGCGTTGTAGTGTTCGCGCCGCATGGATCGATTCAACGGCGAACAGTAGATTCAACCTCGAAGAGACGCGAATACGCGCCAATGAAACCAGTCTGCGCGCATCCCGCAGCCTCCCGGGGCCCACCACGCCCTGGAGCTGAACTGCTCCGCAAGCCAGCTACTCGACAGGCGCGGTCTCGCTACGTAGCTGGAGGACGAAGTCATTCAGCCACAAAGCCAGCGCTCCGGGTTTCTGCCCGTCCGGGGGCGAAACGCACCGCCTGCCACCTTCGTGCTTTGACGCTTGATCCTCTGGCTCCCCGGGGACTCGTCACTTGATACTCATTACTTGGTACTTGGAACTTGTCACCTGTTACTTCTCCCCGTCACGCCTCCCGCGCTTCCACTCCGCACTGGTGCGTTTGCTATGCTGTTCGACTGCCGCCGACTGCGCCTGCCCCACCCGCTCGACCCATTCGGCGAGCTGCGCGGGCGACAGGAGATGAACACCGTGCGCCGACACGGTGTCGCCCTCGGCCCGGTCGGCTGTCGCGACAAAGACTTCGGCCGGCTTGGCCGACTGCACCGCGAGCTGCTCGATCAAATCGTCGGCCGTCATGCCCGCCGGAGTATAGAGCACGGAGAAAGTTGTGTGCGGCGTCGGCCGTTCGATGGAGATTTCGGCGCCACGGCCGTCGAAGACCACGCTCACGCGCATCCGTTCAAAATCGTGGAGCGCGCGGAGCTTCGCAACCAGTCGTGCCCGGGCGACATCGCGCCCCTCGGTCGTGAGCACGCGGCGCAGCTCGGGCCAAGCATGGGCGATGTTGTAGCCGTCCACGAGTAGGTGCTTTTCAAATTCCACGTGGGCGCACTATCGAGGGCCTCGGGTCGCAACGCAATCCGCGGGGCAGCGTGCCGGAGACCTCGTCGTCGAAGCCCCCGGGCGTGTGGCGCAGGCCTCCGTGCCTGCGGGATCCGGTCTCGCCGGCACGGAGGCCGGCGCCACCACGTGCGACTGCCGGCTGGTGTTTTCTCTACTCACTGCCCGTTCCTTGCGCTCAACCCTCTGCCGTTCCGCACTCCGCGTTCTGCATTCTGCGTTCTTCCCCCGGGTCCGCCACTCCTCACTTCACCTCGATCGGAATGCTCTCGGAGTGGCTGTTGAATTCGGGCGCGTACATGCACTGGATCTCCGCGATGCCGCTCTGGTACGCACCCCGGAGCTGCACGCGTGTCGAGTATTCGAACACGTAGACGCCTTTCGGCAGGTAATCGATGAAGAAGTGGGAGGCCGTGTCGCGGGTGCTCTCATAGTAAGCGAGGCCGTCTTGGTACTTGTACCGGCTGAGCACGCCCACCGGTTCGGTGCCGCTGCCGCGTTGGTCCTTCAGGTGCACGTATTCCATGTCGCGATCCGTGCGCAGCTCGAGGCGCACGACCAACTCATCGCCGACCGCCACCGGGCCGGTCACCGGAACCAGCTCCTGGCCCTTCTTCGTCGTCTGCTTCAGCCAGAGCGTCTTCTTCAGCTTCAGCGGTGTGCCTTCGTGCGGCGCAACCTTCGCCATGTCCTCGAGATACTGCCAATGCACGCTGCCCCAGCTCACGCCTTCGTCAGTCTTCTTCAGGGTGATCGCGCCCATCGCCGGTTTGATCTCGTCGCGCACGAACTTGTGTTCGTAAAAACCGGTGCCGGCTTCCACCTTCTCGGGGCGGATCGCCTGACCACCGAGCGAGACTTCCACGAGAGCGTCGCTGCTCAACAGATTCGTGCCGCGGAGCAACAGGCCATAGACGGCATCGGCGGTCGCCTTCGTCGTTTTCCAGTCCTGGGTCTGTTTCTGCTTCAAAAGCCAGACCTTGCAGTCCTCGACGGCCTGCGCGTCCTCCGCCACCTCGGCGAAAGCCTCGATCATCAGCGCCTGCGTCTCGATCGGCGCGCGGTACCACCACCAGCTCAGCTCAGTGTCGCGCCAGAACAGTCCCAACTCCTCGTTGCTCACGCTACGCTCTTTCATCGAGCGCATGATCGCCTGCGCGGTCGCCTTGTCACCGAACCGCTGTAGCGCGAGGGCGAGGTGCGCCTGGCTCTGGCGCGCGTCCACCTCGAGCCAATGGTTGCGGGATTGTCTCAGGAAGAAGTCCACCGCCGCCCGGTGCTCCGCGCCGACTGGCCGATCCTCGAGAAAGAAGCTGCGGCCGTAGAGGTACAGCGCGTCGGTGTAGCTCGGTACGTACTCCTCGGGATTCGGCCGCTTCAAAATCGCGCGATATTCGCGGTCCATCCACGCATCGAGCGCGCCGAGGGCCTTGATCGCCGGCGTCCAGTCAAGCTCGACGCCGAGGTGCCGCAGACGGCCGAAGCCGGTCATGATGTAGAGGCTAATGTATTCACTCGGTTGCCCACCGGGGAACCACGACCAGCGGCCGTCCGCCAGCTGCCGCTCGGTGAGCTGAGCGAGCGCGCGGGCGGACTCCTCGTCGAGCCGGTTGGAGTCGAAGAGGAGTCCGACGTTGCGCCGCGACTGGCTTTCCGCCTGCGCCTGCCTCAGCCATGGCGTCTCCTCCAGCATCACCGACTTCAGGTCCTGGTTCTTCGTGAGCGGGCTGTCGAGCGCCGGAGTGCCCTTCCAGAAATCGAAGACGCGGCGAATCTTCGGATCGGAATTGGCGATGTGGCGGGCGAGCGCGTTGGCATAAAGACGGTTGAAGAGCTGCTCACTGCACTCGTACGGGTATTCCATCAGGTAAGGCAGCGCCATCACCGCGTACCACGCCGGTTGCGAGACCATCTGCACCGTGAGCGACTGCTGGCGGAGTGTGTCCGACTCGCCGGAGGCAAGGAGCTTCGCGAACTCGAACTGCTTGGTCGCCTTGCCGCGAATCGGCAGCGGGAGCGACTCCGTGACGAGGATTCGGCGACTGAGCACGGGCAGGAACCCTTCCTCGCCGTCGCTGGCCTGCGCGCTGGCGCCGACGGCCTTGTAGGTGAGGAAACCCATGCCGTCGGGCACCGCGACACGCCACGCGTAGCTGCGTGATTGTTTGGCGGGCACGTCGAAGGCCTGCTCGGTGGCGCGGTTGCCCAGCGCCGCGTCCACCGACTGCAGCGAAGCGGCGGCGGCGAAGGTGAGCTTCACCCTGCCCTGCTGTGGCCGGTCGCTCTGGTTGCTCACCTTGACGGTGAACTCGATGGCGTCGCCCTCGCGCACGAAGCGCGGTGGGTTCGGCTCGACCATGAGGTCCTTGGCGGTGACCGCCGTGCCAGTAAGGAGGCCGGCGCGCAGCTGCTTGTCATGGGCGAAGCCGAGGAATTTCCACTCGGTGAGCGCCTCCGGCATGGTGAACTTCATCCGCACCACGCCGTCCTCGCCCGCGGTCAGGTGCGGGAAGAAGAACGCGGTCTCGTTGAGATTCTTGCGCGCGGTGACCTTGCTGAGGTCGGGTTTGGACGCCGAGGCATCCTGCCCGAACTGGGCGGCAACCACCGAAGCCGCGGATCCGATATCCTTAAGCTCGGTGCGGAGTCGGGTGCCCGCCAGCGTGGTCGCAGCCGCATACCCCCCCGAGGGAGCGGCGTCCACGCAGAACGGCGACAAGATGATGGTTTCCTCGTCCGAACTTCCGGCCAACGCCGCGCCAGACTGCAGCGCCATCATCGGCTGGCCACTCCAAGCCCCAGAAATCGGACACAACTTCTGCCGGGAAAGTCCTGTAGCGCCAGTCCACGGCGTGTTGCGGCGTCTGCCACCAGCCCCACACGTACTGCAAGTCTCGCTGCACGTTCTGGAACTCGAATTGGCTCAGGTTGGATTCGTACCGGAACACACTGAAGCCTGCCGGCCAGGAGTGCGGCGCATACTGGTCGAGCGAGGCGTCGTACAGCGTGGCGACCATCTCGGCGGCACTGCGCCTGGCATCGGGACCGGCGACGACTGCAGTCCATGTCTCCTTCTGGCCGGGCGCGAGTTTCGAACGGAACGTCTCCCACTTCACGTTGAGCTGCTTGTTGGTCCACGGCACGTTCACCACGCGCTCGTGGAAATAGGCACGGTTCTCGCGGACAAAGCTCACCCGCACCGTAAACCCGCCGCGCATCTCCTCGGTCACCGTGTGCTCGATGGGCTCCTGGGTGCGATCGGCTTTCGTCCAGTAGCTCATCAACGCCTTGCCATTGCACTCCAGTTCGACGAAGGCCCGGCCACTGGCATATCCAGTTCCCCAGAGCGCGGTGAACTTCTCGCCCGGCTCGACCGACCACTTCGGCGCCGCGAACAGGTTCGGAACCTTCACGCCGTACCGGCGTGCCCGCGGATCCACCACCTGCACCGTCCGGCGCGCAGTCACCGTCTTGCCGAAACGATCCTTCGTCTCGAGCGAGGCGCGGTAGATCCCGGCCTTCAGCGGCACCACAACCTTGGTCGCACCGGTGGCGTCGGTCTTGAAAGCCTGCGTGGCGACGACCGCTTCCTGTGCCCAAGAATCCGGATTCGCTGGATCCGCCTTGGGCTCCTCGGCGCCCCACCACCAGCGGTTCTGGCGCCGCAGCGGAGCACGTTCGACGGCGACCGGCTGTTTGAGCGCGTGAATCGTCATCCTGCCCTTGGCCGCCTGCGGCACACCATCGAGCGAGGTCGTCGTGACCGACAATTCGACCGGCCGCCCGGCCGTCTGCCAGTCACCAGCGTTCACCGACGCTGCCAGCGCGGTGTAGCCCGCACGCACGGTACGCTCGTCGGAGCGCGTTTCGCCCGTCGTATCGGTCACATCGGCGAAGACGGTGTAAGAAAACACGGGCTCGCTCTTCGCGGGCACGGCGCGATCCGGCTCGGCGGTGAAGGTGACTTTGAAGGTTCCGTCCGGCCCGCTGGCAGCGATGCCGTGCGCGACCGCCTTGGCCGCCTGCGGCCGCCACCACCAGCACCACGAAGGGAATTGCACATCCCGCACCACGCGCCACTGCACCTTCGCCCCACCGATGGCGGCGCCGGTGTACGCCGTGGCCTTGCCGACGACGGTGACCCGGCTATCAAGTTTCGCGGCGTCAGTGGGCGCCTCGAGCGCGACCTGGAATTTCGGACGCTTGTACTCCTCGACGTTGAAAAAGGTCATGCCCGACCGGTCGAGAACCTGAATGGACATGCGCCCCGCCACCCGATCGCGGGGCGCGGTGAACGCGCCCTCGAACGAGCCGTAGTCGTTCGTGCGGTGCTCGGTGCGGGCGATCTCCTTGCCGTTGGGATCGTCGAACACGACCGTGAGCGCGCGGCCGGCGGCGGCGGAGTACTTGGCGGCGGCCCGATCGGAGCAGATGGATACGCCCTTGTAGCTGATCGTCTGTCCGGGCCGGTAGATGGCGCGGTCGGTGAAGAACACTGTTTGCGTTTCGGAACGGCCGGGTTCGGCGCGGCCGTAGGATCGAAGCTCGCGCATGCTCGCAACGGCGTGGCCGCCGTGCTCGGCCAGCACGAGGACCGAACGGTCCTTGGCGGAGAACTCGAATCGGCCGTTGGCATCGGTCGCCTTCGGCGCGAGCGCCTTGAACCAGCCCTCGCGGTCGCGTTGCCAGAAGCGCAACGTTGCACCGGCGACCGGCTCGCCGCTGCCCGCTTGGAGTACGAAGCCGGCCTGGGTCTCGCTGTCGTTGCGTGCGCTCAGGACGAGTGCGAGGTCGCTGACCCATACCGTGGCGACGCTGACCTGATTGTCGGCATCGCCGAATGCGGCGTCATGGCTGGCGAAAATGGCGTAGAACCCCGGCTTGAGCGTGGTCGGGGCGGGCAGCTTCTCGGTATGTTCGTTGAAGTCGTTCGTCGGCGGCAGCTCGGCCTCCCAGGCGAGCGCTGGCTTGGCGTCGAGCCACGCCTTGGTCCGCTCCCGCTCAAAGCTGCCGAAAGTCCAGCGTGCGTGCTCGACATAGTCGGTGAAGTCGACCGGTACCGCGCGGAGGTGGATCCTGGTGACATTGCGGTAAGTGATGTTGAGCGTGGGCCACGGGGCGTTCCAAACTCCCTCGGTGTCGAGCTGCGCCGAGCGCGCCTCGATCTGCTCGATGAGATTGAAACACTGATTCCCTCCCGCGCTTCCGGGGAAAGCCCCCCGGCCAAGTTGCGCCGTTTTCCAGGCCGCCACCAGTTCGCCGGCGGAATTCTGGCGGCTTGCGATCAGGAAGACCGCTCGCGCAGAGATCTCGTGCTTCTCCGTCGCGGCAACAAAGCGCCGAAGCGCGGCGTCGTAGCGCTCGTCCTTGCCCTCGCCGACGGCGGCGTTGTATCCGAAATTCAGGCGGGCAAGGTCGGCGTCATGGAATGCGGAGCGGTCGGTATCGCCGCGATGGAATTGCAGCAACGCCTGGTAGAGTCGAATGGCCTTCAGTTGCGGGCACCCGGTGTCGGCGGTATCAACCTGCCACTTCGCGAACTCGGCGACATCGCCGAAAATCGGACCGGTGGCGGCGATCTCGAACGCATCCTCAGCACCGACCGCAGCCTGTTCGCCGATCTGGTAGAACGAGAGCGCTTCGTAGGCGAGGAAGTCGAAGAGCGTGGGGCGATAGGTGTCCGGCACGCTGCCCTTATCGATCAGGGCGTCGAAGGTTTCGATGGAGGTGGCCTGAAGAGCGGCGGGATCGGCGAGCGCGGCGTCGAAACACCGGCCGATCTCGGCGAGGATGCGCGCGAGGTCCCAGGTCTGGAGGTCCGGGCCCGGTGCTTCCGCTGTCTGGGTACGCTGGAGGAACCGCCAGCGGTTGTGCTGAAAATACTGCCAGTACCAGTGGCCGAGCAGCGCCTCCATGGCGGGTTTCATCTCGGCAGGTGCCTTGTCCAGCTCGGCCTGCAAGCGCACGATCTTCTCCTCGGGCTTGTTGCCTTGGACCACGCCCTCAAGCGCGATCCTGCGGCCGATGGCCTTGATCGCCTCCGCATAGGAACGATCGGCCACGGCGCCGGCGATGATCGGTTCTAGGCGCTCGATCGCGGTCTTGGGCAGGCCCCGGCCCACCGCCTCATGCACCTGCTGCCACTGCTCATCGCGCGGCCCGGCGGAGAGCGTGGAGGCGAGGGACAGGAGGGCGATCACTCCCAAAAGTATACGTGGCTTCATGGCGGTGCGGCGGCGGGGTTGGTGGAGGGAAAGGGGCGGAGGCGATCAGGAGCAGCGAGACGCGAACCTGGTGCGAACGTCTCCATCTTACCCTATTTCGCCGTGGAGGTTGTCACGTGGGCGTAAGAGTTTGTCAGTGAGTTGTCAGGCGAATCCCCGCCGGCCGGCGCACGGGGCGGTTCCGCCAGCGCTCATTTGGGTGATACGGACGTACCGCCATCGCGAATCGCCGGTCTCGGCCCATGCCTCCTCCGCGCCCCCGCGCCGAGGGGAGCCACTCGTCCGGCGTCAGCTGGTCCCACAGCGGCCGCGATTTCGCTCGCGCCACGCCGGGGCGCCGCCTTCGCTCGTCGCCATGAACCGGAGCACGAAACTCGCCGTCCGCCTGCTGGCCAGCGGCGTGATCCTCGTCGGAGCCGTGGTGCTGCTGCCCGAGGTCCTCGGTGGCCTGGAACGGTTGCTTCGCATCATCCGCATCAACTGGTGGCTGCTGGTGCTGGTAGCCCTCGCGGCCTGGACGCTCTTGGCGCTCGGCAAGAAGCGCTGAGCGGGCCCGACAACGCACTGGACAACTTCGCGCGGGCGGCGATGCTCCGCCCCTGCTGATCCGGAGGAGTGGCCGAGTGGTTTAAGGCACCTGACTTGAAATCAGACGTTGGCGCAAGCTGACCGTGGGTTCGAATCCCTCCTCCTCCGCCATCCTTCGCCCTGCGGGCTTCGGATGGCACGGCCATCCCCGGTTTCATCGCGCGCCCACTGGCGGCAAGCATCGCCCTCAGTGCTGTCGCGTCCCGGGCAACCGGAAATCCACCACCACGGGCCGGTGATCGGAAAGCATGGTGCGCAGCACCTCGCTCTGGGGCAGGCGGCAGGCCGGCGGCAAAACACGAAATCAAGCGCCCGGCTGGGCAACGGCGAGGGGAAGGTGCGGGCGTTGGCCGGATGCAGGGTGTACTCGCCATGCCTTTGAAAATACTCGAAGAGCGCAGCCGTGGCATCGGGACGGCGCGAGGAGTTGTTGAGATCGCCGCAAAGGATCGGAGGAACCAGCCAGTCGGCCTGGCGATGGCGGTACTTGCTGCTCAAGAAATCGGACACCGCCTCCACCTGCTGCAGCCGCGCCCGGCGAGAAGCGAAGGCCAGGTGGAGATTGACGATGGGCACCACATGGCCGCGGCCGACATCGATCTCGGCAAAGAGAAATCCCTTCCCGCCAATCTCGCTGTGCCCGAAGGAAATGTTCTCCCAGGTCCCCACGCGGTGCCGCGACAGCACGGCGTTGCCATAATTCAGGGGCTTGTGGCCGCTGCGCTGGCTGTTCACCCCCATCACCGAATACGGCAGCTGGGAGTGCTCCCTCAGATATTCGAGGAGATTGAGCCGGCCGTTCCAATGGGAGTCCTCGTCGATCTCCTGGAGTGCGACCACGTCGGGCTTCAACCGCTCCAGCAGGTGGGCGATCTTGAGGACGTTGCGCTGGATGGAGGCGTGGGAGTTGAGCCCCTGGTAGGGCGAGAGCCCGCGGCCATGCGCGATATTGTAGGTGACGATCCGGAACGGATGCATCGGGGGCGCCAACGTTGGCTGCAACCAGCGGCCACGCAACCCCGCCGACGCGCCCCCCGGCCTCCTGGACTGGCGCACGCACGACGTCGCGGCCGGAATGGCCACACACTCTTGTCGGCCCCACACCTCTGGCCGGGCTCGCGGGACACTCGGGTGGCTCTAGGAAGTCTGAGCAGGGCCGGCGCGGCGTCTTACGGGGCCCTCATCGCCCGAGCGAGTGTCTCGGTCGCGAACGGGCCCCGCGGGGGCCTCGGGCTCGACGCGTTTGGAGTTGGTCGGCCGGCGAGCGCCCGCCGCAGGGGAGCACCATGGGGTTTCATGGCGCCCGATTGTCCGGTCGCACGGTCAAGACGATCGGTCGACAATGTCATTCGCGGGCGCCGTCGCCCAGAAATCACCTGCCCGGACCTAGGGCCTGCGACCGAGCGGCGGTCTCCGAAACCGCCAACTCCCTCCACCGCGCTAAAAAATGGGGCGACCAACGGGATTTGAACCCGCGACCCCCAGATCCACAATCTGGTGCTCTAACCAGCTGAGCTATGGCCGCCGTAAAGATTAAAGAAGAGCGGGGAAAATCGACAGCCCCTCGGGCGCTGTCAACCCCTACTTCCGCCTGTTTGCAGGTTCCTCCCCTCCTGAGCCGCAACGTTAGCCAGCCATAACCCGAGGCCGCCAGCTCGCCGACGCTCCAAGCACAGCCTCGCGAGCCCTCCTCAACGCCCCTGCGTTCGCGAAACACGAGAAAACCGATCGGCGCATGCAAGCACCCTGACCTGCCTTCGGACCGCGACAGCCGGCACCGAGCCATTGCAACATTCGTGTCACGCCGTCACCGCGAAGTTGCCGAGTTCACCCTTTCGCCTCGCCCTGCCCTGGCCTCTGCTCTTGGCGGGCCGCTGCGCGGTCGCGGGCAATCCCGCCCGCCGCCACCTCGGAGGCCCGAAGCCACCGCTGATGAACAAAATCCTCTTCCTGGTGCAGGGTGAAGGCCGCGGCCACATGACCCAAGCCATCGCTCTCGCGCAGATGCTCCCCGGCACCACGATCCGCGTATTGGTCGGCCGCAGTCCCGAACGCCAGATCCCCGCCTTCTTCCGCCGCGCCTTCCCGGACGCCGAGGCGTTCGACTCCCTCAACTTCACTTTTGATGCCCGGCACCGATCGGTGAACCAACTCCGCACCGGACTCGCCGCCGCCGTTCAAATCCCCCGCTACTGGCGCACCATCCGGCGCCTGCGTGCGCAGATTCGCGCCTTCGCCCCGGACATTATCATCAACTTCTTCGAACCAATCGGCAGCCTCGCCTGCCGCGGCCTGGGCATTCCTGCTGTGGCCATCGGGCACCAATTTCTCTTCCTGCATCCCGCCACCCCGTTTCCGCCGCGCAGCGGACTACAACGTCGTGGCTTCCGAGCCTACCTGCGCTTCTTCTTCGGACACTGTGAGCGCAAGCTGGCACTCTCCGCCTATGCCGCTCCGCCGCACCGCGACGTCGTAGTCGTACCTCCCCTGCTGCGGACGGAGGTGTTCATGCGCCCCACCCGACGACGCGGGTACGTCCTAGCCTATCTGGTCAACCGCGGCTACGCCTCCGACATCGGAGGTTGGGACCGACCGACCATTTGCTTCTGGGACAACCCCGACGGTCCGCGCCGAGTCCGGGAGGGAAAAGTGCGCTTTCACCAGATCGACGACCGCGCCTACCTGCGTTTCATGGCGCAGTGTGGCACGCTGGTGACGACCGCCGGCTTCGAGTCGATGTGCGAAGCGGCCTATTTGGGGAAGCCGATGGTGCTTGTCCCCGTTGAGGGCCACTTCGAGCAACTCTGCAACGCCACCGATGCCGCCCACCACGGCATCGCCACGCACGCGACCTCGTTCACAGGCATCGACTTGAGCGCAATTCGACCACCGCAGGTCGACCGCGACTGGCTGGCTTCCGCCGCCCGCATCATCCCGCCATTGCTGGCAGGACTCGTCGCCCGCGCTTGCGGGGCGCCGGGCGCAAATCGGAAATCCGAAGAACGCGCTTTTCATTCCTTCGGCGGGGTGTCTTAGATTCGAGCGCATGTCCCTCCGCAAACTCCTCGGCAAAGACGAAAAGTTCTTCGATCTCCTGGAAGCCAGCGCCGAAGAGGCGAAGTCCAGCACGGCTCTTCTGGCCAAATATCTCGCCACCGTCACCGACGCGGCCCAGCGTCAGAGACTCGATGAATTCGTCCTCAGCCGCCGCAAGGACAAGCGCATCACCTCCCAGATCACCGAGGAGCTCTGCAAGACCTTCGTCACCCCGCTGGAGCGCGAGGACATCGAAGCCCTCTCCCTCGCCCTCTACCGCATCCCCAAGGGCGTGGAGAAAGTCGTCGAGCGGCTCTCGATCTATCCTGGCCGCATCCCGCATGAGCACCTCAACCGGCAGGTCGCCCTGATCGAACAGGCTGCCGACGCGGTGATCTTCATGGTCAAGCAACTGCGCCACGGCACCCGTCTCGACAAGATTCAGGACGCCAACGCCCGCCTGCAGCACGCCGAGGGCGAAGCCGACAAAATCATGCTCGAGTTCATGAAGGAACTCTACCACGGCCCCTACGAGCCGCGGGAGTTTGTCGTGCTACGCGAGCTCTATGAGATGCTGGAGAAGGTCATCGACCGCTGCCGCGATGCCGGCAACGTCGTCTTCCAGATCGTCCTGAAATACTCCTGAGGAACCCCGCCCATGACGGTCGTCCTCCTCGTGCTGCTCGCGGCGTTGGCCTTCGAGTACATCAACGGCTTTCACGACGCCGCCAACGCCATCGCCACCGTCGTCTCGACGCGGGTGCTCACCCCGAGGCAGGCCATCGCCATGGCCGCGTTCTTCAATCTGCTCGGAGCCTTCATCGGAGTCGGGGTCGCCAAAACCATCGGTGCCGGTTTGGTCGACACCAACGTCATCACCCTCACCACCGTGCTGGCGGCGCTGATCGGAGCCATCATCTGGAACCTTCTCACTTGGTGGCTGGGCCTGCCCTCCAGTTCCAGTCACGCACTCATCGGAGGTCTGTGTGGCGCAGCGCTGGCCACCGCGAAAGGCGACTGGTCTGTGCTGAAATGGTCGATTGTGAAGTCCGACGGCTCCCACGCCGGGTTGTGGCCGAAGGTCGTCATGCCGATGTTCTCCTCGCCGGTGATCGGCTTTTTTGTAGCCGCAGTCGTGATGGCCCTGCTCTACATGCTCCTGCGCAAAGCCACCCCGCGGCTGGTCAACAGCATCTTCGGCAAGATGCAAATTGTCAGCGCCGGCGTGATGGGGCTGAGCCACGGCTCCAACGACGCCCAGAAGACCATGGGCATCATGGCGCTGGCACTCTACACCGGCACCAAGGCCGGGGTTCTCGACAACCTCCCCTCGTGGTTGGGCTTTCTTCGCTCTCCGGAATTCGTGATCCACGATTGGATCATCATCTCCTGCGCGCTCACGATGGCGGCGGGCACCGCCGGTGGTGGTTGGCGTATCATCCGCACGATGGGCCACAAAATGGTCAAGCTGCAGCCGATCCACGGCTTCGCTGCCGAGACCAGCGCCGCAGCCGTAATCCTCGGGGCGTCGCACTTTGGCATACCCGTTTCAACCACCCACGTGATCTCCACTGCCATCATGGGTGTGGGGACGGTGAAGCGCTTCAGCGCAGTGAAATGGGGTGTCGTCGGGCGCATCGTCTGGGCCTGGGTCCTCACTCTGCCGATCACCGGAATGCTCGGCTACCTCAGCGTGAAAGCCCTGCATGCCTGTGGGGTGCAGTGAGGGGGCACTCAGCCGCCCCGCCAATCCGCCGCCTACTTCGCCTTGGCAGCGGCGAAATTTGGATTCCTCGGGTTCACATCAACCCGCCGCTCCTGCGGCAAGACCACGAGATCCATGTCCTCCATCGGGATGGCGCCAAGGAGCACCTCGTCGCCCATCACAATCGCGCCGACAAAAGCCACCCGATTCTTGAACCGGACTTCGAGGGGGCCGACGTAGGGCACCATGCGTTTCGAACCGTCGGCCAACGTCACTTCCTTGGCCCCGACATCGTCCAACGAGAGCTGCAGTCGGACGTGTTCCGGTATCGAGAGGAAGACCGAACCTGTGTCGGCCAGAGCTTCCACTTGAACGGGTACATCCTCCAACCGGCGAAGATTTCTCAGCGTTAACATGGCGGTACAAAGGCCCATGACAGCGGCAAACTGCCACGCCTCCATGCTCGAGGCAAGTCGCGCGGCAGAAGGACTGTCTCCTCGTAGCGGAACGCCTTGCGTTCCGTGTCGGCCGTCCTCCCTGCTCTGCTTGGGCGGAAGGAAAGCCCTTCCGCTACGCCCCCTCACTCCTGCGCGGGACGCGGGCCCTTCTTGAGCTCGTCGACATGGCGAATGTCTTCGCCCTTGGCCAAATAGACCATCTCCTCGGCGATGTTCGTGGCATGATCGGCGATACGCTCGATCGACTTCGAGATGAACATCAGCTCCAGGGCGCGCGAGATCGTGTCCGGCTTCTCGGCCATGAAGATCGAGAGTTCGCGATAGAGCTCCCGGTGCAGGTCGTCGACCTCCTGATCGCGGCGGATCACCGCTAAGGCCTTGTCGTTGTCGTGCTGCAGGAAACAGTCGAGCGCGTCGCGCAACATCTCTTGGGCGATGGCCGCCATGCGCGGAAGGATGACGAAAGGCTTCAGCGGCGCCTCACCGGCCAACCGCAGCGCACGCTTGGCGATATTGTTGGCCTCGTCGCCCACCCGCTCCAGATCGTGCCCGGCTTTCATGCCGACGACCACCAGGCGCAGGTCGGTGGCGACGGGATTACGCAACGACATGTAGCGCACGCCCTCCTCGTCGATGAGCACCTCCAGCCGGTCGAGCACATCGTCGCCGGCGCGCACCTGCCGGGCCAGCTCCGGGTCGCCCTCCACCACGGCGCGCACCGCCAAGCGGACCTGTTCGATGGACTTCTCGCCCATCTGCACCAGATGCGAACGGAGTGCATCCAACTCGGAATCGAAGAAACGTTTCATGGAAGAAAGTAGTGAGTAGCGGGTAGCGAGAAGCGAGTAGACGGCTGAGGCAGCGAGGCGGAACGAAGCCTGAGGCGAAAGTAGTGAGAAGTGACGGGGAGGGAGCGAGGAAGAAGAGCGGTCCGGCAGCGAGCAAATCCGGGCAGGTTTCCGAGTCCAAGTTGCACGCTACTCACTACCCGCGACTGGCTACTACTTATCCGAATCTTCCCGACACGTATGCCTCTGTCTGGGGATTGGAAGGATTCATGAAGATCTTCTGGGTCTCGGCGAATTCGACGAGTTTGCCCAGATAAAAGAACGCGGTGTGGTCGGAGACGCGCGCAGCCTGCTGCATGTTGTGCGTCACGATCACGATGGTGTATTTCTCCTTCAACTCGTGGATGAGCTCCTCGACCTTCGTCGTGGCCAACGGATCGAGGGCGGAGCACGGTTCGTCCATGAGGATGACGTCGGGCTCCACGGCGATCGCGCGGGCGATGCAGAGGCGCTGCTGCTGGCCGCCGGAGAGCTCGAGGGCGCTCTTGTGGAGGCGGTCCTTGACCTCGTCCCAGATGGCGGAGCCGCGCAGGCTGCGCTCGACGGCCTCGTCGAGCTTGGCCTTCTGCCGAATGCCGTGAAGGCGCAGGCCAAAGGCGATGTTCTCGTAGATCGACTTGGGGAAAGGATTGGATTTCTGGAATACCATGCCCACGCGCTTGCGCAGCTCGATCACGTCGACCTGCGGGTCGTAGATGTTGATGCCGTCGATCCGGATCTGGCCGCTGCCGATGCGGGCGACGTCGACCAGGTCGTTCATGCGATTGAAGCAGCGCAGCAGCGTGGTCTTCCCGCAACCAGAGGGGCCGATGAATGCGGTCACCTGCTTCTCGGGCACGTTGAGCGTCACATCAAAAAGCGCCTGCTTCTCGCCATAGAAGAAGTTGAGCCCCTCGATCTCGACGATGGGGGGCCGGGCGGGCGAGGGGCCGATTTGGCCGGCACAGCCGGGGCGGAAAGAGTGGGCTCATTACCAGCGGTACTGTTCGCGCAGGCGGGCGCGCAGGAGGATGGCGGTGAGGGCGATGCCGGCGACGGTGAAGAGGAAGACGAAGGCCGTGCCGTACTGGACGTCGCGAGTGTAATCATTTTGCGGAATCTTCGAGGCGACCACGTAGATGTGATAAGGCAGGGCCATCACGCCCTGGAAGAAGAAGTCGGTCCATTTCTCCACGTCCCAGGGCATCTGGTCGCGCACCACGTAAGCGGCGGTGAACATGATTGGCGCGGTCTCGCCAGCCACACGGGCGATGGCGAGTACCGACGAGGTGAGGATGCCCGGCAAGGCGTAGGGCAGCACGTTGGTGCGGATGGTCTGGAACTTCGTCGCGCCCAGGGCGAGCGCGCCCTCGCGCAGGCCCTTGGGCACGGTGCGCAACGCTTCCTCGCTGGCGGTGATGATGATCGGTAGGACCATGAAGGCCAACGTGAACCAGCCCGCCAGCAACGACACGTTCCAGTCTAGCGCGACGACGAAGAGGCCGAAGCCGAAGAGTCCGAACACAATCGAGGGCACCCCTGCGAGATTGGCGATCGAGAGGCGCACCAGCCGGATGAACGGCCCCTCCTTCGCGTATTCGCTGAGATAGACGGCGCTGCACACCCCCAGCACCAGCGCGATGATCATCGCACCGACGACCAACAGCACGGTGCCCACGATATTCGGGAAGATGCCACCGGCGGAATAAACGTAGGTCTCCACCGGCGCGCCCTTGAGCTTCTCCGGGTGCGCGTCGCGAAAGGCGCGGAACTCGCGATCACCCATCTTCACCTTCGCCCCATCGAGGGTGACGACGTTGAGCGTCTCCGGCGCCTGGGTGAGAAACGGCACATTGATGAACGGCGGCGCGAGCTGGAAGACCACGCGTCCGCCCTTGATGCCGATATCCAGAAAGACGATGGCCGCGGCGAACAACACGCCGTACGTTCCCGCCCGCAGCAGAAGGAAGAATGCCGCCTCGAAGCGCGCGGCCCACGAGGGCTGGCGCAGGATCGAGCGGCGGGCAGGTTTGACGGGAGGCGTGCTCATGGGCGCGTGGAAAAGGGCACGAAAGAAAGGTTTCCGGCGGTACTTCCAGTGGTGCACCCGGTGGTGGGGCGGGCTTTACGCCCGCCATCTGGTTGGGTGTCGAACTGGCGGGCATAAAGCCCGCCCCACCGGGCAGAGAATTGGTTCGTCATGGGCACCTCAGCTCTGCGGCAGACGGTAGCGGCGCACGATCTTCTGCGCGCCATAGTTGATGCCGAGCGACAGCAGGAAGAGCAGGCAGCCGACCATGAACAGCGCGCGGTAGTGGAGACTGCCGCGCACGACCTCGCCCATCTCCTGGGCAACGATGCCCGTCATCGTGTGTACGGGTTGAAAAGCCACGCCAAGACCGGCGGAAAGGTCGGGAATAGCGATGCGGTTGCCCGCACAAAGCAGCACCACCATCGTCTCGCCGATCACGCGGCCGAAACCGAGCAGAATGGCGGCGGTGATGCCGGAGAGCGCCGCTGGCAGGATAATGTGAAGAATCGTCTGCAGGCGGGTGGCACCGAGCGCGAGCGACGCCTCCCGCAAGGCCTTCGGCACGTTTTGCAGCGCATCCTCGGCCAGGGTGAAGATCGTCGGGATGGCCATCAGCGCGAGCAGTGCGGCGGCGGTGAAACCGTTGAGCCGCTCCTGCATCGGAAAGCCGGGCACCCAGGAGAGCCACGCCACCTGCGAGAACTGCCGCAGCGTCTCCCCCAACATCGCAATGCCGAAGAAGCCAAGCACCACGCTAGGGATCGCGGAAATGAACTCGATGTACGGCTTGATCAGGCCCTGCTCCCAACGCGGCGCCACCTGGTTGACATAGAGCGCCGCGCAGATGCCGAGCGGGATCGCAATGGCCAGAGCGAGCACCGAGATGAAGACGGAGCCGAAAAACAGCGGGAGCACCCCGTACCAGTCCTGCCAGAAGCTGGCGGTGACCCACTCGCGACCAAAGGCGAAGGCGTTGAACGCCTCCAGAAAAGACACCGGCCGGTCGGCACGCCACCGGGCGAGTTCGCCTTCCCACTCCGGGATCCCCTTACGGAACGCGGCCAGGCGATCGCCGAGGCGCGTGAGCTGTTTGTCGATGACCCCATCGCCGCTGTGCGGCAGGGCGGCGAGGATCTCGTTGAGCTCGCCGGCGAGCACACGATTGGCCGCCTGGATATCGGGGAAACGGGTGGTGAGCACATTCACCTCCGCGGTGAAGTCGATTTCCTCGACCACGACGGCATCGGCCCCGGCTTGCAGCTTCGCGCCATGCGCGGCGTCGGATCCAGCGATGCCGCCAAGCAGATTCTTCCGCACTTCGGCCATGTCCATTCCCACCGTCACGCGTTCCTTCACGGAAGAGGCGTGGTCGGTCATCTCGGAGCGGATCTCCTCGTGGGTAGCGATGGCATCGGCCAAGCGTCCATCGAGCGCGTCGATCGCGGCGAGCCGGGCATTGGCGGCGGGCAGATCCAATCCTTCGGCACGGAGCCGTTGCAGCCACGCCAGCCGTACTGCGGAAAGCTGCCGCCCGAGCGCCGCGTACTCGGTGGTCTGACGCTTGAGAATGTCGACATACTCGAGCCCCGCGCGCCGGTAGATCTCGAGATTGTGGCGATTGCCCGGCATGAAGCCGGCGGCTTCGCGAAAAAGGGTGAAGACGATCAACAGGAGCACGACCACCGAGATCGCGGCGTTGCCCTCGAAGAACAGCTTGATCCACCAATCGCGATCGCGCCCGAGGAGCCGGAATTTCCGCGCGGCAAGCAACTGCTTGCGCACGTGGTGCGAGACGGCGGGTTCGGGTGGCTGTTCAGTGGCCATGGGTGCGACGGCGAGGGGAAAGGGAGGCGGAGGAAGGTCAGTTCAGTGAGTTGAGTGCGTCCACCCCAAAACCCGGAGGCGCGTAAAGCGCACTCCGGGCAAGGGGTTGATTGCGTAGCGGAACGGCTTCCGTGCAGCGCAGAAGCGCTCTTCCGCGCGGAAGCGAAACACTTCCGCTACGCGGACGCCGGCCACAGCGTTTCGCGGCGAACACGCGAGGCGGCGTCCATCGGACCGCTCGCTTACTGCTTCCCGACCGGCACGAAGCCGACCTTCTTGACCATGGCCTGGCCCTCGGCGCCGAGCATATACTCGACAAACTCAGCCGTGAGTCCGCTGGGCTCGCCATTGGTGTAGAAAAACGTGGGACGGGCGTAGGGATAGGTCTTGGCCTGCACGGTCTCGTCGGAGGGCAGGGCGACCTTGCCGTCCTTGCCCAGAATCCCCACCACCTTGATGCTGGGGGCGTGCACGTAGGCGAGACCCACGTAGCCGATGCCGTTCGGATTCTTGGCGACCTCGGCGGCGATCTGCTCGTTGCCGGCCATCTTCTGCGAGGAACCGGCGTAGTCGCGCTTCTTCATCGCGAGCTCCTTCCAGTCGGAGTACGTACCCGAGGAAGTGTTGCGGGTGTAGATCGAGAACGAACCGGGGTTGCCGCCCACCGCGCTCCAGTCGGTGACGTCGCCGGTGAAGATCTGCTCGACCTGGCGCAGCGTGAGCTGGGAGAGCGGGTTACCCTCGTTGACGATGACGGCCATCCCGTCGTAGCAGACGATGATGGGCTTCATGCTCACGCCCTTGGCCAGCGCGGCGGAGAGCTCGGTGGGCTTGGCGCGCCGCGAGGACATGCCGATCTGGGCGGTGCCGTCGGTGATGGCGGCGATGCCGGTGGTGGAGCCTTCGGCGGCGATCTCGAAGGCGACCTCGGGATGCACGGCCTTGAAGGCCTCGGCCACCTGCGGCACGAGTTTGGCCCCGAGCGTATCAGAACCCTTGATGACGAGTTTGTCGGCGGCCGAGAGCGAGCCGGCCAGCAGCGCGGCGGAAAGAAGGACGGAGATGGATTTCTTCATGATGGAAACGGATGCGGTGTTTTTGTTGCTCGGGAGGGCTCGCTCAGAACTTCGTCACCAGGTCGATCTGGAGGATGCTCGACTTGTCGAGCTTCGCGACCGCCGACTGCTTGAGCGTTTCACGCAGGTCGGAGGTGAGGAAATAGGCCAGGTTGAGACTGCAAAAATCCGCCACGTTGTAGCTCACCGCCGCCTTGTAGCCGGACTGGTTGAGATTGCCGAAGGCGAAGTCGGAGTCGTTGAGGTTCGGATCCACCGCGCCGACGCCCACGCGGCGGTAGTCGAGCTTCACCCCCCAGTCTCCCTGGAGCTTGCCGGAACCGTGGTTGTAGCCGACGCCCACGAGGTAGGCGAGCGGGTCCTTGTTCCACTTGGCCGAGGAGAGACCGTAGACCTTGTGCACGCGGGTGCCGGCCTCGAAGTTGTAGGAGGTATCCCAATAGAGCTTCACGCTGTTGGCCTGCCCGCCAAGATTGCCGAACTCGAGCTCGCCCGCGAAGGTACCAAGCGCGAGCCCGATGGTGTCGCCATTGAAGGGCGTCTCGTTGGTCAGCCCGCTCATGTTCGACGTGGTGGTGTAGCTAAAGCCGGGCGCGACCACCAGCTTGGTGGTGCCGAAGTATTTGGTGAACACGGCCTGCTGGGCGAAGAGCCAGGCGTCGTTGCCGTTGCGGCCCGCGGTGGCCTCGTTGTTGTCGTCCATGATCGACTGCAGGGCGCGAAACTCGAGGGTATCCTTGCCGCCGAGAGCGAGGGTGTAGATCTCGGAGAGGCCCTGCGGATTGATGTCGCCATCCCAGGAGAGCTCGGTCGTGTAGAGGGGATTACGCTGCTTGCCGGCGACGAACTTCAGGTCGTTGCGCGGCTGCCAGCCCACATAGGCTCGGGCCAGGGAGAGGCCGTAGTCGTCGCCCCCGTTCTCGTAGGTCTGATTGCCGGAGTCGGACGCCGGGGCGGTCTCAAGCGCGAAGCCGGCGCTCCAGCCCTTCTGCATCAAGAAGTCGCCATTGAGCCGGAAACGGAAGCGTTCACGGGTGCGGTTGGTGGTGGCAAGCTTGGTGGAGGTCGTCTCCTGGTCGCGCGTGGTCTGGTACTGGTGGCGCAGGCGGACGTCGCCGCCGAGTTTGAACTCGGTGAGGTGGGAGCCGAGGCTGAGCTTGCCGGCCGAGGTGTTGGCGGCGAAATCCTTGGACAACTCGGAGCGGATCTCTTCGGCCTCCTGGTCATTGATCAGGCCCTTCTTGACGAGCAGGTCGACAAGGGGGCCGGAATCCTGGGCCATCGCGGTGGCGGCGGTGAGGGCAATGCCGCCCACGAGGGCGAGCAGGGCAGTCGGGAATTGGCGCATGTGGTGTATAGATCGGTGTTGAAACGAAACGAACGCCGCCCGGCGTGGACCGGGCGCGTCGATGCCCAAAACTACCAGCCGATTGTTACAGTCCCGTGACGGCCATGTGACATGAATGCAAAACGGCCTCGGAACACAGAGCGCGGGGGTGCCCCCCCCGGGGCCGGGCCCACCTGCCAAGAAAACACCGGAACGGCGGCGCCCGCCTGCGCCCAACCCGCGGCGCGTTGGCGGCGGACGGAGACGCCAAGCCGCGTCGAGCGGTCGTCACCCGTTTGTGACACGCAAGGGCCTGTCCCAGTGCGAACCGCGCGGGGCAGGCGAACCTAGTCGGCGGCCTAGCGCGAGCACCTGCGCTCGGGGCGGCGCCAAGCCGTCGTCGCCACCCCGTCCCCGCGGGGCAAGCCCTAGCCGACTAGCGCTTTCCGCCCAAGGGCGCTCGTAGCGGCCGAACACACGATTCGAAATCCGCCGGCAGCGGGCAGCGAATCTTCAGCGCGGCATCCGTCAACGGATGCGGAAATTCCAACTCGGCGGCATGCAGCAGCACGCGAGAAACCGCCACACCGCCCCCGGGAGCCTTCAGCTGCATCGCCCCGCCGTAGAATGCATCGCCATAAATCGGATGCCCATCCTCGGCCAGATGCACGCGGATCTGGTGCGTGCGCCCGGTGTGCGGCCGGGCCTCGACCAAGACTGCACCCGGGAGCCGCTCGAGTACCCGGAAGGAAGTCTGCGCCGCATCGCCGCCGCTGCGCACCGCCCCAAATTTGCTCGCCTTCCCCACCCTCCCGACCACGCCCAAATGATTTTCCACCTCCCATTGATCGGGGCAACCGGTGCCGGGCGCCGCCAACGCCTGATAGGTCTTGCGCATCGTCTTGCCGGCGAAAAGCGCAGCCACACCGAGGTTGGCCTTCTGCTCCTTGGTAAAGAGCAACACCCCGGAGGTATCGCGGTCGAGCCGATGATGCAGCCCGAGGTAGGGCGGGCGGCCGTCGCGCTGCTCGAGAAACGCCTTCAACGTGGTGAAGACACTGGCACGGCTCTCGTCCAAAGTCGGTTGGGTCGGCAGCCCGGCCGGTTTGTCCACCACCAGCAACCACTCGTCCTCGAAAAGGATCCGCGCTGGATCCCAGACATACTCCTTCACGACAGGTCGGCGCATGCCCGACGGTCCCGCCGAATCAAGCTTGGCCAGATCGACCATCGCCTCCACCCGCGTGCCCTCGCGCAGCGTGAACGACGCGATCCGCTCGCAACGCCCATTGCGGCTGACGGCCCCGGCCATGATCATGCGCCGCACTTGAGTACGGGTGATCTCGCGTCCCAGCTCCCTGGGCAACGCTTCCGCGAGGAAGTGGTCGAGCCGAACGTCCTGCTGCGCCGCCTCGATGCGCCAAGTGAGTTTCCGGGTAGCCATGTCGGGCAGATCGTGCACGAGGAACCCAACCGCTGACAAGGGCGACGCTCTGGTCTGAAGACGGAATTCGTCGCCGCCCACCGCTTCTGGCTCTGGCGCAAAATCCCGGAAAAGCCCTGCCCACCGGGGACTAGGCCCATCCCCGTGCCGCTTTCCTGGACGCCCCACCATCCAGCCCTCCGCAAATTCTATTGGAGCCCGCTGCGTTTGGCCCGATAGAGCCCGAGACGTGCGATAGTTCGCATGCCACTGCCGTTGGCTCCGCCCTCGCCCATCGACCTCCCTTCTACCGATGAAATTCCCCTCACGACTCCTCCCCTTCGTGTTCCTCTCTCTGCTCGGGTGCCAGACCCAGACGGCAACTCCGCCCCTGGCCACGGCCATTCCATTGAAAGAGGCCACCCGAGGCCACTTCCTCGTCGGCGCCGCGATCAACGCCGCCCAGATCACCGGCAAGGACCGCGCCGGCGTGGCGCTGATCGACACCCACTTCGATACGATTACGCCCGAGAACGACATGAAGTGGCAGCACATCCACCCCGAATTGGGTCGGTACAACTTCCGCGTGCCCGACAAATTCGTGGAGTTCGGCCGCAGCCGCGGGATGTGGATGGTGGGCCACACCCTGATGTGGCACTCCCAGACGCCCGATTGGGTATTCAAGGGGGAAGACGGCAAGGATGCCAGCCGCGAGGTCCTGCTGGCCCGGCTGACCGACCACATCCGTACGGTCGTCGGCCGTTACCGTGGCAAAGTAAAGGGCTGGGATGTCGTCAACGAGGCCATCCGCGATGAGGACGGCCTGCTGCGCACGGAGAAGCCCTGGTACCGCATCCTCGGCGAGGAGGGCATCTTCGCCGCCTTCGCCGCCGCCCACGAAGCCGACCCCGATGCCGAGCTCTACTACAACGAATATGCCCTCGAGAACCCGGTGAAACGCGCCGGAGTGCTCAAGCTTGTGCAGGCGATCCGCGCCCGCGGCCTGCGCATCGACGGTGTCGGTTCACAGGGCCACTACGGGCTCGACTGGCCGGAGCTCTCCGAGATCGACGACTCGATCAAGGACTTCGCCCAAGCCGGTTTCAAAGTGATGTACACCGAACTCGACGTGACTGTGCTCCCGCGCCCGACCAATTACTTCGGCGCGGAAATCTCGAAGGTCTTCGCACAGGCGCCCGAGCTCGATTCCTTCCGCGACGGCCTGCCCGCCGAGAAGCAGGCGGAGTTGGCCAAACGCTACGCCGACTGTTTCGCCGTCTTCGCCAAATACCCCGGCGCGGTCACGCGCGTGACGCTCTGGGGTGTGACCGATCGAACCTCGTGGCTGAACAACTGGCCGATCCGCGGCCGCACCGACTACCCGATGCTCTTCGACCGCCAAGACCGCGCCAAGCCCGCCGTAGCGGCCGTGATCGAAGCGTTGCAGGCTGCACCTCAGCGCTGAGCGCCCACCATCCCCTCCCGGCGGCCGCCACGCGCGGCCGCCTTTTTATTGCCCGGACCACCGCCCCGCCTCCGTCCACCCGACACAATGCAACCGAGGCAGCCCAGCTGCCGGCCGCCGGCCGGCAGGCGGCCTTCTGTTCCCGAAACAAAGGAACGATGTCGGAGGTGACCGTTCATGAGTCCCCGCTTCGCCTGCGCAGAAACCGACCGCAGGCCCCCAACCCAACGATGCGCGCCGAGGCCCTCGTGCCAGGAAGCGCCCATAAAAAAACCTCCCGAACAGGGAGGCCGTATCTAGATGGTGGACAATACAGGACTCGAACCTGTGACCCCTTCCATGTCAAGGAAGTGCTCTAACCAACTGAGCTAATTGTCCGGCCAAAACCGAGCGGCGAGCTCATGGTCCTCGCCCGCTCTCCGCAAGCATTATTTCGCAAGAATCGCCATCAACGCCCCGCCCTGCCTCAGGACGAGACTTCGTGCTGCAACCGGGCGAATACCATCTTGCCTCCGGCCGAGGGCAGCACACTCACCACTTCCACGGTGGCCTTCTTGCCCAGCAGGTCGCGGCCATCGGCCACCACCACCATCGAACCATCCTCGAGATAGCCCACCGCCTGCCCTTCCTCACGGCCGGGCTTGAGCAGATCCACCTCAATGGTCTCCCCCAGGGTAAGCTCCGGCCGCACGGCCTTGGCCAGGGCGTGAAGATTGAGCCAGGTCAACCCGTGAAACTCGGCCACCCGCGCCAGATTGTAGTCGGTGGTGAGCAGCTTCGCCTTCATCGACTGGGCGAGGAACACCAGCTTCGCCTCCAATTCCTGCCGATTGGACACTTCGCTCTCATGGATACGCAGGTCGAGGTTCTTGATCGTGCGCAGGGCGTTCAAGGTGTCCAACCCACGGCGCCCCCGGGCCTTGCGCGCAGGATCCGGGGAGTCGGCGATGCGCTGCAGGTCGTTGAGGATGAAACGCGGGATAATCAGCGCGGCGCTGATGAAATGGGTATCGCAGATCTTGGCGATGCGCCCGTCGATCAGCGCGCTGGAGTCGACGATGACCAGCGGCACATCGACGTCGTGCGGCACGAAACGCACATAGGGAATCACAAAGTTGAACTCATCCTTGCCCCGCAGGGCGATGACCGCCCCGAGGTACATGCAGACGATGAAAAGCACCATGCGGCTAGTGTAGAGCACCGAGGGCGGCCCGCCCTCGAAAAGCGGTGACGAGCTGATCATCCAGGAGACCAGCGCTCCTATCGCCAGCCCGAAGGTCAGCGCCGAGAGGCCGCGCAGTGAGAAACCGCGCAGTTGCACATCGACCAACACCACCAACGCCCCGCCCAACAACCCGATCACCAGGGCCAACCACCACCAGGCGCTCCACCCCTCAATCACAAAGGCAGACGCCAGACTGCCGCTGGCGCAAAGCAGAATGAAAAAGATCCGGATGATCAGAAGCGTGCGTTTGAGTCCCATGAAGTGAGCGGATTCGGAACCTATATCGGTTCAACGCCGCAACCAGAAGAGCAGAAACGGCAGAATAATGCCCACCGCCATGGCCAAGTAGAGCAGTCGGATCGCACGCCGAGCCTTGGCGTTATCGGAGGGGGCGGGGTCCATACGACCAAGAAAACAGCACCGCCGGCGGCTTGGCAACACCGCTACCGGCCAGCCGCTGAAGATTTTGCGGAGGGCGAGGCTCCGCCCGAGCCGGGCACGCCCCGCCCCACGGCGGCACCCCAGCTCACCTGCGACTCCACCCCCCAAACAAACAGGCCGCCCTGTGCAGGGCGGCCCGTGAACGAAAACCGTTGGTTTCGGCCAAATCAGACTTCCGAGTTCGCCTTGAGATAGGCGAGCACCTCGTCGACCTGGCAGAAACACATTGCGGTGTAGGTGTCGGCCGCGCCGTAATAGAGCGCGATGCGACCCGTGGGTGCGTCGCTCAGCACAGAGACCGGGAAGAGCACGTTGGGCACGAAGCCGGTCGTCTCATACGGCAGCTCGGGGGTGAGCAGGTAGTCGCGGGTACGATAGAGCACCTTCTCGGGATTGTTGATGTCGAGCAGGGCCGCGCCCATGCTGTAGACAAAGCCGTTGCAGGTTCCGGATACGCCGTGGTAGAAGAGCAGCCAGCCGTCCTTGGTCTCGATCGGAATCGGGCCGGCGCCGATCTTGGTCCCCTGCCACCAGCCGGAGCCGCCGCGCTGCATCACCATGCGGTGCTTGCCCCAATAGGTGAGATCCTTGGAGTGGCTGAGGATGATGTCGCCAAAGGGCGTGTGCGCGCTGTCGCTGGGGCGGCTGAGCAGGATGTACTCGCCGTTGACCTTGCGGGGGAAGAGCACGCCGTTGCGGTTGAACGGCATCAGGGGGCTCTCCATCTTCACGAAGGTCTTGAAGTCCTTCGTCCGCCCCATGCCGATGGAGGCTCCGGGGAAATCATCGCACCAGGTGATATAGTAGGTGCCTTCGATCAACACCACACGCGGGTCGTAGGCGTAGCTCGGCGTCGCGGGCTTGCCGCTCTCGTCGACCCACTCGATCTTCTTGTCGTCGATCTCGAAGGTGTAGCCGTCCTTCGAGCGGCCGGCATGCAGGGCGGCGCGGCCGTTGCGCCCGTCGGCACGGAACACGCCGGCAAAGCCGCCCTCGAAGGGCACCGGAGCGCTGTTATAGATACGCGAGGTGTTGGGGGTCGGGTTCCAGCCGATCAGCGGATTGCGCTCGGAACGCCAAACGGCGTGCACGTAGCCCTTGGGCTTTTCTTCCCAGGGAATGTTGGGTAGGGCGGAACCAATTATGGTGTTGCTCATGGTGGTCAGAGTTTACTCGGGGGGAGTGAGAGGGAGCCGCAAAACCTAGGGCTCGGCTCGGACGAGTGGCCAGAAAGATCCCCACCGGTGCGTCGAAAAAATTCGTCCTGAACGATCAAATGCGATGCGCATTCAACGCATTACCGGCACACTTGGCACCGCCCGCCTTGCGGTCGTTCTCGCTGGGGCCCTTCCGCCGCCTCCCCTGCTCGCGCCCCCTGCCGCCGCGCGGGCCGGCGGCGAACCACGCCCACCAAGCAGCTCTTCCAGGCGGTCCAGAGCCTCCGCCATCGCCCTGGCCTGCGCCTCCAAATCATGGGAGATCTGCACGGTCTGCTCGACCTGTGTGGTGTTGGCGGCCACGACACGATCCATCGCGCCCGACGAGTCCCCGAGCTGGCCGATGCCGTGTATCTGATTCTCCGACGCCGTGGCGATCTCCGCCACCAGCAAGTCCACCTGCCGGGCCCGCTCCAGGATCCCCGCCAAACTCGCCCCGACGGCACGGCCCACCTCCGTGCCGAGCCGGCTACTCTCCTCCGCGCGATCCAGCCGGCCGGCCGTCTCGCGGGCGGCCACCGCACTGCGCTGGGCCAGGTTACGCACCTCCTCGGCCACGACGGCAAAGCCGGCGCCCGCCTCGCCCGCGCGGGCAGCCTCGACCGCCGCATTCAGCGCGAGGATATTGGTCTGAAAGGCGATCTCCTCGATGGTGCGAATGATCGAACCCACATCCTTGGTCGACCCCTCGATAGCGGCCATCGCACCGTTGAGCCGCCCGATCTCGCCGGCCCCCTGCTCGGCGGCCTCCCGGGTGCCCGCTGCGGCAGCCTTCGCCTGCCCGGCACTGGCGGAATTCTCCCGGGTCATGCTGGCAAGCGCGGTGAGCGAGGTAGCCGTCTCGGCTAGTGCGGCAGTCTGCTGCACATTGCCGCCGGCGAGGGCGTCGCCCGCCTCGGTCACCCGATGGGCCGAGTCGTAGGCCCTTTCCACCCCGGCATGAATCTGGGCCACGGTATCGCGCAGGGTCGTGGTGAGCCGATGCGTCATCAGCGCGGCCGTGACGATCGTCGCGACCGCCGCCGCCAGCATCCCCCAGCCTCCAACTTTAAAATACTCTGCCTTGCGGGCGACTGCAGCCGCGCGCACCGCCGCCTCGCGGTCCACCGCCTCGAACAAGGAGCGAATGGTGGCGGCCACTACATTCAAGGCCGGTTTCAACCCCTTCAGGTAGGTCTCGCTCGCCCCGTAGGCGTCGCCGTTCTTCAATTGGGCCACGCCGGGGCCCAAGCTTTCCGCCACCCCGCGCAGGGACTTCTCGAGCCCTCCGGCGGCGTCCGTACCGGTCAGGCGGTCCGCCCCCCGCTCCATCGCGGCGATGCTGTCGGCCGGACTCTCGCCCATCATCTGCAGGATGATGCTACGGTTGTAGAGCGCATCCAATTCGGCGAGGTGGCCGGAGACCGCCGCCCACTGCGCGGCGGCGGCGTCGTCGCGCCGGGTCTGCGCCAAGTTCGCCTCCTGCACCCCGGCCAGGTAGCGGGAAGCCAGCAGCAGCGCCACGATGATGGCGGCATTCACCCCCACCACAAAATTGAGTTTGCCTCGAACCGACATTTGCGGGCGCGCCTACTTGGCCGCGTCCTTACGCTGGTACTTTCCAGCGCAGACGATGTAGATCTTGCCATCACTGCCGCTGGCCTTGGCAAAATACGTCGTCTTCGGGTGGATGCCGGTTTCCCCGGGCTTCTGGTAAAGGTAGTCGACCCAGCCGGTCTCGCCCCTCAACGCCCGCTCGACCATCTCATCGCGGAACTTCTTGCCCTTCACGTCGGGCTTTCCCTTCACGTTCTTGCCCACGAGGTCGGCGCGCGGATGCGCCACCATGGTCACCTCCGGATCGTAGACGAAAACGTAGAGCGCCGGATTGACCGCATTCTTGTAGGGCGCGGCGCCGTGATTGATCTGCGCGATCGTGCCAGCGGCATCCTTGCCAAGATCGCTGCACGTCTGCCCCACCAGAGCCACCACCTGCTCCTCGGTGATCGCGCGCTCCATCTCTTCGGCGGAGGCGGCGGGATTCTGGGCCCAAGCGGAGCCGGCCCCGATCAGGGCCACCGCGATACACAACACGCTACGTGCTTTCATAGGAGGAGAATACAGGGTTGATGCCCACGATGCCTCGGCGCACCTCGCGGCCACCAAGGAGGGCGCTTATTGCCTACGCCCGGACGCCCCTGTATCGGCGCACCAGGCCCCGACTTGAGCCCCGTGATCGGGCCACCGAGCCAGGAGTTGTGCTAATCGTGTACCCGCGCCACGGACAGTCCGTGGCGAACCCTTCTGGGGCGCCCATGCGGCCGCAAAACCAGCAGACACGCCCCCCCTCCTAGCGCGTGAGCCGGCGGTACTTGATACGGTGCGGCCGGTCGGCATCGGCACCTTTGCGGCGCCGGAAATCTTCCAGGTAGCCGGTGTAGTTGCCCGGCCACCAATAGACCGAGCTGTCTCCCTCGAACGCCATGATATGCGTGGCCACCCGGTCAAGGAACCAGCGGTCATGCGAGACCACCACAACGCAACCGGCGAAGCCCTCCAACCCTTCCTCCAGCGCGCGGATCGAGTTCACGTCGAGATCATTGGTGGGCTCGTCGAGCAGGATGAGGTTCGCCCCGCTCTTGAGCAGGCGCGCGAGATGAACGCGATTGCGCTCACCGCCGGAGAGCACGCCCACCTTCTTCTGCTGGTCGGCTCCGGTGAAGCCGAACTGCGTGCAGTACGAACGCGCGTTCACGTCGCGCCCGCCCATCTTCAAAATGTCCTCCCCGCCGCTGATCACCTGGTAGATGGTCTGGTCGTCGGGCAGAGAATCGCGCGATTGGTCCACGTAGGCCACCTTCACCGTGTCGCCCACGCGCAGCTCGCCCGCGTCGGCCTTCTCCACTCCCATCATCATGCGGCACAGCGTCGTCTTGCCCGCGCCATTGGGCCCGATCACGCCCACGATGCCACCGGGCGGCAGCGAGAAACTGAGATCGTCGAAGAGCAAATTGTCGCCGAACGCTTTCGACACCTTCTTCGCGTCGACCACCAGCGTGCCCAGTCGAGGGCCGGGCGGGATCACGATCTCGAACTCGCGCTCCTTCTCGGCGGCATTCTGCTTGAGCATTGTCTCGTAGGCGGTGATGCGCGACTGCGGCTTGGCCTGGCGGGCGCGCGCGCTCATGCGGATCCACTCCAGCTCGCGCTGCATCGCCTTCTGCCGGCGGTCCTCGGTGCGCTGCTCGACGGCGAGGCGGCGCTGCTTTTGCTCCAACCACGAGGAGTAGTTGCCCTTCCACGGGATGCCGTGGCCATGGTCGAGCTCCAAGATCCAGCCGGCGACGTTGTCGAGGAAGTAGCGGTCGTGCGTCACCGCGATCACGGTGCCCTCGTAGCGGCGCAGATGCTGTTCCAGCCAGCCCACGCTCTCGGCGTCGAGATGGTTGGTCGGCTCGTCGAGCAGCAGAATGTCCGGCTTTTGGAGCAGCAGGCGGGTCAACGCGATGCGCCGGCGCTCCCCGCCGGAAAGCTTGTCCACGATCGCGTCGCCCGGGGGGCAACGCATCGCGTCCATCGCCATCTCGACCTGCGCGCCCACATCCCACGCCCCGGCGATGTCGATCATCTCCTGCAGGTCGCCCTGCCGATGGAGGATGGCCTCCTTGGCGGCGGCGTCGGCCGCGGCATCCAACTCGTCCCAAGTGGCGTCGTACGCCGCGACCAAGTCGGTGAGATGTTTCACTCCTTCCTCCACGCAGGCCCGCGCCGTGGCCCCGGCGGTAAGCTGCGGCTCCTGCTCGAGCAGGCCCACCGTGTATCCCGGCTGGAAGACGACGTGGCCATCGAACTCCTTGTCGCGCCCGGCCAGGATGCGCATGAGCGAGGACTTGCCCGAGCCGTTGAGGCCGAGCACCCCGATCTTGGCTCCGAGATAAAACGACAGGCTGATGTCGCTCAGCACGACCTTGCGCTCGTGGCGCTTGGTCACTCCGAGCATGGAGAAGATGATCTTGGGCTCGTCGGCGGGAGGCATGTGGGCGCTATCGGTGGCAAGCCTGGGCGCCGGCGTCAATGCGGCGCGTGCCTTTCATAAAACCCCGTAATATCACGGCCAGACACTGCATTCGCCTTGTCCGCCGGCCGCGAGAAGCGGAAAGCAGAGACATGCGATCCACTCCTACCCGTGTGGCGCAACGAGCAGTCATGCCCGTGCTCGTTGCTTGTGCCCTGTATCCTATCGCCGCAACCGCGGCCCTCGACCGCAATGCCAACCAGCAAAGCGACGTCTGGGAGCTGCTCTACTCCGCCACCGGCCTCGCCGCCGCCCTCGACCCCGACGGCGACGGCTTCACCAACCAGCAGGAATCGCTCTTTGGCACCGACCCGCGGTCGGCGGTGTCGCGGCCGTTCCTCACCCTCACGATGCCGGACTCGTTCAACCTCGGCCTGGCCTTCCCCTCCGAGCGCGGCAAACGTTACGAGCTCCAGCGCGCCACCACCCTCGAAGCCGCCAGCTGGCAACCTTGGCAAAATCTGGTGGGTACAGGCGCGGGCATCAGCCTCACCGACTCCCTCGGCGGCACTCCGCGGGCCTTCTACCGCCTCCAAGCTGCCGACGCCGACACCGACGGCGACGGCCTCAACGACTGGGAGGAGTACACCACCGGCTTCAACCCCGCCACCGCCTATACCGATCGGTACGACTCCACCGACCTCGCACGCCTCACCACCGCCCTCTCGGCCGCGAACACCATCACCATCGCGGCCCTCACGCCGGAGATGCACGAACGCTGGCCACGCCCGGGCACGATCGCCATCCGGCGTAGCGGCGGAGTAAGTCCACTCACCATCCCGGTCACGCTCTCCGGTACCGCCACCCGCGACGCCGACTACACGACCCCCGTCGGCACGGCCGTCACGATTCCCGCCGGGAGCCGCGAAGTCTGGATCGAGTTCACCCCGCTCAGCGACGCCACCGCCGAGCCGGCCGAAACCGTGCAACTCCAGCTCCAGGCCGGCGCCGGCTACACGCTTGGCGGCTCACCATCTGCTTCGATCACGCTGCGCGACAACACCAACTCCGTCACCGATGAGGAGGCCGTGCGCTTCCTCATCCAGGCTGGTTTCGGTGCCGACCCCGCCACCATCGATGAGGTGAAGGCCCTCGGGTTCGAGGCGTGGATCGACAACCAATTCACCCGCCCCGTCAGCCTCATGCAGCCGATCATCGTCGCCCGCAAGAACGCCGGCCTGAACGTCTACTGGATCCACACCAAGCCCGCACTCTTCGCGATGATCATGAAACGCAAAGATCTCGCCGCCAACCCGCAGGTCCTGCCGGACGTCCTTCGCCAGCGCATCGCCTACTGCCTGCTCCAAATCTTCGTCATCTCCCAGAACGTCGACGCGCTCTTCGATTCCGAGGGTGTCGCCAACTACTATGACAAGCTCATCGCCGGCTCCTTCGGCAACTTCCGCGACCTCCTCTTCGAGGTCGCGCAACACCCGGTGATGGGCGTCTACCTCAGCCACCTCGGCAACCGCAAACCCGACCCCACGCAGAACCGCTTCGCCGACGAGAACTTCGCCCGCGAGATCATGCAGCTCTTCTCCATCGGTCTGTGGGAACTCAACCCCGACGGCTCGCGCCAGCTCGATGCGAACAACCAACCCATCCCCACCTACACCAACGTCCACATCACCACCTCGCCCGCGTCTTCACCGGTTTCCAGTACGGCGGCCCGCAGAACGACTCCTTCGATTACCCCCGCGAGGAGCGCCGCCATCCCGATGAAGATGTGGGACGAGCAGCACGACCTCGCCCCGAAAACCCTCCTGCGCGGCGTCACCCTTCCGGCGCGCACCGCCAGCCCCGGCTCCACCGGCACCGCCGGCTACGCCGACGTCAACGCCGCCATCGACACCCTCTTCAACCACCCCAACGTCGGCCCCTTCATCGGCCGCCTGCTCATCCAGCGCTTGGTGACATCGAATCCCTCACCGGCCTATCTCACGCGCGTCTCCGCCGCCTTCGCCGACAACGGAGCCGGCGTGCGCGGCGACCTGCGCGCCGTGGTCAAGGCCATCCTGCTCGACCCCGAGGCGCGCTCCCATGCCGCAAGCCTCTCCCCGAGCTTCGGCAAGAAGCGCGAACCCTACATGACGCTGCTCAACTACGTGAAGACCTTCGAGGGCCGCCCCGCCAACGGCGACTGGGAGAGCCTCGCCTACATGTACGGCTTCTACCTCCAGGAACCGCTGCAATCCCCCAGCGTGTTCAACTTCTACTCACCGAACTATCGCGCCCCCGGCGAAATCACGCAGCTAGGCCTGTTCTCCCCCGAGTTCCAGATCATGACAGCCGTCACCGCGATCGAGGGCGCCAACCACACCCTCAGCGGCGTGCGAGGCGATTTCTCCACGTGGGGCGCCGAACCGGCCTTCCGCGTAGGTCCCGACTTCTCCAGCGAACTGCCGCTGGCCAGCGACCCCGACGCCCTCATCCGCCAGATCGCCACTCGCCTCGTCGGCACGCCGCTCAATCCGCGCACTTCCCAGATCATCCGCGAAGCCGCGCTCCGCATCCCAACTACCGCCTCCGACTGGCAACGCGAACGCGTCGAGATGGCCGCCTACCTCCTCTACACCAGCGCCGAGTTCCAGATCCAACGCTGATCCTACCCGCCATGAAGACACCTTTCCCACCCGCCTCCCGTTCCGGTCCCCGCTCCCTTAGCCGCCGCGAGTTCATTGGCCAAGCCAGCTGCGCCGCCGTGGGCTCCACCGCCCTCTTCAGCACGCTACTCAACCTCATGCTGACCAGCTCCGCCGTCGCCCAAAGCGCCCCTGGCTTCAACGACTACAAGGCCCTCATCTGCCTCTTCCTGCCCGGCGGCAACGACTCCTTCAACCTCCTGGTGCCGCGCGATCCGGCTTCGTACGCCGAATACGCGACCATCCGCACCGACCTCGCCCTCGCGCAGGCCTCGCTGCTCCCGCTCAACCCGCTCAACACCCCCGGCCGCCAGTTCGGTGTCCATCCCGGAGCCGCCGAACTCCAACAGCTCTTCGAAAACGAGCGCCTCGCCTTCATCGCCAACGTCGGCTCCCTCGTGCGCCCCACCTCGGTGGCCGACTTCAACTCCGGCCTCGCCCTGCCCTACGGCGTCTTCTCCCACTCCGACCAGCAGGAGCAATGGCAGAGCTCTTTGCCCGACACCCGCTCCGGCCTCGGCTGGGCCGGCCGCGCCGCCGACCTCCTCTCCGGCGCCAATGCTGCATCGCCGGTCTCGATGAACATCTCGATCTCGGGCAACAACCTCTTCCAGGTCGGCAACTCCGTCGTGCCCTACACCGTGAACTCCAACGGCGCCCCCGCCCTCCACGGCTACGACGGCGACTGGGACTTCAACCCCGCACGCGGCGCCGCGATCGACAGCCAGTTGGCCGCCGAATACGCCCACGTCATGGAGCGCACTTACGCGCGCATGAAACGCGGCGCGCTCGACGCCTACGCCCAATACTCTGCCGCCACCGCCGTGCCGCTGCCCGCCGGTGTCACCTTCCCCGAAGGCGACCTCGGCGCCTCCCTCGCGCAGGTCGCCCGCGTCATTGCCGGCCGCAACGTCCTGGCACCAAGCGCCAGGTCTTCTACGTGCAATGGGGTGGTTGGGATTTCCACGACGAGGTCGTCAGCAACATGGCCCGCATGATCCCGATTGTGAGCCAGGCCGTAAACGCGTTCTCCAACGCAATGGCCGCGATGGGTCTTGCGGACAGCGTCACGCTCTTCTCGGCCTCGGAGTTCGGGCGCAGCCTCACGTCGAATGCCCGCGGCTCCGACCACGCTTGGGGCGGCAACCAGTTCGTCGTCGGCGGTGCGGTCAAAGGCCGGCGCATCTACGGCCAATACCCCGCGCTGCACGAAGGCAGCGACGTCGATTGCGGTCGCGGCCGCATCATTCCGACCACCGCCGTCGACCAGTACGCCGCCGAGCTCGCCCTCTGGCTCGGGGTCACGAAGACCGACCTCCCGCTCGTGCTCCCCAACATCTCCCGCTTCTACAACCTCACCGGTTCCGCCGCCCCGCTGGGTTTCCTGCTGTAACCAACTACCTCCGCCCTTTCTACCGGTCGGACAAACCGTCCCCGGTGAGCCGAATCCACTCATCGCCCCCAAAGGTAGGGACGGCGCTCGCCGGAGCACCTCGCGTACCTCGGGCTCCGCCCCACCACGCAGCCCTAAAGCCAACACACAGAACCAGAATTCCCCATCCATAACCAAGCGCACCGCACGCATACCACCAGCAAGAGCCCTCCCGCCTCCGCCTCCCGACGCGCTCCGCCGCCCCGCAGTGGTCATTTGACACTGATCATTGGTCTCTCGTCATCCTCCTTCCCGTGAACCTCCCTCGCCGCCGCCTGCTCCTTGCCGCCCTTCTCGCGCTCGCCGGCGCGGGCCTCTGGTTCTGGCTCGCACACCCGCAATCCTCCGAGCGCACCGCGGCCGCCGCCCCCCCCACCACCACACCCACCGTATCTGAACTTCCCCGCCCTATCGCCCGGGCCAACGCCACCCACCATCCGCTGGCCGATCGCCTCAATCACCCCGACCAAGATGCCCGTGCCGACGTCCTTGCCGTCGAGGAACTCCTCCGCCTCTTCGCACAGGCGGTCCGTGGAATGCCGCGCCGCCCTCTCGGAACCAACGCCGAGTTCACGGCTGCCCTCGCGGGCGCCAATCCCCTTCGCCTCACGTTCCTTCCTCCCGGACATCCCGCGATCAATACCCACGGCGAACTCTGTGACCGCTGGGGCCACGCCTATCTCTTCAACCCCATGTCCGAGCAACGTGTCGACATCCGCTCCGCCGGCCCCGATGGAAAGCAGTTCACCTCCGACGACATCACCGTGAGGGAGCCCACCGGACTCGAGCCCTGAAGCGACTCACCTGTCTGCGGGCTAAGATCCTTCGCCTCGCAAACAACCGGTCGCAGAACGGTCCTACCCACCGTAGGTCCGGTCTCCGACCGGACAATCCGTGTGGCGCCCTCACCCCGGTTCCGGCAGCACCGAGACCGGCCCCACGCGCACCCAGCCGGCGCACGGACCGATCCCTCAGGGCGGGCGATCAAGCGTAGGACACGCGCTGGCGCGTCCTAAAGGAGCGCGCCACGTAGAGGCTGCTTTCCTACTCCGCCAGCATCGCCGTAGTGACGAGCGTCTCGAAGTAGCTCGGCAGCGTGTCCCACGGGTTGGGCAACGTGTCGTCAGTAACATAGATCCAGCCGGCGCGGTTTGCCGCGGCGCGGGTGACATACGCCGCCATATCGGCGGCCGATGAGTTGTATGGGAGCACGTAGAACTTGCTCGCCGGGTAACCAGCCGTCCACACGGGCGGCGTCCACGTCGGGAAGCCGGTCGGACCGGCGGTCTCGAACACACAGGTCACCTCATTCACCTCCATGTAGCGCTCGATCGTCGCGGTGCCAGGGTTGCCGATGACGAGCCCGCCGCGCGTGTACACGACATCGTCGTGCAGGGCCCGGTAGTAGCCGAACGCCTCATCCGTGGCCGCCTGCTCGTCGAGGAAGATGCCATCGACACCGTACCGCGAATACCAAAGGGCGATGTCGGCCTGCACCGCCGCCAAATCACGCGCGCCGTACGCGGTGGAAACATAGCCGAACACCCGGCCGCCCTTGGCGCGCAGATCACGGATCACCTGCTGGTACGGGGCAATGTCTGCCGCCTGGCCACTGTCGGGACCGTTGTTGACGTTGGCGATCGCGTTGATCGTGCCGGCCGGCGTCTTCGCCGCGGCGGCGCTCAGGCGCGCCCACGGGCTGTTCGCCACCGGATAGAAATACGCCGGCACGAGGATCTTCAGTCCAAGCTTCTCGCTCGCCACCTTCACGCGCAAGAATCGTCGCTCGTGAGAATCCACCGTCACAAAATCGCGGATGCTCACCTTGGCTGAAGCGTTGGGTTCCCAGACCGAGTGCGGAAACCAACGGATCAAGTCGTCGCTGGCCTGCACGGTGTAGGTGAGCCCGGGCGCATCGCTGAGCCGGTTGAAGCTCAACGTAGCATACTGCTCCGTGCCATAGTCTTCGAAGCCGAGCTTCGTCGGCGCTGTCGTCACCGGACCGCGCGCCGGCAGCCCAAAGCCGAATCGAACCAGATTGGCCACGCCTCCGCCGTCCGGATCAGCCTGTGGTCCGAAAACGCCGGGCTGGGTCTGTTCAACCGCGGGAAAATTGGCCCGGACCCATTTTGCGTACGAGATCGTCGCAATCGGGGCGAGTTTCATGACCGTCGCCTTGATGCCGTTGCCCCAATCGCAAAATAGCAGCCGCGGCGAACCGTCGCCCGCGAACACCAACCCTCTCGGCGTAGCTTCTCCAGCGGAGAAGCCCACCCGCCCGATCGTCGCCCACCCGGTGCCCGTGAAACGCATCACGGTAGCGGCGCCGGCGTGGTCACCATCCGCAAAGGCGACATACGGCGTGCCGTCCGGCGCAAACGCCAACTGCGGATTGTTGACGGCCCCGCTGGAAAACCCGGCATTTCCAACCGTGGCCCACCCGCTGCCGCCAAAACGCATCACCGTTAGCCGGTTGTTCACCAGACCGTCGACGAACGCGACATGAGGCGTGCCGTCCGGTGCAAACGCCAGGCTCGGATACCATCCCCAACTCGTGGTGAAGCCGGCATCACCGACCGGCTCCCAACTCGCGCCGTTGAATCGACGGACCGAGGCCCGATTGCTATTCGAGATATCCTTGAAGGAAAGATACGGAACGCCGTCCGGGGAGAATGTCAGCCCGAGGCTGTCCACCCGGGTGGCGGAAGACCACGCCGGCCCCACGTTCTCCCAGACGCCGGCGCGGCAGCGCCGAACCTTCAACTGGATCCCATAGAGGGCCACATAGGGAGTCCCATCCGGGGCAAAGGCCAGACTCAGGCTGTTGGTCGCGCCATAGGCGAGCGGCTCGCCACCGACCAGGTCCCAAGCGGCGCCATTCAGGCGCAACAGCTTGACGGAGTCATAGGAAATCCCCGACTCAACATAGGCCGCGTAGAGCACGCCATCCGGCGCGAACCCAATGGTAGTGCCCGCACTCGTGCCGCCCGACGGACCGGTCTTTCCGACCAGCTGCCACGAGTCACCAACGAACCGCCGCACCGCCACGGGCGCACTATCGGTGGCTCCGTCGTGGCCCACGTAGGGCACTCCATCCGGTGCCAACGCCAAGCTCGGAAAGAGCGACTCTTGGGGCGTAAAGCCTGCTGAACCGACGACCGCCCAATCGGCGCCCCCGAGATTCGCCGAAGGGGCCGTGGTGAACCTCACCGTCTTCACCATGGGTTGCAGCGTCGCGCCGTCGTCGGCGGTGAAGCAGACCGTGTATTGCGTGCCCGATTTCAGGCTACGAACCGTGTAGATCCCGGCTGTGTTGGCGGCGAGCCGGAGTGAGCCGAACCGCGCGGCCGCGGCCCCGTTGGCATCCAGCGCGGCCTTGGTCTGCGCGCCAGAACCGGGCGCCACCGTCGCGCCCTCAAGCAGTGTGAAATAGCCGGTACCGGCCGCACTCGACTGAAGCGTGAGCGTTACCTGCCCGGCGCCGAGATTGTTCGGGACTGGCGCGGTCAGTGTCGGCTGGGCGAGCGCGGAGACCGCGCCCGACAACAGGATTGCCGCCATGCAGACGCACGCAAAGACAGGGAAACAAGAACGAGGAGTGGACATACAGGATGAACCGGAAGGCCAGCGGCGAGGGGATCGCGCGGACGGTACTTGCGATCGATCCACCAGAATCAGGATTCCAACGCGGGAGGGAAGCGCGGTTTTGTGAATTTCCCGTCGGAATCCGGCCGCCACCGCGGCGCCTGCCCCAGCCCTCCATGGCTCCAGGGCCGATGAATGCCCGGCGCGTCTTCACCTGCGCCGGGCAAACGTGCCAGTGCGCCGGTCGCCAACCGGTCCAGACCATAGCGCCAAGTCACCGAATCCCCATATCCCCAACGGGGCCTGCAATCCCCGCAAGTCCGCTCTCCGACCGGATACCTTCGGCGCCGCTCGCGCCCAGGCTCGCGCCTCCCAAACAACCGGTCACAGACCGGTCCTGCTCGCCCCAGGCCGCGCCACATCACCGCCGTTAGTCACAGCCCAACGGAGCCATGAGTATCCCATCTGTCCGGCCATGCCTCGTCCAATCGCGGGAGTTGCAGGACTGGACCGCTCCATCAGGCCGCTCCTTAACGCCACTCGTACGCGCCGATATCCACCGCGGCGCCAACGGGCACCGGCGTGCCGAGCGCATCGGAGGTATAACCAGAGGTGCAGGTGGCGAAGCCGGCATCGACCGCGGTGCTGTTGGGCCGCAGCCGCAAGTCACCCGCGCCATAGTTGACGAAGCCCGGCTCGGTGCTGGTCGTGAACTCGCCCTCGCCGAGCGTCCAGAGATGGACGGAATCGGAGGGCCCGAGGAAGCCCCCGGGCGTCGCGGACTCACCGGGAGCCTCCGGCGTGCCGGGCATAAAGAAGAACAGGTTGTGATCGTGGACCACGTCGGCCTTGCTGTTCTGGAAATCCCAGGCGAGATGGCTCGAGAAACCCACGAGATTGTTGCGAATCACGAAGTGATTAGTGCCGGGCGGGAAGACGACGTAACGGTAAAAACCAAACACCGTGCCGCCGCCGATCATCGTGTTATTCTCGATGCGCGCATCGTAGGAGTTGAAGATGGCTTCATTCTGCGTCTGATGGAAGACGAGGACGTTCGAGGGACAGTGAAGGCACACATTGTGGGCGATTATCAGGTTCTGGACGCGCCCGTTGGCCTCAAGGAAACCATCGCAGTTCTCCGCGTAGTTGTGGTGGATGCGAACGTCTTTCGTGATGTTGTTCCAGCCGAGCCCACCGACGTCGTTGCCGTAAAACTCGATCGCACCGCCATCCCAGCCGCCAAAGTTTTTGCACTTGTCGCGGCAATTCACCATGCGGTTCCACGCGATCTCGATATCCTCACCCCGAAAGCCGAATGCGTTGGCCCCCCACGCTGTGGACGCGTTTCCCGTATCGACCACAATTGTCATGTCGTGGATGTAGTTGGAGATCGCCCGATGATGCTTGCCGAGCAGATCCACGCCTGCACCGCTGTTCGAGATCTCGGTACCCGCGATCACCACATACTGGGTCCAACGCTGGAGGTGAATCGCCGACCAATGCAGACCGACGACGCGAAGATCGAGAAGACGAATATAGCTGCCAGAGATCACAACTCCGTTGCTCTGGTCGTTCTCGGCTGTGAACCGCTCGATCGTCGGGGCCGCCCCCGTCCCATAAGCTTGGATGACGATGGGATTATCGGGATTGCCTGAGTTCTGCAGCGTCAGCTGTTGCGACCACTTCGAGCCGCGCGCGAGGTTGACCACCGCCCCCGGCTTGAGCGTGAGCGCATTGATCTTCGCCAGCGTCTGCCACGCCTGAGTGGGGCTGGAGCCGTCGTTCGAGTTGAGCCCGTTGACCGAATCGACGTAGTATTGAATCGTCGGCGCCGGATTGCGGAATTCGTCGACGCTCGGCATCGCCAGAACATTCGTCATTCCGGTGCTCAGGTTCACCGCCCCCGCGACCGCGACGCTGGACCAATTCGTTCCCGCCACAGCTTTGATATCAAAGGAGAACGCCCCCAGCACCGTCGGCGTACCCGGGATCGCCCCGGTGCTCGCGTTCAACGTCAGCCCGGCCGGCAACGCGCCTCGGCTCAGAGTGTAGCGGATCGGCTCCCCGGCAGGCACATTGGCGATGCTGGGCGCCATACTGAACGCCTGCCCCAGGATTGGAGTGGGCGACGCCGCATAGGTGACAGAGATCAGCGCACGGTTGCCACTGGCCACGCGCCAGAATGCCTTCGGGCCCCAATTGAGGCCCGCCGGGGCCAAGGTGGCCGAGAGCGTGGAGCCCGAGCCGACATAGGCGCCCGGGACGACCGTCCAATCTTTGAAATCCGCACTGGTCTCGATGCGGTAGTGCTCACCGGCAGCCCCCTTCCAGCTCAGCACAAGGTCGCCCGCGGAATTGACTGCCACCGCCGGCGTGAGGGGCGGGGCGGACACCGCGGCACCCAGCGGCGCCTGGGCACCCAGAAGGCCGAAGAGCAAAGACGCCCGACCGAAGAGACGAGAGAAAACCATGATGTGGGGAATGCAGGGGATGAACAAAAGGCGCGCCGGATTCGGTATCCGAAGCGATGGCGGCACCGAGCGTAGCCGTACCCTGGAGCCCAACGGAAGAACGTTTTGAGCCTTCCCGCGCTTTTACAGAAACCACAAGAGCTCAGCCGGGCATTACGGTTGCGACCAGTGTCGAGCAATGAACATGCAAACACCGGTGAGCGACCTAGCGGGCCAACGGGCGAAGCCCCCCCCGGAAACGCAAGTACTCGAAACGCATGCCTCCACACTCCCCCAGATCGCCGACCCAACGACGCAAGTGGGTCCGCTCTCCGACCGGTCAATCCGTGTGGCGCCCTCACCCCGGTTTCGCCCAACTCGAGACTGGCCCTGCGCACACCCAACTGGCGCGCGACCCGATCCTTCAGGGCGCATGACCGCGAGCAGGACACGCGCTGACGCGTCCCAAGGGAGAGCGCCACGTAGAGATCGCTTCCCTACTTCACCAGCATCGCTGCGGCGACGAGGGCCTCAAAGTAGCTCGGCAACGTGTCCCACGGATTCGGCAACGTGTCGTCCGTCACGTAGATCCAGCCGGCGTTGTTGGCCGCGGCACGTGCAACGAAGTCGGCCATGTTCGCCGCGCTGGAATGATACGGGAGCACGTAGAATTCTGCTGCCGGGTAGTTCCCGGTCCAGGCGGGGGGCGTCCACGACGGGAAACCGCTCGGCCCGTCGGTCTCGAACACGCAGGTCACGTCGTTGATCGACAGGTAGCCCTCGATCGTTGTCGTGCCGGGGTTGGCCACGACCAGCGCCTCGCCGCCTTTGCCCTTGATGTAATCATGGAGTTCTCGGTAGTGCGGGAGCATGGCGGCGGTGGTCGCCTGCTCGTCGAGGAAGATGCCATCGACACCATATCTAGAATACCACAAGTCGATGTCAGCTTTTACTGCCGCTGCCGGACGCGCCCCGTAGGAAGTGGAAACGTAGCCGAGCACCCGGCCGCCCTTGGCGCGCAGGCCGTTGATCGCCTGCTGGTACGGGGCAATGTCGGCGCTCTGCCCGCTGTCGGGGCCGTTGGCCACGTTGGCGATGGCGTAGATCGTTCCGGCGGGCGCGGTCGAAGCGACGTTGGTCAGGCGTGCCCAGGGGCTGTTCGCCACCGGATAGAAATACGCGGGCACGAGCACCTTCATCGCGGACGGAGCAAGATCGACCCGCAGGCGCAGGAAGCGCCGCGGCACGCTCGCGAACTCGACGCTGTCGGGGCCTGCACCTGCAGGGAGGCATCCGGTTTCCACGTCGAGATCGTCGCCCAGTTCACGAGGTCCGTGCTCGCCTCGAGCGCGTAGCTCAGTCCGGGAGCGCAACTCCGGCGCGCGAACCACAACGAATGGTAGTAGTGCCAATCGTAACCGATCATATGCCGGTAGGTGGCCGGCGTCGCGGGCGCAGCCACAGGCCCCCGCGCCGGGAGATTGTGGGCGAAACGCTGAAGGTTCGTCACCCCCGCCCCGTCCGGATCGGCCTCGGCACCGCAGATCTCCGCCCGCGCCCGGTCCGCCGCACTGAAGTTCGCCGCCACCCACGCGGCGTAGGTTGTCGGTCCGGACGGCAGCAACTGCACCACGCTGGCATTCCCGCCGTTTTCCATGTCGTGGAGCTGCACGCGCGGACTGCCGTCGGGCGCGAACGCCATCGACAGGTAACAGCCCGCGCCGTCCAGCGCGCAGCCAGCGCCGCCCACCTTGGCCCAGTCGCCGCCCTCCCACCGGTAGACGAACGCGTCCGTCGTCCCTCCGCTATCGCAAAGAGCAATCCAGGGCACGCCGTCAGGCGCGAAGACGAGGTTCATGTCGAATCCCAGGCCGGCGGTGAAACCGGGCGTGCCCACGTATGACCACGCCCCGCCGGCGTACCGCATCACCGAGCCGCGCTGGCCGTGCGCATAGTCGCGAAACGCCACATACAGCACGCCGTCCAAGCCGATCGCGAGCTTGAGGTCCTCGACCTCGCCCGCCGTGAATCCCAGCGGGCCGACCGCAGTCCATGCTCCAGCGGAGAACTTCATCACCGTCGCGCGATCGTTGAGCGGCGACAAGACCGCCGTCGACACTTCCTTGTACGCGGCGTAGAGCGTGCCGTCCGGCGCGAACGCGATCGTGGTGTAATAGGCGCCGTCAGCGGAAATGCCCGCGGCCGGGCCAACCGCGACCCAGCTCGAACCGTTGAACCGAAGCACTTTCGCCTTCAACCCGCTCGAATCCTGTAACGGGTCCGAGAAGACCACATGCGCCGCGCCGTCGGGTGCGAAGGCCAGATACGGCGAGTACGCGAACTCCACCGACAACCCCGCCGCCCCCATCTGCGCCCAGGACGTGCCGTTGAAGCGGCGCACCACGAGCCGGCGAGAATTATTATCGTCGGCATAGGCGACCCACGGCGAGCCGTCGGGGGCGAACGCCAGGTGCACCTGCCACACCATTCCCCCGCTTAAACCGCGCGACCCCACGTTGACCCAAGTGCCTCCGCTGAGCCGACGCACGGTCAGCCGATTGCTGTAGTCACAATCTTGGTAGGCGATGTACGGCGTGCCGTCGGGCGCGAGTGCCAGGCAGTTGTACATGGTATTGCCGTCGTTGACCCAGCGGCTCCCGTAACTGGCCCAGCCGCGACCGGCCAGGTCCGGCATCGGCGCAGTCGTAAACACCTTGGTCAGCACGGTGCCCTGCAGCACCGCGCCGTCGTCTGCGGTGAAGCAGACGGTATAGAGCGTACACGCTTTGAGGTCACGCAGCGTATACGTCGCCACAGTGTTGGCGGCGAGTTTGAGCGAGCCGAAACGGGCCGCGGCGGCGCCGTTTCCATCCACGCCGGCCTTGGTTTGAGCCCCCGTTCCGATCACGGGGCTGGCCCCCTCCAACAGCGTAAAATAGCCCGTCCCGGCAGCGCTCGACTTCAGCGTAAGCGTCACTTGGCCCGCCCCGAGATTGCTCGTGGCCGGCGCGGTCAGCGTGGGCTGGGCAAACGCAGCGACTGCGAGAAACGCGAACGCAGCCACGAGAAGTCCGCCAGAGCGGACCGCGGAACAAAACGAGAGAATGTGCATTGGCGGGGAAGGGAACATCAGTACAGCGAACAATCGGGCTCACGGCTGGTTCACCAGCAATCGCAGAAACCGGCGTGGCGCCGCCCCGAGCGCGACCGCATCTCGGGCGATCACCGTCGTCGACGCATCGGCGGTCCAGGAGGACACTGGTGTCCAGGCCGCCAGATCGGCGCTGGCTTGCACCTCGTACTTCAGGCCGGGCGCGTTGCTCCGTCGCCGAAATTGCAATGCGGGAATCGAGGAGCCGTTGTCTGCGATCGTCGCCAGCTTCGCCGGCCCGGGCACCGAGCCACGCGCCGGAAGGTCGCAGGCGTAGCGGAGGAAATTGGTCACCCCCGCGCCGTCAGGATCGGCGAAGGCGCCGCTGATCGCGGCGTCGCCCTGCTCCGCGGCGGTGAAGCGTGCCTTCACCCAAGCGGCGTACGTGGTCAGCTCCGGCGGTTCCAACCGCATCACCCTCGCGTTGCCAGCCCCGGTGAACACGACGTAGGGAATGCCGTCCGGATTGATCGCGATTCCGAACTGATGCGAAGGAGCGGTGTAAACCGTGCTCGGGAGCTCCTCCCATGCGCGACCGTTGAACCGTTCCACCACCAATCGCTGGATATACTCTTCATCGATAGCACTGAAGGCTATGAACGCCGTCCCGTCCGGCGCGATCGCCAAGCGCGGCCAATGAATACCATGCGTCGAGAAACCGGCAACGCCCACGACGGACCACCCGGCGCCGCGCGAACAAATAACGTTCGCCTTGCCGAGGCTGTAGAGCGAATAGGCGACATACATCGTGCCGTCCGGCGCATACACCAGATTGGTCTGCCACACCCGCGCGGTGGGAAAGCCCGCACCGCCGAATTCCGACCAACCCGCCCCGTCATACTTCATCACCACCAATTGATCGGTACCGTCAGACTTCCAGTACGCGACGCAGGGCGCCCCGTCCGGCGCGATCGCCAGGCTCAAATCGCCCTCGCTCAACGCAGGGGAGAAACCCGCCGGGCCCACAAAGACCCACACCGATCCGTTGAACTTCATCACCGTCGCTTGCCCGTTGTTGTTGCCATCGCGGTAGGCGACGTACGGCGTGCCATCAGGCGCAAACGCCAAGCTGATCGACTCCACCTGACCGGTGGTGAAGCGCGGAGCACCGACCTCCACCCACGACGCCCCCTCCAGCCGCATCACCGTCATTCGGCCATAGCTATCGGCCCAGTCTCAGTAGGCCACGTGCGGAATGCCATTCGGCGCGAAAGCCAGCACGAGGAAACTCGCAGTCGAGACCGAGAAATCCGCGTTGCCCACCTGCGTCCATTTCCCGCCCACAAGTTGCTTCACCGTTGCCCGGTAATCGCTGGAGTCGTTCTGGAAGGCGACGTACGGCGTGCCGTCGGGAGCAAATGCCACGCTGGTGTAGCCCGGATTGCTACCGGGCGTAAGCCGGTCACCCGCGACGGCCCACGGCGCCCCCTCGAGATTGACGCTTGCATTGGTGGCAAACCCCACGGTCGCCACCGTGGGCTGCAGCGTCGCGCCGTCGTCCGCGGTGAAGCAGATGGTGTACGCCGTGCCCGCCTTCAGATTGCCCAACGTGTAGCCAGCGGCTGTGTTGGCCGCGAGCTTGAGCGAGCCGAACCGTGCCGCCGCGGCGCCATTGCCGTCCTTGCCCGCCTTGGTTTGCGCGCCGGTCCCGAGCTTCGGGGCCGAGCCCTCCAGCAGCGTGAAATAGCCGGTGCCAGCAGCGCTCGACTTGAGCGCGAGCGTCACCTGGCCCGCGCCGAGATTGCTCGTGGCGGGCGCGGTCAGCGTCGGCTGGGCAAACGCAATGACCGCGAGAAACGCGAACGCAGCCACCGCGAGTCCGCCGGAGCGGGCCGCAAAAGAAAACGAGGTAGCTTGCATAGGAGAAAATGAAGAGCGCGAGTACCGCGGCCAACCCGCCTCACGGTAGCGTCACCTGCAGGCGCAGGAAGCGCCGCGGGCCCGCGCCGAGGGCGACCGAATCCCGCGCGGTCACCACAGTGGTGGCACCGGCTTTCCACGAGGAAACGGTCGTCCACGTGACGAGATCACTGCTGGCCTGCACGACATAGGAGAGACCGGGGGCGCTGCTGCGGCGCGGAAAGCGCAACGCCGCGTAGCGTGCCCCGTTTTCAATCACCGTGACAGCCGCCACCGGCGCCGCCACCGGGCCGCGGGCTGGCAGGTCGTGCGCGAAACGAAGGAGGTTGGGCAAACCCGCCCCGTCAGGATCCGCCGTGGCCCCGCTCACCTTTGGTTTGCCCTGATCCGCGGCCGTAAAGTTCGCCTGCACCCACCCGGCATAGGTTTGTGGAGGCGCAAATTTCATCACCGTCACTTTGTACCCGCTCGCCTCGTCCTGAAAGACGAGGCACGGCAATCCGTCTGGCGTGAGCGCGAGCTGAGGCAGCACGGCGGCGGCGGCGGTGAATGCGGGCGGGCCCTCGTTCAACCATGCCCCGCTGCTGAACTTCATCACGGTCCCGTTCCACCCGCGCCAGGCATTGAACGCCACATGCGGCACGCCATCGGGCGCGATCGCCATACTGGTGGTCATGGTGACGTTTCCCGAGAAGCCCCGCGCCCCCACCGACACCCACTTCGCCCCGTCATAGCGCTTCACCGACGCACGCCCATCGTCGCTCAAGTCCGTGTAGGAGAAATACGGAGTGCCATCCGGCGCGATCGCCAGACTGTTACCGTCGCTGATCGTGCCAGGGGAGAACACGGCGTCGCCCACCTGCACCCACGCCGTGCCGTCGTATCTTACCACGCCGGCACCAAAGGTGGCACCGTCCTGATAGCCCACGAAGGGCGTCCCATCCGGGCCCATCGCCAGAACCGGATAGTTATGCGCCACGCCAAACCCGTGCGCCGCGCCAAATCCCTCGGCTTCGCGCCACTGCGCGCCATCGTACCGGAACAGCGAGATGCTGGAAACGGTGCCGAGGCTCTGGCACACGAGATAAGGCGAACCATCAGGGAAGAAGCCGAGATTGAGACCCATGGATCTGTCGCCCGTCGCGGCTTCAGATCCAACCGGTATCCAGGACGATCCATCGAATCTCTTCACCGAGACTCGAGCCGTATTCTTATTGTCAACATAAGCGACGTGCGGCGCGCCATCGGGCGCGAAGGCCAACCGGATCGCCTGGTCGATCGCCGCCGCCGAGAAACCGGCCGAACCCACGCCGACCCACGCCGTGCCATCAAAACGCATCACCGTGAGTTTCCCCTCCTGGCTGGAGTCGTCGTACGCCACCCAGGGCGATCCGTCCGGCGCCAGTGCCATGCGAATATAGTCGGCGCGCGCGACGGAAAACCCGGCCCCGCCCACCGCCGTCCACAGCGCACCCGCCGGATTGGCGACCGCGCCGGTCGTGAAGCGGGCCGTAGCCGCCATGCCCTGCAGCGCCGCACCGTTGTCGGCGGTGAAACAAACAGTGTACGGCGTGCCCGCCTTGAGATTGTCCACGGTGTAGACGCCGGTCGTGTTGGCCGCGAGCTTGAGCGAGCCGAAGCGCGCCGCCGCGGCGCCATTGCCGTCCTTGCCCGCCTTGGTTTGCGCGCCGGTCCCGAGCTTCGGGGCCGAGCCCTCCAGCAGCGTGAAATAGCCGGTGCCAGCAGCGCTCGACTTGAGCGCGAGCGTCACCTGGCCCGCGCCGAGATTGCTCGTGGCGGGCGCGGTCAGCGTCGGCTGGGCAAACGCAGCGACCGCGAGAAACGCAAACCCAGCAACAAAGAGCCCGCCGCAGCGGAGCGCGAAACGAAATGAGGGAACGTGCATCGGGAAGAAGTTGAAAAGCCTGCCAGCGAAAACCCGGATCACGGCAGCGTCACCTGCAGGCGCAGGAAGCGCCGCGGGGCAGAACCGAGCGCGAGCGAATCACGCGCCGTGACCCGCGTGGCAGCGCCGGCGGTCCACGTGGAGACGTCGCTCCACTGCACCAGATCTGTGCTCGCCTGCACGACGTACTTCAGGCCCGGCGCCGTGTTCAGTCGGTTGAACTGCAGCGCCGGGTATTGTGTCCCGTTTTCAGACACAATCGTATAGATCGCCGGAGCCGCCACCGGGCCATGCGGCGCCAGGTTGTGGGCGAAGCGCTGCAGATTCACCACGCCCGCCCCGTCCGGATCGGCCAACGGACCGGTGACCTCCGGCTGCCCCTGCGCCGCCACGCTAAAGTTCGTCGCCACCCACTCCGCGTAGGTCGTCGGCACCGGAACGGACAGGCGCTTCACGATGATATTCGATACGCCCAGCCCCGACTCGGTGATCACGTCCTCGTAGGCGACGAAGGGCGTGCCGTCCGGGGCGAGGGCCAGGATTGGATAGAGTCCGAAGCCGGCCCCGAGGCCCGCGCTGCCGAGCAGCGTCCAGGTCGAGCCTCGATAGGCCATCACCGTCATGATGGGGTCGTAGGAGCGGTCGTGGAACGCGAGCAGCGGCGCACCATCGGGGGCGATTGCGAGGCGAGGAAAGTCGATGCCTTCGGTCGAGAACCCAGCCGCGCCCACCGGCACCCAGTTGCTCCCGCTGAACTTCAACACCGTCGCCCGGTGCTCAACCGAGGAATCAACAAAGGCCAGGAAGGGCGTGCCGTCCGGGCCGATCGCCAGACTCAGCCGCCCAATATCGCTGGGAGTAAACCCGGCTCCCCCAACGAGCTCCCAGGCCGTGCCCGTGAACCGCATCACCGACGCGCGCCCGCTGTTCTCCCAGCTCTGAAACGCCATGTACGGCATGCCGTTCGGAGCGATTGCCAAACTGATGTAGTAGACGCTTACCCCGGAGAAACCGACCCCGCCCACCGCTTCCCAGTTCGTTCCGTTGAACTTCATCACTGTCGCCTTGTAGGCGGCCGAGATGTCGAAGTAGCCGACATACAAAGTGCCCTCCGGTCCGATCACCAACTGCACAAAGTCGGAGCGCCCGCCCGAGAAGCCCGCGTTGCCGACTCGCACCCACGCGGTGCCGGTGAACTTCATCACCGACGCACTCTGCCCATGCGCGCCATCCTCGTAGGCGACATAGGGCGTACCGTCCGGGGCGAACACCAGTTGGACCGGATCCACCGCGCCGTCGGAAAAGCCCGGTGCGCCGACCAATTCCCAAGTCGTACCGTTGAAGCGCCTCACCGTCGCACGGTTCCCGTAACCACCATCTGGAAACACTACCCAGGGCCGACCATCGGGGGCGATCGTGAGCGAAGGATTGTGGGCGATGTTTGGCGAAAAACGCTCCGGTCCGACGCCGGTCCACTCGCGCCCGGTCAAGGTCGCCACCGCCGGAGTGGCGAACGCACCGCTCGCCACCGTGCCCTGCAAGGTCGCCCCGTCGTCAGCCGTGAAGCAGACGGTGTACGCCGTGCCCGCCTTCAAGTTACCGACCGTGCAGCCAGCGACCGTGTTGGCCGCAAGCTTGAGCGAGCCGAACCGCGCCGCTGCGGCGCCGTTGCCGTCCTTGCCCGCCTTGGTCTGCGCACCGGTTCCAAGCTTTGGGGCCGCCCCCTCCAGGAGTGTGAAATAGCCCGTCCCGGTCGCGTTCGACTGGAGTGCGAGCGTCACCTGGCCCGCCCCGAGATTGCTCGTGCCCGGCGCGGTCAGCGTCGGCTGCGCCTGTAGCCGGGCGGCGGCCGCGCACAGCACGAATGCGACAGCGACCCGCACGAGGGAGGAGAACGATCGAACAGTGGTCATGGGGTTGCGGTGAGCCGCCCCGGTATCCGAGGCAACCATCCCGAGTCTCGGCTCCGCGCGGCCATTGAAAAGCCCCGGTTGGTAAAGAACCCGTAGGAATGCGCGCTCTCTCCCTCCGACTTCGCCACAGTCCCGACGCCAATCTCCCGCCGTGGCTGCCGGTGTACCGCTACCACCAACTCCGGCCACCACCGCTCACACGTCGATCACATCACCCTTGCCCGGCGGCGGCGTGGGGCGCGGCGGCGGCGGCGCCGAAGGCGGAGGCGCGCGGCGAACCTTGACCTTGTTCGGCCCCACCAAGGTCGAAAACGCCATATTGGTCAGGCTAATGATCATCGACCCCAGCAGCGCGGCCCATAGCCCCTCGACATAGAATCCTTCCACCATCCGACTGGTCGCCCAGAGCAGAAAGGCGTTGATCAGCCACAGCCCAAACCCCGCCGAAAGAATCACCAGCGGCAGGGTGAAGAGCACCAACAACGGTTTCAGAAAGGCATTGAAGAGGCTCAGAAGAACCACGACAACCAGCAGCGTCGCGCCGTCTGCGCAGTGAATGCCCGGCACAATCTTCGCCGCCAACGCCACGCCCATCGCCAGAAAAGCCCAACGCAGCACCAGATTGAATAAGCTGTTGTTCATCGTCGTCTCGCCGCGAATGTCGCGCCCCACCCCTGCGGAGCAATGAAAATTCTCCTCCTCCAGGACCGACTCCGCGGTGGCGGCACCGAGCGCCAAACCGTCTTTCTCTCCCGCGCCTTCGCCGCCCGCGGCCACGCCGTCTCGCTGCTCACCTTCCGCCCCGGCGGCACGCTCACCACCGAACTGGCCGGCTCCGCCGTCGTTCTTCGCGCGCTCCAGCCCTTCGATACCGGACTCGACTGGTTCGCCCCCGGACTCGTCGGTGCCGCCCGCGCCGCAGCGCCGGACATCATCCTGTGCATGGGCCGCATGGCGAACTGCCGCGCCGGCCAACTGCAGAGCGCGCTCCCGCAGGCCGCTGTCGTTGCCACCGTCCGCACAGGCAAGAGTCTGCCGTGGCTCTACCGGCGTTCCCTGCGGACCGCCCACCACGTGATTGCCAACTCCGAGTTCGCCCGACGCACCCTGGTCGCGCCCGAAGGCGCCGCCGAGCACTGCACCGTCATCCCCAACGCGTTACTCCACTCCACCCTGCTCGACGGCGGCCCTTCGTCGCCACCTAATGACGACAGCCGCGAGGCCCTCGCCCCCGCACCGGCCACCGCCGACCGTCCACCGGTCCTGCTCAACGTTGCCCAATTTCGCCCCGAGAAGAACCAACGCGAACTCCTCGGGATCGCCGCTACACTCCCGCGCGGCCTGCCGTGGAAACTCGCCTTCGTGGGCGACGGCCCGACCCGCCCCGCCTGCGAACGCCAGGCGGCCGCGCTTGGCCTCACCGACCGCGTCGCATTTCACGGCTGGCAGGCCGACCCGACCCCATTCTACCGCACCGCCGCCATCGCGGTGCTCACCTCGCAGCGCGAGTCGCTCCCCAATTTCCTCGTCGAGGCCCAATGCGCTGGCCTGCCGGTGGTGAGCTACGCCGTCGGCGGAGCCGGTGAGTGTTTTCACGAAGGGGTCACCGGATACCTCATTCCCGCCGGCGACCACGCGCGCTTCACCCAAACGCTGGCCGGTTTGCTCAGTCAGCCCGAACGCCGCGCGACGATGGCCGCCGCCTCCCAGGCGTGGGCTCGGGTACAGTTCGCCCCCGACCGCCAGATCGAGGCCCACCTCACGCTCTTCGAACGGCTGCTCTGAGAACGCGGCGAGGGCGCCAGCGCCGCCCATTCGTAACGGCAACAGGCGAACCACAGTCCTCCCCGATGCCTCTCTCCATTACCTAGCCTGGGGTCTTTAGCGTTGTAAGTGCCGCCCGGGGCCGGCTTTTGCCCGGCACCTCCCGGTATTCGCGGCCGGCAGATGGGTGGCGCGCATCCCGAGGGACACGCTGTCCTGTCCAGCTCTGTCGCCGCCCCGCCCGGCTGGCTTTCGGCAAAAAATCCACAAATACGCCGAACACGCTGAAGCCGCGGCCCCGGGAGCCGATGAGGAAGAAACCTTCCATCACTGGGGCGCGCCTCCGTGGCCCTCAACGGAACTAGTCCCAGGCCACACGCCCCGCTCGATCACCGCCGCCGCCCTTATCCGATCCCATGCCGACCGACCTCACCGAGGACCTCTTCAAGGAATGCATCGAGCAGGCCGTACAGAAGGTCTTCCAGACCATGCTGCAAAAGAAGGCCATTCCGGTTCATGGTGCCTCGCCGGTACCCGCCACTGAACCTTGGCATCGCCCCCCGGACTTGGCTGGAACCATCGCCGTCGGCAACGTCGGCTTCGCCGGCGAAATCTCCGGGCTCGTCTTCATCTACCTCTCCGAAACCCTCGTTCACTCCATCGTGCAAAGCATGCTCGGCATGACCGAGCAGGAGGCTATCGAGGGAGGCCGCGAGATCGCCTCCGACGTCATCGGCGAGCTCACGAACATGACGGTCGGCGTTTTCAAAAACCGAATCCATGATCTCGGTTACCCCTGCAAGCTCACCATCCCCACCGTGGTCTGGGGGAGCGACATTGCCATCCAACCCCCGCGTGGAGCCGTGCGTCGTACCTACATTTTCCAGGTCGACGGCCGCAGCGTGATCGCGGACCTCATGTTCAAGAACGACTAGCCCCGCCATGCACAAACTCCTCACTATCGACGACTCCAAGACCATCCGGATGATTCTGGCGCGAGCGTTTAAAGAATACGATTGCGCGCTCATCGAGGCCGCCAACGGCGAAGATGGCCTCAAGGCCGCTGCCGAGCACAAGCCCGACCTCATCATTCTCGATATCACCATGCCCCAGATGGACGGCATCCAGATGCTCACGCTGCTGCGCGAAAAGGGCGACGCCACTCCCGTCATCATGCTCACCGCCGAGGGAGGCGCCACCAGCGTCGAACGCGCCAGCCACTTGGGCATCAGCGACTACATCGGCAAACCCTTCCAAAACGACGTCCTCTTGGCGAAAGTGGAGAAGATCCTACCGCTGGCCAAGAAGGCAGCGTAACGCCGGAACAGGGGAAGCTGGGGGCCGATCGCCCCCGGCATCGCCCGTAACCATTCCGCTGTGGGAGGGTGCCCGCACCCGACCGCCAACGCGAGTAGTGCGGGCACGCTCGCCCAGTTCAGGCCGGGCAACCCGCCTCAACCAACCCGCACCTGGCGGATCGCTTCGCCCAAGCGACGCATGCCCTCGTCAATACGGGCCTCGTCGGAGTTGGAGAAGTTCAGCCGCAGATGCCGATCGTCGGCATCGATGAAGAACGCCGATCCGGGCACGAACGCCACCTTGCGCGCGATCGCGACCTTGAAGAGCTCCATCACCGAGACTCCCTCGGGTAGGCGCACCCAGAGGAACATGCCTCCATCCGGCTCGCTCGACTTCACGTCGGCCGGGAAATGCTTCTTGATCGCCGCCACCATCGCATCGCATTGCCGGCCGTAGAGGGCGCGCACCATCGCGATGTGGGTGTCCAAGTCGTGGTCGAGCAGATGCTGGTGCACCACCCGCTGGGAGAAGTAGTTGGAGTGGAGATCGACGCCCTGCTTGGCGGTCACCATCAGATCCATCAACTGGCGCGGCGCGCAGATCCAGCCCAGCCGCAGGCCCGGCGCCACCACCTTGGAGAACGAACCCAGCAACACGCAGGAGGGACAGTGGTGTTTGAGCGACGGCAGCGGTTCCCCCCGAAAGCGCAACTCGCCATAGGGATCGTCCTGCACCAGCACCACCGGCCGCTGCCCGCAGAGGCGGCCCACCACCTCGCGCTTCGCCGCCGAATACGAAAGGCCGGAGGGGTTCTGGAAGTTGGGCACCGTGTAGAAGAGCTTGGGACGCTGCCGGTCGAGCGCCGCCTCGAGTTCGGCCAGGTTGGGGCCGTCGTCCTCCAGGGTGACGGCGGAGAACTTCGGTTCGTAGGAAGAAAAGGCCTGGATCGCGCCCAGGTAGGCTGGACGCTCGAGCAACACCGGGTCGCCGGCGTCGAGCAGTACTTTGCCGAGCAGGTCGAGGCCTTGTTGGGAACCGTTGGTGATGAGAATCTCGTCCGGATCAATACGCAGCTGCTGTTTCTCCCAGTAGCGGCGGGCGATGAATTCGCGCAACGGCCGGTAGCCCTCCGTCGTAGCATACTGGAGGGCGGAGGTGCCGGCCTCGCGCAGCACCTTTGCGGCCGCCTCGGCCACGTCCGCCACCGGGAAGGTGCGCGGATTGGGCAGCCCGCCGGCAAAGGAGATGATTTCCGGGTCCTCGGTAACCTTGAGGATCTCGCGAATGGCGGAGCGCTGCATGCGCTGCGTGCGGCGGGCAAGGAGGGCGGAGAAATCGGGACCGGCGGTGCTCATTTCAGGGAAAGTACGGACACAATTCCGCCCGCTCCAAGGAGCGTCGAGCGGAAATCCGGCATCGTCTCGCCCGTAGCTTGAGAGCGAAGCCGTCCAGCCACCACCGCCGTCAGCCGGGGATCGACCCGTCAGCGCACTTTGTGACTCGCGAAATGCTGCCGGCGCCCCTCGTTGGCCCACGCCGGCGCTTGGTACCCCGGTTCGGCCAACGGGTCCGCCGATGTGATCGCCACGATGTGCGCTTCGGACTCGAGCCCCACCACAACTGCAGCACCGATCACCGCCACCAACTCGGCAGGCAGCGCGCGAGCTACCGGCGCCGCCCGCGACTCCGCCCCTTCCGCCCGCAACAGGTGCGCCGGTTCACCCCACGCCAAACCACGCAGCACACGGCGCATCCGTCTCATCAGCAGCCAGCCCAGCACCAGCGAGGCAAGGACTGCGCAACCGAACAAGACCGGGTGGTGCAGCGAACCCGGCAACTGTAACAGTTCGATCGATTCAACGGCGAATGGAGATGGGGGCAACATCGGAGGGTACCGTGACAAGTCCGGGCAAACAGGAGCCACCTGAAGCCGGCTCGGATCATAAACGCCGGGATGTGCCCCTGAGCCTCGCTAACCGACGTGCGCGAGCATGCCTGATTCCTGCCCACAGACAAGCGCGACCAAGGCAGACGGAGGGACCGCTGCGACAGTCCCTCCAACCCTGGCATTGCCGTCGGCCGGTCGCCCGCCAATCGTCGCGCCATGCCCGAGCTGCAACTGCTCCCTCCCCCCCGTCGCCTGCGCTACACCCGCGGATCGTTCCCGTTGGCCCACGCCAAACGCCTAGTCCTGCCCGACTGCTCCGAACCGACCACCGACGCGCTCGCCCAGCGCCTCGTCGACGAGATCGCCACCCACACCACCGACGCCCCCCTGCTCTCCCCGGTCGCCGGCGCCATCGTCTGCACCATCGAAGGAGGCGCGGCGCAGAGCTACTCGCTCACCATCGCCGCCAAGCAGATCACGCTCGTGGCCGCCGACGGGGCCGGCCTCTTCTACGCCCTGCAAACCCTGCTCCAGATTGTGCGCCAGTGCGGCGCGGAACTGCCCGCCCTGCGCATCGACGACGCCCCCGATTATCTGGTACGCGGCTTCTATCACGACATCTCCCGGGGCAAGGTCCCCACCCGCGCCACGCTCTTCGCCCTCGTGGAGAAGATGGCGCAGTACAAGTTGAACCAGCTCCAGCTCTACGTGGAGCACACCTTCGCCTTCCGCCACCATCCCGACCTGTGGGCCGGCGCCGACCCGCTCACCGCCGACGACATCCTCGCCCTCGACGAGCACTGCACCCGCCACCACATCGAACTCGTCCCCTCGCTGAGCACGTTTGGGCACTTCTACACCGGGCTGGTCGCCCCGCGAAAGCAGCACCTCAACGAGTATACCCTCGACGGCTCCGCCCTGCCCTTTTCGTGGTGGGATCGCATGGGCCACTACACCCTCGATTGCCGCAACCCAGCTTCGCTCGCGCTCGTGCGCGAGTTGATCCTCGAGCTGCGCCCGCTCTTCCGCACGAAGCATTTTAATCTCTGCTGCGACGAGACCTTCGATCTCGGCAAAGGTCGCAACACCGGCTTTGCCGCCCGGCACGGCGCCGGCCGCCTCTACGTCGATTTTCTCAAGCAGCTCATGGCCGTGGTGCGCGAAGCCGGCGCCGTCCCCATGTTCTGGGGCGACATCGTGGGCAACCACCCCGAGCTCGTCCGCGAGGTGCCCAAGGACGCCATCGCCCTCGACTGGGACTATTCCGCCGACCTGCACGACACCAAGAGCGCTCTCTTCCGCAAGGCCGCCCGCCCCTTCTACGTCTGCCCCGGTTGCTGCGGCTGGGACCGTTGGTCCAATGATCTCGATACGGCCACCGCCAACATCCTCGGTTTCGCCCAACGTGGCCGGCGCACCGGTGCGACCGGCTTTCTCAACACCGACTGGGGCGACCGCGGCCACATCAACGCCCTGGGCAACAGCCACCACGGCCTGCTCCTGGGCGCCGCCGCGTCCTGGAATGTGCGCGCCACCACCGCCGCCGCCTTCGACACCGCCTTCAACACCCTCGAGATCGGCGATCCGTCGCAGACCTACGCCCGCCTCCTGCGCGAGCTCGGCTCGGCCGCCGTCGTGCCATGGAAGCAGCTCGTGCTCTGGTTCGACCCGTCGCCGCACCGCCCGTCCACCGACTGGGACGAAGCCACCGGTCTGCCGGTCGGTATCCTCGCAACCAAGCCGGTGCAGGCCTTCGCCGCGTATGCAAAGATCGAGAAGCTGCGCGCCCAGCTCGCCCGGGTGGCCGCCTCCGCGCATCCGCAGGATCCGCTCGCGTTGCGCGAGGCGTTGGTGGGCGCCCGCGGCCAGGCGCTGATGCAAGCCCTCGGCGGCCTGCTCGCCTCCCTTGCAAAGAAGCAGAAGGTGCCGAGTGCCGCCCCCCAACCCGCCTTCATCGCCGACGAACTGCGCCGCTTCGAGGCCGACGTTTCCGAAATCTGGCACGCCCGCAATCGCCCCTCGGAATACTACCGGGTACGCATCGCCCTGCTGGAACTGGCGCGCCGGCTCGATCGCGCCGCCCTTGGTCTGCCTCCCCTGCGCCGCGCCCGCCCGGTACTGTCATAGCCCCGTCCCGTAGCCCGCCGCTTCAGCGCGGGCTTCAAGCCCCAGCATCACCTGTCGACGCGGCCTGAAGACCCGAGCCACGGCCCGCCTCGTCCCTGTGTGGACCGGGGCTTCGGTGCTCCGCTTGCTTCACCACCCGAGACAGTCGGCATACCCTCCCCTCGTCGCAGTCCACAGCACCCACATCCTCGAGCACTACCGCTACCGGCGTTTTCCCTAGTCCCTCGCTCCCGCCGACCTTCCGAAAGCCACCCCCCTCCTTCCTTTGGCTTTCTTTGTGGCTTGGGCCGCGTTAGCCTGCTGTCTCCTTCGATTGAGCACCCCGCTCCCAGCCCGACCTCCCCTCCGACGCCCTTCCGCAGCCGCAACCCTGCGCCTGGGTTTCGCCTGTCTGTTTGTCGCCGGCTCGGTCCGTGCCGCCGCACCCGCCGCGCTTCCTGCCGGCCAGGTGCTGACCGTCAGCGCCGCGAACGACAACTTTCCCTACAGTTATCGCGACGAATCCGACGGCCTCACCGGTTACGGTGTCGACATGCTTGATGCGGTCGCAGAGGTACTGCACGCACGCCTGGATCGAAGCGAAGTCCCCGCCACCCAAGATATCGCCAACCTCAGAGCCGGCCTCCACGACATCGGCCAGTTCCACGCCATCAATCCAAGCGTCGAGGCTCCCTGCGAGTACTCGCAACCCATCCTCATCAACTACGGCGATTTCTTCGTGCGCCGCGGCGACCACCGCTTCAGCAGTCTCGAGGACCTCCGGCAACAGCGGGCCCGCATCGCCGCCCACCAGCAAGGCCGCGATTTCCTGCTCGCGAACCAGTTCGACGAGGCCTTCATCCTGCACGCGACCAGCACCGAGGCGATGCGGGCACTCTCCCAAGGCCATGTCGACGCCGTGCTAATCTCCCGGCTTTCAGGCCTCTCCCAGGCACATGCCCAGGGTATCAGCAATGTCGAGCCCCTAGGCCTCGTGCTGCCGGGCTTCAAGGTCGCGTTCAGCATCGCCACCCGCAAAGGCGACCTCGAGCTTCTCGGCCGCATCAACGAAGCCCTCGCCACCCTCTCCACCACCGGCCGGACGGTCGAGATCTACACCAAGTGGTTTGGCCGCTACGAGTCCCGCGGCCCTACCCTCCGCCAGGTGCTCATCCCCGCCACGAGCGCCCTGGCGCTGGCCCTGCTCGTCACCCTCTGGGCTCTGCGCCGCCAGCAATTGCTCCACCGCCGGATCGCCCTCCAGTCCGAGGAACTGCGCGAGAGCCGCGAGCTATTGGCCGAGGCCCAGCATTTCTCCCAAATCGGCCACTCGCGCCGCCCGCTCGACCCCCAAGGGCCCGCCATCTGGTCCGACGAGCTCTACCGCGTGTTCGAATACGACCCGGCCGGCGGCGTACCCAACCTCCAAAACCTCATTGAACGCGGCATCCCCGCCGATCGCACCCGTTGGCGCGCCGCCCTCGAGCAGATCCAGCGGGTCGGCACGCCCTACGAATTCGACCTGACCATCGAGCCGCGCCCGGGCCACCGCAAGATCGTCAACGTGCGCGGCCGGCCCATCCGCGACTCCGCCGGCCGGCAGACCGGCATCTTCGGCACCGCACAGGATGTCAGCGCCTCCCGCGCCGCCGCCGCCGCACTCCAGCAGTCCGAGCTGTTGTTGCGCGCCCTCTACGAGAACCTCCCCCTGGCCCTGGGTGTCGTCGAACAGGCCGGCGACGACTGGCAGATCGTCTCCCTCAACCCCGAGGCCGTGCAACAGCTCGGCCTGGCCGCTGCTCCGGCCGCGAACACTCCGCTCGCCGACCTCCACCTCTCGCCGGAGCGCACCGAGTTCTGGCGGGCCCAGTTTGAAAGCTGTGCGGCCGCCGGCAAAACCCTCCGGCGCGAAACCGAGCGCAGCGCCACCCGGCAGCTCTTCGCCATCACGCTGGTGCCTCTGGTCGCTCCCGGCCGGCCCCTGCGCTGCTGTTTCCTCTCCGACGATATCACGGTCCGCCGCCAGCAGGACGCCGAGCTCACCCAAGGGCGCCGCTTGCGCGCGATCGGCGAGCTTGTCGGCGGCATCGCCCATGAGTTCAACAATCTGCTTACCCCCATCGCGCTCAACACCGAGCTCGTCCAGTCGCATTGCCCCGAGCGGCCCGACCTCCAAAGCGAGCTGGCCGTGATCGCCGACGCCGCCCGCCGGGCCGGCGAGCTCACCCGCCGCCTCCTCACCTTCGGCCGCAAACACGAGCATTCCATCGAGGCCATCGACCTGGCCCAGCTCGCCGCCGCCAATATCGCCCTGGTCCGCCACTCCTTCGATCGGCGCATCGTCCTACAATCCGTCGTGGCCCCCTCCCTGCCGAACCTGTATCTACCCTTGGGCGACCTGCACCAGATCCTGCTCAATCTCCTGATCAACGCCCGCGATGCGCTCGCCGGCAAGCTCGCGTCCCCGCCCCCTCCTGACTGGACAGCCACCATCACCGTATCAGCGGAGCTGTTAGGCGGCAGCCCGTCGCCGCCTCCCGCCAAGCCGGAGGCCGGGACTCACGGCTGGCTGCGGCTGAGTGTCACCGACAACGGCTGCGGAATCTCGCCCGAGGTGCGCGAGCGCCTGTTCGAGCCCTTCTTCACCACCAAGGGAGTCGGCCACGGCACCGGCCTGGGCCTGGCCACCATCTGGCACCTCGTCACCGGTTTTGGCGGCCGCATCGACGTGGAATCCACTCCGGGGATGGGCACCAGCTTCCATCTGGTCCTGCCCGTCCAGAGCCCGGCCCCCGCCGCTATACCCGCTGCAACGGCCACCGCCCCGGCCGCCCCCGCCCGTCCGCCCGCCACCCCTTTGGCGGGCCGGCATTTCCTCGTGGCCGACGACGACGACTCCGTCTCCCGCATCGTCACCCGACTGCTGACACGAAAGGGTCACCGCATCACCACGGCCAGCGACGGCATGGATGCCTGGCTGCGCCTCTCCGGCACCCCGGGCGACTTCGACGGCATCATCATGGATCTCAATATGCCCGGGCTCACCGGGATCGAGCTCGCCCATCGAGCCCGCGCCCTGCCCTACCAGGGCCCATTGATCGTGATCAGCGGCAAGATCACCGAGGAGGAGCGCTCCGCCCTGGCCGACATCCGGATCGATGCGCTCCTGCACAAGCCCTTCTCGATCGCCGAGTTCGAGGCGGCGTTGGCGCGCGCCCTCAGCCCGGCCGCTACGCCGGCGTAGCCGTCGCCCCTTGTGATCGGCGAGCCTGCGGACGGTCCGGGCGCGTCGCGCTCACTTTCCGGCGGGCAGATAGCGCTCCAACTCGTGCCAACTGCGCTCCATTGCACCCTGATTGGCCGTGTGCCAGGCGCGGGCCGCGGCCGCCATCGCCGCGCGGCGTTTCTCATCACGCAACAACGCCAGCCCCTGGTCCACCACCTCGACCTCGTCGGCCACCAGGATGGCCGCCCCGCACTCGCGTAACGCCGCGGCGGCGACGCGGAAATTGCTCATTCCCGGCCCGAACAACAGCGGCTTGCCCAGCGACGCCGCCTCGATCGGCGTCTGCCCGCCCTCGTTCGGGGGCAGGCTCTTACCGATGAAGACCAAATCGGCCACCTGCGTGAGCTTGGCCAGCTCGCCCGTCGTATCGCCCACACACACATCAACCAGCCCCATGGCATTGCCACGCGAACGCAGCTGCCAGTTGAGCGGGCGGGTGCCCAGCAGCGCCTCGATCTCCCCGCGGCGTTCGGCGTGCCGAGGAACCAACAACAGCTGGCAGATCACCCCATCACGGCGAGCCCGCTCCAGCAGCCGCAGCAGGGCGAGCTCCTCGCCGGGCCAAGTGGAGGAGCCGAGCACCACCAGCTGGGTATCCGTGAAGCCCAGCTCGCGGCGCAGCATCGAGCGCGTCCACGGATCGAGCTCGGGAATGGAGACGTCGAATTTGAGATTGCCGGTGGTGGTAAGCTTCTCGCCCGGCACCCCGAGCTGACGGAAACGCCCGGCATCCTGCTCCGACGAGGGCAGGATGCGCGCCACGCGCCGATAGAGGCTCGCGGCCAGCGTCTTCACAGCAAGCAGGCGGCGGAAGCTGCGATCCGACAGGCGGGCGTTCAGCAGCACCACCGGAACACTACGGCGTTTGGCCTGCGTCAGATGCTCGGGCCAAAGCTCACTCTCCGCCAGCAGCACCAGATCGGGCTGAACGCGCTGCCAGGTGCGCCGGCTAAACAGCCACCAATCCAGCGGAAAATAGCCCACGCCAATCGTGACCCCGGCGTACTTCTCCTTGGCGATCGCATAGCCCGTGCTCGTGGTGGTGGTGAGATAGACTTCCGCCCGCCCGCTCTCGGCCAGGCGTTTGAGCAACGGCCCCATGGCCAGCAACTCACCCACGCTGACGGCCTGCAACCACACCCTGGCGACTCCGGGGCGTTTGGCCGGCAGGACCGGCACCTCGCCGAAGCGGTGCCCAAACCCGGCGCGATACCCGCCCCGCTTGATCATGCGGCGCAGATAGAACGGCGAGGCCAGCAGCATCGCGGGAAGGAAGAGAAGTCGGTAAAGCCAGAGCATGCGCGGTGGGGGTACCGGGAAAATCGGGCGGGCCGGCCCCGTGCTCAAGCCTTGGTTTACCGAAATCGAGACGCGGCACCGCCTGGGCCTCCCTGGCGGTCGGCCCCAAGGCCGAAACCCGGCTCGCCCCCACCCGGCAACTCAGCGCCGTTTGCTCTTGGCGGGCGGACGCTTCGAATGATTCGTGGCACCAGGACGAGCCTTCTCGCGACTCTTGGCATGGGCTCCGAGCTTGCCGTGACTGCGCGGCTTGGGCTCGGAGTGGGCCTTGGCCTGCGCGGCGGCCTTGCCCTTCTTGACCCCGGCATCGGGCTTGGGCTTGCGGCCGGCCGGCTTGCCCTTCCCGCGGGGCTCGGCAGCCGCCTCCGCCCTGGGCTTGGTCTTGGTCTGGTGCCCAGTCTGGGGCAGGGTGAAGAATTTGCGCTGGCCTTCGACCGGGGCCGCAGCCGGGCGGTTCGCCTGCTTCGCTGCGCCCAGGGTGGTCTCCGACCAGCCACGAGCGTCGGGCAACTCTTCACGTTGGCGTTTGGCCCGCGGACCGGACTCCTCCCGCACGGGGGCCGAGGCCTCGGCGGAGTAGTTGAAGCCGGCCAGCTTCTTCTGCGGAATCTCGGCGCGGATATAGCGCTCGATCGCCTTCACCGCGTTGGTCTCGCGCGGAGTGAACAGAGTGAAGGCATCGCCCACCGCCTCTGAGCGGCCCGTACGACCCACCCGGTGCACGTAATCGTCGGGCGTCATCGGGATGTCGAAGTTGATCACATGGGACACGTCCGCCAGATCGAGGCCGCGAGCGGCCAGGTCGGTGGCGACGAGAATCTTGTAGTAGCCATCCTTGAAGCCGGCCAGGGCGGCCTTGCGCTGGCCCTGGCTGCGGTCGCCGTGGAGCACGGAGGCGGAGTGCTCGGCATCCTTGAGCCGGCGCACAATCTGGTCGGCGCCATCCCGGGTACGGCAAAAGATGATCGCTCTGCCGATCTCGGTCTTCTTGAGGAGGGCCAACAGCAGCTGAAACTTCAGCGCCCCGCCCACGGGATACATGGAGTGGGTGACGGAAGCCGGGATGGTGCGGGCGCGCCCAATGTTGATGCGCGCGGGGTTGTGCAAGGCGAAACGGGCCATGTCCTCGATGGCCGGAGGAATGGTCGCCGAGAAGAAGAGCGTCTGGCGCTTCTGCGGACAGCGGGCGACGATGGCCTTCACAGCATCGACAAATCCCATGTCCAGCATGCGGTCGACCTCGTCGAGCACGAGCACCTGCAACGAATCAAAGTTGAGGGTACGATCCACCATGTGCTCCAGCAAACGCCCGACAGTGGCGATGACGATGTCGGTGCCGTCGCGCAGGCCGTTGCGCTGCTTGGTATGCCCCACTCCGCCCTGCACCAGCGTCACGCGCAGGTCGGTGAACTGGGCAAACGCGCGAAACTCGGCATCGACCTGGGCGGCCAGCTCACGGGTGGGCTCGAGCACGAGCACGCGCACGCCGCCGGGGCGATGGGGCCCGAGCCGGTTGATGATCGGGAGCACGAAGGCGGCGGTCTTGCCGGTGCCGGTCTGGGCGGATACGACGACATCGCGCCCGGCGAGCACTACGGGGATAGTTTCCACCTGCACGGGGGTGGGCTCGGTGTACCCCTTGGCCTGAATTGCGCGGACGATGCTGGAGAAAAGCCCAAAACGAGAGAACGGCATGCCTGCGAATGCAGGCCCCAACCGCCCCAAGGCGAGGGAAAACGGCGAGCAGTGCGGAGGTTTTCAGCGAAAACCGGGGCAAAAGGGGTAGACGGGCGCAGGATGAGCAAGACCGCAACGCTGCCTTGGCCAGTCGGCTCTAGGCCCCGGCGCCCACGTGACCCCGCCGACCAATGACCGCCTCACCGCGGTGGCCTGCCTCACTCCCCCCAAGGGTGGGCCCGGTTGACCTCAACCGGGTCGTGGGACTCAATCCGCGACCCGGCCTGAGGGGCCACAGCGCGAGCGGAGTCGCGCCCCGGGAAGGCCGGGCCGGTTCAACGGCTAGCCCACCACAGCGGTCGGCAAAGCCGAAACCGTGCCGCTAGTCGCGCCGCCCCGGGCGTGGAGGTACTTGTCCACGTTGTTGGCGACAATCACGCCGTAGTTGATGGTCCCCAACCAGCCCGACATGATGATGCCCACCGAACCGGCATGGTGCAGGCCCGCAATCTGGTTGGGCAGCTCCATCGAAACCTTCAGCCCTTCGAACTTAGTCCCAAACGAGGTCCCGGAGCAGTGCTGGGTGTAGCGCTCGATCGTGCGGGGGGTGGCGGCCTCCGTCCAATCGATCTTCCCACGCACATCCGGCAGGAAGCGTTCGAGGGCGACCAGCGAGTCCTCGATGAGGCGCCGCTTCTCCGCCTCGTACTCGGCATCGGAGAGCTTGGCCCAGTCGTCATACCGCGCGTTGAGCGACGCAACGATGGTATAGCGGTCGGACCCCGGACGCGTATCGGGGTAGTAGAGGGAGAACGTGCGGCTGGAGGTATGCTGCGCAACGAGTTCGCTCGGCGAGAACTCGGGGGCGGCGGAAGTGAAGATAAGGTCGCCGATGTGCGGGATGCTCTCGCCCTTGCGGATGCCGAAATACACCTGGCAGGAGGAGGAGTTGACTCGCACCGCCTCGGCTTCGCGCACGAAGGCGGGGTCGAAGTTCTCGGCCCCGGCGAGGCGGAAGATGGTATTGAGGACGTTGGCGTTGGAGAGCACCGCGCCACAGCGGATCTCGCGCCCGTTGGCCACCACGGCGCAAACTCGCCGGCGACCGTCGACGGTCTCGCTGAGCACGCGCTCCACCATCACGTTCTTGCGGATATCAACCCCGTTGCGCACCAATTCGGCGGTCATCTTCTCAACGAGCACATCGGTGCCCCCGCGGAAGGTGTACACGCCCTTGCTCATGAAGTTGGAGAAGACGATGCCGTAGGTGATCGCCGGATCCTCGGTGGTGGAGCCGTTGGCGTAAGCGATCGGCTCCATGAGCAGGCGCGCGATGTCAGTGCGCCCGGGGAAGAAACGGTTGAAGAACTCGCCCGTGGTCTCCGGGTTGTGGTCGTAGTAGTTCATCGCCCGCAGGGTGGCGAAGAACTCCTCCACGCGCTCGGCCGTCACCCCGAACTTCTCAACGAGAATGCGGGTGAAGTCGGTGCGGTCGAAGGTGGTGGCGATGTCGAACTGCGGATTGACGAAGCGGATGCCCTTGAGCGGTACGATGGCGTCGGCGATCTCGGCGGTCCAATACTTGCGGCACGACTTGATCATGCCCACGGGGAAGCCGTGCAGGGAGACGTCGAAAATGTGGCCACCCTTGCGGCGGAACCAGGTGGCCAAGCCGCCGAGCTGATAGTGGTGCTCGAGCAGCAGGACCTTGCGCCCCTGTTTGGCGAGCACGTTGGCTGCAGTGAGGCCGCCGAGACCGCTGCCGATCACGACTGCGTCGTAATAACTTTCGATGCCTGCGAGCCAGTCACGAGCCATGGGAAGGGCGGACAAGAAAGGGCGCAGCCCCCCGAGCGCAACCGGGAAAACCGGTAGGCCGCGGCAGCCGCCCCACCAATCAAGGAATGCGATACCCCTCGGCGCCGCCGGCGCTGCCCACTACGCCGCAGAGAAATTCACGTTCGGCGGTGAACCCGATGCGATTTGTGCGGTCTGGGAGAGCCGCATCGCCACCCAGCTAGGGCGAGGCCCTGCCCGCTCCATTCCTTCCCCTTGCCTTCCCGCCCGGCCGCTGCAAGCGTCCCGCCAACCTTTCCCAATCATGCCCGCTCTCAAACGCCTCACCCTCGCGCTCCTGCTCGGAGCCGTCACGCTCCTGGTCAACGGTTGTGCCACATCCGAGGAGACCGCCATTCCGTGGAGCCGCCCGCAAAACTGGGAAGGCCAAGTCCCCGGCATGGGCACCACGCCCGGCAGCGGCGTGCGCTAAACCGCCCCCCTTCCTCATTTCCCTTTCCGGCCCGGGCTCATCCCGGGCCTTTTTATTGCCCGCCTCGTCCGCCGCTTCGCGTTTGCCGCCCACCGTTCCCCGCCTCCACCCTCCCACCATGAGCGACGTCAACACCTCCCTTACCGCCCAGCCGGGGCACTGCTATGTTGTCGCCACTCCGATCGGCAACCTCTCCGACCTCTCCGAGCGCGCCCGCAGCATCCTCGCTTCCGCCTCGGTAATCGCCAGCGAGGATACTCGCACCACCGGGGCCCTGCTGCACCGCTACGGGCTCCACCGGCCGCTGGTCGCCTACCACGAGCACAACGAACTCGAGGCCGCCGACATGCTGGTCGCCCGACTGGCCGCCGGAGAATCCGTCGCAGTCGTCAGCGATGCGGGCACCCCAGGGCTGAGCGATCCGGGTTTTCGCGTCGTGCGCGCCTGCCGGCGCCGCGGCCTGCCGGTGGTGCCGGTGCCCGGCCCGTGTGCGGCCATCGCCGTGCTCAGCGCCAGCGGCCTGCCCACCAACGCCTTTTTCTTCGCCGGCTTCCTCCCGCACAAGACCGCCGCACGTCGCACCTTCCTGGAGAAACACCGCGCCGTCGAACACACGCTCTGCCTCTACGAGAGCACGCACCGCATCGAGGCCTTCGTGGCCGAAATCGCTGAGGTACTGGGCGCGGCCCGAGTCGTCTGCCTGGCCAAGGAGGTGACAAAGCTCCACGAGACCTTTCTCGTCGGCCCCGTTGGTGAGGTCGAGGCGCGCTTTGCCCCGATGAGCAAGAAGGGCGAGTTCGTGGTCCTGATCGCACCGGACGGCTTCGTGCTGTAGTCGCGCGCTACAGGCAGGGGCCCCGCCCGCGGTAGTAGGTTGGATCGACCACCGGTGCCCCGGCCTTGGCGCTGGCGTTCCAGGCCAGGCCTCGAGGTCCCGCATCTGCGTTCAATCGCAACCGTTTTGGGGATTCAACGTCCACTCGCCCCTCCCTCCCCTGCCCGAGGTACATTACGTACTGATTGCAGCACCCCGTTCCGCCGCCTTCTCCGTTCTACCTTCTGCATTCTGCCTTCTGCGTTCCCTTCCCATGCCTCCGCTACCCCTCTCGGAGTCTTCGCCTCATGCAGCCCGAATCGGGAGTCCTCGGTCCCCGTTGTCCGTGCCGGCCCGGCGCCCTTCGCCGGATGCCCGAATCCTCCCGAAAGCGGCGAACCCGCGTCGTATCCGTGAGTTCCTCGCTTCACTCCGCCTCGCTCGGCCCTGGTGCGCGACTGCCGGCCAGGCCCTGACCATCGTCGCCGCGCTGGCCCTCGGCGCTCCCCGCGCGCCCGCGGCGACCGCCATCATCGACGCCGACGAGATCCGCCAGACGATCCGGGGCTTCGGCGGCGCCACGGTCTTCCGTCCGACCGACCCGCTGACGCCCGCCGATCTCGATTCGATCTTCGGCAACGGGGACAACCAACTCGGCCTCACCATCCTGCGGATTCGCGCGGCTGAGAACGAAGCGTGGCGCGCCCTCGAACTCGCCAACGCCCAAGGGGCGATCGCGCGCGGCGCCATCGTCCTCGTCACCCCGTCGCAGCCGATCCAGTCACGACTTATCGACGACAACGACGCCGATGTGACCGCCGCCCTGGTCGCCGGTCCGTGAGGAACCCCATCGGCAGATCGTTCCGATCTCATCGTGGCCACTCCCGCAAAACGAGTGCAACTCCCCGCCGCTCTCGTAGCGACGGCTTCCCGTTCCGTCCGGAACCGCAAGCGGTTCCGCCACGTGAAGGCAGAATCTGGAAACGAAGACACGTTGGTATAAGACGCATTCTTGCGCTGCGGCCACCGGGGACGCCGAGGCCAAGATTCCCGGAAACTGAGATTGTCGGGAACGCTCCCGTTCTGTTACGGATCTGTGACTTCTCCGATGGCCGACGCGCCCCCCAGTTTCTACCGCCGGTATCGTCACCTGCTCATCTTGCTGGTCTATCCCCTGTACTTCTGGGGGTTCCAGTATGTGGAGCAGGCCGTGCCGGTGGCGAAGCACATCATGTACGTCTCGGCCGACGATTACATCCCCTTCGTTGCGCTCAGTATCTACCCTTACCTTTTCTGGTATCTCTACATAGCGGCGGCCATCGCCTACACCGGGTTCGCCAACCCCAAGGGCTTCATCCAACTGATGCTCTTCCTCTACATCGGGATGGGCGTGAGCTACGGGATCTACCTACTCTTCCCGAACGGGCAGAACTTGCGGCCCGCGTTGGCGAGCCTGGGCGAAGGATGGCACCACGACCTGATCCGATGGCTCTATCGAGTCGATACACCGACCAACTCCAACCCGAGCATGCACGTCATCGACTCGATGGCGGTTTACCTCGCGCTGAAGCGGGACCAGTGGTTGTCAGGCCGCCGCGCCTTCCAGGCGGTGAATCTGGTGCTGAACCTTGTAATCATCGCCTCAACCTTGCTGGTGAAACAGCACTCCGTCATCGACGTGATCTGCGCGTTGGCCTTCTCGTGGGTCCTCTACCTGGGGATCATGCGCCACGATCTGCTCAGTCGCGCTATGCAGTACTGGCGGGACCAGCGACCGGAAGACGTCGTCCCCGAATCGGAAGTCGCCTTTGCGGAAGCCGTGGCGGAGGAGAAGGAGTAGTCGCGGCGTGGGTTCCGCTCCGTCCGGAACCGGATGAAGCTCCGCTACGATGCGCCGTCGGCTTTGCCGAGCAATGCGAGCAGGTAGGCCGCCGTCTCGCGACCCGCTACCCGGACGGCGAAGCGGCGTTGGCGTTCGGCGATGTCGAGCCAGCGGCGAGAGTCGTCGGTGAGCAGCTCGAGAATCGCGGCCGGAAGTGTAGGGATGCTCCGGCAGATGATCCCCAGGCCGCGGCGTTCGATCCACCCGGGATTGCCCTCCTCCTGCCCCGGCACATGCCCCGTAATAACAATCGGGAGTCCGCAACTCACCGCCTCCAGCAGCGTATTCGGGCCGGCCCGCGTGAGAAGCAGGTCGTTTTCGGCCATGTGGCGTTCCATGTCGGTGACGTAGCCCGGCAGGATCAGGCTCTTTCCCACCCAACCGGCGAAAGCCCGGGCGAGTGATTCCTTGAGGCGGTCATCACGCCCGGTGATCACCGTGACCCGCGTTCCCTCGATTCCGAGCAGCGTGTCGACCAGCTTGCGCGCGCGGGTCTTGGGAAAGGCGTTGGCAAAAACGAGTATCCCCAGTGGGGCGCCGGACCGCCGGCGCTCGATGCGCCGATCAAAGACTTCCGCAGGCGTCTCAAAGCGGCGGCGGATCGGGAAACCGAGTTCCGGGGCCGCCTCGGCCGGAATCCCCATTGCCAGCAACTTCTGCGTCGCCTCGGAGGTCGGGCTGATCGTGCGAAAGCTGCGCTTATCGACCCAGAGCGAGGAGAAGGTGACGAGATCGGCGATCAACGACACAAACGGGACCCGCAGTCCCCGTTTCTCCAAGAGATCGAGGGCGCACCCGATGAAGCCGGGATGGACGCTGACGATCAAGTTCGGCTGATAATCCCGCACTAGGGCAATGAAGCGCGACTCCATGCTCTGCTTCGAGAACCAGTTGAGGACGCGAGGATACCGATCGGAAAGGGCGAAGAAGAAGCCCCAGGCACGCGGAGCGTGGGTGATCAGCGGGATGTAGAACTTCTCGACCGCCGTGCCCACGACCGGAAAGAAGTCGAAGGCGTTGGCCGTGCGCACGTCCACCGCCGCATCGAGCTCGGTCAGGTAGGAGGTCAGGGACTGGGCAATGCTCTTGTGCCCGTGGCCGGTATGCTCGGACGACAGGAGCAGGATTCGTCGCTTCACTACGACGACTTCGGACGGAATCCGGTGCCTTGTCGATTCGGAAGAGGGACTATCTGCTGGTGGGATTCTTGCCCTGTCCCCATCTAGCCCTCCAGCGTACAACCCGGCGATGTTCTCCAGGTGAGCGGCAGACCGCGATTCGAATTCCCCAGTGGCCCTCTCCGCGGAGAGGAACCAACCGTTGCTGCTGGCGGTGAACGTCTCGCCGGTGGTGAACCCCAGCTCGGCGAGCAAATCCTTGAGCGCCTCATCGCCCCCGGCCAGTTGCGCCATTCTCTCCTCAAGCTGCGTACCAACTCAGCCGATGTGGTGCGAGCCCGCCGCCTTCTCCACCTTGCCCCGTCCTTCAGTGAAAGCGCGTCTCCCCCTTCGTCCCACGATGGTGCTCCTCGTCGCCGTGTCGCTATGCGCCGCGCTGGTGATAGCACTGCAGCAGTTAAGCCGGCTCACCGCCCAGGCCAGCGGTCTCACCCGGATGGGCCAAGCTGTCGAAATCGCCGCCCATCTCGGCCAACTCTCGGATTCGCTCCAGCTTGAGATGCAGGATTGCTGGAACGGCTATATCCGGCCTGACAATCCCAGCATCTTCCAGGGGCACATCGACCGGAGCAGCGAGCTGGTCCGCACCCTCCAAGCCGATCTGGCGCGAATCAATCTTGCCCAGTTCAACCCCGACTTCAGCAAGAGCGTGCCTCTCGTCGTCCAACGCTGCGGCGAACTGGCACCTCCGCGCGATTTCTTCCTGAAAGTCCGGCCGGGCGACGATCGCGGCAAGCGGACCTTTCATCCCGACCACGTCTACCGCCCGATTCTCGAGCCGCTCAACGTCGCACTTCGCTCGCTGGTGGGCGAATCCGACGAGCTCACGATCCGGTTGCGCATGCAGACGATTGTCGCGTGCGGCGAATTCCTCGACAACGCCATGCTCGAGTCCGGCATGTACTGCTACGCCCACGAGTGCGGCCTGCTCCCCGACGCCCGCGACTACGCCAACGTCGAGTTCGCCACCGCCTGGCGCCGCTGGATGCAGGCCACCCTTCCCTCCGACACCGTGCCGGCGCTGCGTCCCTATCTCGCCACAATCTTCAACGATCCGATCTACGCCCGCGCCGATCAGATCGTGAGTGGTTTCAAACAGCCGGCGGAGGGCGGCAAACGGTTCTTCCCGGCAGACAACGACTCCGGATGGCGACAGGCCGCGGAGAAGGAGCGTTTCCCGCTCCTTGCCGCCATGGGCCCCTACCTGATGCAGGAGCAGCAAGCCTACATCGCCGGCTATCTCGGGGACGTGCAGCGGCAACGCCTGCTCGTGATCGGGCTGCTCGTGTCCATCCTGGCCTTGACCTCGGGCATTGCCTTTTGGCGTGCACGGACGGTCTTCCAGACCGTGGCCAAGGCGATTGGGGCGCTGCGCGAGTCGGCCGACTCACTCGCCTCCGCCTCGGCCGAGATCAGTGCTTCCTCCCAGGAACTGGCCGACGTCGCGTCCAGCAAGGCGGCCGCTCTCGAGGAGACTGCCGCCGCGCTGGAGGAACTCACCGCCACCAACTCCCGCAATGCCGAGCACACCCACATCGCCGCCGAGCGTGTACACGCCACCTCCTCCCTCGCCACCAACGCAGGCCACTCGATCGCACAACTCGTCGTCTCGATGGATGCCGTCGCCCGTTCGAGCGAGCAGACGGGACAGATTGTAAAATCCATCGACGAAATCGCCTTCCAGACGAACCTGCTGGCCCTCAACGCCTCAATCGAAGCCTCCCGCGCGGGCGAGGCCGGCGCCGGCTTCGCTGTCGTCGCCGACGAGGTACGCACGCTCGCCAAACGCGTCGCCGAGGCGGCAGCTTCCACCACCACACTCATCGCCGAGGCCAATGCCATGGTCACCCGCGGGCGCGAAATCGCCGGCCAAGTCGACGGCGCCTTTCGCGAAGTCGACGGGCTGGCCCAGTCGGCCGGCAGCAGCATGGACGCCCTCGCCACCACCACCAAGGACATGCTCGAGCGTCTCCAATCCCTGAACAAGCTCGCCCACGCGCTCGACCACTCGACCCAGCAGGGCGCAGCGCAAGCCGAGCAGAATGCAGCCGTTGCTCAGATGATCGCCGACCAGTCCACCCGCGCACGCCAGGCGATCACCCAAGTCGCCGCGGTGGTGAGCGACGGAGGCCCGGAGGGGACAGGCACGAAACCGCCACCCCGTTCACCCGTCCCCACCACGGCAACCCGACACATGCCGGCCGACCTGGAGGTCACACGATGAGCGCGACGACTTCGCTCAAGGCCAAGATGTGGACCCTGGTCCTGCTCCCGCTTGCCGGGGCATTGATCCTGGCCGTCTTTGGCTTTCTGCGGCTTCAACGGCAAGCGACCCGCTTGACCGAGATGCAGAACCGCACCGAGGCGCTGTCCGCCCTCTCCGAGCTGCAAAACGCACTTCATCAAGAGCGGATCGCGGCCCAGGGGTTGGCCGCCCTCCCCTCCGCCTCCACCGAATTGCGCAGCCGGATCGCCGCCTCCGAGGAAATCGTCAGCCGGATCCGGCGGCTCACCGCCGACAACCACACGCTCGGGGATCCGAGGGAGGCCGTGCACAGCGCCGCCGCCGCCGTGCTCGCCGCCTACAGTCGCCTCGAAGCGCCCCGCCGCGACGCCCTCGCCGCCACCTCCCCCGGGCCGGCCCACCCAGCACTGGTCCAGTCATATCCTGAAACCACGCGAGCGATCGTGGGTTTCGCCCGCGAGCTGGCCCAGACCTGCGATACCGTGCCGTTGCGCGCACGCCTGGACGGCTTCAAGTGGTTCGGCGAGCTGCTCCGTCAGGCCGAAGAGGAGGAACTCGTCGCCGCAACTTCAATCCAGCAGGCACGCACCAGCATGGGGCTGTTGATCGACGTCTCCATTGCCACCAAACAACGCCGAAGCTTGCAGCAATACCTCGCCCAACTGGCCCCACCCGAACTCTGGAAGGACTGGAAACAGCTCTTCTCGGATCCAAGCTATGTGCGCGCCGACGAACTGATCGACTCCCTCTACGATACTCGCACCAAGGAACCGGTACCGCCCGACGCGAAGCTCGTGCCCGAATGGTTCGCCACCGTACAAGCCCGCACCCGGCTGCTCGAATCGATGTCCCCGCGCCTGAGCGCTGAACTTCGTACCTTTCTTGATGCCGCCGTGCAGAAGAACCGGCGCGAGACCACCAACCTGCTGATCCTGCTCGGCGTGCTTGGGCTGGCTGCGGGCGCCATCGCCACCTTCCTCATCAACGCCCTGAGCTGCCGCCTGCGGGAGTCCCTTGCCGAACTGAGCGCCGGAACGGCCTCGAGCACCAGCGCGGTCACCGAAGCAACCGAGACGGTCAACAGCCTCAGCGACGCCGCGGCTGCAGAAACCGGCCGCTTGACCGAGGTCCACGAGGCCGTGGCCGCCCTCAAGGCGGTCAATCGGCAGACCACGGCCCACGCCGGGACGGGCACCGAGCGTATGTCCGGCCTGGAAACCCACCTGGCCGCCTCGACCGAGTTGATGCAAACCTTGGCCGGTACCATCTCCGGCATCGATACGAGCAGCCGCAACACGATCCGAATTGTGAAGACGATAGATGAAATCGCCTTCCAGACCAACATCCTCGCGCTCAATGCAGCCGTCGAGGCCGCCCGCGCCGGGGAAGCCGGCTCCGGCTTCCGGGTGGTCGCCGACGAGGTCCGCGCCTTGGCCCGCCGTGCGTCCACCGCCTCGGCGGAGACGGCGCGCCTGGTTGAGGAATCCCGCAGCGGCGTCGGCCGCGGCATGGAATTGCACGGCTCCGTGAGTGCCGCCATCAGCGAGGTGTCGGCCAATGCCACCAAGGCGCGCACCTTGCTGGCCGAAATCCAGGCCTCGACCCAGGAGATGATGCGAGGGATCGAGCAAATCGGAAGTACCGTTCCCCTGCTCCAGCGCTCCAGCGAGCAAAGCGGCGAGATCGCCTGCACGGCACGCAGCACCATCGAGTCCACGGCTGCCGCGAACGAGTCCCTCCAGGGCGCGATCGGCCAACTGGAACAGCTGCTCTCGGGCCGGCGCTAAACCGCCTCCACCGAATGCGAAGGGCGGTGCCGAATACTCGGCAGGGGCAAACCCCGCACGGCGCACGCGGAGGCCTGTCACCGCTTCTGCAGAGCAGGTTCGGTCCCACTTCTTCCGGAACAGGGAACCACGGATTCACGCGAATGAACGCGGATAGGGCAGCCGAAATAGGGATGGCAGCCGCAAGGAACGATCGATTCCTCGAAACCCGAAACCCAAAACCGACCCGGTCACAGAGGTCACGGAGGGGGAGGAGATCACAGAGGGACTTGAGCGGCGCCGTCCCTGCCTGCGTGCTGGTCGTAGCGACGTTCGCTAGAACGTCGGGTCTCTCCGTCCTCAACCTCAACCTTCAACTTTAACGGGCTAGCGGGCCGCCTGCGGCCGCGCGCTCCCGTCGTAGCTGGACGGCGCCGCCGTTCAGCCCGTCCGGTGGAACACGGAGCGCGGGTTCCCTCCTCCGTCGCCATTCTATTTGGTCCTCCGTTCGCGGCCGCCGTCCTCGCGCGGCCTCGACCGTGATGGAGGCGACCCGTCTCCCGCCCTGCGGTTCGGCCCGCTCCTCGCCGCCTACTTCACTTCAGGTTCGGCTCAGTTTTCATTTCGACGTCCTAATGCAACTCAAGCTTGATGGGCTCGGGCAAATCAGGATGTGATATAGTTATATATCGAGTCTCGCGCGTAATTTCGTTTGGTGAATATGTCGCACCTGGCTCTCGTGTCGGCCCCGGCCCGCCTGGTTCGTCCCACATCCTACTGAGCACGTAAACAGATTTGGCGGGATCCTGAAAATATAATATTCTGGATCCATCGATAAATCGCGCGTCCGATTTGAGCCGATTGATCAGCGCATATCGCCTACTCTCCCGGTGGCAAAAATAGCCCAAAGCACCAAGCGTTGATGCGGCGATCAGCACTGCGGCGGCGAGTATCTGCTTTCTTTTCACATTTTGCCATTAATGTAGGACCGCCAGTTGCCCGACGCGCCCCTCGCTGATCCCGGCGTGCGGTATTCCCGCACCGGGCTCGTCAAGAGAGCGCGCACGCAGAAGGCTGGGGATGATCGCCATGACGGCAGGGGCAGGAGGCACTGGGCTTGGTACGGGGTTTCGACGATGCGCGGCACCGGGAGCCCCAGTGTCTGCCACATCGCCTCGAAGGTCGTCCAGTTGTAACTGCGCCGCGGCAGATCGATCATCCGATACAGGCTGCGGAACCGATGCTTGGGCTCCGTCGCCGCCTTCTGTCTCAGTGCCAGCAGGGAGCGTGACACGCTTTGTGGGGACGCTTTCCATGTATCAACCTTTGGGGGAGTGCGAATCCCGCTGCGGCCTGCGAACTTCCCTGTGTACGCTTCGTCCATGCCGTTTCACCTGGCGGAGTGGTTACCGCTCGGGCCATCATGATGTGCCTGTCGTTTTCCTCAGGTTTAGCTGACATCGACGCAACACTCGGTCCTTTCTATTGGCTAGATGTTGAAAGACCCGGATTTTCACCGGGCAGGAAGCGCCTCGCTTTGCTCGGCGCACTAACGCTTACGGATGAGCCACGCCGGGCGGCGGGCTTTGATTGGAAGGCGGGCACTTTCCCGGCGTTGCGCTCTGGTCGCTGGTTCGCCCTCCGTTTTCCAGCTCCGCGGCAGGAAAGAGCCTGCCGGTCGCCGGCAACTCGGTCGGAGTCTCTCGGCCATCGACGCTCCATACCTCGAGCCCGGCAAGTCGATCACCTCGGGCCATCGCCATCACACCGCACAGCCCGCCGGACGGTGTGCGGTAGAAGAAATCGGCGACGGGAAACAGACCCTTCTCTTCTTCTTTCAAACCGTCGACCGCCAGATCGACCGTCGCACAGCCGCAGCCGCATCGCCCTGAAACCCTGGCACGATCTATTTGCGGCAGGAAATCTCGCCCACGCGTCTCGCCATGCTCCAGCAACCAACGCAGCAGGATCTTCTCGCTTTCGATCAGCGGTCGATCCTCAGCAATCGTCTGGATGTGAGTCGGCATGCTTCTTCCGGCGAACGTTACGGATGAGGGACGACGGGCACCAGACTTTGCTGACAGAAGGGACGACTTCCCGGAGTTCCCTCTGGCCGCTGGTTGAACCAAGCCGCTGCGCGGCGGCGGGGAGCTCGGGGCTGGGGTGGGGGGCGGCGCATAAAGTTGGAGGATGGTGACGGCGTGCGGGACGGCAAGAGTGGAGAGGTATGCAAAAACGAAAGAATACCTCCACCAAACGGGACCGTGTCCGCACGCCGTCCCAAGATTGCGAAACGCTGGTCCGGTTCGCCGAACTGATCAAGCTCCGAGGCCTCGCTCAGAGCACCCAGGACGAGTACCTGCGGTTTGCCCGCAAGTTGCTCGAGCGGCTGGGATCACAGTCCACAAGGACCGCTACGTGCCACTGCCGGCCGCGATGCTCCACGAACTGCGCCGGTACTGGAAGACGCATCGCAATGGGCGCTGGGTCTTTCCGGCGGTGGGCCGGGGCTGGCGCGAGAAGCCGGCGTGTCGTGAGCGACTGGGCAAAATTGACGAGCCGATGGGCCAGAGCTCGGTGCAGCATTGCATGAAGATCGCCCGGGCGGCCGCGCGCCTGCCGGTGGGCATGCGCCGCTATCTCCAGCATATATTGCCGCCCGGCCAACACCGCGTGCGCTACTTCGGCTGGTTGCACCCGGCAGCCAAGCGCCGTCGCCTGCTGGTGGAGACATTGCTCAACGCTCGCATCATCGTGCGCGAGCCAGTCGAGGCTGCGCCTCCCTGGCATCTGCGTTGCCCGCACTGCGAGCAGTTCACCCTGGTCTGGGTGGGCTCGCTCGCCCGCGCCCCGCCCTGAAGCCGATGCAGACCGTACCGTGGAGAGTCCAGACCGCTCGTGCTCGACCGTCGCCCTACGCCACGGCTAGCGACGGCTTTGCTCGCGCGTGCCCAAAATTGTGTGGCGCCTCGATTTTGCGCTGGTTCCACGGCGTCTCGGTCAACAGACAACCGATCACGGACCACTGTTTGCCGAAGTCCCGGCCCAACCAAGTGCCGTTGCGCCATCAAACCCGCCGGCTCGCGGTCTCGGCGCCAAGAGCCCGGCAAATACAAAGCGCATAGCGCTTCGGTTGAGTCGCCGGTCAGTCTGTCTTCGCCTTCGTCTCCGGTACTCCCGGGGCTTGTTCAACCAGAGTCGTGTGCCGGCTACGCGTCACACAACTCTCGGAGTTGCCGGGTTTTCATCCTTCGAGATCCGCTCCGACGATCTCCGACTCGGGATCAAAACGCACGACGATAGCATGGCCTCGAAACATGTCTTCTTCGTCTTCGAACTCCATTGCCGCACTGTGGTCACTCTCAATCGTGATGCTGCAGGGCTTGAGCCTCGCAACAAACTCGTCGCGGGACATCGGCGCTCCGCAATTCCACTTCTCGATGAACTCGGCGAAGAAACGGTCGGCTGCCAAGCTGAGTGATTCCTCCTTCTTGCCGATGATCCCAAGGACGACCTTTTTGAACTGCGCCAACTCCTGATCCTCGGAAACTCCCGCAATCTCCTGCATGGAAACCTGGAGGTCGCCCCCGTCGTGAGTCAGCGAGAAGTCCCAGTCCGCACAGCGTAGAAACGCATCCGTATCACGTGGTAGGTCAAAGGTCATCTTTTGCGCCCAACAGTGGGATTCACCAGCACTGGGTAACGCTTTTGCCGGAAGGTGCTGAAGCGGCCGGAAGCGGGGTCCAAATTGGAATCAGTGGACGCAAGTTATTGCTGGCCAACCACTCAAAGCTTTGGACAACGGCGGCGATAGGCTCGGGTATGTGTTTTGCCGGTCGAAAAGGCGCCGGCAAAACACATACCCGAGCGGACCTGGCCAAAACAGGGGAAAACTCGGACCGGAAACGGCGTCCCCTCTCGTTGCCGAACTGGAAGGAAGCGTTCTTGGGCAGCAGCCTGGCGTCGGCCGTGACAGCGCGGTACCGGCGCGAGATCCTCGCGTTCCTGCACCACTGCAAAATCCACCATGCGGGGGCGAGCATCATCCTGACCAAGGCGTACCTCACGGTCGCCGAGACACAAGGACGAAGTCGAGGGATTCCTGACCTGTCGCTCGCAGGCCCCCTTCATTGAGCAAACCCTGGCCGCAACTGACGGCCCGGGAAAGCGCCCGTGACCGGCGCGCCGGGTCAGCGTATCAGCACAACCCTTGGGTCGGATACTCCGGTGTCGAACGTGGCGAGGCGAAGCCCGGCCACCGTCGCCAACTGCACCAGATAAGCATCGGACGTTTTCGCGGCTGTCGTCGCCCAGTTGGGCAACTGCGGCGGGGGAGCTTGCGCGAGGAATCCGCCGAGCAGGGGTTTCATCTCGGCGAGCGCCGTCTGCGCCTGCGCCAGCGTGTAGCCGAAGACCTGCATCGAGACGCGGATGAAGCCGAGCTCCACGTGCGCACAAGTGTTCAGGTTTCGAAGACCGGTGGCCTTGGCCCAGGCGTGAAAAGCGGCATGGTGGGGCGAGCCACCGTGCTCCCACGCGACGAGCACGTTCACGTCCAGCAGGCACTTCATGGAAAATCGGCCAGCGCCGCCTTGATTTCCTCGTCGCTCACGACGCGCCCGGGCGCCGCATTGTACGACAATCCCGAAACAGGATGCTTGCGTCGCTCCATTTGCGGAATCCCCGCGTCCCCCCCAAGCGCTACCTTGCGCAGATAGGCGGACACCGAAGCGGCCTTCTCGCCACGAGCCTTGGCGCGGATGGTTCGAGCCTCGGCGACGCTGACTTTGAAGGTGAGAATCGGCATGGGTATTACGGTATTAAGCCGAGATTCGCGGTCAAGCCCGGCGTGGAGCGGCGCTCTGCCGTCTCGATCCACGCCGCCCGCCCCAGCCCAAGACAACCGCGAATCGCCTGCGGGATCCGCTGTCGCCGATAAACGGCAACAGAGTCTCTGGAGCGGAGGATGGACGACCTATGACCGAGCGGGCGGGATTTCTGACCTGTCCCTATTGTGCACACGAGTTTCCGTCGCCAGGGACGGGATTCGTGTCGTGTCCCAATACGATACGGCCGAGCGTTTCGGCGCCGGTTCACCACAAAGCCGGGAGAGTCGGCGGAAGTGTTCTCGGCAATCGCTGCCTCCTCGCTGGTCCAGCTGGCCCTCGGCGCGCCAACTCTCTTCAGAGAGCGGCTTTCTGTCGGGACCACCTCCTTGGAGATGGTGGGCGATACTGGGCTCGAACCAGTGACCCCCAGTGTGTGATACTGGTGCTCTAACCAACTGAGCTAATCGCCCGAACAGGCTGAAGGAAAACGCATATTCCCCGGACGAAATCCACCAAAATCTTCGGCCTCTTTTCCCCCGATCCACCGACCGGCAGGAAGTCGACTCCTTCCCGGGGCCGGGAAGGAGGGCCTACCGCCCCGTTTCCTCGCCGCCAAGCCCCCTTCGCCACCCACGCGAAGCCTGCCCGCTGGCGGGCTCCACGCGACTCCCCGCGCCATCGCCCGTCCCTTTCGGCGAATCGGTAGAAAGTTTTTCGAGGGTTGCACCGCTGCGCGGGGTAGCAGGGAGCGACAGGCCGAGTTGGCCCGTCACCATCCTCAACCATTCCATTGCTACCATGAAGAAGCTCATCCTCCCCCTCCTCGTTCTCGGTCTCGCCTCCGCCGCCTTCGCCGGCACCGCCTGCGGCTCCGGCTGCGACAAGCCCAAGGCCCCTGCCTGCGCCTGCGGCGACGGCTGCAAGGAGAAGTGCGGCGACAAGTGCGCCTGCGCCAAGCAGCAGTGCGACGCCCCCAAGGCCGAGACCAAGAAATAGCCTCCGCTGCCCCCACCCGGCCGTTCCACGGCCCCGCTCGCCCGCCCCATCACTCAGGGGCGGGCGTTTTTGTGGCCCCTCCCGCCCCGCCGCTCGTAAGCGCGGCGGACACCACCACCGAATTCGGCACTGCGCTTCCAACCCTCCAGCCAGCACAGACGCGCAGGCACTGAGGCCTGCGCTACCCGGGAGCACCCGCCGGTGCACACCCACCGGCACGGAGGCCGGTGCCACTCCAGCCTGCCCGCGGCGGCACACGCGGCCTCGCAGGACGGCGCTCCCCCCAGCCGCCTACTTCCTCGTCTCCAGCGGCCGCCGACGCCGGGGAAACAGCTCCCGACAAAGCGGACACACCGTGCCGTCGCAGCCCCGCGCCGTGCAATGCTCGCGGCCGTAGTAGATGATCTGCAGATGCAGGGCATTCCACTGGGCGCGGGGGAACAGCCGCTTCAGGTCGCGCTCGGTCTGCACCACACTACGCCCGTCGCTCAGCCCCCAGCGCTGTGCCAACCGGTGGATGTGGGTGTCGACGGGGAAAGCCGGCTCGCCAAAGGCCTGTGCCATCACCACCGAGGCCGTCTTGTGCCCCACCCCCGGCAGCGCCTCCAGCGCCGCCCAGTCGCGCGGCACCGCGCCGCCGTGTTGCGTCACCAGGATTTCGGACAGGCCGCGGATCGCCTTGGCCTTCTGCGGGGCCAGCCCGCAGGACCGCACGAGCTCCAGAATGTCGGATACAGGAGTGCGCGCCATCGCCGCCGCGTCGGCGGCGCGCGCGAACAACGCCGGGGTGACCAGGTTCACCCGCTGGTCGGTGCACTGCGCCGAGAGCAGCACCGCCACCAACAGCGTGTAGGCATCGCGGTGCAGGAGCGGGATCGGAGGGGCCGGATAGAGCTCGGCCAACCGGCGCGCGATGAGCTCGGCGCGTTGTTGCTGGGTCATCTCCGCAGCAAACCCGCATGCGCTCGGCAGGCAAGCGCCGCGCCAGCGAGAGGGTCTTCCCCTCATTCGGGTGCGCACCGGTTGCCGTTCGCTCCCATCGCCCCCAACGTAGGCACCTCGAAATCACGCGCCTGCCGCGCTGCCCCCCTCGCCAACCTAGCGAATCCCACCATGACCGTATCCAGCGCCACCACCTCCCGCCCGCCGCCTCCTCCCGTCCGCCCTGCCCAGGACAACGCCTCCGTCGCCCGTGCCCGCCAAGCGCGCGACAGCTCCCAGGAACAGAAATCGGTGGCCGAAGTCCGCAAGGACAACTCGGCCGCCCGCTCGGACCGGGCCGAGCGCTTCGCCAAGGACGACCAGGCGGCCCGCGCCGCCAGCCAGGAAGCCGGCCGCACTCGGGAGGCCCTCCAGCAACAGGCACAGGCGCGCAGCCGCGCAAACGTGGGTGGGTCCCTCAACGTGAGGGCCTAGGAGCCGGCTCGCCCGAGGACCGCCCCGCGCTCACTGCAACTGGGCACGGATCCTCGCCGCCAGCGGCTCCAACTCGCCCACCGGCACTCGCCCGCCCTGGTGGGCTTGCCCACCGGCATCGCCGGTGAAACGCGGCACCACATGCAGGTGCGCGTGGAAGACCGTCTGCCCGGCGGAGACTCCGGCATTTGTCCGAAAGTTGAATCCGTCCGCCTGGAAGCCGGCCAGGCGGATGGCGCGGGCGATCTTCTGGGCCACAGCCATCATCGCCTCGCCGTCGCGGCGGGAACCTCGAGGATGTCGGCCGCATGCCGTGCCGGAATCACGAGAACGTGCCCGGGGTTGTGCGGTGCGATGTCCATGAACGCCACCACGCGTTCGTCACGGTAGACCACCGCGGCCTCGGCCCGCCCGGCCACGATCTCGCAGAACACGCAGGGCTTTGGCTCACCGGCAAAGGCAACACCGGTGGCTAGCAACCAACCAATCAGCAGAAGTCGCATGACTTCAGGTACCACGCCACCGCGCGTTGCCAAGCGCCGAGCACTGCTTCTGCCGTTGGGGCGGGCTTTACGCCCGCCAAGACTTGCAGGCCGAACTCGAGCAACCGGCCTTTCACCCGGCCGCCCGGCTACGGCTTCTCTGGCGGGCGTAAAGCCCGCCCCACCACACGCCCCTCGCCGGCCTCGGGCCTACCCCGCCGCGGCCGCACTCAAGCCCGATGCTCGGCAAGCGACTACTGATTACGCCCTGCCTATTCCCGGGCCTCTGGGGTATTTTCCCGGGGCGCTCAGTCTCCGGCCTCTTCGGCCCGTACCCCGGCGATATGAGCAGTTCCGCGGGTCAATATCTTGTCCGAAGCTCCGATACTCTTGTCATGCATCCCTACCTCCTTGGTTTCGCCGTATTGGCCGCAGTCGTCGGCTGCCTGCTCTTCCAGGTCGGCGGCTTCCTGCTGTTTCCGGTCGCGCTGGATCTTTGGGACAAGGCCACCGCCGAGCGCGCACAGAAGGCTCTGATTCCGGTGGACGCCGATCCCGTCAAGTAGCCTTGTTTCGGGACGCGCAAGCGTCCCTTGCCAGCACCCACGCCGTCCGTCCCCACAAGAAGGCAGGCGCACCGCGGGCGGACGGCGGCGTAGCCCCGTCGTCGCCCCGCCCCCCCTCGCCGAGCCGCGGCTCAAGCGGAGGGATCGCCCTACCCGCGGAACCGCTTCACCCGTGCGCCTCGATGAAGGCGCGCACGGCGGCCACAGTCGCGGCAATACGGTGCTTTTCCAGCGGCTTCGTCTTGAGCGCCTCGAGGGTCGGATGCGTGGATTCACGACCGATCGCCTGCTTGATGACGTCGGGGAACTTCGCCGGGTGCGCGGTGGCCAGCACCACCGAGGGCCGATCCGTCGCCAGACCCTTGAAGCCGCACGCCGTGTGCGGATCAACCACATACCCGTAACGGGCATGCACGTCGCGGATGATCGCCTCGATCTCGGCGTCGCTCGCCCGCGAGGCGGTGAAATTGTCGCGGTCGAGATTCGCGAACCGGTAGCGTCCGGTCTTCTTGAACTCGGCCATCACGGCGCGCACGCGGGCCGGGTCGCAGTTCTCCGCGAAATACAGAAAACGCTCGAAGTTCGATGCCACCTGGATGTCCATCGACGGCGCGTGGCTCGGGCGCACCTCGGCCACCGAATAGTCGCCGGTGGTGAAGAGGCGGTAGAGAATATCGTTCTGATTGGTGGCGACGCGCAGCCCACCGAGCGGCACCCCCATCTTGCGCACGAGCCAGCCGGCCAGCACGTTGCCGAAGTTGCCGGTGGGCACCACAAACTCGGCCTCCTCGCGCACACCCTCTGGCAGGCGCAACCACGCCCAGATGTAGTACACGCACTGGGCGAGCACACGGGCGAGATTGATGGAGTTCACCGCCGAGAGGCGGTGGCGGACGCGGAACTCCTGATCCTCGAAGATCGTCTTCATCGCGGCCTGCGCGTCGTCGAAGGTGCCGTCGACGGCCAGGGCATAGACGTTGTCCGCCGCGGTGCAGGCCATCTGGCGTTCCTGCAGCGGCGACACGCGACCATCCGGATACAGGATGAAGATCTTCGCATGGGCCCGGCCGAGCAGGCCGTGGATGGCGGCCGCGCCGGTGTCACCCGAGGTGGCGCCCAGGACGGTGAGCGACTCGTTGCGGGTCAGGCACTGGTACTCGTAGAGGTGGCCGAGGAACTGGAGGGCGAAATCCTTGAAGGCGAGCGTGGGCCCGTGGAAGAGTTCGAGCACCCAGGTGCGATCGTCGAGCTTCCGCAGCGGCGCGACCTCGGGGTGGTCGAACTTTGTGTACGCCGCGGCGGCCATGCGCGCCAGATCGGCGGCCGGGATGTCGGTGGCGAAGAGGCTGAAGAACTCGCGCAACAGCTCCGAATACGAGAGCTTGGCCCAGCCCTGCCATTTGGCGGAGAGGTCGGGCAGTGTCTCGGGCAGGAACAGCCCGCCATCGGGCGCGAGCCCGAGGGCGACGGCCTCGGAGAAGGTGACGGAAGGGGTTTGGCCGCGGGTGGAGATGAAGCGCATGGCGGGAAGAAAGTAGCGAGAAGCAGCGAGCAGGTAGCGAGGAGGAAAACGGCACACCCCTACCGGCCTTCAAGCCCCGCAGGCGCAGGCGCGGAGGGCGCCGGCGGCGCCGCCCCGCCGCGAGGGCGCCGGTCCTCCGCCGCCTCAGTCGACCTGGTGCGGGAGGAAGGCGGGGCGGTCCAGCTTGTCCTTGCCGATCAGGTCGAAAAGCACCGGGCAACCGTTGAGCTTGAACTCCTCGATCACACCGCGCTCCAGATAGCGCCGATACGACTCGGTGAGGCTGGTGGCGGTATTGCAGAAAACCTTGATGCGGTAGGGCCGGTTGCCCGTCTGCACGGCGTAGTAGGCGCGGAAACGCTTGCCGGCGTAGGCCGGCGGCGGAGTGCGGTCCGTGAGCGCGAGCAGCACCTTGTTGAGCTGGCCGGTGGGCAGCTTGCGGTCGAGGGCGTGGTCGATGCGGCGGGCGGCGCCGAGCATGCGCTCGACAGCGAAGCCCTTGAGGGCGGAGATGAAGACCAGCGGGGCGCCCGGGGTGAAGAAGAGCTCCTCGGCGGCGGCGGTGGCGTATTTCTCGCGATACTCGCGCTCCGTCTCATAGCCATGGATGCCACCGCTCTTGAACGCCTCCTGGGCGAGATCCCACTTGTTGATGAGCACGATCACCGGCTTGTGCGCCTTCACGATCTCGGAGCCGATGGCCTGGTCCTGCTTGGTCACACCGTCGAGGGCGTCGAGGACCAGATACACGACGTCGGCTTGATGGAGCGCTTCGATCGAGCGGGTGCGGGCAAAGTACTCGACCGGGGAGCCGAGCTTCGTGTTGGCCTTGATCCCGGCCGTGTCCATGAGGCGGAACGGCCACACCTTGCCCTCGTCATTGGTGAAGTTGAAGTCCATCTCCACGGCATCGCGGGTGGTGCCGGGAATATCGCTGACGATGAGCCGGGGCTGGGTGAGCAGCCGGTTGGCGAGGGAGGATTTGCCCACGTTGGGCCGGCCCACGAAGACGATCTTGAGCGGGTCCGCCTCGGTGCGATCGGCGGCCTCCGGGGGCTTGGGCCCGAGGTGATGGGCGATCGCGCCACGCAGTTCTTCCTCGCCGTGCCCATGTTCGGCGGAGAGGCGGATGAATTGGGTGAAGCCGAGGCGCTTGAACGGCGTGACCGAGACGGGTTTGTCCGGGTTGTCGCTCTTGTTGAGGATAATCACGACCGGCTTTTTGCTGTGGCGCAGCAGCTGGGCGACTTTGTCGTCGAGCGGGTTGTTCTCCTCGTGGCAATCGACGACCATGAGGATGAGGTTGGCCGCCTCGATAGCGAAACGAGCCTGGGCCTCGACGGCGGGGACGAGTTTATCGGGTGTGGTCGTGTGATCGAGACCGAGGCCGCCGGTGTCGAGGAGCGTGTAGTCCTTGTCCACCATGCGGGTGACGACGTCGCGAGTGATGCCGGCCTCGTCGTGCACAATGGAAATGCGACGACGGACCAGACGGTTGAAGAGTCGGCTCTTACCGACGTTCGGGCGACCAACGATGGCGACAATGCGGGACATACGAAAACCAGAGTTAGGAAGCGGGGGGCCCGGAGCGAGGAGAATGTTTTTGCGGGGAGCGCCGGTAGGGCCGGTCTGTGACCTGTCGTGCGGGGCCAGCGGGGTCGGAGGTTGCAGGCGCCGAAGCCTACGGCCCCCCCCCGGACGAAGGTCTTGTGCCTTCGCTACTGGGGGGCCACCGGGCACCGGCCAAGACATGGCGGGCGTGAAGCCCGCCCCTCCATCGGCAAATAAGCAGCGCGTCGCGAACCGCGGCCACCGGGGACGATCCGGGGTAACTGGATGGCGAAGCCATTCAGCAAGCACTCGTGGGCTGAACGACTGCATCGTCCAGCTACGGGGGGAACGCTCCGCAGGCACAGAGGCCTGCACCACGGCCCTCCGCCCTACTTCTTCGCGGCCAAATCCTGCACGAACCGGTCGATCCGATCACAGGCCTCGCCGATCTTCTCGTAGCTGGTGGCGAAACAAGCCCGCACATGCCCGGCGCCATTGGCTCCGAAAGCCGTGCCGGGGACAACGGCCACACTGTGCTTCTGCAGCAACTGGACGGCGAAGTCCTTCTCCGTCAGCCCGGTGCCGCCGATGTAAGGGAAAGTGTAGAACGAGCCGCGCGGGCTGTGGCATTTCAAGCCGATTTCGTTGAACCGCCGGACGAGGAAATCGCGGCGCCGGTGGTATTCGGTGCGCATGCGCACCACCCCGTCCCAGCCGCGCAGAAGCGCCTCAGTGGCCGCATCCTGGCTCACGATGGAGGCGCACATCATCGAGTATTGGTGCACCTTCATCATCGCTTCGATCAGCGCGGCCGGCCCGCAGGCGTAGCCGATGCGCCAGCCGGTCATCGCGAAAGCCTTCGAGAAACCGTGGAGGAAAATCGTGCGCTCCTGCATGCCCGGCAGGGTGGCGATGCTCACGTGCTCGCCGTCGAAGGTGAGCTCCGAATAGATCTCGTCGCTGAACACCAGCAGGTCCTTCTCGATGGCAAACTTCGCGATCGCCTCGAGTTGCTCGCGCGAGCAGGTGCCCCCGGTGGGGTTGCAGGGCAGGTTGAGCATCAGGATACGGCACCCCGGCTCCCACGCGGCCGCCAGCGCCTCGGCCGTGAGCGAGAAGTTGTCCTTCGCGTAGGTGGGCACCGGAATGCCAACGCCGTGCACGAGGGTGACGCTCGGGTTGTAGCTCACGTAGCAGGGCTGGTGGAAGAGCACCTTCTCCCCGGGATTCATGAACGCCCGGAAGGCCAGATCCAGCGCCTCCGAGACGCCCACCGTCACCAGCACCTCGCTCTCGGGACGGTACTCGATGCCGAAGTGTTGTCCCACGTAGCCGGAAATGGCGCGCCGCAGCTCGATCAGCCCGAGGTTGGCCGTGTAGTGAGTACGGCCGCGTTCCAGCGAATAGATCGCCGCCTCCCGGATATGCCACGGGGTCCGGAAATCGGGCTCGCCGATGCCCAGCGAGATCACGTCAGCGCTCTTCATCTTCGCGACGACATCGAAGAAGTCGCGAATACCGGAGCGGGGCAGATCGACGACGTGGCGGGCGATGAAACGGTTGGGATCGCTCATGACGGACGGGAGGCAGCGGAAACGCGAGGAAGGGCGGCGCGGTTAGGGGGTGACCTGCAACGGGCCGGTCTCGTCCTCGCACTGGTCCATGAGGATCCCGTGTTCCTTATAGGTGCGGAGCATGAAATGGGTGGCAGTGGAGAGCACTCCTTCGATGGTGGAGAGGCGCTCCGAGACGAAAGCGGCCACCTTCTGCAGGCTGGTGCCGCTCACGAAGACCAGCAGGTCGTAGCCGCCGGAATTGAGGTAGCAGGAATCAACCTCGTCGAAACGGGCGATGCGTTCGGCCAAGCGGTTGAAACCGCCACCGCGCTCGGGACGGATCTTCACCTCGATCACGGCGCGCACCACGCCGGTCTCCTCCTTGGCCAGATTGAGGACTGGGCGCCAGCCCAGGAAAATGCCCTGCGCTTTGAGCTCATCGAGCTGGCGGGCCACTTCGCCTTCGGGCAGGCCGAGGACCTGGGCCATCTGCGCGGGCGCCAGGCGACTATTTTCCATCAGAAGCTTGAGGACGGGGTTCATGCCGAGTGGGAAACTCACAGAATCAGAAACGACTAGGCCACCTTATTTTCAAGCACCCCGCGGCCGAAATCATCGCAGGTTTCCGCCGCTCACGCTCAAGTTCGTGGTCCCGCCGGCCGATAACCCTAGCACCGAGCCTTGTTCCGCTCCCGCTTCTTGCGCCCCTCCCTCCTCCCGCCCGTCGCTCGGCCCCACCCCGGACCGCCCCGCTGCTGACCACGACCGCCATGCCAGCTGTTCTCTTCATCGAAGACTCGCGCACGTTCCAGCGTCTGATGACGAAATACCTGCCGGAGGACTATGAGCTGACGATCATGGACAACCTGTCGGCCGGCTGGGAATCGATCCAGGCCCGCAAATACGACCTGATCATCTCCGACTTCATGTTCCCCCAAGGGGACGCCTTCGAGCTCATCTTCCAAGTACGCCACCGGTTCTCCCCCCAGCAACTGCCGCTGGTCGTGCTCACCAGCGTGGCCGACCGTTTCCTGATCAGCAAACTCTTCATCGCCGGGGTCAACGCCACCATCTCCAAGCCGCCCAACGTGCCGGATTTCCGCGAGCTGGTGGCCCGCATGATCGAGAACCCTTGGGTGCAGCGGCCCGACTTCCCCTGCGAGGACGCCCATCTGGTCACCTGGGGCACGGCCGACGAGTTCATCGTCTTCTGCCCCAACCTGAACTTCTTCACCAAGGCGCCCTCGCAGCAGGCCGCCCTCGACGCGATGCAGGCACGCATCCGCCAGCACTCGCAGGCCGGCGACCGCATCCCGGTGATCACCACGCCGAAGCAGACGCTGTATTTCTCGCATATCGACACCCCGCCGGCGAAGGCCTGAGACGGTGCGATTCATGGGTGTGGGAGCGTGCTTGCACGCGACTCATCGCGCCGCCCCCCTCACTTTCCGCCGCGCAACTGGTGCCCGCGCGTCACCGCCGAGTCGCCCTTCACGCGTTTGAGCGCATCGACCGCCGCGGCCAATTTGTGGCGCTTCTCGTTCTCGACGGCACCGAACAACTCCAGCTGGCGCACCGGCGCCTCGACCTGCGACAGTCGCACGCTCACCAACCGGAGCGGCCGTCGCTGCTTCCAGGCGCTGCGCAGCAAGGGCGCCACCTGCGGGTAGAAATCCGTCTCCAGGTCGCTCGCCACCGGCAGGCTGTGGCCGGCCGATACGTCCTCCATTCCCGGATAACGGATCTTCACCGTGATGGTGCGCGCGCATTTCCCGTCCTCGCGCAGCTTCGGCACAAGCTCGTCGATCATGCCCTTGGCCACGCGCTCGATCTCGCCGAAATCAGCCACGTCGTGGGCAAAGGTCTCCTGCTGCGAATAGCTCTTTGCCTCCCACTCCACCGTCTCCACCGGCGAATCGTCCTCCCCCCTCGCCAGCGCGAGCATCGCCCGATAGTCGTCGCCGAAGAAACGCCGCAGCACCGGCGCGGGCGCCGCCAACAGATCGCGTACGGTTTCGAGCCCGCCAGCGGCGAGCGACGCTTCGGTCTTCGTGCCGATGCCGGGCAGCTTGCCCAGCTTCAAAGGCTCCAAAAACTCCGCCTCACCGCCCGGGGGCACCACCACGAAGGCCCGCGGCTTGCGCAGCTTGCTGGCGACGGCCGACACCAGCTTGTTCGTCGCCAACCCCCAGGACACCGAGATGCCCAACTCGGCCGTAATCGCGGCATCCAGCGCCCGAATGCGGCACTCCAGCTCCGCCTGGCTGCAGAATCCGCAGGGACCGACGTCGAGATAGCCCTCGTCGATCGAGCGGCGCTCGACCTGCGGCGTCACCGTCTCACACAGGTCGAACATCCGATGCGACACCTGGCTGTAGAGCCCAGCGGTATGCGGGATCATGATCAGATCCGGGCACAGTTGCAGCGCCTTGGTTGTGGGCATCGGCGTATACACACCGGCCGCCCGCGCCTCGTAACTGGCCGACGAGATGATGCCACGCGTGGTGCCGCCCACCGCACATTTCTTCCCCCGCAACGACGGATCACGCGCCTGTTCGCACGACACGAAAAACGCGTCGGCGTCGAGGTGGACGATGGGCGTCAGCAGCGGCACGAACCCCGTTATGATGGGCAACCGAGTCCATGCAACAGCCCAACGCCTCGTCGCAGCAGCGATCGCAGGATTGTCGTCCGAACGTAAGGCCGTCGCTCCGCGCCGGCCGTTCGGTCTGTCCGCGTGCGGCTCGAACAGCAATGACCGTGGCGCCGGCCTCCGTGCCGGCGATGCCGGATTTCGCAGGCAGGAACGCCTACGCCACGCCGGACGGCGCGGCGCGCCATCCCAACATTGCAGACCAAACGTCCCTGAAGCGGATTCGCCCCAAACTTCAGGGCAAGCGCACGAGGGTCGTCAGACTACGCGCCGGCAGCTGCATCCGGCTCGGCGCCTCCACCGCCGTGCTCCTCATCGGCGTGAGGTTGGTGAACTCCTTCATTCGGCGACCAGCGTGACGGAGGCAAAGAAACAGATGAGAGCGGCAAGCGAACGCGTTGGGCCCGCCGAGCACTCCACGCAGGAGATCCACGGTTCGCGGGTCCTGCCCGCCCGCCGGCCCTTTACCCAGCCCAACGCCGCCGGCGCCAAACCACCACTCCGAGGGCGGCCACCCCGGCCAACAGGGCGCAGACCGACGGTTCGGGGACGGCAGTGCCGGTGAAGGCGGAAAACTCGACATAGAGACCCGCAGGGTTGCCGTCAGCCCCCGGACTGTTCGTAACCACGAAATCGAGCCAGTTGGCGCCCGCCAGCAGCCCGCTGCCGGGCACGGTGCCATTGACGGTGTAAAGGTAGCTGGCCAAGCTGCTGTAGTTCGTGTCACCGGTGGGCGTGCCGTAATTGGGCAGGACAAAACCGTTGAGACTCACGGCCAGCGAATTGTCGGCCGCAGCTCGGATGGTGAAACCCACCGTGGCCGGGTCGTAGGCGCCGAGATCAAAATTCAGTCGGATGGTATAGCTCCCGGCCATCACCGTGGGAACTCGGGGAGTGGTGGCCACCGTGTCGCTGAAACCGACCGCAAGCCATTGCGTGGAGACAGTATTGTCGATCCAGACGCTGTTGATCGGCCACACGCTCTCAGCCGGTTCGTAGAGACCGACAGTTCCAGCGGTGGCGTAGGGCGAGCTGCGCAAAGAGTACGGATTCGTCGTCCCGCCGACGAGAGTCCCGGTATTGTACAACCTCAACCACAGTCGGCGGCGTCTGGGCCCACAAAGAGGTCCCGGACAGAAGCAGCAAAAGGATGATGGGCGTGCGGAAGCGCATGACCGGGTGGTAGGTGCGGCAGTAGTGAGGTCAATCCCCCAGGAGAAGCCCCCCAACACACGCCTGAGGCATCAACCCTAGGCCGACACGCGAGTTCCGCCCCGGGCGCCTCGCCTTGTTTCGGTCGGCATTCCCGTTGGACATCGCCCCGGCGGTTGTCGTTAGCTTTCCCCGCCTCCATGCCCGACGCTTCGCGCCAACACTCCCCCGCCAGCCGCTGGTCGCATTGCTCCGGCCTGCTCCACGACGAGTTCGACCTCGAGTCCCACTGGCTGCGCGATTCCGCCCGCATCGTGCTACCCTCCTTCGCCGACATGCGCCGCGCGGTGCTGCAGGGCGAATTCAAGCCTTGGCCCGCCGCCGAGCGCGCCGGGGCCCCACCACAACTCGAAGTCTCGCTCAACGGCCAGCTCATCGCCCGGATTTCCCCTCGCGCCCCCGGCCCGTTCACCATCGGGCTGGAGCTCCCCGCCGCCAGCGAAGGCAGCGCGAATACAATCGACCTGCGCCTCCATGGCACCGGCTGGACCAACCTGCTCGCCTGGCTCGGCCGGGTGGCGCAGTCCATCCCCCTGCCCGGCCCGCTGCATCGCCGCCTCCAGTGGTACCGCCGCCAGAACAAGAACCGCCAGCTGCGTATCCGCGCCCTGATCGCCGACACCGGCGAGCCGGTCTTCGACTTCGCCAACCGCCACTCGCCCTTCAACCACGCCTTCTCCCGGCGCCATCTGCGCCTCGGCCTCAACGTCGTCGGCTTCCACCAGGCCGAGCTGGGCGTGGGCGAGTCGGCCCGCTGCATGGTCCGCGCGGCCGACGCCGCCGGCCTGCCCGTCGCCGTGGTCCCGCTCAAGCTCAACTGCCTCAACCCCCAGGGCGACACCACCCTTGCGTCCCGTCTCCAGGACACGAATCCGCACGGGGTGAACGTCATCCACGTCGACGCCCCGCAGTCGCGCGACCTCGACCACCACCACGGGCCCGCCTTCCGCACTGGCAAGTACAACATCGCTTATTGGGCCTGGGAACTGCCCGAGTTCCCCGACGCCTGGCTCGAGCACGCGCAGTACTACGACGAGATCTGGTGCCCGAGCGACTTCGTGCGCGAGGCCGTCGCCGCCAAGCTGCCGCAGTCGGTGCACACCATGCCGCACGCCATCGGCTTCGCCCGGCCCACCGAGACCACCGCCGCGATCCGCGCCCGCTTCGGCCTGCCGGCCGATCGTTTCCTCTTCCTGTTCCTCTACGACCTCAACTCCTACAGCGAACGCAAGAACCCCCGCGCCGTCCTGGAATCCTACCGCCGGGCCTTCCCCGCCGCGCGCGAGGTCGGCGTCGTCATCAAGGTCCACAACCGCGCCAGCAATCCCGAAGCGTGGGCCCGCCTCCAAGCGGAAGTCGCTGCGCTCCCCGGCGCCGTGCTCATCGCGGAGACCCTCCCCCGCGCCGACATCTACGCGCTGCAGGCCGCCTGCGACTGCTTCGTCTCCCTCCACCGCTCCGAGGGTTTCGGGCTCGCCATCGCCGAGAGCATGTTCCTCGGCAAGCCCGTGATCTCGACGGACTGGTCAGCCTCCGCCGAGTTCGTCGACGCCACCAACGGCTGCCCGGTGCGTGCCAGCCTCATCACTCTCGACCGCAACGTCGGCCCCTACGCCAAAGGCCAGACCTGGGCGGATCCGGATATCGAGCACGCCGCTTGGTGGATGCGCCGCCTCGTCGCCGAGCCCGCGCTGCGCGAGCAGCTCGGCACCGGCGCGCGTACGACCATCGAGCAACGCTTCGCCCCGGCCGTGATCGGCCAGCGCTACCGTCGCCGTCTCGAGGCCATCGCGGGCTGGTAGCGTGGTTGAGGTCCGCCGCAGCGGCCGCTCAACACCTCAGAATACAGCGACGCGTCGACAGGCGCACCGCCTACGCCCCTAGCACCAGAAAATGGCGACAGCCCGAAGGCTTCAGGAATGCCCGGCGTCGCTCAGTCGAAGCTGTTCTTGATCCGCCGGTAACGCTTGGAACTCGCCAACGCCCCGTTGACCATCAGCAGCTCGGTGGTTTCGGTCACGTAAACCCGCTGCTGGGTATAGACCGCCTCCGGAATCATCTTGATGGTGCCAGTGATCGGATCGGCCACCGGGATATCGCGGGTACTGGACGCCACATCCTTGGTGCCCGCCAATTTCTCGAAGCTGTAGAACCAGATCTCGGCGCTCACCCCTTCTTTCTTTAACGGCTTGATCCGTTCCGGTTTGCCAATGATTCCCTGCACTTGCTCGGCACTCATGCCCACCGAGATGGACGGTCGGGCGGGCTTGGCGGTGCTGGCGGGGACGGGAGAAGCCGAAGCTTGGGCCACGGAATCCGAAGCGGCGCCCAGGTGGCTCAAGCCGCAGAAACCAAGCGCCACAGCTGTGCCCAAGAGAAGTCGGTAGGTGTTCATCGATAGAGTGAAGCCCGGAAGGGAACGGATTCCTTCAAGAATTTCGATTCATTTCCAGCCGGGGTGAGCAACCGGGCCAGGCATCGACCCCAGATTCGAAGCATCCTAATGCGACTGCGACGCCGCATTCGCCCCCACCGCCACCATCCCTTCGGCTCCACACGAGCTAGGTCGGGGCCGCCGCGGCTCCTCAATCGAAATACCGCTTCACATTCCCGTACCGCTCCGAATTGGCCAATGCCCCCGTGCTGCAGAGGCCAAATGCGCCAAGGGCGCCCAAAACAAGAAGAGCTCGCATGGGGAGTGAAACCCGCGCCCGCGGGGTTCCCTTCGCCTTTCCCGAAGTTTCCTACTTCGCACCGCCGGGCAGATACGCCGCGATGTTGGGGATCTCCTGCACCCGGGTACCCCCGCGCGTGCGCACAAAGTAGAAGTCGTTCTCGGCCATGGCTGCCGCCATCTCCTCGTCGGTCTCGTCGGCCAGCGGAATGTCCTCGTCAAAGACCTGCGAGACTCGCCGCGCCTCGGGCACCAGAATCACCGCCGGATTTTTCAACACATCCTTGCGCGCCACCTCGAAGAGAAACGGATAGTGCTGGTCGCGGTAGCGCGTCTCCAAGGCGTTGATCCACTTCTGGTCGATGCCCTCGGCCCGGGTGAGCAGCAACACATCGGCATAGTGGGCGCAGGCGTCGAACCATCGGGCCAGTTCCGGCTTGGCATGCAGCAGAGCGGCATCGGCCATGAAGATCACCCGCGCCAACTGCACATCCGCGCGCATCAGCAGCCACTCGCGTAAGCCCTCGACCTGGTCCACCGGGTTGCTCCGGCCATCGGCTACGAGGAACAGGTGAGTCACCCCCTCGGGCACATCGACATCAACCTCGGGTTTCAACCAGCGCCACCGCGCCATCACCGCCCCAGTACGCTCCAGCGCAGTGTCCGCCTCCACCGGCGCCTCGCCGGTGCTCAACAGGACGGCCGCACGGTCGGCGGGCGTGAGCCCTTCGGCGATCAGATCGGTCAGCACCGCGCGCCGATGCGCCCCGGCATTGCCCAGAATGAAATAGAGTTGCACAGCCATGATGCGTCGTTCCTCGGGCCTGGCGCCTAGAAACGCAAGGCTGAGCGTTGCGCGTGCTGGCGCATCCAATGGTCCACCAGCACCAATGCGGCCATCGCCTCGACGATCACCACCGCGCGCGGTACCACGCACGGGTCGTGCCGGCCGCGGCCGACGAGCTCCGTGTCGTGCCCGGCCGTGTCCACCGTGGCTTGCGGCTGCAGGATCGTGGCAGTGGGTTTGAAGGCCACGCGAAAGACGATCTCCTCGCCGTTGCTGATGCCGCCCTGCACCCCGCCGGACCGGTTGGTCCTGGTGCGGATGCGGCCCTCGCGCGATTCAAACAGGTCGTTGTGCTCCGAGCCGCGCAGGAGCGAACCGCCAAACCCGCTACCAATCTCGAACCCCTTGGTCGCCGGCAACGACAACATCGCCTTGCCCAGATCGGCCTCCAGCCGGTCGAACACCGGCTCGCCCAGCCCGGCGGGCACGTTGCGCATCCGACATTCGATCACTCCGCCCACCGAGTCGCCCTCGGCGCGCACGGCCTTGATCCGTTCGATCATGCGGGTGGCCGTCTCGAGATGCGGGCAGCGCACCGCCGTCGCCTCGACCTCGGCCAAGGAGGGGAAATGCTCCGTTGCGGGCGCCGCAATATCATGGATGCGCGTCACAAACGCCCGGATCTCCACCGCTCCCGCCTGTGCCAAAAGTTTGCGGGCCACCGCTCCGGCGGCCACGCGGCCGATCGTCTCGCGCGCCGAGGAGCGCCCGCCGCCCTGGTGGTCGCGGATGCCGTATTTAGACTGGTAGGCGAAATCGGCATGCGAGGGGCGGAACTTGCCGCGCATCTCGTCGTAGGCGCCTGGCCGCTGGTCGGAGTTGCCCACCAACATGGCCAGCGGAGTGCCGGTCGTGCGGCCCTCGAAGAGTCCGCTAAGAATGGACACCTTGTCCTCCTCCTTGCGCGGGGTGACGATGTCGCTCTGGCCCGGCCGACGACGATCCAGCTCGGCCTGGATCTCCTCGACGGTCAAAGGCAGGTTCGGCGGGCAGCCGTCGATGACCACGCCGACGCCGCCCCCGTGGCTTTCGCCCCAAGTGGAGATGGTGAAGAGTTTGCCGAAGCTGCTGCCCATAGATTGAGGGCGAACGTGCCGCCCGCTCCGCGCCACCGCAAGCGCGGAGTCCGCCACGACACCCAGCCCTCGGGAAGGATGAGCGACCGCTTGCCGAGAACCCAATTCCCGCATCACCCCTACTCCTGCCCAAGCTCGCCGATCCCCAGTCGGTCCGCAGAGCGCCGGGCAAAAAATTGTTCGTTCCGCTGACTCCGAGTGCGGCTGGCCAGCGTATAGGAATACGAACACTCATCACCAGCGCCGACACAGACCCTGCTTTCCATGGCCTCCCTTCGCACTTGCATCGTCCTCCTCGCGCTCCTCGCGACCGCCGCCCGACTCCGAGCCGAGCCGTTTGTCCGCATCGCCGGTAACTACGCGGTCTATCAGCGCGACGGTTTCTCGAATCGAGCCGGATTGAGCCTCGCCGCCGGAACCTCCTTAGGAGCAGACAACAACCATGAGCTGGGACTCGAGACCGGCAGCCTCGACTGGGGATACAAAGAGAGCTTCGAGGTTCCCCGGGATGTATTCGGCGCCGTATCCGGAGAAAGAGGCGACGGGCGACTGATCCCGGTGCTCCTGACCTATCGCTACTGTTTTGGCCGCGCCGCGACCCCGCTCCGCTTCCATATCGAGGCTGTAGCGGGTTACACGCGCTCGTCCGGCTCCTGGCTTGAGATCAACGGGTCATTGGGGCCGCTCTACAACCAACCGGTCCCCTTCGCCGCGTGGCGGCCGACCGTCGGGGCCGGCCTCGGAGCGGAATGGGCAGTCGGTTCCCGACTTTCGATTGATTTCGGCTACCGCTGGATAACCATCGGTGGCGGCACCACCCCGCCAACACTCGTGCGGTATTTCTACAATCAGGCCACCTTCGGTGAGACCACCCTCTCGCGCACGATTCCCTCCATGCAGATGAGCTTACTGACGGTGGGACTTCACTACCGATTTTAATGCCTCCCCTTCCCGAACAAGCGGCACCGCCGGCCAGCACTGGCGCACTGCGAGTCCTTCCCGGCCTCGAGCGCGCGACCGCGTTCGAGCCGGAGGCTTTGGCTCGTCATCGGGAATTGGTGGCGCGCATGGGCGCGGGCGACGCCGAAGCGCTGCGGCTGCTCGTGACGGAACTGCACGGGCGGGTGCAGGGGGTCGTGCAACGGATTCTCCGAGATCCGGAAACTGCGTGCGAGACGGTGCAGGATGTATTTGTGAAGGCCTGGAGGGGAGCCGGCGGCTACCGGCCGGAGCGGGGCGAAGTCATCTCCTGGCTGGTGTTCATGGCCCGCAACGGCGCAATCGACCGGGTCCGTCGCCGCGCCCGGCAACGCGAATTGCTGGAGGAGCTACAAGACGAGGGCGAGGTAGTGGTGTCGCCACCGGCCTATTTGTTGTTCGAACAGCGCGAGGAGGTCGCTCGCGGCCTGGCCGAGCTTGCGCCCTCCCAGCGACGAGCGCTCGAACTCTCCTTTTTCGAAGGCTGCACCCAGAACGAAGTCGCCTCCGCCATGAAGATACCGGTGGGCAACGTGAAGAACCATCTGCGTCGAGGGATGCTCAAACTCCGTGAACTCTTTTCCGCCCATGAATAACGCCTTTGACCACGAGAGCATGCGGCATCTGCTGGAGGACGCTGGCGAGGGGACTCGGGCGGCCTTCGAAGCGCAACTGGCCGCCGACCCGGCTGCCGAAGCTGAGTTCAAGGCGACGACGGACGCGCTGGCGGCGTTCGCACTGGAAGTCGCCCCAGAGGTGGCGATCAAGCCGGGCGAAAGTGCACGGCTGGCGGCACGGATCACTGCGATGCCCTGCTTCGCCCACACGCGGGAGAAGGAGAACCGCCCGCGCCGCCGGCTGTGGGCAAAGGTCGCATGGCCCATCGCGGCATCGCTCCTGCTCGGCCTCAATCTCTGGCAATACTCCCAGTTGCGTCTCGCGTCCGCCATCGGCGGTACTCCCGTGTCTCAAATGGAGATACCTCGCGCCGGGACGTCCCCAATCACCGAGGATCCGAAGTCGGATTCCAGACTCGCCACTCCCGCCCGGGCTCCCGCCTTGGCCGCATCCTCAACAACGGTACGATCCGAAGCGACCATTCCCACTGAGGACCATGGAGACGATCAACCCGGTACCACCAAAGCGGCCGCACAGGAGTTGGCGAAGTCGGGGGACGAATCCGCTCTGGCCAACGACAAGGTTGTGGGTGCACTCCAGCGAGGCAGGTTGGTCGGGTTGGAAATGGTCGATCCCGGCAGCTATGAACGCGGCGAACGCCGCGGGCTGTCGGCGCTACTGCAATCGCTCGAACCTCCGGCGTTTGGCGCGCCGACGACCGTACCGGACGGAATGTCGATCACCCCCATAGGGGCGATCACCATGCCCACCGGCAGTGGGTCAAACGGGCCCGTCGTGCCCTACGCGTGGTCGATGTTCGATGTCGAGGCCGGTGCGGGACTCGTCAATCTCTACAACCTACCGACCGTGCCTACGGATCAGCACCTTGCCCTGTGGGTGAAACCATCGAATGGAGGCATCTACTCGCTGGTGGGCGAAATCCCATCGATCTTGCAGGGCCGCTCAGGGAGCGTGCTCATCACGTTCGATCCCCACATCGTCGTCCCCGGCGAGGTACTCATCACAATCGAGAAACGCGATGGCGTCGCATCCCTGCCGGGGCCAAGCGCCTCACAACAAGCTACACTGACAAGCGCCTCAGTCGACGCGACGTCTGCCGTGATTAGCGTGTCGGGATCACTCGGCCAACAACCGTTTTCGGCGAACTCCTCCGCCGGTGTGCCGCTTGGGGCGACACTCCAACCGGGACCAACCGTAGTCCTGCGCGGGCCGTAAGAATCCGCCCACTTCGCGCCCCTCAGGCAGCCGACTAGCGCCACCCGCCGCCGAGGAAAAGACCCCGCCGCTGCTGATTCGTTATCTTCCGGCGCGGGTGGTGGGGCGGGCTTTACGCCCGCCATAACGATCCAAGCCCAGCCGGCCGAGGCAATGCCCGCCCCCCCCCGCGGCAAAGCGCCGTTGCCACGCGGGCCAGCGCGCGGCTAGATCCATTTCCCTCCCAATGCCTGCCGCGCGCCCCAACATCCTCTGGATCGTCACCACGCAATGGCGCGGGCAGGCTGGCGGATTCGCCGGCGACCCGAACGCCCGCACGCCCCACCTCGACGCCTTCGCCGCACGCGCCGCCGTTTTCGAGCGAGCCTTCTCCAACCACCCCTTCGGGCCCTTCGCCCGCGCCCTCCTGCTCTCCGGCAAGCTCTCCCCCGCCAACGGCGTGCGCGACTACTGGGATCCACTTCCTCGCGACACGCGCACCATCGCCCACCACCTTGCCGCCGCCGGGTACCACACCGCCTATTTCGGCAAATGGCACCTCGCCCCAAGGGATCCGCTCGCGCCGGTCGTGGGCGAAGCCCACGCCCGCCAATTGGTCGCACCCGAAGACCGCGGCGGCTTCAGTCTCTGGGAAGGTTTCGAAGGTGGGTTTCTGCTCAACGATCCCTTCCTGCACGGCACCGCGCTACCCGAGCCCACCCGCTTTCCCGGCTACCAAGCCGATGTCGTCTGCGCCCGTGCCGCCGCGTGGCTGCGGGCGCACAACAGCTCCTGCGTCGATGGTGGGCTGGGCTTCACCCCAGCCTGTGGCACGGGTCTCGCGAACCGGGAACTCCGCCCCGTTGCTCCGCCCGGTGGGGCGGGCTTCACGCCCGCCATCCGAACCTCCGCCTCCCAGCCTGTCGCCGCCGTTGCCCAATCCTCCGGTCCGCGTACCGCCATTCCTCACTCCGCCTTCCGCACTCCGCATTTCGTCGTCGTCAGCCTCGAGTCGCCGCATCCGCCCTACGGAGCCGCCACCCCGCCCGACCTGGCGCCGCGCGATCCCGCCGCGCTCGAGCTCGCCCCGAATGTGCCCCGCGGTGGAGAAGTGGAGACCACCGCCCGCCGCGAGCTCGCCGGCTATTATCGCCACCTCGAGGCCACCGACCGCGCCATCGGCCGGCTGCTCGCCCAAATCGACCTCGACACCACCGCCGTCTTCATCACCTCGGCCCACGGCGACATGCACGGGGCACACGGCCTGTTCCGCAAAGGCTGGCCCTACGAGGAGTCGATCCGCGTGCCCCTGCTCGCCAGCTGGCCGGGCGCCGCACCACAGCGCATCCGCACCCCGGTTTCACTGGCGGACCTACCGGCCACGGCCCTGGCCCTGGCCGGCACCGCCGCCCCCGCCGACTGGCCCGGGGGCGACCTGCGCTCGCTCGCGCCCGACGCCGAACGCGCCATCCCACTGGGCATGCCCTCGGCGCCGCCGTTTGAGAAACAGTGTCCACACCCCTGGCACGGAGTGCGCACCCGCGACGAACTGCGCACCTTCACCGCCGACGGGAGCCCCTGGCTCCATTTCGATCTGCCCGCCGATCCCTGGCAGCATCGCAACTTGGCCGCCGACCCAACGCGTCTCGAATCGACTGGTCCGGAGCGCTGAAGGCTTCAATACAAAGCGCCCGATCCTGCTTCGGGACCGGGCGCCTAGAAACCAGATAAAGGTCGATCAGTTGGAGGCCGCGAGTTTCACGAGCAGGATCTCGACCTTGGACTCCTGCCAGTTGCCCTTGATCTGCCACTTCTTGACCTTCGCCTTGTTCAATCCGGGCGTCTTGCCGGGCTTCTCTTCTTTGTCGGGCTGGGCGAGATCCAGCCGGTAGCCAATCCCGGCTCCGAGCGGCCTACCACCCAGTGGCAGGTACCACGTTGCCTCGGTGCCGTCGGCATCGATCAAGGTGAGGGCGAAGCTCTCGGCCTCGTTGCGTTTGCCGATGACGACCGCCAGCACCGCGAACCCGTAATCCGCAAAGTTCATCGACTTGTCGCCGCCCATCCCGCCTGTACCCGGCAGATACGGCACCAGCAAACCCTTGCCCTCGATGTAGGCGATCTTGTCCTTCCACCCCTCGTAGGCATAGCCGTATTTCTTGAGCGGCTTCAGATCGGCTCCGTTGCGCTCGATTTCCTGCACACTGAAATCGATGAGCGTCTTGCTCTTGGGCTCCGATTCAGCCTGAAGCGGTGCCGCCACAAGCGCGGCCAACGCGAATGCAAACAAACCCGGGGGAAGGAATGATAATCTCATGGTGGGGGGTGCCCCAACGTTGATGAAAATCGACCGATTTGTCCCGCCCATTTTGCGCAAAACCAGAAGCCGCGTTGAGGCGGACTTTCGCCCCCCGCAAAATCCGCTTTGCGTCCACCCCGGCTTCCGCGAGCGTGAGGCCGCCTCATGGATTTCCTCCTCGACGACGACGCTCCTCCGCCTGCGCACCGCGACCCCGGCTTCCCGCCGATCGACTTTCGCGCGGAGCTCAACGACGAGCAATACGCCGCCGTCACCGCCGAGCCCGGCCCCGTGCTCGTGCTGGCGGGCGCCGGCTCGGGCAAGACGCGCACCCTCACCTACCGCGTCGCCTGGCTGCTCTCCCAGGGCGTGTCGCCCTCCGAGATCCTGCTAGTCACCTTCACCAACAAGGCCGCCAAGGAGATGCTCCATCGCGTGGAGGACCTCACCGGGGTGCAATCGCATCGCTTCTGGGGCGGCACCTTCCACCACCTCGGCCACAAGATTCTGCGCGCCAACGCCGACGTGCTCGGTCTGGACCGCTCCTTCACCATCCTCGACGCCGACGAGTCCGAGCACTTCCTGCGCGACACGGTCGACGAGCTCGACCGGGGCTTCTTCAAGGTCAAGGAACACCCGCGCCCCGGCGTGCTCTTCTCGATGATCAGCTTGGCGCGCAACACCTGCGCGCCGCTCTCCGAGACCGTGCGCCGCTTCTACCCGCAGCACGAATACCTCATCGACCGCCTCGGCGCCGTCCCGGCCGCCTACCGGGCACGCAAGCTCAAGCAACAGGTCACCGACTACGACGACCTTCTCGAGTTCTGGCTGGAGATCCTCCAGAAGGCCCCGCACGTCACCGCCTACTACCAGCGCCGTTTCCGCCACTCCCTCGTCGACGAGTACCAGGACACCAACACGATCCAGTCGCAGATCGTCGACCTGATGAGCGGCAACCACCAGATCATGGCCGTGGGCGACGACGCCCAGAGCATCTACTCTTGGCGCGGGGCCAACGTGGAGAACATCCTCACCTTCCCGGACCGTCACCCCAACACCGCCATCCATCGCATCGAGACCAACTACCGTTCCTCGCCCGAGATCCTCGCGCTGGCCAACGGTGTCCTGCTCGCCCAACCCCGCGGCCGCGGCTTCGACAAGGAACTGCGCGCCGCCCGCAAATCCCACATCAAGCCCATGCTGGTGCCCGCGATGGACTCGCGCGAGCAGGCCACCTTCATCGTCCAGCGCCTACGCGGCCTGCACGACGCCGGCTACCGGCTCAACGACGTGGCCGTGCTCTACCGCGCCCATTTCCAGGCCCTCGACCTCCAGCTTGAGCTCACCCGCCTGAACATCCCCTACCAGATCACCAGCGGCGTGCGCTTCTTCGAACAGGCGCATATCCGCGACTTCGTGGCGCTGCTGCGTTTCGTCTACAACCCGGCCGACTCGATGGCCTTCCAGCGTTTCGCCATCCTGTTGCCGAAAGTCGGTGACAAGGGCGCGCAGAAGCTTCACAGCCTCGCCACCGAGGCCGCCAAACAGCGCAAGATCAGCGTCTGCGAGGCCCTGGGGCACCCCGACATCGTCGCCAAGGTTCCCAAGGATGCAAAGGAGGACTGGCCCAAGCTCGTGCTCTCCCTCCAGGACATGGCCGAGACCATGGCCAAGAAGCATCCCTGCGACGTCGTCGAGGTCGGTCTCGACGGCTGGTACGATGACTACCTCAAGGGCGCCTTTTCCAACTACTCCTCCCGACAGGACGATCTCAAGAGCCTCATCTCCTTCGCCGGCCGCTTCGACGACATGCAGGAACTGCTCGCGCAGATCGTACTGCTCACCTCTGAGACCGCCGACCGCAAGGTCGACCCCGAGGAGGACATGTTGCGCCTCACCACCGTCCATCAGGCCAAAGGCCTTGAATACGGGGTGGTCTTCCTCATCGGCCTGGCCGATGGCATGTTCCCCCTGCGCCGCGCCATCGAGAGCGGCGACCTCGAGGAGGAGCGCCGGCTGTTCTACGTCGCCGTCACCCGCGCCAAGGACGAGCTGTATCTTTGCTATCCGCGCATGTCGTCGGGCAAAGGCGGCCCGGTCTCCTCGCTCTCCCCCAGCCAGTTTGTGGCCGAGCTCGACGATTCCCTCTACGAAGAGGTCCGCCTCCGGCGCAGCTGGGAACGAAGCTGGTGATTGAGGTAGGGACGTTTCGCTAAAACGTCCGTTCACACCGTAACGTTTGAGCGAATGATGAAACGTCCGTTCACACCGCCCAAGACCGAGTGCTTCGCCAGCTGCATACCACGTTCACGGTGGCTCGTGCTTCCCGCGGAAGAGCTACTTAGGAACCGCCCTACTCGCCGGGCCTTTGCGCTCTTTGCGTTCTTTGCGGCTAATCTCTTCCGAGCCTCCGTGCCCTCCTCTTCCACTGTGACCTCAGTGTCCCACCTGAACTTGCTTTTCCGTCTCCTTTTTCCCGCCTGAATCATGCTGCTGTTCATCGATCTGCTGGGCACCCTCGCCTTCGCCTTCACCGGCGCCTTCCGCGCCGTCAAACACGAGCTCGACTGGCTCGGGGTGATCGTGCTCGCCACCATGACAGGCGTGGGCGGCGGCATGGTCCGCGACCTCCTGCTCGGCACCACCCCTCCGCTGGCGCTGCAGCAGCCCATGTACATCGGGATCTGTATCCTCGGTGCCGTGCTGACCATCGTCGCCAAGAAGCGGATCGCGCCGCATTGGGACTGGGTGCTGCTGGCCGATGCGCTCGGCCTGGGGTTCTTCGCCGCCATCGGCGCCGCCCACGCCGAACAGGCTGGGGCCAACCCCATGACCATCGTGCTGCTCGCCGGCCTCACCGCCGTGGGCGGCGGCGTGATCCGCGACGTGCTGGTGTGCGAAATCCCACAGGTACTCAAAAGCGATTTCTACGCCACCGCCGCCCTGCTCGGCGGCCTCGCGTTCTGGCTGTTGTCCTACACCGGCTGGGCCGTGACGCCCCGCCTGCTGGTCACCACCCTGCTCACCTTCGGCCTGCGCCGCTTCGCCATGCGCCGCCGCCTACAGCTGCCGAAAATGCGCCGCCTGCCCGACTCACCCTCGGCCCTCGCGAAACGTCGCCGGCAGTGAGCTAAAATGGAGGCCGGGCCTCCGTGCCGCGCATTGGTAAGCCTCCCGGTGGGCCGGGACATCGATCCTCGCCAATTTGGGCGAACGTCTGAGCCGCTTCCGGCACGGCCATTCGCCATCCCGGCTTGGCCGGAGCCTCGCTCTCCCGATGCACCGTCGCACATCCTGGAGAGCGGCGCCCCGGCGGCCTTGGTGGACTTCGTCACCTTTTTTCGGTGCCGTATTCGCCCATACCCGCGCCCTACTCGAACCCGCGCTCGAGCCGTTGCCGCACCTTATGGCCGTGGAGGATCTTCTTCCAGCGGTCGCGCTCGGCACGGGCGAGGTTCGGGTCGGCGCGCCGCGCGGCGTAGGCCTGCTCGCGTTGCAGCTTCGCGTAGCTTTGCCACCGCCCCTCGTCGAGCGTGCCGTCCTCGAGTGCGGTCCGCACGGCACACCCGGGCTCGGCGCGGTGCGTACAGTCGTGAAACCGGCAGCACGCAACCAGCGCGGCGACGTCGCCAAAGGTCTCGTCGACCGCCGCCTCGTCCACGCCCCAGAGCTGCAGTTCGCGCAATCCCGGCGTGTCGATCACCAGCGCCCCCGAACCCAATGGGATGAGCTCGCGGTGCGTCGTCGTGTGCCGGCCCTTGTTCACCGCGGTACTGAGCGCGGCGGTCTCCAGTCGCGCCGTGCCGAGCAGCCGGTTGATCAACGTCGACTTGCCGACGCCCGACGACCCGAGCAAAGCCACCGTACGACCAGGGCTCAGCCAAGGAGCCAGCGCGTCGAGCCCGTCGCCCAACGCCGCGCTGAGGGCGACTACCGGGGTACCTCGCGCCAGTGCCGAGATCTCGGCGACGGCGCCCGCAGGATCGGCGTGCAGATCGGACTTGTTGAGCAACACCACCGCCTCCGCTCCGCTCGCGCGGGCGACGGCCAGATAGCGTTCGATCCGGCGGGGGCGGTAGTTTTGGTCGAGCCCAGTGACGAGGAACACCGTGTCGACATTGGCGGCGAGGATCTGCTCGTCGTCGCGGTCGCCCGCGGCGCGCCGCGAGAAGCAGGTTTGCCGCGGCAGCACCGCGTGGATGTCGGCGCCGTCGGCCGGATCGGGCACGGCACCGAGCGAGACCGTGCGCAGCCGGATCGCGACCCAATCGCCCACGGCGGGCAGATCGCCGCGTGAGCGCGCCGTGTGCAAGAGCCGGCCGGTACATTCGGCGGCGATTTCACCCAGCGGCGAGTAGTTCGTAGGCGTGTTTGTGCTCGAGCGCCACGCGCGCGGGCAGGAAACCGTCGTTGGAGAAAGGAAGGAAGGCGGCAGCATAGCCGTCGTTCCAGCCAAGAGATTCGAGAGTCATGTTCGGAGAACCGAAGAGTTGCGGGAGGGAGCTGAACTGGACAAACGCGCACACCGGGGCCGCAGCCGCCGCGCGCGGACACAAAAAAGGCCGCCCCGCAGGCGGCCGAAATCGTTCAGAAACGAGCGCGCGTCAGCAGGACGCAGGCAGGCCAACCAGCGGGAGCGAAGAGAAGGGAACAATCTCCGTCATAAATGGTTTCGGGGTTGGCGTTTGAGGAAGCCTCTCGCGAGGCGGACGCCGTGGAATAAGGCGCAAACGTCCCCAGGAGTCAACACCGGGGCTCGCGGGCCGGTGCGCAAGGCCCGCCGCCCCCCTCACTGCCGCACCAGCCAGCACCGGGCGCTCGGCTCGTCGAAGAACACCTTCATCTCCAGGTTGGTCGCCCGGTTCAACTTCACGAAGACCGTGGCCAGGTATTCATTCTCTTTCGTGGTGGCCACCATCGCTGCGCGTATCGGGTTGGGAATCGCCACCTGCTTCTGCTTGAGCGAGTACTGGTAGGCCCCGGCCAGATCGAAACCGAGTTCGGTCACCGCTTCGAAGGTGTGAAGCACGTCCGGAGCAAAACCCAGGCCCCGGCCAATCCGTGGCATATCCCGCCCGAGCGCATCAAGGTCTTCCTGGGCAATGATGCCATGCCAGGAAATGTGGACGATCCGGCCTTCAACTGTGCTGACGTATGGCATCGGGATGAGACTTCGCCTCCCTCCCTTGCGCGGCGGGCAGGCCCCTCGTTATCGGCCGTCTCCCACCAAACCTGAACCCAGTTGAGGGACAGCCGGAGAATCGGCCCGTACCCGAGAGCTTCGGGCGCAGCCGCGCCAGGCGACATCGCAAATCCCCGTCATTTTCGCCACCGCCTCCACACCGCGCTTGGCAGCTGCCCGCTCAACGGCACAGCATCGCCTCCATGTCCCCCGCCGACGCTTATCCGATCATCTCCGCTGCGATGGCGCGCATGTCCGCCCTCTACGGCTGCACCCTGTTCAACGAGTGGGTGGTGGTGCGCCTCGGGCCCAACACCGCCACCGTCGAGCACTACGAGGGACCGCGCTTGGCCGAGTGCCTCGCCCTCTTCGCCCAGGATGTCGCCCCGCTGCGCCGCGAGGCCTCCGACCGCGCTCACGAGCCCGGCGACTTCGACTTCGCCCGCGGCACCGCCGGCACCCAGTTCGACGCCCTGCTCAAGATCGCCACCGACGCCTATCTGCTCTGCAACAACACCGACCTGTCGATGGAGCAGATCCGAGCCAATCCCGCTTGGCTCAAGGCGCAGGTCCCCTTTGCCAACCTCAGCGAGCGTTTTCGCCTGCACCCGATGCAGTTTGGGGCCGCCTAGGCCGCTCGCCCCTCAGCAAATCAACGCCCCGAAGTCGAAGTAGTCGCCTCGGAAACCCCCGCTCACTCCCTTGGCGATCACCGCCACGGCGTCGTGTGAATGCAACGACTCGAGATGCGCGCAGGCCACTTGAAAGTCGGCGATGCGCTTGTCGGCGGCGAGCTGGCCGTGGAGAAGACGAGCGGCGTCCTCGACAAACTTGCTGTAGGCGCCGTTCAGCTCGGCGAAAGCCTGCTCGTCCTCGCGTTTCACCATCACCTGCGTCTCGGTGCTCAGGGCGGCGAGACAAAGCTTCTGCAAATCCTCGAGCGCCAGCTTGCGCCCCTCGGCCACCTCGACCAGCACCCGCGCCTTGCTACGCTGCGAATGCGGGATGCTGTAGACGCCACGCCCATGCCGGGCGTGCTCGCTCAACTCGTCCGAACAGGGGCAGGCCGAGGAGTAGACGAAGTCGAAATGAACCAGGCGGCGGGCGCGCCCGGCGGCGTCGAGCCGGCCCTCGTAGGCGCACTGATAGTACTGCCAGCCGGCCAAGCCGCTGCGCAGAGCCGTTTGGCGGATCGGATAGTCGAAGCGCACCTGCAGCCGGGCCTCCGGGCTGCCAAGCTCCTTGCGGTAGGCCGCGAGGATGCGCGGCAGCAGTTCGGGCGAGAAGACCTGATCGGCAAAGCCGTAGAATGTGCGCACAATGCGCGACATGTTGATGCCCTTCACCCCGGCGCCCAGCGAGACGGTGCCGGTGATGCTCGCGCCGAGTTCGCGCGGTTCGCCACCCTTGGTGGCGAAGCGCAACGGCAACCTGAAATTGGACACACCGACCTGCTGAATTGGTACGTCGGCCCCCTGGATGGTGCCGGCCTCCCCCATCATGTCGGGCAGCGTGTCCCGATAGGCCGGGGTCACACGGAATTTGGGATCGTAGGAACGGCGGGCGGCACACGGCAGTGCGCTTCCCCGCAACGCGGGCAGTCTTCAGCAGGTTTGGATGTGGGCTTCTTCATGTTCGTTTTTGGTACGGTGGAAGCCTGGCGGGTGACGATAACCGCTGGCGCACTTGGGGCGCCCGGCCGACCGAGGTGGAGAGCAGTTGCAGACTATGGGGCTTCGGTCAACGCCCGGGCACGCAGCCGAGAGCAAAGGGAGCCCGGAACCACTGAGAAATCCGTTGCCCGCCGGCCCGCCGCGCCTTTGCTGCGGGCCCATGGCGATGCGATTCTGTATTCTCGGCTCCGGCAGCAGCGGTAACGCCGCCTTCCTGCAAACCGACGACTCACGCATCCTCATCGACGCCGGCTTCTCCGCCCGCCGCCTGGGCGAGATGCTCGCCACCATCGGTGAGTCCTTCGAGCGGCTCAACGCCATCTTCCTCACCCACGAACACGGCGACCACACCGCCGCCCTCAGCGGGCTGCGCCGCTACCCCGAGCTCAAAGTCTTCGCCACCGCCGCCACCGCCGAAGTGCTATCCCGTGCCCTCGATCGGCCTGTGGCCTGGCAGATCTTCGAAACCGGTACCCGCTTCCAGTTCCGTGACCTGACCGTCGACGCCTTCTCCGTGCCCCACGACGCGGCCGACCCCGTCGGCTTCGTTTTCACCTGGGGGCACGACGACCTGCTCTCGCCCCGCCGCCGCTTGGCCTGGCTCACCGATCTGGGCCACCTGCCGCAAGTCGTTAAGGAGCGGGTGCGCGGGGTCGACCTGCTCGTGCTAGAAGCCAACTACGACGCCCAACTCCTCCAGGACGACACCAAGCGCCCGTGGTCGGTAAAACAACGCATCTGCGGCCGCCACGGCCACCTCTCCAATCAGGAGGCCCACGCCTTCCTCGCCGGTTGCCGCGACGAGCAGCCCACCCTGCGCGAGGTCTTTCTTGCCCACCTCAGCCGCGACTGCAACAGCCTCGATGCGGTGGCCCGGGAGTTCTCCCCGCTCACCAGTGGTGCGCAGTGTGCGCGCTTCCGTGTGACCCCCGTGGCCCCGGGCGCCGGCTCCGCGGTGCTGGAGTGGACCTGAAGCTCCCGACTGGCGCCAAACGCCGCTCCGGGCGCGGCGGCGAAGCCCGGCGTATTGAACAGACGGTTTGAAATGCCCACCAAGCCGGGCACTTTGCCAGCTCTTTTGCTCAGGCCACCGGTTGAAAATAAAGCCAATTTCCGTCCTTGGCCCCAACGCCGCTTCCACACTCACTCACCGCCCGCATATGCACAGACCGCACTTCCGCCGCACCAAGATCATCATCACCCTCGGGCCCGCCTCCGAGAGCGAGAGCGCATTGGAGCGCCTCATCCAGGCTGGCGCCGATGTCGTGCGCCTGAACATGGCCCACGCCAAGCACGAGTGGGTGCGCACAGTGATCCGCCGCGTACGCGCCGTCAGCGCCCGCCTGAACAAGGAAGTGTCGATCATGATGGACATTAAAGGTCCGGAGATCCGCACCGGCGACGTGGCCGTCCCCTACGAACTCAAGGTGGGCGAGCTCTTCGATTTTCTTGCCCGCCCGCAGCCCGATCGCCCCGCCTCGGAGGTGCGTAGCGTTTCCGTGAACTATGCCGACATCGTCAAGGATGTCGCTGTGGGCGACACGGTCCTGGTAGACAGCGGACTGATCCGCCTGAAGGTCCTCGAAAAGGATGCCGACCACCTGCGTTGCCAGGTGCTCGTGCCCGGCCGGCTAGGCAGCCGCCGGCACATCAATCTGCCCGGGGTGCGGGTGAACCTGCCGTCCTTCACCGAGAAGGATCGGGCCGACACCCTCGTGGGCATCGAGGAGGGCATCGACTACGTCGCCCTTTCCTTTGTCCGCGAAGGTCGCGACATCGACCAACTCGTAAGCTTCCTGCAAGAGCACCGCTCTCGCGCCCGCGTCATCGCCAAAATCGAGGACCAGCAGGCCATCGCCAACCTCGACGAGATCGTGCGCGCCAGCCACGGCCTGATGGTCGCCCGCGGTGACCTCGGCATCGAGTGCCCCTTCGAGGAATTGCCGATCCTTCAACGCCGCGCGGTGCAGACCTGTCTCGCCCACGGCCGCCCCGTGATCATCGCCACCCACATGCTCGAGACGATGATCGAAAACCCCGTCCCCACCCGTGCGGAGATCACCGACATCGCCAACGCCGTCTTCGAAGAAGCCGACTGCATCATGCTCTCCGGCGAGACCACAATCGGCAAGTATCCGGTCGAGTCCGTCCAGGTCTTCGACAAGGTCGCCCGCCGCATGGAGCAGGTCGAGGCGGCCGGCTACGCCTCCAAACTTTCCCTCGCCTCGGACAAGCTGAAGGTGCTGCGCAGCGCGGTGGTGATGGCCGACCAGTTGCTGGCCGCCGGCATCGTGGTCTTCACCCGCCAAGGCTTCATGGCGCAGGGACTGGCGGCACTGCGCCCCCGCCACTCACCGATCTTCGCCATCACCAATAATCTGGAAACCCAGCGCCAACTCGCGCTACTGCGCAGCGTCGACCCGCTGTTCCTCACTTTCTCCTCGCAGCCGGAAGAGACGGTGCTCAGCACGCTGAAACTGCTGAAGGATACCGGACGCGTCGAGGCGGGCGCCAAACTCGTCATCGTCTCCGACATCTTGGCCAGCAACAACCAACTGGTGGACAGCATCCAGCTGCGCACCGTCGGCTGACGCAAGGCGACGCGTCGCCAGCAAACATCACAAGTCGGTCCCGGCCAAGCGGCGGGGGCCGACTTTTTTCTGCCCACCGGCCCGTAGCGACCGTCGGTGTGTCTCTCTGCCGGTGACCCGCATGGCCCATCTTCCATGCGCCGCGCCTTCGGGGGCTCGCGGCGCGCCCCACAGCGCTCAGGAAGCCTCAGGCAAAGTCAGCACCAACTGCCGGTTCTCGATTTTGGCCTCGGCCAGTTTGGCCCAGACTTGAGCCAGATCCTCGGGCAACTCGAAGCAGTTCACCACTTGGCCGAAAATCAGCGCCTTCAGAATGAGCAGCTTGTGGGCGGGCAGGTTGCCCACGAAAAACACCTCGGGCTCGAACTCGATCAGATCCTTGCCCTTGGGCTTCTGGAAGGCCCCCTCGGCCTGGGCGACCACTTGGAACGAGTATCCGAAAATATTCACATCGTATACCACGCAGAGCTTGAGCGTCTCCCCCATCAGCCGGAAGTTGGGAGTGCCGGTGGCAATCAACGGCTTGGGCCCCTCGTCCTTGCTCGACGGCGACGGAGCCGCTGCCGGGTAGATGTTGTCCACCCACGCGTTGAGCTCGTCCTCGGTCACGCTCACCGTGTGGCCTTGGAGCAGGGCGTCGCGCTTGAACATCCAGCGCCGACCAGCGTTCCAGTCCTTCCGTCCCTCGATATAATACATCTTCCCGGCGACCGGCTCCTTGGGCGGCTCCTTGACCACCTCCACCGGCTTCAGGACCAAGATCGCCGCCGCGAGCACGACGCCCAGCGCAACCGAGAGGATAGACCCCAGGAGTATCTCAACCAGACTGGGAGCACGAAGATTCGAAGATGCAGCGCACATGGGAAGGATTCTGGGGAAGTCGCGTCAGAATGCCAGCACCACACTGTGCTCCAAGCGTAAAACTGGCGCGGCAGCGGCAAGAACACGAAAACGTGGCCCCCCGGCCATGGGGCCGGCGCCCGCCTCCCCTGCCCTCACCCGGCCGGGCGGGGCACTTGCATCGCACCTGGGCGGCGCAGAGGTTCAGCCCTCAGCGGTAGAGCGCGGTCACCGGCTGGGCGGTGAGCACGTTGTACTGGCGCACGGCCAACTGCCACCATTCCGCCAACTCACCCTGCGGACGGCTCCAGAGTTGCTGGTGCAGCCAGGTCATGCTCTCGGGGTCGAGCAACAGCGCGCGCTTTTCGCGCGGGGTGAGCTTGGGCGGCCCCTCGCGCAACAGGCGCTCCCGCAACTTCAGGAAATAGGCGCGTGTGGCCTCCGCGGGGCGGCGTTGCCGCTGCAGCGAGACGTGGAGCGCATTGATGTACGGGTCGAGCACCGCCTGCAGCAGACCGTAGTCGCCGCGCAGCGCCTCGATCGGGCGCATGTGCTGATAACACTCGGAAAGGTTCTTCTCGAGGCGACGCAGCTCGTAGGGCGGGCGCGTTTCCTCGGGCATCAGCAACAACCCCCAACGGCGCGTCAACTCGCCCAGTTTACCGCTGCCGAGCACAAGCGACAGCGGGATGGCCAGCACCAGCCCCGCCAGCACCGGGCTCAGCCACCAGAAAAAGGACGGCAGGACAATGTAAGCCGAGACCCCCCAGATGATGCCGAACGCCGTCTGTCCCCAATGGGTGAGGATGGCCTCGCGCCAGTCGCCCTCATCCACGCCGCGGCGCTGAGTGATCCAGCCCACGCCCTGACCAAGCAAGGTGAAGACGACAAACTTGGCGTGAAACATCATGTTGATTGGTGCCAGCAACGACGAGAGCACCGTCTCGCCCAGCGCGCTCACCAGCATGCGCAGCCGCCCGCCGTACACTGGCTGCCGGCCCTCCTCTCGCCATTGCACGATCACCCCGAGGATCTTTGGCAGGAAGAGCATCAGCAGAGTGAGGCCGAAAAGTGCGAGGGTCTGCGACACCTCCAGATAAATGCCCCATTGCTCGATGATCATCTCATTAACCACCCGCCCGCTGCCCGAGGTGACCTGGTCGAAGACGTGGATGGTGCTCAAGAGCAAAAAAAACAGCCACAGGGGCGACGCCATGTAGCCCATGATACCCATGAACAGGTGGATGCGGCTGGCCCCGCGCAGCCCCTGCGCGAAGAGCAGCCAGGTGTGCTGCAGGTTGCCCTGGCACCAGCGGCGGTCGCGTTTGGCGCTGTCGATCAAGGTGGGAGGCCCCTCCTCGTAGCTGCCGTCGAGATCGTAGGCCAGCCACACCGTCGAGCCGGCGCGCGTCATCAAGGCGGCCTCGACGAAATCGTGGCTGAGGATACGACCGCCGAAGGGCTCGCTGCCGGGCAGGTCGGGCAGGCTGCAATGCTCCATGAACTGGGCGGTGCGCAGGATCGCGTTGTGTCCCCAGAAATTGCCTTCACCCTGCTGCCAATAGTTGAGCCCCGCGAGGAAGACCGGGCTGTAGAGCCGGTTGGCGAACTGCTGCAGGCGGGCGAAAAGCGTCTCGCCGCGCACCAGGCGTGGCACGCTCTGGAGGATGCCCACCTTCGGGTTGCGCTCCATCAGCTGCACCATGCGCACGAGGGCGCGGCCGGTCATGATGCTGTCGGCGTCGAGCTCGGCGATGTAGCGATACTTGCTGCCCCAGCGGCGGAGGAAGTCGGACACATTACCGCTCTTCTTGTTGATGCCCTGCCGGCGCTTGCGGTAGAAAATGCGGCCAAAGCCGCCGACCTGCTTGCACAGCTCCACCCAGGCGAGCTCCTCCTGGATCCATTTGTTGGGATCGCTGGTGTCGCTGAGGATGAAAAAGTCGAAATGCGCCAGTTTTCCCGTCTCCTCCAACGAGCGGAAGATCACGCGCAGGCCCTCGAACACCCGGCTCGAGTCCTCGTTGCACACCGGCATGATCACCGCCGTAGGCGCCAGGGGGGCGTCGGTCGCCTCGAGGGGCAAGGTCCGCTGGATGCGGCAGAAGTCCCCCCCACGGTTAAGCACGTAGAAGCCGAAGATCGCGTGCGTAAAGCCCGTGGCCACGTGCGCAAACAGGGCGACAAAGCAGGCCAGCAGCACGCACTCAATGGCGCTCAGGTGGCCGGGCCGCACCCCGCTGCTCCAGAGCAAGTCGGCCATGAACCAGCCGGCGATCAGGGTGAGCACGAAAATCGTCGTGAAGAACAGGAAACGCCGCTTGGCCAGCCGCCGGCGGTCGACCCGTTCGCTGATGAAAATGGTAGGAGCCGAGTTGGGCATGGTCAACGGGTGCGGTAGAAGAGGGCCGCCAAAACCGCGGCGAAAAGCGCCCACAGCACCAGCAACCGGACGATCGGCCAACGCTCGAGGGTCTCCAGCGTGTCGCCGGCCACCTCGGGCAACGTGCCGAGATCGATCTCACGCGGCACCATGTTCGATACCGCCAAATCAGGGCCGGCCTGCAGCGCGCTCTTTTCCATCGCCACGCGCGCCTCGGGCGGGGTGTGCTCCATGTCGAGAAAGGCGTAGGGCCAGCGCCCGGGCAGGTCACTCAACAGCATGGCCACGCGGGCCTGGGCGGCGAGGCGCTCGGGCGGACGGGCGCTGGTACCGATCTGCGAGGCAAACCACGCCTGCATGATGCGGGCGGTCTCCTCAGCGGCCAGCGTCACCGGATCCTGGCGAGGATCGGCCTCGTGGCGCAACGCGGCGCATTCCAGCACCCGTTCGATCACCCGGCTCTGGTGGAGCCGGTTGTGAATACGGTGGGCGCGCAGGTAGTCCTCCACGCGCACGTAGGCGGCGTTCCACTGGTCGAGCGTGCCCGTCTTCGGCTGGAAGCCGCTCAGGCGCGACAGCTCGGCGGTGGGGACGGAGGGATGGGCGGCTGACGATTCGTCGCTCAAGGCTGCCAGAGATAGCTCCAAGTTTCGGTCAAGACGGTGTCGCCCTTGCGCAGGAACGCGCGCATCTCCACCGGGCGGCCACTGCCGTCGGGCTTCACCTCGAAGGCCAGCCGCCAAGTGCTGTTGTTCGGGTTGCGTTGGGCCACCACGCCCTCGAGGGTCGCCCCGGTGCCCACCGTCACGATGCCCTCGACGCCGTCCGGAGCGTTGGCGACGAGACCGCCGCCGAAGTCGACCACCATGCGGCGCAGGTCGGGGCGGCTCATCACCGTGGACTGGCGCGTGGCCACCACATGGCCCCCGGGCGGGCGCCGCCCCAGATCGGTCAACCAGTGCAGATCGTACTCAAATTCGTAGGGCTCGCCGACGGCCGGCAGCTTCTCCGGTGTCCAGAAGGCCACGATATTGTCGGAGGTCTCGTCGGGAGTCGGGATCTCGACGAGCTCGATGGAGCCGCGGCCCCAGTTGCCCACCGGCTCCACCCACACGCTGGGCCGCTGGTGGTAGTGTGCCTCCAAATCCTGATAGTGGTCGAAGTCGCGGTCGCGCTGCAGCAGGCCGAAGCCGCGCACGTTCTCCGAGGACAGCAGCGAGGTGCGCAGCTGCTTCGGGTTGGCCAGCGGGCGCCAGAGCCACTCGCCGGTGCTGTGGGCCACCAGCAGGCCGTCGGAGTCGTGCACCTCGGGGCGGTAGTCGCCGTTGGTGGTACCGGAATTCTCCCCGTGCCAAAACATGCTGGAGAACGGCGCCAGCCCGAGCGTGGCCACCGGCTCGCGCAGGTAAACCGTCGCCCGTACCCGCACCACCGTGTCGGATCCCGGCGTGATCGCGAAGCGATAGGCCCCGGTCACCCGCTTGCTGTCCACCAACGCGTAGACCACGACCTCGCGGGCCCCGACGCTGGGCCGCTGCAGCCAAAACTCGCGGAAAACGGGAAATTCCTCGCCGGTGGGCGCCGCGCGGTGTCCACGGCCAGGGCACGGGCCGAAAGGCCGTAGCATTGGCCCTTGCCCAGCGCGCGATAATAGCTGGCTCCAAGAAACACCGCCAGTTCGTCGAGATAGTCGGGTCGGTTCAGGGCATAGTGCAGCCGGAACCCGGCATAACCCATCTCGCTCGGGATGGTCTCGCCGAAGTCATTCTTGCCGTAGTCGAAATAGCGGCGGCTGTACGGCACCGCGACGTCGCGTTTCCCGTCGAGCTCGTGGATCTGCACCGTTTCGCGGAAGAGCCAGCCGGGGTGGAAGAACTGCACCTGGAAGGGCACCCCGGCATCGCGCCACAGCGAGCGCTCGGGGCGGAAACGGATGTCGCGGTGCTGGTCGTAGTTGATCTTCGGCGGCAGCAGCCAGTCCGGCACCCGGGCCTCCTGCGGGGCGAAGGGCGCGGCGGCGAGGGCCTTCGCCTTGTATTGGAGCTCCTGATAATCGAAGCCGAACTCGCCGCCGGCCCGGGCGGCGCCCGCGGCCCACAGCAGGCCGGTCACGGCCAACACCAGGATCGCACCGCGGCGGCGCAAGGCTTTAACCATCGGGGCAGGGACAGAAGTAGCGCAGGGGTTCATCGTTCGAGGAAGAAATTGCGTTGTTTGGCGCTGATGGGGAACTTCGCCCGTTCCATCACTTGAAGCAGGTCCTCCCAGACGGTCCGCTTGGCGCGGTTGGAGTTGTTCCGGAGGAGGTAGGACGGGTGATAGGTAACCATGACCGGCCGACCGGCAAACGTCTGCCAACTCCCGCGCACCTCGCCCAGCGTCTTGAAGCTGCCCGCACCGAGCAGTCCAGCCGCGGCGGTCGCCCCCAGGGCCACGATCACCTCGGGCTGTACAATCTCCAGCTGCGCCTTCAAAAACGGCAGGCAGAAGGCCAACTCCTCGGCCGAGGGCGCGCGGTTGCCCACCTGCTCCATCCCCGGCGGGGTCGGCATCTCCGGACGCCAGTTCATAATGCTGCCGATATAGATCTCCGCACGCTCCACTCCCATCGCCTTGATCATGCGGGTGAGCAATTGCCCGGCATCGCCCAAACACGGCTCCCCGGCCACTTCCTCATCGGCCCCGGGGGCGTCCGCGCAGAAAAAGATCTTGGCCTCCAGCGACCCGGCACCCAGCACCGCCTTCTTACCCGGCCGCACGTGGGCCTGACAAACCGGATGCGTCAGCACGAAATCGCGCAACCAGTTCCAGCGCGCCGTCTTGTCGCCCGCCGGCAGGGCGAAGGCGGGCGGTGGAGGGATCGCCGCTCCGCTCTGACCCGAGGCAAACTTGAGTGCCGGCTTCACGGTGGGCTCAGCAAACATCGCCGCCCCCGTGCCTCCACGCTCTTCGCCGATTCGGGCCGGCGCCACGGTCTCGCCCTGCGCCGGTTCCGGTTGGCGACGGGCGGCGGCTTCGGTCGGCCGCGGCTGGGCGGATACAGGCTCGGGGCGGGGGGCCGCCGCCGGGGGCTCCGCACTTCGCGCGGTCGCTACCGTGGCCGGCGGAGGAAAAGGGATCACTGCGGCCGCCGCTGCCACGGGCTCCGCCCCGGGTCCCTGCCGCACCACGACAGCACGCAGCGCCACCAACGTCTCCTCGCTGACGGACACGGTCTTCTCGCCGACGCTCTTGCGTCGCCGCAGCTCCTCGGTCACCGCCAGCAGTTGTTCGCGCAGGGCCATGGTTCAGCTCTGCCAGACCGGACGCTTCAGCGCGCCCGCCGAATGCGGATTGCGCGCGGCCTCCTCCCGCAAAGCCAGCTGCCGGTCGATGTACTTGGCGAGCATGTCGAACTCGAGATTCACCCGATCGCCCGCGCGCCGCCCGCCAAGGTTGGTCACCTCCATCGTGTGCGGGATCAGCCAGATCGAAAACCAGTCGTCCTGCACTTCAACCACCGTGAGCGATACCCCGTCGATGGCGATGCTGCCCTTGGGCACAAGCAGCCCGCGATACAAGGCCGGATACCGTACCCGCAGATAGCGGTCGGCCCCACGGGCCTCCAACACCACGATCTCCCCCGGGCAGTCGATGTGGCCAGTCACGAAATGCCCGCCCATCTTGCTGTCGGGCCGCATGCTGCGCTCGAGGTTCACAACCCCGCCCGTCCCCGCCTGGGCAACATTGGTGAGCCGCACGGTCTCTTCCAGAAGGTCGAAACTGAGCGCTCCGGCGTCGCAGCCCACTACGGTCAGGCAGCAGCCGTTGACCGCGATGCTGTCGCCGATCACCGTACCTTGGATAACCAGAGATGTGGAGACCACCAGGCGCCAAGCGGCGGCCTGGTGCTCGAACGCGACGACGCGTCCCGTTTCTTCGACGATGCCCGTGAACATGTGCGCCCAGCATCGTGTTCCGGCGCGCCCCTGCAAATGCTTTTTGGATGCCCGGTAATGCATTCTGCCGTCCGCTCACCGGCCCGGCCCCTCCGTTCATCCCGGCAGCAGCCCGTCGGGCGCCCTTGCCGGCCGCCGCGTGCCCAGGAGCCTCGGCCCCCCAGCGACGCAGGTTTATGTCGCGATCGGAACACGAACTTGACTCCTCGCTCCCACCGTCTGCCGCTCACCGCCCGCCGTCCCTCAGCCCAAACAACCGCCGAGCGGTTTCAGACTTCAACTCGCGCCTCTGCGCGCTTCTGCTCCGTCCATGCGCTGGCTCGTTCTTCTGCTCGCTCTCCTCGTCCTGCCCCTCGCCCACGCCGCCGATCCTGTGGTACCGCCCCCGGCGCCTTCTCTCGCCTCGGCCCGAGAGCTCTATTGCGCCCGCCGTGACGCCGAAGCCCGGTCCGCCTTTGAATTGCTCCTGGCCGCCGACCCCGCCAACCACGAGGCAGTCTACCACCTCGGCCGCCTCGCCCTGCGCCGCGACGACTGGAAAACGGCGAGCACCCACTATCAACACTGCACGAAGCTCGACCCGACCAACGCCCTCTACTGGGCCGACTTGGGCGAAGCCTACGGCAAACTCGCCGGCCAGGCCGGCCTCTTCCAACAACTCGGGCTGGCCCGCAAATGCCACCTCGCCCTAGAGAAGGCCGTGGAACTTGCCCCCGACAATCTCGACTACCGCCACGGTCTGATCGAGTTCTACGAACAAGCTCCAAGCATCGCAGGCGGCGGCCGCGACAAAGCCCTCGCCCAAGCCGCCGAGCTCACCCGCCGCGATCCATTCAACGGGACGCTCGTCACCGGCGGCATCCAAGCCCACGCACGCAACTGGAGCGAAGCCGAGGTAGCCTTTCTCGCCGCCATCAAGCTGCGCCCCAACGCCCTCGAACCGATAGCCTCCCTCGGCCTGCTCTACGCGGACCAGGGTCGCTATCCCGACGCCTTCGCGCAATTCGATCGACTGCTCACCCTCGACCCCGACCATCTTGCCGGGCTCTACCAACTCGGCCGAGTCGCCGCCCTCTCCGGACAACGGCTAGCCGACGGCTCCGCCGCACTCCGCCGCTACCTCGGAAAGGGCAACCTGCCCGCCGAGCTCCCGCGCCCTCACCACGCCCACTACCGCCTCGGGCAGATCATGGTCCACCAAGGCGACGCCGCTGCCGCCAAGGCCGCTTTCGAGGCCTCGATCCAGCTCGATCCAAAATTCAAGGAAGCTGCTGCGGAGCTGAAAAAGCTCCAACTCTGAACACGCCCCTCCCGCCCCCTTGCCTCTCAGGCAGCCCTCGCCCCCAGCTCCACGATCCGCGCAAATTCGGTCGGCGTGAGCGGCAGCACCGACAACCGGCTCTGGCGCAAAAGCGCGATCTCCGCCAGACCGGGCTCCGCCTTGATCGTGGCGAGATCGACGGGCCGCGCCAGCGGGCGCACCACCGCGAGCTCCACCGCGGACCAGTCACCCTCTGTCGCCGTCGGATCGGGGAAGGCTAGGCGGCTAACCTTCGCCACACCAAGCACCGCCTTGGTGAGTGACACTGGCGTAAAACAGCACCGCATCCCCACCCTCATCGCCCGGAGGTGATTGCGTGCCTGAAAATTGCGCACCCCCGTCCAATCGGTGCGTCCGTCGCGGAGAAAGTCGCTCCACGCGTAGGCTTCGGGTTCCGTCTTCACGAGCCAGTGCTGTTTTGCCATGACGTCCAGCCTGCGCGCCGGCCCGGCCAGTGCAAGACGTGGAACACCGCCGGGCTCGGGCTAGGCAACGGCGGCGCCGTCCTCCAGATTCGCTCGCCCGCGACGCCGACCAACGCCCGCACCGCACATCCCCCATCCCCTGGATCCGCCCTCCCGGGTCCTCCGCACCAATGATCCGCAATCACTGAACACCGGCTCTGCCCACCGGTCCATGAGCAGCGGATCGTCACGCCAACCCGCCGTCGCCCGTCCTTTCCCGTTGCCAGCCCGCCAGCCACGCCCCTTCATTTTCCGCTCTCCATGGCCTTCCCTTTCTTCTCCCGCACCCGTAATGCGATCGCCGCGCGCTGCGCCGACGACCTCGCGACCAAGGCGCGGCTACGGTACGCGCCATTCTACCACGCCATGGAGGCGCAGCAGGGCACCCACATCCGCCTCGACGGTCGCGAGCTGATCATGCTCTCCAGCAACGACTATCTGGGGCTCTCCTTCCACCCGAAGGTCATCGAGGCCGGCCAGCGCGCCATGGCCCGCTGGGGGGCCAGCCCTACCGGAGCGCGCGTCTCCAACGGCTCGCGCGCCTATCACCACGCCCTCGAGCAGAAGCTCGCCGCCTTCCTCGGTCAGGAGGCCTGCCACGTGCATGCCGCCGGCTACCTGTCGTGCATGTCGGGCATCGCCGCCTTCGCCGCCAAGGGGGACGTCGTGCTGGCCGACAAGAACATCCACTCCTGCCTCTGGGACGGTATCCGACTCTCTAACGCAACGGTCGAGCGCTTCACCCACAACAACGCCGACGAGCTGCGCGCAGCCGCCCGTACCATCCCCGAGGACACCGCGCGCCTGCTCGTGCTCGAGGGCGTCTACTCGATGGAGGGGCACACCGCTAAGCTCCCCGAGCTGCTCGCCGTCGCCGAAGAGTTCGACTGCTTCACCGTGCTCGACGACGCCCACGGTTTCGGCGTACTCGGCCGCGAAGGACGCGGCACCGCCGACCACTTCGGCCTCACCGAGAAGCTCGATCTCATCGTCGGCAGCCTCTCCAAGTCGCTGGGCAGCACCGGCGGTTTCATCGCCGGCAAGCGCAGCTCGATCGAGTACCTGCGCACCCACTCCAAGCACACGATTTTCTCCGCCGCGCTGGCCCCCGCCCAGGCCGCCGCCGCCGAGGCCGCCCTCGAGGTGATGCAGACCGAGCCCCAGCACCGCGAGCGCCTCTGGGCCAACACGCGCCGCTACACCGCCTTTCTCCAGTCGCTCAAGCTCGACACCTGGGGCAGCGAGACGCCGGCCGTGCCGGTGGTCGTCGGCTCGAAGGAGCGTGCCTACCGTCTCTGGCAGCTGCTGCTGGAAAAAGGCGTATTCACGGTGATGTCGATCGCGCCCGCCGTGCCTCCGGGCAAGGATCTGGTGCGCACCGCCATCTCCGCGCTGCACTCCGACGACGACCTCGACCGCATCGAGGAAGCCTTCACCTACGCGGTCAAGCGGCTCTGAAGCGCCGCGACCAAGATCCCTCCGTACGCCGCACGCCAGCGCCCGTCCGGATCACCACTCCGCCGTTGCCTCCACACCTCGGGCACCCACCTCATCGGGCGCCCCCGGTCCGAGTCGCCACTCCCTCCCCATGTTCACGCTCCGCACCGCCCTGCCCTCGGACGCGGCTGCGATCAGCGCCCTGACCGAGCAACTCGGGTACCCAGCCCCCCCCTCCGCCACGCTCGACCGGCTCGAACGCCTGCTGCGCCACCCCGACCAACTGGTCGTCGTCGCCTGCTCGGGCGAGCAGGTCGCCGGTTGGTTGCAAGCGCACGCCTACGACGTTCTGGAATCCGGTTTGCTCGTGGAGATTGTCGGTCTCGTGGTGGCTGAGCCGAGCCGCCGCGCCGGCGTCGGCCGAGCCCTCGTCGAACAGGCCAAACGTTGGGCCTGCGCTCGGGACGCCGAAGCGCTCGTGGTACGCAGCAACACCCTGCGCACCCAGAGTCACCGTTTCTACCCCACGCTGGGGTTCACCGCGTCGAAAACACAGGCGGTCTACGAGATACGCCTGCCGCGCTCACCGTCGGCGTAACCGGCCCACGCCGGGCGCTCGCGCGACTACGCCAACGCCGCCAGCACCACCTCCGAGGAATCATGCCAGGTGGGCAGCGGGCGGTTGAGCGTCTCGCGCACCAACTCTCCGATACGCTGCTCGTCGGCCAGCAGCACGCGCAGCCCTGCGACCCAGGCCGCAACCTCGCCGGAGGGCAACACCACGCAGCCGCCGCCGCGGGCATGCTCCAACAGCGCGGGGATGGCGCTGCACACGCAGGGCAGGCCGCCCCAGAGCGCCTCGATCACGGGCAAGCCATTGCCCTCCGCCTGCGAAGGGAACACCGCCGCCCGGCACTGCTCCGCCAGGGCGGCGACCCGCTCGTCGGCGAGCGCACCGTGGTAGCGCAGGCCGGGCTGGCGCGCCGCGAGGGCACGGACGCGGCGCTCCACCGGCGCACCAAAATGCGGATTCACCCGCCCCACCAGATGCACCACAAACTCCAGTCCCTCGCCCCAGAGCCGCTCGGCGGCGTCCAGCAGCAGGAGCTGGTTTTTGCGCGGCTCGAGAATGCCGACCATGAGCAGCGCCGGCACGCCCGAGGGCAGCTCGCGGTTGCGGGCCCGGGCTCGGCCAGAGCCGTCGGCCCCAAGGGGAAAAGTGAGCACCTGCGCGCGACGCGGCATCTGCCCCCAGGCCCAGTAGCCTTCCAGCTCGGCGCGGCTGGCCGCGGAAATGGCGAGCACGCGCTCGAAGCCGGCCAACAGCTTCAGATAGCCGGGATGGCGGGCCACGCTGTGCGGCCAGGTCGTCTGCGGGAACTTCAGCGGGATGGCGTCGTAGTAGACGGCGGCGGTGCGGCAGCCTGGCTGGGCCAGCCAGCCCGAGAAGCCGGGGCGCTCCTGCTCGCTGAACAGCTCGGGGGTGAACAGCCAATCCTGCGCCCCCGGGGCGGCCGGGCGGCCGTCGGGCCGACGCCAGCCGCGGGCCTCGCCGTTCCAAACCACGGTGACGAACCGGTCGCCGACCCGCGCGGCGAGCTCGGCGCGCAACCGCGCGCTCACTCGCTGGATGCCGGAAAGGTGGCCGGAGCGCGCCGCCTTGGTGGTGTCGAAAAAGATCACATCTCCTCCCGGAACCGGGCGAGCAGGCGCGCCGCATTGAGGTGCACGTCGAAGTTTCCCTCCACCCAGGCCCGCGCCCCCGAGCGCAGACGCTCGCACAGCTCGTCGTCGACGGCTAGGCGGCGCCAGGCCGTCGTCCACGCGGCGGTGTCCCCCACGGTCGCCACCATCCCGGTACGCTCGTTGGCGATGGCCTCGGTGGTGGCGGCCACCGGCGAGGTGACCACGACCACCCCGGCCGCCATCGCCTCGGGGATGACATTGGGCAGGCCGTCGCGGTCGCCGTTACGCGCCACGATGCCGGTGTGCGCGAGCACATCGGCCCAGGCCAGGGCGGCGAAGATCTCCTTGAGCGGGCGATGCCCCATCAGTTCGACGGTGCCGCCCAGTTCGAGGGCGCGCAACTGGGCCTTGAGCCGGGGATGCTGGGGGCCGCTGCCATAGATGCGCACCGACAGGGCGACCCCGGCGTTGCGAGCGGCCGCGTAGAGCTCGAGCTGGCGCTCCAGCCCCTTCTTCTCGACCAGGCGGGCCACGCAGACCACGCGCAGCGGGGTGCGCGCTGGCCGCAGCGGCTTGAAGGGCGGCAACACATCGAGCCCGCGGCGGATCACCACCACCTTCTCCGCCGGAATGCCGCGCTGACGCAGGGTCGAGGCGGCCATGCGGGTGGAGGTGCGCACGAAACGGGCGAGCGCGATCTTCTCGTGCAGCAACCAATCGCCACCATGCTCGTACAAATCGTAGGCGTGCGCCGCCATGCTGTACGGGATACCGGTGAGCCGCCACACCGCCCAGGCCGCCCCGGCCGGGGCGGAGGCCCAGACGGCGTGGACATGCCGGGGCCGTTCGCGGCGGAAGCGCGCGGCCTCCACCACACCGTAGCCGGCACCGAGCAGATTCTCCCAGAAGTTCACCCAGCCCGGCGGCCGGCGCAGCACCAGGGCGCGCAGCACGTCGGCCAACAGGCCGCCCCGAGTGCGGCAGGTCTCCAGCGGCACGCGCCACAGCACATTGAACAGCCGCCAGCGATTGAAGCGCTCCACCGGATGGCCTTCGAACTCGGTGCCTCCCCCCCAGAGCGAAACCAAGCGCAGGCGCACGCCGATCAAGCGCAGGGCAGTGACCTCACGCTGGAGGAACGTCTCGGTGGGATGCGGGAAGCGGGTAAAGAGCAGCACCACCTCGGGCGAGGTCGGGGCGGCGGACGGCGACGGAGGCAGGGGGGCGGCCATGCGCTTACCCCTTCGCCGGCCGGGCGATCCCGGCGGCGTCGCACCCCAGGCCGATGAGCTCTTCGATGAGGACCACCGGGTCCTCCTCATAGCGCAGCGCCTCAAAATTGCCCCGCACCTGGTCGTAGGCACCGGGCTGCCGGATCCATTTTTCCAACACCGTGCGCAGCCCGACGGCCGAGTCGATGATGGCGCAACCGCCTCCGCACTTGAAATACTTCACCGTCAGGCTCTCCTGCGGCATGATGCTGCCGAAGGCGTTGAAGATGATCGGGCAGCGGAAATGCAGCGCTTTGGCGCAGGTGGTTGTGCCCCCGCGGGTGACGATCGCATCGCTCACCTGCAGGAGCCGGTGCATCTCGTCGGTGTAGCCGTCGATAAAGCACGAGAACTCCGGGTGCTGGGCCCGCCAGTGCACGGCCTCGGCGTAGGTGCGCGCGTTGCGCCCGCACACGACGATGGCCTGCACGCGGTCGGCGAACTCGGCCAACACCGGGAGCAACTCCATGTGGTTGTTGGCGCCATTGCCCCCGGTGCCCAGCAGCACGGTGAAGCGGTCGCCGCGCAGCCCGAGCGTTTCCTCCATATAGCGACGCCGAGTCTCCGGCGTGAAGACGTCGTGGTGCGAGCGCGGCCGCATCAGATGCCCGCGGACCCGCGCCCGCTCCGGGGGCAGCCCGAGCTTCAAGGCGTAGTCACGCGCCGTCGGCGTGCGCGAGAAGTAGAGATCGACGGTCTTGTCCACCCAGTTGCGGCTGTACCCGTAGCCGCCGGAAAATTCCCCACAGTAGGTGGTGCAGCGGACGTTGGCGGCGCCGAGCTCGTGGCGTGCGACCTCGAAATAGCCGCGGTTGAGGCAGTCGTGCACGCTGAAGATCAGGTGCGGGCGGTAGTCGCGCAGCAGTTTCCGATAGTAGCCCTTGCCGAAGCTGACGCTGTCGCGGTTGATGATGCTCAACCCCTCGACAAACAGATAATAGGGATGATGCAGCCAAGGGGCGCGCTTCTGGATCCAGTTGTAGAAATCCACCCCCCAGCGCCCCACCACCGAGGACTTCTCAAGCAACTGCTCGATACGCACGTCGACCTTGTGGCGATAGAGCTCAAAGGCCCACTCGGCGAAGGCCTGCGCCCTCGCGTCGTGGCCGCCACCGGTACTTGAAGTTAGGACGAGGATACGGATTTGGCTCACGTCAGCGCACTCCGAAATAGCGGGCCATCACCGCCCGGCGCAGGGCCAGGGGCACCAGGCGTGCGCCCAACGGCGCCAGCACCGCCTGGAAGAAGGATCCCGAGCGCACCACCCCGGAGCGCCCCTGCACGAGGGCCCGTCGCAGGTCGCGGGCGGCACGTTCGGCGTGCGGAGCCTTCGCCAGCGTGGCATCGAGCCGGCGGGCGACGCGCTGCGCGGCGGCCGGCAGGGTCTGCGGGGGGGAGGCGAACATGGTCTGGTTGAAGCCCGTGCGGTAGTCGCCGGGCCGGAAGTCGACAAAGCTGATTCCGGCCGCAGGCGCTTCCAATAGCAAACTTTCGGTGAGCGCAGCGAGCCCGGCCTTGGCGATGTTGTAACCGGAAAGATAGGGAATCGGGAACTCCACCGCCATCGAGGTGACGTTGACGATGGCCCCGTGCCGGCGCGTCGCCATCGCCACGAAGGCGGCTCGATTGAGCGCCAAGGAGGAGCCGAGCATCTCGTCGAGTTGGGCGCGCCACACGGCGAGCGGCTGATCGAGGATACCGCCGAAAACGCCGTATCCGGCGTTGTGCACCAACAAGTCTAGGCCGCCGCTCTCGTCCTCCACCTGCCCGACCAGCGCCTCGGCGGCGGCATCACCGGCCGCCAGATCGAAGGCGGCGGGATGAAAACCCTCCCCCCCGGGCAACGACTCCGGCCGGCGCGAGGTGCCCCATACCTCGACGCCTTCCGACCGCAACATGTCCGCAAATACCCGCCCCAGCCCGGAGCCCGCGCCCGTGACCAGCGCCGTGCGAAAGCGGGAGCGGAGCGGAATGCGCGGCATTGGGGGGCGGGGGTAGCGCGGAAGAGGCGGCTGGGGCAGCACGACGGCTCAGCCGCCCACCGCGCGCATCACGAGGCTGACATTGGCCCCGCCAAAACCGCTCGCATTGTTGAGCAGCACGCGCGGGCCCACCGGCAAGGTGTCCCGGGGGAGGTTGAGGTCGCCAAACATCGGATCGACGTGGCGCAAGCCGGCGCAACCGGGGGTGAAACCGCCGCGCATCGCTAGGGCGCACAGCCCGGTCTCCAGGGCCGTGGCCATCGAAAGACCGTGCCCGGTAAGGGCCTTGGTGCTGCTCACGGCCACGCGCCCCGCCTCCGGTCCAAAGACACTGCGGATGGCTTTGACCTCGGATGCGTCCCCGATCGAAGTGGAGGTGGCATGGGCGTTGATATAGTCAACCTGTGCCGGCGTAAGACCGGAGGAACGCAGCGCCCGCTGCATGGCGCTGGCCAGACCGAGGCCCTCGGGATGGGAGATGGCGACGTTGTAGCCGTCGGAAGCCTGGCCCCAGCCGGCGAGCTCGGCGTACGGGGTCACCGCGCGGCGCGCCACCGACTCCTCGCTTTCCAGCACCAGGACCGTCGCCCCCCCGGTACCAACAAAGCCGTCACGGCCGATATCAAATGGCCGGGAGGCCAAATCGGGGTTTGTCGCGGAGGAGAGCGCACGCATGCCGGCGAAGGGCAGCACGGCCTCGGTATTCCCGTCCTCCGCCCCGACCACGATCATGCGCTCCTGGCGGCCGACCGCTATGTCGTCATAGGCGAAGCCGAGCGCATGTCCGGTGGAGGCGCAGGCCGAGGAGAACCCGCAGGAGTGCCCCCGGATCTTGAAGGCGGCCACGAGGTTGAAATTCAGGGTACCGGAGATCGAGGCCACCACGCCCACCGGCGAGCAGCGGCTCACACCGAGGTCACGCATCCGCTGCAGATAATAGGTAAGCACCATCGGTGACCCCGCCGAGGCGCAATAGAGCCCGGTGAGATCGCTCTGCAAGTCGCCCTCGGCCAGGCGCGCGTCTTCGATGGCCTGCAGCATCGCGCAATGCGCGTAGAGCCCGTGCGGGGCCATGCTGCGCAGCAGCTCGCGGCGGATGGAATAGCGGGCCGGAAAGGTCCAATCCTCGGCATCGACCGAGCTCACGGCGAACTCCTTGATCGTGCCCATCACCTTCACCGGAATCTCCGGACGCTGGAACGGCGGATAGAGCTCAAAGCCATGGCGCAGGCCGCGCAGATTGGCCTCCACGGCAGCCTTGTCGTTGCCGATGCTGCTGATGAAACCGAGACCGGTGATGAATACTTTCCGCATTGCGTTTGGGGACCGAAGCCGACCCGCCCACGGGCCCTGAGCCGGCAACAGAGGCGCGAGGCTCCGAGGCACGCTCGCGGGAGGCAACAGGAATCATGATGCCCCAACACGCACACGGGCTTGCCCGTCAACCTCCCGCCGGCCCTGGCTCAGGAGGAAACCGGCGCACTGGCAGTCGCCGGCACCGAGCCGGCGACTGCCACCGCCGCGACGTAGCCGAACGTCAGCGTAATTTCCTCGGCAAACGCCGCCTTCTCCCCGCCGACCTTCACCGTCCCCTCGAAAGTGGCCAAGGGCGCCTTGATCCGCTTGGGGCGCACCGAAAGCGCGAGCGTCTCGCCCGGCTTCACTACTCGGTGACACCGCACTCCCTCGCAGCCGGTAAAGAACACCGCCGCCGGATCCACGGCCTGCTCGAGCTCGGGGGCTCCGCTGCGCAGCAGGAACAGGACCGCGAGCTGGCCGAGGGCTTCGAGCATGATCGAGGCCGGCAGCACCGGGTTGTTCTTGAAATGGCCCTGCAGAAAGAACTCCGTCCCGGCCACCTGATAACGACCGGTAGCCGCCGCCGGCCCCACCGTGGCTTCCTGCACAAACAGGAAGGGCGCCTGCATCGGCAGGGCCTCCTGTACCGCCTCAGCCGGCAGATGTCGTGGGGGAGCCGGAACAGGTCGCCCGCAGACGCGCGCCTCAATGAAGAGATTGATGTCGGCCAGCGTGCGCAGCTCGCGCAGTTCCTCGTTCTTGATAGAGACCTTCAGGCTCTCCTCCACCAGCATCACCACCTCCAACATCGTCAGCGAGTCGACGCCGAGATCCTCGATCACGCGCAAGTCGGTATTGCCGGAGCGGAGCCGCTCCCGGTGCTCAGGATCCACGAAGCGCTCGATGACGCCCAACACCACCGTGGGAATGGCCGCCACCGCGCCCGTGCGCCGATAGGCCAGCGCCGCCTCGAGCGTCGCCGGCGAGCAACGCTTCAACGCCTCGCGCAGAATCGTCTCATCGGCCGGGCTCAGGCCCGGTACCACAGTTGCCCGTACCATTTCGTCTGACATGGGGTGAATGAAACAGGCGCGGCGAGAGGCGGCGCAAATCCTATTTTCCGCCACTGCACCGAAGTGGGGCCAAGCGTACACCCTTGCCGGTGGCGCGCCGCGATGGCTCACGCACATTTTCGAAAAAGGCACTTGCCTTGCCCTTCCCCGCCGGATGCTCTCTCCCCTTTAACCAATTTCACCATGGCCCGCATCTGCTCAGTCACAGGCAAGCGTCCCTCCCGGGGGAGCATCATTCACCGCAAGGGACAGTCCAAGAAGAGCGGCGGCATCGGCACGCACGTCACCGCGATTACCAAGCGGTGGTTCAAGCCGAACCTCCAAAAGATCAAAGTTCGCCTGCCCAGTGGCCAGGTGAAACGAATTTTAGTGTGTGTTAAGGTAATTAAGGCTGGCAAAATCCAGAAGGCCTGACACAGCTATAGACCTCCCATCCACCCGCCTGCCCCCCGGAGAGCGCTTAGCGCCCCGGGGGGCACTTATTTTCAGGGGTTGAAACGGAGACGAGATCCGGATCCCGAACTCGGATAATGCCAGCCCGCACGCTCGCGGTCTTTCGGGTAACGCCCGCAGTCGATCGCCGCGCCGAGGGTCGATTCTCATCTCGCACCCGACTCCGCCGTCAACGGTCCACCGTTCACTGGCCACCTATAACTGAGGATCGCTCACCGCGGCCCCGCCGGAATCCCGAGCCGGCCCAGCATCTTCTGCGCGAGGCCGAGTAGTTCGTCCCGCTCCTCGATACGTAGCGCCCAGAGCGCGACGCCGTAGACGGCAATCGCCAGCGGGATGATCCCGGCCACCGAGGCGAGGTCGGCCACCCGCTCCACCGGCGCCCAGCCGCACACCGCCCACTGGGTGAGCGCGATCGCCAGGGCCATCGCCGCCGTCGCGAGCACGATCTTCCCGATACTGGGCCACAGCGCCCGCGCGTGGAGATTGGGCACCTTGCGCGTGAGCGCCCGCTGGAGCAGCAGCGCTTGCACCAGAATCGCCGCATTGCCCGCCCACGCCAACCCCTCGGTGGCCAGCCAGCGCATGAGCAGAAGACTGGCGACGAAATTGACCACGAAGGACACCGCCGCGATCCGCACCGGGGTCACCGTGTCCTTCAGGGCATAACACCCGCGGATCGATTGCGTGACCCACGAATACAACGGCAGCCCCAGGGCGAAGATCGCCAGCACCGGAGCGGTCTGCGCGGTGTCCTCGGCGCGGAAAGCCCCGTGCTGAAAAATCAGTCGCACGATCGGCTCGCTCAACAGCACCAGGCCCACGGCCGCCGGGAAGGTGATAATGCAGATCAGTCGCATGCCCTTCCAGTAGGCGCCAGCCAGATTCGCCATCTCGCCGCGGGCCGCGTAGGTCGCAATCAACGGGAACACCACCGTCGCCACCGAAACCGTGAAAATCCCCTGCGGCACCTCCATCAGGCGGTTGGCCAGGGTGAGCACCGAGACCGCCGATTCGTTGAGGTCGAACGCCAGCCAGCGCGAAACCAGGAAATTGATCTGATAGATCGCCGTGCCTACCACTCCTGGGGCCATCAGGCGCAACATCTCCCATAGCCTCGGGCTGGGCCGAGCATCCCAGCGCGGCTGCCAACCCTCGCGGCGCAAGACCCACCACGGGATGAGCAGCTGCAGCAGACCACCCAGCATCACCCCGCCACACAGCCAGGCCATCCTGCCAGCCGACGTCTGCGCGAGAAACCCGCCACCGCCGCCAAGCGCAGCGATGACCGTGAGATTCAGCCACACCGCCGTGAGTGCCGGAATCGAGAAATGCCCCAGCAGCTGGAGCACCGCGCTCAACGCCGCCGCCAAGCACACGAACACCAGGTACGGGAATAGCCATTGCGCCAGCTTCACTCCCAACACGTAGCGCTCTGCCAGGTCCGGCATCCACACCACCGCCAAGCCAAGCCCCACAATCGCCAGCACCGTCACTGCGCCAGACACCAGAAGCAGCCATGTCGCCACCTTGTTGAGCAAAGCATATACCCCCGGCCGGCCGCTCTGCTGGTTTTCCTCCGCCAGCGTCGGCACGAAAGCCGCCATCAACTGCCCCTCCGCCAGAAGCCGCCGGAAGAGATTGGGCAACATGAACGCGAACTGAAAGGCCGAGTTCCACACCGTCGTGCCAAAGAACGCCGCCGTGAGCGAATCGCGCACCAAGCCCAACACCCGCGAAAGCAGGGTAGAGCCGGCGACCACACCGATCCGTTGGAGGCTGACGTCCTTGGACATGCCGCTCCAGTAGTCCGGGCGGCGGCGCGACGCGCAAGATATTATCCCTCCACTGCTACCGTCCCGCGTGCTGCCACCGTGGTGGCCCGGCCTTGGCGCGCCCCTCTCAGGCCAGGTGCGGAGCCTCGGTGTGCGTGCGGCCCCCTTGAAACACACGCCTCGGGCCCTCCGTCCTTGTCACCTGTCCCTTTTCGCAGCGCCTGTCCCTTTTCGCAGCGCCCTCCGCCACTTGTCCCTCAATCCTTGGCACTTCGTCCTCCTTCCACAGTCCACTGGGCTTTCCCCTAGGCCGCGGACATTGACCCCACCGGACCTCCCCCCCATCCTGCCCCCCTCCATGCCGCTCATTCCACGGCTTGTCGCTAAGCTCCAACGCCACCCGAAACGTTTCGTGTTTCCGGAGGGGGGGGATCCGCGCGTGCTCCAAGCGGCCCGCCAGATCGTCACCCGGCGCATGGGGGCGCCCATCTTGGTCGGCGACCGCGCGGCAATCAAAGATGCCGCCGCCCGGCTCGATATCTCCCTGCAAGGCATGCGCCTCATCGAGCCGGCTCGCGCCAGCGACCTCGACGAATTCACCGAGCGCTACCTCGAGCTCCGCAAGGGCCGCGGTCTCCAAGCGGCCGAGGCGCGCGCCACCATGGCCGACCCCGCCTACTACGCCACGATGATGCTGGCCACCGCCCAGGCCGATGCGCTCATCGGCGGCGCCACCGTCTCGGCCTCCAGCGCCCTGCGTCCACTCTTCCAGATCCTCCCCAAACAAGAGGGCGTGAACACCGCCTCCTCAGTCATGGTCCTCGATTTCGACGAGAACAAGATCGGCCTCGACGGCTCGCTCTTCCTGGGCGACTGCGGCGTCATCCCCGACCCCACCGCCGAACAGCTCGCCGACATCGCGATCACCGCGGCCCGCATCGCCCACCATCTCACCAACGACACCCCGCGCGTCGCCCTGCTCAGCTACTCCAGCCACGGCTCCTCGAGCCATCCCTCCGTGCTCAAGATGCGCGCCGCCACCGAGCTGGCCCGCGCCAAGGTTTCCGAGCAGAAGTTCGCCATCGAGATCGACGGCGAGATGCAGGTCGACGCCGCCCTGGATCCTCGCACCGCCGAGATGAAGTCCATCACCGGTGGGGTGGGAGGCCGGGCCAACGTGCTCGTTTTCCCCGACCTCAACTCCGGCAACATCGCCTTCAAGCTCATCCAGGTGCTCGCCGGCGCCAACACCTTCGGCCAGATCGTCACCGGGCTCTCACGACCGGCGGCCGTGATCAGCCGCGGTTCCAGCGCCCACGACGTCTTCGGGGCCGCCGCCATTGTCGGCGTCCAGGCCATCAGCCACAATCTGCTCTACGGGGCCGACTGACCAAGTTCGGGTGGCGGGATTTGGGCGGCAGATTCCCGAAACCACCTTCCCTGCGGGCCCTCCCTCCAACAACTCCCGGCCTCCCTCCCAGATCCGCCGCCCGCATTCCGCAATCCGCATTCCGCCTTCGCTCCATGCCTACGACCGCCATGCCCGCCAACTTCCAGGAGGCCCCCGCCGGCTTCCTAGAAAAGCCCACCAACATCCACACGAAGCGCATCTTCGTAGCGGGCACCCGCATGAACGAGGGCAAAACCACCACCTGCCTCGGGCTCTTCGCCGCCCTCCAGTCACTGTATCCGCGTGTCGGCTTCATCAAGCCTGTCGGCCAGCGCTTCGTCGAGGTCGCCGGCCACCAGATCGACGAGGACTCCGTGCTGCTCGACACCATCTTCCACGTCCAGGTCCCCATCGAGAGCATGAGTCCGGTGGCCGTCGACGGGAAGTTCACCCGCCGCTTCCTCGCCGACCCCGCCGGGACCTTGCCCGGCTTGGTCGACCGCATCTGCCGCGCCTTCGACCGCGTATCCTGGGAGAAGGATTTCACCCTCATCGAGGGCACCGGCCATGCCGGCGTCGGATCCGTCTTCGATTTGTCCAACGCGCGCGTCGCGCACCTGCTCGACGCCAAAGTCATCCTCGTATCCTCCGGCGGCATCGGCCGCCCCGTCGATGAGATCGCAATGAACAAGGCGCTCTTCGACCGCGAGGGCGTCGAGGTCGTCGGGGCCATCATCAACAAGGTCGATCCGGACAAGCTTGCCTTCATCACCGAATACACCGGCTGCGGTCTCGCCCGCCTCGGGGTGCCGCTGCTCGGGGTGCTGCCCACCCGCAAGACCCTCACCTCCCCCAACCTCTCCCAGATTGTCGAGGAGATCGGCGGACGCTGGCTCAATGGCCGCGCCACCGGCGCCAATGAGCGGATCGAAAACGTTGTCATCGGCGCCATGACAGCCAAGGGCGTCGTCGATGTGCTCCAGCCCGGCGTGCTCCTGGTCACCCCCGGCGACCGCGACGACATCCTCTTTGCCGCCATGTCCACCGCCGGCCTTTCCAGCCGCAAGGTCGTCTCCGGCATCGTGCTCACCGGCCAGGCGCTCCCCCATCCCAGCGTGCTCGAATTGCTTTCAAAGACACCGATCCCCGTGGTGGCCGTCGACTCCGAGGCCTACGATGTGGCCTCGAAGATCAACAGCATGACCATCAAGACCCAGCCCCACGACGCCGACAAGATCCCGATCATCAAACGGCTGGTGATGGAGCACGTGGACATGGGCAAGCTCCTGGCCTCGTTCTAGGCCCTGTGCGGTCGCCCGCGATCGGCCACGCCGCTTGCTCCGTCTTTCCCGGGCCCAGCACTTTCGGACCGGATCCCGGGCGCCCTTATGCCCTCGGCACCGGGACGGCTCCGCTCAACGCCTAGCCGCAAGCACCGCGCGATAGTCGGCCACCCCCTCGGCGAGCGACTCCGCCAGGCGCTGGCGCCACTCCGGGGTCGCGATCTTGCGCGCCTCGGTGTCATTGGACAGGTATCCGCCCTCTACCAACAGTCCCGGACAGGCAAGGTCGCGCAGGACGGCAAAACGCGCCCGTTTCAATCCCCGGTCGAAGGTTTGCAGCTCGCCCATCAGCGCGTTGTGCATCTTGAAACCAAGCACCGCGTTCCAGGCGTCCCGCACATTGCCCGGTTGGGGGAACGCATCGTCGGGCATCCGACGATCGCTGCCGGTGGAACGCTGATGCTGCGGTGTCAGCAGGTAGGTTTCGGTGCCGACCACGGTGCGTGTCTCGTTCGCGTTGAAATGGATACTGATAAACAGGTCGGCCTTCTCGCTCTTGGCGAAGGCCGGCCGCAGCGGCAGCGGCACGAAGCTATCCTTGCGCCGGGTGAGCAGCACCCGGTAGCCGGCGGCCTTCAGTAGCCTCTCCAGGCGCAGCGCCACATCGAGCGTCGCCTCCTTCTCCTTGAGCTTGAGCCGCGGGTTGACGGCCCCGTCGTCCTTCCCTCCGTGGCCGGGATCGATCACTACCGTGCGCAGTCCGGGCACCGGCCCGGGAATCATCCGGGGATCGAGAATCGGACGCAGCAAGCGATCCCGGTCGATGCGGCTGATATAGATTGTGTTGCGGTACGCCACCGCCGGCTCGCCGAGAAACACCCGCCGGCCGTTGAACAGAAAATCGCGGCTATCCACCTCAAGCTCCAGGCGCCGGGTCTTGTCGGCGAGCAAAAGCTTCTTCTGCGGTACCAGCCACAAGCGCTTGAGTCCGGCCTGCGCCCCAAACTCGGCGGCGCTAACGTACTCGGTGTCATACAGGCGCACCACACCGCTCGGGGAGGGGGCGGCCAGGGCCCCAGTCACGGGGCCCAACAACAGCGCACACCCGACCACCCACCGGCCGAGTAGCACACGCAACATGGCGGGGAGCCTCAGGCCGGGGGCTGCCCCACCGGCGCTGCCGGGGCGGCCGGCTTGGGCGCGTGGGCCGGCTCCGGAACCTCGGCATTGAGGCGCAACTTGCGCTTGTTGGCCGGCAGCGGAGACACCATCACCATGATGTTGCGACCCGCCAGCTTGGGCTCGGAATCGGGATGGCCGACATTGGCCAGCTCTGCGATGGCCTTGTGCACCACGGCGAAGCCGATCTCGACATGCGCCATCTCCCGTCCGCGGAATTTCAGGCGCATCTTCACCTTGTTGCCGTCGTGGAGAAACTCCTCCGCATGCGTCAACTTCGTCATCAAATCGTGGGGATCGATGCGGGCGGTCAGCTCGATCTCCTTGATCTTGGTGGCGCTGCTCTTGGACGTCTTGGTCTTCTTGTTCTCCTCGTAGATATACTTGCCGAAATCGAGGATGCGGCAGACGGGAGGCACCGCGTTGGGCGCCACCTCCACAAGATCGAGCCCGATCTGCAGTGCGAGCTTGTAGGCCTGGTCCGATGTCATCACGCCCAGCTGCTTGCCGTCGGGATCGATCACGCGGACCTGGGGCGCCTTGATGCGCAGATTACGCCGGATGTGAGCGTATGGGTCGTTGTTACGACCGCGGTTCTGATAGCCCGGCCGCTGGGGGCCACTGCTGCTGCTGCTCGTGTTGCTACCGGTGAAGGAGGGAGGTTTCTGCATCAACTGATCGGATTTCGGTCTGCGGAGGGGATTGGTCGGGGCTTTGTTTGCCCGCTCGCCTGCGCGGTTTCAACCCATTTCTACCTAAACCGCGAGAAGAGGCGGGCGGGGCGAGGCGAGGTTCACAGCCCATTACGACGGTTGGAAAAAGAGCGGCACCGATTGGGGCTGGCGAGGTTGGCCACACCTTGGGCCCCCCAAGGCCCCTCGGCTTGGATCGGTGCCCGGAGTGGGCCAGCGCGGTTCGCCGGCGCCCGGCCAACTCAGCGCAAGTTCGGCGCCACGTAGTCGCGCTTCACCGCGCCGGTGTAGATCTGCCGCGGGCGGTAGATGCGCGATTTCGAGGTTGCGGCCACTTCCTTCCAGTTGGCGATCCAGCCGGGCATGCGGCCGATGGCGAAAATGACGGTGAACATTTCGATCGGAATGCCGATCGCGCGCATGATGATGCCGCTGTAAAAAGTCGACGTTGGGGTAGAGCTTGCGTTCGATGAAGTACGGATCCTTCAGCGCGGCCTGCTCGAGGTGGCGCGCGATGTCGAGCAACGGGTCCTTGCGGCCCAACTTCGCCAGCACGCTGTCGCAGGCCCGGCCGATGATCTTGGCGCGAGGATCGTAGTTCTTGTAGACGCGGTGGCCAAAGCCCATCAGTCGGGCCTTGCCGTTCTTGGCGGCCTCGATGAAACGCGAGCCGTCGTCGCCGGTGGCGTGGATCTGCTCGAGCATCTCGATCACGGCCATGTTGGCCCCGCCGTGCAGCGGGCCCCAGAGGGCCGAGATGCCGGCGGAGATCGACGCGAACAGATTGGCCCCGGAGGAGGCGACCATGCGCACCGTGGAGGTGCTGCAATTCTGCTCGTGATCGGCATGCAACAGCAGGATGAGGTTGAGCGCGCGCACCACCTCGGGCTCCGGAATGAAATCGTGGTACGGCTCGGAGAACATCATGTGCAGGAAGTTCTCGCAGTAGGTGAGATTCCGTTTCGGATGCACCAGCGCCAGACCCTTGCTCAGGCGGTACGACATGGCGGTGAGCGTGCGCACCTTCGAGACCGCGATGGCCGAGGCCTCCTCGTAGTTGGTGAGGTCGCGCTCGTGGTTGTTGGTGGAAAGATGCGGGTAGTAGCAGCCCAGCGCGTTCATGGCGGCCGACAGCACGGCCATGGGATGGGAGTCGGCGGGAAACTCCTCGAGGAGGCGATAGAGGCCGCGGTGCAGCTCGGCGTTCTCGCGCAGATAGGAGGAGAAGCGTTGGCGCTGGCCGGGCGTGGGCAGGTCCCCGTGCATGACCAAATACGACGTCTCGACGAAATCGGATTTCTCGGCGAGCTGCTCGATGGGATAGCCGCGATAGCGCAGGATGCCCACCTCGCCGTCGATGAAGGTCACCTCGCTCTCGCAGGAGCCGGTGTTGCCATAACCTTCGTCGAAAGTGATGTGGCCGGTATTCGCCCTCAGGTTGCGACAATCGATGGCTTTCTCGCCCTCGGAGCCGACCATGATGGGCAGCTTGTATTCCTGATCATCGATGCGAAGCGTAGCGTCGGTCGGCATGGTGCAGGCAGAAAACACGTCCCCGCCGGATTTGCAAAGCCCGGCGCGCAAGAAAGTTTGATTTCAGATACCGACGCAGCCACGCCGCACGGTATGCAGGCAACTGCTGACCACCGCCATTTCGCGCGGACCCGCCGGGCTCGGCGGACAACCGGGGGCCCGGTTTAGGCGTGCACCGGCCGGCACAGCCCCACGAAATTGCGGTACAGGCGCAGCCCGGCGGCTTGGCTCTTTTCGGGATGGAACTGGGTGGCCACACAGCGACCGCGAGCGATCGCCGCCACGAACGGGCCTCCGTAGTCGCACTCGCCAAAGGTCAACGCAGCGTCGGCCGGCACGCAGTGGTAACTATGCACGAAGTAGAACGGTTCGCCCTCCGGCCGCATCCCGGCGGCCAGCGCCGCCCCGGACTGGCGAAAGACCACCGGATTCCAGCCCATGTGCGGCACCTTCAACTCCGGCGGCAGGCGGAAACGCCGCACCGCGCCCGGGAAGATGCCCAGCCCGCGGCAATCGCCCTCTTCGGAAGAGTCGAACAAGGCCTGCATGCCCAGGCACACCCCGAAAAACGGACGATCCTCGCCGATCCAGCGCCGCACCGCCTCCCCCAGCCCGCTGGCGTTGAGGGCGCCCACACAATCCGGCAACGCCCCCACCCCGGGCAGCACCAACCCGTCGGCGCCCTCGATCTGCACAGCCTGCTCGACAATGCGCACCTCCGCCCCGGACACCTCGAAAGCCTTCGCCACGCTGCGCAGGTTGCCCATGCCGTAGTTGACCAGGGCCAGACGCGGACGGGCGGAGGATTGCGGATCGCGGACTGCGGATTGCGGATTCATGCGGAGGAAGTGGTTTCGAGTTTCGGGACCCTCGCTCGGACTGCCGAAGCGGCTAGGTGTTTTCGGGCTGGCCCGTGCAGGTGCAACCCGAAACTGGGTAACGGCACATGGGAGCCGCTGCGCAACCCATTTGCCGGCGGCAGCATCACGGGCGCCGACTAGCGATTCTTGTGAAACCGCCCCCGGCTCTCCCTGCCCAAAGAAAACGAAGCCAAGCGCCGTCTCGGTCGGCCGCTCGGGTCCGCTTCGATAGCAACGATCGCGCCGCTGGCCGCATCCAGCACCAAACGTCCAAGGTGGCCGGAAAGCCTCCGATCCCGCACGCAACGCCAGTCCCCGGTCCGCGAATCCAACGCGTATAGGTAGACTCGGCAACTGCACCTACTGCCGCCGAGTAGATTGCACTCCGAGGCCACGAGGTACTCGCGCCCGGCGTAAGTGAAACGCTCCTTCCTCGGTTGGGTCCGCACCGTGCTTCCATCTTCGAGCAAAACGAAGAGTCCCCCATAACAGATATCCTCCACCGATTTTGCCACGCTTGGCAGGCCAAGCGGAGCGTCGAGGGCGGGCATCTTTTCTCCGAAACACACCGCAGAAAACTGCAGCACCCCGATCACCAGCAAGGCTCTCAGCGCAACCATGGGCTGGATACTCCCGGGAGGGAGTCCAAGAGCAAGCCCGCACCGCCGGATATCGAGTCCGCGACGGACCTGCTTGCACCACCGGCCAGATCGCCCTGAACGGACGATCCACCGCCGAGCCTCGCCTCCGGACTTCAGCATTCTGCCTTCTTCCTTCTTCCTTAGCACGCTAGCGCCCCTACCCCTGCAGGCTGCCCTTGGTGCTGGGCACCTTGCCGGCATGGCGGGGGTCCTGCTGGCAGCACACGTCGAGCGCCCGCCCGAGGCCCTTGAAGAGCGCCTCGGCGATGTGGTGCGGCTCCTCCCCGTACTCGATCGCCGCATGCACATTGGCCCCGATCGCATTGGTGAACGACCGGAAGAACTCCTTCACCAAGATCAGATTGAAGTCGCGAATGAACGGATGCGCGCACTCCGCGCTATAGACCAGCACCGCCCGGCCGCTCAGGTCGACGACGACCCGCGCCAGCGTCTCGTCCATCGGCAGCAGGAAAAAGCCGTAGCGGCGGATGCCGGCCTTGTCGCCGAGCGCCTGCGCGAAGGCCTGCCCGAGCACGATGCCCACGTCCTCGACGGTGTGGTGGTAGTCGACCTCGATGTCGCCCTTGGCGCGCACCTGCAGATCGAACGATCCGTGGCGCGCGAACAGCGTGAGCATGTGATCGAAGAACGGAATCCCGGTCTCGATCGTGGATTCGCCCGTGCCGTCGACGAGGAGCGTCAGCTCGATGTCGGTTTCGCGGGTGCGGCGCTGGACGGTGGCGGTGCGTTTTGGAGCCATGTGTCGATGGTTTGCCCGAGAACGTTCATCTCCTCGTCGGTGCCAATGCTGATTCGCGCAAAATTGCGGGTCAAGGGATGACTCGGGAAGCAGCGCACCAGGATCTTGTTGGCGACCAGGTGATCGTAGAACGACTTCACCACCTCCGGCCCGGCGCGCCCGGCGGCGTCGCGCGGCTCGGTGAAGACGAAGTTGGTCTGCGACGGGTAGGTGAACCAGCCGCGCCGTTGCGTGAGCTCGCGGAAGAAGCGCTCGCGCGTGGCGCGGATCGTGCGCACCAGCCCGTCGTAGTAACCGACATCCTCGAACGCCGCCAGCGCGGCCACCTGCGAGAGGCGGCTCACGTTGTAGCTGTCGCGCACGCGGTCGAGCAGGTCGATCACCTCGGGGTGCGCCAACGCGTAGCCGATACGCTGCCCGGCCAGGCAATGGCTCTTGGAGAAGGAGCGCGTCACGCAAAGATTGGGAAACTCGCGTACCCAGCCGGCGATGTCGCTGTCGGCGAAGGGCGCGTAGGTCTCGTCGGCCACCAGCAGGCCCCGGAAACCGGCGATCGCCGCCCGCAGGTCCTCGGCGGCGAAGCCCACTCCGGTGGGGGCGTTGGGCGTGGTGAGGAAACAGATCGGGGCCTCCGAGCGCACGATGCCCCCGACGGGCAGCCGCAGGTCACGTTCGAACTCCAGGGCCTGCACCGGCGCGCCCTCGAGCCCGATGAGCACCGGGTAGAGCGAGTAGCTCGGCACCGTCCACGCCCCGGCGACCTCTGGCCCGCAAAAGCAGCGTACGAGAAGATTGAGGATGTCGTCGCCGCCGTTGCCGATGCACACGTTCTCCGGTTTGAGGCCGTGGCGCCGTGCCACCGCCGCGCGCAACGGTGCGCTGGTCGGGCTCGGGTAAAGGCGCAGCGAAGCGCCGTCGGCACCGATCTCGCGCTGGAGCGCCTCGACCACGCGCGGGCTCGGCGGGTAGGCGTTCTCATTCGTGTTGAGCTTGATCCAGCCCGGCTCCTGCGGCTGCAGGCCCGGCACATAGGCATGCAGGGCCAGGAGGTGCGGCCGGGCGCGTTGAAGAATGGAATTCGCGGACATCTCAACCAAGCGAAACGGCACAAATCGCGTCCATCAACGGCCAAGTCGGGGATTTTGGGGCACCGCAACTTGGCCCTTTTAGAAGAACCTCCGGAGACCCTGAGCCCCGCCCGGGATCAGCCCGCGAGTTCGGAAGCCAGGCGGCCGGTCTCCAACCACCAGGTGGCCTTCATCCCCCCCTGCACCCGACTGATCCAACCGGTCTCCTCCTCGAGATACGCCCCATCCGGTATCGACACGAAACGTCCGGGGCCGTCGGCCCCGATCAGGGCGAAGGGCTCGCGCTCCGGCGCCGCCAGCAATACCGCCGCCAACGGCGCGGGAGCCGTCGCGGCCACGCAACCGGCCGGGTCCAGCAGCGGCAACGGCCGGGCGCCCTCCTCCAACAAACCGAGCACCCAGCGCTTGGTCCGCGGCAACGGCGTGACGGCGCCGGGAGTCAGCTCCCGCATACCCCGCACCCACGAGCGGGGCACCAGGACAAACAAATTTCCGCGTCGGATACAAAGGGCCACCACCCCGGGCTTGAAACCAAGCCCCGGAGGCACCGCGACAGAAGGCACGTGGGAGATCATGGTGCGGCAGCCACGAGGCGTTCGAACTCGGCCATCCAGGCCGTGGTGTCCCCGGATGCCGGCGCGGCGCCCGCCGCTGGTGTGCCAGGGATGAATTGGTAGCGCTCACCCCGCAGCGAGAAGAGCTGCTGCAAGGCGGCGTGCGGATCGGCGATGTCGCCGCTGCGAGCCCCGACGATGCATCCGGAATGGAAGGAGACGGAGCCGGCGATCCGCCCTGGGGCATCGAGCACCAGTTCGCCCGATTTGCCGGTGAGCCACAGCACCTGCAGCACCTCCAGCAGCACCCGCGGCGTGCATGGGCCGCTCAGCCCGCCGGCAGTCGGCCGGGCCGTCGGCACCGCCTCGGGCTCGATCTCGGCGGCGCGCGCCTGCATGCGTTCGGCCTCCTCCATCCAGCCCAGTTCCCGATAGCCGGCGGCCAAATCCAAATAGCCCTCGGCGCTGGGGGCTCTGGCCAATTCCTGCTCGAGCTCGCTGAGCTCCCAGAGCTGATCCACGTTGTCTTTCGAGTCTCTCATGGCTTGGTCGAATTGGGCCCGGCGAGCGGGCGTGAAGAGCCGTTCAGGCTCGAGATCGGGCACCGGTTGGCCGGCCCACAGCCGGGCCCGCGGCAGCGCCCCGTCGGCCGCCATGAACAGGCTGGGCGACAACGGCCAACTCCGCGTGTTCTGCGGTATGATACCAAGGAAACGGTCGCACACCAGCCCCACCGGCTGGCTCCACAAAGTGAACAACACCACGACCGACTCCGGGGCGAGCGGCGGCCCGCCGGGCACGCCGATCAGCTCCGCCAGATTGAGCAGCGGGTACGGCCGCACGCCATCCAGCGCCACGCCGCTCCACCAGGAGGACACCGTGGGGCCGGGCGGAGCCACGCGCAGTTCGCGGCACAGGGCCACCTTCCGCACGCCTTCGAGCGGCAGGGAGAAATCGCGGCCGCCCGCACGCAGCCAGAGCCAGCCGGTCAGGGGTCTTTCATTGGCAATCATGGGGAGAACAGGGGAAGGGGTGCCGCCGCCAGGGCCCGGCCGATTTCCGACAGGGAGAAAACCTGCGAGGCCTGCCCGGCCTCGCGCACCGCGCGCGGCATGCCATCAATGATACTGCTGGCCTCATCCTGTGCCCAGACGGTGCCGCCCGCCCGGCGGATCAAGGCCGCCCCGGCGGTGCCGTCGTTGCCCATGCCCGTGAGCACCACGCCCAACGCGCGAGGGCCCAGCGCGGCCGCCGCGCTGGCGAACAGCCGGTCGATCGACGGCACGCAATGCTCGGTGGCCCCGGCGGCCACCAAGCGCAGCGCCCCCCCAGAATCCAAATAGATATGATGGCCTCCCGGGGCGACCAGGACCAGCCCGTCCTGCGGCCGATCCCCGCACACGGCCTCACGCACCGGGGCGCCGAGACAACCGGCCATCTGGAGGGCCAATTCGGCGGTGAACTCCGCCGGCAGGTGCTGGGCGACAACCATCGCGGGCAGGGCACACCCGCGCCACTGCCGGGCCAGCTGCAGCAGAGCCGCCGGCCCCCCCGTGGAACAGCCGATCAGGACCACCTGCTCCCCGGCGGACTCCCTGGCACCAGGCGCCAGCATCCCCGGGGCGGCGGCCGGAACCGGCGGCGCAGCCACCGGCAGGCGGGCGGAGCGCACCACACGCACTCGGGCCGCGATCCGCACCTTGCGCCGTAAATCGTCGGCCACCTCCACCAGATCCAGCGAGATGCCCCCTTCCGATGGCTTCTGCACCAGATCGACCGCCCCGTACGCCAAGGCCGCGATGGCCGCGGCGGAACCCCGCGCACAAACGAGCTCACCACCACAATCGGCCGCGGCTGGGTGTGCATGATGTGCTCGATCGCGCACAGCCCATCCATGCGCGGCATGTGGAGATCCATCGTGATGACATCGGGCCGCAGCTCGGCGGCGCGCCGGATGGCATCAACGCCGTCGCGCGCCGTACCGACAATCTCAAGATCGCCATCCCGCTCCAGCAGCTCGGTCATCCGGCGCTGCATGAACGGGGAGTCGTCCACCACCAGGACCCGCAAGTGGGGCGCTCGCGCGACCGGCGCAGGAATTGGGCGAGGAGCGGGCATGGCGGTTCAGGCCACGGGGGCGGCACGCTCCATCTGTTGGGCCACGGCATGCATGAGCCGCTCGCGCGAGATCGGTTTGATGAGATAGTCCGCTGCCCCGAGTTCGAGCGCCCGGTCGCGGTGCTTGGCCGCATCGCGCGAGGTGAGGATGATGACCGGGATTGCGGCCAGCTCGGGCTGCCGGCGCATTTCGGCGATGAGCTCGAAACCGTTCACCCGCGGCATCTCCAGGTCGGAGACGACAAGCGCATAGGCATTGGCCCGCAGCTTCTCCAGTGCCTCGCTGCCGTCGACCGCCGTATCCACCGTTATCCCCGCCTGGGTCAGGTAGCCGGCGGCGATGCGCCGGATGATGAGGGAATCGTCCACCACCAGCACCGTGCTGGAGCGCGTCGCCGGCGGAGCCTCGGCGGCGGCCGGGGCGGCGGCCGGCACGAACTGGTCGGCGTTCGCGCCCGGTGCCACGGCCGGGGCCGGGGCGAGCAGGCGGGGCACGTCGAGGATGAAGATCACCCGGCCGTCGCCCGCCAGCGTCGCCCCCGAGAAGAAGGGATGGCGCCCGAGCAGCGGTCCCAGCGCCTTCACCACGATGTCGAGTTTGCTCTGGATTCGGTCCACGATCAGCGCCGTGCGGCGCTCGGCCACGGTGAGGACGATGGCCGTGGCCGCCTGTTGCGCACCGGGCAGGCCCAGGCGAGTCTGTAACCGAATCGCGGGCACAACCTGCCGGCTGTCCAGCCGCAGCATTTCCGTGCCCCCGCTCTGCGAGAAGGCCGAGGCCGGCGCGGGCACGACACGCTCGACGAAGTTGATCGGCAGGGCATAGCTGCGCTCCCCGCATTGCACGAACATCACCTGGTTGATCGCCAGGGTGACCGGCAGGGTGAAAAGGAACGTGCACCCCAGCCCGGGCCGGCTGGAGACCGTCACGGAACCTCCGAGGTTGGTGAGCTCCTGGCGCACCACATCGAGGCCCACGCCCCGACCGGAAACGTCGGTGGTGACGGCCGTGGTGGAGAAACCCGGCTGGAAGATCATCTCGGTCAGCTGGGCCGCATCGGGCTCGACCTTGGGGCCGAGCAACCCGCGGGCCCGGGCCACGCGCACGATGGCCTCGCGGCGCAGGCCGCCGCCATCGTCCGAAAATTCCAATACGAGTCGACCAGCCTCGGTGTGGCAGCGCACCAGCAAGCGCCCCGCCGCGGGCTTGCCGGCGGCGGCGCGCTCGGCGGCCGGCTCGATACCATGGGCCACGGCGTTGCGCACGACGTGCAACAGCGGGCGGAAGAGCTGGTCGCTGATGTATTTGTCGACCCGGTTCTCGGCACCCTCGGCGACGAAGTCCACGGTCTTGCCCTCGGAGCTGCAGGCATCATGCACCGCGCGCTGCAACCGCCGCATGAGCTGATCCAGCGGCACCATGCGCGTGTGGGCGACGTTCTCCTGCAACTGGCGGGTGACATTGGTGAACTGCACCGCCTCCTCGGAGAAGGAGCCGAAGTGTCCGTCGATCTGGGTGACGATCTCCTCGGCATCGGCGGCGATTTCGACCAGCGAACGGGCGAGAATGTTGAAGTCGTCGTAACGATCCAACTCCAGCTCGGAGAAGCCGTCGGCCGCGAGCGGAGCGAGGGATTGGCGGCGCTGGGAGAACTCGTAGTGGGTGTTGAAGTCGCCGACGACGTGCAGCAGGCGTTCGCGCGCCCGCACCAGCTCGCCCCGCAGCGAGGTGACCTGCTGGAGCTTCCGGTTGAGTCGATGGCGGTTGATGAGCAGGTCGCCCACCAGATTCATGAGCTTGTCGAGATGCGCGGTCTCGACGCGGATGGTCCCCTGCTCGGGCCGGTTGTCGCCGGCGGCCGGCAGCGGTTCGGGCTCCGCGGGCGGCTCGGCCGGTGCCGGCCGTTCTGCCGGGGCCGCCGGCGGGGCAGGTGCCGGCGCGGGCTCGCTCCCGGAAGTCTGCGGCTCCTCGGGCGCCGGCGCGGAAGCAATCGCCGTCAGCGAGGCCCGCACGACCATTACCCGGGCAATCAGCGCCTCCGAGATTCCCCGCCACAGCGGGCGGGCCGCCTCGCCACTGGCCAAGTCGGCCCGCAGGCGGTCGATCAGACCAAGCACGAGCGCGGACAAAGCAGCCGGGGCGGCTTGGGCGCGGCCCTCGACCAGTTCCTCCAACAAGTCCTCCAGCCGGTGCAGCACGACGCCGTATGGCCGCAAACCGACCGAGTAGGCCGCGCCTTTTACCGAATGCGCCAGCCGATACACATTGCTCAAGTCGGCCAGCCGGCCCCCGTTCTTCGTCCAGGCGATGATGGACTGCTCCATCGACTCAAAAGCCTCGCGGGCTTCATGGGTGAAGGCCTCGACGATTTCCGGCGGTACGTGTTCGTCCTCCGCGGCTGCGGAGTCGAGGGCGGCCGGCGCTTGCGGCACCGGACCGGCTGCCGCACGGGCCGGGGGGGCGGCCCCGCCATCCAGGCTGGCAAGAAAGTCGCCGGTATCCAAAGGGAGATCGGCCGGGCCCGCCGGAGCTGAGGCGGAGGCGCCGGACCGCGGCGCCGGGGGCGCCGCCTCCTCAATGGCCACGGTGAGCAAAGGCTGGAGACTGTGCCACGCCCGATCCAGGGCCGGGTCGTTGTCGGGCCGCAGCAACTGCGGGCCATGGGCGAGCCAGGCCTGGGCCAGCGCCGCCAGCTCCTCATCGGCCATCGGACTGGCGCCGATTTGATCGAGGCGTTGCTGCAGGCAAATGGCCGCACCGGCAAGCAGCGCGAGGTCCGCGTCCAACGCCTGCTGTTCGAGCTCGCTGGCACTGGCCTGCGCGCGTCCCAACGCGGCTGCTCCCGAGCGGCCGGCCTGGAGTTGATCGCCCAATCGCTGCACGAGCCGGACGAGTTGATCGGAGGAGGAAGCATTCATAGCTGGCGACGGCGATAGAGCATGGTCTCGGCGAAGGCGGCGGGCTCGAACCACTCGCGCAGATGCAGGGCGGACTCGGAGGGGCCGAGGAACAACCACCCGCCGGGAGCCAGGGCGGCCCGGATATGACCGAGGACCTGCTGCGCCGAGTCCGGATTGAAGTAGATGAGGACGTTGCGGCAGAAGACCGCATCGAGGCCGACCAACGGCAGCGGCTGCATGATGTTGTGCTGGAGGAAACGCACCCGCTGCGCGATCTCCGGGCGCACATGGAAACCGTCGGCCTGCCGGATAAACCCGCATTGCCGCTGGGCCGGGGAAAGCTCGCGCAGGCTGCTAGACTGGTAGATGCCGGCGCGCGCGACTTCGAGCACCCGCGCCGAGAGATCCAACCCCACGATCTCAACGGCGGGCGATCCGTTGAGCCCGAAGATCTCCGCGGCAGTGATGGCCATCGTGTAGACTTCCTCCCCGGTGGAGCAGCCCAACGAGGCCAAACGCAACGGCCGCCCGAGCCGGGCGAGAGCCGGCAGCACATGCCGGCCCAGGGTCTCGAAGTGCGGCGGAATGCGCCCGCACACCGTGTCGTGATTGAGCACATCCTCGACGAGCAACTGGAGCTCGCCGCCGCCGGGAGCGGCGCCCTGCAGCGCGTCCCAATAGTCCTCGTGCGAGCGACCACGCCGGCGGCGCACCAGCGCGGCCGCCAAAGGGGCCATGGATGCCGGGCGCGGGGCGTACCCGCAGCGATCCGCCACCAACGCCCGGACACGCTCGGCGAAGAGCGCCTCCGCAGTGGCGGGCTGGAGGTCTTCCATCGGGGGGGCGGAGGTCATCGCCGGGATGCGCCGTGCGATCAGACCTTGAACTTGGCGGCGCGGCCGAGGAGCTCGTTCGCCAAGGTGGCGAGCAGCTCGGTCGAGCGCTTGGTCTTGGCGGCGCCGGCCTGGGCCTGTTGGGCGATCCCGGAGACGGTCTGCATGGCGGCCACCACGCCGTTGGCCCCGCGCACCTGCTGCTTGGCGGCGAGGGAGATCTCGTTGATGAGCTCGGCCGACTGCACCGAGGCCTGGCTGATATGGGCGAGCGAGGTGCCCGCGGTGGCCACGATCCGGGAGCCGTCCTCCACTTGGGTGGTCTGCTGCTCCATGGCAGTGACGGATTCGTTGGTCTCGGCCTGGATCGAGGCGACGAGCTTCTCGATCTCCTGGGTGGCGGCGGCGGCGCGCTCGGCCAACTTGCGGACCTCCTCGGCCACCACGGTGAAGCCGCGGCCGTGCTCGCCGGCGCGCGCCGCCTCGATGGCGGCGTTGAGCGCGAGCATGTCGGTCTGGGCGGAGATATGGTTGATGGTGTTGACGATGGTGCTGATCTCCATCGAACGCTCGCCCAGCCGCTTGACCTTGCGGGCGCTGGCCTGCACGTTCTCACGGATACGCTCCATGCCGGTGATGACGTCGTGGACGGCCTTGGCCCCTTCCTCGGCGGCGCGCTTGGCCCGGCCGGCCGCTTCGTTGGCGGCGCCGGCGTTGGAGGAGACGGACTCGGTGTTGGCCGCCATCTCCTGTACCGCCGAGCTAGTATTAACGATCTCAAGATTCTGCGTGTTGGCACCGCTGGCCAGCTGCTCGGCCGCGGCCTGAATCTCGAGGGCCGAGGTGGTCACCGTCTTGGCCGACTCCTGCACGCTGCGGATCAGGGTGCCGACGTTTTCCAGCATGAGGTTGACGGCGTCGCTCACGTTGCCCAGCGCGCCATCGGTGACGGGCGCGCGCACGGTGAGGTCGCCATCGGAGGCGTCGGCAGTGACTTGAAGCAGGATCTGGATGCCCTCCTGAAGCTTCTTGTAGTCCTCGGTGTCCTCCTTGGCCTTGATACGGGCCCCGATCATCGAGTTGAACGCATCGCCGAGCACGCCGATCTCGTCGTCGGTGCGCACCTCCATGCGCGCGGAGTTGTCGCCGGCGGCAATGCGTTTGGCGGTGGTGGTGAGCACCGTCAGCGGGCGAGTAATTCCCAGGGCCAGCTGATGGCTGATGAAGAGCGAGGCCAAGGCCAGGACAATGGCCACACCGACGGTCCACCAGAGCAGCTGGTTGAGGGTGCCTAGCGCCGATTCCTGCGCGCGCCGAAACTCGTCGTAGTAGGCACTGGCGCCGATTACCCAATCCCACGGCTCGTAGTAGGCCACGGCGGCGAACTTCTCGCGGGCGACGGTCGCACCGGCGTCGGTCCAAAGGTAGTCCACGCGTTCGGAACGGCCGTCCTTGGCCGCCAACCCACCGCGAATGATGTTCTGCACCATCATGTTCCCACTCGCATCTTTGGCTTCCCAGATGTCCTCACCGTCCCGCTTGCCGTTCTGGGAGATGATGTACCGCCCACGCTGATTACCATGGGTTCCCAAGGCAAAGACATAGCCGGTCTCGCCCAGCTTAACCTTGAGGATGCTGTCGCGCACCGCCTTGGTGGCCTCGGTCATGTTCTTGCCCAGGAAGAGCATGCCGAGCACCCGCTGGTGGGCCGAATCCCAAATCGGCTGATACACAGCTTCGTGCCAGACGTTCACCACCAGCGCACGCCCCCGGAAAGTCTCGCCGGCAAGTACGCGGGCCACCACCGCGTTCGGGGTGCCGTCGGCATTCTTGGCCGGAATGCCGGTGCCGATCGCACGCACACCCTCCGCAGTGACGATTGAGGTGGCCACGCGCACCATGTCCCCGGCGTCGTTCATGCGCTGGAAGAGGGTGACCTCCGAGTCGGTGAGATGTTTGAGCTCGTCGATGATCGGAGTGGCGACCGCAACATCGGTGTTCTGCCCGATCCACTGTCCGCCAAGCGCGAACTTGGGCAGCTCCACTTTGAGCTTCTGCGGTGTCCCGGCGAGTTCCACCGTCCACATTGCGTTTTCGGACTGGAGCGAGACCGCGCCCTGCCGCTGCAGAAGCTCGTTGGCGATGGTCAGACTATGTTCGAGCTGCCGGGCGCTCTGAGCCTGAGCACCGGCGCAGGTGTCGCGGATCGTCTGGACGAGCTTGTCGGCACTCTCGAAGGCCTGAGCGTCGAGATAGCCACCCAAGACGGGGGCCATCCGGGTTTTCTGCACGACGACAATCACCGTCAGAACGATGACGGTGAGCAGCACCATGATGAAACTGAGCAGGGTGATCTTTTGGCTGACCTTAAGGGTCTTCTTGCGAAGCCCGTCTCCCCCGGCGACAGACGGGGACGCGGAACGTTGCTGAGTGTTGGTGTTCATGTGACAATACCTGGCGGGGGGGATGAGAAGAGAAGGGAACCATCGCCCCGGAACCGCGCCACGAGGCCGGCCACGACGGGCGACGAGGAAAAGCGGGGAGGGACCGTGGCTCAGGCCGTTACAGCGGCGAAACGAAGCCGCTCAATGATGGCGCCAACCAGAGCGGCGCCATCGAGGACGGTCACCAATTGGTGTTTCGGGTCGACGCACAGGTGCGCCATCCAGGGGCGCTGCAGCGACAACGGGTGCGGCAACAGATCGGAGGGCGAGAGCGAGACGACGCCCAGCACCCGATCGAACGCGAGAGCGCAGAGGGCGTCGCCCTCCTGCAGGAGGGCGAGCACGGCCGGCGGCGTCTCCGGATACTCGATTGCCAGGAGCGAATCCGGGCACACCACCGGCACGATCTCGCCGCGCAGCTGGAACGAGCCGAGCAGTGCGGCCGGGGCCAGCGGAACCGGCTCCAGCTCGGGCAACGGGAGCACTTCGCGCACCGACGAGACCGGCAGGGAAAAGCGCTGCCCAGCGCGCTGCGCGACCAGATGCACCACCAAGCCCGAGGAGGAGTCCTTCATGGGGAGACGGCTCAGCCGATGTGCTTGCGGATGATCTCCACGAGCGCCTTGGTCTCGAACGGCTTCATGACGTAATCGTTGGCCCCCTGGCGCAGCCCCCAGAACCGGTCGGTCTCCTGGTTCTTGGAGGTGACGAGGACAATTGGCGTATTCGCCGTCTCGGGCTGCTTGCGCAGCTTGCGGCAGACCTGGAAGCCGTCGGTATTGGGCATGACGACATCCAACAGGATGAGGGCCGGCTTCTCGCTGGCCGCCAGGCGGAGGGCGTCGTCACCGTTGGTAGCGACAATGGAGATATGTCCGGCTCCGGACACAGCGGATTGGATGAGGGCCACCTGCGTGGCGGAATCGTCGGCAATAAGGACCTTGGACATGGTATTCATGGGAAATGATTGAGGAACGTGGGCGAGAGAAGCCGGCCCGCTCAGGCCGGGTTGGCCGCGGCCGCCAGGGGCGCGGCCGTGGCACGCAACATGCCTAGACGGAGCAACCGGTAGGTGGCCGCACAGGTGCCAAACAGCTCCTGCCCGGCCGCCGTGGCGATGCCCTGCAACGAACGCTGGCCGTCGACCAGCCCCAACACGGCGCTCTCGGCGGCCGAGAGTACCAGGTGGGCGCTCTGCTCGGTCGCCTCGGGGACGACGGCGTACACCGTCTCCACCGACCCGGTGGCACTTTCAATCTCCAACCAGTCGTCCACCAGCCGCAGCACCGAGAGCACAAATTGGCGCATCTCCAGGCTCAAAGGGAACTGCCGGGCGGCCTCGGGCAGCACCTCGCAGGCGACAAAGCTGTAGCGGGTGCCCGGCATGACCAGAGCCCGCTGCACGGCGCAGATGCCTTGGTCGCGCAGCAGTGCCTCCAGGACCCCCGGGTCGGGCATGAGACCGAGATGGCACAGGGTGATGAAGAACGGGACCCCGGCGCGCTGCTGGACGGAGACGGCGTTGGCCACCGCGGCCACCGGCACGGCGCGGAAGTTGTAGGCGGCACCGGCGCAATACGCCCGCGGGTTGTCGGAGCCCACCATGACCACCCGCCCCTGCGCGAGCGACACGGTGACCACCTCTCCCTCCAGCTGCAGCGTGAACACGCCGGTGGCGGCCGTACGGCCGAGGTACAGCAAAGTCGTATCCAGACCAACCCAGGCATGCGTGCCCGCAATCTGGGGTTGCGCGGCCTCGGCCGGGCCGCCGGTGGCGGCCGCGATCGCGGCGAGCAGATCGCTGCGCAGAAAGAAGGGCAGATAAAAGGTCTCCGCCGGAAGCGGCCCGCGCCGCCGTTCGAGGTCCGGGATCATCTTGGCGATGCTGCGGAAGCGCCCGTTGAGCACCGTGCGCAGCGCCACCGTGCGCGCACCCGCCACCCCTGCCCGCGCCTCGCCCGCGACCGCGGCCTCCCCGGGAGCGGCCGTCGGCGCCTGAGGTTCCGACTCGGCAGTGTCAGTGGTGGGCAGAAAACTACCGTGGTCGCCCGAGGCGGCGGCGCGCTTGGCCAGCAGGTGCTCAACGACCGAGTTCAAGACCTTGGCCTGGAAGGGCTTGGTCAGATAATCGCGGACATTGCGGCTTTCCGCGTACAGCTGCCGGATCGCCGCGCCATTGGTACTGATCAACAGGATCGGGATGTCGGCGGTGGCCGGATCGGCGAGCAGTTGCCGGCAGATGTCCGTGCTCGGCAGATCCGGCAGCACATAATCGAGCAGGATCAGATCGGGCTTGGTGGTGCGGGCAAGCTCCAGCCCGGTGGTCCCCTGGTCGGCCAGCAGGACCTCGTGGCCGGCCGTGCGCAGGATCATCTCGACCATCTTGCGGATGGTCAGGCTGTCTTCGATGGAGAGAATGCGTGCCACGTTGAAGAATACGCCCGGGGGGCAGCCCTAGGCTCCGCGCAGCGGAGACACGATGGTGGGATCGATTGACATCGACGTGTCCTATCGTGCACTGCGCGCGCTCGCCCCATCAGGAAGATGGTCGCCGCCGTGGCGTTTATCCTGAGGGCGACAAGTGGTATTCCCGACCTCGCCGGACGCTGTTGCGACCGACTCCGCCCGCCACCAACGCGATCGCCCCCGGTTCGGGCACGGCCCGGCGACGTTGACGGTCAACGACATCCCGGGCCCGCGGCCGACCCGCGGCGCGGCGTTCGGGGCCCGGAATTTATAGGGTGAACACCCTAGCCCGCCCTTCGGCCGAATGGGCCTGCCCGCGCCCGGTTCGTTCGGCCCCGCGCAGCGGCCTCGCCCGCCCCACCTTCCGGGATTCGGCCCCCCCCCGGGCTGATGCTCCGTTGCCTGGGCGCCGCACCCGGCCGCGGCGGGCTACGGGGAGATCAGCCCCTCGCGGATGGCGTATTTAGTCAGGCCGGCCACGGTGCTGATCTGCAACTTGGCCATGAGATTGAGCCGGTGCGTTTCCACCGTCTTGGGACTGATCTTCTGGGCAAACGCGATCTCCTTGGTGGTCTGCCCATTGGCGATCTGCTTGAGCGTTTCCAGTTCCCGGGGGGAAAGCAATTCGCTGCCCCCCTGAAGCTGTCGCTGGTAATCACGGACTATGACCGTTGACGCGGCCGGCGACAGGTAGATCTGCCCGACCAACACCGCTTCCACCGCCGTGATCAGCTCCTCGCTGGCGCAGCTCTTCAACACGTAGCCGACCGCCCCGGCCTCCAGGGCGCTGTTGATCTTCCGCCCGTCGTCATACGCGGTCAGTATCATGACCTTGGTCAACGGGAAGGCCGCATGGATCCGACGCGTGAGCGAGAGCCCGCCCTCCCCGGGCAGCTCCAGATCCATTACGATCAGATCGGGCTCCAGCCGCGCCACCTCCCGCCAGGCACTCTCGCTGTCGCCGCATTCCCCGACGACTTCAAACCGGGCGGAATGCAAACCGAGACACTCCCGGAGACCGGCACGCAGCAACGGATGGTCATCGACCAGCAAAATACGAACGTGGGCAGGGTTGGTGCGTTGCATGGAAGGACGCTGACGGGCTGGAGGCCTCCTCCAGGCGGAGACGGGCGGCTGGACGATCCGAGAACCAATAAGCACACAATCGGGAGGTGCGCACAACAAAAGGACGACATCTTCTCCGGTCACAAGCCGAACCGCCGCCCAAAAGTCCGCATACCGCGGGCGGGAGCGCCGCAACGGTGGCCTTTGGCCGGTTTCGTCCCACTGGAGCGCTCTAGGAAGGCCGTTTCACGCGATTTTTAGTCGGGGACACGCCCCTTGGCCCAGAGCAGCACCAGCTCAACCGCTTCGCGCTCCAGCTCCCAGCCCCGCCCGCAGCATCCGCCTCCAGGTGACGTTTCGGTGACAATGTACCCGGCCCCCTATCCGCCGCGCCGGCGCCCTGCTATAACCGCCCTGCGCCCAGGCGCACCGCCATGCAGAAACTCCGCGTCAAGACCGTCATCCTCTCCGATGTCCACCTCGGCACGCCCGACTCCCGCGCCGCCGAGGTGAACCACTTCCTCAAGCACGTCCGCTGCGAGAAGCTCATCCTCAACGGCGACATCATCGACGGCTGGCAACTGCGCCGCTCCGGCAGCTGGACGAAGGTCCACTCGCGCTTCATCCGCATCGTCCTCAAGATGCTGGAGAAACGGGATACCCAGATTGTCTATCTGCGCGGCAACCACGACGATATCCTCGCCCGTTTCCTCCCGCTCCAGTTCGAGAATCTGCAGATCGTCGAGCAGCACCTCCACGAAGGCGTGGACCGCCGTTACCTGGTGATCCACGGCGATGTGCTCGACGCCGTCACCATGAAGATGGTGTGGCTCTCGCACCTGGGCGATTTCGGCTACCAGCTGCTCATGCGGCTCAACCGCCTCTACAACCGCTACCGCGCCTGGCGCGGCCGGGAGTACTACTCCATCAGCAAGGCCATCAAGGCCCGGGTGAAGGAGGCGGTGAACTTCGTGTCCAAGTTCGAGGAACAAATCTCCGCCCTCGCCCGCCAGCACGGCTGCACTGGGGTGATGTGCGGCCACATCCACACCGCCGCCGACAAGCTCATCGGCGACATCCACTACTTGAATTCCGGCGACTGGGTCGAGTCCCTCACTGCGCTGGTCGAGCACCACGACGGCCGTTTCGAGCTCATCGAATTCTCGCACTTCGTGCAGCTTTACCCGATGGCGGGCGACGACCAGGAGGCCGAAGCGGAAGACCCGCTCTCCCTCGCCGAGGCTGCGGCGCCCCTGCTCGCCAAGGCGCGCGCGGCGTAAAGAAATCCGTGGTCGGCGCAGCGTCGCCAGCGCGCGGTGGGATAGGCCTGCTCAGTCCGCTCCGACCGATCACCAATCCACGCCGTCCTCACCCGCAGGCCGGCAGGCTCGGGGCGAGCCCAGCCACCAACTCCTGCGCCCGGGCAAACATCGCCGGCTGGATCGCGGCGCGGTTGCCCACGTTCTCCTTGATCACATTTACCAGAGCGCTGCCCACCACCACGCCATCGGCGGCCGCACCCACTTCGCGCACCTGCGCCGCGGTAGAAATTCCAAAACCCACCACCACGGGGAGCATCGTGTGGCGCTTGATCGCCGCCACCGCCTCCGGGATGTTGCCGGCCAACTGTGAACGCACTCCTGTAACGCCCTCACGCGACACGTAATAGATGAAGCCGGTCGCCGCCGCCGTGATCGTGGGCAGGCGCGATTCCGGGGTGGTTGGCGCCACGATGAACACCGTCTTCAATCCGCACTCACGGCACGCCGCCTGAAGTTCCCCGGCTTCCTCGGGAGGGAGGTCGAGCGTGAGCAGACCGTCCACTCCGGCCTCGGCCGCTGCACGCACCGTAGCCGCCACTCCATTGGCGAAGACCAGGTTGTAGTAGGTGTAGAAAACGATCGGTACCTGGGAGAACTTCCGGATCTCGCGCACGAGTTCCAGCGTGCGCGTGGGCGTGATGCCCGACTCCAGGGCCCGCTGGGCGGCCAACTGGTTGGTGATGCCGTCGGCGAGCGGGTCCGAGAATGCCACCCCGAGCTCAAGCACATCGATCCCCGCCTCGATCACCGCACGGCAGGCGGCCAGCGAGGAGGCGAAGTCGGGGTCGCCCGCGCAGAGATAGGCGACGAAACATGCGCGCCCCTCACGGCGCGCCCGGGCAAAGGAGTCAGCGATTCGGTCCATAGTGAGAGGCGCGCATCACGCCCAAGCGCCGCCCAAAAGGCGAAACAAAAGGGGGGAACGGGAAAGGGGAAGTCAGGATAAGGGGAGAAATCGCCGGAACGGTATACGCCCCGGGGTGGAGGCCTCCCGCCGCCCCTTCCGGCACCTCCGCCTCCGGCCCCGGACCCCTCTGCGCGCCGCGGCCCGGAGTTCTCCCCGAAGCCCGAATTCAAAACCGCAGGACACGAGCTCTCGGCTGTTCCCCGTCGACGCACACCCGTCCCTCATTTCCCTGCACTACCACCGATCGACCCCGGCGCTGCATCAAGCTGGCCCCGCCAAAACTCGAGCCGCTCGGGGCTGCACAACGCCATCGGCTGCACGCGCTCGCCGAGTTGTTGCGTCTGCGGCGTTGCGCCGTCGACCGGCGCCCACGCCGGTGCCCCCGGCCGGTTGGGGTTTCCGGTCGAGGCAAACCGCTCCAGGTAGCCCACCACCAGGTCCGCCAGCTCGCGGTCCACCGGCGTCCAGGGGCGGGCCAGCACGCCAAGATTGTCGAAGAAGTACGGCAACTCCCCGGAATGGAACGCGCCGTACTCCGGATGCTCCGGCCACGGCACCGCCCGTTCAAAATGATAGGTGTACACCGGCGACTGCCCGGCCCGTACCCGTTGCCGCGCCCACAGAAACCCCGCCACGCGCTGGCGGTCCCGCGCGCTCTCCAGCAACACCCGCCGCATCGTCTCCAGATCGCCGGCCGGATACAGCTCCCGGAACCGCTGCGCCGCCACGCCAAAAACTTGCCGGAGATGGCCTTCGTACGCCTCTGCCGAGGAGAGCGTCGGCAGCGACAACAGCGGGTCGTTGGCCATGAAGCCCGTCATCACCGGCACGTCGAGACCGGCCCCCGCGGCATTCCCTGCGGTTGGCGTGTCGTTCAACAACCAGCCGTCCACGATCGGCCGGAAACCGCCCGTGCCCACCAGATCGACCGCGGGCAACGCGCGCAACGCCTTGAGGTCGGCCACGCCGCGCTCCGCCGCAAAGCGTGCGCCTTCCCGCTCCGCCGCCGCCCGATCCTGCATCGGACGGGCCGCCACGCTCAGGCCACTGCCCGCCAGCGCCCGCTGGAAGAGTCCTTTCGCCCGGGGCGAAGCCAGCAGGGCGCCAACACTGAAGGCGCCCGCGGACTGCCCCCACACTGTCACTCGCGACGGATCGCCGCCGAAGGCGCCAATGTTGCACTGCACCCAGCCCAAGGCGGCGAGCTGGTCCAGCAGCCCGTAGTTGCCGGAGCTATGATGGGGCGACTCGGCGGTGAGTTCCGGGTGGGAGAAGAAACCGAAGATGCCCAGTCGATAGTTGATCGTGACAACCACCAGTCCCCGCGCCGCCAGACGTGCGCCGTCGTAGATGGGGATCGCTCCGGAGCCTTCCGTGAAGGCGCCGCCCGGGATGTACACGACCACCGGCAGCTTCGCCCCCGCCTCCGCCCGCGGGGTCCAGACGTTGAGGTACAGGGAGTCCTCACCGACCTCGTTCTGCACCAGGTATTCCAGCGTCCACGGCAAGAAGTCTCCATGGACTCGTTGCATGGGGCTCGGGCCGAACCTCCCGGCGTCGCGGATGCCGCTCCACGGCGCGACCGGTTGCGGTTCGCGCCAGCGCAGCTCGCCCACCGGCGGCGCGGCAAAAGGCACGCCCTTGAAAACGGCCACCTGCGTGGCCGGATCGAGCAGGCCTTCCAGCGCGCCGGCTTCGGTCGTCACCGAGGGCCGCGGCGCCTGCGCGGCCAATCCCGCACAAAGGACCAGGACACACAGCATCACGGAGGCGGTTTTCACTTTCAGCATAAACGAATCGGGGTTGATCGACAGGCTCGCGAACCAGTCGCCCCTTCGCGGCTCGCCGATTCCCGGGAGCGCCCCCCTTGGCGGAGGAAATCAACGACAGGGGAAGCCGCAGGCCGCAGAGGGCGGGCACGCGGTCTTGATGAAAGTGCGCAGCGGGCGCGTCAACCCCGGCCTGCGCAGGTCGCCCAGCCAGCGCAGTCCAGGAGAGGCCGGCCGTAGGACCAACACTTTGCCCAGTCCTTCCGCCACCACCGACCACTGTTCACCGGTCACCGATCCCCTCCCCCTCCCACCGCCCACGGGGCACCTCCCACCGTCACCCTCCACCGTCCGCCGATCGAAAATCGCCAATCTCAAATCGAAAATCCGCCGCCTTGCGCCGCGCCGCCGCGCCCCCCAACCTCGGCCCTCCTTTTCCGATGCAGACGCCGACTCCTCCCTCCGCCGACTACAACTTCAACGAGATCGAACCGCGCTGGCAGCGCGTGTGGGACGAGCTCAAGCCGCAGCGCGCCCTCACCGGCGGCTCGCGCCCCAAGTACTACATCCTCGACATGTTCCCGTACCCCTCGGGCGCCGGCCTGCACCTCGGCCACTGCGAGAACTACGCGATCACCGACATCATGGCCCGCTACAAGCGCGCCAAGGGCTTCAACGTCCTCTACCCCATCGGCTGGGACGCCTTCGGCCTGCCCACCGAAAACTACGCCGTCAAGACCGGCCGCCACCCCGCCGAGGTCACCCTCGAGAACGTCGCCACTTTCCGCCGCCAACTCAAGGCCTTCGGCGTCTCCTACGACTTCGAGCGCGAGGTCGACACCACCGACCCGAAGTACTTCCGCTGGACGCAGTGGATCTGGCTCCAGCTCTTCAATAAGGGCCTCGCCTACGTCGAGGAGAAGCCGGTGTGGTGGTGCCCGGCCCTCGGGACCGTGCTCGCCAACGAGGAGGTCATCGACGGCCTGTCCGAAGTCGGCAAACACCCGGTCGAGCGCCGCCCGCTGCGCCAGTGGGTGCTGCGCATCACCGCCTACGCCGACCGCCTGCTCGCCGACCTCAAAGACCTCGACTGGCCCGACTCCACCAAGCGCATGCAGGAGGCCTGGATCGGCCGTAGCGAGGGCAGCGAGGTCGAGTTCGACCTGCCGTCGCTCCCGGGCGAACGCCTCCGCATCTTCACCACGCGCGTGGACACCATCTTCGGCGCCACCTACATGGTGATCGCCCCCGAGCACGCCCTCGCCTCCCGCCTCACCACCCCGGCCCAGAAGGCCGCGGTCGAGGCCTACGTGAAGGCCACCGCCTCCAAGAGCGACCTCGAGCGCACCGAACTGGCCAAGGACAAGTCCGGCGTCTTCACCGGCGCCTACGCCACCAATCCCGCCACCGGGGCCCCGGTCCCCGTCTGGATCGCCGACTACGTGCTCGCGAGCTACGGCACCGGCGCGATCATGGCTGTGCCCGCCCACGACGAGCGCGACTTCGAGTTCGCCCAAAAGTTCGACCTCCCCATCCCGCAGGTCATCGCCCCGGCCGACGGTTCGGCCGTGGAATTGCCGTTCTGCGACAAGGGCGGCGAGGTGAAGCTGATCAACTCCGGCGAGTGCACCGGCCTCACGCCCGCGCAAGCCAAGGACAAGCTCGATTCCCGCTTCGTCGCCGAAAAGCGCGGCAAAGCCACCGTCCAGTTCAAGCTGCGCGACTGGCTCTTCTCCCGCCAGCGCTACTGGGGCGAGCCCTTCCCGATCGTCTGGGTGAGCGAGGCCGACTACCGCGGGACCATCGCCAGCGGAACCAAGCTTCCGCAACTCCCGAACGAGCCCGTCACCTGTGTGATCAACGGCGAGACGCGTTACGCCCTCCCGCTGCCCGAGAGCGCCTTGCCGCTCCAGCTCCCGATCGTGAAGAGCTACCAGCCCACCGGCACCGGCGAGAGCCCCTTGGCCTCGATGCCCGAGTGGATCGACATCTGGTACAACCCCTCCACCGGCGAGTCCGTGCCCTCCACCGAGCCGCGCCCCGCCGGCGCGCTCTGGATTCGCGGTCGCCGCGAATCCAACACAATGCCGCAGTGGGCCGGCTCCTGCTGGTACTACCTGCGCTACACCGACACCCAGAACGCCACCGCCCTCGCCTCGCCCGAGGCGCTCCAGTACTGGGGCGTGCCCGACCTCTACGTCGGCGGCGCCGAGCACGCCGTGCTCCACCTTCTGTACGCACGTTTCTGGCACAAGGTGCTCTTCGACATCGGCGCCGTGCCGACCAGCGAGCCCTTCACCAAGCTCTTCCACCAAGGCATCATCCTCGGTGAAGACGGCGAAAAGATGTCCAAGAGCCGCGGCAACGTCGCCAATCCCGACGCCATTATCACAGACTACGGCAGCGACACCCTGCGCCTCTACCTCATGTTCCTCGGGCCGCTCGAGGCGATGAAGCCCTGGAGCCCGAACAACATCGAGGGCGTGCACCGTTTCCTGCGTAACTTCTGGCGCGAAGTGGTCGGCGCAGACGGCCAGTTGAATCCGAAGATTGTCGACGGCGCCGAGCCCGACGCCGAGACCGAGAAGCTGCTGCACGCCACGATCAAGAAGGTCGGCGAGGACATCGAAGGACTGCGCTACAACACCGCGATCCCGCAGATGATGATTCTGCGCAGCCAGATCCAGAAAGCGGAGAAGGTGTCGCGCGCCACGATCAAGGCCTTCGTGCAGATCCTCCAGCCCTTCGCCCCGCATCTCGCCCACGAGCTCTGGGCCCGCCTCGGCGAGACCTCGCGGCTCGGCACCGCGCCCTGGCCCGCCTACGACGAGGCCAAGCTCGTCACCGACACGATGAAGGTGGTGGTGCAAGTGAACGGAAAACTCCGCGGCGAGCTCCTCCTGGCGAAGACCGCCACCGAGGCCAAGGCCAAAGAAGCCGCCCTTGCCCTCCCGAAGGTCCAAGAATTCACGACCGACAAGACGATCCGTAAAGTGATCTTCGTCCCCGGCCGCATCCTGAACCTGGTGGTCGGCTGATGCGATTGCGGACTGATCCAAGCCCAGATTGCTCTTTCCCCCGGCCCGGCCTCACCGCCGGGCCGTTTTCGTTTCCGCCGCCATCCCTCGTAGCGAAACTCGAATGGCGTCCGCCCGTGGTCCGCTTCTTTAGGACGGACCGCCTCCGCCGAGGCTGATCGGCCCGCCCCCCAACCGCCGGTGCGGGCTAAGGCCGCGCACCGCAAACAGCTCGCTCGCCCCGCCTCAGGTCCACGTCGGTCCGGCGTTCTGGGCGAACGTCGCTACGCCAAGCGCCCCTTGAGGACCGCCAGAAACGCCGGCTTCGTCAGGCCGAGCTTGCGGCTGAGAAAATACCGACCCGCCACACGCAGGCAGCCAAAGCCGTACACCACACTGCGCCGGAAGTTGATCGACGAGGCCTCCGCGAAGTATTTCGTGGGACAGCTCACCTCGGCGATTGGATACCCTAGCCAGAGCGCCTGGGCGATGAACTCGCTGTCGAAGACGAAGTCGTCGGAATTGGCCGAGAGATCGAGCTGCTCGAGCAGCTCGCGCGAGTACGCGCGGTAGCCGGTGTGGTACTCGGAAAGTTTGGCCCCCAACAGGAGGTTCTGCACCGCGGTCAGCCCGCGGTTGGCCACATACTTCCAGCCCGGCATCCCGCCCCTCAGCGCGTGCCCGCCAAGGATGCGCGAGCCCATCACGAAATGATAGAGACCGTTGCCGATTATCGACACCATCGCCGGCAGCAGCAGCGGCGTGTACTGATAGTCCGGGTGGACCATGACCACGATCCCGGCCCCCTGCTCCAGCGCCAGACGGTAGCAACTCTTCTGGTTGCCGCCGTAGCCCTGGTTGCGCTCATGCACATGCACCAGCACCTCGGGCAGCGTGCGCGCCAGTTCGACCGTGCGATCACGGCTGCCGTCGTCGACTAAGATCACTTGGTCGACCACGCCCTGGGCCATCACCTCGTCATAGGTGGTGCGCAAGGTTTTGGCGGCGTTGTAGGCCGGCATGACAACCACGACTTTTTTGCCGTTATACATGGGAGAGTCTGCCAAGCGTGGCGCTGGTTCAGCGCGGGGCGAGCCGGTTGTTGCGCAGCACCTCCACCCAATTGGCCGAACGTGGCTCGACGCTTGTCGGCTGTTCGAACCACCGCACCTCAGCCCACTCGCGGATCCACCACCCGGCCCATGAACAACAGGCTGCCCGTGGCCGGATCGCAGATGAAAAACAAGAACGGCCGGTCGACCGTGAAGGCCACCGCGGGCTGGGCCGGCACGGCGGGCGCCGCCCCCTCCACCACCGGAGCGGCCGCCGGGGCGGCTACTGGCGCCGGGCCCGATACCGGCCCAGCCCCAACGCCGGCCACGGGCTCGGCACCGGTCTCATCCACGGCAAACTTCGCCAAGTGGTCCACCGCGGAAAGGTGAATGGTCTCGCCGTCGAAATTGGTCCCGAAGCCCGACATATCCGCCGCACCGTTGGGATCGAAGACCAGCCGGGCGCCCATCTCCTGCAACGCGGCCGTCAGCTGCGCCACCGGCCGCTCGGCCTTGAACCGCGGCAGGCTCAGGTCCACTCGCGCCGGTTCGGCGCGCTGCACGTTGCGCAGACACTCGGCGATGAGCTCGGCGGTAAGTCCCTCCTCGATCTGGGGCAGGCTGGCGTCCGCTTCGGGGAGCAAAAGCACCATCACCAAACGATCCCCACGATAGGGCATCTGGAGCAGACGGAATCCCGCCTGCGACGCCACGCGATACGGGGCGGTCTGCCGCATGGTCGGCACGGCCACCGGCTCCGATTCGGTGGCCGCGAAGAAAGGGCTGGCGGTGGTCTGCGCCGGATCGAAAGTCGCCGCCCAACCCGCCCGGAAACACACCGCATTGCCGACCACCAGCCGGGTGCCTGCATCGAAGCTCTGGGGATTGGCCAGTCCGGGAATCCGCTCCCCGGTGCGGTCCGACACCCACTTGTTGATCCAATGCGCCGCGTTTTCGCCGTCGGCAAAATCGATCACCCGCAATTCGCTGCGGCAGTGTTCGCGCAGCACCTCCACGTAGTCGCTGCTGATCGTATTCCATTGCTGCACCCAGAGGGCCTTGGCGAAGCTCAGCGCCGACTCCCCGCCGGCGGCCAACTGGAGCCGGCGCGAGAGCGCCGCGTAACCGTCGGCGGCATCGAGCACGGGGACGGTGAGATGGAGGACCTTGGTGAGCTCCTCCTCGGTGGTGCCGCGCGCGCCGGCGGCCAGCGGCACCAAGGCCTGGGAGAGGCCAAAGGGGGCGATGAAGAGATTGCCCGGCTGCGCCTTAAGATGGGCGTAGAGCCCGGCCGCAAAGCCGGTGCTGGACTGGGCCACCGCCTGGAGGAGCGGATCCTCGGGCGGCTGGGATTCACCCGCGGCATCCGCCCCGAAGGCCAACCCGCCCACCGCAAGGCCGGCCACAATACTGAACGCGCTACGAAGATTCATCGGAAACAAGAAGGACAACGTGGGGGATCGGGGCATCGTGCGCAAACCGGCCGCAGCGACGAGGAAAAACGAGGACGGCGGCCCTGCGCCCGGGCCAACTCAGACATTTTTCGCGTTCGCCGGCCTCCACCGCGAGCCCCTGTCGACTACGCCCTCCGCCGAGTAGGAGGGTTCAAGATGCCAAACTGGCACCTTAAGCGGCAAACACAGCGGGAGCCTCAACCGCTTGGTCCCGGCCGATAGCGTCGCCCCACTCGCCTTTTCGAGCCCCGCAACTACATCTGAAGCCATGTCCCGGAGCCACACCCCGTCCGGAGACCCCACACTCCCGCCCATCCATTCCGTCCGCGGTCGGCGCATCGTGCTCGATAGCGACCTGGCCGCGCTCTACGGCGTTTCCACCACGGTTTTCAACCAGGCAATTCGCCGTAACCTCAACCGCTTCCCTCCAGATTTCATCATGGAGATCAGCCATGAAGAACGGGCGGCTTTGATATCACAAATTGTGACATCAAACCCATCGCCCGACAGACCTAGATCACAGAATGTGACCATAAGAGGGCGGGGCGGGTATCGGAAGCCGTCCCTGACCTTCACCGAGCACGGCGCCATCATGGCGGCGACCATCCTACGCAGCCCGCGCGCGGTACAGATGAGCGTCTACGTCGTCCGCGCCTTCGTCCAAATGCGCGACGAACTCATGACCAACGCTGTCGTCCTCAAGCGCCTCGCCCTTATCGACAAGAAGCTCCTCGAGCACGACCTCGTCCTGCGCGACGTCGTCAAGAAGCTGTTGCCCCTGCTCAACGTCCCGCCCGAACCCGCGCCGCCCAAGCGCCGCATCGGCTTCGGCGCGAACGAAGACTAAACGCGGCGTGATCGATCAGGCCGCACCCGCTGGGACAACTATGGGGCGGCCGTGAGCCCCACCTTCAACCGCAGATAGAGTCGCGAGCGACCCTCCACCGCCACCTCCGCCCGGCGCCGCTCGCAATCGGGCGTCGCCAACTCGACCACCTCGCCCACCCCCGCGCCGCTCCAGTTGACCAGGTCCGTGCTCCACTCCACCGCCCACGTCACATCCCGCAACCAGAGGTCGCGTACGTAGGTGAGCGTCACCTTTGGGCCGGCGGCGGACACCACCGGCAGCAACCCCGACTCCCCCACCCGCGCGTCGCCACCCAGTGCGTACTCGAGCAGGTTACCCACGCCGTCGCCGTCGGGATCGGCGCCGGGCGCCGCCGCCCCAGCGAGAAAGTCCTCCGTGCCGGGGAACGCCCGCTCGGCCCAGTCGCCATAGCCGCTGTAGTCGCGGGCATAGACCGCCACCTCCGCCACATTCGCGCCATAGCTGCCCATCGTGAGGCGCACCTGCCGGGCCGACTCTGCCACCACATGCGGCTTCCACGCGGCATAACTGGTGAGTTTGTCCTCGGCCAGATACCGCCACGCGCCCGGAGCCCCGGTCTCGATGGTGAACGGGCCGGCCGCATTCAAGTCATGCAAATAGACCTTGGTCACGCGCCGGGGTAGGCCGAGATCGAGCCGCGCCACCGCCGGATAATTGCTCACCGCCGACCCGGGAGTCCAGGCATTGAGCGGCTTGCCGCCCTTCCCCATATCGGGATCGCCCACCAGCGCCTGCTCGTCAACCCACGCCGCCGGATCACCATTGCCCGACTCCCGCACGACCTGGGCGGCGGTGAGCGTGAGTCGTCGATCCCGCAACCGGGTACGCGCATTGCGACCTTCGAGCAGAACCAACGTCGGCTTCTCGTCCACGTTCAACAGCACCTGACTCCCAGCCGTTGGCAGTTCGTCGGGCACACCGCCAAGGCTACCTGGGGTGAGTGTCACACGGGTGGCGCGGCTTGTCCCTGCCGGCAACGGCAGCGCCACCCCCGCCACGGTGCGCCCGGTGGCCGTGCCGCTCCAGACCGCGAGGGCCCGCATCCGGCCCCCGGAATCGACAAAGCGATACGCGCGCAGGCCGGGATCCGCCAGCGCCAGCTCGTCGTGGAAATGCAAGCCGCGCAGGCGCTGGCGCAACGTCGCCTGGTAGTACCACGCGTGGCGCGGCGTCCAGTCGCCCTTCGGCCCGACCAGCCCGGAAGTGTTGTACTTCACCTCCCCCCTTCGCGCCGGGAGCGACGACATCGCGCATCATGAATTGATGGGCGCGATCCGCGCCCGCAGCGGCCAGCTCCAACCACGCCCGCGCGATCCAGCGACCCTGGATCTCCTCGGCGGAGGCGCCGGCGAGCGCCGGGGCGCGTTGCACCGAGCGCGCATCGACATCCCAGCCAAATTCCGTGACCCAAAGTTCGCTGTCGCGCAGGTACCGGTTGCGGTAATCGGCGAAGGCCGCGAAACGCGCCTTCAAACCATCGGCCTCCGGGCTGATGCCCACCGTCGGCTTCCCGGCCTGGCCGCCGCCGTCGTTGCAGTAGTGGTGGAGGTTGATCGCCGCAAACGGCGTGTCCTGGCGGTGCCAATCGAACCAGAGCTTCACTGCCCGCAGGTAATCCAGCTCCGCCACCGCCACCCCGCCCATCACCAGGCGCGCCGCCGGATCCGCATTGCGGATGCCCACCGTCGGGCCCAGGGCGCCCTCGTGGCCGTCCCAGTCGGCGCTGGTCATCGCGGCGTACTCGAAGGGCCGGAAGAACGACTCGCGCCCCGCCCACCACTTGTCCTGCTCGTTCCAATTCTCCAGGTAGGTGAGCAGGCCAAGCCCGCTCTCCCGACCCTGGTTGACGCGCAGTTTGAGCAGCCCGTCGGCCACGGGCTGCGCTCCGTAGCGCGCCAGGTACTGGAACAGGTGGTCGGCATGCTCGACATAACTCGCGGGCGAGAGCGGATCGCGGGTCGGCGCGAGCGCGGCGCCAAGGGGATCGGCTTCATCTCATCCTCCGTACCCACGCCGCGCAGCCGTGGGGGTCTTCCAGACCACAGGGCTGACCTCCAGTCCGAGCAGGCGCAGGTTGCGGTAGTAGGCGTCGAAATCCCAGCCCGCGCTCCACGAGGGGGCCCATGCGTTCTCATTTTCGGGATACCCTGCATAGGCCTCGCCGTTGCCCTCGTCCCACCCCCAGGTGTGGTACTCGCGTACGTTGCCCACCTGCTCGATCACGCCGATCGGATCGTCGATGAAGGCATTGGTGCCGATGAGCGCCTCCATCGGCAGCCGCGCCCGCGGCACCGCCGGCGGCTCGGGCTCCGGCGCTTGGGCGGGAACGATCCTGCCATAGACCACCAACTCCTCGGGCTGGATGCCCGGTGTGGTCAGGATCACGCGCAAATACCGGGTACGCACCGTCACGGCGTGATTGTTCCAGCGGTTGTAGCCCGTCATCGGATCGGTGAAGAGCTCGGTCCACGCAAAGGGCACGCCGGCGGCGAGCACGACCGCGCCGGCTCCATTCGTATCCCGCAGGCAGATGGCGGTGAGATCGTATTCCGCCCGCAGATCGATCACGGCCCCGGCCGGGAAGCGATTAGCATCCCACCCCGGGAACCAGTGGTTGATCGGCGCTCCACCGGTACCAGCCAACGGATCACCGGCCAGGGTCTGCTCATCGACGAGCGCGGCGGCGGTGCCGGCATTCGCGTAGGACAGCATCGCCTGGGCGTTCTCGCCCACGACCATCCAAGGTTCAATCACGAGCTTGGGTGCGGCGTGGACGGCCGGAACCAAACCGCAGCCAAGCGCCGCGGCGGCGAGGAACATGGGGAATTTCATGGGCGCAGAGGTGGGGGTGCGGACGCCAGATTGAGAGGCGCACGCAGCGTGGGCCAGACGACAGAACACCAATCGGCGCCAAAACCGCGTGAAACCGCCCCGCCCAAAACGCCACGAGAGCCATGGGCTTGCCTCCCGGCTTCGGTCCCCCTGTGTTCCTCCTGCCCCACATGGCCGTCGCTCGCACCCCCTACCTGCTCGCCTGCCTGTTGGCCATTCCGGCTTCGGCCGCCACGCACTGGAACTGGGAGTGGACTCCCTCCGCCGGGGAAACCGCCCGGACGGCCAGCGTTTGCCCGCTCAAATACGGCAAGACCTGGGCGTACACCGTGGAGATCGACGACGGCCCGGCCTCGACTCTCGCGGCGGCAGCGCTGCTGGCCTCCTTCCACTACACGGAGGCCCCGCCCGGTCTGCCCGGGGGCACACCGCGACCGTTCGTGGGCAGCGCGGCGGTCTTCACCAAACGCGTGGGAGGCAACACCACCTACGTTGATTTCGACGACCTCCGCGGCCTCCAAGCCTCCGGCTGGGGGGTGGCCAACCACAGCTACGCCCACACCTTCTCGGCGGCCACACCCGCCACTCCGGCGCAGATCCGCGAAGACCACTATTGGAGCCAGACAGTCTTCGCCGCCGACCTGGGCCGCGGACGCGCCTCCTCCCATTTTGTCTACGCCAATGGCTGGATCGGCTATGCCGGCCCCACCGCCGGCGACTACTCGTACTTTGCCGAATTCGGTTTCCGCGGAGGCACCCGCGCGGGCGGCACCAGCCCCCGCAACCTGCTCGCGCCGACCTGCGACGTGCGGAATTTCAAACGCAGCAACCTCGACGGACTGGACACGGCCAACCCATTGCGCGACCTCACCGCGCCCACCCCCGGCGACTTCTTCGTCGAACTCACCCACTCGCTCGACCCGCTCGAGGGCAGCGAGAATCGCAACGCCTGGACCGCCCGCCTCGCCTATCTCGAGACCACCTACGGCGCGGCCGGCGCCGACTCGCTCTGGAGCGCCCCGAGCGCGGAGGTCTTCGATCACGCCGCCGCGGCCCGCGTCGCCACCGTTTCGATCAGCGCGGGACGCGTGCACCTCACCCTGCCCGACGGCACTCCCGGCGCGGCACTCACCCTAAAACTCACCGGCATTCCGCTGGCGACCGTGATTCCGCCCCCACCCGGGGGCACAGTCTATCGTTCCGGCAGCACCGTGTGGTTGACCACGCCCTTTCTCGGCCAGCCCGGATCCCCCGCGCCCTTCCCGCGCCTGGTGCGCCGCTACCTGGGCCCGGTCCAGGACCTCGTCTTCGACCCGGCGGTACGTGTCGCCGGAGTCCAACTCCACCAGCAGGGCGAGGCGCCCGACCCGCTCTCGATCACCCTCACCACCGCCGCCGGCACGCACGTCTTCGCCACGGTGGCCGGACTGGGCAGCAACTGGGGCGACCGGAAGCTTTTCGCCGCGCTGCCCGCGCTCGCTCCCTCCGAGTTGCCCGACGCCACCGCGCTGCACGTCACCACCAACAAAGCACTGAAGGAAATGGCCGTCTGGGTGGTCGACGAGTCCGTGCGGCGTTGGCCCGAATGGCAGGCCGAGCACTTTTCTCCCTCCGAGATCACCGCCGGCTCGGCTGACGACTCCGACGATCCCGACGGCGACGGCCTTGCAAACCTGCTCGAGTACGCCCTCGGCTCGGACCCCCGGGTGCCGTCGCCTTCCGCCAGCCCGACCGTCGCCCTCGAGGACGGTGGCCTCGTGCTCCGCTTCACCCGCACTCCGGCGCACCCGGACGCCGTGCTTTCGGTCGAAGCCAGCACCGACCTTTCCGACCCTACCCGCTGGAGCCTGATCGCCCAAAGTGCGGGCGGGGCGGAGACAATCAGCAACGGCGCCACCGCCGTCACCGAGCTCGGTACCGGCCCGCTCACGACGGTGCGTGTGCGCGACGCCCTCCCGGTCACCTCGGGCCCGCGGCGCTTTCTGCGCTTACGGGTCACGCGCTAAGCGCCGCAGCGCCAGGTGGGCGAACCGGCCAGCCCGAGTCCCAGCGCTGCCGCTGCTCCCACCGTAGCGAAGCTCGCAAGAGCCTCGTCCGCCACGGTCACAGGCGCGGGGTGACCACGCCGTCCTGATCCGTCTCCGCGGATATTGGACTGGGCCGCATTCGTAATTGATCTTCGAAGGCGGTGCGGCACGCTGCATCGATGAAATCGAGTTCGACTCTCCGGTGTCTCTCCTCGTTCCGGCGGAGCGCCGCGGCCGTGGCCCGCGTTCTTGCCGGCGACTGCGGCGTCCCGCTCGCCCTGGGCCCGGATCGCGGTCGTGCCGTTTCCGTCCACTCGAGGCCTCCGGCTCCGCGACGCCTGCAGCCAATGCTGAGCTGCCTTTTCGCGTTCCTGCTCGCGCACGGAGCGCCGGGCGCCACGTCCGGCGCCTTCGAGTACTCCGACGAAGGCGCCTCGGTGACGATCACCCGCTACACCGGACAGGACCAAGCCGTGGTGATCCCGCGCTCCATCGAGGTGCCGAGCGTCGTGGGTGGCCAACCTGCGACGATCGCCAAGCCGGTCGCCGCCATCGGGAAAGAGGCATTCTTATGGAACGATACCATGACGAGCATCTCCATCCCCGATAGCGTGACTTCGATCGGGAATTCCGCCTTCGCCATTTGCCGCTCTCTCGTCGAGGTAACCCTTCCGTCGAGTATCACCACCATCGAGGCCCGGGCTTTCGCATCATGCTCCACTCTCGTGCGCGCCCACTTTCTGGGGAACGCACCAGCAATCCCCGGTGATCTGGAATCGGCTGATGCGGGCATATTCGGCCAGGCCGATCCGGGCTTCGCGGTCTACTACCCGCTCGGCGCGGTCGGCTTCTCCTCCCCCTATTGGCACGGCTATGTCGCCCAAGGAGGCGAGACCATGGCGCCAGTGGTGCTGGCTCCCACCGACCAAAGGGCGTACGCCGGCACGACGGTGACACTCAGTGTCGTGGTGCACGGTGCGCCGGCGCCAACACTGCAATGGCAGAAGGACGGTGTGGCGATTGCGCGTGCGACCGAGAAGACGTTGGTTCTCGCGAACGTGCAGGTCTCCCAGGCCGGGAGCTATCGGGTCGTGGCGACCAACGCGGAGGGCACGGCCACCAGCGCCGCCGCCACGGTCTCAATTGTGCCGACCGTCGGCGAGTTCACCTACTCCGATGACGGCCCGTCCGTCACCATCACGAACTATTTTGGACGGCCCAACGGGAAAGTGGTCATCCCCGGTTCGGTCGAAGTGACAACTGTCGTCGATGGCAAAACCATCACAACGATCAAGCCGGTCACGGCAATCGGAACGCAGGCCTTCGATTGGACCGTGACCATGGAGTCGGTGGAGATTCCCGACACTGTCACCTCGTTGGGCAACGGGGCGTTTCTCTTCTGCATGGGACTGACCAGCGTGACGCTTCCGCCACACCTCTCCTCCCTCGGCGACAATGCGTTCTTCGGCTGCTCCGGGTTGACGGAAGTGAAGATTCCCGCCGGGGTGACATCAATCGGGGCAGGCGCCTTTGCGTCCGCTTCCCGATTGAAGAGCGTACAATTTCTCGGAAACGCGCCGGCGACCGTCGGCGATAATCCCTTCGGCGACCCGACGGCCCCGCTCATCGTCCAGTATTCGGCCGCCGCCACCGGTTTCTCCACTCCGCTCTGGCGCGGCTATCTCGCGCAATGCGGCGATACGATGGCGCCCGTAGTTCGGTTGCCGACATCGCCGAGAAACTACGACGTGAGAACCGGGTCCACCGTCTTCTTCGAAGTCACGGTCTACGGCACTCCAGCTCCCTCGGTGCAGTGGCGACGGGATGACGTGGATATCCCCGGTGCCACCGGAGCATCGCTCAGGCTCACCGAAGTGCAGCCATGGCAAGCCGGTAGGTATTCGGCCGTCGCCACCAACGCGGGGGGCTCGGCCGTGGGCGAGCCCGGCACTCTGGCCGTTACGCCGGTCTCCGGCGCCTTCACTTACTTGGACGCCGGCACCACCCTGAAGATCACCGGCTACGAAGGATCCGACGCATCGGTGGAGATACCGAACACCATCGATGTCACCGTCCTGGTCGATGGCCAGCTGGTGACAGTGGCGAAACCGGTCACGGCGATCGCGAGGCAGGCATTCTCCCGCGACAACAGGCTGACCTCGGTGACCATTCCGGCCAGCGTGGCCGTCATCGAGGACTACGCCTTCGATCGTTGCGAGGCGTTGACGTCGGCACGGTTTCTCGGGGAGCCCCCGACAGTCTGCAGCGAACGAGCTTTCTCCACAACGGGCACCGGCTTCACCGTCTACTTTCGCCCGGGCACAGCCGGCTTCACCACTCCGTACTGGAAAGGCTATCTCGCGCAGGACGGCGACAAAATGCAGCCGGCGATCCCCACGAACCCACAGGACCGGCGCGTGGAGATCGGCGAGACCGCGACGTTCACGGCGCCAGCCTACGGGATACCGGCGCCGACGCTCCAGTGGCAGAAGGATGGTATGGACCTGCCGGGAGCCAACGCGGCCACCCTCGAGATCTCGAATGTGCAGCCGGAACACATCGGGGCCTATCGGTTGGTTGCCACCAATTCGGAAGGAAAGGCGACCAGCGGCACCGCGACGCTTGCCGTCTACCGCACGTCGGGAAACATCAAGTATGTAGACTATGGCTCCTTCCTCGAAGTGGCCGGCTGCGTCGATTCGGGCATCACCGGAACCCTGACGATCCCCTCCGCCGTAGAGGTCCCGACCATCGTCGACGGCAAGACGGGGACCGTCGCCAAACCCGTCACCCGGATCGGCGTGAACGCGTTCTCCAACTGCGACGGCCTCACCGAGGTGGTAATACCGGACAGCATTACCTCGATCGGGAAATATGCCTTCCACTTCTGCAACAGCCTGGCCAAGATGACGATTCCCGCCAGCGTGCAGACGATCGGAGACGAAGCATTCGACGGCTGCTACAACTTGGGTGTCGCTCGTTTCCGAGGCGATGCTCCGAGCAATGTCGGCCGGAGGGTATTCTTCGAGACCGTCATCTACTTCCAACCGGGAGCCAAGGGATTCACCTTCCCGCTCTGGAAAGGCTTCTCCTCGCAGTTCGACGACGAAGGCCCCATCCTGCCTCCTGCCTTCGTCTGGTCACCCCGCAACACAAGCGCGCACCCGGGAGACTACATAACGTTGACGGTTGCAGCCACCGGGAATCCGGCCCCGACCATCCAATGGCAGAAGGACGGAGTCGCCATCCCGGGAGCGACTTCCACGACGCTGTGGTTCTACCCCGTCGAGCCGGGACAAGCCGGCCGCTATCGCGCCGTGGCCACCAGTTCGGCAGGGTCCGCCACCAGCCCGTCGGCCACCCTCCGCGTGCACACCGGTCCCGAGGTGCTCCCGGTGTCCAATTCCGTCGGCGTCGTGCACGGCGAATCGGCTGCGTTTCATGCGGAAGCCGCCGGAGCGACTTCATGGCAATGGTACAAAGGAGGACGGGCCATTGCGGCCACGGCCGAGACCCTCACGCTGCAATCCGTGGCTCCTTCCGATGTGGGAATCTACGACTGCCTCGCCAACGGCCCCGGCGGCGAGACCCTCACCACTCCGATTGTCGTCGGGCTGGTACCGGCCCAAGGAGAGCGCATGGCCGGGAGCGTGACCACCCGGCCAGAGTGGCAGAACATCCAACACCCCAACGGGGCGGTGTACGACCAGTTCCTCCTCTCCGGCACGGCTGGAACTTTCACCGCCGACCGGGACCAGATCGCCCGCATGTCCTTCCTCGACGAGAACGAAAGCATCGTGCAAGTCGAGATGTCCGGAGCGGGGGCGATTACCGTCGTGCTCGATCCGTCTACCGCAACCGGCCCGATCGCACCGTCGCTCTACAACCAATCTGGCATCGCGTACATGAAGGGTAAGGCGTCGATCATCCTTTCCGGGGCCGACGGGACGACGCACTTCACGATCTATTCCGTGGGCACGGCGAATAATCCCGCCGTCACCCGCGCCGACGTTCCCTACGCCGCCTGGGCCGATGTCGCGGTCGCCGGCGTGGTCACGGAGTATGGTTGGCTCGGAGGGATCCACCAAGGCAATGTCCGGTACAGCAATACCCGGGGGCTGACCGGCCTCTACGCCCCTGGAGTGTCGGAGGTCGGTTCCCTCGTCGTGATCCACGGGATCGAGGCCGCCAATTCTGCCCTGCCGTATCTGCATTTTGATCCCTACGGACTCGTGGAGGTGAAGGTGGCCGGCTCCAGCCTTTTTCAACCGAACGGTGAAACCATCACGGTCGCCGGCGTCGCCCACATCGCCATGGGCGCGGGGCAGGACTCTTGCGGCAGGAGCGCTCCCGCCCAGCCGATTCACGCCAGCCTGTTCGACCCCGAGGGCAGGGATGTCACCGCGGCGGTGACGACCGGGCCGTGATCGTCATCGGGGCCCGGCCCCGCCGTGCAGGGGCTGGCCCGACTTCAAGGTGAACAGGCGCGGGGGTCCAGGTGCAGCACCGGTGGATAGTTGGGCTCGGGAGAGCTGCACCGTCCATCGGGCAGTCGCCACCGCGGCGCGGCGTCTTCCCCTCCCGCCCCCGCAGCGAGAGCCACCAGCATCTCTTCCGCCGTGGTCCGCTCCTTCAGGACGGACCGATTCCCTCCGCGCCTGCGCACCTCCCTCCCTAGGCCGCTGCCCGCGTGAAGGCACACCCCACAGCAAAGTGGCCGGCGCATCCGGCGCCTGGTCTGGCTACTTCCCGGGCCCGGGCAGGCGGCTCACCCCGCCCGTCGCCGGCCGAAATGGTCGTCGACCTTGATCAGCGCAGTCACCGCGAAGGACGGGATAGTAGCTAGGCAGACCCAGCCAAAAAACCACACGTAACCGAGTTGCTCCTGCAACCAGCCCGAGGCCATGCCGGGCAGCATCATGCCCAGCGCCATAAAACCCGTGCAGATCGCGTAGTGCGCCGTCTTGTTCTCTCCCTCCGCAAAAAGCATGAGGTAGAGCATATAGGCGGTGAATCCGAAGCCGTAGCCAAACTGCTCGATCGCAATCGCCCCGCCCACCGCCGCGAACGAGTCGGGGCGCACGACGGCCAGGTACACATACGCGAGATTCGGCACATGGATCGCGCAAACCATCGGCCAGAGCAGGCGCTTCAGGCCCCAGCGCGACACCACCCAGCCGCCCAGCAGCCCGCCCGCCAGCAGCGCGCCCGTGCCGATTGTCCCGTAGTACCAGCCCACCTGGTCGAGGCTCAGGCCCAAGCCTCCCTTCTCCCGCGAGTCGAGCAGGAAGGGTTGGATCAACTTCACCAGCTGCGCTTCGCCGAGGCGGTACAACAGCATGAATGCGAGCGCCGTGCCAATACCCGGCTTGCGGAAAAACGCCCCGAATACCGCCAGCCCGTCGGCCACCAGCGCGCCGCCGCGCTTCGCCGGAGCGTCTCCACTGGGCCGGGGCAGGACGAACTGGTGCAACACCGCCACCAGCACGAAGAACACCGCCAACCCGGCGAATGCCCAGCTCCAGGCCTGGGTCGCAGCCCACCCCTCCTTGATCAGACGGCCCACCCCGAAGACCAGCCCGCCCTGGCCGGCGATCATCGCAAACCGGAAGAACGTGCTGCGCACCCCCACGAAGGCGGCGCGTTGGTGCTCGGGCAGCGCGAGCAAATAGAAGCCGTCGGCGGCGATGTCGTGGGTGGCCGAGCTGAAGGCCAGCAGCCAGAACAACGCGAGTGTCGCCTGAAAGAAAGCCGGACCAGGGATCGTGAGCGCCACCGCCGCAAACACGGCGCCCATCAGGAACTGCGTTGCCACGATCCAGTGCCGCTTGCGCCCGAGCAGCTCCACTACCGGCGACCAGAGCGGTTTGACTACCCAGGGCAGGTAGAGCCAGCTCGTGTAGAAGGCGATTTGCGGGTTGGAAACCCCGAGGCTCTTGTACAGCGCCACCGACAGCGCCGCCACCGCGACATTGGGCAGTCCTTGGGTGAAATACAGCGACGGGATCCAGCTCCACGCGCGCGACGAGCTCAAGGGGGCTTGATCCATGGTGGCGACGGTCAGCGCCGAAGCAGCGCAGCGATGGGGTCGTTGGTGTTCATGCGCGTTCGAGCAGGCCCAAACCCACCCGGTCAACGCCCCCGCTGCGAGCCCAAAGGCGCGGACACGACTACCGCCACTTAGCCCGTCGCAGGTCAGCGTGCGGTACTTCTCAAGTTTCGTCCCCATCGGCCGATCACTTCCGTTAGGGCGAAATCCGGCCCTCCCTTTCTCGCGTCTCACGTCCGGCCAAATCCCCCCGTGTCCGCCATTTCGCTCAACGCAGGCATCCGCGCCAACTTGTTGACGTTGCAGAGCGTGGCCGACGCGCGCAGCCAGACCCAGGTGCGCCTTGGCACCGGCAAAAAGGTCAACAGCCCGATCGACAACCCGGACGCCTTCTTCACTTCCTCCAATCTCTCCACCCGCGCCGGGGAACTCACCGCCCGCCTCGATGGTGTGGCCGGCGGGGTCAAGACCCTCAAGGCGGCCAGCACCGGCATCGCCGCCATGCGCGATCTGCTCGATCAGGCCCGCGGTGTCGCCCTCGAAGCCCGCGCCCTGCCCACCCCCGAGGCCGATGCAGAGCGCATGGCCTCCGCCCGGATGTTCAACCGCCTGCTCACCCAATCCGACACCGTCGCCGAAGATGCGAGCTACGACGGCGTACGCATGCTCATGAACGACAGCCTGGTCATCGAATTCGGGGGCACCTCCGGCACCTCGACCGCCCACCTCCCCGGCTTCGACGCCACCAGCGCCGGCCCTGTCGTTGTGGCCTCACCACAGACGCCCGCCGCCTGGACCGGCGACAACACCGCCATCGACCAGACCATCGAACGCATCAAGACCTCGATCAACAACCTTGATACCCAGACCGGCGTGCTCGAAACCAACCTCAGCATCCTCACTGCCCGGCGCACTTTCACCGAGGACCTGATCGGCACGCTCAACACCGGCGCCGCCGAGCTGGTCAACGCCGACATCCAGGAGGAGACGGCAGCCCAGCTGGCCAACAACTCGCGCCAGGAATTTGCCACCAATGCAATGATCCTGGCCGCACAGTCCACGAAGCAGGTGCTGCAACTGATGGGCTGAGACCGGGGGAGGGGGCTTCAGCGCCGTGGTCATGCCCTCGGCCTGTAGGGGCGTCGCTGGCGACGCCCTTTGGTGGGCACGATTGACCTCAATCGCGTCTGCCCGCGTTGAGGGCAACGCGGTCCACCTCCGTCAGTCTGTCGGGCAAAGCACAATAGTCGGACTGCAGTGACGTCGCCCCCTCGCCTCCGATACCGGGGCCAGGCCGAGGCTTCGCTAGTCGGGATCGCGCCCGACGCCATCCGCCGTAGGACCCGGGCGCGGGGCGGCCGAAAGCCGCCTCAGTCCCTCAACAGCACAATCGCGTCGAAGGGATCGAGTTCCACCGTGGCGGCCGGAGTACCGTCGTTGTAGCGGGCGGCCGACTGCACGAGCACCGCGTCGGCGATGGCCGGCTTGTTCTGAAGATTGGTGATGCGTACTTTCGCCCCGATGGCTTGAGTGAGCGCAACACTGGCGAGGCGGTGCCACTGGTCGCCGCCCGTCGTCTGGTCCAGGGTCGCCGAGGCGACCACCGAACCGCCCACCACCACCTCGTAACGCACCTGAGTGCTCCATCCCGTGGCCGCCAGCGCGGCGGGCCACCACACATCCAAGGTGTAGGTATCGTCGGCCCGCACCCCGAGCTCCCACTCGGCGCTGCCGGCGGAGCCGCTGAGTTGGTGGCAACCAGTTCCCCAATCGTGATACCACGGTCCGGTCGCCACCCACTGCCCGCTGTCGTAGGCTGCCTCGCTCCAGGCGCCGGCGCTGAAGGCCGGGCTGGCATCGTCGACCACGTACTGAAACTTCGGCGCCTGGCTGCCGTTGAGGCGGTGAAAAGGGCCACCGTCGAGCGTGATCGTCCGCCGCGAGCCGGTGCCGTTGAGGAGCACGATGCCGTTGTCGAAATCCCTGCGATACACATCCGGCGGATGCTGCACCAACCGCACCTCGTCGACCCAGAACGTGCCGGCCCGGGTGCCGACGTTGAAGCCCAAGCGAGCGTCGTTGGCAGTCTCGAGCGCTTCAAAAACCACCGTGTACTCCATCCACTCGGGGCCTGCCTTCAGATCCTTGGATAGCCCGAAGTTTCGCCAATCAGGACTGCCCTTCTGTAGCATCACGGAGAAATCATGGGGGGCGTCCGCCTTGGCGAAGAACCTCAATTCATAGGCCACGCCCTTGACGATCTGCCGATCGGGCTGGAACAGCGCGATATGCCAATCGTCACGGCTACCGGCATTGGTGATTGCGATACAACAGGAGGCGCTGCCAGTGGCATGCGCCGCGGTCTCCCGGCTAAACGTGGCCGCGGCACCGGCCTCCGGATTGGCCCAGTAAGTCCAGCCGGTCGCCAGCGGCTGCTCGAAGCCTCCATTGGTGATGCCATCGGCGGAGGGTGGTGTGCCGAGATCCACCCGGACTGCGGCGCCGGAGGGCCGGCCAAGCTCCGCATCCAGCTCATCATACCACCAGTCATTGCCGTGCCAGGTGTCGCCGAACTCATGGGCGAAGTAGCCGTCGTTCATGAGCGTGACGCCCAGCCCGAAACGCATGTAGGGGTAAAAGTGCTGGGCGAAATCGAGCGTGGAGGCCGGCACGTCGTCGGAGGGTGAATAGCCGTACCCGTATCCGATCTCAAAGGGAGGCGCCGACTCCACCAGGGTGATGAGCGGCGCGCGCCCCAACTGCCACCAGCTCTGGTAACTCTCCCAGAGGTCCGCGAACGACCGGTTCCCATCCTTGGTCTGCGGTGCCTGGAAGACGATGGCGTTGCCGTTGAACAGCGCCCCGGTCTCGGCGGTCGCCGGATTAGCGAGATGGCCGGTGGCGTAGGCATAGGGCATGAGCCGCCGCCAGATCTGCAGTTCGGCGTACACCCCCGCCCTCCACGCAGCGTCGAGCCAGGCCGGATCGTCGGGCAGGCCGTCCTCGTTGGCGTCCACCTGCACCGAATTGCCCCACATATCCTTCTTCAGCCATGACTGCGCAGTGAAGAAGTTGTCGAAGAAGATGCCGTCCGTGGACAGGCCGGCGTCCACCATCTTTTGGTAAGCATAGCGGGCCTGAAAGGCGGCCACCTCGGGCTTGGTAAGGTTCAGCCGGTAGGTACCATCCCAGACCTCGATGCGCTTGCCGCTCGTGTCCTTGAGCCAGTAGCCATCGGGGATGGTGAGTCGGTTGGCATCCGACTGCTCGACGGTGTTGATGGAGTCCAACACCAGCACGTGAGGATTCAGCGCGCGGAGTTGCCCGAGGTCGGCGACGGTGAAACTGGCCCCCAGCCAAAGATCGATGCGCTTGCAGTGTTCCAATCCCCCATTTTTGAACACCTGCCAGGAACCCCACAGGTTGCCCTTGCGGGGGAAGGACGGGCTCACCTCGGGCAGCGCGCGGTAGCGTAGGTGCAGCACCTCGGTCGGGTTGGTGTCGCAGCGCACGTACACGTCATTCACGACCGTGGTCGTCGGATCCAACCCGACGAACGTCACTCCATGCGCGGTGCTTCCCTGACCCGTGATGAAAGGCGTCATCGCGGCGAAAGGCAGCGCCGAGCCGACGGCATAGCGGCAATCCCCGGGCTGGCTGGTGTTCACGGTGAACGCCACGCTGGTGGCCCCAGCCGGCAGCAGCGTGCTTTGCGGGGAGGCGTTCCAGAAGAGCCCGAGGGTCGGCTGATCCACACTGAGGCGGTAGAACCTCCGCTGGCCACCCGCATCGTAGTCGACCACCCTACGCGTCACCCCGTCGTCGTTCTGAACGAAAGTGTGCAGCGGCGCCCAGTTGCCCGCAGCAAGATCGGTACTGCTCTCCACCGTGTAGGAGAATTCCGGAACGGTGGGCCCATAGCCCAGTTCCATCCGCCCGGGCTGCCCCGGCACCGGCTCGAGGGTCAAACCGCAAGGGGTAAGGAGGCCGCCGGCGCCATGCAACGCCGAGGGGAGCCCCGCCCAAGTCGCCAGCGCCAATGAGCCGGTGCCCAGCCACCGCGCCACCCAACGCCAGCGGCAACACGCACGAAACGCGACTTGGGGGCGGTGGGGCATGGGCCGAAGAGTCGCAGGCGCACCCAGCGGCGCAAGTCCAAGCCGGTCACGCCGTCCTCGCTTGCCCGGATTCTGCCCCGCGCGAAGCGGCACTCCCCGATTTTCACGGATCCGTCACGTGTGCGTCGGCGCCATTCCCGCGATCGACCGTTGAACTCCTCCAGGCCGGGGGAAACCGCGTCGCCGCCGCAGTCCGCCACCGGCCGCCCCACCGAGAACGCCAGCCCCGCCCACGACGGGCCGCCCCGCCGCGCTCCGTTTTCCAGAGAGTCCGTTCAACCATCCAACCGAGTATGCAACATATAGTTACCACCCGCTCGAAACTCGAAGAGTTCCTCGTCCTCACCGCGGCGGAGCGATCCGCCATCGATCAGCTCCAGACCAGCTACCCGCTCAAGATCTCCGAGCACTACCTGCGCCTCGTCCATCCCACCGACCCCAACGATCCGCTCCGCCGCGCGGTCATCCCGGCGCTGGCCGAACTCGACCACCGCGTCGGCGAGGAGGACGACGACGTCCACGCCGATGAGGCCCGCTACCAACCCTGCCCGGGCATCATCCACCGCTACCCGGGCAAACTGCTGCTCCTCCCCACCCTCAAGTGCCCCTCCCACTGCCGCTTCTGTTTCCGCAAGGGCCGCCGCGTCACCCAGCTCAGCCGCGAGGACGGCGAACGCGCCCTCGCCTATATCCGAAGCAACCCGACAATCCGCGACGTCGGCATCACCGGCGGCGACCCGCTCTCGCTCACCGACGCCGAGCTCGACCACTGGCTCACCGAGCTACGCGCCATCCGCCATGTGCAGATCCTCCGCATCACCACCAAGTATCCAATCTACCTGCCGGACCGGCTCACCGACGCCTTCGTGCAGATGCTCACCAAGCACCGCCCGGTTTACGTGATCTTCTCCTTCCTGCATCCCCGCGAGATCACCCCGGAACTGCGGCTCGGCCTGCGCAAACTGGCCGACGCGGGCATCATGATGCTCCAGCAGGGCCCGTTGTTGAAAGGCATCAACGACGACACCGAGGTGCTCAAGGAGCTCTTCGAGCAGCTCGTGGCGTTACAGGTGATCCCCTACTACGCCTCCTGGGGCCTCACCGTGCCCGGGGCCGAGCACTTCGTCGTCGACGGGAAAGCCGCCTACGAGATCATCGGCGCACTGGAAAACCAGACCTCGGGTTTCTGCATCCCGCACGTCATCACGCTGCGCAAGGGTGACAAGGTCCGCACTCTGGGCTGGCGGTGACGGCACCGCGCCCGGCGAGCGCCCCCTGATCGGCACCTGGCTCGCCTCACTCTTCTACACAGTCTGGGCCGAGGCGGGCCCGTTGAGCGCCGGCGGAGTGCAGCGTCACCTACGGGCGCCAGCATCAGCTCCGCCACGGGCGCGATCGGCCCATCTGCCTCGCCCACGGCAGGCAACTGCGCAACGCCAAGCGCGTGCAGCCCGGCAGCCCGGTCACGGTTTCCGCCGCAAACACCACTTCGCGAAATCCCGCGGCCGCCGCTCGAAATACTCGGCGGTCGCAGCCAGAATTTCGTGGGCATTCTTCTGGCGTCGCGTCCCGAGCCACTCGAGCAGCTTGGCGCGCGTAAGCGCCTTCACCCCGGCCATCTCCCGCTCTGCGAGCCGCTCACGCGCCATCGCGAGGTCACCACAACGGCCGAGCTTCTTGGCCAACGGCGCCAACCCCGGCTCGATCTTGCTCGCCTCACGGGTGAGCAACGGGGCGGCCAACTGGAGCTGGAAACACAGCCGATACATCGCCTTGCGCCAGGCGTGCACCGCCTCCTGGTCGATCGCCGTCGGAACGATCGCTCGGGCACGGCGCGCCTTGCGGTAGCTGCGCGCCAACGCCTCGCCCAGCTCCGCATCGGATCCGAACTTGCGGCCCGCGGAGGCGATCAAAGTCCGCAACTCTTCCAGCCGCCCCCGAGCCACCGCGCAGGCTGTCGCGCTTTTCCCACTCCCCAGCACCTCGGCTGGGGCTCGCACCGGCAGCAGTTCCTTCCACCGCCGCGGGTGGCGCGCCCGAACCTTCTCAAGAGTCGCCGCCACCACGCATCCATCACGCAGCTCTCCAAGTTCCCGATGGATCGAACCAGCGCTCGAGGCCACTTGCCCCATCCAGTCCGGCCGCGGCTTGGGCGCCAACTGCACCAACGCCCGCAACCGCTTCATCTCGCGCCGCACCAGATGGGCGGCGCGATTGGGCTTCTCTGCCGCCGAGTCCATCGCCTCCTGCGCGGCATCAACGCAGGCCAAGCCCGCGCGTTGCAAGTCAACTTCCCCGCTCTTCGGCTGTGAAGATTTTCGCGACATGGGAAGCGTGAATATCCGCCGGGGCGCCGGCCAAATACAATCCCGCTCTTTCCACTTCGTCCCAATTCTGCACCTCACACTCGGCCCCATGCCTCGGCCGACTCCAAATTGTCACAATTGCCCGAAGGCGGCGAAACCCCCGAAAACGACCTTTTATTGCGGCCCACGATGCGCTAACAAGGCGCCTCCATGCGTTATCCGCTCTTCTTCGCCCTCGCCCTGTCCACCGCGACGCTCCGCGCCGCCGATGCCCCCGCCGCCGCACCCGCGGCGCCCACCCCGGCTCCGGAGCCCGCCGCTCCGGCACCCGCCCCGGTCGCCCCCGCCACCGCCGAACAGGCCTTCAAGGTGCAAGGCTTCTTCATGGTCCAGCAGATGCAGCTGGCGTCCATGACGACCGAGCTCGGTATGAATGATGCCGATATCGACTACCTGCTCGCCGGCATGCGCCTCGCGCTCAAGGGCCAGGAGCTCGGCTTCACGCCCGAGAGCATCGGCCCCGGCCTCAGCGCCTTCTTCCAGGCCCGCGTGGCAGCCAACGCCTCCATCGTGGCCGCCGCCAAGGCTGCCAAGGCCAAGGAGGCCGAAGCCAAGGCGCTGGAAGCCGCCGCCGCCGGCGTTGCCTTCTTCGCCAAGATCGACGCCGACACCACCGTGACCAAGACCGCCTCCGGCCTGCGCTACCGCATCCTCGCGGCCGGCACCGACCCGAAGCCCGCCGCCACCAGCACCGTCAAGGCGCTCTACACCGGCAAGCTCACCGACGGTACCGTCTTCGACAGCACCGACAAAAACGGCGGCCAGCCGCTGGAATTCTCCCTCGGCGGCGTGATCAAAGGTTGGACCGAAGGCCTGCAGCTCATCGGCAAGGGCGGCAAGATCCACCTCTGGGTGCCCTCCGACCTCGGCTACGGTGCGCGCAGCATGGGCGAGATTCCCGCCAACTCCGTACTCGAGTTCGACGTCGAGCTGGTCGACTTCAAGTAAGGGTCTACTCTCGGGTCCGGCGTAGGCAGGGCGCTCGCGCTCTGTCTACGCGGAGAGACTCGGTGCCCTGTAAGCCAGAGCGCCGACCTGGCCTCTCGCCGGTGAATCCCACCGGCCCCTCCCTCTCTTCCGCCCGAGTTGCGCCGTTGACCTGAACGGCGCCCTCGGGCGTTCTTTTGGCGACTCCCGTGCCCGCCCTCTCCCGCTTCCTCCCGACCGACTTCGACCCACGCCGCCCGATCGCCCTGATCGCGGGGCAGGGTCAGTATCCGATCCGCGTGGCCGCAGCGATTCGCCGCGCCGGCGTGCCCTTGCGCCTGATCGCCTTCGAGGAGGAGACGCCGGCCGAGCTTCTCGCCGCCTTCCCCGAAAACGAGCGACGCACCATTCTCGTGGGCCAACTCGGCCACATGCTCGCCGCGCTCGAGGAGTTTGGGGCCGGCTACGCGCTGATGGCCGGCCAGATCACCCCGCGGCGCCTCTTCAAGGGGCTGCACCCCGACTGGAAGGCCGCCCGTATCCTCTTCTCCCTCAAACGACGCAACGCCGAGACCATCTTCGGCGCCATCGCCGAGGAGATCGCCAAGCTCAAGATCACCCTCCTCGACGCCCGCGCCTTCCTCGACGACGAGCTCGCCGACGTCGGACCGATGACCGGCCGCTTCTCCATTCCGGAGGAGTTCCTCGAACACGGCATCCACATCGCCAAGGAGGTCGCCCGCCTCGACATCGGCCAAGGCGTCGTGGTGCGCAAGGGCACCGTGGTGGCCGTCGAGGCCTTCGAGGGCACCGATGCGATGCTGCGCCGCGCCGGCGAGTTCAAGACCGACCATCTGCTCTTCGTGAAGACGGTGAAGCCCGCCCAGGACTACCGCTTCGACGTGCCGGTCTTCGGCCTCCGAACCTTGGAGACCATGCGCGAGGCCGGCATCGCCCACGCCGCGCTTGAGGCGCACAACACCATCCTCCTGGAGAAGAAGCTCGTCCTCGAACAGGCCCGGGCCTGGAAGATCCAAATCTTCGGTTACGGCTGAGCTCCGATTCCAACGCTGGACTCCGCGCCCCCCTTCCGCCATCCCGCTTCTTGTGTCCGGCCCGGCGAACCCTCTCTCCTCCCTGCGCGGCGTGCTCGAGCGCATCATTTTCCTCAACGAGGAGAACCACTACACCATCGCTGAACTGCGCCCCGACGCTCCCGAGCCGGTCGCTCCGGTAGCAAAGCCCGCCAAAGCTTTGTCCATCAATCCGCCCTCAGTCTCCTCCTCCCGTAGCGAGACTCGCAAGGGTTTCGTCCCGTCCCCCGCGGCCCGCCCGGCCAAACCCGCCGCCGACTCCCCGATGGTTACCGTCGTGGGCACCCTGCCCGGCGTGCAATGCGGCGAGACCCTCGCCCTCGACGGCGAGTGGATCCACCACCCCCAGCACGGTGCCCAGTTCAAAATTATCACCTGGCGTTCCGAGCTGCCCGCCGGCGTCTACGGTATCCGCAAATACCTCGGCAGCGGGCTGGTCCCCGGCATCGGCAAGACCTACGCCAACAAGATCGTGGCCCGTTTTGGCGCCGACACCCTGCGCGTGATCAGCGAAGAGTCGGCCCGCCTGCGCGAGGTCGAGGGCATCGGCCCCTCCCGCGCCGCCGCCATCAAGAAGTCATGGGAGGACCAGCGCGCCCTGCGCGAGATCCTCATCTTCCTCCAGACCTACGGCGTCACGCCTTCGCAGTGCGTGAAACTGATCGGCCGTTACGGGCCCCAGGCCAAAGCGATCCTCCTGGCCGAGCCCTACCGCGTGGCCCGCGAGATCGACGGCATCGGTTTCAAGACCGCCGACAAGATCGCCATCAACCTCGGCTTCGCCAACGACGCCCCGCCCCGCCTCGACGCCGGTCTGCTCTTCGCCCTGGCCGAGCTCGCGGAGGAAGGCCACACCGCCTACGGCGATAACGACCTCCGCGCCTACACCGCCGAGCTCCTCCAGACCGATCCCAACCTGCTCACCGCGCGCATCGCCGCCCTCGTCGAGCAACGCGCCCTTGTCCGCCACGGCGAACCGGAGGGCCAGTCGGTGGGGCGGGGTTTACCCCCGCCATCCGAGTCACTGCCTTCCGTTTCGGTCGGGCGGGCATTGCGCCCGCCAGCTCCCGTATTCTCCGGTCCCGCCGTAATCCAGCTCCCGCTCTACCACCGCGCCGAGGAGAAGATCGCCACCGCGGTTGTGCGCGTCACCCGCGCCGGTTCCTGCCTGCCGCCGATCAGAGTCGAGGCCGCCATCACCTGGGCGCAGGAGCAGTCGAAACTCCAGTTCGCCGAGCAACAGGTCGCCGCCCTGCGCGCCGCCCTCACCTCGAAATTTCTCCATCCTCACCGGCGGCCCGGGTACCGGGAAAACAGCGACGCTGCGCGCCCTCGTCGGCATCCTCAAGGCCAAGAAAGTGCGCGTGCACCTCGCCGCCCCCACCGGCCGCGCCGCCAAGCGTATCGCTGAAACCACCGGCGGCTTCGCGCAGACCATCCACCGCCTTCTCAAATACGATCCCGCCAAAAGCGGTTTCCTCCACGACTCCGCCACACCGCTCCCCACCGACTTCCTCGTAGTCGACGAGGCCTCGATGCTCGACTCCCGCCTTGCCGCGGCACTCCTGCAAGCCGTGCCCTCCTCCGCACACGTGCTGCTCGTCGGCGATGTCGACCAACTGCCCTCCGTGGGCGCCGGCAACGTCCTCAAAGACCTGATCGGCAGCGACCTCGCGCCAGTTACCCGCCTCGCGGTCATCTTCCGCCAGCAGCAGCTCAGCCAGATCGTGGTCACCGCCCACGCCGTCAACCAGGGCGACGCCACGCTACCGCCCACGATCACCGATCTGGTCACCGAGCAACTCCACCACGATCTGCTCTTTGTCCCGGTCACCTCCGCCGAGGAGTGCATCGCCCGCGTGATCGAGCTCTGCACAAAAGTGATCCCGCAGAAGCTCCGCCACTTCGATCCCGTGGCCGAAGTCCAGGTACTCGCGCCGATGCACAAGGGCGTGGCCGGCGTGGGCAATCTCAACCGCGCACTCCAGCAGGCGCTCAACCCCCACGGCCACGCCCTGCGCTCGCCCGCCGGCGACCTGCGCGCCGGCGACAAGCTCATCCAGCTGCGCAACAACTACGACAAGGGCATCTTTAACGGCGACATCGCCGTGGTCACCGCCGTCGACCCCGAGGACGGCACCCTGGAGGCCGACTTCGACGGCACCAAGCAGGTCCTCGACCGCGGCGACCTGGGCGACGTCGCCCTCGCCTACGCCTGCTCGATCCACAAGAGCCAAGGCAGCGAATACCCGGTGGTCATCGTGCCGTTATTGAAAGGCCACTTCATGATGCTCCAGCGCAACCTGCTCTACACCGCGATCACCCGCGGCAAGAAGCGCGTCTTCATCGTCGGTGAGCCGGCGGCCTGGGGCATGGCCGTGCGCAACAACGAGAGCCGCGACCGCCGCACGCACCTGCGCGAGAAGCTAGCGATTCTATCCGAAAGGTAGGGCGCGCGCTCTAGCGCGCGCCAAACCCCCGGCGCCATTCCGGGAAAGGACGTTCCTCCGAAGCCTTCACCAACGTCGCCCAACGCGTCGCGCCACACTCACCGCGCGAGCCGTTCACGGCGGTTCGGTCTTCCGACCGATAGATTGGAGGAAACAGCCGGTCGTTTGCAGCGCCCACTGTTTGATACTACCGCTTCGTCACCCGCACGCGCATGAACCGGCGAGCGGCTCCCGCACTGCTCAGGTCCTGATAGGTCTCCTCATAGTGCATCGAGTCGAGGACCGTTTCATCGGCCAAAATCGGCGTAGGTTCCCAATGCACCAGGTCGCTGCTCGCCTCGACAATATAGTCCAGGTCGACGGCAGACGAGGCCTTGCGGAACGTCAGTTGCAGGACTCCGTTCAATTCTACTGGCTGGTAGGTTCCATCCTCAGCCTGCCTCCAGTCATAGACCCCGTCCACCACCATCGCTCGGGGGAGACCGCCAGTGTCGGGACTCCATGGATCTAAGCCGAGCCCGTAGGCCAGCAAGTTGCTCACCCCTCGTCCGCTCGGATCGGCCGCCGGGCCGCTGATTGTTGGATCCGCGCACTCGGCCGGGGCAAAATTCCACTGCTGGAAGGCAGCATAGGTCCACGTATCCGTCGAGTGCTGCGTTATTGGGATCTGTTTCCCCAAGACCGTGATGTGCCCGGAACGCGGAGAACCCGAACGATTGTACTTCGTGTGATAAGTGATCCGCCCGCCCTCGACCTTGTCGATCAACAGCCACGGCTGATCGCTTGTCGGCACAAAGCCTCCGGTGAGGTTCGGAGCAAGCGCGAGCACGGGAGCAAACGACTCGGCCCACTGACCCGAACTCGCCAACCGCGGGGTCGTGTCGACGTAGGCATGTGGCAACTCATAGAGGGTCTGAGCCATCGAGGCTGAGAAGTACACGTTACCCACATCGTCGGACGCCACGTAGAACGGAGCCCCAGCCCCGACACTGGCCAGGACCGAAGTATCCCCGGTCGCAGCCGACCATCGCGCAATCTCCGAACCCGTGGCGATCAAGACGTTGCCCAGGCCATCGGCCGCCACTCCGTGCGTATCGTGTTCCCACAAGTCGCGAACAATCCCATCCGCTGCCGACCATCGCTTGGTGCGGTAGTGGAAACGATCCGCGAAACTCACATTACCCAGCAAATCCACCGCCACGCCCCCCGGAGTATCCAGGACCGTCTCGACAACGGCGGACACCTGCCCGTCCGCCGCACTCCAGCGCTTGATCGCGTTGTGCTCGGAGTCGGCGATCAGCACATCGCCATTGCGCGCGACCGCGACGCCGTCCGGCCGGGCCAAGCCACTGCCGACGACCGTCTCGAGCAGGCCATCCGCGGCCCGCCAACGCATAATCGCGTTGTTGCGGGAGTCCGCGATGAGCACATTGCCCTCGCTGTCGAAGGCAACCCCATCCGGGCCATTGAGCCCCGAGGCGACTAGCGTGCTTACCCCTCCGGTACGCGCCCACCATTTCTTGAGCTGGCCGTTCTGATAGTCCGCCAGAACCACGTTGCCATCTGCATCCACCGCCACGCCCTTCGGGCTGCCCAGCCCGTCGGTCACAAGTGGGAAATACTGCTCAACCACTTCGTAGCCGGCACCGGCCTGCATGATCGTGAAAACCGTGCCTCCGATCACAATTCCACCGGTGCGGGGCGCGGCGGCCAGGTTCGCGTCGCAAGAATAGGTGAAGAGCGCGTCGCCAGTTCCTCCCGCGCTCGCGGGATGCAACCACGTGGCCCCCGCGGTCGCGGTCCAGGGGGTCGTCGGAGCCGCGGCGGCCACCAGCACCGTTCCTGTTGCGGCCTCCGGCCCGACGACGGTCGCCCGCGCGCCAAGCGTCACCAGACCTGCCGACTGAGTGACCGCGATCTGCTGCCCCAACACCGTGAGGTGTGCCGTCCGATCGGCGCCGGTCGTATTGGACGTAAAGGCATAACGAACCACTCCACCAGCAACGCTCTTGATCGTCAGCCACGGCTGGTCGCTGCTCGGTGCGAAGCCACCGGCGAGATTAGTCGTGGCAGGCAACACCGGCGGCAGTGTCTCGGAGCCTGCCGCGGCTCCGATGAACTGCGCGGTCGGATCAACCCAGCTGTTCGGTATCGCCTGCAGGCGCTTGGCGGCGCCGTCGCCGATGTAAACATTGCCTTGGCGGTCGACGGCCATTCCGACAGTGCCCCACCACGATCCCCATTCCGGGGCCAACCACTCCGTCTCGCCGGTCGCTGCTATCCACTTTCCAACTGCGCTCATGTACTTTCCACCCCAGCGCGACGCCTGGGTGAAATGCACATTGCCGGCCCCATCCACGCCGACCCCGTAGACATTGTCTCCATGAACAATCGGAGTCACCTCCACTGCCCCGGGGGCCCACGTGATGACGCCCCAGTTGTTCCCATTCTGACCGGCAACGTAAACGTCGCCACATGCATTCACGGCCACACCGTGAGTCCAACTCGTACCTGCAAAAACGATGCCCACCTCCCGGGTGCTGGGATTAATCGTGAATAGTTCGTTATCATTGCGGAGGTCCGCGAACAACACATTGCCTACGGTATCGAACGCTACATCCGTGGGAAAAATCCCATCAAGGAGCGTAGTCACCTCGCCCGTTGCTGCCGAACGCCACTTGATCGCCCCGGCATCCCAATCGCTGAAGGCTACATCGCCCCTGGCATTCGCTGCGATACCAGTAGGAGTCCCGAGCCCACTCCCGACCAGCGTCGTCAGCGCGCCAGTCGTCGATATCCACTTCTTGATTGTCCGGTCGCCGGGGTCGGAGAGGTAGACATCTCCTGCGGGATCTACCGCCACCCCGTACGGTGACGTTTCCACGAGTCCACTGGAGACCAGCGTCGTCAGCGGACGGGCTGCGACATACTGCGCCCCAGCCTGCACCACCGGGAAGGACTGGCCCCCAACCGTGATCGCCCCACTCCGCACCTGCGTCTCCGGATTGGCTGCCACTGAGAACTTGATCGTCCCACTACCGATGCCACTCGCAGTCTCGACGTGCAGCCAAGCCTTGTCCGAAGCCGCCGACCACGTCGTCGTCGCCGCTGGGGCCGCCAACAAGATCGTGTCCGCCGCCGCCGTGGGCGGCTCCACCGCCGATTCGACTCCGAAGCTGAACTGCTGAGCCCCAGCGACCGAAGCCAGCAGCGCCGCCCACACCAAGAGCGAGCGCAAGCCATAGACCGAGCACATTCTGGTCCAGCAACGAGGAGTAACAACATCCATACGCCCACAATTGTGAGTACGGCAATGGCTGAGAAGCCTATTCTTCGGGCCGGGGTTGGCGCAGGTCCTCGCGGTGGGTCGTAGCGGAGACCTCCGCGCCCGCAGTGCCGGGCTCAGCAGACGGTAAACCCGGCGCGTGGACAGAGGGCCGAGCACCAGAAGGCGCTCCATCCTTCACTCGACACATCGATTAGGGCGTTGGCCCGTTCCGTTGGCCTACCCGCAGCAACGGGTCAGTCCACGACACCCCTTCCGCACTGGCCCCGCAGGGATCGCCCGGATCCCGGTGTCGGGATTGCGGGCCACACACTGGGCTATGGCGCCATCCTTCGGCAGTCAACGCCCCGGATCTTGGTATCCGCGTCATCGTTCTAGTCGAATCCCCATCAGTCCCTCCAGTCTGCCTTGGGGCGGCTCACCCCGTTTGACATGATAAAAGCACATGACACTCATGCCCCCATGAACGAATGCACGCTCACCGAACGCGGCCAGATCTCCATCCCCGCCGCGCTGCGCAAGAGGATGGGGCTGCACACCGGCCAGCGGCTCGCGTTCGAACGGCTTTCCGATCGGGAGTTTCGCGTTCTCGTGAAACATAACGCACCGGCAGGCCCGCTGGCTATGCTCGGCTACGCCAGGAGGCTTCGGCCCGGACCCGCCCGGCGCACCAGCGAGTGGATGAAGGAACTTCGGGAACGGGAGAGGTTGCCCTGATGTGGGTTGTCGACACTTGCGTGATCCTCGACGTGTTCGAGGATGATCCCCAGTTTGGCCGGGACTCCGCGAAGCTCCTGGAGAAGCTGCTCGCCGAGGGGCTCGCGGTCTCGCCGGTCTCCATGGTCGAGCTGGCGGAGCGCACGGAGAACGGACGCCTCCTCCGTGCACGCGGTGTGCTCTGTGGTGAGTATTCCGATCGGCCCCCGGTCAATCGCTGGCGCCGTCCGGTGTCCCGACCCGGCGGAGCAACGCCAACCGCGCGTCTTCCTCAGTCCAAACGTAATTCACCACCTTCGTGAACGCCGGCAACCCCACCCCGATCAGGCGAACGCCCAGTGCATTCTTGATCGCCCAACGCCGCTCCGCCCCCGATTCCTCCCGTGCCAGCGTCGTCAAATCACGCGCCGTCGCCAGTGCAGTGAATCGCGACAAAGCGCCCAGATATTCGGCCCTCCATGACTGCTGTTGCACGAGCAAAGAGAGCCCCCAACGACGGCCCACAAAAACGATTGGCCCGGAGTCCAGACCGACCGTGCCGAAGAACAGCTTGGACTCCTCCACCGTCATCCCTCGATCAAGCACCGCGTCAAAACTGCGTGAGTACCAATAGTCGCCGAGAAAGCCGAAACGAAAGACCTCGCCAATCGGACACGCCTTCTCGAGCGTCTCACGCAAGGTCGCACGCGTCGCTGGATCGATGGCGCCGAGATCCAGGATCGCATCAATGGTCTTCATCGACTCCTTGATCATCACCATCGCGATCATTTGGTGGACCAGCATCGCCTCGCACCGCTGGAGATTCTGCCAAGCAACCAACTCGGGCAGCACCAGCCGGATGGCCTCGTCGCGCCGCCCCTCGTCGGCCAGCAGAAAGGCGTAGGCTGTTCGCGCAAAGAGACTCGCGCGCGTCTGTCGAAAGGAGAGTATCGGCTCTTCGTATCGATAGACATGAACACCTACCGGGGGCCGCCGGCTGATCGTCTCGATCCACTCCCGCCCGAGCGCGTCCGCCTCCCAAGCGTCAAGGATCGCCTGTCGATGCGTGCGAACATGCTCCGGCCAAGCAGACCGCTCCGTGGGCAGCCGGATGGCCATCGCCGCGTCCGGCCGCAAGCGAGCCTCACCTATCCGGCTCTTCGGATGTTTGTCCATCATCCACGCCAAGGTGTCCCATCGCGGATCCGCCTCGTCCCGTTGCTGCCCGAGGTAAGGCAACGGGCTGTGCTGCTCCGGGTCCCAGCGAAGGTACACGAGCACGGCGAGATTCACCGCGAGCCCACCCAGCACCAACGACCAGTTCAGCCGTTTCCAAATGGCGACCCCGCCGGCCACCGCCAACACCATCCAGACGGCCACCACGAACCAAGTTTGCAGGTTGTGCCAGCCAGTCCAGGCCCCTTCAACCGCGCCCGCGCGCAGAATAAGCACACAGGGCGCAACAAAGCCCAGCAACACCCCGGCCGAAAACATCCACCCCATAATCGCAGCCGCATGCAGCAACCGCTCGAGTCGTTGTTTGCCCCACATCGTCGCCAAAACTGAACCGCCCCGCCGATGGGCCAAGCGAAATAGCCCCGTCGTTCCGCAAATGGGACGGAGCGGTCTCGCGCAGGAGAAGAGCTCCAGGCCGACTGGGCAGCCGCCACTACACTATCTATCTATATTGCAGCGGCTTACGCCATGGTATCGTAGTTGGAACGCGTGGTGCGAAGAGCAGGGCACAACACCGATCACCATGAAACACCTCCTCTCCGCCCTCCCGCTCCTGCTCGCCACCGCCGCGATCGCCCTCATCGCCACCGCCTTCGCCTTCGATCTGCGCATCTTCACTCCCAACAGCCTCGCGGTGGGCGCCGGCATCCTCACCTGCGCCGGCCTGTGCGCCATGTCCGGAGCCGAGCCCCGCACCAACCGTGGATACTGACCGCGCTCGATCCCTGCGCTCGCCCAGTTCAACCTCAACGCCCGCTGCCTCGGCCGGGCGTTGACTCGCGGCCAATGGCGCAAGCTGCCGCACTTCCTCCACGACCTGGTCCGCGCGCTGGGCGTGCACGGGTAGGAAACAGGAATCCGGTCACCGCCCTCACCGCGTTCCCGCCCGACGATGACAGCCGCCAACTGCGCACGTTGAAGCGTTTCGCTTGGGCGAAGGCTCACGCCTCCTCGGCGAGATGCAGATCGAACCAGGTCTGCAGGTCAGGCCGGTCCCCGAAGCCGCGTTCCTTCTTCGCCTGCTCGAGCTCCCCGCTGCCGGGATCGCGCCAGCCGCGCTTCATCATGAAACCGTTCCAGATCTCGATCTCGTCGGCACTGGGTCGGTAGAAGTTGGCGTAGCACCACTCGAGAATCTCCGCATCCGTGCCGCCCTGCAGCACGCGGGCGACGAGCCGTTCGTAGTCGAGCCGCAGGAACGTGCAGCAGCGCGCGTCGAAATGCGTGCGATTGGCGGTGCCGGTGAAGTAATCGGGCGGGAGTTGGCCCGCGGCCTTGAGGCGGATCTTGTCGAGCATGCGGCCGAAGAATACCAGGCCGCCGACCTGTTCGTAATCGCTGCGCAGTCCGGGGATTTTCATGGGAGGGAAGAATGGAATTGGATGGACCGGCGGGCACACACCGGCCCGGCCGCTGCCAGGATCAACGGCACATCGGCCGCCAACGCCAACGGCTTTCGCGCAGAATCTCCGCCGCAGACCGCCCCCTCCGGACCGGGGCAGACGCGCGACACCCGGCCGATACAACACCGCGGCCCGTCGTTCCGCGAATGGGACGAACCGGTTTCGTACGGGAGAAAACCCGGGAGACGATCAACCGGGCCGACAACACCTATCACGCTCACCAAAAGTGACTTATGCGGCCAACAGGCACTTGGCACAAGGCGTGCGAAGAAGAGGGCACAACACCGATCACCATGAAGCACCTCCTCTCCGCCCTCCCCCTCCTGCTCGCCACCGCCGCGATGGCCCTCATCGCCGCCGCCTTCGCCTTCGACCTGCGCATCTTCACCCCCAACAGCCTGGGCGTGGGCGCCGGCATCCTCACCTGCGCCGGCTTGTGCGCCATGTCCGGAGCCGAGCCCCGCTCCCACCGCGGGTACTGAACGCCCGCCGTCTCCATTCGGTCGAGAGCTGATCGGAACCTCGCCGCAGATCGATTCGTGATTGCTACTCGGGCACAGGCCTCCAATATGTCACCGCGAATCCGAAAACTCGAGGTCCCACATCTCAATGACATCTTGCACGGCCGTGCCCGCCCGCCCAGCCCGCTTCACCCAGCCCGCCCGGAGGCTCGTGCTCCTGGGCCTGTTCGCCACCGCCGCCGCGGCGGGCGCCGCCGACTACTACTGGGACGCCGATGGCGACACCACCGCCGGCACTGGGAACCGCAGCATCGGAACAAACAACTGGAGCGCGGGAGCGACCTACCTCACTTGGCGGGCCGATGGTGCCACCGGCACTCTCCAGTCCTGGGGCACCGTCGACGCCACAGGCTCCACCGCCGTCTTCGGCGGCGACCTCGCGGGGTCGGTGAACGTCTATGGCCTCTACGGGCTCTCCGTGAACAGCCTGCGCTTCGAGCGTACCGGCTATACGATCACTTCCTCGCCCCTCACCTTCGTCGGCCTCGCACCAACGATCACGAACAACGTTTCCGCCACCATCGCCTCGGTCCTCCAGGGCAGCGCCGGACTGACCAAGGCTGGCACCGGACAGCTTTCGCTGACCGGGGTCAATACCTTCACCGGCACTACTACGGTCAACGGCGGCACCCTGCTCCTGTACAACAGCGGCGTCCTGAACGGCACCACAGCAGTGGTAGTGAATACCGGCGGCACCCTCTATTTCCAGGCGGCCGAGCGCATCAACAACGCCGCCTCGCTCACCATCGCCGGCGGCACCTCCAGCTTTCCAGCAGCGGCACTGAGACGGTGGGCGCAGTCACCCTTAGTAACAACGGTTCGATCAGCACCGGCACGCTCACGTCGAACTCCGGCTTCGATCTCCAAAGCGGCACAGTCTCCGGCACCCTCGCCGGCACGGGCGCGCTCACCAAGACAACCGGCGGCACGGTCGAATTCACCGGCAGCAACACCTTCTCCGGCACCACCACCGTCAGCGCCGGCACCCTGCGACTCAACTTTCTGGGATACTCGGGGGTCCACGAACCCACCTTTGCGCTGCGCTACCACCGCCGTCGCCATCACCAATGGCGGAACGGTAATGCTCGATACGCCGGCAATCAAATCAACGACAGCGCCACGCTGACCATCGACGGTGGCACCTTCCACATGGGCACCTATTCCGAAACCATCGGCAAGGTCACTCTCGCCAACGGTGGCGTTATCACCAACGGCCGGCTCACCTCGACCGCCGCGTTCGACCTGCGGGACGGCACGGTCACCGCCGGCCTGGCCGGCACCGCCGGCTTGAACAAGACCACCGGGGGCACCGTGACGCTGAATCCACAGCTGAACGTCCCCTATAACTACACCGGCGCCACTTCGATCACCGGTGGAACGCTGGTCGTCAACGGCTCCATCTCCACCAGCGCCGTGGAGGCGAATCGGGTGACCGTCGGGCCCGACGCCCGGTTGACCGGGGCCGGCTCCATCGTCCGGCCCATCACGATCGGGACCGGCGGCACAATCGCTCCCGGCAACCCGGCCGCCGGCCTCGGCACGCTCACCACGGGGGCGCAGACCTGGGAGGCCGGCAGTAGCGCCGCCTTCCGCATCAACAACACCGCTGCGGACCGCCTCGCGATCACCGGCACACTGGCGGCGGGGGCCTCGACCATCATGCTTATTGATTACGGACTGGTGCCCGCCACGCTGACCGACCGTAGTTGGACTCTCGCCAACACCAGCGGCGGCATCACCGGATTCTCGAACCTCGCACTCGACACCTCCGCACTGGGCACCTTCGACGGCCAATTCTCGCTCGGCCTCGCGGCCAACGACACGAATCTGCTCCTGCTCTACTCCTCTGTGCCCGAGCCCTCGACCTGCGCACTTCTGCTCGGGCTCGCGGTGCTGGGCGCGGCGGCACTGGTCCGCCGCCGTAACAGCGCGGCATAGCCCCCCTGCTAGAGGCTGGAGGTGGAGCTTCAGTTACCGGATATCGCCGGCGCCGGATGGTCTGCGCCCGCAGCTGCCACGGCACCCGTGGGCGTAGGGCACTGAGCGGGGCGGCCGATCGCGAAAGCCAACGGTTCCCTTCGTGCAACCACATCCGCTCCAAGCCCCCCAAGGGCGCAGGCACCGGCCCACGATTCGCGCCTAGCGCCACCCCTCCTCGTTATTGCCCCTCAAACAACTCGTCCGCCTCACCAAACATGACCAAGCGGTGGGGAGGCAACTGGGTGCGAAACCAGGTGCGCTGCTTTTTCACCAACGCCCGGGTATTGCGCACGATCTCCCCCTCCAGCGCCGCCAACGGCTTCTTGCCGTCGAGCAGCGCGAGCACCTCGCGATAGCCGATGGCCCCGGCCGCGCTCGGATTCTCCCTGAGTCCGACTTGATCCAGCCGGCGCACCTCGTCGACAAGCCCCGCCGCCAGCATCGTTCGCACCCGCGCCACGATCCGCGCCTCCAACTCCTCCGGCGCGCAGTCCAGCCGCACCAGCTTCACCTCGTAATCCGCAAATGCCGACGGCTTGGCGCGAAACGCAGCCGCCAACTCCACCAGTTGCCGTCCCGTCGCCCGACAACGCTCCAGAGCGCGCAGCACCCGCCGCGGATTCTGCGTGTCCAGCGTACCCAGTCCTTCGGGATTGAGAGTCCGTAGCTCGGCAACCAGTGCCGCCAGCCCCTCGACCGCCAGTCGCGCGTCGAGTTCCTCCCGCAACGCCGGCTCGACCTCAATCTCGTCCGACATCGGCGCAAAAAAGCTCCGCAAGTAGAACCCACTTCCTCCCACCACCAGCACCGGCCGGCCCCGGCGCCCGATAGCTTCGACCGCCGCCCCTGCCGCTGCCACGTACAGCTGCACGTCGTAACGTTCCCGTGGCTCGACCAAGTCGATCAGGTGATGCGGCACGCGGGCCAATTCCTCACGGGTCGGCTTCGCGGTACCGATATCCATGCCGCGGTAGACCAGAAGTGAATCGCACGACACGATCTCGGCGCCGCGCCGTTCGGCCCAATCGAGAGCGCGCGCCGTCTTGCCCGACGCCGTCGGGCCGGTAAGCACATGAATGATGGGACGCTTTGTCATCGCTTTGCGCGGCCAGCCTCGCCCGGCTCGCGCCGAAGACAAACATGAAGCGAAGCGCTTCCGCTAAAGCAGATTCGAGCGAAGCCCGTTACCGCTCGCAGAAACTGAGCTTCGCCCCCGCCACTTGTTACTTGTCCCTTGCTACTTGTTACTTGGCCCGTGGCCCTTGCCCTTGTCACTTGCCACTTCTCCCTTGCCCCTTGGTACTTGTCCCTTCGTTCCGCCTTCCGCCTTCTTCCTTCTGCCTTAGGCCGCCGCCCAATGCCCAGGTTCAGCTTCATCTTCAATCCACACTCCGGTCTGAACCGGAAACGTCCCGGGTTCATCCGCCAAGTGCGCGCCTGGATTGCTGCGGAGAAACTCGACGCCGAATTCCAGGCTACCGAGCGCCCGCACCACGCCACCGAACTTGCCCGCTCCGCCGTCGCGCGCGGTTGTGAGCGCATCATCGCCATCGGGGGCGACGGTACCCTCAACGAGGTCGCCTGCGGAGTCGTCCACAGCCCCGCTGCCCTCGGCCTCATCCCCTGCGGCTCCGGCAACGGCCTGGGCCGCCACCTCGGCGTGCACGGTTCGCTGCGACACGCCCTGCACATCGTCCGCGATGGTCGGGTCCGCGCGATCGACACCGGCCTGGCCGCCGGCCACCGCTTCTGCAACGCCACCGGCGTGGGCTTCGACGCCGAGATCGCCCGCCGTTTCAACAGCCTACCCAGCCGCGGCTTCCGCACCTACCTGAGCACCGGCTGGAACACCTTCTTCAACTACAAGCCGGAAACCTACACCATTCGCACCGCCGAGGGCCGCGAGATCGTGCAGACGGCCTTCGTCGTCGCCGTGGCCAATTCCGACCAATACGGCAACAACGCCCGCATCGCCCCTGGCGCCCAAGTTGATGATGGCCGGCTCGACCTCACCGCCATCCCGCCGCTGGGCCTCTTCCGCTCGGCCCAGCTCGTCGCCCGGATGTTCGGTGGCGATCTACGCCGCCAGCGAGGCGTCTATTCCGCCCAGGGCGAAGCCTTCACGATCCTTCGGCCTGCGGCCGGGGTGATCCACGTCGACGGCGAGACGCGCGAAGCTGGTTGCGAGATCGAGATCCGCATCGATCCCCGCAGTCTCCGTTTCCTGGTTCCGGCGTAGAACGGAAGACCCGAAGTACCAAGTCACAAGTATCATGTGACAATAACACGGAGAGCAGGGTCCAAACGCATCCAGCGGCACAAGCCGTTGAGCCCGGGCGCGGCGGCCGCGTCCACCGAGGGTCCTTGCCGCCCCCTTCCCCATTCTCGCGGCGAAGCCGCCTTAGGTTTTACGCTGCGCAAAACCTTGGCATTGCACGTGCCCAGAGCCCTGTTTGTCTGGTAGGAGCCATGTCGAAGCTTGATTCCCTGCGCGCGGCCCTCGCGCACTCCCCGGACAACGTGCCGCTGCTACTCCTCTTTGGTCAGGCCGCATTGGAGGAGTTCGTAGCCGACGACGCCCGCACCGCCTTCGAGCGCGCGCTCGCCCTCGAACCGCACGACGGCGAAGCCGCCCTCGGACTCGCCCGCGCCCTGCACCTCCAGGGCAAGACCTCCGAGGCCATCCTGCGCGCCGAGGCGCTCGTCGCCGCGCATCCCCGACTCGCCGAGGCCCACCGCTGGCTCGCCCGTTGGCTGCTCGACGACGGCAATACCGCCGCCGCCCGCACCGCCTACCAGCGCGCCCTCGCCCTCGAACCCGCGCAGCGCGACGAAGCCCTCGAGCAGGCGCTCGCCGCCGGGTCCTCATCGGGACCGCAGAAGGTGCCGCTCAGCGCCGCCGCCGGCACTCCCGCCGAACCCGCCGCCGAGGCCGCGCCCGGTGACCTTGATCGCGTCGCCGAGTACGAACTTCCCACCGAGGTCGAGCGCCCGTCGCTGACTTTTGCCGACGTCGGCGGCATGGACGCGGTGAAGGAGCAGGTGCGCATGAAGATCCTCTTCCCGCTCCAGCAGCCCGATCTCTTCAAGGCCTACGGAAAGAAGGCGGGCGGAGGCGTGCTCCTCTATGGTCCGCCCGGCTGCGGCAAGACGCTCATCAGCCGCGCGGTGGCCGGCGAGATCAAGGCAAAGTTCCTCTCCGTGGGTATCCACCAGGTAATCGAGATGTGGCTGGGCAACTCCGAGAAGAACCTGCACGGGCTCTTCGAGTACGCCCGCCGCAACGCCCCGGCCGTGCTCTTCTTCGACGAGGTCGACGCCCTCGCCGCCAACCGCGCCGACCTGCGTGCCAGCGCCGGCCGCACCTTGATCAACCAGTTCCTCGCCGAGTTCGACGGCACCCAGGGCGCCAACGAGGGCGTGCTGGTGCTCGGCGCCACCAACGCCCCGTGGCACCTCGATCCCGCCTTCCTGCGCCCCGGCCGTTTCGACCGCGTACTCTTCGTGCCCCCGCCCGACGAACCCGCCCGCGCCGCCATCGCCGCCGTGATGGCCCGCGACAAACCGGTGGAAAAGTTCGATGCCGCCGCGCTCGCCAAGCGAACCAAGGATTTTTCCGGCGCCGATCTGCGCGCCGTCTTTGATCACGCCACCGAGCGCACGCTCACCGAAGCGATGAAACGCGGCCGCGTGATCCCGCTCACCACCGACGACCTCGCCCGCGCCGCCAAGGACGTGAAGCCCTCGACCCGCGGCTGGTTCGAGAGCGCCCGCAACCACGCCCTCTACGCCAACCAGAGCGGTTTTCTACGACGACGTGCTCGTGCACCTCGGACTGAAAAAGTGATGAGCGACCCTTCCTCCCCCCAAGCCGAGTTCCTGCGCGGTTGCCAACTCTACGACCTGCGCCGCTTCGCCGACGCCGAGGCCGCTTTCCGCCGCGTGCTCGCGTACGAGCCGATGCACGCCTGGGCGCTCCATCAACTCGCCCGCACTTTCTGGCGACAAGACCGCGAAGCCGAGGCCCTGCCCGTCGTCCTCCAGGCCATCGGCTCCGACCCGGAAGAGGCCGAGCACCAGGTGCTCCATAGTCAGGTACTTTGTTCCATGGGACGTGGCGCCGACGCCCTCCAGGCGGCGGACGAGGCCCTGCGCCTCGACCCCACCTCCGCCAGCGCCTTTACCGCCCGGGCCGCCGCGCTCTGCACCCATTCGAAGTGGGCCGAGGCCGAGGAGGCCGCCCGCCAGGCCCTCGCCCTCGAACCCGAGCACGACCTCGCCCACCATTACCTCGCCCACTCGCTGCGCCAGCAGGGCCGCGGCAAGGAGAACGCGGACGCCGTCCGCAGCCAGCTCGGCCGCAATCCCGACGATCCGCTCGCCCATGCCAACGCCGGTTGGGCGGCGCTCGAACGCGGCGACGCCCGGCAAGCGCAGGTGCACTTCGCCGAGTCGCTGCGCCTGTCCCCGGGTTTCGAGTGGGCCCGCGAGGGATTGGTACAGTCGTTCCGCGCCCGCTCGCCTCTCTACCGCGCCTACCTCGCCTACACCTTCTGGCTCTCGAAACGCCGGCAAAGCCAGCAGTGGGCCATCCTCCTCGGCCTGTATCTTGGTTCCCGTTTCGCGCGCGAGCTCTTCACCGGCGAGTGGCGCTGGGTAGGGCTGGTGATCGGCCTCGCGTATTTCGCCTTCGCCTTCTGGGTGTGGGTGGCGCGAGGGATCGGCAGCCTGCTGCTGCTCACCGATCGTTTCGGCCGGATGGTGCTGCGCCCCCACGAGAAGCTGGAGGCCTGCTTCATCGGCTTCGGTCTTCTGGGCGGCGCCGGGCTGGCCACCTTCGGCTGCCTCGCGCAGCGCGACGCGCCACTGCTTGCCGGCGCCCTGTTGGTGCTCTCCTGTATCCCGCTCGCCTGCACCTTCGACAACAGCCGGCGCCTCGGCCGCTGGTTGTTCGGCAGCGTGAGTGCCTTCGCCTGGTTGGTCGCAGCGCTGGCGGTGACGGTTTGGTTCGCGCCATCGCGCAGTGGAGCCGAAGTGCTCGGTGGCCTGTTCCTGCCGGCCCTGCTCGGCTGCGTCGGTTCGTCTTGGCTCGGCAACGTCAGCGCCCTCCGGCAGAGCCGATAAACAGCGCCTCCTCCTGTTCCGAGTTCGAGGTTGGGCCGGCGCCTCGCGTTCTTCGGCGCGAAGAACGCATTAGCCGCCGCCCACCCGCGGCGGAGCCGCCTAAGGTTTCGCGCCGCGCGAAACCTCTGAGGTCAGGCCTTGGATGAACTCCCGCTGCAGCAGCAGAAACAGCCCCATCACCGGGGCCACCGACACCATCGTGCCCGCCATGATCATCCCCCACTCCTGGAAGTTCGTGCCACGCAGGCCGGCGAGCGCGCTAGAGAGCGGATACAGAGCGGGGTCCTGCAGCACGATCTGCGGGCCGACGAAGTTGTTCCACGCGCCCAGGAAGCTGATCAGCAGGAAGGCGCCCAGCATCGGCCGCACCACCGGCAGCACCACGCTGAAGAAGATCCGCAGCTCCCCCGCCCCATCGATACGCGCCGCCTCGATGATCTCGTCGGGCACCGAATTGAGCATCGCCTGCCGGAAGAGGAACACCCCGAAGGCCGGCGCCAGCGACGGCAGGATGAGGCCGGCGTAGGTGTTCAACAATCCCAGCTGATGCAGCAGCTGATAGCCGGGCGCCAACAGCAGCGGCCCCGGCACCAACACCGCCCCCAGCACGAGCACCGTAAGCAGGCGCCGGCCGCGGAAGGAGAACTTCGCCAATGCGTACCCACCCATGGCCGAGCAGGTCGTCGCCCCGATCGCGGTAACCGAGGCGTAGAACGTGGAGTTGAGCATCGCCCGCGCGATCCCCTCCTCGGCGAAGAGCCGGTCGAAGTTGTGCAGCGTGAGACGCTCCCACGCCACGCCCAGGAAACCAGCGCCAGGCGGCAGCAACAACGAGGAGAAGATGTCCTCGTTGGACTTGAAGGCCGCCGTCACCATCCAGGCAAACGGCAGTAGCAGGAAAACCGCCACCACCACCAGCAGCAGGTAGATCAGGACCCGGGCAAACTGTTCGAATTCACGGTTCTGCATGGCGCGTCAGTATCGCTCCTGGCGGGAGATCCGCCGCTGCGCCCAGGTGAGGGCGATGAGGATCAAGGCCAGCACCCAGCCGATGGCGCTGGCGTAGCCGAGGTCGCCCAGCTGAAAACCCATCTGGTAGAGGTAGATCACGATCGTGAGGCCGCGGTTGTCGGTGGGGCCCGCCGTGTAGTCGAGCATCACCCACGGCAGCTCGAAGAGTTGGAAGCCGCCGATCAGCGAGAGCAGGGTGACGAAGCCCGCCACCGGCCGGATCTGCGGCCAGACGATGTGCTCGGAAACGTTGCCACGCCCCGGCACCATCGATGAGGGCCGACTCCTCCAGATCGCGCGGCACGCCCTGCAGGGCCGCCAGGAAATAGACCATATTGAAACCGGTGTAGAGCCACAGTGAGGCCAGGATCAACGACGGCACCGCGTAGGCCTGCAGCCACGGGAAGTCGGGGTTGAAGGCGGGGAACGCAAAATGGAGTATCACGTTGAGCAGGCCATAACGCCGCTCAAGGATGAGCGCGAACAACACCCCGGCGAAGACCAGCCCCACCAGCGACGGCGCGAAGAGCACCAGGCGAAAGAACCAACGGCCGCGGATACCCGGCCGGTTGAGCAGCAGCGCCAGCCCCAGCGAGAGCGGCATTTGGATGAATACCGCCGCCAGCGCAAAGAGCGTGGTGTTGCGCAGCGCCAGCCAGAACAACGGGTCGCGCAGCATGAACAGAAAGTTCTCCCACCCCACCCACTTCGCGGTGCGCGGGCCGAAGGTCTGCTGGAACGCGAGCACCAGCGATTGGGTGAGCGGCCACGCGACAAAGACGGCGAAGGTGAGCACGAACGGCGCGGCGAACAGCCACGGCGCCCAGCGCGGGTGCGGTGAATAGCGGCTCATGACTTCGGCGCCTCCTCGCGCAAAAACACGTTGCGCTGCACGAGTCGCTCCAGGTCGGCCTGGGCAGCCTCGAGCAGTGCGTGGCCCTTCGCCTCCAACACCGGCAATTCGTAGTTGCCGGTGCTCTCCGCCCAGTCGACCAGCCGCTGCAACGCCGTTCCGTAGGTGCGCCGCGCCGCCACCGTATACGGCGAGGAACTGCGCAGCGGCACCGCCGGGGCCTGCGCGATGAACAGGCGGCCGATCGGCTGGCCACTGAAATAGGGATTGGGCTCGTCAAACACCGGCCGGGCCCAGAGTTCGCGGAACGGCGGAATCGTGCCGGTGTCGCGAAAAAACGAATCGCACACCTCCGGCGAAGTGTACAGGTTCAGGGCGAAATCGAACGTGGCGTCCACGTCTCGGGCGCTCTTGGGAATCATCAGCGCGGTGCCGCCCGACACGCTGGTGCGCCGCCCGCCCCGCTCCCAAGCCGGGATCGGCATGAGCTTCATCTTCCCGGCCAACCCGGGCAGGTCGAGTCGCCACACCCCGGTCAGCCAATCCGACATTAACATACAGACCACCGCCCCGTCGTGCCGCAGCCGGTTACCGGCGGCGGTCATCTCCTTCGCGTCGACGGCGATGCGCCCCGGCCCCACCACCCAGGCGGTGAGCTGGGCGAGCACCCGCGCGTTGACCGCGGTAGCGAGCGCCGGCCGCCCCTGCCCATCGAAGAACCCGCCGCCGGCCTGCAACAGAAGGATCTCGGTCTGGTCGGCGTTGGTGGACCAGTAGTTGAGCAGATAACGCAACGGCCGCCCGTCGGGCCCCCGCGCGGCCATGAGCGGGGCCATCTCGCGCACAAAATCCGCCCAGGTCTCAATCTTGGAGACGTCGATGCCCGCCGCCTCGACGAGGTCGGCGCGATACGCCAGCAGCACCGGATGCACGTCGTGAGGGATGCCGAAGATGCGGCCGCGCGTTGTCCACGGGGAGAAGGAGGGTGGGTTGAAACGCTCCAGCCAACCACCGGCCGCGAGCCGATCGGTGAGATCCACGAATCCGACATCCTCCAGCGGCCCGGCGAAGGTCTCGCCCACGACCATGCGCTCCACCTCCAGCACATCCGCCACCGGCGTGCCGGACCGCAACGCCGAGAGCAACCGCCGCTCCAGGGCGGTGAACTGCAGCAATTGCATATCCACTGCCTGCCCGGGCCGCTCCCGATTCCATTCGGCGACCTCGCCCTTGTACGCGGCGTAATACTGCCGGGCGAACACCCAGAACTCCATCCCCTCGCGCGGCGGCACCCGCCAGAGCACCACCGCCAACGTCGAGGCCGCCGCGATCAGTGCGATGAGCACAAAACCACGCGAGTAGCCGCGACTTGGGGGCGAGGGGAACATGGCAAAGGACGTCCGGCCACCCTGCCCCCTCGCCGTGTGGACTCAACCCGGATTCTCAAACCAAACCAGGGTTGAATCTTCATGCCCTGAGCGGGAGGGGCCGCCTGTCCCACCCAGGGAGCGGATCAACTCTCCCCGTGAACGAGCATCGGGATGCCTTTGTTCGGAAGCACGTCATACGAATAGGGCAGATAGAGCTCCAACTCCGACACACTCACCCTCCGCCACTGCAGACGCTGGTCGAGGCCCTTGACCAAGATCTCAAAGCTCCCGCCAAAGAGCTGCTTCATCTTTTGGACATCGTCGGCAACATGGCCGATGAGCTCGTAGCGAAAACGCTCCGGCGCCTTGACGCTGATCCCGATTTCGCCGGGCAATACTTCACTGCGTCCAACCATTTGCACGCGGGTGGAGAACTGGCGTAGCTGGGCAGTCAATGCCGCAACATCGTCGGAAGCGGCCAACGGCAGCCGGAAGACCAGCTCGACTGAACTCGTGTCGGCCTTGCCGGCCTTCTCCTCCAGCCGCACCTGATAGTTTTGGAGATTCAACCCCATCTCACGGGTCGAAATCTCTAGCGCCTTCACTTGCGTGGCCGCGGCGATCACCCCCTTCACCGTGTCATAGATCTCAACGCGGCGCCTTTCGGGATCCCGCGTATCATTGACGATCTCGACCTGAAGCAAGAGGAAGTCCGCGGTCTTGCGGATCGTGACCGGTGGAATTCGATCCGACGGGCCTACGACTTCGAACGGCGAGAGGATGACCACTTCGTCGCTCTGCCCCTTGGCGAGGGCAGAACACAGGACCAAGGCAGCGATGATGATTTGTTTCATAATGGAATAGGGGTTGGGAGAACGCGGTCATCCTAGCAGCTCCGTCCCACGATGTCGTCATGGCTAGGTAAGACTTTGTCATGGGCATGTCATACGCTCCCCACACCGATTCGCCCCAGTGCTTGCACGCTCACCAAATGGCGCCTCCGACGTCGCGAAACTCGCCAAGGCTTTCATTTCCGCCTCCCGCCGCTCCGTCCCGGTGAGGAATGGACGGCTCCCGATAGCTCCTCGTAGGTCCGGTCTCCGACCGGATACCTCCGACTCCGCACTCCCCTTTTCCCGCCTCTCCCACGACCGGTCGCAGACCGACCCTACACATGAGCGTCCCCTCCGCTGAATCGGCTTCACCCCCGCCGTCCGATCCGCTCTGCCGTAGGGGCGCCGCTTGCGACGCCCTTCGTTATCCCCCGCCCCCGGGGCGGGCAGCCCAACAGGCGGCGCAAGCACCGCCCTTACCACGCAGTCGGGCTCGGGGCATCCCGTTGGGGCCTAACGTCCGCCAGCGGTTCGTCGCTGCCCGGTGGGGCGGGCTTTACGCCCGCCAAATGACAATGTCGGCAAGGCGGGCATAAATCCCGCCCTGCCATCAGAGCCCATCATCGTCTTTCTACGTCCTCCGGTAGTGGAGAATCGAAAACTCCGGGGTGTCGCGCACGAGCTCCGGCGCGGCAAACTCCGCCTCGAACTCCGGAAAGAACGCATCCCCGCCCGCCACCGTGCGCTTCACCTTCGTCACAAAAACCTCCTGCCAGCGGGGCTGCGTGAGCGTGTAGATCTCCGCCCCGCCGCACACCACGACCTCGGTTGCCTCCGCCGCGACGGCCGCGATCTCCTCGAGGGAGTGAATCACGGTCACGCCCGGAATGGGCGCCGCGCCGCGGCTGAGCACCAGCGTCGTGCGCCCCGGCAGCGGCCGGCCGATGGACTCGAAGGTCTTGCGCCCCATCAGCAGCGTCTTGCCCAGCGTCTGCTGCTTAAACCACTTAAAATCCTCCGGCAGGTGCCACGGCAACTTGTTGCCCGCCCCGATCACGCGGTTCTCCGCCATGGCCACGATGGCTATGAATCGGATGGACGATGGCAGATGGGCGATGGGGGATGGATCAGGCACCGGAGGCTGTCTTGATGGCGGAGGTGAGAATCGCGGTCAACTCGCCGGCCTATCGAATCAGCAATTCTGCGTCAGCAATCGGCACGCAGCGACAATCCACCGAAAACTCGAGCCAGAACTGAGACTCGTCCGCTTCCTCGCGGGTGTCGTGTAGCTTGGCAATGAATTCCTTCCTAGTCTGTCCCCGCTGCGCCGCTCGGTAATTCGCCGCAACGGAACTCGACGATCTCGCCAACTGCCGCGCGATGGTTTGCCCGGCCACCGTCTTCGGCAGCTTTTCGATGAAACCAAACACTGCTACCGCAAACGCCCGTGTCCGCCGCTTCATTTCCTCTGGGTTCATAACTACGTGTCTGACGCGCCTTGGTTCCACCCGCCATCGTCCATTCGCCATCTGCCATCGTCCATTTCTACACCGAGATGGCCGCCTTGATCGCCGGATGCGGGTCGTAGCCGGAGAGCGTGAAATCCTCGAAGCGGAAGCCGAAGATGTCCTTCACCGCAGGGTTGAGCGTCATCGTCGGCAGCGCCCGCGGCTCGCGCGCGAGCTGGAGCTTCGCCTGCTCGAGGTGGTTGGCGTACAGATGCAAGTCGCCGAAGGTGTGGATGAACTCCGCCGGCTTGAGCCCGCACACCTGCGCGACCATCAGGGTGAGCAACGCGTACGAGGCGATATTGAAGGGCACGCCAAGGAAGAGATCGGCACTGCGCTGGTAAAGCTGGCAGCTGAGTTCCCCGTCGATCACGAAGAACTGGAACATCGCGTGGCAGGGCGTGAGCGCCATCTGCTCGATCTCGCCGGGATTCCACGCGGTGACGATGTGGCGACGGCTGTTGGGGTCACGTTTGAGCCCGTCGATGAGCCGCGAGATCTGGTCCACCGAAGTGCCGTCGGGCCGGCGCCAGTCGCGCCATTGCGCGCCGTAGACGCGCCCGAGGTTGCCGTCCTTGTCGGCCCACTCGTCCCAGATCGTAACGTTGTTGGCGTGCAGGTAGCCAACGTTGGTGTCGCCCTGCAGGAACCAGAGCAACTCGTGGAGGATCGAGCGCAGATGCACCTTCTTGGTCGTGAGCAGCGGGAAGCTGGTGCGCAGGTCGAAGCGCGCCTGCGCGCCGAAGACCGAGTAGCAGCCGGTGCCGGTGCGGTCGGCCTTGAAGCGGCCATGGTCGAGGACGAGTTGGAGCAACTGGCGGTACTGCTGCATCGGGGCCACTTCACCGCCCCTCGGTACACCGCGCAAACCAAGAAAAGAGCCGCCCGCCTCCCGCCTCGATCCCCCAACTCACTAGGGCCACCAAAATCGTCGACTATGGAGTGGCCAGGGGCGCCGCATGGTCGACGCCGATCCCAGTCACCGCCGTCGGTTGCGGCTGCCTCCCCGATGCACCGGCGGAGTCCACTCCACGCGGAAAGGACACTACTCAAAATCCGGGCCGTTCTGGGTATCGGCCGTCTTGACGCAGCATGGTTACCGATGGTAGTCGTGAACGAGCCCGATGCCCACACCGCGCCCGAGCAAGCAAACCCTCACCCAATGTCAGCAACCCACCGAGCTGGAGCTCGTCGCGGGCGCGCTCGCCGCCGTCGCCACTGCCGGCCCGCGTTGATCACGGTTCGCTCGCACTCGGTCCACAACCCTCCCGCTATCGGCCTTCCGTACTCCGTCTGCCGCCGCCTCCGCCCCCCACCATGCCCCGCCCGCTCCGCTCGCGCTCCGACACTCACCCCGCGCTCCCGACTCTCGCCGTCGTCGCACTCGTCGCGCTCGTCGCACCCACCGCTTCCGGTGCGACCATCCCTGCAGCGACCCCGGCTGAGCTCATCGCGGCGATCAACTCCGCCAACGCCACGCCCGAGGCCGACACCATCGAGCTCACGGCCGGCGCGACCTACACGTTCACCGCGGTCGACAACTGGTGGTACGGCCCCAACGCCCTGCCGCCCATCGCCTCGCCCATCACCATCGAGGGCCACGGCGCCACGCTTGCCATCGGAGGTGATCCGGTTCGCTTGCGCTTCTTTTACATTGGCGCCGATCCCACCAGCCCGCGCACCTACGGCTACAATACACCCGGCGCTGGCCTCCTCACCCTCCGCTACCTCACCCTCATCGGCGGCAAAGCCAGGGGAGGGAACAGCAACGAAGGCGGCGGTGGAGCTGGGTTGGGCGGCGCGATCTTCAACCAAGGTTCCCTGCTCCTCGACGGCGTGACCCTCCGTAACAACACCGCCATCGGCGGCAACGGCAGGGTCGGAAATAGCTGGGGTGGTGGCGGCATGGGGGCCGACGGAGTCGGCGATGCAGGCGGCGGTTTCGGCGGCGCAGTGAGCCCCGCAGGATCAATCGGCGGCAGCGGCAACGGCGGCGGCTTCGGACTCGGAGGTCCCGGACTGTTCGGTGGCGCGACCGGAGGCGGAGGAGGCTTCGGGTTGACCGATAATGGCTATGCCAACGGTCTGGGCGGCGGCCCCCGCGACGGTCTCGGCGGACGAAACAACGGCGGCATCGTCGGTGGCCAGGGCAGCGGTGGCGGTGTGGACGTCGCCGCCGGCGGCATCGGCGCCGGTGGTGGGGTTGGCGGCGGTGGCGGGGGTGTTGGCGGCGGCGGCTTCGGCGGCGGAGGCGGCGGAGGCAATCACGGCTACAGCGCAGGCTCGTCAGGCGGTTTTGGAGGCGGAGGCGGCGGAGGGGGTTATGGCTCTCCCGGCTTCGGCCTCAGCGGCTTTGGTGGGGGATTCGGAGTCAACACGATCAATTTCCAAGGTTTCGCGACAGGCATCGGCGGCGGCGGGGCCGGGATGGGCGGGGCGATCTTCAACCATGGCGGCCAGCTTACGCTCGCCAATTGTACTATAACCGGAAACACTGCCCAAGGCGGCAGCAGCAACTGGGGTGGATGCGGCTACGGCGGCGCGATCTTCAACCTCAACGGCTTCGTCGCCCTCCTGCACGCCACCCTCGCCGGCAATACCGTCATCGCCGGCCCCAATGCTCACGCCGACGGCGGGGCGCTCTACAATCTGCGCTACACCCTGCTGGTCAGTTGTCCGAATGCCGCGGTGACAATCACCAACTGCCTCCTCGCCAACTCCACCGGCGGTAACGATCTGCTCAACAACCGCCCGGCGTACCTCTTCGGGGCCGCCACCGACCCCAACACCGGCGCGGCCACGGTCACCTTCGCCGGCGCCAACTTGGTCGAAACCCGCGTCGACTCCGGCACCGCCACCTCCAGCGGGCCCGCGCCGCTCACCGACGACCCGCTGCTGGCACCGATCGGCAACTACGGCGGCATTACCGAAACATTCGCGCTGCTCCCCGGCTCGCCCGCGATCAACGCGGGGCACGCCGACCTCGCCGCCGGCCCTCCGATCTACGGTCTCGACCAGCGCCGGGTTGTGCGTTTCGACGGCCCCGACCTCGGCGCCTTCGAGTCTCAGGGCTTTGGGTTCACCAAGATCGGCGGCGACAGCCAGAGCACCCCGCCAGGAACGGCCTTCGCCGACTCCTTGGCCCTGAGCGTGACGGCCTACGTTCCGATCGAACCGGTGAACGGCGGTATCGTCACCTTCACGCCACCCGCCTCAGGTGCGAGCGCCACGCTCTCCCTCACCAAGGCCACCATCGCCGGCGGCGCGGTCGGCGTCACCGCGACCGCCAATGCCACCGCCGGCATGTACAACGTCGCCGCCAGTGCGAGCGGAGCCACCGGCCTGCGCTTCACGCTGGCGAACGGCATGTTCACCTACGCCACCTGGGCCGCGGCCCACTTCACCACCGACGAACTCGCCGACCCGGCGATCAGCGGGTCCACCTCCGATCCCGACGGCGTGGGCCTCACCAACCTGCAACGCTACGCCTTCGACCTGCCGGCCCGCGGCCCCGTGTCGATCCCGACCGAATTCGTCTATCACGGCTCCGGCCCAGCCTCAGCACCCACCATCGCATTCCCACTGCGGGCCGATGGTACCGACCTCCTCTACGCCATAATGGCCAGCGAAGACCTGGCAACATGGTACCAGGTCGCCAGTTACGCCCCCGAAGGTACCGCGCGCACTGTCCAGCTCACCATCCCAGCCCCCGATGGCGCGAAACGCTTCTTCCTGCGAGTACAGGTGACGCAACTGCCGTAGCTCCCCTCAAGCCATCCGCACCACTCCTCGATCCATCGCCCGCCGGCCTCTGTTCTCCGGCTTCCGTCTTCCGCCATGCAACCCACCATATTTGCCCGCGCCAGCGCCGCGTTCCCGAGTCTCGCGCTCGCCACACTCACCGCCCTTGCCTCGAACGCCACCGCCACCAAGCGCACCGAACTCGCCCCCGAGAGCACCGCTGGAAGAGGCGCGTGGCCTGCCGCTGGCCCCTGTGCCTGGCCCTCCGCTCGAGCAGCCACATCTTGCCGGGCGGGATCCTGCCCGGGGCAACATCGACGACCTCAATCCACATGACGGTCTGTCCATGATGCCCCTGGTCAATCTGGAGCCGGGGACTGAGATCTACGTTACCGACATCGGCTGGAGCGACACCCCCACCGGTTCATTCCTCAACTACGCCGGCATTGCGGACAAGATGGAGTACCGCCCCCACCGTTGGGCCGTCATTGCTGGACGTCGACCACCGCCATTTCGACTCGACAGCCAAGCAGCTGCCCTATTTCAACAACATCAGCACTCTCAACTCGGCGGAGGAGATCCTGGTCTTCCAGGGTAGTGTGGCGGCACCCACGTCATCTGCCGGTGTGAGCCTCTCCAACGCACGCACTTCGGTCTACCCCGGTACCAACGACTCCTCCGCCCACTCCCCGATCCACACCAAGGCCGCCTGGCAAGCCGGGTCGGCTCCGCCACGGGCGACAGGATTCCCCCCCTCCAGCACCGTCCTTCGCGAACGAGGCACCCGGCCCCTTCCCTACCCACGGGGACCTCACACGCCAGTCACGGCACGGCCACGGGGCGACTACGTTCCCTCACCGGCCAGCCATCCCGGCCGGCAGCACACACCTTGGCGACACCGTCGAGTCGAGCGAAACGTTCTCGGTCAACGTGACCAACATCACGGGCGCCACCGTATCCGATGCCTTGGGCACCGGCACCATCGCCAACGATGATGTGGCGCCCTCCACCCGGCCCCGGCTCTCCGCCACCGATCTCCTCAATCCGGCAATCTGCGGTCCCTCCGCCGACCCTGATGGCGTTGGCTTCAACAACCTGATGCGCTACGCCTCCGCCGGGGCCGTGTCCGCGCCGACACAGGTCCCCGGCGATGCCACGAACCACCCGTCACCTGCTGCCGACGGCGACCTCGTCTACGCTTATGGCCAGCGATCGGTGACGTGGCCAGAAAGCCGCCTACACGCCGAGGCCAGGAACGTCCATTCACGGGGCCCGGCCGGCGCCAAACGCTACTTCCTACGCCTGGACATCGTCACCAAATAGCGAATCGAATTCGACGTCGCGTTTGTCCCCGAGCGCGTCTCCGCCCTCCGTCCTCCGCCCCAATCCGCCATGTACCACCAACGTTCGCTCCGCTCTGGCTTCCTTCGCGCCTTGGCCGCGCTCGTCCTCGCCCTCGTCGCGCTGGCCGGTCCCGCCTCCGCCGCCACGCTCATCGTCACCACCACTGCCGACAGCGGCGCCGGCTCGCTGCCTGCCCAGATCGCCGCCGCGGCTTCCGGCGACACCATCGTCTTCGCCCCCAACCTCTCCGGGCAGACCATCACGCTGACCAGCGGGACACTGTATATTTCCAAGAACCTGACCATCGACGGCAGCGCGCTTGCCTCACCCATTCAGATCAGCGGCAACGACACGTACCAAGTGTTCTATATCTACGGGGAGTGCACCGTCGCGTTCTCGCATCTCGGGATCGTCCATGGCAGAAACACCGAAAGTTACGGCGGCGGCATCCGCAACCCCGGCACGCTCACCCTGACCGCCTGCACCCTCTCCGACAACACGGCGCGAAACGGCGGCGGCCTCCAAAACGAGGGCACGGCCACCCTGACCGCCTGCACTTTCTCCCGGAATTCCGCGACCATCCACCCCAACTACGGATACGGCGGCGGCATCAACAACAGCGGCGGCACGCTCACCCTGACTTCCTGCACCCTCTTCGGCAACTCCGCCGGCGACGAAGGCGGCGCCATCAACAACGACGGCGGCGCCATCAACAACGCCTGGCTCACCCTGACTTCCTGCACCCTTTTTGACAACACGGCGGAAAGAGGCGGCGGCATCTGCAACATGAACCTCACCACGGTCATACGCTCCAGCATCGTCGCGGGAAACAAGGCGACCCTAGCGTATCCCAATTTCGAAGGCCCCATCACCTCGCAAGGTTTCAACCTCTCCGACAACTGGGCCACCTACGGCACAATAGCCCTCGCCGGCTCCGACCTGACCATCGCCAGCGCCGATCTGAAGCTCGATGGACTCGCCGGCAACGGCGGTCCGACTAAGACCTGCGCACTGCTCGCCGGCTCCGCCGCCATCAACGCCGGCGACCCTGACCTCGCCTCCGGCACCGACCAGCGCGGCGTGGCGCGCCCCCAAGGGACCGGCCCCGACATCGGGGCCTACGAATACGACTCCACCGCGCCCGCGTTCACGACCGTCTCGCTCGCCTCGAACAACGGGTCTCCCGCACTGGCCCGCCTCGGCGACACCCTCACCCTGACGTTGACCGCCAGCGAAGTGCTCCGGGCACCCACCGTGACGATTGCCGGCCAGATCGCGACCGTCACGGGCAGCGGCACGAGTTGGCTGGCCACCACCACAGTGGCCTCCGGGACCACGGAAGGCGTGGCCGCCATTTCCATCCTCTTCACCGATCTCTCGGGCAATGTCGGCACCGTCGTCACCACCACCACCGACAGCAGTCGTGTGACCATCGATACCACCGTGCCCGCCGCGCCCGTCTTCACGACCGCCTCCGGCACCACAAGCGATACCACTCCGACCCTCGCCGGCACGGCCGAACCCGGCATCACGGTGACGCTTCACAACAGCTTGAGTCTGCTCGGCACCACCACCGCCGACAGCGCCGGGGTATGGAGTTTCACGCCCGGCACCGCGTGGGGCGACGGCACCCACTTCCTCCTCGCCTTCGCCACCGATGCGGCGGGTAACGAAAGCAACGACTTCGCCTTCCTCCTGCTCACCATTGGCGCCAGCGCCGCCACGACCCCCGGCGCGCCGACCGCCGTCACCGCAGTGGATGGCAACGGTTTCGCGACCGTGTCCTTCACTGCGCCGTCGATCCAGGGCGCGGCGACCATCTCCAGCTACACCGTGACGGCCTGGAGCGGCGGCGTGGCCGTCACGACGGCGACCGGAACCACCTCGCCGATCACCGTGACCGGCCTGACCAACGGCACCGCCTACACCTTCACCGTCGCCGCCACCAACAGCTTCGGCACCGGTGCGGCCTCGGCGGCATCCAACGCCGTGACACCGGCGATCCATCCCCGCGTCGTCACCACTACTGCCGACAACGGCACCGGCTCGCTGCGCCAGGCCATCGCCGATACGACCATCGCCGGCGACCCGATCATCTTCGCCCCCGGCCTCTCCGGGCAAACCATCACGCTGACCAGCGGGCAGCTGACCATCGCCAAGAACCTCACCATCGACGGCAGCGCACTCGCCATCCCCGTCACCATCAGCGGCAACAGCACAAGCCGCGTGTTCCACGTCGGCCCGGGATCCATCGTCGCCTTCTCGCATCTCGGGATCGTCCATGGCTCCGTGCCCGCCGGCGAGAGCGGCGGCGGCATCCACAACGAGGGCACACTCGCCCTGACCGCCTGCACCCTCTCCGAGAACTTGGCCACCGACAATGGTGGTGGCATCGCCAACACCGGCACGCTCACCCTTTCCGCCTGCACCGTCTCCGGCAACTCCGCCCACGACCTCTCGACCAGCACTGATAGTTCCCCATACAGCCAAGGCGGCGGCATCCATAACTCGGGCACCCTGGCCCTGACCGCCTGCACGCTGGCCGGCAATTCCGCCCAAGATCGTGCCAAAGGCGTCGCCTACGGCGGCGGCATCTACAACTCGGGCTCGCTCACCCTGACCGCCTGCACCCTCTCCGGTAATTCGGCGGCCGAAAGCTCAGCTGGCTTTGGCGGAGGCATCTTAACCAGCGGCGGCACACTCACCCTGACCGCCTGCACCCTCGTCGGCAACTCGACCAACGGAACCAACCGCGGCATGGGTGGCGGCATCTTCGCCAGCGGCGGCACGCTCACCCTGACCGCCTGCACTCTCACCGGCAACTCAGCTGGCAGAACCATCCTCAGTGGGGCGGCGGCATCTATAGCAGCAGCAATGGCACCATACTCACCCTGAGTTCCAGTATCGTCGCCGGCAACACCGCGACCCTAGCTGGAGGGAATTTCGGTATCACAACTGGCGGCACCAGCACCCTCACCTCGCAGGGCTACAACCTCTCCGACAACTGGGGACCAGTTGCCACCACCGCCACCGACCTCACCACCTCCGTCGCGGAGCTGAGGCTGGGGGCGCTGGCCGACAACGGAGGCCCGACCAATACCTGCGCCCTTCTCCCTGGATCTGCCGCGATCGACGTCGGCGCCAGCTCCACCGCCACCGACCAGCGCGGCCTGCCGCGTTTCGGCGCTCCCGACCTCGGCGCCTTCGAGTCGCAGGGTTTCACCCTGTCCAAGACCAGCGGTGACAACCAGAACACCCCTGCGGGCTCCGACTTCGCGACCCCGCTCACGGTCACCGTCGCGGCCAACAATCCGGACGAACCGGTCGATGGCGGCGTGATCTCCTTCTCCGCGCCAAGCAGCGGCGCGGGCGCGACCTTGGCATTGCCGACCGCCACCATCTCCTCCGGGGCCGCGAGCACCACCGCCACGGCCAATCTCTCGCTCGGGTCCTACGCCGTCGCGGCGAGCCTGACCGGAGCCGCCAATGTCAGCTTCACACTGACCAACACCGCCGGCATCCCCAACCCGCCGACCGGTATCTCCGCCGTGGCCGGCGATGGCCGCGCCATCGTGTCGTTCACTCCGCCGGTCAACAACGGCGGCGACACGATCACGAGCTACACCGTCACCGCCTACCTCAACGGCGTGGCCACCGGTATCACCTCCACGGGCACCGGCTCGCCGCTCACGATCACCGGCCTGGCCAACGGCGTCGCCTACACCTTCGTCGTCACCGCCACCAACACCATCGGCACCAGCGTCGGCTCGACCGCCTCCACGGCCGTCACCCCGGCACCGCGGACGACGGCGATCGTGCGCGCCCTGCCCGGGCCGCTCGTGACGGCGTCCACGCTCACGTGGCGCGTGCTTTTCGTCCAGCCGGTCGCCAGCGCCATCGGCACCGCCGACTTCGCGCTCACCTCCACCAGCGGCTCGGCCACCGGCACCATCACCTCCGTCGTCGCCGACGCCACCCGCACCCGGTTCGACGTCACCGCCACCGCTGTTTCCGGAGAAGGCACGCTGCGGCTCGATATTGTCGATCGGGGCGGGCTCCTCGCCGGTTTCACCCGCGGCCAGAGCTACACCATCGTGCCCGGCATCGTACCCGTTTCCTGGGGCTACAACGATTGCGCCCAGCTCGGCGACGCCTCCACGACCAACCGCAGCCGCCCGGTCGTCATCCCCGCCGCCGGTGCGCTCTTCGGCAAGACCGTCGTCGCCGCGAGCGTCGGCGGCAGCTTCACCCTCGCTCTGTGCAGCGACGGCACCATCGCCGCCTGGGGCAAGAACGACCTTGGCCAGCTCGGCAACGGCTCCATCGGTAGTTATTCCGCCACGCCGGTCGCCGTCTCGACCTCCGGCGTGCTCGGCAGCAGGACCGTCGTCGCCCTCGCCGCCGGCGCCGACTTTGCCCTCGCGCTGTGCAGCGACGGCACGTTGGCCGCCTGGGGGCACAACAATGCCGGCCAGCTCGGCAACGCCACCAACGTCAACTCCTCCGCCCCCGTCACCGTCTCCACCGCCGGCGCGCTCAGCGGCAAGACCATCGTCAGCATCGCCGCCGGCGATGCCGCGGGCTACGCTGTGTGCAGCGACGGCACCGTCTCTGCCTGGGGCCGTGGTGACCTCGGCCAGCTCGGCAACGCCACCAACACCAACTCCAACGTCCCCGTCGCCGTCTCCACCGTCGGCGCCAGCGCGCTCAACGGCAAGACCGTCGTCGCCCTCGCCGCGGGCAGCGGCCACGCCGTGGCGGCGTGCAGCGACGGCTCCGTCGCCGCCTGGGGATGGAACTACGCCGGCCAGCTCGGCAACGGCACGACAACCAACGCCAACCTCCCCGTCGCCGTCACCACCGCCGGCACGCCTCTGGCCGGCGAGCAAGTCGTGTCGGTAGCCTGCGGTTACAGCCACAGCCAGGCGTTGACCCGCACCGGCGGCGTGTACGGCTGGGGTCAGAAACTCTGGGGTTCGCTGGGCAACGGCCAGACCGCCATCACCCATCCGCCCGTCGAAACCCCGCTGGCCGTCGCCACCAATCTGAGTGGCGTGCTCGCCGGCCGGACGATCACCGACCTCACCGCCGGCACGGGCGAAACCCTGGTCCTCTGCGCCGATGGCGGCCTCGCCGCCTGGGGCATCGACCATGTCGGCCAGCTCGGCGACGGCGGCGCTGCCCCAGAAGTCGTGAATTGGGCCGGCACCAGCTATCCGGTGTCGTCGGTGCCGGTCGCCGTCGACTCCGGCGCCAGCGCCCTGGCGGGACGTTTCACCTACAGCGCCGTCAGCGGTCCTGCAGGCTACCACCACCTCGCGCTTGCCGCACCGCTCACCGTGACATCGGTCGCCGTGCCCGCCCCGACATCTATCTGCCCAACACCGCGCTCGAGTTCACCGTCGCCTTCGCTCAACCGGTGACCGTCGACACCGCCGTCGGCACCCCGCGGCTCGTGTTGAACATCGGCGACCGACTCCGCTACGCGCCCTGGCTCCGGCGGCAGCGGTACCAGCACGTTGCAGTTCTCCTACCTCGTCCAGGCGGACGACCTCGACCTCGACGGTATCGTCATTTCCGGCATCGACCTCAACTTCGGCAGCTTCACTGACAGCGGCGGGTGGCGAGCCCTGCCAGCGCTCCGGAACATCGGCGACACCAGCGGAGTGCTCGTCGCACCGCAGGTGAACTATGACATCTGGGCCGCGGCGGCCTTCACCGCCGACGAGCTCGCCGATCCCGCGATCAGCGGCCCCGACGCCGACCCCGACGGCTCTGGCGTCAAGAACCTGATGCGCTACGCCCTCGAGCTGCCCGCGCGCGGCCCGGTCACGGTCCCGGCCATCGTCACGTACGCCGGGGGCAGCAACCCGGCGACACTTACCCTCTCGTTCGTCATGCGCGCCCACGGCAACGATCTCCGCTACGCGGTGATGGCCAGCGAGGATCTGGTGGCGTGGACCGAGAAACGCTCCGACAGCCCCTATGGCGTGAGGTTGGCCATCGACGCCTCCGTCCCCGTGCCTGCCGGCGCCAAGCGTTTCTTCCTGCGCCTGGAAATCGTCACCAAATAGCAAACCCGTTTCTGCCGGCGACGCGATTGCCCCCAAGCGCGTCTCCGGCGGTATCCTTCGCCAGCGCTCCGACCTGGGAGCGCCGCGCTCCAGCTCAGCCCTCTGTCTCCATTCTCCCCTGCGCCACCCACCACAACGCCGAACACCAACTTCCCGCCCGCGTCATTCTGCGCCCGCGACCAGTCTACGCGTTGACGCCCCTCGCTCGATCTGAAGCAATCACGACCGCTCCACTACCGAACTGCACCGTTAACCCGGTGGAGCGCGCCCCGTCATGCAACCCACGCTCTTCGCCCGCGCCGGCGCCTGTGCCGCGCTCCCGAGTCTCGCCCTCGCCGGACTCGTCGCCCTTGCCGTTCAACCCGTATCCGCCGCGAACTTCACGGCGGCCGACTCGGCGGCCCTCATCGCCGCGATCAACTCGGCCAACGCCACGCCGGAGGCCGACACCATCGAGCTCACCACCGGCGCGACCTACACGTTCACCGCGGTCGACAACTGGTGGTACGGCCCCAACGCCCTGCCGCCCATCGCCTCACCCATCACCATCGAGGGCCACGGCTCCACGCTCGCCATCGGCGGCGATCCCGTCCGCCTGCGCTTCTTCTACATCGGCGCCGATCCCACCAGCCCGCGTACCTACGGCTACCACACCCCCGGCGCCGGCCAACTCACCCTCCGTCACCTCACCCTCACCGGCGGCAAAGCCAAGGGCGGGGATGGGGCCTCGGCCCCGGCGGCGGCGGCGGCGCTGGGATGGGTGGAGCCATCTTCAACCAAGGGACGGTTGCTTTGGATTCCGTGACCTTATCTTCCAACTCCGCCCTTGGCGGACCGGCCTGCACAACGGTTCCAGCGTTGACAATGGCGGCGGCGGTCTCGGCAGCGACGCCACCTTTGATGGCGGAGGCTTCGGTGGTGCAGTTGTTCCAGCTATTCCTTCCGATTTCGGCAATGGTGGCGACTACGACCCTGCCCTCGGTGCTACCGGCGGCCCCGGCGGCTGTGGTGGCGGCGGCGGTAGTGGCGGCAAGGGGAGATGGCCCGATCGGTGTCAACGGTGGCGCCGGCGGCCCGGCGGCTTCGGTGGCGGGGGAGGTCGTGGCGGGTCCGGCCTCGCCGGAGGTACCGGCGGAAGCGCTGGCTTTGGCGGTGGAGGAGGCGGTGGCGGTCGCGGCGCCCTTGACGAACGCAGCAGCGGCCGTGGCGGCCCCGGCGGCTTTGGTGGCGGGGCCGGCAGCGCCGCGGCACAAAGCCGGCGCCGGCTACGGTGGCGGCGGCGCTGGCATGGGCGGAGCGATCTTCAACCACGGTGGCCTGCTCACCAGTATTAACACGACCTTCGTTGAAAATGCCGCCACAGGCGGCAGCAGCACCGCCGGCAGCGGCAGTGGCCTTGGCGCCGCAATCTTCAACCTCAACGGCAGTGTCAGCCTGATCCATTGCACGGTGACGGGCAACAGCGTCGCGGGAAGCACAGGATATCCCTACACAGTGGCCGCCGGTGCACTTTACAACCTCGGCTATCGCCGCGACCTCATCCTGCCCCCTGCCGCGGTTACGCTCACCAACTGCATCGTCGCCAACACCAGCGGCGGCAGCGATCTCGTCAACGACTGCCCGACGATACTCAGCGGCGATGAGGCCTTCCGGCCCAACGCCGGCGCAGCGACCCTGACCTTCGGCGGCGCCAACCTGATCCCCAGCCACGCCGATTCCGGCACTGCCTCCGTCAGCGGCCCGGACCCGCTCATCACCGATCCGCTGCTGGGTACACTCGCCGACTACGACGGCGACACCTGGACCTGCCCGCTCCTGCCCGGTTCTCCGGCGATCGACGCCGCTGCGGCCAGCGCCGTGACGACCGATCAGCGCGGCCTGCCGCGCTTCGGCGCGCCGGATCTCGGCGCCTTCGAGTCGCACGGCTTCGCTCTGTCCAGGACCGGTGGCGACAACCAAAGCACTCTCCTCGGCACGGCCTTCCCGTCGCCCCTCTCGGTCACCGTCACGGCGGCCAACCCGCTTGAGCCGGTCGATGGCGGCAGCGTCGCCTTCTCGACTCCCGCGACGGGCGCGAGTGCGACCTTGCCGTCTGCCACCGTCACGATCGCCGGCGGCACCGCGAGCGTCACCGCCACGGCCAACGCCACCTTGGGGTCCTACACCGTCGCCGCCGGCACCGCCGGCGCACCGGAAATTGATTCAACCTCACCAACCTCGCCGCGACGGTGATCGCCACCGCCTCCGGCACGAGCGCCACCGCGCTGCCGCTGCTCTCCGGCACCGCCGAACCCGGCGGCACCGTGACTCTCTACGACGGGGCCACCCTCCTCGGCACCGCGACCGCCGACAACACCGGCGCCTGGCAGTTCACCCCCGCGGCCCCGCTGGCCGAGGGCCCGCACTCGTTCACGGCCCGCACCGTCGGCTCCGCCGGTATCCAAGGCCCGGCGTCGGAGCCGTGCGACCTGAATGTTGTCGTCTCCGCCTGGATCAACCTCGGCGCTGGCCTGAACAACACCGCCTACGCGCTGGCGGCCACCCCGGACGGAGGCCTGTATGCCGGCGGCGCCTTCACTCTGGCCGGAGTGACCAACGCCAACCGCGTCGCGTTCTGGGACGGCGCCACCTGGGCGCCGCTCGGTGCCGGCATGAACGGCGGCGTCTACGCCCTGGCGCTCGCGCCGGATGGCACGCTCTACGCCGGCGGCGCGTTCACCACGGCCGGCGGCGTAACCGCCAACCGGATCGCACGCTGGAACGGCACCACCTGGGCCCCGCTCGGCACGGGGTTGGGCGGGCCTGTCTACGCGTTGACCATCGGCCCCGATGGCGCGCTCTACGCCGCCGGAGCCTTCACCTCAGCCGGCGGTGTCACCGCCAATCGGGTGGCGCGCTGGAACGGTACGGTCTGGTCGGCCTTGGGCCAGGGAGTCGGCGGCCCCGATGTGAGCGCACTGGTCTTCGACGCCGCTGGCGCTCTCTACGCCGGCGGCACGTTCACGACTGCCGGGGGCGCGAGCGCCAACCGCGTCGCCCGCTGGGCCGACGGCGCATGGACCGCCTTGGATACCGGGCTCAACGACCGGGTCGAGCGCCTGGCGGTCGGCACGGACGGCGCGCTCTACGCCGGCGGCGGCTTCACGACGGCCGGCGGCGTGGCGGCCCCCGGCGTCGCCCGTTGGGATGGCACCGTCTGGTCGTCGCTGGGCGCCGGCCTGACTGGGCACATTACCGCGCTCGCCGCTGGCCCCGGCGGGCGAGTCTTCGCTGCCAGCGCCGGGCGTGTGTGCTTCTGGGATGGCTCCGCCTGGTCGCGTATCGACACGGGCAGCGGCACCCTGATCGCCGCCCTCGCGGTGGGCGCCAGCGACCGGCTCTACGCCGGCGGCGGCATCGCGACGCTCGGCGGCCGGACCGTCAACAACGTCGCCTCCACCGCACTGGCGCCCGTACCGGTGCTGAGTCGCAGCAGTGCGACCACGGTCACCGGTCCGTTCGAGGTGGCCGTCGCCTTCTCCTCCGCCGTCTCCGGCCTGACCACGGCTGACTTCGTCGTCACCAACGGAACCGCCACCGGGCTCACCGGCTCCGGTGCCAACTATGTGGTGATGATCGCCCCCGCGCCGGGAGCCGATGCAACCATCACCATCGCGCTACCGGCCGCCGCGGGGTTCTCCAGACACCGGCCAATTCACCGCCGCCGCCGCGCCGCTCTCGTGCCCCTACCTCGCAAAGGTTTCCACCTTCGCGACCTGGGCGGCGGTCAACTTCACCGCCACCGACCTCGCCAACGCTGCGATCAGCGGGGCCGCTGCCGACCCCGACGGCGCCGGCCTCACCAACCTGGTGCGCTACGCCTTCGACCTGCCCGCCCGCGGCCCGGCGAGCGTTGCGACCACCACCACCTTCGACGACAGCACCACGCCCGCAACGATTACCCTGTCCTTCACCCCGCGCGCCCAAGCCGACGACATCCCTCTACTCCATTGAGGCCAGCGAGGATCTGGTGCACTGGTCAAGACAGGCCGCCTACCAGACCTTCATGGGCCCCACCGAGCTCCCCATCACGCTGGATGTCCCCGCAGGCGCCAAGCGCTACTTCCTGCGCCTGCAGGTTGTCGCCGTCCCGTGAGCACTTCCGCCGGGTGACGCTCTTGCATCACGTCGTCCAGCACTCCAGCATTCGGATTCAACGAACAGCCCCGATTCTACGTTCATGCACCTCGCCACCCGATTCGCCTCCTTACGTTCCCTCGGCGCCCTCGCCGCAGCACTCGTCGTGAGCATCGCCGCCTCGGCCATGCCCACGGTGACCAACCTCAGTGGCGACATCCTCGCCTATCAGGAAAATCAGAACCAGAATACCACGCCCGCCCTCATCGACGCCGGCAGCAACGCCACCGTGTCCATGAGTTTTGCGGCCGGCCTGAGCAAATTCCAGTTCCGGTTCACCGCCGGTTCGACGGCCGCTGAGGACTACCTCTACTTCGGCAACTACGGCACCGGCACCGGGCAGATCGCGGTGGGCTATCTCGACAATGGCTCGGGCACCTACGGCTACTATGCGAAGGTTGGCGGCGTGATCATCGGCACTTGGGACAGCGCCACGAACACGATCACCTTCAACGCCTTGGCCACCAACGCCGCCGTCACAACGCTCGTCCGCAACCTGCGCTACCACAACGACGCTCAGTTTTTGCCCTCCACCGCCACCCGCACCGTCCGCCTGAGTTTCACCGACTCGAGCAACCAGACGCTCAACGTCGACACCTCGATCACCGTCGCCGCGGTCAACGACGCCCCCCGGTTCATGGGCGCAGGCTATTCCGCGATCGACTTCGGCACTGCCATCGGCGGTTGCGGCTACGGCCGGGCCATCGTCCAGCAGACCGACGGCAAGTACGTCGTCGTCTACGACGTCTGGGACGTCGACTGGAACAACCACCTCGCCGTCGCCCGCTTCAACACCGACGGCACCCTCGATTCCTCCTTCGGCACCGCCGGCCTCTACCACTCGTCCCTCCTCATCGTCGACAACTCCAGCACCACCGCCAAGGGCCTGCTCATCCGCACCGATGCGGGCCAGGCCGGCAAAATCCTCGTCTCAACCTCCGACAGCACTTCCATCCTACTGCTCCAACTCAACGCCAACGGCACCCTCGACACCGCCTTCGGCACCGCTGGCCTCTGTCGCTTCGACGCCGGCGACGGCGCCTCGGGCGAGGAAGTATGCGCGATCACCCAACAGGCCGACGGCAAGGTCATCGCGGTCGGCAGCTTCTACGACAGCATCTCCGGCCAGTGCAGCATCACGCTCTGGCGCTTCAAAGCCGACGGCTCCGGTCTCGACACCACCTTCGCCAGCCCGCTGGGATTCGCCCGCACGACGATCGGAGGCAGCTACTCCTATGGATACAACGTGCTGGTGCAACCCGACGGCAAGATCGTGCTCGGTGGCCTCGTCCCCGGCTCCAACAACACCAACGACTCATGGGACATCGGGGTTCGCCGCTACAATGGCGATGGCACCCTCGACACCGCCTTCGGCACTGCCGGCATGGCTCAGCTCGACTATGCCGACACCCACGAAAGCTCTACGCGGATCGCACGCCAGTCGCAGGGTGCCAACGCCGGCAAGATCATCGTCGCAGGAGAGTACGCCATCAACCCCGGGGCAACCTCGCACTCGGGCGATCTTATCGTCGCCCGCCTCAACCCCGACGGCACGCTCGATCCCACCTTTGGCACCGCCGGCTGGACTGTCCTCAACATCACCAGCAGCAGCACCGACCGCCCCAGCCGCGTGATCGTCGATGCGAACGACAACATCACGATCACCACCGGTCTCATGTACAACTGCACGGCCGCCGTGGTTCGCCTCACCTCCGAGGGCGCGCTCGATCCGTCCTTCAATGCCACCGGCAAGCTCGTCCTCGACGGCGTCGCCGACAGCTCGATGCTCGCCGGCGCCATCGTCGATTCCTGCGGGCAGCTCGTGCTCATCGGTTCGTTCGAGGATTTCATCGCCAACCCGCTGACAGGATACGCCAACGGCTTCCCCGTCCTCGCCCGCCTCCATCCCGACGGCACCTTCGATGCCATGGGCAACTCGCCCTTCATCCCCGGCGGCGCCGCCGTCGTGATCGATCCCGACATCCAGATCTTCGACGGCGAACTCGACGCCGCGAACTACGCCGGCTCGACCCTCGCCCTCCGGCGCCACGGCGGCGCCGATGTCACCGACATCTTCGGCACCACCGGCACGCTCAGTTTCACCGGCACCAACTTCGTCGTCGGCGGAGCCACCATCGGCACCTTCTCGAATTCCGCCGGCACGCTCACCGTCACCTTCAACAGCGCCGCCACCACAGCTCTGCTCCGCACCGCCCTCCGGCAGATCACCTATCGCAACTCATCTGCCACGCCCCCGCCCGCGATCCAGCTCGACTGGCTCTTCTCCGACCGCAACAACGCCGGCACACAGGGCAGCGGCGGCGCGCAGACCGCCCTCGGTGTCACCGTCGTGGATATAACAATTCCACGAATCTACTCGATCACTCCCACTTCCGGTCCGGGCGCAGGCGGGACCGCCGTGACCATCAACGGCCGCTATTTTGTCCCCGGTTCCACCGCGCGGTTCGGCTCGGCGTCCGCCACGAGCGTGAGCTTCAACAACGCCACCGCCCTCACCGCCATCGCTCCCTCAGGGGCGGCCGGCACCATTCATGTCGGCGTGGCCACTCCCGCCGGCACAAGTCCGCAGACCACCAGCGACCAGTTCACCTTTGTTATTTCGACCTACGCCGACTGGGCCGCCTCAGCCTTCAACTCCACCGAGCTCGCCGATCCTGCGATCAGCGGCGAATCCGCCGATCCGGACGGTGCCGGTATCGCCAACCTGATGCGCTATGCCTTCGACCTGCCCGCCCGCGGCCCGGCAAACGTTGCGACCACCACCACCTTCGACGGCAGCACTACGCCCGCCACGATCACCCTGTCCTTCACCCCGCGCGCCCAAGCCGACGACATCCTCTACTCCATCGAGGCCAGCGAGGATCTGGTGCACTGGTCACGGCAGGCCGCCTACCAGACCTTCATGGGCCCCACGGAGCTTCCCATCACGCTGGATGTCCCCGCAGGCGCCAAGCGCTACTTCCTGCGCGTGGAGATCCTCACCGACTGGTAGGCCCAGCGCCGCCCGCGGCCGCGCTTGTTCCCCAGCGCGTCTCCGGACCGCCCCGAGGGACCGGCTAGCAACTGCTTCGTAGCAGCGGCGGGCTTCATTCCGCCAGACGATGCGCACACGGACGGCACGCCGTGTGTCGCCGGGGCACGCGTCTCACGCCGATCGACGATTCTTTGATCTTCGAGTCCCTTGCCTCACTCTTCCCGCGGCGCGCGGCGCGAACGGGAACCGACGGCAAGCGACCACGCCCCGATTGGCGGTTCCAATACATCGACCCAGGCCGCGTTGCGCCAACTAGCTCCAGTTTCCAGTTACGGCTGCGCCACTGGGCTCGCCGCGCCCTCCCGCGAAGGCCCGCAGTCCCAGTAACCTCCGGGCCCAAATCCTGTAGAATGGGATGAAACAAGCCGGCGCCGGCCCAAATCCTCGGTCGATACCGCCCTCCCGCTCCAGCCAACAACCCATCCCCTTCCTGCCATGAGAGCCACCCTTTCTTCACTCCTCCTCATCGCAGCCGCATTGACTGGGCCCGCCCCCCTCACCGCAGCCCCGGCCGGGCCCCCGGTCGATGTCGTCCGCGTTCGCTTGGTCAAGTCGCGGACCGGGGAAACCGTCTCCCGCGGCGAAGACCCCTACTCGGTCCGCCGGACCCTCGGCTCGCCACACAAGACACTTTCCTCCGACGTGTGGGTCTACCGCGGGTACTATCCCGCCGAAGACACCGTCCCCTCATTCGGCGGCCACACCCTGCTGATCACCTTCGCCAGAGACAAGGTGAGTGATCTCCACCTCGTGAACCCGCGCGCCGAACGGATCTTGGCCGCCCATCTGCGAACGAAGACCGCTCCGGTCACGATCGCCGACATCGCCAAGCCAACCACCGCCAAACTGCCGTAGGCGCCGAACCGTCCCGTTTTGGGTTCGGCGTCCGATCCTGTAGAGCCGAATAAACCACGCAGTGCTGGATCGAACGCTCCGCCCTCCGTCACCAACCACCACCAACCCCCACCCACTACCATGAAGAATTCCATCTCTGCTCTGTTCGCCTTGGCCACCGCCCTGGCTTTCCCGCTTCCGTCCACCAGCGCCCCTGCCGCTCGCGACCAGGTCGATGCCTACCGGGTTCGCGCGGTCCATGGCAACGGTTGGGAGATCAACCGGGGGATGTCGGCCGTAGCGGTCACCGACCTCATCGGCATGCCCCGCGAAAAGATCACTCCGGAAGTCTGGGTCTATCGCGGCTTCTGGCCCAACGAGGACTTCGCCCGCAAATTCCAGGGAAACACCCTGCTGGTCACCTTCAGCGGCGACAAGGTGACTGATCTCCACCTCGTCAATCCGCACGCCAAGTCGGTTCTCACCGCCCGGCTGCAACGGGAGAAGACCACGCTCACCATCGCCGACATTGCCACGCCGGCCCGGTCAACCATGACGCAATAGCCCCCACAGCGAAATGACCACACGGAGCCGTCGCTCGGACAATCTGGCGACAGCTCTTTCGTGCCCGCCGAAAGGCCCCTTGCCGCACAGAAACGCCCCCTAGATTGCGTGTCCCAGCGGAGGACTCCGCCCATGCCTTGCGAGCCCGATGATCCACCAAGTCCGGGTGGGCAGAGCTGCCGGCGCGGCGACCGTGCTCTCGCTTGTGCGCGGATTGATCGCCTCCGGGTTGCTCTACGGCGCGAACACGACGCCCGCCCGCACTAACCGGCTACCTGGACTGCCGTGTAAACGGTGAAGCGCGCCGGCATCGACGGCGAACTTGGCCGCGCCGCCCATCTCAATCACGCTCGCCCCATGAAATCCCACCGCCAGGAGCTTTGGTTCGAGGTGCCCACGCGTCGGGCGTTCCTCAACATCACCCCCCAGGTCGAGGCCGAGCTGCGGGCCAGCGGCATCCGCGAAGGACTCTGCCTCGTGAATGCGATGCACATCAGCGCCTCGGTCTTCATCAACGACAACGAGACCGGCCTGCACGCCGACTTCGAGAAATGGCTGGAGAAGCTCGCACCCGAGAAACCGCATAGCCAATACGCACACAACCACGGCGAGGACAACGCCGATGCCCACCTCAAGCGCACCATCATGGGCCGAGAGGTCGTCGTCGCCGTGACCGAGGGCGAACTCGATTTCGGCCCGTGGGAGCAGATCTTCTACGGCGAGTTCGACGGCCTACGCCGCAAGCGGGTGCTCGTGAAAATTATCGGCGAGTAGTCTCGGGCTGCGCCCGGACCAAGCAGACTTCGCTCTCGTTCAGTAGTGGTATCGCAACCCCGCGATCCAAAGCTGCTCGTCCGCCACCTTGTACACCAACCGGTGTCCCCCATCGATGCGCCGGGACCAGTAGCCCTGCAACGCGTGCCGCAGCGGCTCCGGCGTAAGCGTCCGGCCGGCGACCTACGACGGCGGCATTGCCGAGTAGCGAAGCGATGTCTCACTGGTGCTCATTGAGACGTCGCAATAAGCAAGCGGGCGCAGGTCGTCCTGATTGGTCAGGCGAGGGGAGCCGGGTGAGGATGTCCTTGAGGTAGGCCAGCGGGTCCTTGCCGTGGCGCTGGCAGGAGACGATCAGCGAGTAGAGAATAGCGGAGCGTTGGCCGGCGTCGGGGTGGCCGATGAACAACCAGTTCTTCTTGCCGATGCAGGAGGGCCGAATGGCGTTTTCGACGAGGTTGTTGTCGAGCCGGCTTACGCCGTGGTTGAGGTGTGCGGACAACGGGGCCCACTGGCCAAGCAGGTAGTCGCAGGCCTTGCCCAGAGGCGATTTTGGCCGGATACGTTGGCGCGCCCACACGGCCAGGCGCTTCAAGCTGTTCATGGTGCGGGCCAGCCCTTCGGGTTTGGCCCGTTCGAGACCGCGCTGTTCGGCAGTGAGATTCTGTTCGTCCCACTCGCGTTCGCGCCGGTACATCCGACCGATCAACCGCAGGGCGGCCTGCGTGATGCGAGGGTTGTCGCCTTGGGCCTCGAAGAAGTACCGCCGCGCGTGCGCCCAGCAGCCCAGCCACGTCACGGCCGGATGGACCTCGGCGTAAGAGGCGTAGGCTTCGTAGCCGTCGGACTGCAGCAGGCCGGCGTAGTCGTCAGTGAGCAGTGTGGTCAATTCTCCATGCCGCCGGGTCAGGCGCCAATCAAAGACGACATCGCCTCCCGGTGTGCTCACCACCCACAGGTAGCCTTGGATGGCGCGATGGCCCTTTTCATCCGGATCGAGGAACTTCACCGGAGTCTCGTCACATTGCAGATAGTGACCGGCGAGCAGCTCGCACAGCATCAGCTTGTAGATCGGCTCGACCCAATCGGACACCAGCCGGATCCAGTCGGCCATGCTCTTGCGGCTGAGTTGCGCGCCCCATTGGATCGACATCGTCTCGAGCCGGTACAACGGCAGGTGATGCTGATATTTGGAGATGACGATATAGGCCAGCAGACCCGCCACCGCGTAGCCGCCCATCGCCGGACGCGGCAGCGCCGGCGCGACCACCGGAGCCTGACTGCGGTCGGCTTTGCGGCGAAACTTCGGACGCACGATCTCGCGCTTGACCAGCTTGGGGCCGATGAGGTCGACCTCGAAGGTGGATTCCTCGCTGATGTGTTCGAAGGCCTCCGGCTCCGCCCGCACTTCCTCGGGCAAGATCACCACCGTCTCGACCACCGGCAGATCTTTGAAGACTTCGGCCGGTATCGGCCGCTTCTCCGCCACCGGGGTGCGGCGCTGGTAGGTGACCGTGCGCGTGGCGCGTTCGATCTGCGGGGTTTCCGGCAGAGCGAGTTTGTCCTGCATCGGGGAATTGATGACGAGCTTCTCGCTGTGCGCTCCAAACATCTGCCGACGAAACCAGGCAACCTGGGCTTCCAGGTCGGTCACCTGCGCCTTCAGGGCGAGGTTTTCTTGGTAAAGTACTTCGGCAGGAGGCATTGGCTATACGATGACAACGTACCTACACTATAAGTAGTTGATGTCCATTCATTTATCTCTGATACCATGTCTTTTGCAGCCATCTTTTAGGTCGATGCCCGCCAGCAACATTGTCAACGCTGTCGACTCCAGATCGAGCTTGGTCCCGGCGGCCTGCGGCCAACTAAACCGACCCTTTTCGAGCCGCTTGGCCAGTACCCAGACGCCGGATCCATCCCAGCACAGGATCTTGAGCCGATCCCGGTTCTTGTTGGTGAACACAAACCAGGCCCCGCCGAAGGGATCCTCGTGGAGCTTCTCGCTGGCCAGTGCCCACAACCCGTCGAAGTGCTTGCGCATGTCCACCGGCTCGATGGCCAGGAAGATGCGCTGTGTCGGTGACAACGAGATCATCGTGTCAGCGCCCCGCCACGTTGAGCAGCGCCGCCAGCGCGGTCGCATCGGCCGCACGCACCACCCAGCCGTTGGGTAACGTCAGCTCGAAGGCCCACCGCGAGACCGCCGGCAGTTTCACCTCGGCAAATTGCACCGCGGCGCGCCCTCTCCCACGGCCCTGCAAATACACCCACTTCGCGAGCGTTGTGCGATTGATCCCTTCCTGCCGGGCGAACTGCTCCATCGTGAGCCCGCTCGCTCGATACCCGGCGACCAACTCCGCTCGCCGCGCCGCTGGCGTGATTTGGCGCCCGTCTCGGCTGCGTTGTAAGCGTCCGGCCGGCGACCTACGACGGCGGCATTGCCGAGTAGCGAAGCGATGTCTCACTGGTGCTCATTGAGACGTCGCAATAAGCACCAAGAGGAAGCCCGACTACGACGCGCTGGGCTGCCAGAGGCGCGGGGTGAGCGGGCGCAGGTCGTCCTGATTGGTCAGGCGAGGGAGCCGGGTGAGGATGTCCTTGAGGTAGGCCAGCGGGTCCCTTGCCGTGGCGCTGGCAGGAGACGATCAGCGAGTAGAGAATAGCGGAGCGTTGGCCGGCGTCGGGGTGGCCGATGAACAACCAGTTCTTCTTGCCGATGCAGGAGGGCCGAATGGCGTTTTCGACGAGGTTGTTGTCGAGCCGGCTTACGCCGTGGTTGAGGTGTGCGGACAACGGGGCCCACTGGCCAAGCAGGTAGTCGCAGGCCTTGCCCAGAGGCGATTTTGGCCGGATACGTTGGCGCGCCCACACGGCCAGGCGCTTCAAGCTGTTCATGGTGCGGGCCAGCCCTTCGGGTTTGGCCCGTTCGAGACCGCGCTGTTCGGCAGTGAGATTCTGTTCGTCCCACTCGCGTTCGCGCCGGTACATCCGACCGATCAACCGCAGGGCGGCCTGCGTGATGCGAGGGTTGTCGCCTTGGGCCTCGAAGAAGTACCGCCGCGCGTGCGCCCAGCAGCCCAGCCACGTCACGGCCGGATGGACCTCGGCGTAAGAGGCGTAGGCTTCGTAGCCGTCGGACTGCAGCAGGCCGGCGTAGTCGTCAGTGAGCAGTGTGGTCAATTCTCCATGCCGCCGGGTCAGGCGCCAATCAAAGACGACATCGCCTCCCGGTGTGCTCACCACCCACAGGTAGCCTTGGATGGCGCGATGGCCCTTTTCATCCGGATCGAGGAACTTCACCGGAGTCTCGTCACATTGCAGATAGTGACCGGCGAGCAGCTCGCACAGCATCAGCTTGTAGATCGGCTCGACCCAATCGGACACCAGCCGGATCCAGTCGGCCATGCTCTTGCGGCTGAGTTGCGCGCCCCATTGGATCGACATCGTCTCGAGCCGGTACAACGGCAGGTGATGCTGATATTTGGAGATGACGATATAGGCCAGCAGACCCGCCGCCGCGTAGCCGCCCATCGCCGGACGCGGCAGCGCCGGCGCGACCACCGGAGCCTGACTGCGGTCGGCTTTGCGGCGAAACTTTCGGACGCACGATCTCGCGCTTGACCAGCTTGGGGCCGATGAGGTCGACCTCGAAGGTGGATTCCTCGCTGATGTGTTCGAAGGCCTCCGGCTCCGCCCGCACTTCCTCGGGCAAGATCACCACCGTCTCGACCACCGGCAGATCTTTGAAGACTTCGGCCGGTATCGGCCGCTTCTCCGCCACCGGGGTGCGGCGCTGGTAGGTGACCGTGCGTGGCGCGTTCGATCTGCGGGGTTTCCGGCAGAGCGAGTTTGTCCTGCATCGGGGAATTGATGACGAGGCTTCTCGCTGTGCGCTCAAACATCTGCCGACGAAACCAGGCAACCTGGGCTTCCAGGTCGGTCACCTGCGCCTTCAGGGCGAGGTTTTCTTGGTAAAGTACTTCGGCAGGAGGCATTGGCTATACGATGACAACGTACCTACACTATAAGTAGTTGATGTCCATTCATTTATCTCTGATACCATGTCTTTTTGCAGCCATCTTTTAGGTCGATGCCCGCCAGCAACATTGTCAACGCTGTCGACTCCAGATCGAGCTTGGTCCCGGCGGCCTGCGGCCAACTAAACCGACCCTTTTCGAGCCGCTTGGCCAGTACCCAGACGCCGGATCCATCCCAGCACAGGATCTTGAGCCGATCCCGGTTCTTGTTGGTGAACACAAACCAGCCCCGCCGAAGGGATCCTCGTGGAGCTTCTCGCTGGCCAGTGCCCACAACCCGTCGAAGTGCTTGCGCATGTCCACCGGCTCGATGGCCAGGAAGATGCGCTGTGTCGGTGACAACGAGATCATCGTGTCAGCGCCCCGCCACGTTGAGCAGCGCCGCCAGCGCGGTCGCATCGGCCGCACGCACCACCCAGCCGTTGGGTAACGTCAGCTCGAAGGCCCACCGCGAGACCGCCGGCAGTTTCACCTCGGCAAATTGCACCGCGGCGCGCCCTCTCCCACGGCCCTGCAAATACACCCACTTCGCGAGCGTTGTGCGATTGATCCCTTCCTGCCGGGCGAACTGCTCCATCGTGAGCCCGCTCGCTCGATACCCGGCGACCAACTCCGCTCGCCGCGCCGCTGGCGTGATTTGGCGCCCGTCTCGGCTGCGTTTGCCTTCCGCCTTCAACACCTCTGCGGTGATCGTTGTCATCACCGCAGCATACCCGATCTCCGCTCACTCGACTACGTGGTCGCCGGCCGGACGCTTACGCGCCATCCGTGAAATCCGCGGTTCCAAGTTCCAGAGGGCGAACCCGACGTTCTGGCAAACGTCGCTACGACCAGCACGCAGACAGGGACGCCTGCGCCACTCCCGACTCTCTCTGTGTACTCCTCCCCCTTTGTGCACTCTGTGACCGGTTCGGTTCAGGGGTTCGCGTCTCGGGTCTCGAGGAATCGATGCTGCACATCCGCGTGAATCCGTGGTTCCCTATTCCGGAAGTGAAACCGCAGATGAACGCGGATAAACACAGATCAGCGAAGACACCCTCGGCTCACGCGGAGATCCGCCCCCCAAACGGACAGGCCACCTCACCGCGGTGGCCTACAGGCACACGACGTTCTAGCGAGCGTCGCTACAACCAGGCTGAACGGCTGCGCCGTCTACGACCGCGGGTCCCCTTCCCTACCGCATCCACCTTATCCGCGTAATCCGTGGTGAGCACTCCGATCCTTGGCGCTCTCGGCCCATGCCGCGGCACCGTTCTCCCTTACTCGCTGCGCCGCCCACGGCGCAGCTCATTCACCAACGACTCGGCCCCATACACCTTGCCCAACGCCTCGAGGATGCCGCGGCTGTCCACGGCCAGCGCGCGCGACTCCACCTCCTCATAGGCGAAAGCCAGGGCCAGACCCTGCAGATTGCCGTCAAAGATGATGCCCGCAAACTCGCCGGCACGGTTCACCACCGGACTGCCGCTGTTGCCGCCGATGATGTCGTGCGTGGTGACAAAGTTAAACGGAGTCGCCAACTCAAGCGCACCGCGCCTTGCCGCCCAGCGCTCCGGCAGGTCGAAGGGCTCGCGGTTTCCATGCGCCGCGCTGCGGGCATAAAGTCCGGCATAGTCGGTGAAGGCCGGGATCGCGCGGCCGCTCTCGGTATAGCCCTTCACCACGCCGTAGCTCAGGCGCAGTGTGAAGGTGGCATCAGGGGCGACGGCGGCGCCGCGCTGCGCAAAACGCGCCCGCTCGATCGCGGCGTGGGCCTGCTGCTTCACCTCACCGGCCTCTTCCCAACGGCGGCGCACCTCGCGCGCCACCGGATCGATCATACGGGCCAGCTCGATCATCGGATCCTTCGCCGCCGTCACCGCGGCCGCCCCACCCGCATAGAGCGCCCGGCGCACCGCCACCTCGCGCACCTTCGTGGCCGCGATGAGCTCATGCGCCCGCTCGCGCGGACTGCGCCCGGCCAGCGCCTGCTCGACGACAGGGCTGTCGTAGCCAAGCTCCTCAGCCAGCAGCCCGAGGGCATCCGCTAGTTTCAGCGCCTCGAGATCCGCGTAGATCGGCTTCTCGGAAAACAGCTCCAGCTCGAACGACTCGCGCGCGGCATCGGCATATTCCTCCAGGCGCTCGCCGTCGGGCTTGGCCCGTTCCTCGGCCACGCGCAGCAGCGTGCGGGCCAGCGCAAAGGAGTCGCAATTGAACCCGTCGGGCGCGAAGAACACCTCGTGGCGGCGGCCGTCCACCAGCCGCTGCAGCACGAGCAACTCGCGTTGGCGCTGCGCGGCCTCGGCGATCCGGGCCAACTCGCCGGCGAGCGCAACATTGTCCGCCGGCTTTGCTCCGCCTTGGCGCAGCGCCGCCTCGTCGGCGGTCTTCGCCGCGAACAACGTCGGGGTGTGCAGCGCGGCAAGTTCGCCGTCGTAGGCCTTCCGCGAATTCTGCACGGTGAAGAAATCATCCCGCGCCCGCCGGGCGTTCTCGACGTCGCGGGCGCCCCAGTTGGCCAGCAACACCTCGAGGCGTTTGAGGCGCCGCAGCGTGTAGGGGAACTGCACATCGCGCAGGAAGCGCAGTTCGTCGATGGTGAGTTGGCGCTCGGTGCGCCCGGGATGCCCCGACACGAAGGTCAGCTCGCCCTCGGCGGCGGCCGCCGCCGACCAGCGCAGGAAATGCTCGAGCCGGGCCGGGCGGCCGCCTTCGTAGACACGGAAGAGGCACACATCCAGGTTGTAGCGCGGATACTCGAAATTGTCGGGGTCGCCGCCGAAGAACGCGATCTGCTGCTCAGGCGCGAAAGCCAGTCGGATATCGGTGTAGCGCTTGTAACAGTAAAGATGATAGGCCCCGCCCTGGAAGAGCGTGACGACATCGCTGCGCAGCCCGGTGCGCGCCAGCGATGCCTTCTCGATGCCGGCGATGGTGCGGCGGCGCGCCTCGGCCGCCGCTCCAGCGTCGAGACCGGAGGCCACACCGGCGTTCACCTGAGCGGTGATGTCCTCGATCGACTGGAGCACGTTGAGCTCCAGATCCACGCATTTCAGTTCGGCCTCCGGAGTGGCGGCATAGAAGCCGTCACGCAGGTAGTTGTGCTGCGCGGTCGAGAGTTTCTGGAGATCGTCGGCGCCTACGTGGTGGTTGGTGATCACCAAGCCGTCGGCGGAGACGAAGGATCCCGAACCGCCGCTGTTGAAGCGCACGGAGGACTTCATGAGATGATCAAGCCAAGGCGCGGTGACCTCGAAGCCGTAGCGCGTCTGCAACTGCTCGCGCGGGGGCGCGGAGAACAACCACATCCCCTCGTCGGCGCGCAGGCCCGATACGAGGAGAGTTGCCGTGAGAAGAACGCGCAGCAGGCGGACACGCTTCAGCATGGCCACGATACAAACCCAGGGTCGCCGCCGCGGGCGAGCCGAAAGACCACCCTGCGCGCGGCGCCCGGCCCGCGCGCCGCCCACCGGCGCCTCGCGTTCCAATTTGCGCCGGGTGCTTCCCGGGACTTTACGCGTAGCTTGGGGCCCGATCCGTCCTTCTCCCGCCATGAATACCAACGAACTCGATCAGTTGCGCCGCGTCGTGCGCGAGGCCGTTTTCCGTGCCGGCCGGTTGCGTCGCGATGGGCGAGGCTCCGCCGCCGATGAATCCCTGGCCTCGGAGTTGATCACCGCGCAAGCCGGCCTGGCATCGGGCGGCACGCCCGATGCCGCCAGCCTCGTCCACCAGTGGCGCCGCGACGACGAAGCGGCCTTCGCCCTCGCCGTGCTCATCAGTGAGCTCGTGGGCGAGCGACTCCACGCCTCACCCACCCCGCACCGGAAGCTGACGGTCGAGCAGCCCGAACTCCCCCCGCTCCCGGCCACCTCGCCCACGGTCGCCCCCCCGCCGGGGCTCGCCGACCTGCTCGACGGCCTGTTCACCGAGGAGCGCCCCGCCAAGCGGGGAGCGCCCTGATTGGGTGCTAGAGCCGCGCCGACACCCGAGGGGCAGCAAGTGCCGGAGCGGCTGCCACCAGGCCGAGTCCTCGGTCCAACACCCGCACCGCCCGCCCACGCCTCCCCTTCCATTGACACCCGCCAACTGGCAGGCCACGCCCCCGCCCGCATCCACCCGCAAACTGAAGGACCGCTTTCTCGCCAACTCGCCCCTGCCGGCGATGCGCGTGCCTAGCGTGATCGTAGGCGGCGAATGGTGCTACGTGCTCAACCCCGCCCATCCCCGGTTTGGCGAACTCACGCTCGGTCCCGCGGAGCCCTTCGTCTTCGACCCGCGCGTGGCCAAATAATACGGGGTCGGTCCACGATCTCTGGGTTTGCGTGGCGTGCGCGCCGGCCCACGATGGCGTCTTCCCAGCCCGCCCCATGACCCGCCTTCTCCCGCTCGCCGCCGCCCTGTGCCTCGCCGCCTGCGCCTCCGCCGCTGAGCCGCCGGCGCCCGCCGTCGTTTCGCCCATGCAATCGATCCCCGCCGAGGATTCGCGTTTCCGCTACGAAGGACGCTTCGACCGGAGCAATCCCGCCGCCCCTACCGTCATCTGGCAGGCCAGCAGGATAGCCATCGACTTCGAAGGCTCCGCCTTGGCCCTGCAGTTCGACTGGGTCGAGGGGCAGAATTTCTTCGACGTGACGATCGACGACACCACCGCGGTGCTGGCGGTGAACCAGGCCGACCACTCCCGCCTGAGCTTTCCCCATCCGCTTGGCCCGGGCCGCCACCGCCTCACGCTCTTCAAGCGCAGCGAAGCCGCCGCCGGCACCGCGCGTTTCCGTGGCCTCGATATCGCCCTCGGCGCCCATGCCTGGCTGCCGGCAGCGCCCAACTACAAGCTGAAGCTGCAGTTCTTCGGCGACTCGATCACTGCCGGCGCCTGTAATGAGGATGGCGCCACCGACCAGTGGGAGGACCGTTCCACCCACAACAATGCCCGCAGCTACGCCGCGTTTACCGCCGCCGCCTTCGACGCCGACTACCGCAACATCGCGGTGAGCGGCATGGGCATTGTCCTGGGATGGGTCGAGCCGCGCGCCGCCCAGATCTGGGACCGCGTCCTTCCCACCGCCGCCTCGCCCCGCGCCGACTTGGCCGCGTGGATGCCGGATGTGATCTGCGTGAACTTTGGCGAGAACGACGACTCGTTTACCACAGCCAACAAGCTGCCCTTCCCGGCCGGCTTCACCGAAGCCTACGTCGCTCTCGTGCGATCGATCCGCGCCGCCTATCCGGCCGCCCACATCGTGATCCTGCGCGGCGGCATGTCCGGCGGGGCCAACAGCGACCCGTTGCGCGAAGCCTGGGGCGCGGCGGTGCGGCGCCTCAAAGCGGGCGATCCGCGCATCCACAGCTACGTCTTCCAGCATTGGTCGGGCAACCACCCGCGTGTGGCCGATGCGCGCGCGATGGCCAACGAACTCACCGCCTGGCTGGAAAAGCAGAAATTCATGCAGGCCTATCGCTGAACGGGGTGGGCGGCAGCAATCGCTGTAGACAGCGAGCTTGCTCGGGCTCTGAGTGGGAGAATCGCGGCTCCAGCGCCGGCGCGATCATTCGTGTCCACGCCATAGGTTTTAGGGGTCCAATACGGCATCGGGGCGCAGTCGCCCCCATCGCCACAGAGGGTGCCAATTCATTCCGCATTCAGCCGTTCTGAATTCCGCCTTCCGCGTTCTGCCTTCAACAGTCCCCCTTCGGTCTCCCACTTTCTGCGTTCCGTACTCCGCCATCCCGCCGCAATCCGTCCTCTGCAGTTCGCACTTCGCAGTCCAAAATCCGAAATCCCCTCACCCGCCGGCCATCACCGGCCGGAAGCCGGCTTCCTCCAGGATACGCGCGACGGCCTCCCGCCGGTCGCCTTGGATCTCGATCTGGCCGTCCTTCACCGTGCCGCCGGCGCCGCAGGTCTTCTGCATACGTTTGGCCAGGGCCTCCTTCTCGGGCAGCCCGATGCCCATAAAGCCGGAGACGGTCGTCACCGTCTTGCCTCCGCGCCCGCCGGTCTCACGCCGGACCTCGACCCGCCCCCGATTCTTGGGCGGCGCCCCGGCGGCGCCCCGGCCGCTCGGGCCGGCCACTCCAGGCAGCGGCGCCGCCGGCGAGTGCGCCGGCAAGCCGGCCGCGCTGAGCGCGGCGAAAGGGTTCTGGGCCAGGGAGGAAGCGGAGCCGTCTGTGGCTATACGGGACGATTTGCTCATGGTAGGCACCCCGAACGATCATGAAGTCCCGCGTTCTGCCAACTCCAATGGCGCTATTAGTCCAACCCCGGACCATGCATAGGGCCATGAGCCGGACTTCAAAACGCGGACACAGCCCGGTGCGGCGTTGAGACACGAGGCCGTTTCGCCGAATCTGTCGCCTACCATGAAACCTTGCACCGTCGCCACCGCCCACTCCCCAAGCCTCCGCCTGCACCCGGCCGCCCGACAGCCCTGATTCCCGCTCCGCCTTTCGCACCATGAGTACCCCGTTCGCCACCCCGTTCAACGCCGAGCTCATCGACGACTACTACCAACGCTGGCTCGACAACCCCGGGGCCGTCGACGCCCAGTGGCGCGCCTTCTTCGAGGGCTTCACCCTCGCCGCCAACGGCAACACCGCCGCCCTCCTGGCCGGCACGGGAGACTCCGACACCGCCAAGGCCGAGAAGAAACAATCGCGCGTGGACAGCCTGATCTTCCACTACCGCTCCATCGGCCACTTCGAAGCCCATCTCGACCCGCTCGGCCCGCCACCGGCGCCCCATGCGCGCCTCTCCTTGGCCGAATACGGTCTGGGCGAGGAGGACCTCGCGCTCTCCTTCAACGTCGGGCACTACCTCTCCGGCGGCGGCATGCGGCTGCGCGACCTGATCGACAACCTCGCCCGCACCTACTGCGGCTATGTCGGGGTCGAGTACATCCACATCCAGGACACCGAGGTGCGCCGCTGGCTGCAATCGCGCATGGAGCCGGTGTTCAACCGGCCCTCCTTCGAACGCGCCCAGCAGCTGCGCATCCTGCGCCGCCTCCACAAGGCGGAGACCTTCGAGCGTTTCCTGCACACCCGTTTCCTCGGCCAGAAGCGCTTCGCCCTCGAGGGCGCCGAGACCCTGATCCCGCTGCTCGACACGCTGGTGGAGTTCTGCCCGGCCCTCGGCATCAAGGAACTGGTTCTCGGCATGGCCCACCGCGGCCGCCTCAACGTGCTGGCAAGCGTCTTCCGCAAGAGTTACGAGTTCATGTTGGAGGAGTTCTCCGAGAACTATGTGCCCGACACCGTCGCGGGCGACGGAGACGTGAAATACCATCTCGGTTACGAGAACCAGGTCGCCACCACCTCCGGGGCCACCGTCACCCTCAGCCTGGCCGCGAACCCCTCGCACCTGGAGGCCGTCGACCCGGTCGTGCAGGGCAAGGCCCGCGCCCGCCAGCGCCTGCTGGGCGACACGCTGCGCAAGAAGGTCGTGCCCCTGCTCATCCACGGCGACGCCGCCTTCGCCGGCCAGGGCATCGTGGCCGAGGTGCTCAACTTCTCCCAGCTTCCCGGGTACAGCACCGGCGGCACCATCCATGTGGTCGTGAACAACCAGATCGGCTTCACCACCAACCCCGCCGAGGCGCGCTCCAGCCGCTACTGCACCGACATCGCCAAGATGGTCGACGCCCCGATCTTCCATGTGAACGGCGACCACCCCGAACACGTCTGCATGGTCGCCGAGCTCGCCCTCGAGTTCCGCCAGCAGTTCGGCCGCGACGTGGTCATCGACATGTACTGCTACCGCCGGCAGGGCCACAACGAGGCCGACGAGCCCGCGTTCACCCAGCCGGTGCTCTACCGCAAGATCGCCGAGCACCCCGCCATCTCCGAGCTCTACAGCCGCGAGCTCGTCACCGCCGGCACCCTCGCCCAGCCCGAAGCGGACGCCCTGAAGAACGAATACCTCGCCGGCCTCGAGGAGGCCCTCGCGAAGGTGAAGAAGGCCGCGCAGGACAAGGCCGACCTCAGGGCCAAGCTGGAGGGCTCCACCGGCCGTTTCCAGCCGCCCTACTCCTTCGTGCCCGCGCCCACCGCCGTCCCGCGCGCCCTGATCGAGCAGGCCGTACGCGGCCTGACCACGCTGCCCGACACCTTCAAGCCCAACCCCAAGATCAAGCGCCTCATCGAGACGCGCGCCAAGGCCCTCTCCGACAACCACCCGATCGACTGGGCCTTCGGCGAATCGCTCGCCTTCGCCACGCTCCTGCTGGAGCAGACGCCCGTGCGCCTCTCCGGCCAGGACGTCGAGCGCGGCACCTTCAGCCAACGCCACTGCGTGCTCAACGACCTCGAGACCAACGCCAAGTTCTCGCCGCTCAAGAATCTCTCGCCCACGCAGTCGCAGTTCTGTGTGTACAACTCCTCGCTCTCCGAGGCCGCGGTGCTTGGCTTCGACTACGGCTACTCCCTCGACTTCCCCACCATGCTGTGCATCTGGGAGGCGCAGTTCGGCGACTTCGCCAACGGCGCGCAGAGCATCATCGACCAGTTCATCAGCTCCGCTGAATCCAAGTGGCAACGCCACAGCGGCATCGTGATGCTCCTGCCCCACGGCTACGAAGGCCAGGGCCCCGAGCACTCCTCGGCCCGTCTCGAACGTTTCCTCCAGCTCTGCGCCGAAAACAACCTGCAGGTCTGCAACCTCACCACACCCGCGCAGATCTTCCACGCCCTGCGCCGCCAGATGCGCCGCGACTTCAAGAAGCCGCTCATCGTGATGTCGCCCAAAAGCCTGCTGCGCAACCCGGCCGCCGTCTCCACCCTCGACGATCTCACCACCGGCCATTTCCAGGAGATCATCGACGATCCCGCCGCGCCCACGCAGGCCGAGCGCCTCATCCTCTGCTCCGGCAAAGTGTACTACGACCTCGTCGACCAGCGCGAGAAGCGGCAGGCCACCAGTACCGCCATCGTCCGCGTGGAGCAGCTGTATCCGCTGCACGCCGAGCGGCTCACCCAACTCGCCGCCAAGTACGCCAAGGCCAAGGTAGTCTGGTGCCAGGACGAGTCGCAGAACATGGGCGCGTGGTCCTTCATCGCCCCGCAGTTGGAGACGCTCTTCGGCCGCAAGCCCGCCTACGCCGGTCGCGATGCCTCCGCCAGTCCCGCCGTCGGAGCTTTGTCACTGCATAAGATTGAACAGGCCGCCCTCCTCCAGCAGGCTTTCACGCTCTAGCCATTTTCGCTTCTGAATTGCCGATTTTCGATCTCGGACCTTCACGCGCAGCGCACACAGGTCCGCCTTGCACCAACCTTGGCACCGCCGATCACCGTTCCCTTTGAGTTCAGCATTCTGCCTTCCGCTTTCAGCCTTCCTTCCCGATGCCCCTCCCAGTCAAAATCCCGCCTCTCGGTGAATCCATTGTCTCCGGTATCCTCGCGAAATGGGATGTGCCCAACGGCGCCGCCGTGAAGAAGGACCAGGTACTCTTCGAGCTCGAGACGGACAAGATCACCTCCGAGGGCACCGCCGAGATCGACGGTGTGATTACGCACACCGTTGCCGAAGGCACCGAGGTGAAGATCGGACAAGTCGTCGCTACCATCGAGCCGACTGTCAGCACAACTACCGCCGTCGCCACACCGGCGGCCGTGCCATCCTCCATCACCCATCTTCCATCGGCCATCTCTCCAGCTGTCCGTCGCCTCGCCGAGGAGACCAAGATCGATCCCGCCACCGTCGCCGGCACCGGCAAGGCCGGCCGTGTCACCAAAGGAGACATGCTCGCCACGGCGGAGAAACAGCCCCAGGCTAGTCCGGTTCCGACACCATCCCCGGCTCCCGTCGTCCCGCCTGCGTCAGGCCAATCGCAAATCGGCAATCTAAAAACGGAAATCGCCGCTCCCGTTCCGCAATCCAGCCCCCCCCGCCAGACCCGGAAGAAGATGTCCCCGTTGCGGGCCAAGATCGCCGAGCGCCTGGTGCAAGCCAAGAACCAGACCGCTATGCTCACGACCTTCAACGAGGTCGACATGAGCGCGGTCCGCGATCTGCGCGCCCGCTACCAGGACGACTTCGTGAAACGCCACGGCGTGAAACTCGGCTTCATGTCGCTCTTCGTGAAAGCCGCCGTCCACGCCCTGCGCGAAGTCCCTGCCGTCAACGCCAGCCTCGACGGCGACACCGTCGTGCAGAACAGCTTCTTCGACATCGGCGTCGCCGTCTCGACCGATCGCGGACTCATGGTGCCGGTGCTGCGCGACTGCGACACCCACAGCCTCGCCCAGATCGAGAAGGACATCGGCGCGTACGCGGTGAAGGCGCGCGACGGCAAAATGCAACTCGACGACCTCACCGGTGGCGTCTTCACCATCACCAACGGCGGCACCTTCGGCTCGCTCCTCTCCACGCCCATCCTCAATCCCCCGCAGTGCGGCATCCTCGGCATGCACGCGATCCAGGACCGCCCCATCGCCCTCGACGGCCAGGTGGTGATCCGCCCGATGATGTACCTAGCCCTCAGTTACGACCACCGCCTCGTCGACGGCAAGGAGGCGGTCACCTTCCTCGTGAAGGTGAAGCAGGCCATCGAAGATCCCGCCCGCCTCCTGCTGGGGGTCTAAGGCAACCAGCAGCAACCGCAAGGATCGCAAAGAGCGCAGCGACGGGCACCTGGAGACTCCTCTCCGTTTTTTGTGATCCCTGCGTTCTTTGCGGTGAACCTTCGGTTCTTCTCTCAGTGTTCTCTGTGCGCTCTGTGGTGAAATTTTGATCATGCAATCCTTCGAAGTCCTCATCATCGGCGGCGGCCCCGGCGGCTACGTGTGCGCGTTCCGCGCCGCGCAACTCGGCCTGAAAGTCGCGCTCGTCGACAAGCGCCCCGCCCTCGGCGGCACCTGCCTCAATGTCGGCTGCATCCCATCAAAAGCGCTCCTGCACGCCACCGAACACTACGCTTGGGCCCAGCACCACGCGGCCGAGAGCGGGATCAAGCTCGGCAGCGTCGAGATCGACGTCGCCACTCTGCTCAAGAAAAAGGATGCGGTGGTCGCCAAGCTCACCGGCGGCATCGCCCAACTCGCCAAGGCCCGTGCCATCACCGTCTTTACCGGCACCGCCGCGTTCACCGGCCCCAAGACGGTTCGGGTAACCGTCGCCGACGGCAAGACAGAGGACCTCACCGCGACGCACATCGTCCTCGCCACCGGCTCCGCACCGGTGGAGCTGCCCTTCCTCAAATTCGACGGCCAGACCATCGTATCCTCCGACGCCGCCATCGCCTTCGATTCCGTCCCCAAGAAGCTGGTGGTGGTGGGCGGCGGGGCTATCGGCCTCGAACTCGGCTCCGTCTGGGCCCGCCTTGGCAGCGAAGTCACCGTGGTCGAGTTTCTCCCCAAGATCGTCGCCGCCTACGACGACGACATCGTGCGCAACTTCACCCGCATTCTCCAGAAACAGGGCCTCAAGATCGAGACCGCCACCCGGGTCACGGGCGTGAGAATCCAGGCGCCCGAATCCCTAAATCCTGCGGATCCGACCCAATCGAAAATCGAAAATCCGAAATCGAAAATATCGGCGGTCCTCACCGCGGAGCGCGACGGCAAACCTCTGGAATTCCCCGCCGACAAGATCCTGGTCGCCGTTGGGCGACGCCCCTACACCGACGGGATCAACCTCGCCGCCGCCGGGGTCGAGCTCGACGACAAGAAGCGCATCAAGGTGGACCACCATCTTCGCACCACGGCCGCGGATGTTTGGGCGATCGGCGATGTCGTGGCCGGCCCGATGCTCGCCCACAAAGCCGAGGAGGATGGCGTGGCCGTCGCCGAATGGATCGCCGGCAAGGCCGGTCACATCGATTGGGATATCGTGCCGGCCATCGTCTATACTGACCCCGAAGTCGCCGGCGTCGGCCTCGGCGAAGATGGCGCCAAGGCCAAGGGCCTCGCCGTGAAGGTCGGCAAGTTCAACTTCGCCGCCAACGGCCGTGCCCTCGCCGCCGATGCCGCCGACGGCTTCGTGAAGCTCATTGCCGACGCCAAGACCGACCGCCTTCTCGGTGCCCAGATTTTGGGGCACAATGCCGGTGAACTCATCAGCGAGGTCGTCGCGCACATGAGTTACGGTGGCAGTGCCGAAGATCTCGCCCGCACCATCCACGCTCACCCCACGATGGGAGAAGCCGTGAAGGAAGCCGCGTTGGCCGTGAGCAAGAGCGCGCTCCACGCCCTCTAGCGAGCTAGAACGTCGGCCGCCGTGTAGGCCACCGCGGTGAGGAGGCTCGTTCGTTTGGCGAACCCCCGCGTGAGCCGCGCCAGTGTCGTGGCCCGCTCCTTCAGAACGGGTCTCCGGGTATTGTCCGCCCGTCGCGGACCTTGAACTTCGTCCGCTCTCCGTGCCCTCGGTGTGCTCTGTGGTGACAGCTATCGCCCCGCCCCCGTAGTAGCGGGACGGCGCGGCCGTTCAGCCCTGGGAGCGCCGAGCTCCGGCTCGGCTCCGCCTCCCCTTCGTTGTGCCATATACCTTCTTTGCTCTGCCTTCGGCCGTGCCGCCCCACCAAGTCCTTGTCTTTTCGCGACTGTGAGAGATCCCGCCCCGGCGCAAATTCATGTCGCGATCGCGACACCAGTTTGCGTCTTTGCACCATCCCTCCCTGGCACCGTTTCGCGAGCGAGACGCGGGCCCCCGGTCCCCTCCCAACGCAGTTCTTTGTCGCGATCGCGACGAACAGCCGAACCTGAAATAGGCGGCGAGGAGCGGGCAGACCCACAGGAAGAGAGACGAGTCGCCTCCATCACGGTCGAGGCTGCGGGAAGCATGTTTACAGAGCGAATGGCGCCCTGTCCGCTTCCGGCCCGAGCCCGCCGGCTAACAAGGGAACCGCCCACAAGGCCCCAACATCGCAACAACGACCAAACCCGCCCAGACTGAATGCCTTCGCTATCTAGTTACACGGATTCGCCTCCGTGCCCTCCTCTCCCTCCGTGCTCTGCGCCCTCCGTAGTGTATCGGAAGGCGGGAGTAGTGCGTGGCGGATAGCATTCAACCCCGAACGGGCCACCGCACCGCGGTGGCCTACATCCCGGCATGAAGCCTTCCGCTCAGGCCCCGGCCTGCGGCTTGGGGAAAAGGATGGCGGCCTGACCCAGCGTCTTGCCGGTGAGCGTCGCCCCCCAGACGAGCTGCTCCGCCCACGTCCCCACCGGCGTGTGGCCAAGCAGCGCATCGATCTTCGCGGTGGTGCCGGGCATCACCGGCGAAAGCAGCGAGGCGGAGAGGCGCAGCGCCTCGGCCATCGTCGCCAGCGAGGTGGCCAGCAGCGCCTTGTCGGCGGCCTCGGCGGATTTGCCCAGCTTCCACGGCGCGCGCTTCTCGATATAGGCGTTGGTGGCGGTGATGAAGGTGAAGGTACGCTCCAGCGCGATGTGGAAGGCGAACTCGGCGTCGAGGCGTAGCACCTCGTCGCGGGTCTTCACCCACAATGCCTGCAGCTCGCGCTCCGGCTCCTCCTCAACCGTGGCCGCGGGCACAATGCCGGCGGCGAAGCGGTTGGTCATGTTGAGCGTGCGGTTGACGAGATTGCCCAGGTTGTTGGCCAGCTCGGCGTTGTAACGCGCGAGGAACTGCGCTTGCGAGAAGTCGCTGTCCTGCCCCACGCTCATCTCGCGGATAAGGAAATAGCGCAACGCGTCGGCGCCGTGTTGGTCGGCGAAGGCGGCGGCGTCCACGAAGTTGCCCGTGCTCTTCGACATCTTGGTGCCGTTGATCGACCACCAGCCGTGCACGAGCAGCGACTTCGGCAACTCCAGCCCGCAGGCGTGCAGCATGATCGGCCAGTAGACCGCGTGCGGCGGCACCAGGATGTCCTTACCGATCACGTGGATGTCCGCGGGCCACTTGCCCTTGTCGGCGACGGCCGAGTAGTAGTTCACCAGCGCGTCAAACCACACATAAGTAACGTAGCCCTCGTCGAAGGGCAGCGGGATGCCCCACTCGAGGCGCTCCTTCGGGCGGGAGATGCACAGGTCGTTGAGCGGCTCGGAGAGGAACTCGAGCACCTGCTTGGCGCGGAAGCGCGGGAAGATGAAATCCTCGTGGCTCTTGATGTGGTCGATCAACCACTGCTGGTAGGCGGCGAGCTTGAAGAAGTAGTTCGACTCGGTGATTTCGACGACCTCGCCGAAGAGCTCCGGCCATTTGCCGTCGGGGCCGCGGTCCTTCTCCTGGAGGAACTGCTCTTGGCGGGCGCTGTAGAAGCCCTTGTATTCGGCCTTGTAGATCTCGCCCTTATCGAAGAGCTGCTGGAGCAGGCGGCGCACGACACTCTTGTGCCGGGTCTCCGTGGTGCGGATGAAATCGTCGTTGGAGATCTCCAACTTGGCGCAGAGGGCCTTGAACTCCGCCGAGGTGTCGTCGCAGAACTTCTGCGGGTCGATGCCCTTGGCGCGGGCGCTCTGCTGCACCTTCTGCCCGTGCTCGTCGGTGCCGGTGAGGAAATACACGTCGTCCCCCATCAGCCGCCGGAAACGGGCAACGACGTCCGTCAGCACCTTTTCATAGGCGTGGCCCAGGTGCGGCGAACCGTTCACGTAATCGATGGCGGTCGTGATGTAGAACTTGCTCATGGAAGAACCGGCAGCGTGCCCGGTCCGGGCGCCCACGGCCAAGGAAAAATGACGCCTAGGCGTTTCCGCCCTGGAGCCAGCCTCCGGCGCGACGAAATCCCGGGGGAATCCCGGCCGACGTGGGATTGATCCCTGTGCAGGATCATCGGATCCGCTTCGCCGTAACCCCAGTTCGGAACGCCCGCCCAACATGAGAACCTCTCCCCTTCTCCGCCTTCTCCGCCCCGCCGGTCTGACCGCGCTCCTGGCTGCGCTCCCGCTGCTCGCCACAACCTACGAATACGCGCTCGGCGACCCCGGCAACCGCACGCTCCGTCTGAACATCCCGGCCTCCGTCACCACCGCGCGCGGCATTCTCATCTGGGGCAACGGATCCAACTCGGACTTGCGCAGCATGGCGACCGATCCGGAGTTCGTCGCCCTCGCCGAATCGATGGGCTTCGCCGTGCTCGGCACCGCTATGTGGGACGCCTTCTTCCCGAGCATACCCGACGAGTTCACCGCCTTCCAGAACGCGATCGCGCAACTCGCCACCACCAGCGGACACCCCGAGCTGAGCTGGGTGCCGTGGCTGCCCGTGGGCCACTCCAACGGCGGCAGCATGTCCTACGGGAGCAACACCCTCCAGCCCGCCCGCACCATCGCCTTGGCGGTCAACCAGGCTCGCGGCTACAACAATACCCGCCCCTCCGTCGCCGCACTCGCGACGCCCGGCCTTCTGCTTGCCGGCGGCGGCGACACTGACATCCGCCGCACCAACATTCGCGACCTCTTCGAGGGCAACCGTCCCCGTGGCGCCCTCTGGGCGTGGGCCGAACAAGAAGGCCTCGGCCACGCCTACGGCGACTCCTTCGAACTCATCCTGCCGTTCGCCGCGGCGATGGAAGCGCGCCGCTACCCGGACACCGCGTCACCACGGTCCGGACCCATCGCCCTGCTGCCCCTCGCGGAGTCGGAGGGCTGGCTTGTCGAGCCGTCCTCACACCTCTCCGGCCTCGCCGAGATCGCGGCCTACGCCGATTACCCGCACGACCGGACCACCGCCGGCTGGCTGCCCAACCGACGCCTCGCCTACATCTTCCGCGCCTACGCCAGCCACGGGAAGCCAACCGAGACCGCCACGGTGGATGTCGGTCACGGCCCTGTGGCCTGGGGCACGACCGTCACCTACACCATCGGCCCGCCCGCCGTCGCGTGGTCGGCCATCGAGTACTACGAGGGCGATGTGCTCCTGGGCCGCACCACTCCGGCCACCCCCAACCCGCTCACCATCACCCACGTGCCCACCGCCTCCGGCTATTCCGTCTACCACGCGCTGATCACCCTCGCCGACGGCACGACGCGCCGCACCACGCCGCCGCGGCGCGTCTTCGTTCGCGCCGCCATTCCGCAGGCCCCGACGAGCTTCAAGGACGACATCGGCTACACCGCCTTGAAAGCCGAGTATCCGGACCTTCCGACCGGCGCGAACCTCACGATGCTCATGTGCGACTTTTCCAGCGCCGCCACCAACTGGAGCTGGGCCGTCCAGCCGGGCGGCGAGCTGGCGGGTAAGACGATCACCTACCTGCCGGCCGGCACCGTGCCGGCCGGCTACTCGCCGCACGCGACCGGAGTGACGACCATCGTCGCCGGAAACGACACCGGCCTGCTCCCGGGCATCCCCGCCATCAGCTCCCTCTGGGCCGACAACATCAGCTCGGGATTGTTGCGCACCGGCGAACGGGTCGCCCCGAATCCACCGGCATGGGATTTCGAAGTCATCACCTGGAATTGGTCCGACGACGTCTGGTCGACGGACATGATCCGGCGCATGGACTGGCAGATCGACCAGCAGGGCGTTACCGTCGTCGAGGCGATCAGCAACGAACGCAACAGTCCCGTCGCCTACACCTTCACCAGCGGCTACAACCTCATCGTGGTCGGAGTGACGTCAGGTGAACACAACAGCGGCCCGACGCGAACCGAGGTCCCTGGCCGCGCCAAGCCCGACATCGTCGCCCCCACGCAATACACCAGCGGCGGCACGCCCACCGTGGCCGGCTGCGCCGGCCTCATCATCGCCAAAGCCAAGCTCGACCCCGCACTCGCCTTCGCGAGGGACCCTCGCGCCGTGAAGGCGCTGCTACTCGCCGGCGCGACCAAGGAGCCAATTCCCACCTGGTCGCACACCCCCACCCAGCCGCTCGACGCGCACTTCGGCGCCGGACAGGTCAACATCGCCCACAGCTACCACATGCTGCTGGGCGGGCGGCAAGCTGCCGGAACCGCCTGGGCGCCACTGGATGGCTGGGACAAGGCCATCACCAGTTCCTCCAGTCGCTACTTCGTCGAAGTGCCAGTCGGTCAGGTTGCTACGCTCTCCGCCGCTCTGGTCTGGCACCGTATCATCACGCCAAACGCCAACTGGTCCACCCTCACGCCCTCGCTCGCCGACCTCAACCTTCGCCTCGCCACCGCCACCGCCAGCTTCGGTGTCGGCACCACCGTGGCCGAGAGCCGCTCGACCATCGAAAACGTCGAGCACCTCTACGAAACCAGCCTCCCCGCCGGCCGCTACGTCATTGAAGTCACGGGTCCCTCCGGGACCGCCTACGGCATCGCATGGCGCACAACCCTCGTTCCAAATGACGAGCCATTGGTCACGATTCAGCCCAGCGCCCAGTCGGTTGTGGTCGGCGCGAGCGCCCTCTTCTCGATCGAGGCGTCCGGAACTCAAGCACCGAGTTTCCAGTGGTACAAAAGCGGCGTCGCCATCACTGGAGCAACCGACTCAACCCTCTTCTTTCCAACGGTGGGCCCCGCCGAAACCGGCCTCTACGATTGCGCCGTGACTGGCCTCGCCGGCAGCACCCTCTCCGCTCCGACCGTCCTCGGCGTCGTCCCGGCCACCGGCCAGCGCACAGCCGGCGACGTCAGCACCCGGGCGGAGTGGCAGGACATTCACCACCCCAACGGCGCCGTATACGACCAGTTTTTACTCACGGGTTCGGCCGGCACTTTCACCGCCGACCCCGGCCAAATCGCGCGCTGTTCGTACCTCGATAGCAACGACAGCATCGTCCAGGTCGAAATGTCCGGCGCCGGGGCGATCACCATCAATCTCGACAACGCCAGCGGCCCAATGGCTCCGACTCTCTACAATCAGAGCGACATCCAGTATATGAAGGGCAAGGCGACGATCACCCTGTCCGGCGCCGACGCCAGCACCCACTTCACGATCTATTCGGTGGGTACAGGCACCAACCTCAGTGTCACCCGCCCGGATGCGGCCTATGCCGGTTGGGCCGATGTGGCAGTGGCGGGCATCCTCAGCACCGATGGCGGCCTCGGTGGAATCCACCAAGGAAACACCAACTACAACGCCGCCGTCGGCTACACCGGCCTCTACGCCCCGAACACCACCTCGGTGGGCGAAACCGTGGTCCTCCATGGGATCGCGGCCAGCGGTGCGGCCCAGCCCTACCTCTTCTTCGGCCCCGGGGGCACCGCCGCCATCAAGATCGCCGGCGGCAGCCTCGCCCAGCCCAGCGGCGATGTCATTACGGTCTCCGGCCTCTCGCGCGTCACCATGGGCGCCGGCCAGGATTCTTGCGGCCGCGCAGCGCCCGCCCAAGCAATCCAAACCCGTCTCATCGATCCCAACGGCAGCGATGTGACCTCCGCCGTCGTCGTCAATCCGTGAGATTGTGCCCGGGCCGGCACCCGACGGGCGACCACCTGGCCCACTATCGGGGCTCAGGCCTGCCCGCGTAATTCGTCCTTCTATTCCCCCTCCGGCTGCGCCATGGTCGATAGCCTCATCCATTCTTCATGGACGCCGCCCTCGCTTTCCTCGCCCAGCTCTACACCCAGCAGCCGTGGATCTTCCTCTCCTGGCCGGTGGCGGCGATGGTCTTGGGGACCCTTCTGGTCGCCGTCTGGCCGGCAACGGCGCAACAACTGGGCATCGTGCCCCGCACCGGGGCCGGCCTGGGGGCATCGTCACCTCACCGTTCATTCACGCCAACGCCGCACATCTCGCCGCCAACCTGCCGCCCTTCGCCGGACTTGGTTACCTCGTGTTGCACCGCGCGCCATCCCACTTCATCGCGGTGGCGGCGACGATCGCGCTGGCGACTGGCGGGCTAGTCTGGCTCTGCGCACGCAAGGCCACGCATGTCGGCATGAGCGGGGTGATCTTTGGTTTCCTCGGCTACCTCATCGCCGCCGCCTGGTTCACCAAGACCACGCCCGACCTGATTGTCGGCGGCGGCGTCCTGCTCTTCTACGGCGGCATGCTGGCCGGGGTGGCGCCGGTGCGCGGCAGCACGTCATGGGAATCGCATTTCCTCGGGCTGGTCGCCGGCATCGGGCGAGCGTGGCTGGACCTGGGGTGACAGGCCCTCCCCTGTAGGCTAGGGCGCCGACCTAGCCGTTTATCAAGCGGGTCATCCGGCGAAGATGAACGACCCCGACGCCCCTTCACCAACGGCGAAGGGGCCGCCTAACCGCGGTGGCCCACAGCGCAACAACCTCCTCAGCGCTTGAACAGATCCACCGGCTTAAAAACGGGGACGCCGGCAGCCTGCAGCGCAGCGAGCGCCTTGTCGGTGTTGTCGAAACGAAAGACCATCACCGCATCGGTGCCGGGGCGCTCGGCGAAGGCGTACATGTACTCCACCGATACGCCGGCTTTCTCCAGCAGCACCAGCACGCCGGCGAGACCGCCGGGCCGATCCGGCACCTGCAGGGCGACGACCTCGGTGGTGGTCACCGCATAGCCGGCATCGATCGCGATAGCCTTGGCCTTGTCGACATCGGGGGTGAGCAGGCGTAGCAGGCCGAACTCGCCGTTGTCGGAAAGCATGAGCGTGCTGAGATTCACCGCAGCATCCGCGAGTGTACGACAAAGCGCGGAAAGGCGGCCGGGGCGATTTTCGAGGAAGACGGACAACTGGGTGATTTTCATCGGGGGTAGAAGCAGTCGCGAGTAGCGGGTAGTGAATCAGGTGTGAGTAGATCAGACAGCGATCCAAACGAGTAACGGGTGATGAACAGGTGTGGTTGGCCCACTCGCTACCCGCTACTCGCTCCTCGCTACTATCCTTCGTTGCGCTTGTCGAAGAGGCGCTTGGCCTTGCCTTCGCTGCGGGGAATGGTGCCGGGCTGCACCAGCGTGACCTCGGCGTGGAGACCGGTGATCTGCTCGATGCTGCGACCGAAGCGCTTTTGGAGTTCCTCCATCGCGCCAACCTTGTCGCTGAGCATCGCCCCGGTGATCTCCACCTGCACCTCCATGCGATCGAGACCGCCCTTGCGGGTGAGCACGATCTGGTAGTGCGGGAGCGAGGCCTCCGTCTTGAGCAGCGCGGTCTCGATCTGCGAGGGGAAGACGTTCACGCCGCGAATGATGAACATGTCGTCGCTGCGCCGACTGATACGGCGGATGCGGCGCACCGTCCGGCCGCAGCCGCAGGGACGCGTGTCGATGGCGGTGATATCGCGGGTGCGGTAACGGATGGCCGGCATCGCCTGCTTGCTGAGCGTGGTGAAGACCAACTCACCCTCGGTGCCGTCCGGCACGGGCTCAAGGGTGACCGGATCGACGATCTCGACGAGGAAATGGTCCTCGAAGATGTGCAGGCCGTCCTGGCACTCGCACTCGGTGCCGACGCCGGGCCCGATGATCTCGGACAGGCCGTAGATGTCGAAGGCCTTCACCCCGGAGGCGGACTCGATGTACTGGCGCATCTGATCGGTCCAGGGTTCGGCGCCGAACACGCCGCGTTTCACCTTCAGGTCCTTGCGGAAATCGATGCCCATCTTCGCCGCGACCTCGATGAGATGGATGAAATAGCTGGGCGTGCTGCAGACAGCGGTGACGCCAAAATCCTTCATCACCATGATCTGCCGCTCGCTGTTGCCACCGGAAATCGGAATCACGGTGGCGCCGATGCCCTCCAACCCGCCGTGCAGGCCGAGGCCGCCGGTGAAAAGGCCGTAGCCGTACATGTTTTGCACGATGTCGCCGCGCGAATACCCGGCGGCGTAGAGCGTGCGCATGATGACCTGTTTCCACACCTCCATGTCCTGCGCGGTGTAGCCGACGACGATGGGCTTGCCGGTGGTGCCGCTGGAGGCGTGCAGCCGCACGACCTCGCTCATCGGCACGGCGAACAATCCGTACGGATACGTATCCCGCAGGTCGCCCTTCACCGAGAAAGGCAGCAGGCGCACATCGGTGAGCGTGCGGATGTCGGCGGGCTTCACGCCCTTGGCGTCCATCCGCTCGCGGAAGAGCGGCACATTGGCGTAGCTCAGGGCGGTGACGGCCTTGAGGCGTTGGAGCTGCACCTCGCGCAGGCGCGCTTCGGGCATGTAGTCGAGGGCGCTCTCCGGAAAGAAGGTGCCCTCCAGATCGTTCCAGAGGTTGCGGATCATCGGGGTAAGGACGGAAAATGTTTCGCGTTTCGGGTTTCGGGGCGACGGCACTGCGCGACTCGGCCTTGGAAGCAACAAACCTGCTCGCGCTGACAGGGCCGAGAACGCCTGCCATCAGGCTCCGACATTGGGATCAGGGCAATCCCAGAGTATCCGTTCAGTCGGTTTGCCGGCGGGGCGGGGTTTGCGCCCGCCTTCTGCTCTCCGTCGATGCGGCGGGCGTGAAGCCCGCCCCGCCGTCGGAAGGTCGCCTCACCCCCGCCCGAGGGCGAAGGCCTGGTCGTTGGCCGCGTGGAGCTTCTCGGCGAAATGGGCCCGCAGGCTGGCGAGCCATACGTCGACAGGAAAATCGAAGTGCCGGCTCAGGCGACCGAGCATGGCAACATTGAGCGACTTGGCCGAAGGCAGCTTCACCGTATCGATATCGGCCGGGGTGATGAGCGTGCCGGCGGCGCGCAGACCCGCGCGCACGACCTCGATCTGCGTCAGATCCATGACGACGAGGAAATCGCACGTGCCGTCGGGGATCATCGGGCTGTGCACTTCGGTGCCGAAGCGCACGTCGCTCTGCACGGAGCCGCCGCGCTGGCTCATGCCGTGGACCTCGGCCTTCTTGGTCTCATGGCCGAGGCGGAAGACGACGTCGGCGAGGATGTCGGAGGCCTTAATCACACCCGTACCGCCGATACCGGCGAAACGGACGTTGGTGGTGGATGGGGAAAGCATGGTGTTTGGTTTCTGGGATTTGGCCTTTTGCCGTTAGCCCTTGCAGTCGCAGCCACAGCCGCAGCCGGCGGTCGGGGTGTCATCGGCGGCAATCGCCGCGGCAGCGAGCGCCTTCTCCTTCTGCTCCTTCTCCCAGGCCACGATGCGGCCGGCGGAAAGAATGCAGGGGCTGCGGGCGATGATCACCGAGAGCTCGTCCTTGCGCAGGGCCTCGGCGAGCACTTCGGCGAAACGCGCCTTCTCCCGGATCGGGTTGAGCGTGATGACATTCTTCACGCCGGCGGCGCGCGCCATGTCCTCGTAGCTCACCTTGTAGGTGCCGTCGCCATCGAGCTGGCGGCCGGTGCCGGGATGCTCCTGCTGGCCGGTCATCGCGGTGGTGCCGTTGTCGAGAATGATGAGCACATGCCCGGTATCCGGCGGATTGTACGCCATCTCGACCAAGCCCGGCAGCCCGCCGTGCAGGAAGGTGCTGTCGCCGATCACGGAGACCACACGCTTGGCCTGCTCGCGGGGCAGCACGTGGCGCAGCCCCAGGCCCATGCCGACGGCCGCGCCCATGTCGATCATCATGTCCATCGCCGCAAGCGGCGGGAGCGCGGCGAGCGTGTAGCAACCGATGTCGCCGGCGACGATACAGTTGAGGTCCTTCATCACCTCGAAGCTCGAGCGGTGCGGGCAACCGTTGCACAGCTCCGGCGGCTTGCCGCGCGGCGGCACCGGCTCGGGGCTGGAGTCGCGCGCTAGGATCCGCTTCACGCGGTCGACGCTGAACTCGCCAAAGCGGAAGACGTTGTCGTCCTTCGCGTCGACCAGGATGCCGGCGGCGCGGCAGGCGGCGGCCAGCCACGGATCGTTCTCCTCGATCACCACGCAACGCTGCACCGAGGCGGCGAACTCGCGGATAAGCTGCATCGGCAACGGGTAGGTCATGCCCAGTTTCAGGATGCTCGCCGACGGCGCCGCTTCGCGCACATGGTGATAGCTGATGCCGGCAACGATGATGCCCAGGGCGTTGTCGCGGCGCTCGACGCGATTGGAGGTGCCGGCGTTGTTCCAGTTCTCCATCTCGGCCATCTTCGCGCGCAGGCGGCGATGGGCGGGTTTGGCGTGTCCGGGCACCATGACACGGGCGGCGATGTTGCGCACAAAATCGGGGGTGGGCGCACCGGTGTCGGCGGCGGTAAGCGCGGCTCCGCGGGCGAAGCGCGGCTTCACCGGCGACTTCGAGTGGCACACGCGGGTGGTCATGCGGAAGAGCACCGGGATGTTCCAGCGCTCGCTCGTCTCGTAGGCCACGCGGAGCAGGTCGTAGGCCTCCTGCGAATCGGCGGGCTCGAACATCGGCGCGACGGCGGCCTCGGCGTAGCGGCGGCTGTCCTGCTCGTTTTGGGAGGAGGCCATGCCGGGATCGTCGGCGACGATGAGCACGTAGCCTCCATCGACGCCGGAATACGTCATCGTGAAGAGAACGTCGGCGGCGACGTTGAGGCCGACGTGCTTCATGGTGCAGAGCACGCGGGCCTTGGCGAAGGCGGCGCCGAGGGCGACCTCGGCGGCGACCTTCTCGTTGGGCGCCCACTGGGCGCGGCCGCCGAGGGCGCTGAAGCTTTCGAGGATTTCGGTCGAGGGCGTGCCCGGATAACCGGTACCGAGCGCCACGCCACAGTGCAGGGCGGCGAGGGCCACAGCCTCATTGCCGCTGAGCAAGAGCCGGCCGGATTGGTCTTGGGAAGGTTGCATGAAAAAGGGCTGGTGGTGGGGATTTTCGTTCCAGCAGAACAACCCGCCCGCCGGCAGACAATCCCCAAGGCGCAGGAACTGCCGACCGGCCCGGCCACCGGATCGGCTCCTGGTCGACCAACCCGAGGGCCCCTCGCTCGAGCGCCTCGATCGGCAGCCAACGGAAAGTACGCGGCCCGTCACCCCCTCGGCTGGGCCCGAACCGGCAGGTTCGGGAGGAGCGCCATCCCCGCACCCTCGGCTCCGGCCGCCGGAAGCGCGCCGGCCGGCGTCACGGGCCGAACGCGGGCAATCTCAGTTGCGGCATGGCTTGGGCAACGGGCCGGAATCAGGACGCGAGACTCGGCCGGCCACCCCACAAAAGCCGCGGCTATTTTGCCCGTTCTACCTTCGTCTTGAACAATGGCGACACCAGCACCGCCCCCAACCCACCGAGCGCCAACCAACCCGCGCTCTTCAGCGCCGAGCCCAGCACCACCTGCGCCATGGCAGTCACCAAGCTGAGCGCAGTCTCGATGGCGAGCACCGGCACCTCCGGAGGCAACTGAGGGGCGATCAGCACCTGAAAGACCCAGTTGGCCGTCGTCGCGGTCGGCAGGGCGAACACCGCCGCCACCGCCCCCGCGACCAGGCACGGGATCCCCCACCACAGCAGCAATCCGCGACACGAACGCACGCCAAGCACCGCCACCCCGATCAGCAACACCACGGACACCACCCAGAGCCAGCGCGCGAGCGAGGCAAACGTCCGGACCTTGCCCCGCAACGCATCCATCGCGCGGTACACGGCCTCCGCCTGCGCCCCCTCCCGGGCGGCAAACAGATCCACCGAATCCGGCATCTCCGCCACCGCCGACTGGGCCATCTCGCGAAACCGCTCCCGGACCTCCGGCAGCCGCTCCGGCGGCGGGCAACAGCCCACCGGCAAATCCGTCGCCGCCGCCTCGCCCGCACAGGCGGGTTTGGTCTGGAGCACCTTTACGTACTCGTCCTCCAACACACCGCCGGAGATCCGCTGCTTCAAATCGACAAAGGAGAGGACCACCGCCGGCTTGGGCGCCGCGGAGTTCATGTACCCGAAGAATTGATCGAACACCCCGTCCAGCTGCCCGTTCACGTAGTCGGCCGGTAGCACCGCGGCGATGAGCCGCCGCACGTCCTGGGTCGGGCACGCCTCCAGCCAACCCGCGAAGTCCCCGGGCGCGGCCGTCGTCGCCCGCTCGGCCGTCTGGCCGGCGGCGGACTTCGCCCGCCCGATGGTGTCGGCGGCCAGCTCCGGTAGGCGCTCGGCCACCCGCTGCGCGCGCAGGATATCCTTGTAGGTCTGCGGTTCGAGCATCCGCGTACCGACCGGGCGGAGAAAGACCACCGCCAGGGTTGTGCACACGAACAAGACGGCAAGCACCACCGCAAGGAGACGGGCGAGGAAGCGCAGCATGGTGCTAGTTTCCTAACCACCGACACGTCCCCCGTCCAGCCCGCGCTGGGTGCAGGGAATTCGGAAGTGTCACTTGTGCCATGTTGCGGCCCTTCCGCCCGCCTGCGCCCTCCACCCTCCTTCGTCCACGTTCCGCCTTTCGCGATTCCGGCTTCCCATCTGCCGCCCCGGCCTTATGAATCTCCCCTTCCGGTAACCCCAACTTTCTCCTCGATGAGCAATCCGTATCACATCGTCGTCTGTGGCAGCATCGTCCCCGATCCGCTACAAACTCTCGAACCCATCGCCTCGCCCACCGGCCCGGCGCTGAAAAACGAGCTCATGCTCCCCGCCGTGCTCGACCCCTGGGCCGGCCACGCCCTCTTCGAGGCGGCCAATCTCGCCAAGCAGCTCCCCGGCTCCAAGGTCTGGCTGGTCGCCCTCGGGCCGAAGGCGAAACTCCAACAGGTCCTCATGACCGTCGCCCAGAAGGTCCCCTTCGAGCTCGTCGCCCTCGACGGCCCCTCCGGTGGCTTCACCGAATCCTTCGAGGTGGCCGCCGCCCTGGCCGAGGCGATCAACGCCATCCCGGCCCTCGACAAGGCCAAGATGCTCGTATTCGGTGGTTGGGAATCCGCCTCCCGCGGCACCGGTTCGACGATGCAGATGGTCGGCGAACGCCTCGGCGTGATCGACCAGTTCCAGGGCGTCGACCAGCTCACCGTGAAGCCCGACGGCTCCCTCGAAATCCTCGAGCGCGTCGAGGGCGGCAAACACCAGGTCTCCGTCTGCGCCGGTGCTCCGGCCCTGCTCGGTTGGGCCACCGGCAACCTTCCCGAACCGGCCAACAACCCCCAGGTGGGCATGCTCAACATGCGCACCGCCATGCCCGCCCTCCAGCGCGCCAAACCCGCCAAGATCGCCAACGAGGGCCTGACCTTCGCCGGCGTCTCCCTGCCCAAGCAGCGCCGCGAAACCCGGATCGTGAAGGACCTCACCCCCGACGCCATCGCCCAGGAACTGGTCGCCTGGATCAAACAGGACTGACCGCTGCGCAGCGTAGTTGGCAGCTGGAGATTGGAAGTTGGTTCGGACTTTCGGCGTACCTCGCCGATCCCGGCCAAGCTCGACCGACTCTCCATGAACGACCAACTACCAAACCCCAACTACCAACTTCTTCCACCCGTCCCATGGAAACCATCCTCTTTCTCGCCTTCACCGAAGCCGACGGCTCGCTGGGCCAACTCGCCCTCGAAACCCTCTCCGCTGCGCAATCCCTGGCCACCTCGCTGACCGGCTCGAAGTTCGTCGCCGGCCTCATCGGCGCCACGGTGCAGCCCGCCGCCGAAGCCATCGCCACCAGCGGCGTCGTCCGCCTTCTCGGGGTATCTGGAGTGGAGTTCGCCCAGTCGCGCTACTCCACCGACGCGGCCGCCGCCGAGGCCATCGCCAAGTCCGCCGGGGCCACCATCATCCTCGCCCCCGCCGGCTCCCGCGCCAACCGCACCCTCGCCGGCGTCGCCCAACGCCTCGGTGGTCGCATCGACACCCACGTCACCGCCCTTGCTGCCACCGACGGCAAACCCGCCGTCACTCGCTGGTATTACCGCCAACGGATGGAAGGGGTGCTCTCCCGCTCCTCCCGGCCCTGGATCGTGTTGTTGGAGTCCGGTTGCGCCCCCGCCTACGCAGGCCCCGCGGGCAGCGCCACCGTCGAGGGCGTACTCGTAGCCCTGCCCCATATCCGCACGGAGGTCACCGGCCTCAAATCCCCGCCCGCCGACCAGCAGACCATCCGCCCCGACGCGAAGCTGCTCCTGGTCGCCGGCGCCGGCTGGACCAAGAAACAGCCCGACGGCCAGGCCCATGCCGCCGAGGCCGAACAGCTCATCCTCGGTTTCCTGCAGCAAGCGCAGGCCTCCCTCGGCAGCACCAAGTCGCTGGTCGACCTCAGCGGCGAAGGCCAGGCCGTGCTCAAGTTCATGACGCACCTCAACCAAGTCGGCCAGACCGGCTCCACGCCGCGCCACCAGAAGGGCCTGGCCACCTGCTGCCACGGCGAGGAGCCGCACACCGTCGGCTGGCGTTTCATCAACGAGCGCCGCGCCATCAATCTCAACGCCGCCTGCAGTTGGGCCCAGGGCAAGGCCGACGTGCTCTACGTGGCCGACGCCTTCGAGGTGCTGCGCAAGGTCAACGCTCTGCTCGGCGCCACTTCCTGATTCCCCCCGGTCGTCACGCGCCCTGCGCGCGGCGGTCTTGGCGGCGGTTGCTCCGGCAGCCGCCGCCTTTTTCTTTCCCTCCGTCGTGGCGCCAGTCGCCAAGAATTGCGTTTCCGAAACCGACGCCATTGCGGACGGTCTCGCGAACGACGTTACGCTCGGGACGTGAGGGCGCCGACACCTTCGCTGCCACCCAACGCGCGATCGCACTGGCCGGCGGCATCGGCCGCTTCGTGAAGCCCGGCGCCAAGGTCGGCCTGCTCATCAACGCCCCCAACTGGTGGCGCAAGCCCGGCTCCTTCACCACGCCGGATGTCACCCTCGCCGTCCTCCAGCTCTGCCTCGAGGCGGGCGCCGCCGAAATCACCTACATCATCGACCCGGCCAACGACTACTGGACACGCACGACCCTCGGCGCGCAGTACCCAAAGCTCACCGCCGCCGGCCGCCGGAACCCCGGCGAGTGGACCGAGGTCGAGATTCCTGGCGGAGTCTCGCTCAAGAAGGCCAAGGTCAATCGCACCTACCTGGACTGCGAGGTGCTGCTCAACCTGCCCATCGCCAAGCACCACGCCGGCACCGGCTTCAGCGGCTGCCTGAAGAACACGATGGGGGCCTGCCACCGCACCACCAACCAGTTCTTCCACAACGGCTCCGGCGCGAAGGGCGAATACGAGGACATCACCTTCCTCTCCCAATGCATCGCCGACGTGAATCTTCTGCGCCGCCCCACCCTCAACGTCTGCGACGGTACCGAATTTCTTCTCACCAATGGCCCCGCCGGCCCCGGCGAACTGCGGCAGGCCCATAAGGTGATCGTCGGCGTCAACCCGGTCTCAGTCGACGCCTACGGCTGCACCCTGCTCGGTCTCGCCGCCGCCAAGGTTGCCATGATCGGCCTGGCCTCCGCCCACGGCCTCGGCCAACCCGACCTCGGCCGGCTCACTCTGCGCGAGGAGAAGCTCTGAGCGCAGCCCTCCGGCCGTTCCTCAGTAGGCAACGTGCTCGCGCCCCCTCCTCTAGGCCGTTCCCAACCGCGCGCTCGCGGTTGCATCAGGCTCGAGATTCCGCGCGATTCGCACGGCGCTCCTGAGCCAAACGTAAGCCCGTAACCGCACACGAGCCGGCACCCGGCGCGCTCCACCAGTCTCCGTATTGCGGCTCATCCGCCCCTGCAATTCGGCGCTCCTGCCGCCGGTTCAATGCCGCGCCATCAGGGCCGGCACCGACTTGGCAATCTTCACCGAGGGTGCGCTGCCCGGGGCAGCTGTCTTCTCCCGATGCGCCGGCACGGCGGCCGAGCCAGGTGCGGCCATGCCAGTCGAGAGGCCCGCCAACCTGTTGAGCTCCTCAACCGCGCCCACCAAAGCCGAAGCCTGCTGGAAAAGCTCCTGGGCCGAGGAGGCCGTCTCCTCCGCACTAGCGGCATTACCCTGCGTGACATGGTCCATCGCCGAGACCGCCGTGTTGAGCTGGACCAGCCCCGTGCTCTGCTCATCGCTGGCGGTGGCGATTTCGGTAATGAGTTCGTCGGTGCGCCGAATGCGGGTGACGATCTCCTCCAACGCCGAGCCCACCTTGTCGCTGATACGCACACCCTCCCCGGTGCGCTGCACCGCATCCTCGATTTTGGCGGCGGTCTCGCGGGCCGCCACCGCACTGCGCTGGGCGAGGCTGCGGACCTCTTCGGCCACGACGGCAAAACCGGCCCCCGCCTCGCCCGCCCGGGCGGCCTCGACGGCGGCATTGAGCGCGAGGATGTTCGTTTGGAAGGCGATCTCGTCGATGGTCTTGATGATCGAGGCGATTTGATCGGAGGAAGTCTTGATGGCCGCCACGGCGGCAGTCATTTGCTGCATGTCGTTGTGCCCGCTCTCGGCGGACGTACGCGTCTCGCGCACGAGCTCGCGGGCATGACTGGCATTTTCGGCGTTGCGCCGGGTCATGCCGGCAATCTCCTCCAACGTGGCGCTGGTTTCCTCGAGAGTGGCGGCCTGCTTGTTGGCTCCCTCCGCAAGCTGCTGGCTCGTGCCACCGAGCTCACCGAGGGTCTCCTCCAAGCGTGCGCTCATGCGGCCGAGCGAAACCGCAGTATCGGCCAACCGGTGCGCGATGCGCCGCCGCAAGGCCCAGCCAAACACCACCAGTGCGAACACCGCCACCACGGCAACCGCCACGATCGCCAGGCTGGCGCGGTTATGGGCGGCGGCCGCGCGGTCGAGTCTCGCGTCCAAAATCTTCTGTTTCGCCTGCAGGGCGGCCTCCATTGCCCGTCCCAGCTCAGTCGTGGCGGGCGCCACCTCCTGCATCATGAACTCGGAGGCGCGGCCGGCGTCGCCCATCAGCACCGCCTCCGTCGCCCGTTTCTCCTGCGTGGCGAGCTTCTGCCAGGCCGCCATGACGGTGGAATCGGCCAGCCCCTCGAGCGACTTGGCCACCGCCAGATCCGCGCTCTTCACCTTGCCGAGCAGCTGTTCGATCTCGTCGGGGTCGCGGGAGCGCACCATGGTCTCCACCTGGGCTCGACCGGCCGCAAGCTCCGCTCGCAGCGCGTTGAAGTCCTGAAAACTGGCGACAACCGCGTGCATCAAACGCTCCTGATCCCGCTGCTGGCTGCGGGCGGTGGTAAACAGCAATGCCGTGGTGCCGAAGGCAACCACGGCAAAACCGAGCACCAACAGATCGATCAGACGGGGCAGGCTACGCGTGGTGGCCATGGGGAAACGGAGGCGCAGCGGAGCCGGTTCAGTTCTTCATCTTCGTGACGCTCAGGCCAACGACGAGGGAGCCGATCGGCTTGCCTCCATCGAGCACCGGTACGGCCACCTGCACCTGTTGGAGACCGGTGGATTCATCGACCTCGATCTCGCCCTGCCAGGTTTTGCCCTGCATGGGCTGGTCGTGCTTGGGCTTGCCCTGGTGGCTCCAATTGGAGGGCTTGGTCAGGAAGGCGATCTTGGTGCCGTCCGCACCGGAAAGAAAAGCCTCCGAAACGAACCCGGACTTCTTCTCCTTCAATATCGCGCCGGTGGGATTCTTCGAGAACGAGCGCACATAGGGGTCGAGCAAGGTCAGCGCTTTCCATTTGTCCTGGGTCATCGCCTGCGCTTCCGCCGAGGGGGCGGCGTTATGGGCCTTCACCGCCGCGACAACGGTAGGATCGGCGGCAAGACTGGTCGCTGCCGCGATCTCGGCATCGATCTTCGCCTGTACAGCGGGCTCCACTTGGGCTTGCAGCATCGGTACGAGACACAGAGCGGCAAATGCCGCGAAGAGGACGGTCAGTTTGGTTTTCATGGGAAGTGGGAAGAAAGCGACAAACGTATCGGCCGCTGGGGCGGATAATTGAGGGGAAGCCCCCGGGAATGCACCCAGGCACGCGACGAAGCGGGTAAGGCCGCGGTCTGCGACCGGCCACACCCTTGCGGCCGCAGCCGCACTCCAACGGCCGGCCACAGACCGGCCCTACTCAGCAAGCGCTTCGTTGCGGTGATGCCGTCAATTGCGTTGGTGCGAACCCACTCACAGCTCCATGGCTCGCAGCGTCCAGTAGTCGTCGGAGAGGTTGCGATCCTCCAGATACGCATAGGGCATCGTGAAGTAGCCGCCCAGGCCCCAATCCGAACCCCAGGAATTGCGGATGGTGAAGCGCTTCGCGGACTCGTTGTAGCCAACCGCCATGACCGCGTGGCCGCCCAGGGCCCGCTCAGCGGGTCGGGGCAGGTCAAGCACCCCCGTCCGCTCAACCCCAGCGGACTCGAAGGCGTCGTAAACGGTGAAGCCAAAGACGAAGGGGAAACCCTCGGCTAGGCAGCGCCGCATCTCCAGCAGGGTCACGATACGATGATACGAGAGCACCTGGTGTTGGAGTGCTTCCTTGAAGCAGGGTATCGGCGGCTTTGCGGTGAACTTGCCGATGACATAGGGCCACTTCTTCTCCGTGCAGACTCCCTGCTTGACGAGCGACTTCACCCCGTCGCGGATGGCCGCGCCCGCGTCCTCGTTGATCGTGCCCTCCATGGCGCGCTCGTTGTAGTACACGAATAGCCGGCTCAGATTGGTGACTCGCCGGCCGGCCTGTTTCTCCAGAAACTCGAGGTTGCCCACGAGGGCGTTGGCCGTGCAACTGCCCAGTTCCCCCTGGTTCTCCACGGCCGAGCAGCCGCTTCGCAGGTCGACGAGGGCCGGCAATTTCTTCGGGGGCTTGGCGATGGCGGCGTAGAGTTTGTCGCGATAGTCCGGGCGGTCCGGCGTCCAGCCGTACCACGTATTGACCTGGCTTGGCTTGCTCATGGTCGATGCTCCGTTGGTGGTTCAGGATTCCGTTCCAACGGGTGGACCGTCGCGAACGGCCGGGGGGGCCGCCCGGCCCCGTCGCGGGTAGCGGCGCCGGACGCGCTAGATGTATCCGCTTCGTCGAAATAGACAACCGGAACCCGGCCACCGAAAAGTGCAGCTGCACCGCCCCCCAGCCAAGGATTTCGCCCAGCAACTGCCGGGTTCTAGCCTACTGGCCCTTCGGTCGCGGCGCGAAGGCGGGCGCAGCAGAAACAACCTCCACGGGCGCAAGAAACCGCCGCAGAAACGCCTCGATCGCATTGAGCGGCGACACCCGGTGTCAGGCGGAGCCAACTCGCCCTCCCCGAAAAGAAAGCATGACGCGGCGCGCGTTCGTTGGTAGCGCAACAGCATGGCGCAAGTCCCGGTCTCCATTCTCATCCCGATCAAGAACGAGGCCGCCAACCTGCCCCGCTGCCTGCAGTCGGTCGCCTGGGCCGACGAAATCATCGTGGTCGACTCCCAGAGCACGGACGGCAGCCAGGCCATCGCCGCCGCCCACGGCGCCCAGGTTGTGCAGTTCGCCTTCAACGGCACTTGGCCAAAGAAGAAGAACTGGGCCTTGGAGAACCTCCCCTTTCCGGCACGAATGGGTCTTTATTCTCGATGCCGACGAGGTGCTGCCCCCCGGCACCGAGGCGGAATTCCGCGCCATCGTCGCCGACCCGGCGCATCCAACCAACGGCTACTGGATCAACCGCCGCTTCATGTTCATGGGGAGTTGGCTGCGCCACGCCTACTACCCCAACTGGAATCTGCGGCTCTTCCGCCACCGGCTCGGCCGCTACGAACGGCTCGTGCAGGGCGCCACCGCCAGCGGCGACAACGAGGTGCACGAGCACATCGTCGTGCAGGGCGCCACCGGACGCCTGCGCGCCGAGATGGACCACTACGCCTTTCCCTCCGTCGATGTCTTTGTCGAGAAGCACAACCGCTACTCCAACTGGGAGGCCCACCTCGCCCTTGAGGACGCGCTCGGCCAGCGCGGCACCGCCCTGCAGGCCGGCGCGGTATCATGGAGGCGGCGACTCAAGGCCTGGTCGCGCCACCTGCCGCTGCGGCCGACCCTGCGCTTCTTCTACGTCTACCTCTTCCAGTTCGGTTTCCTCGACGGCCGGCCGGGCTACTACTTCGCCCGCCTGCATGGTTTCTACGAATTCCTCGCGGTGGCCAAGACCCATGAGCTGCGCCGGGCGCCCGCGCCGCCCGCCACGGCGCGCAAGATTAAGCCGCGGGACGGGCGACAATCCCACCGCTATCACGACCACGCCGTTTCGCCCCGGCCCTGTTGCGCGCCATTGCCTTTCCCCGCACTGCCTCACCTTGGAGCCGAATGGTTCTGGCGAGTTTCCCCACTATGCCGACCCCGAATGGCTCGCGACCCCAATTGCGATACAACCAAGGTTGGCGGCGTCTCCTCGGTTTCGCGATCCTTTTGGCCACCGCGTTTTGCTGCGGCGCGCCCGGCCCCATGCGCGCGGAAGAGTCCCCTCGTCCGCTCCCCGCGCAAAGCACGCCCCCGGATATCCTCATCATCAACTCCTACGCGCCCGGCTACGAGTGGAGCGACGACGAGATCTCCGGCTTCCTCTCCGCCCTCAAGCCACGCCACCCCGAAATCGAACCGGTCATCCAGCATCTCGATTTCAAACGTTTCCCTGATCCGGAGCGCGAACACTGGCTGCTCGAGGACCTGGCCGACAAATGTCGCATCCGCCCGCCGCGCCTCATCATCACCCTGGACAACGCCGCCTTCGACTTCGCCCTCAAGTATCGCGCCCGCCTCGGGGCCGACATCCCGCTGGTCTTTGGCGGGCTCAACCGCTTCACCCCGGAAATGATCGCCGGCCAGTCCGGCATCACCGGCGTAGCCGAGGAATCGGACTTCGCCGGCACCTTCCAGCTCATCCAGAGCCTCAAGCCCGACACCACACGGATCCTCGTCATCGGCAACCCCTCCGACAGCAGCCGCGAAAAGCGCCGTTCGTTTGAAGACGCCCTCCCGAAGCTCCCCAATCGCTATACCTTCGAATACTATGAGGACTGGACCGACGCGGAACTGATCCAGCGCGTGTCCACCCTGCCCGACGGCACCGTCGGCCTCATCCTCGACGTCACCGTCGATGTGAATGGCCACTACAACTACCGCGACGCCTCCTTCACCCACGCCTTGGCCACCGCGCACGGGTGCCCATCTTCATCACCTCCCAGCCCCCGGGAGAAAACAACTGGAGCCAGGAGCCGTGGGACGGCCTGGGGGGCGGATTGGTCGTCGCTGATCTGCACGGGGCCAAGGTAGGTGAACTCGCCCTGCGCGTGCTGGCGGGCGAGCCGGCCGGATCGATCCCGGTCGTGCGCCACTCCCCGCAGCGCCTGGCCGTCAACTACCGCCAGATGCAGCGCTTCGGTCTCGCGCTCGACCGACTCCCTCCCGGCACCCAGGTCGTCAACGCCCCTACCACCTTCTACCAGATCAACCGCGCCCGGCTCATTGCCGCCGGGGCGATCTTCGTGCTGCTTTGCGCGGTCATCGTCGTGCTGTCTGTCACTATTTTTCAAAGACGACGAGCGGAGCGGGCGCTGCGCCGCGCCGAGGAGCAACTGCGCTCGGCCCAGAAAATGGAGGCCATCGGCCTGCTCGCCGGCGGGGTGGCCCACGACTTCAACAACATTCTCCAGGTCGTCCGCGGCCACGCCGGGTTCCTGCAGGAATCGCTGGCCGCCTCCCCCCAGGACCGCGAGGACATCGAGTCCATCCAGACCGCCACCCAGCGGGCGGCGCAGCTGACCCGCCAATTGCTGGCCTTCAGCCGCAAACAGCCGCTCAACATGGAGCCGCTGGAGGCCAACGCGCTCGTCGCCGATCTGGCCAAGATGCTCCGCCGTGTCCTCGGTGAACACATCGCGCTGGAGGTCACCCCCCTTCCGGCGCCCATCACCCTGCTTGCCGACAAGGGCCAGCTTGAGCAGGTCCTGCTCAACCTCTGCCTCAACGCCCGCGACGCCATGCCCGGGGGCGGCCAAATCCGCATTGCGCTGGAGCGGGTCACGCTCGAGCCGGCCGATTGCGAAAAATTCCCCGACCTCAAGCCCGGCCCCCACCTGGTCCTGAAGGTCAGCGACACCGGCAGCGGTATGCCCCGAGCCGTACTGGATCGGCTGTTTGAACCGTTCTTCACCACCAAGGCTGCGGGCAAGGGCACCGGCCTGGGCCTCTCGGTGGTCTACGGCATCGTGCGCCAACACGAGGGCGCGATCAGCGTCTACATCGAAGTGGGAGCCGGCACGGTATTTCGGATCATGATTCCGCTGATCGCCACCGAACTGGAGCCCACCGAGGACCCAGCCGAGGACGGCTTCCCCGCCGGGCAGGGCACCATCCTGCTCGCGGAAGACGATTCCGCCGTGCGGGTCATCGCCGAGCGCTTGCTCAGCCGCAACGGTTTCCACGTCCTAGCCGCCTGCGACGGGGAGGAGGCAGAGGCGGTGATCGCCCGGCACCACGGCGAGATCCGCCTCGCCGTCCTGGATGTGCTGATGCCCAAGCGCAATGGCCGCCAGGTGCACGACTACCTCAAGGCGCGCCATCCGGAGATTCCCGTGCTGTTCTGCAGCGGCTACACCGCGGAGATGCTGCCGCCGGGCACCGCGCCTGAGCCCGGCTACGCCCTGCTTAGCAAGCCCTATTCCAGCCGCGACCTGCTTGCCTCCGTGCACCGGCTGGTCGACGAGTGCTCGGCGTAGCTAGACGAAGTCATTCAGCCATCGCGCAAGCATCGACGTAGCTGGACGACGGAGTCGTTCAGCCAATGGCAGGGAGGGGGCTCCGCCTTCACGTAGCGGAACCGCTTCCGATTCCCGACGGCGCTGGGAGCGTCGCAAGCGACACCCCGACGGGCCCGTCCGTTTGCGGCACTCGGCCCCACCCCCGCCTCAGCTGATCTGCTTCGCGTAGGCGTCGGCCGAGAGCAGGCCGTCGAACTCGGCGGCGTTGGCCGGCTGCAGCTTGAGCATCCAACCACCGAGGTGCGGGTCCTTGTTGACCGTCTCCGGAGTCTGGTTGAGGGCTTCATTGATCGCCAACACCGTGCCGGCGATCGGGGCGTAGAGATCGGAGGCGGCCTTCACGCTCTCTACCACCCCGAAGCTCTCACCGGCCTGCAACACCGCGCCCACCTTCGGCAACTGCACGTAGGTGATGTCGCCAAGGCTGTTCTGGGCGTAGTGGGTGATGCCCACCAGCACCGTGCCATCGGGCTGGCGCTGCGCCCATTCATGGGATTTCGCGTACTTGCGGTCGGAGGGGACGGACATGGTTAGGATTTCGCCGGCAGGGTGACAAAGGGCGGTTTGGTGGGCGTGAGCTTGAGCGCAGTACCGCGCACGTCAACGGAGAGCTCGCCGGCGCCGGTGCGCACCAGGGCCGAGCCGATCGACTCGTTAAGCAGGGGCGAAAGTGTGCCGGATTTGACCTCCCCCACCGGGCCGGAGGCGTCGACCACCGGCGTACCGGCGCGCACGATGCGGCGGTCGCCCGTCTTGAAGAACACGATCTTGCTCGGCAACCCGGCGGCCTTCTGCGCGCGCAAGGCGTCGCGCCCGATGAAGTTGCTGGCCTTGTCGAGCTTCACCACCCAGCCGAGGCCGGCCTGCAGCGGCGAAATCTGGTCGGAAATCTCGTGTCCGTAGAGCGGATAACCCGCCTCGAGGCGCAGGCTGTCGCGTGCACCCAGCCCCGCGAGCTCCAACCCGTGAGCATGGCCGGCGGCCAGGAGCGCGACGGCCAGTGCCTCGGCATCGGCGGGGCGGCAGAACAGCTCGTAGCCGTTCTCCCCGGTGTACCCGGTGCGGGCAATGAGCACCTCGGCTCCGGCGACCGTGCCGGGCAGGCAATGGTAGTATTTCAGCGAACCGAGCGCGGCGGAGGTCAGCGGCTGCAGGATCGCGACGGAAGCCGGGCCCTGAAGCGCGAGCAGCGCGAAGTCGTCGGAGCGGTCGCGCACCGTACAGGCGAAGCCGACGGCCTGCGCGTTGATCCAAGCGACGTCCTTGTCGGTATTGGAAGCGTTGACGCAGACGAGAAAATCCTGCGCGCCGCGGCAGTAGATGATGAGGTCGTCGACCACACCGCCGTCGGGCTGGCACATCGTCGAATAGAGCACGCGGCCGGGGAAGAGCGTGGAGACGTCGTTGGTGACGAGGTGGTCGAGGAAGCGCATCGCCTCCGGGCCGGTGACCTCGACCTCGCCCATGTGGGACACGTCGAAAAGGCCGGCGCGCTGGCGCACCGCGCGATGCTCGTCGAGGATGCTCTTGTACTGCACGGGCATCTCCCAGCCGCCGAAATCGACGAAGCGGGCGCCGTGCTGCTGGTTGAAGGCAAAGAGCGGGGTACGTCTGAGGGCCGGCATGCCCGAGCAGTGCACGCCCGCTCCCCCCGCGCGGCAAGGAGGATCTCTCCGCCACTCCGGACGATGGCCGCTGAGGCCTTCGCGGCAGCCTGCCGGGCGCAGCGGGGCGGGCCAGATCGACGGACGCCGAAGAGGCGCAACGTAGTTCTGCTGGCCAGCAGAACGAAGTGGAGACACGACGGCGACGGCGCGGGTGTTCCAGGAGCGCCGTAGCAGCACAGGGTCCTCCTGCGCGAGCAGCGCGGGTTCCGCCCACGCGAGCAGTGCGCGATTCCTCGCGCACCGGCCGCCGCCGGCGGGGAAGGTGCTTACCGGACCGCAGCGACAACGGCGCGGAGGGAGGACGCAGACGGCGTGCTCAGTCGCGGCTCGGGGCGACTGGCGCGACGCGTGCCGCTTGGTTCTGCTTGCCGGTGGGCGTTTACGGCTTCGGCGTAATCGCTTTCGCCGGATCAAATTCTAGGTTTCGGCTGCCGGGCTTCGGATTGAAGTATGACGACACATAAACCCAAGCCATGCCGGGCGTATTCCGCACGGTGACTCGCCCATACCCTTGGGGCGTTCTTACGAAGAATGCCGTTCCATTGTCCCCCTGCCATATTACGGGCTTCGGTGTTTGTGAATCAACTACAATCGATGATTCGTAGCCGTTCTCGGGGGCTTCAAAAGGAAACTCGTCGGTGGCCAATGCCAGTCCTCCTCCCTCCACGCTCACACGCCCCACCCAGGCGCGCTGATCGACGTTCGGGCTCAGCTGTCGCGCTACAGTGATCGTGGTGCCACTCGGGCCAATCGAGAACGCCTTGGATTGGCCCGGCGCCAACTCAGCTTCTTGGTTCTCTCGCACAATCAAGGGCTCGGCTTCACGATTCCTTCGAAGCACAAACACCACAGGATTCACCCTGTCCGGCACGTGGTATTTGGGGTCGGCAAACATAGCGTATTCGAAACTAAAGCGATTCTTCGTGATGAAGTGCTTGTATCCCGCCTTGCCCACTTGCACGACCAATCCCTTGCCAATAGCGCCGCCTAGCGAGAAGAGCCCAGCATCATCGCTTTCGGTCTCCTGTTTTCCCGTTCCCGCAACGCTGAGATCGGTCCATGTGAACTTAATCTTCGCGCCGGCGATCGGCACACCCGCTTCGTCGACAACCCGTCCGTAAAACGAGATGGGCATCTTGTATTCGAAGAACCTATCCTTCTCGCTCATCGCACGCCACCAAGCCCATTGCTCAGCCTCACTCGCCCCCCGTGGAGGAGGTTGAACCATCTTTTCTGGATTCACGGGCGGAAGTGGTTTCGGCAGAGTCTGCGAATCCACAGCGTCAGTGTTCACCGGCTTTTGTGCAACAGGCTGGACGACCGGTAACGGATTCTCCCGTGCACGCACCCACCAAAAACCGATCAGCAACACCGCCAGAACAACCACAGCCGAGAGAACAAGATTGCGACGTTTCATTGGTTCAAAGTTTAGGCTCTTCCGGAATCTTAGTGGCTAGGATTGTGGCGTGAGGACCGGGCGGAGGTCGAGTTTGCCGCAGTGAAAAAGGATGCGGATACGATAGTTGGCGAAGCTGCGGAAGCCGCGGGCATCAGCGTAATGGCTTGGATGCGGGAATTGAAGCCTTCGGTGATCGCGTTGGTCACGGGGTGGGCGAAGTAGTTGAGTAGTCGAGCAGATGGGCCTTGAGCATGCGGGCCACCTTCTTGAGCGGCTCGAGTTTGCTGCGGGCCGCTGCGTTGTCCCACTGCGTGAGGAAGCGGTGGCCGCGCTAGGCGCTCGCCTAGCTCCAGAACGCGATGGAGGTCTCCGTGTGGGTCCAGGCCCGCGCGGTCTTGAGGGGTTGCGTTCGCACAACTCGTCGAAGGTCAGGGCGCGCGTTCGCCCTCGGGCGCGGCCCCTTGCAGCCAGAGGAACTTGGGTGCCGGTCAGGCTCGTGTCGCCTTCTTCGAGCAGCCGGCGATGCTCCTGTCGCCGCACCTTGTCGACGGCCTCGTTGAGGTGCATGGAGACGTGGAAGCGGTCGTGCACGATGGCCGCCTGCGGGCAGGCCTTCTTGGTGGCGGCGGCGGGGTTAGCGCCCATGTCCATCGCGGCGGCCACGACGGCCTGGCGTTGGTCGGCGGGCAGCGTTTCCAGCAGCGCGATCGCGTCGGTGGTGCTGCGACCGGGGACTACTTCCAGCACCCGGCGGTTCTTCAGGTCGGTCATCAGCGAGACGTAGTCCTGGCCGCGGCCAAAGCTCTTCTCGTCGAGGCCGATGTGGGTGACCGCCTCGGTGCTGCGTCGCTCAGGCCGCGCTTCACCGCCCGTGCCATGATCAGCATGACA
>JADJTK010000051.1 GCA_016711225.1 Opitutaceae bacterium
TGGTATCGGAATGTACGGAAAGGGAATCCCTCGAAATTGTGGCTCTTCCGGAATCTTAGGCTAGATTGTGGCGTGAGGACCGGGCGGAGGTCGAGTTTGCCGCAGTGAAAAGCGATGCGGATACGATAGTTGGCGAAGCTGCGGAAGCCGCGGGCATCGGCCTCCACGGCTTGGATGCGGGAATTGAAGTCCTCGGTGATCGCGTTGGTCACGGGGTGGGCGTAAGTAGCTGAGTAGTCCGAGCAGATGGGCCTTTGAGCATGCGGGCCACCTTCTTTGAGCGGCTCGAGTTTGCTGCGGGCCGCTGCTGCGTTGTACCACTGCGTGAAGAAGCGTTGGCCTGCGCCCTTCGGCGCTCTCCTGGCTCCAGAACTCGATGAAGGTCTCCCTTGTGGGTCCAGGCCCGGCAGCGGTCTTGAGGTTGCGTTCGCACAACTCGTCGAAGGTCAGGGCGCGTTCGCCCTCGGGCGGCCTCCCCTGCAGCCAGAGGAACTTGGTGCCGGTCAGGCTCGTGTCGCCTTCTTCGGAGCAGCCGGAGATGCTCCCGTCGCCGCACCTTGTCGACGGCCCGTTGAGGTGCATGGAGACGTGGAAGCGGTCGTATCGATGGCCGCCTGCGGGCAGCCTTCTTGGCGGCGGCGGCGAAGTTGGCGCCTGACGTTCATCGCGGCGGCCACGACGGCCTGGCGTTGGTCGGCGGATGCGTTTCCAGCAGCGCGATCGCGTCGGTGGTGCTGCGACCGGGGACTACTTCCAGCACCCGGCGGTTCTTCAGGGTCATCATCAGCGAGACGTAGTCCTGGTCGCGGCCAAAGCCTTCTCGTCGAGGCCGATGTGGCGACCGGCTCGGTGCTGCGTCGCCCAGGCCGCGCTTCACCGCCCGTGCCACGATCAGCATGACACCGTCTCAATCCAGCTTGAGCAGCCCGGCCGCTTGGGTCAGCGAACGGCAGGCTTCTATCACCTGCACGGCGAAGGCCTCAAAGAAAGGAAGAAGCGCGGTTCGCTTTTCAAGCATCTCCCCGTTTGCCACATCCACCTCGGTCAGCCACTACGAAACCGGAAGAGCCGAAATTGTGCGACCATCCCCGGCCAAAGCCCGATGGGCCGGCATCACCGGAAGAACTGTAGTGCCGGGACAGGCTCAACCCGCGCGCCCCGCCTGAGCCCAGGGCGAGGTCAATCTGATCGGCCACATAAGCCCCGTTATATAGGTCGATGGGGTCTGGAGATTCTTTATTGTCCAATCCATCGGGCTTGTTCGTGTCCTTGTTGGGTGTGGAATTCTTCGTGGCATCGGCAGTACCTGGCTGATTGGCGTAGCCGCCATTGAGCAGACCGGGGTTGATCTTGGCGGTGATCGAGCTCGCGTAGATTTCGAAGTAACCGTTTCCCGTCAACGAGCCCATGGTGATCGCTCCGCTCTGCGGCAGCACCAATGTGGCACCCGCGGCGATCACGTTGGGCAGATGGGTATTGCGCCACGTCGCGCTCCATCCCGCAATGAATGCCGGATCGGCGGCGATGGTCGGGTAGTTGGCTGAGGTCGCATAGAACGTCTTGCCCCCCGCCAGATTGTTCTCCCGCACGTATCTGACAGTGGATACCGCGCTCATGCCCGGGTAGTTCTGTTCGATCACGCTGTGCTCCATGGTGCTGCCCAGCTGGATGTAGGCGCGTCGGAATTCGGCGGTGGTCGCGGTCAGGCCGTCTCTGGCAATGCCCACGCCAACCACCGGAATGTCCACAAAGAAGCCCGTCTCTTGGCCGGCCAGGGCAACGGTGTGATGCTCGACGTACTGCACCCGCTCAAGGCGCGCGAGCAAGTCCGTGGATTGGTCGCGTTGCCGCAACCAATCCAGGCCCAGCAAGCACAGAGAGGCGTCAACTCGCTCTGGAGTCGTTGGCGCCAAACCTTGCCGGACCAATGCGTCGAACCGGGCGCGCTGCCGTTGCTGAATCTCGCCGCGTTCATAGCCCCGGTGCCAACACTCAAGGCATAGCGACCTCCTGCACGAACCCGATTGAATTTTGCCTCGTCGTACGCGGTCGCAGCTCCGGCGACGTAGGGGTGATCAATGTAGTATTTCATCCCAAGCTCCCCAGCATAGGGGGAGGCGGCTTCACCGACGACCAACCCGTCTATCAATATCTGAACCTTGTTCGCCGCCGAAAAGCCGACGGTTACCTGATGACCGGCGAAATCGGACATCTGCCCACCGAACATCACGATGTAGCTGCTAAGGTCGGTGCCCGCGGCATTGCTGGGGCCAATATACAACCTCATCGTCGTTGCGAAGGTGAAGGTCGTCCCTGGGGCATTCCCGGAATACGAAGCATACGGATCATCGAAAGCGAAGTTATCAAAGCCGGACAGCACATCCCAACCGGCCGGGAGCCCTTCGTTTGGGTCGCCCAAGGTCAACGGCACAATCCTGCGTTCCCCGACAATCTCGCCGACGGAAGCATTGGGGTGGTCATTGTGGATGACCGTTCGCAAGGCAGCCGCCCGATCGGCGAGGTACCCAGTCACGGCACTCTCAGAAACACCCTGCACCGCTGTGGCGGTCACCGTACCACCGGCGACCGCGAGTAGGTTGGCCCTGTTGTAGCCAGTCGCCGCGACGAGATCGATGCCGGTGGATTCCTCCATCGTCTTGAACGCTGGCACCCAGTAATGGTAGGAGCTGCCAATCTTGACCACGACGAAGATCTGTTCGACCGCGTAGTTGCCATCGCCCGTGCTCCCGGCCGAATAGCCGGACGAGCCGGTCAACATGTTCATGGCGGTCAAATTGTCGGCGCCCCACCACGCGAAGGCCTCCGCCTCAGGAAGCACCGCCACCCCGTAATAGTAAAAGGCCTCGTAGCCTGCGGCATGGAGCAGTTCGACCAATAGCTGGGATTGATCGGCGTCGCTCCCGGATTTCGTCTGCCACGTGAGCACCGGTCCTTTCCGGAAACCGCGGTAGGGCTGAAACCGGACTTCGTTCCGAACGATCTCAAAGAGTTTGAGGGCATCGCCACCACAGGCGCGAACGATGTTTTGCAGATCCTGTGGATAGTCAGTGAGGGCCTTCGCCGGCGCCCCTACGCCATCGCCGGTTGCCGCAAAAAGCGCCGGCGCCCGAGCCACGGATGGCCGCAATGTACTTGGGGCGCGACGCTGGGGTGAGGACGAGAGCTTAGCCCTAGTCGCACCGCCCGCAGCGAACGCCCCATTGATGACGACCGGAGCTTCGTTTGTCGGTGTCGGGGGAGGAATCGCCGGATCGATGGGCATCTCAGCCGCGACAGCGGCCACGGTGCCAACACTGAGCGCGAGGAGAACGGAGCTGCGAAAGTTCATGGCGGGGTCTCCAGGGTTCATCGTTTCACCAAACGGATGCGCAGGAACAGGCGCGGCGTGCTGCCGAGGGCAGCGGTGCCGCGCACGGTGACCTGCTCGACACCGCCGCCCTGCGACACTGGGGCGAGCTGCTCCACGTCGGTGGCCGCGGAGCTCCACGTCTTCAGGTCGGCGGAAACCTCTGCGAGGTAGTCGAGTGTCGCCGGCCCCTGGATCGGTCGCAGGTAACGCAAGGTCAGGCGCGTGCCGCCGCCGGCCGCCTCCAGCGAGACGGGCGTAAGGTTGGCGCCGTCGGCGCGGTCGGGTTGGCGGGTGAAGGCGAACTCCTGCAAGTCGACGAGCCCGTCGGCGTCAGGGATCGGCGGTGGCGGTGCGCCCGGTCTCGCTTGCGCTGTAGCGGATTTCCCACGTATCCGGCAGGCCGTCGGCATCGGAGTCTTGGGCCGGCGTTACCACCAGGATTGTTGTGATGTTGCCGGCCGGGTCGTAGGCGAAATGCGTCGCCTGCCCGCCCGGCTGCACCGACCACGTCAGCCGCCCCGCGGCGTCGTAGCGATGGCTCAGCCCGAAGGCGGTACACGGCAATAACAGCAGCAGGCCGGTCCACAAGCGGACACGGCTATCCCACACGGAAGGAATCGTTCTCATCGCACCAAAAAAGTTGAGGGTTGCACTCCGGCGTGTGGGCGTCGGAACAAGTAAGTCACTTCGAGGAAGCGGTCCCGTGTTGGTGAAGTCAACCGCCGATACGGGAAGCAACACCCCCCATCCCCTGATTGGCGACCCCGCTCTGCGCGGCGAGTCAGGGAGCAGGTACGCACGGCCCCGAAATCACCGAATCGTCTTCCGTCCTTCGCTAATACCGGTAACCTGCGCGGCCTCGGTACCGTCTCTCTCGCTGTTGTGGTTCCGAGAATTCCAGCACCGCCATGGACGACAATCCGCCGCCTGATTACGATGAGCTGCTCGCCGGTGTCCGGCGCGGCAATCAGGCCGCGGCGCGTTCGCTCGTCGAGGCGTTGCACCCGTTGGTGCGAAAAATCGTGCGCGCCCACCTGCCGCGGCGGGTGGCCGAGGAGGACCTCGCGCAGGAGGTTTACATGAAGATGTTCACCCGCCTCGAACAGTACCGCGGGGAGATGCCGCTCACGCACTGGGTTTCCCGGATCGCGGTGACCACCTGCATCGATCAACTCCGCTTCCAGCAGCGCCGTCCCGAGTTGCGCTGGGCCGATCTTTCGGAAAACGAGGCGCAGGTGCTCGACGCCGTGCTCACCGGCAGCGACGGCGAGGAGGCCACCGACGCGCTCGCGGCCAAGGAACTGGTCGGCCGCCTGCTGGAACAGCTCTCCGCGGCGGACCGCACGGTGATCACCTTATTGGATCTGGAGCAGAAGTCGGTCGCCGAAATCCGAGCACTCACGGGCTGGGGGACGAGCATGATCAAGGTCCGCGCTTTCCGTGCCCGCCGAAAGCTGCGCAAACTCTTCGAACAACTGGAACGAAAGGAACAACGATGAAACACCCCGATCCCTGGCTGAAACTGGTCGCCGCCGCGCGCCGCGCGCCGGCGGAGGAGGTCGCCGTGCTTCCGGTGGGGTTCGCTACCCGGGTGGCCGCGCAGGGCCTGGCCCAACGGCGCGAACCGGCTGACGTACTTGGTCTGTGGGCGTGGCGCGCGCTGGCCTTCGCCCTGTTGGTGATGGTCTCCTCTGCCGCGGTGAGCTACCCGACCCTCGCTGCCACCGCCGCCGCGGACGATGATCTCGATGATCCGGTTGCCGATCTGGTGGCCCAACTTTGATCCGATTCATGAACACCAAGCTACGCACGATTCTGATTCTGGTGGGCCTCTTTCTGGCAGGTGCCGCCAGTGGCGCGTTCCTGACGCTGCGACTGGCCCCGACTGGCCGCGAGCGCGTGCGCGAGCGGCGTCCGTTTGTGGAGCGCAATTTGGAGCGGATGGATCACGCCCTTGCCTTCACCCCGGAACAGCGCCCGCAGATCGAGGCGCTCATGCGCAGCACTGGCGATGAGCTCGCCAAGTTGCGTCGCCAATCTTGGCGCGCCACCGCCCAACAGATCCGGGGCATGAATGCGAAGATCGAAGCGCTGCTCACCCCAGAGCAGCGGGCGAAGTTTGCCACTTATCAGAAGGAACAGTTCGAGCGGTTGCGTCGCCACCAGCTCGAGCGGGATCAGCGCGCCCGGCTGCGCCGTAACGGTGAGCCCCCGCCAGACGAGACGGCCCCGGAGCCGCCAGGCGACGCCCCTCCGCCACCGAACTGATTGTTCTCGGCGACGTCTCGTCGGGAGGGTCGTCCTGGCCTGCGGATCCTCCGCAGGTTGCTGGGGGGCCTCAGGGGCCTTCGATCGCGAGGCGCAGGAAGTAACGTGGGGCGGAGTCGGAAGCCTCAGGGCCGCCGACCTCCACCGTCACCCGGCCGCCAGCAGGTGGGCTCAGTGTGAGGCGTGCGGGATTTCCGCCGAGCCACTGCCACCCACCGGTCCCGTTGTTGCGGGCGAGGGTGGTCCAAGTTCCGGCGGCAAGAGTGGCGGAGCCTTGTACGCTATAAGCGATGTCGGACGGGGGACTGCGGGCAGATCGATGCGAAGCGCCAAGCGGTCGGCCGAACGCACACCGACGGGGAGCGCGACTGCGCCATCGGAGCCGGTAGCCGAGAGGGGGTGGCGACCAAGGGCGTATTCGAGACGATTGGGCAGGCTGTCGTGGTCGGGGTCGCTCTCGGGCAGGGCGGCCAAGCCGCCCGCAGGGAAGTGCAACGACTGCCAAGTGGACCAACCGGAAGTGTCGCCGAGGCGGCCGCTCTGCCAGATGGCCCCGCCGGCACCGACGGTGACGAAGGTGTGTTGGAAGAACGCGGCGGCACGGCGCGCGGCTGGCGCCGGAGCCGGGTACGAGTGCCAATCCGTGCCGTTGAGCGAGAGGAGATCCACTTGGGCGTCGTCGTGGTCGAGATCGCTGCCGGCAGCCAACCAGATGCCGTCGCCAGCGGCGAGGGCCGGGGTGTTCTCGCTGCCGGTGCGGGTGGTGGTGAACGTCTGCGCACCGTCGGTGGAGACGCGGAGCTTCGAGTACCAGCCGCTTGCCACGAACCGATCCTGTAGCCAAGCGACCTTCTCGAAGTACTGCCAGCCGGCGAGCTCTGCGCCCGCGGAGTGGTCGGCCCAATTGAGACCGTCAGGGGAAGTGAGGACTTTGGCAGCGTTGGTGGAGCCTACCGCAAGGGTGAAGCAATCGTGGCCCCAGGCGATCCCGGCGGCGTTGGCTGTTCCAAGTCCGGCGACGGTGACGGGAGCCCAGGTGGTGCTGTTGGTTGAGCGTAGTACGAGCCCGGACTCGCCGACAGCCACGCAGACCGAGCCCGACGAAGCGACGCCGCGTAGGGACGTACCGGCGAGGGCGGACTTGTAACTGCGGGTCCAGGTCGTGCCATCGGGCGAAGTGTAGATGACACCGACCCAGCCGGGTATGCTGAAGTTGTAGTCGTTGCCGACGACGATGAAGCGCGTGCCGTCCCAGGCGGCGGCCCGCAGGTACATGTTGCCGCCCCAATCGGGAAGTGTGCGTGTGGTCCAGGCGGTGCCGTCGGGAGAGGTGACGACGGTTCCGTTATCGCCGGCGGCTAGGAGCAGGGAGGGGCTGGACGCAAGTGCGTTGAGGCTTTGAGTGACACCGCTGGTGCGGGCCGCCCAGGTGCGTGCCGGGTCCGCGATTTCAATCGAACGGCTCACTGTGGTGAGGCCTCCGCGACCGTCGCTCACGCGTAGGGTGATGGTGCTGGACCCGCCGAAAGAGAAGGAGGGGGCGATCTCGGCTCCGTCCACGATCGGGTTTTGCGGGCCGCAGTCCCAGGAGAAGACCAACGGGTCGCCATCGGCGTCGGTCGCGGTGGCGGCGAAACGAACGGGTTGTCGGGCCGCGGCGGAGGCGGGGGCGGCCGTGATGGTGACGATCGGGGCCGCGTTGCTCGGGAACAGGAGGGCGCTATCCCGGATGCTCGCGCCGTTGCCAACTGCGACGAAGTGCCCGGCCCCGAAGACCAGCGAATTGGCCTCGGTGATGGGCTCGGCCCCGGTGGCGCGAGTCCAGGATCTCCCATCGGTGGAGACGAGGAGCACGGCGGGCTGGCCGTTCTCGTCCATGGCTTTTGCCGCGAGGATAAGCGTACCGTCCGGCGCGGCGGCCATGCGGCGGGTCGTCCAGGCGGTGGCAAGCGGAAGGGCGGCCTCGTGCCAGGTGAGCCCGTGGTCGGTGGAGTACTTGAGCCCGCCATACCAACCCATCGCGTAAGCGGTGCCACCGCAGGAGTGGAGAGCGAAAATATCGGAGGCGAAGGTGTCGCGGCGAGTCCAGGTGGCGCCGTCGGGGGAGCTCCAGAGCCGTCGCGGCCAACCGGAGCCGGCCTCGACCGCGACAGCCAGCCAGGTGGTGCCATCCCAGACCACGTGACGGAAGTCAGGAAGTCCCGGGACGGTGGTGACGGTCCAGGTGGAGGCGTCGGTCGAGCGCAGAACGGTGCCGCCGGAGGCCACCGCGAGGTAGGCAGAGCCACTGGAGGCGACGTCGTTGATCGTTGGTACACCGGCGGGGAATGTGGCCACTCGCCAAAGCCGGCCGTCGGGCGAATAGCCGATCTGTCCGGCGGCGGCGCCGGATTTCTTGCCGGCGAGAACGAAGCCGCTGGAGCCGAAGGTCAACTGGGGCTGCGACTCGAACCCGGGCAGAACGCCGACCTCGTTCCAGTTGACGCCATCCCAGCTCAGGCTGAGTCGCCCCCAGTAGTCGGCGGTGAGCAGGCGGTCCTTGCCTGCCACGATTTCCATGAGGTCGTCGAGCGTCCCGGGGTTCATGGCAGTCCAGGTGTCGAGCGGATCGGTGACGGTGATCGTGCGCTGGGCCGTGGCGGTGCCCCCCTTCATGTCGCTCGCGGTAAGCGCGAGTGCGTAGGTGCCTCCGACGGTCCAAGAGTGGGAGACGGAGCCGTTGTTCTCGCCCGGCATGCCATCGCCGGTGTCCCACCAAAAGGCGAGGGGGTCGCTATCGGCGTCGGTGGCGGTGGCGACGAGGCTTGCCGGGGTACGTGCAGCGATGGAAGCCGGGGCGGAAAGCGGGGCGAGTTGCGGCGCGCGGTTGCCGGCAAAGGTGCCCAGGTTAACGCGAACGTCGATGTACTGCTCGGCTCCGGACCCACCGACGGCGACCGGGGTGAAGTGCGCCTGCGCAATGGGATCGGAGTAGGTTCGGCCCAGGGCGAGGGGCGAATCGGCCAGGCCTGGGGCCGAGTCGGGGGTGGCGTCGAGCAGCCAGCACCGGTCCGCCCCAGGGCGTTGCCAGAATAGGTTCACGCCGCGGGCGAAGGCCGGATTCTCGCCAAACGCCGGGCGGAAACCGAGCCAGTAGTACTCCGCGGCGCCGGGGGTGGCCGATTTCGTGACCCGCACGCCGCGGGGAGTGCCGGCAGTGGCGGCGCTGTCGATACGATGGAGCCGGTGGGTCGCCGAGGCGGCGGCGTCGACCCACTCGGAGGGGGCGAGCCAGTTGAGTCGTGCCTTGGCTTGCGGGTGGAAATGGCCGCGGTCGACCGGGCCGGAGCCCATGATGTCGAAACGATCTCCATACTCGACGCTGGTGCCGGCGCCGATGGGCGACGGGCCGGAGGCTTGCCAGAGGCTGGCGTGGCCCAGGCCGTAGTTGTGGCCGAGTTCGTGCACGTAGACGCCGGCATCGTTTGCCTGCTGGATCCATAAATCGGGGCCGCCGACCGACGCCAAGCCGGCGTAGGACATGCCGCCTGCATAGACGCCGATGTTGCCGAAGAACAACCCGACGATGTCGAAGTCGCCCAATCCGGAATCGCCGCCGGTGCCAGTCGCGCTCGTTGGGCCGATGTTGACGGCGGCGTCGGCACCGTTGCGGGAGCTGCGGAAGGTGTTGCGGGCGTCGCGGAGCAGTTGGGCGTTGAGGCTGGAGAAGCCGGCGGTGCCGTAGCCGGGGGCCGAACGGTCGGCGTAGTAGGCGGCTGGTTGCGGCAAGCGGTAGACATTGGTGCTCACGCCGGCTTCGATCCAAGTCTTGTTGTACGACATGGAGCGGAGGGCTTCGTACGCCGTGCCATTTAGGAGGTCGAAGGCCGCCGTCTGGCTCACGGGCTCGCCCGGGGTGTCGGCGAAGTCCACGCGGATCAGGAAGACCTTCTTGCGGGTTTCCGTCCAAACGCTGGCCAGTTGGTCGGCGAGGACTTGAGCCGCGGAGAGGTCGAATCCGCCGTCCGCGCGAACCTGAAGAGCGGAGGCGAGGAGGAGGCCCGAGCTGGCCTCTGGGCCGGGGCGTTGATCGAGCGTGGTGAGGGCGGCCTCGAGGCGGGCCAGTTCCTCCTGCCCTGAAAAGGCGAAGACTCGGCCCCCGGCCAGGGCAAGAAGTCCGGGACCGGCGAGCGGCCGGCCGGTGGCAAAGCTGCGGGAGAGATCGGCCTGGCCCGAGGGGAACTGCGCCAGCACGCTGGCTCGCTCTTCGGCGGTGACTTCGCGGAAAACCGTCTCGGCAACGGCGGCGCTGCCGTCGAGAACGATCCCGGAGATCGGGAGTGAACGTTTGCTGGTGAGGTGGAGGCGTTGCCCGAAGGTGAAGGCGGTGGGTGTGGAGCCGTCGGGCAGGGCAAGGAGCGCAACGTGGTCGGCGGTCGGGGCGGTGTGGCTGGTGCGATCCGCGCAGACGGGCAGGTTAATGAAGGTAGCCGCAACGCTGAACGGGCGTTCGACCTCGGTGCGCAGCTCGGCGGGGATGGCTTGGTATTCGTCGAAACGCAGGGCCTCGGCCAGGGCTTGTCTCGGGTTTTCGCGGATGAGGCGCTGCATCCGCGGGCGGCGTTCGGTCGCAAGGGGCGCGCCCCGGGCGAGCAGGGTGCTGCGTTGGGCGGCGGTGAGACCCGCGGCTTCGGATTCACGGTATTCGACGATCCAGTTGCGGAAGGATGCGGTCGGCGTTTCCGCGGGTGCGAGCGCGGGGGCAGCGATCGCCGGCTGCGCCGTGGTGGCCGCGGCCGATGGTGACGACTCGACGGTGGCCGGGGCGGCAAGCGTCCACCACAAGCCCACTGCGAGTACAGCCGTTAGCGCGATACCCAAGAGTTGAAAACGTTGAGTGCGGCTGGTTGGAAATCTCATCCATTTCATCGGGAGAAGGGGGTGGGCTATTGCCGGCGGAGGGTACTGTGGCGTCGGGACCGGATCAAGACAGCGATGGGGTGGGATTGGCCGCGAGGATGATGGTGCGTGCGTCTTTCCAGGCGATACGGACGGCTTGCCAGTGCTCGTCCGCGTGCGTCTCCGCCGGGTCGGCGTGAGCCCGCAGGAAGTGCTCCGCCTGTCGGGCGGTGATCGTACCGGACCAAGGTGGGGGAGTGGGCAGTGGCGTGGCGGTCGCCGTGAGCCGGCGCGGATCGGACGGCACCCATTGCCCTGCAGGCGTGAAGTGGATCAGCCTCGTGGAGTCGACGGCCGGGCCCTGCGGAAGGCATCCCTCCCGTAGGGCTGCTTCACCCTCCATGGTCAGACGCGCCAGCGCGAAGTCCGTGTCGTCTACGGTGTGCCAGCCCAGCAGTTCGCGCCACGCCTCGTTGAGAAAGAGCGGCTCCCCGAGACACAGGCGCCGCGTCAGTTCATCGGGGCTCGGCCGGGACGCCGCGGGGAGAACTTGCATGGCGCGCAGCAGTGCCCAGTGGAATGGGCTGATCCGCCGCACGCGTACGCTGCGGTAGTGCACCGGCACCGCGATAAGGGTCGGGGGCGTCATGATGCGGCTGGACGGCCGAGGAGGGCGGCGGCGGTCAATGGACCGCCGTGGCGGCGAATCAGTTCATGGATGCGTTCGTAGGCCCGGATCGTGGCTTCGCCGCCACTGGGCGTGGGTACGTTCACTTCGGCACTGCCGAAGGTGGCGTGGCTGCCCAAAACGATGAGCAGCCGGCGGGCGCGGGAGAACGCCACGTTGATGCGGCGGAAATCCCGCGCGAACTCCCCAGTCAGCCGCTCGCCGGCCCGCACGAGGCTCACGATCACCACGTCGCGCTCGCTGCCCTGGAACTGGTCAACGGTGTTGACGTCGCGCCATGGATGCAACCAGCCCTCGGGTAGGGTGTCAGCCCGCAGCCGTTCGCGCAGCAGATCGGCTTGTGCCCGGTAGAAGCTGATCACCCCAACATTGAGGCCGGCGGTGGCACAGGGGGCGGCTAGCTCCGCGATCAGGCGGGCGGCCAGCTCGGCCTCCAGCGGATTGCGACGCGAGGTGCCCAGGCGCTCGTCGGGCACGGCGCGCCCACTGGCATCGTGCGAGGTGTCGATCCACAGCACGGACTGGTCGGGCCGCAGCCAGATCCGCCTGTCCGGATCGCGTAGCGTCAGGCCGTGCCCACGTTGGCGGGCCAGCGCCCTCGCGTCGTCCCCGGCCTGCAGCGGCTGGTCGGCATAGAAGACGTTCACCGCGTCCATGATCGCCGGATGCATGCGGTATTGCCGGCGCAGGCCGATGCGCACCGGGGCCGGCGCCTGATGGAAGGCATGGTCGAACCAGGACGCGGTCACCAGCTCGCGGAAGCGTTCGACCTGCGCGCGCTCGATCTCGCCGTTCTCGACCGCCTCCTCGAACGCTTCGTCGCGAAACAACGGTGGCAACTGGCGATGGTCCCCGGCCAGGAGCACGCGCCGCCCCATCAACATCGCCAGCAACAGCTCCGGAGGGGAGGCCTTGCTGACCTCGTCGACAATCACGAGGTCGAAGCGGGCCAGGAAACGCTGCGCGCCGATGAAGTCGGGTTTGCCCGTTTCGTTGCAGGTGGCCCCGATGATGTTGGCGCGGCGGAGATAGCGCTCTTCGTCTTCGGGCGAGAGTTCGGCGTCGGTCACGTGGTTGAGCCGCCCCGACCACTCTTGCAAGAAACCGGCCCAGGGGTCGTTCGGTGGGGTGCGGCGCGCGGCAACGCTCGCCTCGGCGCCGACGGCTGCCAACCACCGCCGCAGGCCGGCACGAATGTCGCCGGCGGTGCCGTCGCGCTTGCGGGCGGTGGATACCCAGGCGGGGCGCACGGCCGGGAGCCGGGGCAGGCGCGCGAGCGCCTGCTCGACGGCGAGATTGGCCTGGGAGGCGACGAGGACCCGCTGGCCGCGCAGCGCGTACTGGGCGCAGATTTCGGCGATCACGGTGGTCTTGCCGGTGCCGGGCGGCCCCCAGAGCAGGAGCAGGTCGTCCATGGCCAGCGCCCTGGCCACGGCCTCGCGTTGTTCGGGATTGAGCGCCAGTTGGGGTTCCCATCGGCGCGAGGCCGCCGGATCGGGGAGGGGGCGGGCCTTGGTGGTGGCGAACAACCAGTCGGACAGATGGGGGTTTTGCGCCTGCCGCTCGGCGAAGCGGCGCAGTCCGTTGGTCTGGACCTCCAGGGTGGCCAGCTCGCCCTCCATCGCTACGCGCAGCTCGCCCTGGGGTGGAAGCGTGAGCGTCTCCCACGTGGTCGTGTCGAACTCGATATCGATGGCCATGCGCCGCGGCGCGCCGTGCCCGGGCAAAACGGCGATGCGCCGGAAGACGCCCTGCGGCGCGCGGGCGTCGCGCCCGGCGCGCAGCTCCTGGTCGAGGAGACCTTGGCGCAACTTGTCCGCGGCGACTGCATCGCGCAGGACGAAGCGGGCGGTCCGGCCGGGGCGTATTTCCCAGGAGGAGTAGGCGAAACTTTCCGCGGCCTTGGTCTCCGCGAGTTTGCGTCGCCACTCCAAATACTCGCGCCAGCGGTCGGTGGGGGCGGGCTCCGTTTCGGCGGCTAATGGCAGGCCTTTGAGAAAGGCCAGGGCGTCGTTGTCGCAGTAGGCCGGTGCCAGCGGTCGGGTTTCGAGGGCGAGCTCGCCAGTGAATACGCGTTCGAAGGCCAGCACGGGGGACGGCTGCAGCGCCAGGCGGTCGACCACGCAGAGCGCGCGGCGGCCCGTTTCGTATTCGCACACAAGTGCGAGCCAGGGATGCCCGGTGTCGCTGGCTTGGGTGCTGGCGACGGGCCGCAGGATGAAGCGCTCGCGGCCCCCGGCCTCCCTCGGGGCGCGGCGCTGGACGATCGTGCCACGTGCTGTGGCGAAGCGGCGCGCCAGATAGTTCAGTACGAGGGGCAGTTCGTTGGTCCGGCCGGAGGGGGGCGGTGCGGGGGCTGCCGCCAGCAGCAGTGCCCAGCGCCGTGGTTGCCTAGCGACCTGCTCCAGATCGAGGAAGAGCTTCATCGCCGCCGGACCTCGAGGCGGTCGCAGGCGAGGGCGCCGGAAACAGTGGGTGTCGGGTCGATGATGGACGGGCAAGGCATGGGCAGAAGGTCGACGCTACCCAGCCGGCGAAACGAAAGGCAACCGCGTCGATGGCGGATCTGAAGGGGCCGGGGGCGCCCATGATTCGAGGGCATGGAAAGGTCGTCCCCGGCTCGTTCAAGGTGAAGTTGTCCTAGGGGCGGGACTGCCTGAGAAAAGCCTCGCCATCGCCGGGTCGGCCCCTTGCATCGGGCGCGGCAGCCCCTTTTCCAACACGCCTGCGATCCATGCGCGGGCGTGCGCTTCAACCCCTGAGTACTGATGTGATTATGTTGATTCATGCACTTCCACTTGCCGCCTCAATGCCCGACAAACCGGGGGTTCTCGAGGCGATCTCCTATCAGGTCGTAGGCTTGTTTGTGGTCTTTACCGCGCTGGGCTCCATCTGGCTCCTGATGGAGGGAATGGGCTTCGTGTTTCGCGGCGTGGAGCGCCGGAAGAAGCTGAATCTGGCCTTGGCCACTCCGGCGGTGCCGTTGCCTGCCGCGGCGCCGACGGGAATCGCCCCCGAACTGATCGCGGTGATCACGGCGGCGGCCCACGCCAGCCTTCAGGCCGGCGAGCACATTGTCTCGATCGTTCCACTGGAACGGTATCCCCAGCCCAATATCCAGTTGCTCGCGTGGTCGAGCGAAGGCCGTCGCCAACACTTCGGCAGCCACAAGGTCCGCTAACCAACCTCAATTTTCGCCGCCACCATGCAAGCAATCTTCGATTACGTTAAGAGCAGCGGACTGCTCGAGTTTTTCCAGACGACCGGTTTCCTGAGCATCACCTGGCAAATGGCCACGATGTGGGTCGTGGTCTCCGTGCTTCTGTATCTGGCCATCGTCAAGGGGTTCGAACCGTTGTTGCTGGTCCCCATCGCTTTCGGTGCCCTGGTCGCCAATCTGCCAACGCGCGGGGTGATGACCTCGCAGATGCTACCCAGTGGCGTCTATGAGACTGCTACCTTCAAGGTGGAGGGGCAGGTTCTGCCAAATCATGGAGCGCAAGCCGGGGCTCAGGCGGGCCATGACGGGCGAATTGCCATCAAGGTAGACCGGATTGAGGGTGGTCTGTATGACTTCATTGCCCAGGGTGTGAAGATCGAGATCTTCCCTCCGATCATCTTCCTCGGGGTGGGCGCCCTCACCGATTTCGGGCCACTGATCGCCGCACCGCGGACGTTTCTGCTCGGAGCGGCGGCCCAGGTGGGCATCTTCATGACGTTCTGCGGGGCCTTGTTGATGGGCTTCACTTCGAAGGCGTCGGCCTCAATCGGCATCATCGGCGGCGCCGATGGCCCGACCTCGATCTTTGTGACGAACAAACTCGCGCCGCACCTGCTCGGCGCAGTCGCCGTGGCGGCTTACAGCTACATGTCGCTGGTGCCGCTGATCCAACCGCCGATCATGCGGCTCTTGACGACAGTGGAGGAACGCAAGATCCGCATGAAGTCGCTGCGCAAGGTCTCGCGCTTGGAGAAACTGATCTTCGCGGTGATCGTGATGGTGGTGTGCATCCTGATCGTGCCCGATGCCTCGGCTTTGATTGCCATGCTCATGCTCGGCAATTTTCTTCGCGAGTGCGGGGTGGTCGAGCGGTTGCTGCTCTCGGCGCAGAATGAGATCATCAATATTCTCACAATCTTCCTCGGTACCAGCGTAGGCCTGACGATGGCCGGTGAGAGCTTCCTGGCCTTGGAGACGATCAAGATCATCGTGCTTGGAGTGGTGGCGTTCGGGTGCTCGACGGCGTCCGGGGTGCTCTTTGCCAAGCTGATGAACAAGATGACCCCGAACAACCCGATCAATCCGCTCATCGGCTCGGCAGGTGTTTCGGCCGTGCCGATGGCCGCCCGCGTGTCCCACATCGAGGGACAAAAGTCCGACCCGAGCAACTACCTGCTCATGCACGCCATGGGGCCGAACGTCGCGGGCGTGATCGGCACGGCGGTGGCCGCCGGATATTTCATCTCCACGCTGCAGTAAGCGGATCGCCGGTAGCGGCGCGAGCGAGTATTGAATCTGGAAGGCGGCACCTTGAGGTGCCGCCTTTCTGCTTTTAGCCCGGACACACGGGGTGTCATTCGCGGCAATCAACGCGGCATCGCTTGTGTGCCGCTGTCAAAGGGATGTGAAATGTTTTCGCTAGGGAGTGGCGCAGGCCTCCGTGCCTGCGGCATCGTTTTCGCCGGCACAGAGGCCGGCGCCACGAGGTGTGACTGCATGAGCTAGACCGCTTGTCCCCGATGCATACGGAGGGAGCTCGAGTATCAGTCGGGAATCACCCCATAGGCGCGGGCCGCCCGATCGCTAGAGTGGGGTGAGCGCGAATCGCCCGTCAGAGTGCTCTGCCTTTTCGGAGCGCGGGCTTGGTCGAGCGAAGCCCACCTGGATCCAAATGATTGACATACCGAGTAGGTCGCCCCGGGAAGATCGGCCGTCGACGCCGCCCGATGAGAGAAGGGATCCGCCATCGCCTTTCTGCGCCCGCGCCGAATCACTTGCCAGTGAGAATGCCAGCCGGCTGGCGACGATGGAACGCGCGGATCGCAACATCGACGAACTGCTGGAGGGCCTCCACGGCATCTTCCCCCGTTTGCGCCAGAGTGGAATCGATGCCGAGCTTTTCGACGTAATCTCTGGTTTCGAGGCACTCGGGCGTTCAGGAGAATCCAGATGAAGTCGCTTCCGAACGGCCGAATGAAGCGTCACCAGCGATTTGCCACGTTCTCCCGGCAGGCTTGGGCCACGCTTTCCCTCGCAGCGAAACGCTATGTTCAGATCGAAGGGGCGCAGTGGGCAGCGGCGTTCGCCCATTACGCCTTCTTTGCCTTTTTTCCGCTGATACTTCTCCTCGCGACCATCGCATCGCTCTTCGGTGCCAAGGGACGGGCCGCCGCGGAAGTCATCTCCTTCGTCGAAGGATATGTTCCGATCGGACAGGAGAGCCAGAGCTTCATTTTTGATACGGTTGCCGGGGTGGTGGAGTCACGCGGCCCGGCGAGCGTTATTGCTGTTCTGCTACTGATTTGGACGGTCATGCGGCTTTTCGCCACCCTGATCCTCGTCACCAATCGGGCGTGGGATTCTGAGGGCTACCAATGGTGGCGATTGCCGCTCAGAAGCCTGATGCTGCTCACCTTGCTGGTCACCGCCATTGCCCTTGGTGTCGCCCTGCCCGCCCTGGCGGAAATGCTGCGAACGTGGCTGGTGCCAGCGAATGACTTCGGCGGGCAGATGTATGTTGCGCTAAGGTATCTGATTCCGGTGCTGCTGATGTTCTTAAGCCTGAGCTTTTTCTATCGGTTGGCTCCGCGTCGGCGCACCCGCGTTGCCGAAGTCTGGTTGCCGGCGTTGTGCACCACGGCACTGCTCCAGGTGGCGGAAGCGCTGTTCGGCGTCTATCTCCGGAATTTCGCCACCTTCAATGCGGTCTATGGGGCCTTCGGCGGTATCATGGCTCTGTTGCTGTGGATCTACTTTTCTGGCTGCATCTTCATCTTCGGGGCCTGCCTCTGCGCCGCGCAAGCCGAGCGGCGGGGCGTCGCCGCCGCACTGGACAACAAGGCAAGCATGACCCCGTGCCATGATGCGCACGGGATACTTCCGTAGAGATGAAATGTCCGAGTGGCAGCGCGTCCGTCTGCTTGCCCGTATTGATGAGCCGGAGAAGAATTGGAAGTTCAGCGAGGCCAACGTGAAGGAGCGTGCGCGCAGGGACGACTAGGGGGACTGTTGGGCGTCGGACTTCTGGGCGGTGCGAGCGGCCTGAACCATCTGGTCGTGAGCGGCTTCGCGGACACCTTCGGCGAAAAGCTGGGCTTCTTGGTTACGGCCTTCCGCGTCCGCCTCTTCACTCCCCGATTCCGGAGCTTGGTGACCGGTTGATCCGGGCACCGGATTCCATCGGTCGGCCTCGGGCGCGGACAGTAGCAGGGCGGTTTCCGGGCTGATGGCCGGCCCTCCGGTCAATTCGCGTTTGGCCTGGTCCCACTCGGTCTTGGTGACTTCGCTCGGGGGATGACCGTGGATAAGCGCGATTTCGACGGCGCGTACGCGGATCATCTTGCGGCTGACGGTACCGATCCCAACACCGCTTTCTGTCAAGACGCCATGGTTGAGTGGATTCGTTTCCATGATGTTTAGCTCCTGCTCAGGGTGGCGGCAGGATAGCTGCCACCGACTGCGGCGACTTCGTTTTCCCCAGTGGCCTTCAAGTCGGCCAACGTGAGGTTCACCTGCACCGTCGAGTCCTCGTAGCTGATCCGGCCAATTCTGGCCGTCGGGATGATGATTTGTTTCCCCGAATACCAATGGCCGGTTTCGGCGACGAGTCCGCCGATCACCCAAGTCTTGTCGTCCATCAGGAAGCCACTGATCGAGCCGATCTCGCCATCGGTCGCCTGGAGGGCATAGCCGGTAACGGCTTTGATGCTGCGCAGGTGGGGGTTGTCGTTGTCGTGACTGTGTTGCGCCGCTTCGCGTTCGGCGGGCGAGAAGGGCAGCATCGCCGGATAGTTGGTCGCACCCCACAGGCCGCCGCCATACCAGTAGCCCGGCCAGCCATAGTAGTGGTAGTAGTCGATTTCGTATTGGCGGGAAACGGGCTTGTCGGTGTCGATTGGCGGACAGTTCTCGATCTGCTTGCGGCTGAGATTGACGGTGAGCGCCGTGGCTTCGACGTTCGGACGGCCGAGGGAATGCGGAGAAATCAGGACGAGGCGACCGGTCAGCCAGGAGCCGGTGTTGGCGACGAGGTAGCGAATCGCCCAGTTCGTTTCGTCGAAATAGAAGTCTGAGATACTGCCGATCTCACCGTCGTGAGCGGCGAGTTTCTGGCCTTGGATGGATTTGGTGTTCTGGAGCATGGGATTCTGCGATCAGGGTTCTGGGTGGCTTGGAAAGCGGACGGACGCTCGACAAGCGGCACACTATGGACCGATGGGCTGCGGGTCGCCATGGGGTGTTACCCGAAGCGATTTCCGCTGCGTGTGCCAAAGCGGCGACGACATTTGGGCCAAACAACGATGGAACGCGACCCCCGCCAAGTCCTGACCGAGTGGCTCGTCCTGGCCTCACAGGGAGGCGACGAGCAGGCGTTCACCGAGCTGCATGCGCTTTGCGCCGGTGTGCGTTTCGCCGGCGCGGCTGAGTTAACGGCTCAATTACAGTGGGGCGCGCTTGGCTTCGTGTTCTTGCTCCTGATGATGTTCCTCAAGCTCTGGTTCTGGCTGGAGATGCACACGAACCGCGTGCTGCGGGAATTGAAGTGCGTGGAGCTGCTGCTGGTGGCGCGCTCGCCTGCCTCCCCGGCTCGGGACGTCCATGATTGACGCCTCAGCGTGAACGCAGGGCAGGCCGCCCTGATGCAGCGGGGATTCGGCTCGGGCGGAGCCGCTCCCAGCGTCCAGATGCGCCTGCATGTAGTGTGCTCTTGATTCCGAGAGGTTGGACTCGCCTGCATGAAGGCCGGTGCGTATTCGGATCCCATGCTGATCGAAATGCTCATGTTGGCCGGCGGACTGGCGCTGGTGGTGAAGGGCGGGGAATTCTTCGTGGCGGCGGCGATCCGGCTAGCGGAGTTCCTGCGGCTGCCCCGGGTCGTGGTCGGCTCGACTCTCGTGAGCCTGGCCACGACGACGCCGGAGCTGGTGGTCTCGGTGATGGCCGGGGTGCACGGCGAGTCGGGGCTGGCCATCGGCAACGCCGTGGGCTCCTGCGTGTGCAACATCGGGCTGATCCTCGGCGTGACCGGGCTGCTGGCGACGGTTCGCGTGCGGTTCAAGGCGCTGCTGCTGCCGTTTGGCGTGATGCTCGGTCTGGGCTTGGCGCTGGTTGTCATGACCCTGGATCACACCTTGTCGCAAGGGGAGGGGCTGGTGCTGGTTGCCGTGGGCGTGGGGTACTTTGTCGCCGATTTCTGGCGGCACTGGAAGGATCGCGGCTGCGCGGTGGTCGCCCAGGCGACGGCGATCGAGGCGGACCGGACGGTGGCGCGGTGGGCTTGGGTGCGAACGCCGACAGGGGCTACGGTGCAGTTTCTCGTGGGCGCGTTGATCGTGGTTGCGGGTAGCCGGTTGCTTGTGGATGGCGCCAGCGGGGTCGCGCTGCGGCTGGGGATTCCGGCCCTCGTCGTGGGACTGACGGTGGTGGCGGTGGGAACCTCGTTGCCGGAACTGGTCACAGCGATCACCTCGTCGCGGTGCGCCGTCGGCGATCTGGCTGTGGGCAACGTGCTCGGGGCCAACATCGCCAATCTATCAGTCGTCGTCGGCACTGCAGCGGCGATCCACGCGGTCGGGCTCGATCGGATGACTCAGCTGATCAGTTTCCCGGCGATGATCGTGGTGATGCTCGTGCTGCTGCCGCTGTTGCTCGGGAAACGCGGGCTCGGACGGCCGCAGGGGCTGGCGTTGCTCAGCTTGTACGGGGTGTATTTGTTGGGCGTTGTCGGGCTGACTCTGTGGGCTGCGGGATGAGACGAAGCCCCGGTCTGGCATGGATGCCCGCTCAAGCGTGAGGCGGTCGGCCGCGGCGCAGGAGCAAAGCGAACAGCGGCCAGACATAGACGATCATGAACGCCGCGCTGCTCCCCCGGCAGCGTGTTCGGCGGCACGCCCGCCTCCAAGGACCAACCGAAGACCATCGGCTCCAGCTCTGGGGCCATGACGCTTCAGCGGAACAGCAGCACGGGCAGCAGCATGCCGCGCACGATCTCGCTGGTGGTGCTGCCGAGAAAGAAGTGCCGCATACGCGAGTGTCCGTAGGCGCCCATGACGATGAGGCCGGCCTGTTGCGATCGGGCCGCGGCGGCGATGACTTCCGCGGGCGTGCCTCGCGTGGCGGCTGCTGCGGATGACGCGTTCAAGATTGCGGCCACGGTGGAGCATGGCGAAGTCGGCGTGTTTGCAGAGCATGACGAGATCGGCGGTGGCGGCCTAGCGTTGGATGGGGTCGACCAGCGCGGAGTGAAGTAGGTCGTCCACCTGTACGGTCTTTGGCAATGTTGGCTGGCCTCGGCGGGCGGCAGTCCGCAGCTTGAAGTCGGCTTTCCCCGATATCCCCTATGAGACCCTCCCCCTGTTCCCTCGCGACGCTGCTTGGCTGCGCGCTTGCCCTCGGCGCCGACGCGGCGCCCAAGATCACCCTCGAACCGTGGATGGTCCTGAGTGAGACGGCGCAGACCAATCGCTACTATGCCGGGAGCGGCCCGGTGGCCGGGTTGGTCGACGAGCAGCAGGCGGTGGGCGACCCGCTCGCGGGCTCCACGGTCGTGCCGACGAGATTCTGGTTCCCGGGCTGGAACAGCGGCTACACCCGGTATCCGGCCAGCGCGATCATCGACCTGCGTGCCGAATACGACCTCACCGATCTCTGCCTGTACGACGGGGACGGCAGCGGCACGTTGACGGTTGCCGCCGGCACGCCGTTCGCCTGGGAACACGTCGTGTTCACCGATTCGATGAACGCCTGGCCGCAGGGATGGAAGAGCACGGCAGTGCAGGTGCGCACGCGCTACCTGCGCGTGACGGCGGCCAACGACGGTGCGATCCCCAAGGAGATCGTGGTCTATGGCACGCTCGTCGCCGGCCAGACCCCAGAACCGCAGCCGCCGGCGTTGCCGCGCCGACGCACGACCATGGACGAGTTGATCGGCACCAACTCCTTTATCGACGACCCCGTGGGCCTCATCGAGCAGGTCGGGCACCTGCGGGAATACCACGTCTGGCAGTGGGACGAGGGCAACGGCGGTGCGTACCCCGGTTTCCCCGCCAATCAGAACGCCTGGTCCCCGTCCTGGGTGGGCTGGGATTTCGACGCCTTCTATCGCAATCTCCATCGGCTTGGCGTCGAGGTGACCCCGGTGATCTCGCAGGCTCCGCCCTGGCTGCGCGGTGCCGCGAGCAGCAGCGAGATCAAACCGATTCCGCTCGACGTCGCCGGGCAGCCCACGCGCGATCCGCTCGCTCCCGCCAGCTACGCCGAGCATGCGGATCATCTCTTCCAGTACGCCGCCCGCTTCGGGGCGGAGCCCGTGCCCGCCAATCTGCTCAAACTGCGCGCCGATCAGGCGCCGTTGAGCGGGCAGGGCACCCTACGCTACTACGAGAACTGGAATGAGCAGGACAAATGGTGGGAAGGACCCCAGAGCTACTTCACTCCTTTTGAATTCGCCGCGATGACTAGCGCCGATTGGGACGGGCACCTCGGCACGATGGGCGACACCATTGGCATCGCCCACGCCGACCCTTCCGGGCGCCTGGTGATGGGCGGGCTGGCGTTGCCGGATGTCGATTACCTGCGGGCGATGGCTTTCTGGTTCAAGCACCGGCGCGGCGATGTGCCGCTGGCCGCGCTCAACGTGCATCACTACTGCAACGATACTGGCGGCCAGGAGGGGCAGGCCACCACCGGGATCAGTCCCGAGGCCGACGGCCTGCGCGAGCGCTTCACCGCTCTTGTGGATTTTCGCAACCGTCACCTGCGGGAGAGCGAGCTGTGGATGACCGAGTTCGGGTGGGACGTCGACCAGCGCTCCATCCAGCGGGCGCCTGGCATCGCCGGGATGTCGGCCGAGGAAACGCAGGCCCGTTGGATCGTGCGCACCTGGCTGGAGTTCGCCGCGGCTGGGGTTGATCGGGGACATCAATACATGATGCGCGATGTCGTCTCCCCCGGTGCCGGTGGGTCCGATATCCGCTTCGCCACCTCGGGCCTCGTCGGGCCAAAGGGCGACTGGTCGCCCCGGCCCTCCTTCTACTACCAGGCCACGCTGCGTCAGCGGCTGCGCGGGCTGCACTACCAGGACGATCTCGCCCTGCCGGACCCCGATCTGCGGGCGTATCGCTTTGCCGATTCCGCCGATCGCGTGCGCGCGATCGTGGTGTGGAGCGGCACCGCCTCCGGAAAGAGTGTCGCGTCGGTCGCGCTCCCGCTGCCGGCGGGCACGACCCGCGCCACGCGTGTGACCTTGACCAATGGCAACCTGGCCGGCGTGGCTGCCGAGCTGACGCTGGCCGGCGCGACGGTGGCGGTGGCGGTCGACGAGAAACCCACGATCGTGTTGCTCGAAGGGCGCAACGCCCGCACGCGCCTTCCTGATCGGATCCTGAAAGTTGGCGCGGCGCAGGTGACCCGAGAGTCCGGCGGCACCGACGGCGATCCCGCGATGTTGGTCGACGAACAGGGCGGCGTGGGGAATCCCGACTTCGGCAAGGGGCTCACCTTGGGCTCGGCCTGGAGTCCGGGCTGGTCGCTTGAAAACTACCCGGCGGTGGCGCAGATCGATCTGGGGCGGGTGCGGCGCGTCACGAAGATCTATCTCAACGACCACCATGGGGACGGTCCTTTCACGACGGAGACCGGCGGGCCCGGCGCCTGGCGATTTTTGGCGAGGGATGCACTGTTGGGCTCGGGCAGTTGGATCGGGCATGTCACCGATGGACCAACCCGTTACGTGCGCTGCACGGCCGAAGCGCGCGGGGCGAACGTCGCTGAAATCGCGATCTATGCCCGCGACTTCACCGGCTATGGCGATTGGGCCGAGCGTGCGTTTCCCGGGACAGAGGATTTCTTCGACGGCGACGCCGCACCTGGGGCCGATGCTGATGGCGATGGCGTGGACAATCTGCTCGAGTATGCGCTCGGCGGTGATCCCCGCGTGCCCGAGACCGGTTTGTTGCCCGTGGTCGCGGCCGACGGCACGAAGCTGGCCCTCACCTACGTGCGCGACCTCTGGTTGAAAGATGTGGCGTGGGCGGTGGAGTGGAGCACGGACTTGGTCAACTGGAGCAGCGCCGATGTGACCGAGGTCATCGAGCTGGAGACGCCCGATTTCGAGCGGCGTCGCGCCGAGGTGGCCGTGGAGGGACGGACGAGGCTCTTCCTGCGACTGAAGGTGGCGCTCACGGCCGCCCCGTGAGCGAACACGGTGGAGGCTGTCTGGGCCGGCGGTCGCACTTTGTTGAACCGCTCTGCCCTGGCGTGCGACCTTTGGGGCGGCTCAGTCCGCTGGCGCCCAACTGGCGGCGCCCTGCCGGAGGTGTTCGAGGGTCTCCTGAATGAACGGAACGGGTGCGAGGTCCGGCCTCCAGATGGCCCCGATCACCGTCTGTTCGGTGTAGTCGCTCAACGGTCGGATGGCGAGGTGGCGGCGCCGGGCCCGGGCCGCGAAGCTGACGGGGAGCACGGCGATTCCGGCACCCGAGGCGACGAACTCGAAGACGGTGACCGCGTATTCACTGGAAAAGGGTGCGTTGAGTTCCTTCCCTTTCCGCTCGGCCAAGGCGTGGAGCCGTTGGGCCAGCCCGGGGGAGTGCTCGAAGAGCAGGACTGCATGGTCGAGCAGGTGGGCCAGTTTCAAGCCGCTTTTCTGGGCGAGTGGATGGTCCGGCCGGCAGAAGAGCGCATAGGGAATGCGGGCCAGTTCCTCGGAGTCCATGGCCTCGATCGGGGTGGTGGCGAGGTCAAGCAATCCAAGGTCGGAACCGCCGCTGCGCACGGAGGCGACGACGCGTTCGGGCATCCGCTCCCGAAACTCCAGCCGCAGGCCGCGGCTGGTGTTGGAGAGGGTGCCGCCCAAGAGGCGGGGCAGCAGCTCGGTGGCGAGATGGGGCTGCACGGCCACGCGCAGAATGGGTCGTTGATGGAAGGTTCGCCGTTTGGCGTCGGTCTGCAGCAGTTCCACCTCGCGCAGGATCTTGCGCGAGGCGATGAGCGTGCGTTCTCCCGCCGGGGTTAGCTCGGTACCTCGCGGGCCGCGGACGAGCAACGGGGCTCCGATCTCCTCCTCCAGCTTTCTGATCTGCACGGAGAGAGCCGGTTGCGACACATGGCAGGTGGAGGCCGCCGCCATCATGCTTCCGCAGCGGGCCACGGCCTCCAAGTAGCGCAGTTGATGCATTTCCATGACACGAGGTATAATCATCGGCTAAGGCCTCCCAAACAAAAACGAACGCTCATTGGTTGTATGGCTAGGCGCGCTGGCGAATGGTGCATCCATGAAAACAACCCGCACTCGTCCCCGTCTCGTCCGGAAAGCCGCCGGGGGAGATCCAGCCACTCGTTCGCGCCGTATCGCAATGATCTCGACCCATGGTTACGTGGCGGCAGTGCCCCCATTGGGAGCGGCCGACACTGGCGGTCAGGTCGTCTACGTGCTGGAGCTCTCCAAGAAGTTCGCGGCGCTCGGCTACGAGGTTGATATCTGGACACGGAAGTTTGCGGACCAGCCGGAGACCGAGGAGGTAGCACCCGGGGTGGTCCTCCGTCGTGTGCCGTGCGGGGGGCCGGAGTTCGTACGCAAGGAGGACATGCATCGTTTCATCCCGGAGTGGTGCGAGAACGCCCTGCGGCTCATCCGGGAGGAGGCCCTCGTCTACAGCTTCATCAATTCGCACTACTGGGACGCCGGCCTGGCCGGGCAGCATCTGGCCGATGTGCTCGATGTCCCGCATATCCATACCCCGCACTCGCTCGGTTCGTGGAAGAAGAAGCAGATGACCGAAGGTGCCAGTGCCGCCGATTTGGCCGGCTACAACTTCGACATGCGCATCCGCGAGGAGACTGCGCTCTACGCGGCGGCCGACATGGTCATCGCCACCACCCCGGAGCAGATCGACATCCTCGCCGCCGACTACGACGTGCCAACGGAGGAACGTGTGAAGATGGTGCCCCCCGGCTACGACGACGCCCGCTTCTTCCCGGTGAGCGAATCCACCCGGCAATCGATCCGGCGCCGGCTCGGTTTCCGTGGCCCGACGGTGCTCGCACTCGGTCGGCTGGCACGCAACAAGGGCTACGATCTGTTGGTCCGCGCGTTTGCGGTGATGGCAAAACGCGTCCCGGCCGCCCGGTTGCACCTCGCCATGGGCGGGGAGAATCTCAACGAGCGTGAGCAGTCCATCTTCGCTGAGTTGAAGGCGATTGTGGCCGAGTTGGAGCTGGGCGAGAAGGTGACCTTCGGCAGTTTCATTCCGGATGCGGAATTGGCCGACTACTATCGGGCCGCCGACGAGTTCGTACTGTGCAGCCGGTACGAGCCGTTCGGCATGACCGCGATCGAAGCGATGGCCTCCGGCTGCCCCACCGTGGTGACGGTGCACGGCGGACTGTACCGGGCATTGTCCTTTGGACGGCATGCGCTCTATGCCGATCCGTTCGATGCCGAGGATCTGGGCATCACGATGATGAAGGCTTTCAAACACCCAAGACTGCGTGCCCGCCTGGCCCGAATGGGCGCCCACAAGGCGCGCAGCCTGTTCACCTGGACGGGCATCGCCCAGCAGCTCGTCGCCTTGGCCGAGGCGCGGACGACGCCCGCGTTCTCGCTCGTCGACAACGAGTGGGACGAGCCGTGGAACGACAATGACTGAGCTCCTGTCACGATTGCCTCCGGACATCGCAGCGCTCGTACGTGAGGGGGGCTTCGTCGTTCTAGTGCTCGTGCTCACTGGCTTAGCCTTGCGCCTTGTCGGCCGGCTGGTCCGCTGGCTGGCGGTGAAGTTGCAGGCCCCGCCGCTTTCGTTGCGCCCGCTCACCGTGGTGGGTCGTGCGCTGGTATTGGTGGTACTTGTGAGCACGCTGGCCGACCACTACTTCGCCGTCGATTTCTTCGCGATGATGGGCGGCTTGTTGGCCTTGATTGGTATTGGGTTTGTGGCGGTCTGGAGTGTGCTCAGCAATGTGCTATGTACGCTGCTGCTCCTGACCGTTCGGCCATTTCGGATCGGCGACGAACTGGAGCTGCCGCCGGATCCGTTTCGGGGTCGGGTGATCGACCTTAACCTATTCTTCACTACGTTGCAGGCGGCCGATGGCCGGTTGGTTCAGATCCCCAACAATCTCTTTTTCCAACGCGGCTTGCTGCGCCGGCGCGCCGAAGTCGGGGTGTCGTTGGGGGAACAATTTTCGCGCCCGACCGAGGCCGTGTTGGCGGAGGCCGGCGCCGTTGGCTCGCCCCAAGAAGGGGTCGGCCGGGGGCCCGGTGGGTTTCCGCCGGGGTTTGGGTTCCCCGCCACGGGTCAGCACGGTGAGGGAAGGTGCGATGTCGGCCGGGATGGTGTACTAGCCTCGCCTTCCCGGCCGCGAATTTTGGATGACGTGGAGTTGCGTGGATCCCCCTGTGACTAGTGCGGATCCTTCATACGTCCATCGGGCCTGCGGCATCACAACACGGTAGAGTCCCCTCCGCTCTTCCGGGGAGCTCTTGACTTTGAACAAAACCGCAGCGGCTTTGCGTCCCGGCCCGGAGATCCGGGGTTTTGTTCGCGGCGAACGGCGTGGCATCGCGTGCCTGTTGCCGTGAGTGGGGGCAGGAACTGTTCGGGTTCGATATCTTCGTCCTATTTGTGGTGGGACGTTGCCGCCGACGTCATCAGCGGTAGCGTCTTCCCGCACCACCGGAAAGAAAGCGCGACCCGGTGGATCTGGCCCGGAACGGTTCGGCCAAAGCACCTGCAACCCGAAACCCAGCGATCAGGAGACCAAATCATGGAAACATTCTTCCCGAATTCGGATGAAGCCGACAGCCGACTCGCACGCGAGCGAGTGATGGCGGACCTGCGGGCATTGGCGAGCGACGCGGAAGCGCTGCTCAAGGCGACTGCGGGCGATGTCAGCGAAAAGGCGAAGGAGGCCCGTGAGAAGCTTGCCGCCGGTCTGGAGAAGGCGAAGTCGACTTATGCCGATCTGCAGGCGCAGGGTCTGGAGTCGGCGAAGGCGGCGGCGAAGAAGGCCGACGCTACGATCCGTTCCCACCCCTACGAATCCATCGGTGTCGCCCTTGTGGTCGGCGTGCTGCTTGGTGCGTTGCTCAGGCGGAAATAGTCACGATGCCTGACACTGCACAGGATGCCGGCGGGCCGATGGCCTCGGCTCGTCGATTAGCCACCTCTTTGTTGGGCCTGATCCGCACGCGGGCGGAGTTGTTCACGGTCGAGCTCCAGGAGGAGAAGCTGCGGGCGATCCGACTGGTGGTGTGGCTGTGCGCGGCGCTTGTTCTCGGAATGTCGGCGGTGCTCGTGGCGTTTGCCCTGGCTGCGCTGTTCCTTTGGCAGACCTTCGGCTACCTCGGACTCGGCTGCTTAGCCCTTGGCGCACTGCTGGCAGCCGGGGTGATTCTTTGGATTCTGCGGCGGCAGCTCCTGCGCGGGCCCCAGCCTTTTGCTGCCACGGTGAACGAACTGCGAAAGGATTTCGAATGCCTACAACCGCACGACTGAGCGCTCTCGCCACGCGCAAGCGCCTGCTGGTGGCGCAGGCGGACCTGCATCGCGCCGGCGTGGGTGGGGCGCGAGCGGGGCTGAGCAGTGGTTGCACGGCGGCGCGGGGTTTTGTGAGTCAGCATCGCTGGTGGCTGCTCGGGGGAGCGGTGGTGGCCGGGGTGGTGCTGGCCCGGCGGTGGCGGAGCATCGCGGCGGCGTTGCCCACTGTCGTCTCAGTGTGGCGCGCGTTCCGTTGACGGGCGCATCAATGAGGGGCGCGCGGCGACGGTTTCCCGGCGGGCCATAACTACTGGTTGGGGCTTCATTAGCAGAAAGTCAGGCTCCGAGATCGGCAGTGAGGCCGGGCTGTCGCTAGTTTGGCGGCTATGAGCCCACTCGACTATAGCGTCGTTGGTTTTTACTTGCTCGCGGTGATGCTGGCGGGCGTCTGGCTAGCCCGCCGAGCGGCAGGTGGTGCGGAACACTACTTCCTGGCGGGGCGAAATCTGCCGTGGTGGGCGCTGGGCTGCTCTGGTATGGCGAGCAATCTGGACGTAGCCGGTACGATGACGATTGTGACGCTGCTCACGGTGTACGGCCTGCAGGGTTTTTTCATCGAGATGCGCGGCGGGGTGGTGCTGCCGATCGCGGTGTTCCTGGCCTTCATGGGCAAGTGGCACCGGCGCTCGGGCGTGATGACAACGGCGGAGTGGATGCTGTTGCGCTTCGGTGAAGGGCGGGGCGGGCGGCTCGCCCGGGCGACGGCGGCGTTCACCTATGTGGTGATCACGGTGGCGATGATCGTCTTCTTCCTCACAGCCGGCGGGCGCTTCCTCGCGGAGTTTCTCCCGTTTAGCCCGGCCTGGTGTACGGCGGGCATGGCGACGGTGGCCCTCGCCTACACGCTGGCCGGCGGCCTCTACGGAGTGATCTGGACCGATGTGGTGCAGGCGGTGATCATCGGGGCCGCCGCCGTCTATGTCTCGGTGGTGGCGGCCGGGCAGGTGACTCCCGAGCTGTTGGCCAACTGGCCCGGCGCCGAACTCAACGTGCTGAGACCTCTTGCGTCGCATCCGCGGTTGGAACCCTACAATCCGTTCTGGCTCTTCCTGCTCGTGTGGGCGGGCAAGGGGGTGCTGGAGGGGCTGGGCGGCAGCGGAGGCTCCGCCTACATGGCGCAGCGTTTCTATGCGGCCAAGAATGAGGCGGACTGTCGGCGCATCGGGATGCTCTGGACGGTCCTCTTCGCCGCGCGCTGGCCGATGGTGCTCGGGTTCGCGATTCTCGCCATCGCCGTGGGACTCGATGTGCGCACGCTTGCCGACGCCGAAGGCGTGTTGCCACGGGTGTTGCAGTCGGAGTTTTTTCCCAGCGGGGTGCGCGGGTTGGTGATCGCGGCGATGATGGCCGCGGCGATGTCGACCTTCGACAGCACGATCAACGCGGGAGCGTCGTATGTGGTGCGGGATCTCTTCGTGCCGTGGTGGCCGGGAGCGTCGGAGCGGGCGCTGGTGCTGGCCGGTTATGGCGCCTCGGCGCTATTGGTGGCGGTGGCCGTGGCGCTCACGTTCGGGCTCGGCTCGTCGGTACTGGGTATCTGGGTGGGCATTGTGATGTTGTTGTTCCCGGCGTTTCTCGTGCCGTTTGCCCTGCGTTGGTTCTGGGCGCGCTTCAACGGCTTCGGTTTTGCCGCGGGGATTGTGGCGGGTTTCGCGGCCGCCGCGTGGTACGCGCTGGTGCCCGTGGCCGGGGGCAACGAGGCCACGCGTTTTCTGGTCATCGCCGGTTGTTCGGCCGCAGTGTCGATCGTGGTGACCCTGTGCACCGCGCCGGTGCCGCCATTACGCCTGGCGCGGTTCTACGCGATCACCCGTCCGATGGGGTGGTGGCCGCGGGAATGGCGTCGGGCCGATCGCGCCGAGCACCGTGCGGACCTCGCACTCCTGGCGACCGCGCTGGTCTGGCAGGTGTTGACCTTCCTGTTGCCGATGGCTGCGCTGCTTGGGATGTGGACCCAAGCGGCACCCGCGGCTGTGCTCTGGCTATGGCTGGGCTGGCGGGTGCTGCGGAGCGGCCGGAGGCAATCGTGTTCGCCGGGAGTGCCAACGAGCGCGCGGCGGAACCTGGAAAGCGGATGATGGAATTCAGGGGGTGGAGGTGCGGCGTGCCTTTCGATGCACGGTCCGGGAGCTCCGGAGCAAACCGCCGTGGACGAATTCGTTGGGTGCCTGCAGCTGCCACAGCTTCCGGTTATGTGGGTATTGGCAAACGGTATGGCAGAGATTCCGCAGGGCATTTGTTCCAGCAGCGAAAGGAGGGAATAATGCTCTCACATGTCTACTCAGCGAATCGGAAAATCTCCGGCGCGATTGGAAGCGATCGCGCGCTCTATTGTATACGTGACCAGAGTGCCGGGTTTGTTGGTCTGTGCCGGTTTGGTTGTCGTGCTGGATTTTGCCAGCGGGCCGGAGGTTCAGTTCCCCATTGCCTACGTGCTCCCGGTCTTGCTCGCGGCGTGGAGTGTGCGCAAAAAGTGGGCGATGGGGCTGGCCGTGGGGTTGCCGTTGTTGCGGCTGGGCATGGTGGTGCATTGGGGATCTGAGGGACTGTCCCTCTGGGCGGAAGTGACGAACCTCCTGATTCGCGCCACCGTGCTATTAGGGCTGGCCTTGGTCACGTTGAAGTACCGTGAGATGGAGCGGGAGGTGAAGATCCTCCGGGGACTTCTACCCGTGTGCATGTACTGCAAGAAGATCCGTGACGAGCGCCAGCAATGGCAACCGATCGAGTATTACGTGCGCGACCACTCCGAGGCGAATTTTTCGCACGGCATGTGTCCGGAGTGCGCGCGGAAGCATTTCCCGGATATTCCGCTCGGGCCGCCGCAGGCGGTTGAACACGGGGCGGACGGACTGTCGGAGGCCGAGTGAACGCGGCTGGGGCTGGATTCGCGCACCGGCTGCCCCGGCCCGTGTGGATTTTGGCCTAGTCTGTGGTTTCGAACGCCGTTTCTGCGCGCCGGAGATCGTGCCGGGTGATGGGCCCGATGATGCGGGCGTCCGCCCCGGCCTGGCTGAGCACGAAACCTTCCGGGGTGTCGATCAGCCGGCATGGGACTTCGCGCATCGATTGCGCGGAGGGATGACCTTTTCGATGTCTTGACCGCCCTGATGCAGCAGGACGTCGTAGAGGTTGTGTTTGGCGAAATAGTGCGGAACCGTCCGACTCGTCGTCGTAAGCGAGGAATCCGCCCACTAGGGTTCAGAGTCGATGGTGGGGGGCTGGTGGTGGCCCGCATCGGGGGTGCGGATATGGACGTCGCGCTGGGGGAAGGGAATCTCGATCTTGTTGGCGCGCAGCGCCGCCTCGATCGCGAAGTACAGATCGCTGCGCAGACGTCCCGGGCGGTGGGACAGCTCCTGTGTCCAGACCAGCAGCTGGAAATCGAGCGAGCTTTCCCCGAAGCCCGTGAAGCGCAGCTCGGGTTCCGGGGCGGCGAGCACCAGCGGGTGCTGCCGGGCCACCCCGACGAGGAGTTTGCGCAGCATTTCTGGGTCGGTGCCGTAGGCCACGCCGACCGGAATGCGGAAACGCACCTTCGGATCGCCATGGCTCCAGTTGGTCACCCGGCTGGTGATGAAATCGGAGTTGGGGACGATGATGGTGATGTTGTCGTTGGTGACCACGGTGGTGCTGCGCAGGCTGATCTTGGTCACCCGGCCCTCGACTCCGCCAACCTCAACCCGATCCCCCAGCGTGATGGGCCGCTCCACGAGGATGATGATACCGCTGACGAAGTTGCTGATGATGTTCTGGAGGCCGAACCCGAGCCCGACGCCGATGGCACCGGCCAGCAGGGCCAGCGAACTCAGGTCGATCCCGGCGAACTGCAGCCCGAGATAGGAGCCGAAGGCGATGAAGGAGTATCCGAAGATTCGGGCGATGGCGAATTGCGAGGCCGGCTGCAGTTGGGTGCGGACCAGGAGGCGGGCCAGCACCCATTTGCGCAGACCGCGTTCGATCAAAACCACCGCCAGCAACCAGGCGACCAGCTTGAGCAGGTTGAGCACCGTGAGCTCGCCGCCACCGAGGTGGAGCAGGGGAAACTGGAGAATCTGGTCGAGGAGGGCCGGGGTGTTTGCCATGGCTCGAGCCTGCGTTGCCAGCCGGGGGTTGGCAACGCCTGGACGCAGCAATAGCGGGCAGGTTCGCCGGGCACACCACAGGTGGCCTATGAGTTCGAAACTACTTTTATGTTACGGAGTTGTTCGGCATGATCCGGGCCGGACGGGCGGTCCGCCAACTCCCATGCCTGCGGGGCGGCCATGGTGGGCTCGATCTCGGCCAGACTGGCGTCAGTGCCGGATCGAAAGAGCGCGGCGGCCAACGTGAGGCTTAGGCTGGAGGCGAGCGTCCAAGCGAGCGCCTGTTGGCTGGCGCCAGCGCGGGCGAGGATTTCCACGGCGACGGCGGCGATCGTAAGCATCGGGCCGGCGAGCACATGGGCTGCAGGCGTGGTGCCGAGTCGATGAGCAAAGAACCAGCGGAATGCGACACGGCGCAATGCAAACTGCAGCAGTCCGGTGCCCACGGCCAGAGGGAAGACGAGGGTGAGCATTAGCCGCGGCTCGACGAGCGTGCCGAGACCGAAAAAGAACACGGGGACAAACAGTCGGTCGCGGAGCGGTTCGAGCCGATGGCTGAGCTGGGCTTCTTGATCGGTGGCTCGGCTGACGAACAGGCCGAGAACAAAGGCGGTCTTGGGCGCACTCAGGCCCAGCCGGTCGCCCACCGCCGCGATGGCGAAGAGCACCAGTACGACGAAGTGTACTTGGATCTTCAACCCGGAGGAGAGCAGTTGGGCGATGCGCGGTCCGCTGCGTACAGCGATCAGGGCGGCGAGCACCGCCGCGGTGAGCAGCCCGAACATCTTCAGCGTGACCTTCCACCACACCGCACCGCCGAGCACCGGGCCGGCGACCGCCAGCAGGAGGATGCCGAGCACCTCCACGGCCACGATCCATTCGAGGAAACGGCGGCGGGTGACGGAGTCGGGGAACCGGTGGTTGAGCCAGAGCGGATACGCCATGCCTACGGAGGTGCTGGCCAGGGCGATCGCCGCGATCAGGGCGTGGGGCCAAGGGACTCCGGCCAGCCAGCCCAGCGCGGTGAGCGCGGGAAGTTGCCAGGCCATCCACAGGGCGGCGCGGCGACCGGCGTCGAGCGTTTCGCGGCGCTGGGGCAGCTCAATCTCCAGGCCCACGGAGAAGAGCAGCAGCACGAAGCCGAACTGCCCGATCTCGCGCCAGACCGCGCGGACCTCGGGGCCCATGAAGGCGCCCGCGGCCAGTCCCGCGAGAATGTAGAGTGGATACAGAAGCCCCGGCCGCTCCAGGCGCCGGCAGAAGTCGGGCAACGCGAGCAGCAACAGGAGCAGGAGGACGGCGCCTTCGAGGATTGTCATGGCGAGCGCAGCAATCTCGCGGTTGCCCGGGGCGGGCCAGGGGAGCAACCACTCCCTCTATGGCTGCGCCTTAGGCGACGAGCGGCCGGTTGATCCGCTTCTCAGGTGAAGCTTTAGTGTGAATACGCGGCCACTCAGTGCAGGGTCTGGCCGCTGACGAGCAGATTCCAGTCCGAGCCGTCGGTGATGCGCACTTCGCGGCCGATCACCTGGTACGTGATGGCGGCGAGATCAACGCTGTCAGGAAGCGGGCAGACGATGTAATCGCCCGACACCAACGTAACGAAGCGGGTGACTTCTTCCGGAACCCGAGCCGCGGTGGCGCGAGGGAAATCAATATTGAAGACACTGCCTCTGATTCGGATGACTCCTGCGTCGCAGGCCTCGACGAAGCCGATGAAGGAACGGCCGTTCTCCTTGTCGAAGAACTGGCGGTGGATCACGTGAACCTTTTCGTTCTTTTGGAGAAGCATGGGGTTGGTTTTGGGAATAGTCGTGTTGCGGTCGAAGTGATGGTCCTCACTCCTTGGTGCCCGGGCAAGCGGGATTCCCGGTGCTGGAGTGGGCGGGATGGGTTTAGGAGGCGGGCGGCACGGTGTTCTGGGGGCCGGCCGCGAGCGCCCGGTGCAGGGCGGCGAGTAGTTCCGGCCCTGCAAGTGGTTTGCTTAGGAGTACAGAAGGCGCAAGTGCCTCCACCTCCTTGGTGGCGGGGCGCTCGCTCAATCCAGTCATGCCCAGTATCGGACAGCGCAGGTTCAGTTGTCGTAGGGCCCGCACCAGCGCGGGGCCGTCCATGCCGGGCATCATCATGTCGGTGACCACGGCGCGGATCTCGTCCTGATGCCGGACGAAGAGTTCGAGCGCGGCATTGCCTTCGTCGGTCGCGATCACGCGATAGCCATGCCTTTCCAAGGTGCGCTGCACCACCGTGCACACATCCGCCTCGTCGTCGACGATCAGAATCAGCTCGCCCTCGGCCCGCGGCGGCAGGCTCGGCCGCGGTGGAGCGCCGGCGGGGGCGGAGTCGGATGCGCTCGGGATATGGAGGGCAAACGTTGTGCCTTGGCCGAGGCGGCTTTCCACCCGGATGAAGCCGTCGTGACCGCGCACGATGCCGAGCACCGTGGCCAATCCCAGCCCTGTGCCCTGGCCGACTTCCTTGGTGGTGAAGAACGGGTCGAAGATGCGGTCCAGGTGATCGGCGGCGATCCCCATACCGGTATCAGAAACGGTCAGGCAAACAAAGGAGCCGGGGCGGCCGCCCGATAGCTGTGCCGCCTCCGCCGCAGTGAGGATCATGTTCTGGGCCTTGAGGGTCAGGGTGCCGCCAGCCGGCATGGCGTCGCGAGCATTCACGCACAGGTTAAGCAGGGCCTGATGGATCTGGGTGGCATCGCCCAGCACCGGGCGGAGGTCGGCCGGGACGTCGACGACGAGGTGGATGTTCTTCGGGAAGGTCTCCTCGATGATTTTGCCGATCTCGCGCAGCAGATGGCGCACGGGCTGAGGCACGCGCGCTCCGGGCTTGCCGCGGGCAAAGGTGAGCAGCTGCCCGATGATGTTGGCCCCGCGCTGGGCGCAGGACTGCACGGTATCGAGCAGTTCGGAGCATTCGGGGTTGTCCACCGTCTCGCGCAGCAGCGGGGCGGCCATGAGGATGGGCGTGAGGATGTTGTTGAGATCGTGGGCGATGCCGCCCACCAGCGTGCCAAGCGCCTCCATCCGCTGGGCCCGCAGGAAGTTGGACTCGAGCTGCCGTTGTTCCGTGACGTCGGTATTGATGGCCAAGATCTCCTTGGGTTGCCCCTCGTCGTCGCGCAACAGGGTCCAGCGGCAGAAGACGATGAACTCCTTGCCGGCTTGGCTGGTCTTCCGGAGTTCACCGACCCAGTTACCCTGATCGAGCACGGCGGCATGGGCTGCGGCAAGGGCCTTGGCGTCGACGGCGGCGATCTCCGTGATCTTGCGGCCCAGGGCGGCGCTGCGCGGGCAGCCGTAGAGGCGCACGGCTCCATTATTCCAGTACGTGAGGGTGTGGTCGAGGCCGCGGACGTAGATCGCGTCGTTGGCGGCATCGAGCAGGGCGGCCTGCTGGCGGAGCTGGTGCTCGGCGGCGCGCCGGGCGGTCACATCCAGTGCCATGCTGATCACGAGGCGGCGCCCGTCGGGCAGGCGGCCCAGCGGGGCGGAGCTGAACTCCCAGATGCGCGTCGCGCCAGTTTTGGTACGGATGGTGTAGTCGCCCTCGTGCTTGCGCTGGTCGAGCTTGTAGAGCGCATCGATATCGGCCTGGACGGTTTCTTTGCGCTCGCCGTAGGCGCGCTCGGTCCAGTCGGCGATGGTGCGGAGTTCCTCGGGCGCGTAACCGGTTGTTTCGTACCAAGATTGGCTGGCTTGGAGGATCTGCCCATCCTCGGCGTGCAGGAGAATGGGGATGGGGGCGTCGAGCACCGCGCGGCGGAAGCGGGTCTCGCTTTCGCGGACCTCCTGCTCTGCCCGCGTCCGCTCGGCCCGATGGCGCAGCGCGATGATGCCGTAAGCGAGGTCGTTGGCCAGTTCGCTCAGCAGCTTCACCTCCTGGGGGTCGAAGGAGTCCTGCTCGGCCGAGTAGAAGTTGAGCGAACCAAAGCAGTGATCGTTTTCGCGTAACGGGATCGCGATGGCGCAGGCGTATCCTTGACGCATGGCGGCCTCGCGCCACGGGGCGAACGTGGGGGCGGCGGGGATGTCGTGGAGCACCACCGGCTGGCCGGTGCGAATGGCGGTGCCCACGGGGCCCTGGCCTCGCTCGGTGTCGGCCCATGTAATCTGGGCGGAGGCGAGGTAGCCTTCGTCGAATCCATCCTGCGCCACTGGACGCACCGACTTCCCCTCGTTGTCCTCGGCGAAGCCAACCCAAGCCATGCGGTAGCCTCCGGCTTCGACCGCGAGACGACAGGCGGCCTGCCTGAGCACGGATTCATCGGTGACGCGCACGAGTTCCTCGTTGAACCGGCTGAGCAGGCGCAGGGCGCGGTTGAGCCGGTGCAGTTCGTTTTCGGTACGTTTGCGGGCCGTCACGTCGTGGAGCACGCAATGCGTCTGCTTGAACGAGCCTCCGCTGTCGTGGGCAATCAGCCCATCGATACTGGTGGTTACGAGGGTGCCGTCCTTGCGGGCAAAGGTGAACTCCGCTTCGCGCACTTCGCCTTGGGCCTTGAACAAGGGGAACCGTTCCCGGAACAGCGCGGCGCCACCCGGGGCGAGAAAATCGCCGAACCAGCGGCCGAGGACCTCTTCGCGTTGGTACCCCAGCAACTTGAGCCAAGCGGCATTGACTTCCAGCAGTCGGCCGTCCGCATCCAACGACTGGTACCCCACGGGAGATTGTTCGTAGAGCAGCCGGAAATGCTCCTCGCTTTGGCGTAGCGCCTCCTGAGAGGCGCGCTCCGCGGACTGGTCGCGGAACACGAGCACCACGCCGATGATCCGGTTTTGCTCGTCGCGGAGCGGAGCACCGCTGTCGGCGATCGGGCGCTCGGAGCCGTCTTTGGCCAGCAGCAGGGTGTGGTTGGCCAGCCCCACCACGGTGCCCTCGCGCAGCACCTGGGTGACCGGGCTTTCGACCGGCTGGCGCGTGGCTTCGTTGATGATGCGGAAGACTTCCCCGACGGGCCGGCCACAGGCCTCGGCGTGCCTCCAACCCGTGAGATGCTCCGCGGCGGGGTTGAGCAACTCCACCCGGCCCTTCTCATCGGTGGCGATCACTGCGTCGCCGATACTCTTGAGCGTGATGCCGTGCCGCGCTTCGCTGGTGCGGCGCGCCGCCTCGGATTCGTAGAGGGCCCGGTAGTGGGCTTTCTGGTTTCGTTGCCAGACGATGAACACGAGCCCGCCCGATAGGGCGACCAGTGCTGCCAGCAGCAGCAGAATCAGGAGCGAGCGGGTGCGCCAGGCGGCGAAGGTTTCCGCCGTGTCCATCTTGGCCACCATGAACCAACGCGAATCGGGGATCGCTTTGAGTGCGGACACAACATCGACGCCTCTGTAGTCTCTTCCGTGGACGATGCCCTCCTGCCCCAACACTGCCATGACCGCTGGCAGATCGGTCTGAGTGAGCGGAATCCGCAGTCCGAGCGCGGTGGTGGGCTGGTGACGCAGGTCGTTGAGAAAGAGCACGGAGTCGCCCTCGCGGCGCACCAGCAGGGTCTCGGCAGTCTCGCTTGGCGTGGGCCAGGACTGGATAAGCGGGTACAGGAAGTGCCGGGCCTCGGAAATACACAACACGGCGCCGATGGGCGCAGCTCCCTGCCCATTCCGGGCGAACAACGGGGCGACGATGCCGATGTGCGGTAGCGCGTACCCATCGGTATGCAGGTCGGTGAGCACGGAGCGACGGAGGTGCAGGGCTTCGGCGAGGGCGCTGGCCGCCTCCGGGGGCAGCGGCTTAAGTTGGCCGGAGAGGCTCAGCCGGGGGGTGCCTTGGGGATCGACCAGGGTCACATCACGGTACTCGTAGTGGAGCTGCAGGGCACGGAAACGGTTGCGGATCTGTTCTGCGCCTTCCGCCGAGTGATCATCAAGCCACCGTGTCACGCCCGCTCCGAAGAAACCGCCGGCGGTCAACTCATCACCTTCGCCTAGTTGGTCAGCCCGCCAGTCGGCGATCTGTTTCACCTTCAGCCTGGCGACGGAGAGGAGTTCCTTTTCGGCGCTCTCGCGCATGTGCTGTTCCTGGGTGTGGTACAGCCAGAGGCCGCCTGCCAAGATCCCGAGAATTCCCAGTAGCAGGCCGGCCTTCAGCCAGCCGGGAAATGGGTTTGGGGTGGCCTCCATTGGTGCTGCGCATGTTAGCGCAAAACGCCCGGCGCACAAGGTCGCGACTTGGCGCGGTCGTGCTTCTCGTGGCGAGCCGGCGCCGGCTGCTTGCATACTCGATCTCGGGGGCTCGCGCCGATCAATCCGGGCGGGCCGGGGGGGGGGGGCGCCATTACGGTTAGTCCGGAGTAGTCGGTTCAGCTCTCTCCGGGCTGGCCGCCGAGCGGGCCGTCGGCGGGGCCGTCGGGCTGCTCGTCGCCGGGCAGTAGCGACACGAGCTTGAAGAGGTCGGCGCGACGGTCGAGCCGTGGGGTCACGGTGCCGTCGGAACGGGAGGCGTGCAGGTCGTCGAGATCGACATCGCAGATGAGCACGGTCTCCTCGTTGGAGTCGGCTTCGGCGGCGATGCCGTCGCGGGCGAAGGCAAAGTCGCAGGGGGTGAGCACGGCGGCCTGGCCGTAGTTGATGTCCAGATTCCCGACATCGGGCAGGTTGCCGACGTTGCCGGCGAGGGCCACGTAGATCTGGTTCTCGATGGCGCGGGCCTGGGCGCAGTAGCGCACGCGCAGATAGCCCTGGCGGTTGTCGGTGCAGAAGGGGACGAAGAGGATTTCGGCGCCCTGGTCGGCGAGGTAGCGGCAGGCTTCGGGGAATTCGACGTCGTAGCAGATGAGCACGCCGATGCGGCATTTGGGCGTATCGATGGCCCGCAGGGTGTGGCCGCCGGAGATGCCCCACCAGCGGCGCTCGTTCGGGGTGATATGCAGCTTGGGCTGGCCCACGATTTCGCCGCTGGGCAGGCAGACGAAGGCGACGTTCTGCAGCTTGTCGCCGCGGGCCACCGGGTGGCTGCCGGCGATGATCGTCATACCGTGGCGGGTGGCGAGCCGGCGGATGAGGTCGGTGAAGCGCTTCTCGTACGTGGCGAGCCGGCGGATACCCTCGACGGGCGAAAGGGCGTCCTCCTGCGAGAGCAGCTGCACGGAGACGAACTCGGGCAGGAGCACGAAGTCGGTGCGGTAGTCGGCGGCGACGCCGACGAAATAGGTGACCTGGCGCTCGAAGTCGGCGAAGGACTTTACCTTGCGCATCTGGTACTGCACGCAGGCGATGCGGGCCTTGCGCGCGCCGGAGACGGGCGCCTTGTAGGAGGGGTTGAGCCATTCGACCAGACTGCCGTAGTTGAGGCTCTTTGGGTCGCGCAGGTAGTTCGGCATGACGCCGCGCAATACAAAGCCTTCACGTAACTGAAAACTGAGCACTAAGTCCTTCAGCTCGCCGGTGGCCACGCGCTGGGCGTATTCCTCGGCGGCCATGCGGGTGGCGTGCTCCTCGTAGTTCCAGAGTCGGCCGCCGGCGAGGATGCGGCGCTTGTTGAGGCGGCGGCAGAGCTGGCGGCGCGCCTCGTAGAGGGCGGCGCCGATATGGAGCCCACGGTGGTCGGGGTGCACGCAGACGTCGGCCCCGTAGAGCGTGTCGGCGGCCGGGTTGTGGCTGGTGAAGTAGCCACCGTCGGTGATGCCCGACCAAGTGTGGTGGCGGAGCGGATCGGGCCCGAGGTCGACGATGAGAGAAGCTACTGCGCCGACGATCTGGCCGTTGAGCTCCGCCACGATTTGGCCCTGGGGAAAGACCCGCTGGTGGCTGAGCAGGTGGCGCTCGCCCCAAACCACGTTTTCCTCGGCCAGTACGGGGTAGGCGAGCTTGTTGAGTTCAATCAGGGCGGGGATGTCCTCGCGGGTGGCTTCGCGGAGGGTGAGGGAGGGCTTCTTCTTGTTCGACATGGGGCAGGTTGGGCCGGCGGTTCGGAGGCGTCAAAGTCGTGGAATGTATTTAATCTTAGGTACGGTTGGTCCCGTCAGAACGGCCAGAACCGGGGGATCCCCCACACTGCGATGACGAAGAAGAGCAGGTTGAGCGGAATGCCCAAGCGGGCGAAGTCGCTGAACCGGTAGCCGCCAGCCGTGTAGACCATGGCGTTGGTCTGGTAACCAACCGGGGTGGCGAAGCTGGTCGAGGCGGCAAAGGCCACAGCCATCAGGAAGGGTTTGGGATCGACGCCGAGGGTGTGCGCGGCGCCGATGGCCAACGGGGCGAGCAGGACGGCAGTGGCGCTGTTGCTCATGAACTCGGTGAGAACGGCGGTGGCCAGGTAGATCCCGGCCAGGGCGTAGGCCGGCGATTGGCCGCCGGCCAAGGCGATGCCGTGGCCCGCCAGCCATGAGGCAGCTCCGGTCTTTTCCAGGGCGATACCGAGCGGAATCATCGAGGCCAGAAGCACGACCACTCGCCATTGCACGGACTCGAAGACCTCCTCCGTTTTGAGGCAACCGGTGGCCCAGAGGGCGATGCCACCGAGGATGGCGGCGGGCAGGATGTCGACCACGCCCGTAGCCGCCAGGGCGACGACGGCGACCATGATGCCCAGGGCCCAGGGTACACGGCCGCGGGTGAGCTTCGGAGCGGAGACTTCGCCGAGCAGGATGAAGTCGCGGTCGTGGGTCAGGCGGTGCACGGCCGCGCGCCGCCCGAGCACGAGCAGGATGTCCCCGATTTCCAGCGGAGTATGGGCAAGGCGCTCGCGCAGGACGGCGCCGTGCCGTTGCAGGGCAAGCACGGCGAGCTCGTGCTCGTCGCCGATGCGCAGGTCGCCCACTGTCTGTCCGGCGAAGGGGGCGCCGGGGGCGACGATGGCTTCGGCGAGCATCAGGTCGCCATCCTGCAGAACGGCGTCGCGCAGCTTGAACTCGGGGTTGAGCGCGAGGCCGGCGCGGCCCTTGAGGGCGAGCAGGTCCTTGGCTTCACCGCGCACGAGCAACAGATCGCCGGCGCGCAGGGGTTCATCGAGGGGGGAGAGGAGGTGGTTCTTCTCCCGAACAATTTCGACGAGGGCGACAGCGGCGCCACCGGGCAGGCGGCCCGAGCCCAGGGCACGGCCGATCAGTGAGGAGCCCGGCATGACTCGAAGTTCGGTGATGAACTCGCCCAGGCCGTAGCGCTCGACCATTTCGGTGGCGGTGCGGTCGGGCAGCAGCCAGGGGCCGAGGATCCAGAGGTAGAGCGTGCCGGCGCCGAAGAGCAGCAGCCCGAGTTGGGCGAACTCGAACATCGAAAAGGGCGGTAGTCCGGCCTTCACCGCGATGGAGTTCACGAGCAAGTTGGTGGAAGTGCCGATGAGGGTACAGACGCCGCCGAACTGCGAAGCGTAGGAGAGCGGGATGAGGAAGCGGGAGGCGGGCAATTTCCGCTGGCGGGCGGCCTGCAGGACCAGTGGCAAGAGCACGGCAACGGCGGCGGTGTTGTTGACGAAGGCCGAGATCGCCCCGGCGGCGACCATGATCAACAACAGCAGCAGCCACGGCCAGCGGGCGGTGTGCATGAGGAAGGCGCCGAGAGCGGCCAGCGCGCCCGTTTTTTGGAGACCGGCGCTGAGGATGAACATGCAGGCCACCGTGACGGTGGCCGGGTTGCTGAACCCGGAGAGCATCTCGCCGGGGGCGAGGATGCCGGAGAGGAGCAGGACCACCGCGCCCGCGAGCCCGACCGCCTCGGGAGGGAACCGCTCGGTGAAGAAGGCCACCATCATGGCGGCGATCAGACCAAGGACGATCCAGCTGTCGGGAGTCATGCGCGGGCCAGTGTGCGCGGAGTCTTCGGCGGCACAAGCGCGGGGAGCGAGGGCACCGGGCTTAGCCGCGGGCCGCCTTCTCGAAGGCGTCGAGGCGGTCGGACTGGCCGACGACCATCACGGTGTCACCCACTTCGAGTTTCAGGCTGGGCGCGGGCTCGAGCACCTGTTGCTCCTCGCCGCAGCGCCGGCTCACGAGCACGACGTTGACCTTGTACTTGGCGGGTAAATGCAGCTCGCCGAGCGTGCGATCCGAGAAGGGGGGGCCGATGATCGTCTCGCCCAGTTGGTAGTCGCCAGGCAGGGGCATGCGCATGCTGTACGAATCGCTGCGGATGCGCTCGGCCAGACGGTAGGCCATGTCGCGGCCCGGCACGATGACCTCGTCGGCGCCCAGGCGGGTGAGTACGGCGGCGTGGCGCTCGTCCATCGCGCGGCAGATCAGCCGCTTTACCTTCATCTCCTTGAGCGTAAGCGTAGCGAGCACGCTGCCTTTCATGTTCTCACCCACGGCCACGACGACCACGTCCGCGTCGAGCGCACCGGCGGCACGCAAGGCGTCGGCATCCTCGCAATCGAGTTCGACCGCGCGGAAGCCATCCTCGGCGAGTTCCTGCGCGCGGTGGGCGCTCGACTCGGCCACGACGACTTCGCAGCCGAGCTCGCTCAAACGGGTGGCGAGACTGGAGCCAAAGCGGCCGCCGCCGACGATGAAGGTGCGTTTTGCCATGGTGAAGAAGGGTCAGCCGAGGGTGAGGGTTTCGGGCGGGTAGCGCACACCCGAGAAGGCGGGTGGTCGTGCGAGATAAAGGGCCAGGATGAGCGGTCCCACGCGGCCGGCGAACATGAGCACGATCACGATGAGCTTGCCGGCGGCGGTGAGCAACGGGGTGACGCCGGTGCTCAGTCCCACGGTGCCGAAGGCGGAGACGGCCTCGAACATGAGGCCCAGCCAGCGTTGGGACGTGACACCGGAGGCGGCGCCCTGCTCGGTGACGAGCAACAGGGTGGTGGCGACAAGCAGGAAGCCACCGGCGAGCAGGGTGAATAGTATCGCAGTCGATGCCTGTTTTTCCGGGATCGAGCGGCCCCACAATACGATGGCGGAGCGGCGGCGCAGCGCCGTCCACGAGGCTAGTACGAGCAGGGCGAAGGTGACGGTCTTGATGCCGCCGGCCATCGATCCGGGCGCGCCACCCACAAACATGAGCGCCATGGTGCCAAGCAGCGTGGCCGGATTCATCGCGCCGACGTCGACGGTGTTGAAGCCGGCGGTGCGTGCCATAACGGAGTGAAACAGCGCTTCGCCTACACGGTGCGCTGCGGGGTGGCCGGCGAGGGTGCCCCGCCATTCGCCGGCGAGGGTGAAGAGACCGCCGGCAAGAATCAGGAGGGCGGCGAGCAACAGAGAGAGTCGGGTTTGGATCGTGAGGTAACCGCGGGCACGGCGATCACGGCGCCAGAAGTAGTAGAATCGCAGGTTGACCAGCGCGAGCAGCCCGATGCCGCCGGCGATCACGAGCAACGCGATGACGGTCAGTCGCCACGGATCGTTTTCCCAGCGGACGAGGCCCTCGGGAAAGGTGGAGATGCCGGCATTGCAGAAGGCGCTGACGGAGTGAAAGACGGCCTGCCAGGCATCCGCAATCGTGCGGTCTGTCATAGGGCCGGCGGTGGGAAGAAAGTAGAGGGCGAGGGCGCCGACGAGTTCGATGAAGAGCACGAAGCCGAGAGCGTGCAGGAAGATTGCCAAGGGGGTGACCGTGCGCAGCCCCCCGACGGTGTTGCGGATGATGTGCTCGTCGGCCAACGAGAGGCGGCGTCCGCTGATGATGAGGAAGAGTGTGCCAGCCGTCATGATACCGACGCCGCCGAGCTGGATGAGGAAGAGTAGCACGAATTGGCCGGCGGAGTTGAAGGTCTCGGCGACGTTGACGGTGGTCAGGCCTGTGACGCAGGTGGCGGAGGTGGAGAGGAACAGGGCGTCGAGCAGGCTGAGGGTGGCGCCGGTTCGATGAAGCCAAGGCAACCAGAGCAGCAGCGCACCGAGTAGGATCAACGCGGCGAAGCCGAGGGGGATGCCCCGGATCTGGCCGATGAGGCGGCGGCGTTGTTGATCAGTGAGCGGCATGGAGGCTGGAGCGTGGAGACGCAGTTGCCGCGGGCAAGGGCGGGGATGCGGTGGATGGTGGGCGGTGGCGAATGGGGCGCCGAATCGACGCTACTGGGATCGACGTGCTCCCTTGATGGTGGGGTGGGGTTTGCCCCCGCCCGGTTGTCTCTTGGGGCTGGAACCGGAATGGCGGGGATAAACCCCGCCCCACCATCGGAGGAGTCTTGATCGCTCTCAGCGCTCGTCGCTCGACCGAAAACGCCTACTCGGTGAGGTGGTCTGGGGTGAGCTCAGCCTCGTGGCAGGCGCGCAGGAACGAGGCGGCGCTCCAGGCCTGGAAGGCCTTGCCCATCGGGCGGCCGGTGACGCCGTGCGCCCACTCGTTGAACTCCCACTCGTGGTCGCGGCCAAGCTGGTTGAGGCGGGCCAAGCGCAGGAGTTCCTGGCGGGCGACCTCGTGCAGGCCCAGGCGGTGAATACTCTGCACCCACAGACCTCCGATGAACGGCCAGATGCCGCCGTTGTGGTAGTGGTGGGGGAGGTTGAGCAGGTTGACCGTGTAGTAGGCGCGCCAGTCGGGGTCGCCGGATTGCACGACCGGGTAGAGATTAGAGACGGGCCAGGGCTGGTTGGCGCCCACGCTCCAGAGATAGCGGAAGACGCTGCGGGCGCGCTCGAGGTCGAGCAGGTTCATCAGGAACGCGAGCAGGTTGCCGTACACGTCGCAGCGCCAGTTGAAGGAGAAGGGGGTGATCTCGGCGATGAGGTACTGGGTGTCACCCATGGAGAACTGGCGATCGGCGAAACGATTCACCGAGGAACCGGTGCCGGGGGCGGCGGGGGTACTGTCGGGCGGGGTGGTGGAGGGCCAGAATGCATCCATAATCCGGCGGCGCACCCGCTGCGACCAGCGCAGGTAGTCGGCGGCGCGGTCGAAGTCGCCGAGGAACTCGATGAGGCGGCCGAAGCAGACGTTGGCGCGGTACCAGAGGACCTCGTCGTAGAGCACGTTGTAGCTGCGGCCGAAGAGGTCGGTCCAGTCGCCGGCCTCGGGGATCTCGAGGAGGGCGTCGTTGTTGCTATCGTGGGCGCTGAGCCAGTCCATCGCGCGCTGGAGCGCGGCGCGGTGGCGGCGGAGAAATTCGAGGTCGCCGGTGCGTGTCACCCAGGTGTACACGGCGATGATGACCCACAGGCCGCTGTCGATGGAGCAGATGTTGCCCACGCCGCCGTAGTCGGGCTGGCCCGAATCGATGCGCACGTTGGTGGGGATCTGGCCGGCGGGAGTGATGGCGCCGAGCAACGTCTCGAGCGTGGCGAGCTGGCAGGCGCGGATGTCGGGCTCGTCGATCAGGTCGATCGTGTGGATGACGGTGAACGCGCCGTCACGAGCCCAGACGGAGCGATAGTTGGCATCGGTGCCGGTGACGGAGTTGTCGGCGAGCGAGCAGGCAGAGAAGCCCAGCGGGGTGATGTTCTTGCGCAGGGCGACGAGGGCCTTCTCGTAGCCGGTGCGCAGGAGATCGCGGTCGGCCGCGGTGAGCGGAGGGAAGGCGGCGTCGTGGAAAAGCAGACGTAGCGGCGTGCCCTGGCGGTCGGCGGGGATCTCCGTCTCCATCGCGCCGGGGCGCTGGCGGACCACGCCGAAGTGGCGCAGGCCGTCGAGCACGCCATCGGCGACGACCGCGCGTGCAGTATAGATGGGGATCTCGACGGTTGCCTCGAAGAGCTCGGGATGGGCGTTGTCCACGATGATGCCGCGCACGCCGGGCAGGCGGAACATGGTGGCGTCGTTTCCGGTGTCGCCGGCAACGAGCACCTGAGTGAGGGGAATGCGGAGCCGCGCGCAGAGCCATTGGAGGGCGCCGCCTTTGGTGGCGCGGCGGGGCAGCACGTCGAGATCGCGTTGGCTGGAGTAGACGAGGCTGACGTGCAGGCCGGTGGCGGTGAGGGAGCGGCGGAGGTCGTCGAGCTGGGAGGCCGAGGCGTGTTCAAGGAACCAGCTTGATTTGAAGGTGTGCTGGAACTCCTCGGGCTGGCGGCGCGTGCCGGGAAAGATGGCGACGACAGCCTCGACGCGAGTGCGATCCCAGCCCTCAGCAAGATCCTCGTCGAAATCGTCGAGCAGGGTCGAGGCCTGCACGTCGAACACCTGGGTGCCCACGCCTCCGATAAAATAGTCAGGGGCAGGAAGCTGGCCGGAAGCGACGAGGCGCTGCATGTCGTCGACGAGCCGGCCGCTGTTGTAGGCCAGCAGGGGGCGGGTATCGGCGGGCAGGGCGTCCCAGGCGGCTTTGAAGCGTCGCGTGGATTCGGGGTTGCCCAGCAACGTGCCGTCGAGGTCGGTGCTGAAGAGGCGGATCGAGGAGGGGTGCTTCATGGCTGCTGGATGAAAACTGCGTCCGGGCCCTGCGGCAACCGTCGCGGCTGGTAGTCGCAAAGATAGTGGTCAGCAGTCCTGTCCGAAGGCCGCCTCGGCGCGCAGCAGGTCGTGCAACGTGATGAGGCCAATGATGCGGTCGTCGGCGCCGGCTTGGATGAGCACGATCCCCTCGGGCGATTCGATGAGTTGGCGCTGCACCTCGCGGACGGTCACCTCGCGGCGAACCACCGGACAGGAGGCGAGCCGGGGTGCCCGATTCTCGGCGACTGCGGCCTTGGCCTCGGCGCGGGTGAGCAGCCCGAGTGGGCGGGCGTCGGTCTGCACCACAGGGAAGCGTTCGTGGCTGCGGTCTTGCAGCAGCTGGGCGAGGGCGGCCGGTGCGATGTCGCGTACGAGCACCGGGCGGAAGTTGGCGATGCGGCTAACCGGGGAGTCCTGCCAGGCGCGCAGGTCGCGCGGGGGCATGACACGGTCGAGGTCCACGTCGTCCTGCTGCAGGAGGGCGTCGTAGAAATTATGTTTCGCGAAGAAGTGCGAGACGGCCTGGGAGACGAGCGCGGCGACCATCAGCGGGGGCACGACGGCGAATTCGTGCGTCATCTCGAAGACGATGAGGATGCTGGTGACGGGCGCGCGCACGACGGAGGCTAGGCAGCTGCTCATGCCGACAACGGCCAGCAGAACGACGCCGGAGGGGGAGAGTGGAATGGCCAGATTCAACAAGCCCGCGGTGGCCACCCCGGTCATCGCGCCGAAAAAGAGCGTGGGGGCGAAGATGCCGCCGCAGCCGCCCAGCCCGTAGCAGAGGACGGTGGCGGCGAGTTTGGCGACGAGCAGGACAGCGGCATCATTGGCCGGCATGCCACCGGTGAGTGCGGCGGAGAGATCGCCGTACCCGAGGCTGAAGACGCCGAGGCGGCCGTTGTATAGGAAGACGGCCGAGCCGATGAGCCACACGGCGCAACCGCCAAGGGTGGTGCGGACCCAGATCGGCAGGCGCGTGGGCCGCTTGTTCCAAGCGCGCAGGCCGAGCGCGGTTTTCTGGAAGAGACTGCCGGCGGCGGCGGCGAGCAGCGCCACGAAGGGAACTGCGGCGTAGACGATCCAGCGGACTTGCCCGACGGCCTGGAGCTGGAAGGCGGGTTGTTCGCCGAGTAGGCCGTGGGCGACGAACGCACCGAGGACCGAGGCGAGCAGCACTCCTCCGAGCAGGCGGCTGTTGAGGTCGCCGATGATTTCTTCCAAGACGAAAGTGACGGCGGCAATCGGGGTGTTGAAGGCTGCGGCTAGACCGGCGGCGGCGCCAGCCGCAGCGGCTTTGCGTCGTTGATGTTTGGGTTCGCCCAGCAGACCGGCGAGGTTGGAGGCAAGTCCGCCGCCGAGCTGGACGGTGGGGCCCTCGCGTCCGAGGCTGGCGCCGCCGCCCACGGTGAGCACGCCACCGACGAATTTCACCCAGACGGTGCGCCACGGCACCCAGCCAAAATCCTTCCAGAACGCCGCCTTCAACTGCGGGATACCGCTGCCTGCCGCTTCGCGGCAGAAACTCCCGAGCAACCAGCCGGCGAGCGCGGACGTGCCGGCGACGACCAGAAAGCTGCCGATCAGGAAGTGCAGCACGGATTCGCGCGCGAGGCGTTCGATCCCGTTGGTGTACAGGAAATGGATGCCGAGATGGAAGGCGACCGCCACGAGCCCGGCGACCAGACCGTAGAGCACGGTGCGCAATACGGGACGGGCGGCAGGCGGCAGGCGACCGATGAGATCGGCTGCCGAGAGAAAATTCATGCTCCTTTTCTCCTTCCGGTGATGCCGGCGCCGCAAGGATCGAATCCGACCGGTTTGCGGCCGCTAATCGCGCTCTGAGTCCTCGTGCAATGGATCTTCATTGACGAAGAAATGCCGCCAGATCCCGACTCCGGCGAGCGCCGTAGCCAAGGCAGTCATGACGATCCAGGAAGTGCGTAGTCGTTCGTTGATGTCGGTTCGTGTGAGGTACAGGATTCCAGTCACCGTGATGAGTAGCGGTCCGGCCCAGAGGTAGCGTCGTTTGCGGATCTTCATTTGCTGGTAGAGGCGGTGATTGGGACCGGATTATTCGGCTCCGGGCTGGCCTCCAAGGGGGCCATCGGCAGGGCCGTCGGGTTGAGCGTCGGCGGGCAACAACGACACCAAGCGGAAGAGATCCGCGCGCCGATCGAGCCGCGGGGTGACGGTGCCGTCGGAGCGGGAAGCGTGGAGGTCGTCGAGGTCAACGTCGCAGACGAGGAGCGTTTCCTCGTTGGAGTCGGCCTCGGCTGCAATGCCGTCGCGGGCGAAGGCGAAATCGGAGGGCGTGAGCACGGCGGCCTGGCCGTAGTTGATGTCCAGATTGCCCACGTCGGGCAGGTTGCCGACGTTGCCGGCGAGGGCGACGTAGATCTGGTTCTCGATGGCGCGGGCCTGGGCGCAGTAGCGAACGCGCAGGTAGCCCTGGCGGTTGTCGGTGCAGAAGGGAACGAAGAGAATCTCGGCGCCTTGGTCGGCGAGGTAGCGGGCGGCCTCGGGGAACTCGACGTCATAGCAGATGAGCACGCCGATTTTGCCTTTGGGAGTGTCGATGGCGCGCAGGGTGTTGCCGCCGGAGATACCCCAACCTTTGCGCTCGTTGGGAGTGATGTGCAGTTTGGGCTGGCCGACGACCTCGCCGGAGGGCAGGCAGACGAAGGCGACGTTGTGGAGCTTGTCCCCCTCGGCGACGGGGTGGCTGCCGGCGATGATCGTGAGCCCGTGGCGGGTGGCGAGGCGGCGCATGAGACTGGTGATGCGCTTCTCGTAGGTGGCGAGGCGGCGGATGCCCTCGATGGGCGAGAGGGCGTCCTCCTGCGAGAGTAGTTGCACAGAGACGAACTCGGGCAGGAGGACGAAGTCGGCGCGGTAGTCGGCGGCGACCTCGATGAAGTAGGTGACCTGGCGCTCGAAGTCGGCGAAGGACTTGATCTTGCGCATCTGATACTGGACGCAGGCCAGGCGGGCCTTTCGGGCGCCGGTGGCCGGGCGCTGGTAGTCGGGATTGAGCCACTCCATGAGGCTGCCGAAGTTGCGGCTGCGGGGGTCGCGCAGGTAGTTGGGCATGACGCTACGCAACGCGAAGCCCTCGCGCAGTTGGAAGCTCATGACGAGGTCGCGCAACTCGCCGGAGGCCACGCGCTGGGCGTACTCCTCGGGGGGCATGCGTTCGGCGTGGTCCTGGTAGTTCCAGAGGCGTCCGCCGGCGAGGATGCGGCGCTTGTTGAGGCGGCGGCAGAGCTGGCGGCGGGCCTCGTAGAGCGCGGCGCCGATGCGTTGGCTGCGGTACTCGGGGTGCACGCAGACGTCGGCCCCGTAGAGGGTGTCGGCGGCGGGGTTGTGGTTGGTGAAGTAGCCGCTGTCGGTGATGCCCGACCAGGTGTGATGGCGGAGGGGATCGGGGCCGAGGTCGACGATGAGCGATGCGACGGCGCCGACGAGCTGGCCGTCCATCTCGGCGACGATCTGCCCCTGGGGGAAGACGCGCTGGTGGCTGAGCAGGTGGCGCTCTCCCCAAACGACGTTCTCCTCGGCGAGCAGAGGATAGGCCACCTTGTTGAGTTCAACCATGGCTGGGATGTCCTCGCGGGTGGCTTCGCGCAGGGTGAGAGGATGGGGCTTCTTGTTGGACATGGATGGCGGTTGGTTGGGCTGTGACGGTGGGGCGACGCTGCGGAGTGGCGTGTATTCTTCGTTACCTTTTGTCGTGAGCGGGATTCCGAAACGGCGGGCTCGATTCAGAGGGTGAGGGATCCGAGTGTCATTGAGCGGGGCGATGAGAATGGCGGGGGGAAACCCCGCCCTACCATCAGGCGGTGGGGTAGCCGAGCGTTTTGAGCTGAGCGAGGAGGTGGTTGGTTTTCCCCGTCAGGGTACGGAACTGGAGGTTCGATGAGATCTTTGTGTTGAGGTGCCGAATGCGGATGCCCTTGAAGAACCACGGATAGAGCCCTCCGCGGCTGATGCGGGTTATGGCGGAACGGGGAAGGCGGAAATCGCCGCGGTTGCCCTTGAGCCGGAGTTCGTCGGGGGTCGCGGTGAGTGCGGCGCAAGGCTCAGAACCGTAGGTGGAGGCGACATCGTCGGCCATGTGGCCTTCCCAGCGCATGGCGTGGGTGTCGGGCCCGTCGGAGAGTGCATCGGAAACGGGGGGGGGATTTGTGGGCATTGGCATGGGCGTGTTCCCGACGGCAGAACGGAACGCGCCCGGCGTCTTCCCGGCTTCTTCTGGGAAGGTGGGCCGAGACGGAAACCGGTTGATCGTCTCTGTCGAAGGATGTGAGTGAAACGGCGGCCCGACCGTTTCGATAACCTTCGTGGACGACTGTCCGCGAACCCGGGTTGAAAGAGGAGCAAGACCGACGGACCTGCAAGCCTCTTGCCGCACGTGCCTCGAATAGGCGCTCCGCAACGTGAGCGAATCGTCTGGGCCCGCTGGTGGCACAGCCCCGGGGAAGGAACCGGCGCGGGCGAAGCCTCGCTCTCCAAGCGAGAGTGCCGAGAGGAATCGAGCTCTCGATTGAGCCGGACGAAGCTCTTGCGAGCTTCGCTACGGACGGAGAGCGATGAAGAGGGACGACGTTCTGGCGAACGTCGCTACGGACCGGGGGCGGTACGTGAACCGGCTAAGAGCCGGACGCGAAAGAAAAAGGGCGGCTCCGCGTGGGAGCCGCCCTGAGGGGAAACGGAGGTGTTCCTTCGATCAGAACAGGGTGAACGCGACGTTCACACCGGCGGTGACGATGGAAACCATGCACATCAGCTTGATGAGGATGTTCAGGCTGGGGCCGGCGGTGTCCTTGAAGGGATCGCCCACGGTGTCGCCGATGACGGCGGCCTTGTGCGCGATGGAACCCTTGCCGCCCATGTGGCCTTCCTCGATGTACTTCTTGGCGTTGTCCCAGGCGCCACCAGAGTTGGCCATGAATACGGCTAGCACGAAGCCGGTGGAGAGACCGCCGGCGAGTAGCCCGAAGACACCGGGCACGCCGAAGACCAAGCCGACGACGATCGGAACGATGACGGCGAGCAGCGAGGGAACGATCATCTCGCGCTGGGCGCCAGCGGTGGAGATGGCGACGCAGCGGGCGTAGTCGGGCAGATCGGTGCCGCCGAGGATACCCGGTTTCTCCTTAAATTGGCGACGCACTTCGTCGACCATGCTGGCGGCCGCGCGGCCGACGGCGTTGATCGTGAGGCCGCAGAAGAGGAACGACATCATCGACCCGAGGAAGAGGCCGATGATGACCTTCGGGTTGAGGAGGTTGACCTGATAGGAATCCATGAACTGCGTGAGCGTAGCGGTGAGCACCGGGACGGCCTGACCGGCGACCTGGATGGTGGTCTGGCCGGCATGGATCAACGCGATCTTGAGTTCCTCGACATAGGAGGCGAGCAGGGCCAAGGCGGTGAGCGCGGCCGAGCCGATGGCGAAACCCTTGCCGGTGGCGGCCGTGGTGTTGCCAAGGGCGTCGAGGGCGTCGGTGCGCTTGCGCACTTCCGGCCCGAGACCGGCCATCTCGGCGTTGCCGCCGGCGTTGTCGGCGATGGGGCCGTAGGCGTCGGTGGCCAGGGTGATGCCGAGGGTGGAGAGCATGCCGACGGCGGCGATACCGATGCCGTACAACCCCATGGCCATGCTGGCGGGGCTGAAGGTCTTGTCACCGGCGGCAAAGCAATAGGCGAGGGTGGTGCCGACCACGACGGAGACCACCGGGACGATGGTGGACGTCATGCCGACTCCGAGACCGGAGATGATGACGGTGGCCGGGCCGGTGCTGGCGCTGTTGGCGATCTGCTGGGTGGGCTTGAACTCGTGCGAGGTGTAGTACTCGGTGGCCTTGCCGATGATGATGCCGGTGAGCAAGCCGGTGACGATGGAGCCCCAGATGCCGAGATAGTTCGGCAGGTCGAGGTAACGCAGGACCACGTACGAGAGGGCGGCGATGAGCACCGAACTCAGGTTGATGCCGCGGCCGAGGGCGTTGAGCAGGTCGCGCTGGGTGGAACCGCTCTTCACGCGCACGGCGAACATGCCGATGATCGAGAGGATAGTGCCGACACCGGCGATGATCATCGGGGCGATGACCGACTTGTAACCGGCTTCCGGATTTCCGGCCTGGGCGAAGGCGGCGGCGCCGAGGGCGGCCGTGGCCAGCACGGAGCCGACGTAGGATTCGTAGAGATCGGCGCCCATGCCGGCAACATCGCCAACGTTGTCACCAACGTTGTCGGCGATGGTGGCGGGGTTGCGGGGGTCGTCTTCCGGAATTCCGGCTTCGACCTTGCCAACGAGATCGGCGCCGACATCGGCCGCCTTGGTGAAGATGCCGCCACCCACGCGGGCAAAGAGGGCCTGAAGGGAGGCGCCCATGCCGAAGGTCAGCATGGTGGTGGTGATCATGAGCAGCTTGTGCGCAGGATCCGGATCATCGACGAAGTAGTAGAGGATGACGAACCAGCCGGAGATATCCAGAAGGGCGAGACCGACGACGACCAGGCCCATGACGGCGCCGGAACGGAACGCCATCGTCAGACCGGCGTCGAGGGAATGGCTGGCGGCGTGGGCCACGCGCGAGGAGGCGTAGGTGGCGGTCTTCATGCCGAAGAAACCGGCCAGACCGGAGAAGAAGCCGCCGGTGAGGAAGGCGAACGGCACCCATTCGTTCTGGAGCTTCAGCCCGTAGGCGAGCCAGGCGAACAAGAGGGTGAGCACCACGAAGAAGATGCCGACCACCTTGTATTGTTGTTTCAGATAGGCCATCGCACCCTCGCGAACATGGGCGGCGATCTCGGCCATCTTGGGGGTGCCCTCTGGCGCCGCTTTCATGCGGCGGTAGAAGCCGTAGGCAAAGCCTAGGGCGACGAAGGAGGCGACTGGCGTTAGCCAGAATAGGTTATTATGCTGAAGCATGGTGGTACTGTGGGGCGAAAGAGGTGCTGGTTCTTCAGGTTGGGAAACGGGGCCAGGCGGCTCAGGCGACCCAGGTGGTGAGGGCGGACCGCCACCAGACGTGGTACTCATTCTCGAGCTGCTCGCGGGAGGGCATCGGGTAGTAGAGCATGCCGGTGCGGTCGGCCACGTAGAAGCCGCCCAACACGGTGCGGTAGAGAATTGCCGCGGAGGTGTCGCGGGCGACGACCTTGGTGGATTTCGCGAAGCGATTGCCCAACTCCTTCAAGCAGTCGCGCAAGTGGTCCATGTTCGCGTAGGGCAGATTGGCAGCGCTGCCTTTTTCGGGGTCGGTGGCGAGACCCTCGAGGCGCAGCTCGGTGAAGACGATTTTCTCGACGGAGACAGGGTTGGTCCGGTCGGTGATGTAGGCGGCGAACTCGTGCGGGGCCAGCTTGCTGGTGACGCGCGGGGTGACCGGGCAGATTTCCTGGTAGAGGTGGAGGCCGGCGGCGGTGGCGGGGGTGTAGCTGGCGGCTTCCAGGCCGATGACGCGGCCGTCGTCGGTGGAGAGGTAGAGCTTGCCCAAGGCGGAGAGTGGCACGTGCTCAAGGGCACGGTAGATCGAGAGATAGCTGGAGCGGCGAGGGCTGCCGTCCTCGTGGGGCACGCACCGCTTCTCGGCCTCGGCGAGGCGCAGATAGTCGCTGGTAAAGGCGGGATCGACCTCGAAGAAGACGGCCTGGCCGCGCGAGCGCTTCTGGGATCCGACGGCGTAGTAGTTACCAAACTCCAAGGGCGCGAGGTGCGAGGCGATGAGCGCCTCGGGAATGACGGAGAGGTAGAGGTTGACTTTCATGTTTTTACCGGGGTTGCAGGAGAAAGCGGGGACGGAGGGGGAACAAACAAACGGCGCGGCGAAAATCGCCGCGCCGTGAAGTGGGTCAGGACTGCCAGGTGACTCCCCTCATGTCACCAGTTTTTAGAAACTGCTGATGCATGAGGAAGGCGTTGCCCAGCGTCTGCGGGGTATGGCCATGCTCGGTGGCCTCGACGTAGGCTAAGAGCTGGTCGCGGAAGGCCGGATGCGCGCACTTCTCCACGATGAGGTGGGCGCGCTCGGAGGGGTCCTTGCCGCGCAGATCGGCCACGCCATGCTCGGTGACGACGATCTGCACCGAGTGCTCGCTGTGGTCCATGTGGGAGACCAGCGGGACGATGGTGGAGATCTTGCCGCCCTTGGCCGAGGAGGGGCAGGTGAAGATGGAGATGTAGGCGTTGCGGGTGAAGTCGCCGGAGCCGCCGATACCGTTCATGAGGTTGCTGCCCATGACGTGCGTGGAGTTCACGTTGCCAAAGATGTCGACCTCGATGGCGGTATTGACGGTGATGATGCCCAGGCGGCGGACGATCTCGGGGTTGTTGGTGATCTCCTGCGGGCGCAGCAGGATGCGCGGGCGGAAGAACTCTAGGTCGCGGTAGAAGTCGGCGAGCACGTCCTTGGCGATGGTCAGCGAGGTACCGGTGACGAACTTGATCTTGCCGGAACGCACCAGGGAGATGACGGAGTCCTGGATGACCTCTGAGAACATCTGGAACTGGGGGATGTCATCGTTGGCCCCGAGCGCGCCCAGCACGGCGTTGGCGATGTTGCCCACGCCGGATTGCAACGGGAGGAACTCCCGCGGCACGCGGCCGGAGCGGATCTCGCCGGCGAGGAACTCGGCGACGTTTTGACCGATCTTGTTGGTGACGTCGTCGGCCGGCTCGAAGCCGCTGACTTCGTCGGGGGCGTTGGTCTCGACGATACCGACGATCTTCGAGGGATCGATCTTGACGGTGGGCGTGCCGATGCGGTCGGTCGGGCGGACGATCGGAATGGGTTGGCGGTGCGGCGGATCGAGGGGCTCGTAGATGTCGTGGAAGCCGCAAAGACGGGGGGAGTGGAAGCGGTTGAGCTCGATGATAACCTTCTTGGCGGAGCGCAGGAAGGTCGGGGTGGCGCCCACCGAGGTGCTCAATACGACCTGACCGTCGGCGGTGATGTCGCAGGCCTCGACGATGGCCCAGTCGAACTGGCCCAGGAAGCCGCAGCGCACCTGCTGCGCGAGATGCGACAGGTGCATGTCGAAGAACTTCGTCTTGCCGGTATTGATGCTGTCGCGCAGCGATTTGTTGCTCTGGTAGGGAGTGCGCCAGGAGATGGCGTCGGCGCGGGCCAACTCGCCGTCGAGCGAGTCGCCAGTGGAGGCACCGGTGACGACGGCCACTTTGAAGGGGCGGCCGGCGGCGTGTTCGGCGCGGGCGCGGGCCGCGAGGGCCTTGGGAACCACTTTGGCGGCACCGGCGGGAGTGAACCCGGAGAAGCCAATGGTCTCACCGTTTTGGATGAGCGCAGCCGCCTCGTCAGGCGTCAGAATGGGAAACGATTTGTGCATGATAAATCAGGGTCGGTCGGTGTCGGTCGAGGAAAGTTCGCGCAGCAACTCGACCTCGTGGGGGGCGAGCGAGCGGGGGGAGCCGTGGTCGGTTTTGAGCAGGAGGCGGCCGGCAGGGTCGACGCCGGCGAAGTGGCCGTCGAGCTGGGCGCCGTCGGGACGCAGGGTGACGCGGACCGGGAGGCGGCGCCAGTAGGGGGAAAGTTGCTCCACCAGGTCGGCGGCGCGGTCGGCGGCGAGAAGTCGGTGGGCGTGGCGAAGGGCGGTGAGCACGGCATCGCGCAGCACGTGGCGCGCCGGCGCCACGTGGAGCAAATCGGTCAGCCGAGCGACCGTCCCGGTGAGCCCCGGATCGTCGGCTTCGGGCCGGTTGTCATAGTTGATCCCGATACCGACGACGGCGGTGGCGGGGCGGAAACGCTCCACAAGAAGGCCGGCGAGTTTGGTGGGACCGATCATGATGTCGTTGGGCCAGCGCAGGCGATGCCCGGCCAGTCCGAAGGAGGTGAGAGCTTGGCAAACCCCGAGCCCTGCGGCGAGCGGCAAGAGGCTCCAACGTTCGAATTCCCCAGTGGTCGGAAGCACGGCGGAGAGCCAGAGCCCTCCCGTGTCGGACACCCAACGGCGGTCGTGGCGGCCACGCCCGGCGGTCTGGGTGCGGGCGGTAACCGCCGACCACGCCGGCAAGGGCGCTGCGCGGCGGTTGGTCGAGTCCACCGAGTCGAGCTCGTGCAACGACCAACCCTCCGCCAAGGGGCTGGTGGAAGTGGGCACGGGGGCGTCGACGTTGGTGCGCATCGGGTGCGTCAGGGGATGATGCCCAGCCCCTTGAGGACGGAGAGCATGATGGCGGCGGCCATGACCGAGCCGACCTGGCCGCCGGTGTTGGCGCCCATGGCGTGCATGAGCAGGAAGTTCTGCTTGTTCCATCGCTGGCCCTCGTTTTGCACCAAGCGGGCGGCCATCGGGTAGGCGGAAATGCCGGCCGCGCCGATGAGCGGGTTCATCTTGCCGCCGGAAAGCAGATACCAGAGCTTGCCCAGCAGGAGACCGCCAACGGTGTCGATGATGATCGCGACCAAGCCGAGGCTGAAGACCAGCAGTGTCTGCATCTTGAGGAACTGGGCACCGGCCATGGTGCCGCCGATGGCCAGACCGAGGAAGAGGGTGGCGATGTTGGCGATCTCGTTCTCGCTGGCCTTGGCTAGGCGTGGCACCGCACCGGTGACCTTCATGAAATTGCCCAGCATGATCATGCCCATGAGCGGGAGGCCCTTTGGGGCGATCAGTCCGGTGATGAGGGTGACAACCAGCGGGAAGGCGATGAGGGCGGTTTTGGAGACGGTGCCCTTGACGGTGGGCATCTTCACCGCCCGCTCCTTCTCGGTGGTCATCAGGCGCATGATCGGCGGCTGGATGATCGGCACCAACGCCATGTAGGAGTAGGCCGCTACGGCGAGTGCACCGACCATGGCGGGGTCGATCCTCCCGAGGCCGGCGAACAGGTTGGACACGTAGATGACGGTCGGACCGTCGCAGGCGCCGATGGAGGCAATGGAGACCGCGGTGGCCTTGATCTGGCTCGGATCGATTCCGGGAACGAAGGGCAGGAGGAAGAGGGCGAGCAGCAGGGTGGCGAAGATGCCCAATTGGCCGGCGGCGCCGAAAAGCAGGAGCTTGGGCTCGGCCAGCAGCGGGGAGAAGTCGGTCATCGAGCCGATGCCTACGAATATGAGCAGGGGGAAGAGTTCGTTGCCGATGCCGAAGTCGTACATCGTCTTGAGCACGCCCCCGGTATCCATGACTTCGCTGAACGGGAGGTTGGCGAGGAAGCAGCCGAACGCGATGGGCAGCAGCAGCAGCGGCTCCACATCTTTGGCGATCGCCAGGTAGAACATGATCCCGGCGATGGTGAGCATCACCAAGTTGGGGCCGCCGTTGGAGGCGAGGTGGAGCACCCCGGAGCTGAGGGCGCTGAGTCCGTCGAGAATAGCTTGGAGCATGGCGGGATTACTCCTTGCGATCGGTCTCCTCGGTGACGGGGGGGAAGGTGGACGTCAGGCCCCGGATGCAAAGCGTGACGATGAACAGGGTCAGCAACGTACCGCCCATGCCAACCAGCAGCATGGTCAGCCCGAAGGTGAGATTGTCTAGATTGTCCATGGGGAGTGGGTGTTCAGGAGGAGGCCGGGGCGTCGGGGTGGACGTCTTTCTCGTACCAGATCGACATGACGATGGAGACCAGCAGGACCAGGCCGATGACGACCAGAGAAGCGGAGGTGTGGACTTTGAACCAATGCTCGGTGCCTTCGAGCTTCTCCCCGATGGAGCGGGCACCGAGGAGCATAAGGCCCTTGCCGAGGCCGGGCACGAGCATCTTCCCGCCGATGAAGAAGAGGATGATGCTCACGCCGTGCTTGAGGAAGCGGAACATCCCCATGATGCCGCGGATGGCGAAGAAGAGGGAGTTGAGCCCGAGCACCGCGAAGATGTTGGAGGTGAGCACCACGAAGGGATCCTGGCTGATGCCCATGATCGCGGGGATCGAGTCCACCGCGAAGAGCACATCGGTGCTGCCGATCACGACGAAGACCAGGAAGAACGGGGTGATGAAGAGCCTGCCTTCATAGCGGGCGAAGAGGCGCTTGTTCTCCTGCGGGTCGTTGTGCACCGGGAGGAGCTTGGCGGCAGCGCGATAGAAGAGGTTTCTCTCGGGGCGGACGTGCTCGTCCTCCTCGGTGGCGATCATTTTCCAGGCGGTCCAGACGAGCAGCGCACCGAAGAAATACAGCAGCCACGAAAACTTGGTGACAAGGGCGATGCCGAAGACGATGAAGACGATGCGCAGGACGATGGAGAGGTAGATGCCCAGCTTGATCAGCTTGGGCTGGGCGACGTCCTTCACGCCCATCATCGAGAAGATGAGGATGAAGACGAAGAGGTTGTCCACCGAGAGGGAGTATTCGGTGAGGTAGCCCGAGATGTATTCGAGGAATACTGCCTTGCCGTTGGGGTGCAGCACGTAGATCGCGCCTGAGAAAGACAAGGCGATCGCCACCCACAGTGCAGTCCACCGAAGGGCTGATTTCACGCCGATCGTCGTCTGGCGGTGGGTGACCACGAAGTAGTCGACCGCGGAGACGAGCACAAAGGTGGACCAGAAGATGACCCACAGCAGTCTGGTATTGTCCATGGAGTCGGGCGGCTGGTGGGGATCAGCGGACTTTGCGGCCGGCAAAGACTTGGCGCCGGCCTTCCTGCGACCAACTCGGGTTGTCCTGCCTTGGGGAGGTGATCGAGACAATCCTGTGGTCCGCGTCGATCGATTCGAAGACGGCTGCGGTGATTACGGCCAAGATCTCCGGCGAGGGCGCGCCGGTCGCCGCTGCGGTTGTCCGTGGGTTTCGGGTGCGGACTGCGTTGAGAGCGTCGACTCGGCGATGTAGTGCCGCGAGCGACTTCACGGTCAGCAGCAAACCCACACCAAGGATTAGGAGCAGTGCAGTCTGGACGGAAATGGGCTGCGTCGCCGGTTCGGCTGCGGCGGCTGCGAAAATAGAAGGAAAGGGGGCGGGCATGGTGGAGAGAAGGGCGCGCTCATGCAGTTGTGGCCGAATCGCGAGCCGCTGCGCGGGGCACTCCGCCGCGAGCACAAGTAAGGCGAGGAGGACGGGAGTCCTCCTCGCCTTTACAACAACCACGCTTAGCCGAGGCGGACCAGCACGGAGCCTTCCTCGACGGAATCCCCCGCCTTGACGAGCACCTCGGTCACCGTGCCACCCTGGGGGGCATAGATGTAGGTGTTCATCTTCATGGCTTCGATGGTCAAGAGGGCCTGTTCGGGGGTGACTGTGTCGCCCACCTTCACATCCACGGTAACGACCTTGCCGGACAGCGGGCAGGTAACCACGCCGGGACCGGCGGAGGCGCCGCTCTGCTTAGCTGCCGGAGCGGCGGGAGCAAAGACGGGCGTGGCCGCCGGCAGGTGGGCGCTGGTGGCGTGCGCCGCCGGGGCGGCGGATGAGGAAGCGTCGAGTGTTTCGACGAGGACTTCGTAGGATTTTCCTTCGACGGTGATACGGAGCTTTTTCATTCGGAGAATAGGTGTGGGAATTAGCGAACTTTGCGGGTGGCGTAGATGGCGCGACGGCCTTCGGCGGCCCAGGATTGGGCGTCGTCATCGTCGCTGGAGATCGCAACGATGCGGGAGGCGCGACCGAGGGTCGTGTGTACGGCGGCTGCAATCACGGCGAGGACCTCGGGAGTGGGGCGCTCGCTGCTGGCACGGACTACAGGCGTGGACACCGGTATCGGCCCGAGCGGTGACTGCGGCGGGCTGACGCTGTAGGTCGCGATGAGATTGCGTCGGATGTCGACGAGCAACCATACCGCACCAATGACAAGAAACAGGATCAGCACCACGGTTTTGATGGTTTGCAGCGCGCCGGCGTCGGTGTTGAGGGCCACCACCGAGCCGGAGGCGAGAAAGAGGCGGGAGATCATAGCGGCATGTTGCCGTGCTTCTTCGGCGGGCGGGTTTCGCGCTTGGAGAGCGTGTTGCGCAGGGCCATGGCAAGGACGCCGCGGGTTTGCGCGGGGCTGATGACATCGGTGACCAAACCGGCTCCAGCGGCTTGGTACGGGGAGGCGAACTTCTCGCGGTAGTCCGCGACCAACTCGGCTTCCTTGGCCTTCGGGTCCTCGGCCGAGGTGATCTCCTTTTTGAAGAGGATCTTCGCGGCACCTTCCGCACCCATGACGGCGATCTCGGCGGTAGGCCAAGCGTAGACGGCATCGGCGCCGAGGTCGCGGCAGCACATGGCGATGTAGGCGCCGCCGTAGGCCTTGCGCATCACGATGGTGATCTTCGGCACGGTGGAAGCGGAATAGGCGAAGAGCATCTTCGCGCCGTGGCGGATGATGCCGCCGCGCTCCTGCTGGAGGCCGGGGAGGAAACCGCCGGTATCCACGAGGGTGACCAGCGGGATGTTGAAGCAGTTGCAGGTGCGGATGAACCGTGCGCCCTTGTCGGAGGCGTCGATATCGAGAGTGCCGGCCTTTTGGGTGGACTGATTGGCGATGATACCCACCACAATGCCTTGGACACGGGCGAAGCCGACGATGAGGTTCTTGGCGAAATCGCGCTGGACTTCGACGAACTCTCCGCCGTCGACGATGCGAGCGATGACCTTGGCGGCGTCGAGCGGTTGCTTGGGATCCTCGGGGACGAGGTCGTTGATCGCCGGGTCCTCGGACATGTCGATCGTCGCGGGCAGGTGGTGCGGCGGATCGCTGATGTTGTTAGAGGGGAGGAAGGAGAGGACCTTGCGGGCGATCTGGAGGGCGTGCTTGTCGTCCTCGGCCACGAAATGGATGTTGCCGCTGACCGTGGCATGGGCCTCGGCGGTGGCGAACTGGTCGAGCGTGGACGACTGGCCGGTGGCGGCCTTGATGACCTCGGGGCCGCAGATGAACATCTGGGCGTTCTTACGGGTCATGATGATGAAGTCGGTGAGAGCGGGGGAGTACGCCGCGCCGCCGGCGCAGGGGCCAGCGATGATCGAGAACTGCGGCACGAGGCCGGAGAGCACGACATTGCGGAAGAACACCTGCGCATAGCCGGAGAGGGCCATGACGCCTTCCTGGATGCGGGCGCCGCCGGAGTCGTTGATGCCGATGAGCGGGATGCCGGCCTTGGCGGCGTAGTCCTGCAGATCGCAGATCTTCTTGGCGTGCTTGCTGCCGAGCGAGCCGCCGCTGACCAGGAAGTCCTGGCTGAAGGCGGCGACCGGGCGGCCGTCGATGTAGCCGACACCGGAGATGACACCATCGGCGGGCAGCACTTTGCCCTTCATGCCGAAATGTTCACCGGCGTGTTCCACATGCATGCCGGTCTCCTGGAAGGTACCCGGCTGGAACAATTCGAGCAGACGCTGGCGGGCCGTGAGCAGGCCCTTGGCGTTGCGCTCCTTGATCTTGGCCTCGCCGCCGCTGGCCAGAACGGTCTTCCGGCGGCTTTCGAGGGTTTCGAGCATTTTCGCTGAGATAGGCATGGAGTGAGAGGCTGCGACGTTGCGGGAAAGAAAGGGCGGAAATTAGTGGGCCGCGGCGCCGGGCGCCGGGCTGCAGAACTCGGTGAGCACACCGAATGTGGCTTTCGGATGCAGGAAGGCCACGAGCTTGTCGTGGGCGCCGGTGAAGGGCACTTCGTGGATCAGGCGCGTGCCCGCGGCTTTCGCACCGGCGAGCTGGCCGACGATGTCGGTCGTGCCGAAGGCGACATGGTGAATGCCTCCGGAGGGATTCTTCTCCAGAAACAGGGCAATCGGGCTGTCCGGCGCCGTGGGCTCGAGCAGCTCGATGGCCGTCTCGCCGACCTGGTAGAAGGCTGTCTTGACCTTCTGCGAGGGTACTTCCTCGCGGCCGGTGCACTTCAGGCCCAGGGAGCCTTCGTAATATTTTGCCGCTTCGTCGATGGACTTAACGGCGATTCCTAGGTGGTCGATCTTGGTAATCATGGAAACTTATCTTGCCAACACGTTTGATCAGGGGGTGTTATTTTAGGCGTGATCGTCAACACTCATCTCTCGGCTTTACTCGCTGTAGTATTCCCGAAATCGGGCTGGGTGGCTCCGCATGGCTTGGCCAAAGTCGCCCGCAGTTTGCCATCGGCTTGCTGTTGATCAATCCCGCAGCCTTACTCCCGTCTTTTATTTCTCATGAGCGCAAAGTTGGATTCTCCCACCGCGTCGCCCGCTGGCGGCAACGCGATCCCAGATGCTGAGGCGCTTCGTCGCGCCTGGCGTGAAACCGTCGAGAAGGACCTCGCTGGTGTGCCGTTCGAGAAGAAGCTCGTCACACGCACCGCCGAGGGCATCGACCAGCAGCCGCTGTATCATCGCGGCATGGTCGAGGCCGTTCCCCATCGCGACACCCTGCCCGGGCAGGCCCCGTTCCTGCGCGGCCTCCACGCCCGCGGAGCCAAGGGCGAGATCGCCTGGCGCGTCGCCCAGCCGATCCCCGCGGCCACCCCCGCCGACTTCAACAAGGCCCTTCTCGCCGCCCTCGCGCGCGGCCAGAACGCCGCCCTCCTGCCGGCCGCCTATGTGGCCGATGCCGCCGCGCTCACCGCGGCGCTCAAGGATATCCATTTCGGTGGTGCGCCGGTTCTGGCTTCGGCCGGGGCCTCCGCCGCCGCGCTGGCCGGCGTCTTCGGCACCGCGCTGAAGAACCGCGGTGAAGAGTGGTCCGTTCTTCAAGGTTCGGTGACGGCCGACCCGCTCGCCGCTCTCGCCACCGAGGGCAAACTCGCCGTGTCGCTCGACACCGCGATGGCCGAGCTCGCGTCATGGACCGTTCACGCCGCCGCGAACGCCCCCGCGCTCAAGACGATCGGCGTCGACGCCGGTTGGGTCGTCGATGCGGGCGGCAACTCCGCCCAGGAGCTCGCCGTCGCGATCGCGATGGCCGTCGAATACCTCCGCCGCCTCGAGGCCGCGAAGGTCGATGTGAAGACCGCCGCCCCGCGCGTCGCGTTCAGCTTCGCCGTCGGCTCGCAGTTCTTCCCCGAGCTCGCGAAGTTCCGCGCGTTCCGCCTGCTCTGGGCCCGCGTGCTCTCCGCCTTCGGCGATGCGAATCTCGCCTCCGGCGCCACGCTCCACGCCCGCACGGCCCTCTTCAACAAGACGGTCCTCGACCCGTACGTGAACATGCTGCGCACCACCACCGAGGCTCTCTCGGCGGTGCTCGGCGGCGTGGACAGCGTGCAGGTCGGCGCGTTCGACGAAGTCGTGCGCACGCCCGACGAGTTCTCGCAGCGGATCGCGCGCAATATCGCGCTGATGCTGTCCGAGGAGTTCAACTTCGCCGAGGTGGCCGACGCCGCCGGCGGCTCCTGGCTCGTCGAGAAGTTCACCGACGAGCTCGCCCGCAAGGCATGGGGCCTCTTCCAGACCATCGAGAAGCAGGGCGGCTTCGCCGCCGCTCTCGCCGCCGGTGAGATCCAGAAGCTCATCGCCGCCTCCGCCTCCGACAAGCGCAAGGCGCTGGATACGCGCCGTCTCGCCGTCCTGGGCACGAACCTCTTCCCCAACCTTAAGGAGAAGCCGCTCGCCCCGAACGCCGTGCCCGCCGCCCCGGCCGCCTCGGCTTCCGCCGCCGCCGCCGTGAGCGTCACCCCGGTCAAGGCCTGGCGCGCCGCCGAAGGCTACGAAGCCCTCCGCGCGATCGCTGACCGCTTCGCGAAGTCCTCGGGCAAGCGCCCGCAGGTCTTCCTCGCGAAGATCGGTCCGGTGAAGCAGCACAAGCCGCGCGCCGACTTCGCCGCCGGTTTCTTTGCCGTCGGTGGTTTCGAAGCCATCGGCAAGGAAGCGTTCGAGACTCCCGAGGCTGCCGCCAAGGCCGCCGTCGCGTCCGGCGCCCCGGTGGTTGTTCTCTGTTCCACCGATGACACGTATCCGGTCCTCGTGCCCGCCTTCGCCTCCGCTCTGAAGGCCGCCAAGCCCGGCGTGATCGCCATCCTCGCCGGCCTCCCGGCCGAGCCCGCCACGGTCGAGGCCTTCAAGCAGGCCGGTATCGACGATTTCATCCACATTCGCGCCAATGTTCGCGACCTGCTCGCCCAACTCCTCGCCAAGATCGGAGCCAAGTGAACACCATGAGCACACCTGATTTCACCAAACTCGGTTACGACGACTTCAAGTTCCCGGCCGCCGACGCCGCGAAGTGGTCCGCCGACTTCACCAAAGAGGCCGGCGCCAAGCCCGACGCCGCCACCTGGCAGACCTACGAGCAGATCCCGGTCAAGCCGCTCTTCACCAGCGCCGACGTGCCCGTCGACGCCTGGCTCGACTCGATGCCCGGCATCGCCCCGTTTGTGCGCGGCCCGTACGCCACGATGTATGTCCAGAAACCCTGGACGGTGCGCCAGTACGCCGGCTTCTCCACCGCCGAGGAGTCCAACGCGTTCTACAAGCGCAACCTCGCCGCCGGTCAGGCCGGTCTCTCGGTCGCCTTCGACCTCGCGACCCACCGCGGCTACGACAGCGACCACCCCCGCGTGGTCGGCGACGTCGGCAAGGCCGGCGTGGCTATCGACTCGATCCTCGACATGCAGACGCTGTTCGGCGGCATCCCGCTCAACAAGGTCTCTGTGTCGATGACGATGAACGGCGCCGTGCTGCCGATCCTGGCGTTCTACATCGTCTCCGCGCTCGAACAGGGTGCGAAGCTCGAGGAGCTCGCCGGCACGATCCAGAATGACATCTTGAAAGAGTTCATGGTGCGGAACACCTACATCTATCCGCCCCTCCCCTCGATGAAGATCATCGCGGACATCTTCGAGTACACCTCGAAGAACATGCCGAAGTTCAACTCGATCTCGATCTCCGGATACCACATGCAGGAAGCCGGCGCCACCGCCGACCTCGAGCTCGCCTACACCCTCGCCGACGGTCTCGAGTATCTGAAGACAGGCGTCGCCGCCGGTATCGACATCGACGCCTTCGCCCCGCGCCTCTCGTTCTTCTGGGCCATCGGCAAGAACTTCTTCATGGAAGTCGCCAAGATGCGCGCCGCCCGCGCGCTCTGGTCGGAGATGGTCGGCCAGTTCAACCCGAAGAACCCGAAGTCGCTCGCCCTGCGCACGCACTCGCAGACCTCGGGCTGGTCGCTCACCGAGCAGGATCCGTTCAACAACATCGCCCGCACCGCGCTGGAGGCCCTCGCCTCGACCACGGGGCATACCCAGTCGCTGCATACCAACGCCCTCGACGAGGCCATCGCGCTGCCCACCGACTTCTCGGCCCGCATCGCGCGCAACACCCAGCTCTTCCTCCAGCAGGAGACCGGGATCTGCGCCACCGTCGATCCGTGGGGCGGCAGCTACTACGTCGAGTTCCTCACCCGCGAGCTCATCGCGAAGGTCCGCGCCCATCTCGCCGAGGTCGAATCCTTCGGCGGCATGGCCAAGGCCATCGAGGCCGGAGTACCCAAGATGCGCATCGAGGAGGCCTCGGCCCGCCGTCAGGCCAAGATCGATTCCGGCAAGGAGACGATCGTCGGCCTCAACAAGTACCGCCTCGAGACCGAAGCGCCGATCGACACTCTCGAGGTCGACAACACCGCCGTCCGCATCTCGCAGATCAAGCGTCTCCAGGAGCTCCGCTCGATCCGCGACGAAGCCAAGTGCCAGGCCACGCTGGAGGCGCTCACCGCCGCCGCGAAGTCGGGCACCGGTAACCTGCTCGCCCTTGCCGTCGAGGCCGCGAAGGCGCGCGCTTCGCTCGGTGAGATCTCGGATGCGCTCGAGAAGATTTACGGTCGCTATCAGGCGCAGATTCGCTCGATTAGCGGCGTGTACCGCAAGGAATTCGGAGAAGACGGCGAGGTCGCGGAAGTCCGCGCTCTCGTGACGAAGTTCGAGGCCAAGGAAGGCCGCCGCCCGCGTATCCTCATCGCCAAGCTTGGCCAGGATGGACACGACCGCGGCGCCAAGGTGGTCGCCACTGCGATGGCCGACCTCGGCTTCGACGTCGACATCGGGCCGCTCTTCCAGACGCCCGACGAGGCCGCGAAGATGGCCGTGGAGAACGACGTGCACGTCGTCGCCATGAGCTCGCTCGCTGCGGGTCACAAGACCCTGCTGCCCGCGCTCGTCGGCGAGCTGAAGAAGCTCAACCGTGAGGACATCGTGGTGGTGGTCGGCGGAGTTATTCCGGCGCCCGACTACGACTTCCTCTTCAAGAATGGCGCCGCCGCCATCTTCGGTCCCGGCACCGTCATCACCCGCAGCACCAAGCGCACGCTGGAGATCCTCCTGGAGCGTCTGGCGTAAGAGTAGGGACGTTTCTCCGAAACGTCCGCTTACCGTGTAGCTGGGCGGCTCATCCGTTCAGCTTTCCCCTTCAAGGCCCGGCGTTCTAAGCGCCGGGCCTTTTCTTTGCGGCGAACGAGTGGACGAGTCAGGGAATCAGGAACGAGCCTTTGGCCGGCCGCGTTGTGGGCAGAAGCCGGCCGCGACATAAGCAACGACGGGAATGGTAGGCCGGGCAGAGGACGCACGCGGTGACGCCACGAAGGGCCGCTAGCAGACGGCTGCTGCGCTTGAGGGGGGCCTATCCTGCGGCCCATAGGGACGGAGCGGTCGGCAAATGCCATCCACCGGTTCGGAAACCCAGATTGCAGAAGCAGGAGTCTGGCTGGTCCCCCGGCATATGTCACTGGTTCGTAACCTCCAGACGGTCGCTGCAGATTGATCGGAGAAGGGGAGGCTATAGACTACGGCAAACCTCAACCCCCTCTTCCCATGATTGTCGACCTCGCCGCCCAACGTGCCATGGACCACCTCAAGAAGGTTGGTTTCGACCGCCTCTCGGAAGCCGAGCGCATTCTTGCCACGGTGTGGCAGTTCGCCGCGGGTGTGGCGAACCACGGCTTTGCGAGCTACTACGGAAGCCGGCGCGCCGATCTCGCATTCCACGCGCCGGCCGCGCTGAGGGCCATCGGTGCCGAAGAACTGGCGACGATCGCCGCCGCGGCCAACGCGCAGTTCGGCCCCGACGGTCCGTCGTCCGACCCGAAGGTGCGCGCCGAGCAGCTCAGACAGTTCGGTGAGCCGGTCTTCCGGGCCTTCGACTCGCTGGAGCAGCGTTACTTCGACGCCGAGGAGAGCGTCGATGCGTTGTTCGAAGCGTGGTTTGAGCGGCAGAAGACCGCATCGCGATCGGCGGCGTGATCCCAGTAGATGGCGATGGAGTAGATGTCGGGCAGCCCGAAGCGAGGCCGGTTTGGAGTGGGTGCCGTCACCCTATGAATTGTGATTCGAAGCGCTTCCACGCCGCTCGGGGCTCCATCAGGTGTTGGACACGTTGCTCGCGAAGAACGAATCAGCCGGGCCTAAGTTTCCCTGCGCCGCGGGTAGAATCACAGTCCCTGGGCTTTCTGTCCATTCGGGCGGTTCAATTTCCGAGGCCGTTCGGCGGGCACGGCTATCGTCCGGGCGGGGGCTGGCGCTCAAGGTGGCGGATGAGCACGCCCATGTTGCGGATATAGGCTAAGGTCGTGATCCCGGTCGCTGGTGTGTGATCGGGATAGGTTGAGATGTGCGTGACATCACGCACTCGCGTCCCGCCGCAATCGCCGGGCTCGGGCTGGACCGAGCCGTCGGAATTGTAGCGGCGGTTGGTGTAGTGGAGCGGCGCGGGCCAGCAACTTTGGCGGTTCAGGCCGGCGTGGATCGCGGAGACTTGGCGCTGTGCTGCCATTGGGCCGGGCGAGGAGTCGTAGCTCTCGGGTTCGAGGATGAAGTAACGCGGTAGAGGCTGCCGCCCCGCTCCGGAGCGTAAGGGCGAATCCTATGGCCTTGTCCAGGGCCGGCCGGTGCGGCGGGTCGCGCTTCTCAACGTAGAGGCGTAGGAGAAAGGTGGCGGCGTGGGCCGTGACGCCGTCGTCGAAGACGCCAGCTCCTTCATCGGAGAGCTGGGCTCCTCAATTGTGGCTGCCTGCTGATCGCCCTTTCGGGGAGACGTCGTTCTTCTCGTGATCTCATGTCGTGGACGGACTTCGGGCGAATCCGTGGCTGGAGACTCGTCCGTGCTATGATGTTGGTGTTGTTGACTCGACCATTGGTAACTGCGAAACCACTCCTGCAAACGGCCGGGCGTGCGCAACTCTTAGGGATGCGCCTGCTCTTTGGCCGCCATTCGGACCCTATCCACGAGCATCATGAAGAACCATCGCGACCACGGAACCGCCGAACAAACTGTCGGGTGCCTGTCTGTGCTCGCCCGGCACGTGGCCGAGAGCGTTGCCCACCGGTGCTTCCGCCTGCTTCTGCTGGGGGCGATCCTCGGATTCGGTTCTGGCCTGTCGACGACAGCGCAAGCCCAGTCAACTCTCGTGCCGGGCGACATCGCTCTCGTGCGGATGAACGAGGACAACGTCGACGCCTTCTCCTTCGTCGCCCTTGTCGACCTCGTCCCGGGGACGGTGGTCTATTTCACCGAGCGCGGCTGGCTCAACACCACCTGGATCGGCAACACGGAGTCGCACCTCAAATACACCGCGCCCGCCGGCGGTTTGCCGACTGGTAGCGTCGTCCATGTTGACGAGTCCGCCGCCGACGTGCTCACCGTGACCGGTAGTGGAACAGTGGTTTTCGCCTGGGGCACGAGCGGGTTCAACCTCTCCGGCGGCGACCAGATGCTGGCCTACCAGACGTCCAGCGCCACGTTGCCGACCGCCGCCGCCAATCTCACCTTCATCGCCGGCATCACTCTGAACGACGGCAACGGTGCCTCCGCGGATTACTACAACGATCCGATCACGCACTGGACCGTGGCGACCTACGCCAACACGGGCGGCACCGCTACGAGCAAGAGCACGCTGCCGCCCGGGCTGACCAACGGCTTGAACTGCCTCTCCGTCTTCCCCGATTTCAACGTCCTCGCGTCGCAGGACAATGTCCGCTACAACAATTCGCTCACCAGCGGGACCCGCGCGCAGTTGCTCGCGGCGATCAGCAACGCCGCCAACTGGGTGTACGACGACATCACCAACTACCCGACCTCGTCCGTCGGCCCGTTCACAGTCACCTCGCTCGTCCCCGAGGTCGATGTCCAGGGCAATAGCACGACCATCACCGATGGCGACATGGCCCCGGCCGCCTCCGACCATACCGATTTCGGCAGCACGCCGGTCGCCGGGGGCTCGGTCGTGCGCACTTTCACGATCCGCAACACCGGCACCGGCGCGCTGACCCTTGGTGGTAGCCCGCGCGTGGCGGTGAGTGGTATCCATGCCGCAGACTTCACGGTCACCACCCAGCCGGCGGCCTCGGTCGCGGCCGGCGGCTCGAGCACGTTCCAGGTCACCTTCGATCCCTCCTCCTCCGGCACGCGAACCGCCTCGCTTTCGATCGCCAACACCGACGCCGATGAGAATCCCTACAACTTCAGCATCCAGGGGGTGGGCACGGCGCCCACGCCGGAGATCTACGTGCAGGGCAATGGCGTCACTATCCTCGACGAGGATTCCACCCCCTCCGCCGCGGATCACACCGAGTTCGGCTCAGCCGACAGCACGACCGGGTCGGTGACCCGCACCTTTTCCATCCGCAACCAGGGCGAGGCGGCGCTCTCGCTCACTGGCACTCCCCGCGTCGCCGTCGGCGGCGCGAACCCCGCGGATTTTGTCGTCGCCGTGCAACCCGCCGCCTCGGTTGCGGTGGGCGGCGCCACCGATTTCCAAGTTACCTTCAACCCCACGGCCTCCGGCCTGCGCTCTGCCACGCTCTCGATCGCGAACAGCGATAGCGATGAGAACCCCTACAACTTCGCCATCCAAGGCACGGGCACCTCGATGAATCTCGCCGCCGGCGCGATTGCGTTCATCGGCTACAATTCCGACGACCCCGACGGCTTCGCCTTCATCGCGCTCAGCGATCTACCGCCGACCGAGCAGATCTATTTCACCGACGAGGGCTGGAGCGGTACGGCCTGGAACGGCAGCCCGAGCGAGGCGCACGTCTCCTGGACCGCCCCCGCCGCCGGCCTGCCGATCGGGTCGATCGTGCGTGTCTACGAATCGGCCACGGCCACGCTCACCGCCTCCGCTGGCACAGTCTCCGGCGTGCTCGTCGGCACGGTGTTCCACTATTCCTCAGGCGACCAGGTGCTCGCCTACCAGAGCGCCACCGGCGCCGATCCGGCCGCACCGCAGTTCGTTGCCGGTCTCCACGCTGATTATCAGAGTGACAACTATGATGCTGCCACCGGCTGGAGCGCCACCGGCAACTCCGACAGCACCTCCAGAGTCCCCGCCGGGCTCGCCAACGCCGTCAACTGCGTCGCGCTCTTCCCGGCCACCACCGAGCGCCACAATGCCAAATACACCGGCACCCTCACCGGCTCGGCCGATGCGCTCCGCGCCGCGATCAACGACTACCACAACTGGTCCTTCGCCGACACTCCCTACGCAATCGCGCCGTCGGACTTCGCCACGCCCGTGGTCACGTATTCCCCGGAAATCGAAGTCGTGGGCAACGGCAGCGTCATCGCCGCCGGCGACACGACGCCCACGATCGTCGACCATACCAATTTCCTCGGTGCGACCTTGGTCGGCCAGACCGTTGCCCGCACCTTCACGATCCGCAATCTCGGCGCCGGTTCGCTCACCCTCGGCGGCACGCCGCGTATCGCGCTCGCCGGCGCCGACGCCGCGGCCTATGCAATCACCACGTCGCCCGCCGCGACCGTCGCCGCCGGAGCGAACACCACCTTCACGATCACATTCACCCCCGCGCGAACCGGCCCGCACGCCGCACTTGTTCGCATCGCCAACAACGATGCCAACGAGAACCCGTACGAGTTCGCCATCGCGGGAGCGACAGCCCCCGCGCTTTCCATTGCCGACGTCGCGGTGGACGAAGGCAACAGCGGCGCGACCACGTGCCGTTTCACCGTGTCGCTGGCCTATGCCACGGAGCAGGACGTTTTCTTCGACATCGCCACGGCTGATGGCACCGCCACCGCAGTCGACGGCGACTACACGCCGAAGTCCCTCGCCAGCCAGTTCATTCCGGCCGGCGCCATCTCGTTCGCGTTCGATGTCCTCGTCAGCGGAGACGTCGCCATCGAGCCCGACCAGACCTTCTTTGCGAACCTCTCCAACGTTGTCGGCACCACGGTGGGTGATGCCCAGGCCACCGGTACGATCCGCAACGACGACACCACGGTCTACACCTACGACGATTGGACGATGATGAATTTCAGCACCGCCGAACTGGCCGACTCAACCATCAGCGGCCTCACCGCCGATCCGGATGGCACTGGTTTTCCGAATCTTCTGCGCTACGCTCTCGGCCTGCCCGCGCGAGGCCACTTCGCCTCGCCTGTGGCGACGAACGTCGTTGGTACCACCGCGACTATGACCTTCCCGGTCCGCGCCTTCGCGGTGGACCTGCAATATATCGTTCAGTCGAGTACGGACCTGGCCACGTGGGGCGACGTGCAGAGCTACCTCAGCACCGCCGCGCCGCAGGATATTGTCCGCGCCGTACCCGCCCCGGGCGGTGCCGCCCGCTTCTTCGTCCGTCTGAAGGTGGTCCGCACCGAGCCATAGGCCCTCGGCCCGCCGCGCCGCACCGAGAGAAGGGGACGCGAAGCAAGGGCGCGGAGGGTTCCGGAGGATTTCAGCCGGTAGTGGACCACAAGGCCATCGCCGCCAAGCTGGCGGAGATCGAGGCCCGGGTGGGGCGTATGACGAGCGGCTCGCCGCCGTGATCAAGGCACTCTGTCGGCGCGCCGCGGACGGTCCGCTGCACAGCCGCGGATCGACTTCGGTGTGCAGGAACGACCAATCGGTTGAGTCTTGGCGATGGTGCTGGCCGGCGTCGGCTATGGCGTTGGGCGGCAGAACAGCGCGGTGGCATGATCGACGGGGCGGAGCTGGCTGGTCACAGCGGCCACCGAGGCGGAGGAGGACACAGAGCCCGGCAACTGAAGGAGCGAGCAGCAACTAACAACTGGAGCACTTTAAACAGAACTGTAACCATTTGGCGACTGGGCGCTTAACGAGGCGAGGATGAAGACGATCTCGCTGGATCTGAGAGAGCGCATCTTGGCCGCCTGTGACGCCCAGGAGGGAACCCGGGAGGAAGTGGCCAAGCGCTTCCGGGTGTCGGTTGGAATGGTTAAGAAGCTACTACAGCAGCGCAGTCGAACCGGCGACATCGCCCACCGGCATCGTTTTTCGGGACGCAAAGCCAAGATCCTGCCCGAGTATCGCGAGCGTCTCGGGCCCCTAGTCGCCGCGCAACCAGATCTGACCCTGTCCGAGATCAAGGCCCGGTTGGCAATGCCCTGCAGCGTACCGGCGCTGCATTACGCACTGGTCGCCATGGGACTGACTTTTAAAAAAAGACGCTGCATGCCGCCGAGCAAAGTCGCCCAGATGTCGCCCAGGCCCGAGCGCAATGGAAGCAAGAACAGGGAAGCTTCGCCGAGGCCCGGCTGGTCTTCATCGACGAGTCGGCCGCCAAGACGAACATGACCCGCCTGCGCGGTCGGGCGCCGTGCGGTCAGCGTCTGGTCGCCAGTTGCCCCCACGGCCATTGGCAGACCACCACGATGATCTCCTCGGTGCGCGTTGATGGCTGGAGTGCCTGCCTCACGATCGAAGGCCCTACCGACACGCCGGGTTCCAAGCTTACGTTCGTGAAGGACTCGTAACGACGCTGCGCCCTGGCGATGTGGTCGTGCTGGATAACTTGGGCGCCCACAAAAACGAGGAGACTCTGGCGCTGATCATCGCCGCGGGCGCGCAGGTTCGTTTCCTGCCAGCGTAGTCGCCGGATCTCAACCCTATCGAGATGCTGTGGAGCAAGGTGAAGGCCTTCCTGCGGGCTACCCACGCTCGCACCCACGAGGCCCTGCTCGCCGCCATTGCCAAGCCTCTGGCGACGGTCACCGCCGAAAATGCCAAAGGTTGGTCTGCCGCCTGCGGCTATAGTTTTAATTAATACGCTCTAGTTCGCGCTGTTGTGCCTGCGGCAACGGTCGCAGGCGGTCCCAGGGGCGCGCGAGCCTCAACGGTTCGCCGGCTCCAGCCAGAGCTGTTTCAGTGGACGGCGGTCGATGGGGTTGCCAGACCAGCCCCGCACGGAGGGATGCACGAGGTAGAAGTTCGTGTAGTGGTAGAGCGGGATGATCGGGGCCTCGGCGAGCAGGAGCGATTCGGCTTGGCTCAGCTGCGCGAGGCGATCGGACAGCGAGGTGGAGGCACCGGCGGAGGTGAGCAAGCCATCGTAGGCGGCGTTGCGCCAGCGGGTGTGGTTGTTGCCGCTGCCGGAGGCAAAGACCTCGAGGAAGGTCATCGGGTCGCGGTAGTCGGCGGTCCAGGAAGAGCGGAGCAGATCATAGTCTCCGGAGCGGCGGGTCTGTCGGAAGGTTTTGTTTTCCTGGCTGGCGAGCTGCACGGTCACGCCCAGTTCCTTTGTCCACATCTCCTGGATAGCCTCGAAGACGATGCGGTGTTGGTCCGAGCTGTTGTAGAGGAGCTGCAGGGGGCGCAGCCCGGTCCCGTTGGGGAAACCGGCCTCGGCAAGCAGGCGGCGGGCTTCAGCGCCATCGGTCGGGATCCTGGGCGCACCGGCGTAGCCAGGAAAGCCGGGAGGGACGAGCGCCGGGGCGGGGCGCTTGGTGCCGAGCAGCACCCGCTCGGCGAGCAGGTTGCGGTCGATGGCGAGGGCGAGCGCGCGGCGCACGCGAGGGTCGTCAAGGGGCGGGCGGGAGACGTTTACCCGCAGGAAGTCGGTGCCGAAGTAGGCTTCTTGATGCAGGGCAGGCGAATGGTCGCGTTGCCACGTGTCGACGCGCCCCGTGGCCAGCGCGCTCACAACGTGGAGTTGGCCGGCGCGGTACATGCGCTCCTCGGTCTCCAGGTTCTCCGCGAGGTGGAAACGCACGCCGTGGAGGCGGACGGCGGCTGCGTCGCGGAAGGTTGGGCTCCGCTCGGTGGCGACGATCTGCCCCGGGCGCCATTCGCGCAGCTCGAACGGACCGTTGCCGACGAAGGTGCCGGGGCGGGTCCACGGGTTACCGCGGCGATCGACTGGGCCGCACTTCTCGATGACGTGGAGGGGCACGGGGAAGAGCGGGGGGAGCGCGAGCAGCGCGGGCAGGTGGGGAATGGGTTGGCGCAGGCGAATGACGAGCGTTTGCGGGTGAGGAGCCGAGAGCCCGACTTGTGCAAAATCAGTGAGGCGCCCGCGGTTGAACTCTTCCGCGCCGACGACGGGGTAGAGCAGACTGGCGTAGTCGGCGCCTAATGCCGGGGTGAGCAGGCGTCGCCACGAAGCGATGAAATCCTGTGCGGTAATCGGGGTGCCGTCGCTCCAACGGGCGGCGGCGCTCAGGTGGAAGGTCCACTCCCGGAGGTCCGAGGTCTCCCATCGCTCGGCGATGGCCGGGATCGGGTCGAGCGTGGCCGGGTCGAGATCGGTGAGGCCTTCGAAGAGGGCGATCAGGACGTTGAACTCGGCCGCCCCGGTGACCAGTTGCGGGTCGAGATCGGTGAGGTCGGCATCGGTACCGATGGCGAGCACCTGCTCGCGGATACCGCGGTCGACGGGCGTTTCGCGTTTGCCGCAGCCGGGCAGGGCTAGAGCCAGGGCGCAGGCGGCGAGGGCGAGAGGCAGGAACTGGCGGCGGGGGAGCATCCTAGCGAAGAGAGCGGGTCACAGAGGGCACGGAGAGGGAGGAGAACACAGAGACGGAAGCGGGAGGGTAAAACGTGAAGGTTGTCACGCTTGCAGTAGGGCCGGACCTCGTGGCTGGGCCGAGGCGAAGTGGATCCGACAGCGGCTGGGAGAACGAGAACGAGTAGGAGAGTGAGAACGATGGCAGGACCGGAGTGCAGGAGCAGGAGCTCACGCGCGCTCGATCAGGGCGACCGCGTGGGCGGCCATGGCCAGTCCGCGGCCGATGTCGTCGATGGTCTCGTTGGTCGTGGCCTTCACTCCGATCTGCTCGGGCGTGAGCCCGGTAGATGCGGCCAAGGCGGACTTCATCGCGGCGAGATGCGGGGCGATTTTGGGCTTCTCCGCGATGAGCGAGGAATCGATGTTGCTGATCTTCCAGCCGCGCTGGCTCAGGTCGGCGACGACGCGACGGAGCAGCACCTGCGAATCGATGTTCTTGAACGTTGGATCGGTGTTGGGAAAGTGGTGTCCGATGTCGGGCAGGCCGGCCGCGCCGAGGAGCGCGTCGCAGATGGCGTGCGTGAGGCAGTCGGCGTCGGAGTGGCCGTCGAGGCCGAAGTCGCAGGGAATGCGCACGCCGCCGAGGACGAGCGGGCGTCCGGCGAGGGTGCGGTGAATATCGTAGCCGTGGCCGATGCGGAACATGATGGCGGAGGACCTGAGGTGTAAGGGAGAACGCAGAATGCAGAAGGCGGAACGCGGCAGGCGGCGGGCGAGCGAGGAATGAGGCGTTGGGCCGCACGAAGATGAGTCGATGCCGTGAAGATTGGCGAGAAGAAGGGGATCGAGACCGAACGACTACCGATTCGCGCGACAGGCCGCAGGGAGGGGCGCCACCCGATCCTCGTGAATTCCGCGGCGAGTAGACCCCTCCGGGAAAAGGGTGGCGTTGCTCCCGGCACCGCGCTTTCAGTTTCTCCATCTTGCAGTCGAACGCTCCCAATCCCTCCGCCCCCTGCGTGACAGCCCTTGCGCCGTTCCGTTGGGCTGGATTTGGGGCGGCGGCGCTGGTGTTCGCCGTGGTCTTGGCGGTGTTTCTACCGGCATTGCGCAATGGCTTCATCAACCTCGATGACGGCGTCTATGTGACAGCGAACCCGCATGTACTGGCTGGGCTGACCCGCGATAGCTTTGTTTGGGCGTTTCAGACCTTCGACTCGGGCAACTGGCATCCAGTCACGTGGCTTTCGCTCATGCTCGACGCTCAGGTGTTCGGATCTGAGGCGTGGGGTTTCCATCTGACGAGCGCCGCATTGCACGCCCTCAATGCCGCGCTCGTGTTCGTGTTCTTGCGGCGGACAACGGGCTCGTTGTGGCGCAGCTTGTTCGTGGCGGCCTTCTTCGGGGTGCATCCGCTTCGGGTCGAGTCGGTGGCCTGGGTCTCGGAGCGCAAGGATGTCCTGAGTACGCTGTTCGGGCTTGTCTCGCTCCTGGCTTATATCGCGTGGCAGAGGGCGGCGGGCGCCGGGACGGCGCGGGGCCGTTGGGGCGTGGTGAGCTTCGCCTGCCTCGCGCTGGGGCTTATGAGCAAACCGATGCTGGTCACTCTGCCGTGCGTGATGCTGCTGCTCGACTTCTGGCCCTTGCGGCGAACGGATGGTTCGATTGCGGGTACGTGGCCGCTGGTGCGTGAGAAGCTGCCGTTCTTCGCCTTGGCCGTGGTCGGTATGGTGTCGACGTGGATGGCACAAGCGAGCGTCGGTGCGATGGGCAACACGACGGCGTACCCGATCGGTGCGCGCCTTGCCAACGCCGTCGAGGCCTATGCCGGTTATCTGGGCAAGACGTTCTATCCGGTGGACCTGACGATTATCTACCCGTTCCGGACCGCGCACGCCGCCGGTGCGGTGGCTGCTGCGGCCGGGCTGCTGGTGGTGCTAACGGTTGTGGCATTCGCCGCCCGCCGGCGCCAGCCCTACGTGGCGGTCGGCTGGCTTTGGTTTTTGGGCACACTGGTCCCGGTCATTGGACTGGTGCAGGTGGGGGGGCAGGCAATGGCGGATCGCTACACGTATCTGCCTTCGATTGGGTTGCTGATCGTGCTGTTCTGGGGATTCGCCGAGTTGGTTGGGCACCGGGTTTGGCTTCGGCGCGCGGTGGGTGGGCTGGTGATCGTGGTTCTGGTCGTGTTGTCGAGTGCGACGGTGCGGCAGATCGCGCGGTGGAAGGACAGCGAGACCGTCTTTCGTCACGCGCTCGCGGTGACGCCGGACAACTATTTCGCGCATCACTGCCTCGGCCTGGCGCTGGCGGTGGCGCCGGGCCGCCTTCAGGAGGGGATCAAAGAACTGCGGGCGGCCGCGCGGCTGGTCCCAGGCCTGCCCGATGCGCACCTGGATCTCGCGACGGCGTTGGCCGAGGCGGGCTCAGCGGCTTTGCCGGAGTGCATTTCTGAATTCCGCGACGCACTCCGCCTGGATTCGCGTTACGTCGAGGCGCACTACGGTCTCTCGCGGGCTCTCTTGCGCACGGGTGACGGGGTGCTGGACGCGATCCCGGAGTTGCGCCGGACCATCGAGCTCGCTCCCGGTCATGCCGACGCGCACTCGGACTTGGCCGATGCACTCGCGCTTTCACCTGAGGGCGCAGCCGAAGCGGAGGCCGAGTATCGGGCGGCCCTGGATCTGCGCCCGGAGCGGGCGGGAACACGCAACAGCCTCGGGCTGTTGCTCGTGCGCTCGGGGCGGTTCGTGGAAGCAATCGTTGAGTATGAGGCGGTGCTGCGGGCGAAGCCGGATTTTGCCCAGGCGCACAACAACCTCGCCAACGTCTTCGTTCGCCTGCCCGAGCGGCAGGGGGAGGCGATCGCCCACTACCGCGCAGCGCTCGCGCTACGGTCGGACAATTGGGAGGTGCATTTCAACCTCGGGCTCGTGCTTGCGTCGGAGCCTGATTCCCGTACTGACGCGATCCGCCATTTTGAGACCGTGCTTCGCCTCCAGCCGGATTGTGCGGCCGCGCGCGAGATGCTCGATCAACTCCGCGCGGATTGAATTCGTGGTGACCGGCGCCGCCGTTGAGGTCGAGTCGGACCTCCTCTAACTGCTCGTCGGTGGCGGCGTGGAGGAGTCGAAACCGGTCGGCAGGAAACCCGACGATACGTCCGTCGATGGGTTCGAGGAAGATGGTGCGCTTTTCGGTCCATACGCGGATGGCAGCGCACTCGGATTCGGGCAGGCGTTCAGCGGCGGTGGTATTCATGGGATTTCTCCCTCAGCAGCGATTGGTTTTGGAAGACGAGGCGGCACTCGCCGTTCGGAGAACGTACATGCACATGGGCCGGCTCTATTCCCTCATTGGAGTAGAAGTGGAAACGGTGGCAGCCGATGCGGAGGACGGGGGGCATGGCGGTAGAGCAGAATCGCTACGGATGGATGCTGATGGGCGCGAGGACGAGGACTGCACACGCTGCGATCTGGTGGCGATCGTGGGTGTGGATCTCGGCGAAGTTGTGGTGCAGCGCGGTGACCAGATGCAGGCAGTCGGCAGAACGCAAAAATGGACGGGGGCAGTGTGGCGTAGGTGTTGGCCGCGGCAGTGGTGATCGTGCCGTCGAGCGGAAGCCGGGTCCAGAAGTCGCCGAGGTCGTCGGCGGAAAACTGGCGGACCGCGAGGGAGAAGTCGGACTGCCTCCATTTCCCCTCGCGTAGCCGGCGGTGGAAAACCGCCATCAACTCCGTGCGAACCAGCTCCGAGACTTACGTTTCGTCCTCCGCTTCGAGTCGTTCGCGCACGGCGGCCAATTCCGCTTCGGCCCGCAGAGATTCGCCACGGTCGATGTACCGCAGAAGATCGGGGCTTGAAGTTGCGTGCAAGCACGCTCCCACAACGGGGCGGTGAGGCTGTTGCGGGCACGCAGGCTCCGATCGCGGGAGCACTCTGGCCCCGTACCGTAGACAGAGTTTGGGGGCTGAGGGCTGAAGGGGTGAACCCGATTGCCCCCGATCGGGTCGCAGGGGCGGCCCTCGAAAGGCCCGCGCGCTTGCCCCCAACCCCGGCCCCCCGGGGCGCCGGCGCGCGCGGGGGGGGAAAAAGGGGGGCCCCCCGGGGGGGGGCGCGCGGGCCCCCCGGGGGGGGGGGGGGGGGCGGCCTGGTACGGTCAGGCCAGGGGCAGGGCTTTGTCGAGAGCGGTGAGCACCCTCTCGAATTCGGCCTGCAGGGCTGCAATGGCGGCGGGGGCTTGGGCGAGGTTGCCGCTTTTGGCGATGGCCTCGATGGCCTCTGCGAGGTGACGGAAGTGTTTGGCTCCGAAATTACCGGCACTGCCTTTCATGCTGTGGGCGACCTTGCCGAGGCGCACGGGATCGGCTTGGGCGACGCAGTCGGAGAGCTCGGCGAACTGGGGCGGAGTATCCTCGCGGAACATCTGCACGATCTCGGCCACGAAGCTGTCGTCGTCGCCGCCGATGGTGCGGAGGTTGAGAAGGGAGGCCTGCTCGATGGGAGGGGGGAGAGCGTTTTCAGACATGGCGCGCGGGGGTGAAAAGTTACGGGGTTCGGATTTCGCGTTTCGAGTTCTCGCCGGTGCTGGGTGAATACGGCGGTGGCGGACCCGGATTGTCCGGTGTGGGAGGTCGTGTGCCGTGTTCAGACGGCCCATTCGAAGGAGGAGTTCTCGTCGATCTGCTCGATGGTGGTGAGGCCGAGCAGGACTTTCTTGAGCCCGTCGTAGCGCAGGGGGCGGTAGCCAACCTTGCGGGCGGCCACGACGATCTCCTGCACGCTGCGGCCGTTGGAGATGAGGGCGCGAATCTCTTCGGTGATGAGGACCAGTTCGTGGAAGGCGACGCGGCCGCGGTAGCCGGTGTTGCGGCAGTAGGGGCAGCCGCGGCCGCGGTAGAAGGGCACATCGACGAGGCCGTCGTCGTCGAAGTAGCGTTGCAGCACGTCGCGCGGGGGGAAGTACGCTTCCTTGCACTTCTCGCAGATGCGGGCGGCCAGGCGCTGGGAGAGCACGCCGACCACGGAGGGGGCGACCATGTAGGGGGCTACGCCCATCTCCATAAGGCGCACGACGGCCTGGGGAGCTGAATTGGTGTGCAGGGTGGCGAGGACGAGATGGCCGGTGAGGGCGGCCTCGGTGGCGATCTTGGCCGTCTCTGCGTCTCGGATTTCGCCGAGGAGGATGACGTCGGGGTCCTGGCGCAGGAGGGCACGCAGCATGGCTGCGAAGTCCAGACCGATCTCGGACTTGGTCTGGGTCTGGTTGACGCCGGCTAGCTGGATCTCGACGGGGTCCTCGATGGTGGAGATGTTGAGGCCGGAGTTGTTGAGCTCCTGGAGGACGGCGTAGAGGGTGGTGGTCTTTCCGGAGCCGGTGGGGCCGGTGACGAAGATGATGCCGTTGGGGCTTTGGACGAGGCGGCGAAAGGGGCGCAGCATCGTCTGAGACATCATGATCTTGTCGATCGTGAGGGGATCCTTCTTGCCGGTGATGTTGAGCACGCGCACCACGATCTTCTCGCCGAACTGGGAAGGGATGACCGAGATGCGGAAGTTGGCCTTGTTGGTGCCCAGAGGGAGCACGATGCGACCGTCCTGGGGCAGGCGGTTCTCGGAGATGTTGAGATCGGCCAGAATCTTGATGCGGCTGGTGATGGCGGGGTGGAGCTGTTTGGAGAAGGTGAGTACCTCGCGCAGGAAACCGTCGACACGGAAACGGATGCGGGTGCGCTCCTCCTGGGGCTCGACATGGATGTCGGTGGCGCGTTCGCGCAGCGCGAAGTGGATCACGGCCTCCACGATCTGGATCACGCCGGTGGATTCCGCGAGGCGCTGGAGGTCCTCACCAGAGAGGTTGCCGCTGAGCAGGGTGTTGCTCTTGGCAAACTCGTTGAGGCAATCCTCGATGCCCTTCTCGGTGGAGTAGTGAACGGCGATGGCGTCGGTGATCTCGCAGGGCAGACTGAAGACGGGGCTGACGGGGCCCCCGACGATGTGGCCGATGCGCCGGACCAGATCGGGATTCTCGGGTTCGGCCATCGCCACGGTGACAACGCCGTCGAGCACATACAGGGGGATGGCGCGAGTTTTGGCTGCGATCTCGACCGGGATCTTCTCGAGAGCTTCGTCGGAGATGAGCGAGGCGAGGGGATCGACATAGGCGATGCCGATGGAGTTGCCCCAGATGCTGCAGGCTTGGTCCTTCGACAGCGCCTTGTCGGCGATGAGGGCCTGGAGCATTTCCAGGGTGCCCAAGCCGTGGTCGGCGCCGCACTGCGCCACAGCGGCGGCCGGGACCAGCGGCGGGGTGCCAAATGAGAGCATCTCGACGAAGCGGCTATTTGCGGCGGGCATTCTTCTTTCTCCGGGTGGCGAAGATTTGGGCGATCTCCATCTGGTCGAGGATCTCGCGGGAGAAGACCGAGCCGGTGCGTTCCTGCTGAAGCTCGCGCATAAGCTGCGGCAACGAGTAGCGGACCTCGCGCAGGGCGAGGCTGGGATCGTCGGCGAGCGGCGGAGGCTCCGGAGGCATGGGAGAAGGGGCGTGGCCCGGGGGCTAACCGGTGGCGAAGTGTTCGGAAATGGTATCGCTGAGCACCTTGGTCATGGCCTCCTTCGGCGTGTCCTTGCGGACGAAATTCACCGCGCCAAGCTCGAGGCAACGCTCAACGACATTGCGGGTGGCCAAGGAGGTGAGCATGACCACGAGGGCGCCGGGGTGTTCGGCGCTGATGCGCTCGAGGGCCTGGATGCCGTCCATGATGGGCATGTTCACATCCATCAGGACGAGGTCGGGCTGGTGTTGGGCGAAGGCTGCGAGGGCTTCCTCGCCGTTGGCGGCCTCCAAAATGGTAGGGGTGCCGAGCTTGCGCAGGATCAAGCCGATGTATTTTCGGATATGTGGCTCGTCGTCCACAATCAGCACGGTGCCGTTAAACTCCATGATCAGGGGCGGGCAGAGTGACGCGGAAGTCGGCTCCGCCGGTGTCACGGTTGGCGGCGGAGACGGTGCCATGGTGGGCCTCGACGATTTTGCGACAGATCGCCAAGCCCAGGCCGGTGCTTTTTTCGCCACCGGTGGGACGGACGGAAGTTTTGCCGAAGCTCTGGAAAAGCATGTTCATCTCGTCGAGGGGGATGCCAGGCCCTTGATCCTGCACGGATATGGTCTGCTGGTTGCCATCTTCGGAGAGTTCTACTGTTATAGTCGTACCGGGCGCCGAAAACTTGATCGCATTGCTGAGAAGATTGTCGATGACCTCGCGAATCTTGCGGGCGTCGATGAGCAGGGGGCGGGAAGGTTTGAAGGGGCGGCAGGCAATCTTCATCTGCTTGCGCGCGGCGGTGATGCCGTTGAGGAAGACGGCGTCGTGCACGATGTCGGCGAAATTGGTGGGGGTGAGGTCGAGGCGCATCTCGCCGCTTTCGATCACGGAGATGTCGAGCAGTTCCCCGAGCAGTTCGAGCATGGCCTGGGTGGCCGAATAGACGCTGCGCAGCATGGCGCGTTGGTCCTCGGAGAGTTCGCCGGCGGAGCCTTCGAGCATGAACTCGGAGAGGCCGCGGATGGAAGTGAGCGGATTGCGCAGATCGTGGGCGGCGATACCAAGGAAGTGGTTCTTGGCGGCGTTGGCCTTGCTGAGGTCGTCGATGAGGTGGGTCTGGTGTTCGAGCAGGGTGCGCAACTGCAGATGGGTGCGGATACGAGCGAGCATCTCGCGCGGTTGGAACGGCTTCACCACGTAGTCGACTCCGCCGGCCTCGAGGCCGGCGACGATGTCGTCGGGCTGGTTCTTGGCAGTGATGAAGATGACAGGAATGGAGGCGGCGGCGGGGTCGGTCTTGAGACGGCGGCAGGTCTCGAAGCCATTGATGCCGGACATGACGACATCCAGGAGGATGAGATCGGGCTGGAACTCCTTGTAGAGGGCCAAGGCGGCCTCGCCGGAGTCGGCCTCCTGGGTGACGAAGCCCCCAGGCCGGAGGATCGAGGAGATGATCCGCGCGTTCATACGGTCATCCTCCACCACGAGGATGCGCCGGCCGGTGAGGTCGAGGCGGTGCGGACCGCTGTTCGTATCGGAGAGTTGGGCCATTGGGGAGGGACGACGCTAGCGCCGCAGGTTGCGGATTCGTGGCCTGAATAGCAATACCCCAAGCCGCGCGATCCGGCCGGCTGCGGGTGGGGGAGGGCCGCGGCGCGAAACCGCATGGGGGGCGCGTGCGGCCGCCCGCGTGCGGTCCGGGCAAGCGTAGCTAAAGTCGCATCAAGGATTGCGGATGCGTTGATAAATGCCTTGCAACTCTTCGCCATTCGGCAACCTTCCCGGCCTACCGTTTCTCATTTTATGTCCAACTCCTTCGTCTTCTCTTCTGAATCCGTCGGCGAGGGCCATCCCGACAAGGTGGCCGACCTGATCTCCGACAGCGTCCTCGACGCCTGTCTCGCCCAAGACCCGACCAGCCGCGTGGCCTGCGAAACCATGGTCAAATCGAACATGGTGATTATCGCCGGTGAGATCACCACGAAGGCGAAGATCAATTACGAGCAGGTCGTGCGCGACGCCATCCGCGACGTGGGCTACACCCACACCGGAGAGCTTTTCCACGCCGACACCGTCTTCATCAACAATTATCTTACGCGCCAGTCGCCCGACATCGCCCAGGGCGTGAACGCCGCCGCCGCCGACGGCAAGGAGACCGCCGAACAGGGCGCCGGCGACCAGGGGTTGATGTTTGGCTACGCCTGCAACGAGACCCCCGAGATGATGCCCACGGCGATTATGTTCGCCCATCGTCTCGGCCGCGAGCTGACCAAGATCCGTAAGGCCGGCCTGGTCTCGTGGCTGCGTCCCGACGCCAAGTCGCAGGTCTCGATCCGCTACGAGAACGACAAGCCGGTGAAGGTGGAGAACGTCGTCATTTCCACCCAGCACACCGCGGACGTCTCGCACGCCGCTATCAGCGAGTTCCTCATCGAGCACGTCATCCGCCGCGTTATCCCGGCCTCGATGATCGACAAGGACACCAAGTTCCTCATCAACCCGACCGGCCGCTTCGTCGTGGGCGGACCCGAAGGCGATTCCGGCCTCACCGGCCGGAAGATCATCGTCGATACTTACGGAGGTTGGGGCCGCCACGGCGGTGGCGCCTTCTCGGGCAAGGACCCGTCGAAGGTTGACCGCTCCGCCGCGTATATGGCGCGCTGGGTGGCCAAGAACATCGTCGCCTCTGGTTTGGCCGACATCTGCGAGCTGCAGCTCGCCTACGCCATCGGCTACCCGGAGCCGGTCTCGATCTGGGTGGATGCCATGGGCACCGCCAAGATCCCTGAGGAGAAGATCGCCGAGGCGGTGCGCCAGGTCTTTAGCTTCAAGCCGGCCAACATCGTCAAGCAGCTCGACCTCCTGCGGCCGATCTACCGGCAGACGACCAACTACGGTCACTTCGGCAAGGCTGACCTTCCCTGGGAGCAGATCGACAAGGTCGAGGCGAGGCCGCCCGCAAGCTTGGGCAAGAATCGCCGGCCGATCGCCTCCAGGGGTCGCCTTTTTCTTCCGATGCCAGCCGCCGGCTCGCCATCGCTGGTTCCCTTACTCCCTTACTCCCTTACTCCCTCATTCCCTTTCCGCCCATGTCCCAAGATTTCAAAGTTCGTGACCTTTCCCTCGCCGAACTCGGCCGCAAGGAGATCGCCATGGCCGAGGCCGAGATGCCCGGTCTCATGTCCGTTCGCGCCAAGTATTCGATGACCAAGCCGCTCGCCGGGGTGCGGATCACCGGCTCGCTGCATATGACCATCCAGACGGCGGTCCTGATCGAGACCCTCGTCGACCTCGGCGCCACCGTGCGCTGGGCCTCCTGCAACATCTTCTCCACGGTCGATGCCGCCGCCGCCGCCATCGCCGTGTCCGGGGTGCCCGTATTCGCCTGGAAGGGCGAGACCCTCGAAGAGTACTGGGACCTGACCTGGCACGCGATCGTCGGCCCCGACGGCAAGGGCCCGCAGATGGTCGTCGACGACGGCGGCGACGTGACCCTCTTGCTCCACAAGGGCTTCGAGCTCGAGCAGGGCTCCGACTGGGTCAACTCGGCTTCCGGGTCGCACGAGGAGCAGGTCATCAAAGACCTCCTCAAGCGCATCCACGCCGCCACACCGAAGATCTTCACCGCGCTGGTGAAGGAATGGCGCGGCGTCTCCGAGGAGACGACCACCGGCGTTCACCGCCTGTATCAGCTCCATGAGATCGGCAAGCTCCTGGTGCCCGCCATCAACGTCAACGACTCGGTCACCAAGTCGAAGTTCGACAATCTCTACGGCTGCCGCGAGTCGCTCGCCGACGGCATCAAGCGCGCCACCGACGTCATGATCGCCGGCAAGGTCGCGGTCGTCTGCGGCTACGGCGACGTCGGCAAGGGCTGCGCGCACTCGCTGCGCGGCTTCGGCGCTCGGGTGATCGTTACCGAGATCGACCCCATCAACGCCCTGCAGGCGGCGATGGAAGGCTTCGAAGTGAAGACCGTCGAGGACACCCTCGGCACCGGCGACATCTACGTGACCACCACCGGCAACTGCGACGTGCTCACCCTTGAGCATCTCGAGGCGATGAAGAACAACGCGATCGTCTGCAACATCGGCCACTTCGACAACGAGATCCAGATCGCCCGCCTCAATACGCTCGCCGGCGTGACGAAGGATACCATCAAGCCCCAGCTCGACCGCTACACCTTCCCCCACGGCCGCTCGATTCTCGTGCTGGCCGAAGGCCGTCTGGTGAACCTCGGCTGCGCCAAGGGGCACCCCTCGTTCGTGATGTCGAACAGCTTCACTAACCAGGTGCTCGCGCAGCTCGATCTCTGGAAGAACCGCGACACCTACAAGGTCGGGGTGTATCGCCTGTCCAAGGCGCTCGACGAAGAGGTGGCCCGTCTGCATCTCGAGCAGATCGGCGTGAAGCTCACCAAGCTCACCGAGAAGCAGGCCAAGTATCTCGGCGTGTCGGTCGACGGACCGTACAAGGCCGAGCATTATCGGTATTGAAGATCGGACGGATCGGTCAGATCTGACCGATCCGTCAATGGATAGCCCGCGTGCCGTGGCACGCGGGGTAGGCTGAACAGCCCCAGAATTGCGAGCCGGCGTGCGCACCCTTCTTTGCGGTGCGCACGACCAGCGGCTTGCCGCAGAGCGGGCAATTCGGGGCTTGGGCTTTGAGATCGGACCGATCGGTCGGATCCGGCCGATCGGATTGGTTTTGCTGTGCTCGCACCGCGATCCGTGCCGCTGCCAAGCGCTCGGTGTATCCGCCTTCGGCAATGAAGCACTGCTCCAGCCCGGCGATCTGCCGGTCGAGCAGGTAGTTTGCTTGGTGGATCAGGCAGATCAGCGTGTTGGCGACCACCGCTGGATCCGGGTGCGCCAGCCATCGGGCGTAGGCCGCTCGATCGGTCAGATCGGTCCGATCCGACCGATCGGTCGGATTGCTGATCCCATGCCCCACTGCGCGCACCTCCTGAGCTTCTCGGTCTTCCTTGCCCCACTGCCGCAGGCCGCGCTGGCGGAGGAAGTCTTCGTAGTCGAGCAGCAGTTCATCGAGGCTCGCTCGCGCCACATTCACGAACCGTAGCTCGGTCTGGCTCGAGGCAGCCGAAGCGCGGCTGCCCTCGGCGATGTTCTGGCGGCCACTACGCGCGGCCTGCACCATCTGGTCCACCGTGCGTGAATGGGGATCGAGGAACCGCTCGCAGAAGGCCACCGTGCCATCGTAGATCAGCGTGGCCACCCGGAAGCTTCGCAACGAACGGTAACCGCCACTGGGTCGCAGCCGGTGCGGTGTTTGGTCCGATCGGTCGGATGTTCGTTTCCCGGGTCGCTGGTCGAGCGCTCTCATCGCCACTCCTTGGGCAGCACGTTGGCCGCGGAGGGAGCGCGTGCAACCAGATCCTCAGTCGCGCCGGCGCCGGCGGAGCGCGACCCACACCCCGAAGCCGAGGGCGACCAGCAGCGCGGGAGGAGCCGGGGTCTCGACGAACTCCAGCGCGGCGTTCTGCCCGAGCTTCTGCTGCTCGCCTGTTTCCAGCATCCGCCACTGGGCACTGTTCTCGACCACGATGTAGCTCGTCGCCGGAATGAGGATGCCGCTGGCGCGGCTGGCGGCGACGAGCGCCTGCAGATCGTCGGCGGCCGAGCCGGGCGAGCGGGCGTGATCCTGTTGGCGGAGCTGGAGCGACACGGCCTCGGTCCATTTCCCCTGGGCCATCGGCGTGATCTTTTCGACCACGGGCAACCAGGTGGCGCTGGGGGAGTCGTAGAATTCCAGCGACTGTTGGGGGGCGGTGGTCGCGAAACGCACGGCGCGATTTGCGACGAGCGGGCGCATAGAGTCGCCACAGCGGACGAGGGGCACGGAATCGAGAACGTTCTCGCGGTGGACGAGATCCGTGCCGTCGGCTCCGAGTTCCCGGAGTTCCAGCTCCTCTCCTGCCTCGGACCAGGCTTCGGTGAGCGACAGCGCCAGTGCGCGCGCCTTGGCGGTTCGGCTGAGAATCACGAAGAGCGGGCGCAGCGGTACAGTGTTGGACTTCTGGTCCAGATCGTCCTCGCGGTGGCGCCGGAGCGCACGGGCGAGGGCGACGTCCAGCGATAGACCACCGGCGGCGGGCATTTCGCTCTCCCAGTCCGGCGCACCAAGCGGGGGCAGCTGGTCGAGCGGCGTGAGATTGGTCGTGAGGTCGGCGACAGCGAAGTTCGCGAGGGTGACGCGGGCGTGGCTGGCGCGGGGAAACCGCTTCCGTACGGTGCGCACGGCGGCGGCGAGATCGCCGGTGAAGGCGTTGTCGGCGGAGCGATCGACAATGAAATGGATGTAGGGCTCGCGGTCGACGGCGGGCAGGTGCAGCGCGTCGAGGCCGGTGACCACGGTGCCGCGTTCGCTGCGCGCGAGTTGTGGCTGGAGCCGTTCGCCGATCGTACCGAGCACGACATTCGGCGCCGTGGAGGGCGGGCCAAGGTCGTGCTCCGCGAGGTGGGCCGGCACCAGAAAGTCGATCTCCACGGTGACGGGCGTGCCGGGGGTGATCGGGAAGACGCGCAGCTCAAGCTCGCCCGGAGCGGTGTAGACCAGCAGGCCGGGATCGCGGCGTTCGGTGTCTCGGATCATGTTGTAGACCCAGAGCGCGGTCTTCTTCTCGACGATGCGGCCGGGGACCGGTGTGCCGTTGATGTGGAGACGAAAACCGTTCACGAACACACCGGCCGGCAATGGCAGGGCCTGTACGTACTCGGCGGGCTGATTGTTGGCCGCGGCGTTGTGCACGAGAGTGAGGGCGAGGGTGACGGTCGTGGCCGGGCCGGCGGCCGGGGTTGTCTGGAGATCGAGCCGGCTGACGTTGACAGCGTGCAGCATTTCCGTGGCGCGCGGGGCGCGGTGGCGGTCGCGGTTGCTGCGCCTGCCCCAGAAATCGGGCCGGTGGCGGAATGGGTCGTTGCTCTTGTTCGAGCCGGCTGCGCCGAAGAAGGTCGTCTCCAACGTGGCAAGCTTGTCGTCGGGGAGGACAAGGTTGTCGAAGACGAGCCACGCATAGAAATCCGAAAGCAGCGGGTAATAGATGCCGTTCTTGTAGCTGCGGTGGCTGGCGAGGGCGCGGCGAAGATTGCCCAGTGTGCCCGAATAGTGGAGCTCCCGGCTTTCGATCACCGGAGCGTAGACATAGTCGAGTGCGGCGTGGAGGGCGGCCCGGTCGGCGAGGCCACGAGCGACGAAGGAGCCCGGCAGGAGCAGGGCGCAAAGCACGCCGGCGATCCAGACTCGAGCCGGGCGCGCCGCGGCCGCGATGGCTTGGCGGGCCTTGTTCAGCAGGTGGAGGTGGAGGAGGAAAAGGAACGTCGGTGCCAGAACCAGAAAGCCTGCGCCGAACACGATGATGGCGAGGATCGAGAGCGGTGTGTACGGCAGGAAGACGAAAAAGAAGTAGAGGGAAAACGGGAACGAGGCACAGAGGAGCAGAAAGCTCAGTCGCGGCCGGTGGGCGTGTTGCCACGAGGCCAGCAGGAGAATCGCGGTGTTGGCGACGACCAGCGCGTAGACTTCCCACGCCTGCAGATCGACGGGAAAGGGGATGTCGCGATTGAGCAAAAGCCCGCAGATTGGCAGGACAAGGGCGGAGAGTATGATGGCGATGCGCTCGCCGGTCGGGCCCCAGCCGCTGGCGCGGCGGAGCAGGAGCATCGTGGCGCGGAAAAAGCCGACAAACATCGTCACGCCCAGAACCACCAAGCTGGTGGTGAGAACGATTTCACGGGCGTGCCACCCGAAGAAGCCGAAGAACAAATGGCTCATCAGGAACAGCAGCACCGGCGCGCTGATGGCCATGACGAGATTGAGGGCGATGGCTTTGCCGGCGTGGGCGGCGGGACGACCGCAGGCGATGCGCAGGATGCCCAAGAAGAGCGGCAACATCGCGAAGGCGTATTGGTTGAAAAGAAAACGCTCCTCCGGGTAGATCCACGTTGTGACCGAGCGAGGCAGTACCTCGTCGATCCACGCGGTTGCGAGCCAGAGGTAGGCGGCCTGCATCCCTACGATGGAAATGCCGCGCAGCAGGTGCCCCGCGTAACCGCTTTCCGCGCGCTGTGAGCGGAATTTGGTGAAGGCGAACCACAACGCGGCCGCGAGCAGGTTGCCCACGCCGGCGAGGCCGAGGAGGTGGGCGTGGTTGCGCTGCCCCGCATCCATGTTGCCTTCGATGAGCGTATACGCCTGCAGATTGAGCAGGAGCAGCAGCAGCGCCGGCAATGCCCAAAGCCAGAGGGTGGCGGCGGGTCTCAGGAAGAGCGGAGGCAGCAGCGGCGGCGCGGACGGCGCTTCAGGGGCTGGGGCGGTGGGATCCATGGAATTCGATAAGCAGATGTAGGGCGATCAGGGAGGGGAGGAAGACGGCGACTCCGGTGAGAAGGTGGAGGAACGGCGCGTAGACATCTGGGAGCAGCGGGATGAACCAGCGGTGCATCTGGGCGAGGGTGGTGAGGCGCAGTGCGTTCACGGTGATCGCGAACGGCAGGCTTAGGGCGCAGCCGACGAGTGCTGCACGCAGGACGGCCCGCCCGCGGCGGGCCAGTTGCCAGCCGAGGAGGGCGGCGACGATGAGGAAGTAGTCCGCTCCACTGCACGCGGTGGTCACAAGGATCGGGGTCTGAGCGGAAGGGAGCAGCCAGCCGGCTGCGGCGCGCAGCATAGGCGAACCGGTGGCGAGGCTCGCCAGTTGGGCGGCCCCGCGAGCGAAGAGTCCGAGCTCCAGTCGTGGGAACAGGAACAAAAGGAGTCCGCCGCCGGCGGCGGCCAGAAGGGCTGCGCCCGCGGCGCGGGCCTCGACGGCGGTCGCGCCCTGGCGGGGCCGGTGCGTTAACCGCGGGGCCTCCGCCGTGGCGGCGGAACTGGTTACAAGGGCGGGGTGCGCGAAGGGCATGCTGCCGACCCTACCAGGGCAACGCGTAGGGGGTGTGAACGCGAAATGAAGACTTGGTGAAGAATTCGCCGCGGCAGGGGGCGGAGAATTCACGAAATTCTTGGCGAATTTCGCTACGGGTTTGGGATGACTCCGTGGCGACGTTTGCAGGCATCGAGACGGGCGCCACTTGCCTAGAGCCGGGAAGAAGCCGTGCCCGGACAAAAGAAAAGCCCCGCGGCGTTTAGGCCGCGGGGCAGAAGGGAAACGGAAGGGCGTCGACTCGCGTTCTTCTCAGAGAGGAAGGTTGGTACGGCGCCCCTACGGGTTGATCAGTCGACGGGCTCAGTAGTCGCCCATGTCGCCGCCGGGGCCACCAGCGGGAGCGGAGGACTTCTTGTCCTCGGGCTCGTCGGTGATGAGGCACTCGGTGGTGAGGAGCAGACCGGCCACGGAACCGGCGTTCTGCAGAGCGGAACGCACGACCTTGGTCGGATCGAGGACGCCGGCGCCCACGAGATCCTGGTATTCGCCGGTGGCCACGTTGTAGCCTTCGGCGCCCTTGCGGCGCAGGACTTCTTGGACGACGGTCGAACCTTCGACACCGGCGTTGGCGCAGAGCTGGCGGAGCGGCTCTTCGACGGCGCGGCGCACGATGCGGGCGCCGAGCTTCTCGTCGCCGTCGAGCTTCTCGATGGACTTCTCGATGGCGGAGATGGTGCGAAGCAGGGCGACGCCGCCGCCGGCGACGATGCCTTCTTCAACGGCTGCGCGGGTGGCGTGCAGCGCGTCGTCGACGCGGTCCTTCTTCTCCTTCATCTCGGACTCGGTGGCGGCACCGACGTTGATGACGGCCACGCCGCCGGCCAACTTGGCGAGGCGCTCCTGGAGCTTCTCGCGGTCGTAGTCGGAGGTAGTCTCGTCGATCTGGCGACGGATGAGCTTCACGCGACCCTGGATGTCGGCGGCCTTGCCGGCGCCTTCGATGATGGTCGTGTTTTCCTTGTCGATGGTCACGCGCTTGGCGCGGCCGAGGTCGACCAGCTTGGTGCTCTCGAGCTTGATACCGAGGTCCTCGGTGATGAACTTGCCACCGGTGAGGACGGCGAGGTCTTCCATGATGGCCTTGCGGCGATCACCGAAGCCCGGGGCCTTGACGGCGCAAACGTTCAGCGTGCCGCGGATCTTGTTGACCACGAGGGTGGCCAGGGCTTCGCCTTCGATGTCTTCGGCGATGATCAGCAGGGGCTTGCCCGACTTGGCCGCTTCCTGGAGGACGGGCAGCATGTCGTTGAGCGAGGTGATCTTCTTTTCGAAGAGGAGGATGTACGGATCCTCGAGGACGGCTTCCTGCGACTCGGCGTTGGTGGCGAAGTACGGGGAGATGAAACCCTTGTCGAACTGCATGCCTTCGACGACGTCGAGGGTGGTCTCGATGGACTTGGCTTCTTCGACGGTGATGGTGCCGTCCTTGCCGACCTTGTCCATGGCTTCGGCGATCTTGTCGGCGATGTCGAAGTCCCAGTTGGCGGAGACGGCGGCAACCTGACGGATCTCTTCGCGGCCGGTGACCTTCTTGGAGATGGCCTTCAGCTCGATGACGGCGGCCTCGACGGCCTTGTCGATGCCGCGCTTGAGGAAGATCGGGTTCGCACCGGAGGTGACGGACTTGAGACCTTCGCGGTAGATGGACTCGGCCAAAACCGTGGCGGTGGTGGTACCGTCGCCAGCGATGTCGGCGGTCTTCTGGGCGACTTCACGGACCATCTGGGCGCCCATGTTCTCGAACGGGTCGCGCAGCTCGATCTCCTTGGCGACGGTGACGCCGTCCTTGGTGATCTTCGGCGAGCCGAACTTCTTGTCGATGATGACGTTGCGACCCTTGGGCCCGAGGGTGACCTTGACGGCCTGGGCGAGGATCTTGACGCCGGCGAGGATCTTGCGACGAGCGGGCTCGTCGAAAAGGAGTTGTTTCTTAGCCATGGTAATTACGGATCGAAATTAGGGTTTGTGGTGGAGATCAACCGACGACGCCGAGGATGTCGTCTTCGTTGACAATGAGGAAGGTCTCGTCGCCGAGCTTCACTTCGGTGCCACCGTACTTGGAGATGAGGACGCGATCGCCGGCCTTCACTTCGAAGGCGATGACTTTGCCGTCATCGGTCTTCTTGCCGGTGCCGAGGGCGATGACTTCGGCCTCCTGCGGCTTTTCCTTGGCGGAGTCGGGGATGATGATCCCGCCCTTGATTTGCTCCTTCTCTTCGACGCGCTTGAGGAGGATGCGCCCACCGAGGGGCTTGATGCTGGTCTTGGCAGTGCTCATGGATGAGTTGCTAGGTTACTGTGTTGGTTGGGATGAGGGAACCGGCCGAGGGCGCCGATGTGAGAGTGGTGAGATTGCGGAATGTGGAGTGCGGATTGCGGAATGGGCTGACGGCAGATCCGGAGAGTTTTGACTGGCGGAAGGCGAAAACAGCGAACCCGGAACGCGGGCTAAAGCACCGCGCCACGGGTACGTGAAGGATTACTTCTTATCGCCGTCCTTGTCGTCCACGACCTCGAAATCGGCGTCGACGACGTTTCCGTCCTTCTTGGCCTTCTTCTTGGGCTCGTCGGCGCCGGCGCCCGGTTCGGCCTGGGCGCCTTCGGGGGCGGGACCACCAGCGGCTCCACCCTGCGGGGGAACCTTGGAGTAGATCTCGCTGCCGATGGCCTGCATGGCCGTATTGATTTTGTCGGCGGCGGCCTTCATCTGCTCGGGCGTGGCGGCAGCGTCGGCGAGGAGCTTCTTGCCTTCGGCGATGGCGGCCTCGGCGGGGGCCTTCTTGTCGGCCGGGCACTTGTCACCGAGATCCTTGAACATCTTTTCCGACTGGTAGATGGCCTGGTCGAGGATGTTCTTGGTTTCGACGGCTTCCCGCTTCTTCTGGTCCTCGGCGGCGTGGGCTTCGGCTTCCTTGCGGAGGCGCTCGACCTCGTCCTTGGTAAGACCCGACGATCCGGTGATGGAAATCTTCTGATCGCGGCCGGTCCCGAGGTCCTTGGCCGTGACGTGGAGGATGCCGTTGGCATCGATGTCGAAGGTGACTTCGATCTGCGGGGTGCCGCGCGGAGCCGACGGGATGCCGTCGAGGCGGAAGTTGCCCAGCATCTTGTTGTCGGCGGCCATCGGGCGCTCGCCTTGGAGGACCTTGATGTCGACGGCCGTCTGGCTGTCGGAGTAGGTGGAGAACACCTGCGACTTCTTGGTCGGGATGGTGGTGTTGCGCGGGATCATCGCCGTGGAGACGGAGCCGGCGGTCTCGATGCCGAGGGTCAGCGGGGTGACGTCGAGGAGGATGACGTCGTCCTTCTGGCCGGAGAGCACGGCGCCCTGGACGGCCGCGCCGACGGCGACGACTTCATCGGGGTTGACGCCGCGGTGGGCGTCCTTGCCGGCGAGCTTGTTGGCGATCTCGATGATCGCGGGCATGCGGGTCATGCCGCCGACGAGCACGAGTTCGTCGATCTTGTCTTTGGCGATACCGGCGTCCTTCAAGCAGGCTTCGAACGGGGCGATGGTGCGCTGGGCGAGGCCTTCGCAGAGCTGCTCGAGCTTGGCGCGGGAGAGGGTGACGGTGAGATGCTTCGGGCCGGAGGCGTCGGCGGTGATGAAGGGCAGATTGATGTCGTAGCTCTGGGAGGATGAGAGGGCGATCTTGGCCTTCTCGGCCTCTTCCTTCAGGCGCTGCATGGCCATGGCGTCGCCACGGATGCTGATGCCGGAGTCCTTCTTAAAGGTGTCGACGAGCCAATTGATGATGGTGTCGTCCCAGTTGTCGCCGCCCAGGTGGGTGTCGCCGTTGGTGGCGCGCACTTCGAAGACGCCGTCGCCGAGCTCAAGCACAGAGATGTCGTAGGTGCCGCCGCCGAGATCGTACACGGCGATGGTCTCGTCCTTCTTGCGGTCGAGGCCGTAGGCGAGGGAGGCGGCGGTGGGCTCGTTGACGATACGCAGCACCTCGAGACCGGCGATGGTGCCGGCGTCCTTGGTGGCCTGGCGCTGGGCGTCGTTGAAATAGGCGGGCACGGTGATGACGGCCTTCTTGACGGGTTCACCGAGGTAGGCCTCGGCGTCGGCCTTCATCTTGGCCAGCACCATCGCGGAGATCTGCTCGGGAGCGAAGCGCTCGGTCTTGCCGGCGAACTCGACCTCGATGTAGGCGTCGCCGTTCTTCCCTTCGACGACCTTGAACGGCATGTTCTTGGCCTCGTTCTGGACTTCGGAGAACTTGCGGCCGATGAAGCGCTTGGCCGAGAAGACGGTGTTCTTCGGGTTGGTCACGGCCTGGCGCTTGGCGGCCTGGCCGACGATGCGTTCACCGGTCTTGGTGAACGCGACGACGGAAGGCGTCGTGCGACCGCCTTCGGCGTTGGGGATGACGACGGGCTCGCCGCCCTCCATGACCGCCATGCAGGAGTTGGTGGTGCCCAGATCGATGCCGATGATTTTGCTCATTTGAAAAGTCCTCAGGGAGAGTGTGCGCGGTGGTTATTGATGTGCGCGATGGGCAACGCTTTGCAATTGGGGTGCCAGTGGCGGCGTCTTTTCGTAAGCTACTGTTAGGTAATAGTATGAGAATGGCGGTGTTCCAGCCGTTGAGCGGAAGGCTGTGCCAATAGTCAAACGAAGTGTGTCATCTTGGCCAAGTGGCGCGATCGGACCCCGAGGTGTGGCACACTGTTGCACAGGACCAGGGCTGCACGAAGGGGTGGAGGTTACCCTGGCGCGGATCTGCGGTCTCCGCTGGCGTTGGGCTGTTCGTTCGGCTGGGACCGGCAGCGCCGGAGCGGCGATATGGGGCGACATAGGCGTCGACAACACGTGTCAAAATTTGCCAGAAATGACGAAATACCTTCCCACATGAACTTTCTCAATCGCTCCAATCTCCAACATCTGGGTGTGCCTTCCGCCAAAGTCGCGTGTGGGCCGATCTCCCGTTTTCCTGAGCGGGTCGTGCAGTTCGGCGAGGGGAATTTCCTGCGCGCCTTCGTCGATTGGAAGATCGACGAGCTCAATGCGTCTGGCTCCTTTGGCGGATCGGTGCTCGTGGCGCAGCCGATCAAGCAGGGTATGGCGGCCGAGCTGCAAGCCCAGGACGGCCTGTACACGGTCCTGTTGCGCGGTGTCGAGGGCGGCAAGGTGGTCGAGTCCCGCCGGGTCGTCACCGCCATCAACCGGGCGATCAACCCCTACGACCAGTGGGCGGAGCTGGTGAAGGCATTCCGTGGCGACGTTCTACGCTTCGTGGTTTCCAATACCACCGAGGCCGGCATCGCCTACCTCGACGAGGCGCACAAGCCGGGGGTCTGCCAGGACACGTTTCCCGCCAAGATCGCCGCGCTCCTGCTTGAGCGCTTCGACGCCTTCAAGGGCGACGCCAAGCGCGGCCTCGTCTTTCTTCCCTGCGAGCTGATCGAACGCAACGGCGAGAATCTCCGCAAGTGCGTCCTCCAATACGCAAAAGCGTGGGGCCTCGCCGCCGACTTCGTGCGGTGGGTCGAGACCGCCAACCACTTCTGCAACACGCTGGTGGATCGCATCGTCCCCGGCTACCCGAAGGACGAGGCCGCCCGCATCGGCGGCGAACTCGGCTATGAGGACAAGCTGCTCGTGGCCGCCGAGTATTTCCACCTCTGGGTCATCGAAGGGCCCAAGGAGATCGCCAACGAGATCCCGTTCCACAAGGCCGGTCTCAACGTGATCTGGACCGACGACATGACCCCGTATCGCACGCGCAAGGTCCGCCTGCTCAACGGCGCCCATACCTCCAGCGTGCTCGCCGCCTTCGAGGCCGGCTGCAACACCGTGCGCGAGATGGTCGAGGACCCGATCTGCGGGGCCTTCATCCGCAAGGCCGTATTCGACGAGATCCTCCACCAGGTGCCGCTGCCCCCGATGGAGCGTAAGGCCTATGCCGACTCCGTCATGGAGCGTTTCTGCAATCCCTTCGTCCGCCACGAGCTGCTCTCCATTTCGCTCAACTCCGTCTCGAAGTGGAAGGTACGCGTGCTGCCCTCGCTGCTCGATTGCCAGAAGGATTTCGGCAAGCTGCCCCCGGCGCTCTCGTTCTCCCTGGCCGCCCTCCTCTGGTTCTACGCCGGCGAGCCGGTCTCGGCCAACGAGCTGCGAGGCCGGCGCAATCGCCAGGCTTATCCGATCAAGGACGACGCCCCGATCCTCGCTTTCTTCGCCGATGCCTGGAAGAAGGCCGCCGATCTCACGCCCGCGCAGTTGCGTGAGCTTACGGTCGCGACCCTCGCCCGGAAGGACTTCTGGGGGCAGGATCTCAACGAGATTCCCGGCTTTACCGAGCTCGTCACCGATGGCCTCGTCAAGATCGCCACTCGCGGCATGCGCGCGGCCATCGCGGACGTCGTCGCCACGAGCTACTGACACGTCGCCCACGGGCAGTGCGAGCAATCCCGGCGAGCCGCGGCTCGCCGGGACGCCTCGCCCGACCAATCGAAAATCGGCAATCCCAAATCGAAAATCCGATGTCCGCTTCTGTCCTTCACATCCACCCGCGCGACAACGTCGCAGTGGCTCTTTCCGCTCTCGCGGCGGGCCAGATCGTGACCGTCGCCGGTCGCAGCATCACGCTCGCCGTCGCCATTCCCTGCGGCCACAAGTTCGCCCTCTCCGCGCTGCCGGTGGACACGCACATCCTCAAGTTTGGCCAGCCCATCGGCCACGCCATCGAGGCTATTCCCGCCGGCGGCTGGGTGCACACCCACAACGTGAAGACGAATCTCTCGGGTGTGTTGGATTATTCCTACCAGCCCGCTATCGAGAAGCTTGCCGCGATCAACGACGGCATGACCTTCGAAGGCTACCACCGCTCCGATGGCGAAGTCGGCATTCGCAACGAGATCTGGATTCTCCCGACCGTCGGCTGCGTGAACGAAGTCTCCCAGGCCATTCGCCGCCGCTTGCTCGAGAGCGAGCTGCCCGAAGGTGTCGACGGCGTGCAGGTCTACGCCCATCCGTACGGCTGCTCGCAGCTCGGCGGCGACCATACCAACACCCAGAAGATTCTCGCCGATCTCGCCCGCCACCCAAACGCCGCTGGGGTGCTCGTGGTCGGGCTCGGCTGCGAGAACAACACCATGGTGAGTTTCCGTCAGGTGCTCGGGGAGATCGATCCGGCCCGCTACCGCTTCCTCGTCGCGCAGGAGCAGTCCGACGAGATCGCCGCCGGCGTCGTCCTCGGTCAGGAGCTCATCACCCACGCGGCGAAGGCGAAGCGCCAACCCACGCCGGTCGCCCGCCTGCGCGTCGGCCTGAAGTGCGGTGGCTCCGACGGCTTCTCCGGTATTACTGCCAACCCGCTGGTCGGCGCGTTCTCCGATCTGCTCGTGGCCCGCGGCGGCACCTCCGTGCTCACCGAGGTGCCGGAGATGTTCGGCGCCGAGGCGCTCTTCATGAACCGCTGCCGCACCCGGCAGGTCTTCGACGACTGCGTGGGGATGATCAACGGCTTCAAGGAGTACTTCCTGCGCTACAACCAGGTCGTCTATGAGAACCCGTCACCGGGAAATAAGGACGGCGGCATCACCACCCTCGAGGAGAAGTCGCTCGGCTGTCTGCAGAAGGGCGGTACTTCCGAGGTGGTCGCGATCCTCCCGTATGCCGCCCGGCTCACGCAGCCCGGCCTCAACTTCCTCACCGGCCCGGGCAACGACATCGTTTCCTGCACGGCGATGGCCGCGGCCGGCGCGCACCTCATCCTCTTCACCACCGGCCGCGGTACGCCGCTGGGTGCGCCTGTGCCCACGTTGAAGATCGCCACCAACTCCGACCTCGCCACGCGCAAGGCCGGCTGGATCGACTTCAACGCCGGCCTCCTCCTCGAAGGGGCGACGATGCCCGACACTGCCGCTGCGCTCCTGAGCCACGTGGTCGATGTCGCCAGCGGCCGCGCACAGTCGAAGAACGAGGTGAATGGCTTCCGCGAGATCGCGATCTTCAAGGACGGCGTCACGCTCTAGAGTATTTTAAATAAAACTGTAACCATTTGGCGCCGGGGCGCTTAACGAGGCGAGGATGAAGACGATCTCGCTGGATCTGAGAGAGCGCATCTTGGCCGCCTACGACGCCCAGGAGGGAACCCGGGAGGAAGTGGCCAAGCGCTTCCGGGTGTCGGTTGGGGGGGGTAATAATCTACTACAGCAGCGCAGTCGAACCGGCGACATCGCCCACCGGCATCGTTTTTCGGGAAGCAAAGCCAAGATCCTGCCCGAGTATCGCGCGAGACCCATTTCTGGCCTGTCCCTTTTAGGCCCCATCGAATTTTGGACACCATTGGGCCCCCGAGCCGTATGCCGCCGATTGACGTCTTTGCCTGCCTGGCACATACGTGCGCCCATTCCCTTGCTAACCATTGTCCCGCCCATGCCTGGCGCCGAACGCCGCTTCAAACCTTTTGTCGATTTCGTACACGGTGCCGGCTGGGAAACCGAATTTGTCCGGCTGGAGTGGAACGGCGAACAGCCGAATTTCGACTCGACCGCGCTCTTCGCCCAAGTCGACCTCCAGACGGCGGGCAAGGTCGTGATGGGCTTCTCCCTCGGCGCACTCTACGCGCATTTGGGCGCGCTGCGCGCCCGCCACCTCATCTTGGGATCGATCTCACCCTTCTTCCTGGAGGATGACGACGAGCCGCAACGCTGGATGATCTCCTACCGCGCCGGCAACGCGCACACGCCCGCCGACGTGCTCCTAGGCGCCAAGGAGGACGAGCAGATGCACCGTCGCGCCACCGCCGTGCGCGACTTTTACCTCCAGCACACCTACGCGGACGTCCCCGGCGCGGATCACGAACTCTGGCACCCCAATTATCTGCAGGCCATCGCAACAGCCCTGGACCGACTCAAAGCCCGGCCAGCCGAACCATCTCCCGCAATCGCCGAGGCCTAAAGGGACAGATCAGAAATCTCCACACTTCGATCCGGCTCTTCCGGAACATGGAACCACGGATTCACGCGGATGAACGCGGATAGGGGCAGGGTCTCCGGTTGGGCCAACCCGTTCACCTGTAGGGTTTCTCCCCCACGGAGGACACAGAGCCCGGAAACCAAAGCAGCGAGGAGTGAGTAGCGGGTAGAGACTGTTTCTCTGACCTGTCCCTTTTGGTCCCCCGTTATTCTATCACCGCTTATTCGATGCAATCCCGCCACCCAGCAGCCTCTAGATCGTGCACGAGCCATTGCCTCACCAGCGCAGTCGCCGGATGGCTATCGCTGAGATTCAACAACTCAGCATGTTTCCAATAGCAGACGGGAGCGTTAGGGCGGAGTTTCGCCACGGCAGCTCTGCGAACTTGAACCTGATCTCGGTCCCATTTCGGCGCGTCCCTGAGCTCAATCTCTACAACCGCGTCTTTTTCGGACTCAACTGGCTCGCAAATGTAGTCAATGCTCCAGTGAGGATGCCGCGATTCCGGTGCGACTGCACTTACGGCCCCTACCAATTTGCACGGCCACCAAGCCGAGTGACGTAGATCGTGCGCAAAATTCGGGAAGAACTTGGTGACGATGCGTTGGTACGCGGCAAAGGCCACGCCATAGGTTGATCGAGCGCGTGCCAAGGCTGCTGCCGCTGAATAACACGCGGGGATCCACTGAATGGATCCATCCTTGATATCTGCCGGCGCGTGTGGAGCAGGGAAATCCAACGGATTGCCCTTCCGTTTCTCGCAAAGCCAATCCCAGACGCGGTTTTGTCGGAGAACGGCCTCGGACCGATCTATCACGTCCCAAGGTACACTGGTCGCGAACCAATCATAGACGCGGCCAAGACGGACCACCTGATTCCATGCTTCCTCGTGAAAAAGTATATCATCAGCTAGCTCCCATCGTTGTCCCCGCGCCACCTTGAGCAAATCGTCGGAGACCATGTGGTGTGTTGCACGCCAGATATGCGACGCCTCATCGGGTTCGTGGTATAGGTGATATGATAAAGCCTTACTTTTGCGCCAGTCAGACGACAACGCAGATGCAGCTGGAAGGTCTTTATCGTCAAAAAAGAGGATCACTGTACCTGGGGGATCCCATCCTGCTCGAACCTTGAACAAAACGCCCTGATGATCAGTAAGGTGGCAGGCTTTTCTGAGGGGGGCGATTCCGCAAAGCCACGCTTCGAGGCAGCGCCGGATACTTTTCGCGAAGTGTTCGAGTTCCTGTGGTGAGCGCGCCCGCCCTTTGCCGAATTGCCTAGTTGCTGCAGTGATCACTTGCGCAGCGACTGCGGGATACGTTGACGCCAACGGTTCGATATATCGTGACGCAGATTCGAAATCAGTCGTCGCGATGAAGATCGCCAGTGGGTCGACCCACCGTCGGATGCGTGATAGGTCCGATACCAAGTCCTCCGCACTCACCAAACCTTTGCGCAAGGCCTGAGCCGCAAACCAAAGCCGCATTGTTGCGACGGTAAAAACGAGACGCTCGCCTTCCTCGGCGATCAATTTGGTGGAGCAGAGCTGACTGGTTTCGATGCTTGTCATCCCCAGTTCTGAAGGTTGAACCGGGCCGCCTCCCGTATCAGTAGAATGCAGCGCAACCCTGCAAAGCGTGTCAAATTGAGCAGCCCATGCGTTAGCATCCGAAAGACTGCGTTTCCGCGCTGCGAGTATGACGCGGTTCAGCAACTCGCCACGGCATGGAACCATGTTCGCCGTCTCTCGCAAAGCCATCCCGAGAAGTGCGCAGAACAACGCGAGCCCACAGTCGTCTTGCAGGTGATCCCGCACCTGCCAAGGAGCGACTTCGAATTGGGCAAAGTGGCTAACAATGCTCGCGGCCTGATCATCGCGCAGAGCAGGAAACTCCCTCCGAGAACCATCGAGACTGATCGGCAAGTCAGTCGAGGTCGCGACTACGATTGAGTCCGGCCAGCCGAAACTGACTTCGGAGGCTTCGACCAAGAGCCGCTGTGCGTCAATTGCTCCGGCTTCGTCTATGCCGTCAATTACGACGAAAAGAGCGGGTATCCCAGCGTCTCGATGGAATTTTCCTAAGGAAGCGAGTACCGCATTCTCCACAGACGCAGTTTTGAGGTTTCGAGCTCGGAGAAAGATCGGTATCCGTCTGTCACGTTTTGCCGCGTAGTCGGCTACCTGCGCTTGGAATAGGCGCTCGACCGAGAGTGATTTGCCTGCTCCGTAACCGGCAGTGACCCAGTGAAAACCGGGCTTCAGTTCCGCATAGAAATCGGCCCGAGACCCAATGGACTGTTGCCGAGCGAGCGCTTGGGCCTCCGCCTCAGAGGCACCAAGAACTGACCAAAGTCCCGCGCATCGTCCGATGGATAGCCGTTCTTCTTGCAGAAGTGCATCGAGCTCCGACTTTCCAAGAAAATGGGGGATGGCCCGCACTTTCGCAGAAAGCCAGTCCCGCAGCTCCTCAGCCGTGACTGAATTGGGACACGCTCCGCATTGACCTCTCCCCATAGCCATGGCGCGTGTCTCATCGCCGAGGAGTCGCAGGATTCGGTCTAGCTCCGCCGCAGCGAGCAATCGCTGTTCCTGATTCTCCAACACCTCGGAGAGCAAACGGTAGTTCTCGTTCTCCACAGAGTCTGCGTCGCCTCGGACCTCCCAATAGGCTTCTGCAACCCAGTAATCAATGTCTGCGGGCAAAAGACTCGTGTTCCCTTTGAGTTGCTCGGTGATCTTCTGGGCAAGCGCGGTTTTGTCTGCGGCCTTTCGCTGCTCTGGTAGGGCCGTAAGCAGGCGCAGTTCGCTCACGTCGGCACGTGTGACCATCCGAAAACGTGCGGTTCTCCTCCCTTGGTCGCGGAGGGCATTCTTCTCGAAAGTCGATGTGTCCTTCCGCTTTTTGGGCGTCGTCTTCTCGTCCTTTGCCGAGGGGGAACTCACTTGGTCGCAGATCTGCGAGACCGACCACTGCTGCTTGAGCCTGTCGCTCTTGACCTGAACGAATTCCTCAACGGTCGAACCAGCCGAGCTCGCCCAAGTAAGCACCACATCGTCCTGCGTCTCGCACGCCACTTTCCTGGGCCCTTTGTCTTGCAGCATTTGCAGACAGAACGACACGGCAATCCAGTCTTGGTATTCATAGCCTCGCCGTGAGCGCTGAGCAGCCTCTTCAGCAGGAGAGATGGTTTCTTGGGCGGGCATCTGCTTTTCGGGGAGTGGGCCGATCACAGCACTGCTAGTTCAGTGGTGCAAGGAACATGCCGCTACGAGGAAATGTAAACCGTAGCGGTTTTGATGGGCGAACTTGGCGTTGCGGGGGGCGATGATGCGGCTTCACGTTAAGCCATGGCTTCCGCCCAGTTGATTCTGCAGTCGGTCGAGTTCGCGCATCCGGGGATGACCGCGCCCTTGTTCACCGAGCTGACCGTGCAGTTTCCGGCGGGCTGGACGGGCATTGTCGGTCCCAATGGCGCGGGCAAGACCACGCTGCTGAAGGTCGCCACGGGGGAGCTACCCGCGCAGAGCGGCGCGGTGCAGCGGCAGGGGCTGGCCCTGTACGTCGCCCAGCGGACCGACGAGCCACCTGAGTTCTTCGAGGATTTCATCTGGGCGCCGGATGCCTCGGTCCTCAAAGCGCGGTTGCGCGTGAGCGAGGACTGGCCGGAGCGCTGGGCGACCCTGAGCCATGGAGAACGCAAACGCGCGCAGATCGCGGTGGCGCTCTGGCGCGAACCCGCGGTGCTCGCGCTCGACGAGCCGAGCAACCACATCGATGCCGAGGCGCGCCGGTTGCTCTGGCAGGCGCTTCGGGACTTTTCCGGTATCGGGCTGCTGGTGAGCCACGACCGCACGCTGCTGGACGAACTGTGCACGCAGTGTCTGCTGCTCGACCCGCCGGAGGCCGTGATGCGTCCGGGCGGCGTGACGGAGGCGCTAGAGCAGCAGGAGCGCGACGAGAAGTCCGCGCAGAGCGCGAATGAAGCGCTGCGCGGCACGGCGAGCCGGCTGCAGGCGGAGGCGCAGCGCCGCCGGGTGATCGCCGACCAGAAGGCCTCGGCGGCGCGCGGCTCCAAGCAGAAGAAGATCCCGGCCAACGACCATGACGGCCGCGCGATGCGCAACCTCGCGAAGTTGACCGGCAAGGACGCCTACGCGGGCAAGATGGCCGCGCAGATGAGACAGCGTGCCAGCAAAGTGGTGGCGCAGCGCGCCGAGATCGTAGTGAAGAAGCGCTACGAAACCGGGATTTGGGTGGATGGTGCGTCGTTCATGCCGCGGGATTTTCTGCTGCGGTTGGCGGCGGGCCGTTTGCCGCTGGGCGGCGGGCGTTCTTTGAGCTTTCCCGATCTGGCGATCGGCGGCACGAGCCGCATCGCGTTGCGGGGCGCCAATGGTTTGGGGAAGAGCACGCTTGTGCGGCATCTGCTTGGGCAGCTGCAATTGCCGCAGGAGAAACTGGTGACGGTGCCGCAGGAAATCTCTGCGGAGGAGTCGCGTGCGCTGCTGGTGGCGATCAAGCGTCTGCCGGACGAGGAGTGCGGCCGGGTGATGACGACGATCAGCCGCCTCGGCTCGCGGCCGGCGCGGTTGCTGGAGAGTGCGCTGCCGAGTCCGGGCGAAGTGCGCAAGCTGCTGCTGGCGCTCGGCATCGTGCGCGGTCCGCACCTCATCGTGATGGACGAACCGACGAACCACATGGATCTGCCCGGTATTCGCTGTCTCGAGGAGGCGCTGGCGGACTGCCCTTGCGCGATGCTGCTGGTGAGCCATGACGAGTCGTTCCTCGACAAGATCACCCAGACCGACTGGCTGCTGGTGCAGGACGACGCCGGCGACACGCGGCTGGAGATCAGAGCGGCGAGGTGAAGCCGCGGACCGGAAGTAACAAGTGACAGGTGACAAGTGACAAATGGGCAGAGGCCGGAGCGCGGAGCGAGTTGAGGTGGAAGGTTTAGGTTGAAGGACGGAAGGAGGAGGGCTGACTGGACGGCTTGCGAGGAGGCAGGCGCGTCTACCCAATCCGATTGTTTTCCGGCCTTGTGATTCGCGGTGGGATATCCCCAATCGACGTACCTAGCTTTTATGGACTCCAACTCTGCGCTGATCGACTTTGCTAAAGCCTATGTTCGGGCCTGCATCAGGCGTGACTTCGACGCCCTTGCCGACGCGATCTACCCGGGCGATCTCGACAAGCTGAAGAACAACGTTGTCTGGTGCGCGCAGGCGATGGCGCAGATTGAGCCCGACGCGACGTTCTTGTCCCTCTTCGGAGGGGAATTGGACCTGGAGGACCTACGCGTGCTTTCGCCGCGGCAGTTCTTTCAGAACATGCTCAAAGGGTCCATGGGTGGCACGGACGGCGGGGCTTGGCAGGATATTGCGAACTCCATTCGCATCGGGTCGATCCAGCGCCCATCGGAGAGTGCGGCCATCGTGGAGTATTCCCTCGAAGTCACGATCGAGGATACCACCGAGATGGTCGAAAACGAAATGGAGCTGCAGCTCATTGGCGAACGTTGGTTCGTGATGCTGCGGCCCGGCGTCCGCCGGGTATCGGAACAGGTGCGATTGCGGCTGGATGACTTCCAAAAACGCAAAGCTAGGGACCAGCCAAATCAAGACCTCGATTGTGACGCGGATGACTTGGAGGCGTTTGAGCTTTGGGGCTATCGCGACTCCAATAAGCGGGTAGTGATTGAACCCCGTTTTGCGCAGGCCGGAAAGTTCTCGGAGGGTCTGGCTCCGGTGCGAATATTCAAGAAATGGGGCTATATCAGCGCCGCTGGCGACTTGGTGATCAAAGCGCTCTACGATCGAGCCAAGCCCTTCTCGGAAGGGCTCGCGGCCGTCGCTCTTGAGGATGAAGCGGGTGAGATCGTTTGGGGCTATGTTGGTCTAGCTGGTCGGTTACAGATCAAAACCCGGTTTGAAACGGCTGGAACCTTCAACAACGGCGTGGCGAAAGTCAGTATGTCGACCCGCGGCCAGAAACGGGCCTTTCTCATAGATACAAATGGAACCGAGCACAAGCCGAGGGTTTTGAGGAATTGAGTCCGGGCAGGGCGGGCGTGTCGTTGCCGCTGGGCCGCGAGGCAGAAGACATGTGGCCCTTGGCAATTCGGAGCGAGGCCGGCTTGGGGTCACCCGCCTCCGGGGGCGCGACAGGTGACAAGGGCGCCTTCTCTGGTTCAGAGGGAGGGCAATGGGCTCAGGACAGAAGTCTAAAGTGAGCGAAATGGGCGCGATTCGCGCGCACCGAGCAGGCCGGGCCCGGTGCGGGCCGGTCGCGCGGCATGCTGGCGCGGCGCGGGCTGGCGCCGGGCCAGCGAAGACGGGAGGACGAAGTCGGCCGCGGGCTAGTTCAGCAGGACGTTGAGGATGGCGTTGCCGATACCGATGAGCGCGGCGCCCGAGATTAGGCCGGCGCAGATCGGTTCGCAGCCCTCGACCCAGAAGGCGTACCCCCGGGTGCCGGCAACCTTCTGGCGGCGGCCGAACCACCAGAAGAGCAGGGCGCCGATCCACATCGTGAAGCTCGCTTCGGGCGGCAGCACCACGCCGAGGCCGATGGAGACGGCCGAGAGCGGGAAGCGGCCCTTGGTGACGATGCGCGCGATCTCGAACGCCGCGGCCGCGAGCGCCGCAAACGCCATCGAGACGAGCGCCGAGGTTGGCAGGCTCTTGAGTCCGTGCGCGATCAGGTCGGCCACTCCCTTCCACTGCACGGCGGCGGGAAAGGCGAACTGGTCGGAGATCATCGTGCCTACCGAACGGGTACCATCTGCCTGCGGGGGCAGGAAGAGCAGGTAGAAAAGCGGCACGGCGGCGAGCGAGCCGGCGAAGATGCCAATCACGTGGCCGATGGCTTGTTGGCGGGGCTTGGCGCCGAGCATGTAGCCGGGCTTGATGTCGGAGAGCAGGTTGGCGGCGTTGGAGGCGATCTCGGAGGTCATGCCGGCGGGAATGAGGTTGCTCGCCGGATTCGAGCGGTCGATCGCGCCCATGGTGAACTGCGTGATCTTCGAGAGCGCGCCGGTGGGCGTCCACGAGGTGAGTGCCATGGCGTTGGTACAGATGACGGTGAGCACCGCGATCAGCGGGAACGAAGCCAACGCGAGCAGCCACGGCACGCCGAAATAGGTGTGCGACACCCAGGCGCCCGCGGCGATGCCGAAGGGCAGGCCGATGTACGACACCCAGAGCGGCACCTCGATGTGGGCGAGCACATCGGGACCGCCGGCGCCACCGGCCGCCGCTTGCGCCGGAAGAGGCTCTTGAAGAGGTCTGGTTTGCCGAGCAGGCCGACGAGGGAGCCGACGATCATCATCGTTACGCCCCACCAAAGCGCCCACTGGTTCACGATCTCGGTGCGCGAGATCGCGGTGGTCGTGCCGTCGGCGGCAATGCGGGCGACGATGTCGCCGCGCTGGATCATGAGCGGCGCGAGCACGAAGAAGTTGACGAAGGCGCCGAGCATCACGCTGGAGGCGACGCGAATGCCCATGAGTCCGCCCACCCCGAGCATGGCGGCATCGAGCGTGAGGCGCAGGCCGAGTTGGCGAATATCCGTGCCGAGGATGCGCGGGGTCGCCCACTGCAGCCGGGCGGCGAGATCGTAATAATAGGTGTCGAGGCGTTCGTGGAGGTGCCAGGGCTCGTCCAGGCCGGCCCAGCGGTGGAGCTGGAGTACCTTGAACTGGATCAGGCGCATCCAGCCGTCGCTCACGCCCATCTGGTACAGGGCCGTGGCGCCGGCGGTGAGGCCGAGCAGGCGCGCCTTGTAGACGCCCTCGTCGCCTTTGCCGTGGTAGAGCGCGTCGAGCACGACGCCGCAGGCGCGGCCCTCGGGGAAGGGCATCTGCTCCTCGTTGATGAAGCGGCGCTTGAGGGGGAACGCGAGCAACACACCGATGAGGGCCACGACCACCAGCCAGACGATGAGGTGCCACGCCGGGGGAATCGTGCCGGTGACGAGCATGTAGGCCGCCAGCGCGGAGATCAGCGGCGCGGTCATGTATCCGGCGGCGGTGGCGATGGATTGCGTGCAGTTGTTCTCGAGGATGGTGAAGTCCGTCGCGAGACCCGCGCGGGCGAGACCGCGGTAGAGGGAGAAGGCGAGAATGACTGACGTGAGGCCAACGCCCACGGAGATGCCGGTCTTGGCGCCGATGTAGAGATTGGTGGCGGCAAGGATGCCGCCGAGTAGGAAGCCGGTGAAAGCCGAGCGCAGGGTGAGCTGCGCCATGTTGCCGCGAAAGACGTTTTCGAGCCACCAGCGGTCCTTCTGTTCACGAGTCCAGGTGGCGATCTGTTCGTCGGAGAGGTGGGGAAGCGACATGGTAGGTTGAGGGAGTGATGGCGTTCGACCGTGCGGGGAGGGCCGCGCCGGTGTGGTTTGGGCGGTGGGCTCCGCCGAGTGCTGGACTCAGGCGCAATGGCGGCGGGCGGCGAGGGAAATTTTCGACCGTCTCAGCCGGTCCGCCGGCCAGTCGCGCTTTCAGGCCGACCCACTCTATATCGTCCGAGCCTCGGGTCGCCGGTGGTGGGACGCGCTTCTCGCCCGACAATCCCCGGTCCCTCGGACGGTCTTCACCGTGCCAAGAGTCTCGGCATCACCGCTTCAGGACTTTTCGGGGTAAGGAGAACGTTCTGAGCGAGCCGGCCGGCATCTGCGGGGCTCGGGTGCGTGCAAGCGTGCCGGCTACGGGGCGGCCGTGGTGAAACGCAGGCGGAACGTCGCGGTCGGGGGCCAGCCGTGCTCGTGCTCGACGAGCGTGGCGAGGCAGCGGTTCATCAGTTCGTCGTAGCGGGCGCAGTCAAGCGGGAGGTCACAGGTTCGCCAAGGCGTGGCACGGTCCGGCCGGACCTCAGCGACGATGTTGCGTCGCAGCCACGTGCGTACGCGGTAGAACGCGAGGTGGTGGCGGCCGTCGAGGCGGGCGCGCAGGGTGAGAAGCAGGTCGATACAGCGATCGGCATCGGCCCGCGCGGTCATGGCGCTGCGCAGCTCGAGGGCGAGATCGACGAGCCCGGGGGCACCGTGGCGCAAATCGGCCAGGAGCAGGTCCAGCGTCTGCGGACCGTCATGGAACGGGCACTCGATGGCGCGATCGGAAGTGAGCGCAACAACGGAGGGATCGCGGGACGGGGGAAAGCCCATGTGGGGGTGCGGCGCTCGGGTTGGGCGTCGCACGGGCGGGAACGGCGGCTATTTCAGGTAGCTCTTGAGCATCCAGAGGGTCTTGCCGTGCCAGCTGATGCGGCCGATGGCGAGGTCCTGGGTCTCAAGATCGCGGGCGGCCTCGGCGGTGTCGCGCAACGTGATGGCGTCGGCGAGGGTCTTCTCGTGGGCGACGATGAGGGCGGCGACGAAGTCCTTGGCGGGGGCGGTGACGGGGAGTTCGTCGATGCCGGCCTGCTTGGCGAGCGTGGCGAGGCCTCCGACCGGGAAGGAGTCGATGATGCGGATTTGCTCGGCGATATCGTCGACGGCCTCGAAGAGATTCTCGTACTGTCCTTGAAACGCGGTGTGGAGTTGGAAGAAGTCGGGGCCTTCGACATTCCAGTGCGCGTGATGGGTGATGCCCATCAGGGCGTAGGAGTCGGCGAGCAGTTGTTGCAGCGCGGTGGCCACGGGAGTGGCGGTGTGAGTCCTGGTAGAGGCCTGGGTGGTTGTTTTCATGTTCGGGAATTGCGTGGGTGCGAAGCTACGGGGCGTGTCCAGTGCGGCAAGCGGGACGGAGGGATGTGGCCCGCGAGGCACGGCATGGGAGGACAGTGACGGGAGATCGGAAACGGGGAACTCGGAACGGGTAATGCCGAGGTGAAACCGAAAATTGGAGGCGCGTGCGGTGAGACAAGTAGGACCTGTCTCTGACTGGTCGCGTTGGGTGGTGTTGAATGAGTTACTACGAGGGCGATGGCGGAGGCGGGGCGTCCAATCCATCTTTCTTGTACTCGTTCTCTCCGGGCGGAGAGCGGATGGCGGGCATTAAGCCCGCCCACCATCGGAGGGCGGAGCGCGGTTCGGAAGTCGGGCGGTCGTTCAGGACGTCAGGGGTTTCAGGGGAGCTATTGGCGAGGGTGCTTGCGATATTTAGCTGGGCGGGCTGAAGCGCCGCCCCACGGTTCAGCGTCGGAAGAAGCGGCGCCAGGAGAGGGCGAAGCCGGTCCAGACGAGGAACAGCGCGGCGGCGGAGGCGATGGCGGCGACGAGTTGGCCGGGCCAGCCGAGCGCTTCGCCAGTGTGCAGGTAACGCGACCAGCTGCGCAGGCGGCGGCCGGCGGACTGGCCGGCGAAGGTATCCGTGCGCAGGACGGCGCCGGTGAAGGGATCAAGGTGGAGCGTCGTCGTGGCGAAACGCGGTGATTGGTCGGCGGTGCGGATGGCGACGGCCATGGCCTCTGGGCCGCGTGGGCGCGGTGAATCCGCGGCTGAGGCAGAGGGGCTGGCGGTGGTTGACGGCGAGGCGGCCGCGTTGGGGGGAGTTGCGACGGCGTCCGATGATTGGCGACGCGGGCCGGTGGCGCCGGGTTCGCGGCGCGGGCCGGCCTCGCGACCGCCGCCGAGGCGCAACGTGATCTCGGTCCAGCCGGGCGCGGCGGCGCGGGCGGCGGCGAGCAGCGCTTCGAGCGGGAGCGGTCGGGCGCTGGGCAGCGGTTGCGGGACGGCGGGGCCGGGCGGCTGGGCGCCGGGGCCGGAGCTCTGCGCGGGAGGAGCGGAGCCGGTGAGGGTGTAGAGGAGGTTGTTGGCCCAGCGGTAGGAGATTGGCAGCGCCGTCAGGGTGAGAATGATGAGGACGGGGGCGGACCAGAGGCCGAGGGTGTTGTGCCAGTTCCAGTCGCGGGCCTTGCCGCGGAGGCGGAGGTTGAGCGTGGCGATGGCTTTGAGGCCTCGCCAGGACCACGAACGCGGCCACCAGAGGTAGAGACCGGTGAGGGCGAGGACGAGGAAGGCGACGTTGGCGGCCCCCGTGATGGCTTTGCCGACGGGGCGCGTCGTCTCGGCGCGAAGACTGAGCGTGCGGTGGAGATTCGTCATGAAGTGCATGAACGCGCGCGTGCGGGCGGCGCCGGGCGGGCGGAGTTCGCCGGTAGAGGGATCAGCGAGCAGCGTGGTCTCGCGACCGAAGGCGAAGGTGACCGCCGCGGCGGGGTCTGGGCGGACGGTGATCGCGGTGAGGCGGGCTTCGGGTTGGGCAGCGCGGGCCCGAGAAGCGAGCTCGTCCAGCGAGAGGCGTACCGGATCGGCGGGCACGGAAGCGGTGGCGGTTTCGCGACCGACGAAGGCGATGATCTGTTTCTCGAAGGCGAGGACGACGCCGGTGAAGCAGAGCATGGCGATCACGAGGCCGGCGATTAGGCCGGCGACGAGGTGGAGCCAGAAGAGGGTGCGGCGCATGGATTTTCGATTGTGGATTGCCGATTTGCGATTGGCGTAGAGGCGCCCGGGGGCGTGGCGGTGGTTTGCTTGAGACGGAGCGAGGGTGGGGGCGGTGGAATTTGGGGCGGCCCTGAGGGGACGCCCCACGACGGGAACTCACCAGGTGCGGGTGAGGCGGAGGGCGTAGCTGCGGGGGTTGGCGGGGCTGAGCGCGAGACCGGTGTTGCCGGCGAGCAGGTAGTAGCCGTCGGTGAGGTTCTCGATGTTCAGGGCGATCACCCAGTCGCGCCACGGGTAGCTCACGCCGAAGTCGATGCGGTGGTAGGCGCGGAGGCGGAGCGGGTCGGGGGCAGCGATGGTGGGCGAGCTGGAGCCGCCCCAGCGCTCGTCCTGCCAGATGAAGCCGCCGCGGAAGGTGAGGTTGGCGAGCGGGCCGGTGCGGAGCGTGTAGCGTGAATACACGCTGAGCGCGTGGCGCGGCGTCATCTCGGCGGCGGGGCCGCGGGAGCCGTCGAGGTTGCGGTTGTAGGCGTCGAGGTACGCGTAGGTGAACGTGGTAGCCCAGGACTCGACCGGTGTGACGGTGAACTCGAGCTCCACGCCGTCGGCGCGACGGCCGGTGTCGAGTTGGCGGTAGAAGCGGTTGCCGGAGGGGTTGAGTTCGTCGGCGGCCGACTGGACGAGCACGCCGTTGAGCTCGGTGCGGAAGACGCTGGCGCTGGCGGCGAGGAGGTTGCCCCAGAACTCGGCCTTCACTCCCGCCTCGTAGTTCTCGCCCTCGGTGGGATCGAAGGAGCTGCGGGCGCTGGCGGCGTTCTCGAAGGTCGGGTCGGGTAGGGTGTAGCTCGTCGAGTAGCTGGTGTAGATGGATACGGCGGGCAGGACGCGGTAGAGCAGACCGACGTTGGGCGTGAGGTCGCTGTCGCGGTCGGGCGCGCGGGTGGTGACGCCGGTGATCGGCACGGTGGACTCGCTCTGCTCGCGGGCGAAGGCGAGGCCGGTGGTGACGGTGAGGCGGGAGAAGAGCTCGGTCTGGTTCTGGAGGTAGGCGTTCCAGACGAGGGACTCGGTGTCGTTGGCGCGGGTGAGCGTGGTGACATCGGCAACGAGCGGCGCGGTGGCGACGCCGGTGTAGATGTTGATCGGCGACTGGTTGGCGCCGGTACCGCTGGCGGCGGTGGTGGCGGTGCGGCGGGCGTTGAGGCCGAGCTGGAAGAGGCTGCGGACCGAGTCGGTCGGGCGGAGCTCGTAGGAGGTCGCGAAGTCGAGGCCGGTGTAGGCGTAGGTGTTCTCGTTGCGCGTGTGGCGGCGGCGCACGGTCCAGCTCAGCGGGTCGGCGGCGTTGGTCTGGGTGAGTGTGGCGGTTTGCAGGGCCCAGGCGTTGTTGGAGTAGTCGCGCTCGAGGTGGCGGAAGGTGAGCTGCGCGAGCCAAGCGTCTGTGAGCTTGGCGTTGAAATCGAGACCGGCGGTGAGGTTCTTATCGACGCGGCCCCCGGCGGAGAGATCGACGGAGCGAGGCGAGATGTCGGCGAAGGTGTAGTCGGTGCGACCGTCGTTGGTGGTGGGAGAGGAGGAGGGCGAGATCACGGCGTCGCGCTGGGAACGTTCCTCGCGGCTCCACTCGATCATGGGCGTGAGCCGGAAACGTTCGGCGGAGTCGAGTTTCGCGGCGAAGGAAAGGCGGTAGAACTCGTTCTCGTCGTCGTGGCCGCGGGCCGGGTGTTCGGTGTGCTCGGCGCTGGCGAGGAAGCGATAGAGCAGGCGTTTGTCGGCAGTGAGCGGGCCGGTGGTGTCGAGTTCGACCTCGGTGCTGAGGCGATCGCCGAAGCCGACCTCGCCGCCGCCCATGGTGCGGATACGGGTTTCGAAAGAAGTGGCGGCGGTGTCGCGCGGCTTCTTGGTGACGAGGTTGACGATGCCGCCCGGTGCGCTGGTGGAGCCATAGAGGAGGCCGGCGGGGCCTTTGAGGAAGGTGACGGCTTCGACACCGAAGAGGTTGGGTGAGTAACTCCCGCCGATCACGCGGCCGGCGAGGCCGTCGATGCGCCACTCGTTCGCGGTCATGCGGAAACCACGGGCGTAGAAGTGGTAGTTGCCGGAGATGTTGCCGTTGGTGTTGAAGCCCGGTACCCAGTTGAGGAGGTCGGAGCCGATCTGGAAGTCCTGTTCACGGATGCGGGAGGAATCGATGACCGTGACGGCGCGGGGCGTGGAAACGATCGGGCTGGCGAGCTTGAGCGCGGTGATGTCGACGGCCTGCGGGCGGGTGCCGGTGACCTCGAAGCTGTCGAGGAGTACAATTTCCTGCTCGAACGCCGCGAGACTCTCGGGCGAGGCCGGGAGGGAGGGCGCGACGTAGAGGAGCAGCAAGGCAGTGGAGGGAAGGAGTCGGGTCTTCAAGGGAATGGTATTGTGAGAAGCGGTCGCAAGAGGCTCGTGGGTGAAATGCGACATGGTCGCAACTATCAAGGCTTAAAATGAGATCGCCTCGCAAGAAGCCGCCCCGGTAAGGCCGGGATTGACGCAAGCCAGGGTTTAGCTTGTTGATGCAAGCCATGTTAACTGAACTCCGCGTCGAACTGGGTGAGCGCAGCTATCCGATCCGTTTTGGCACGGGCCTAGGGCCGATCGTCGGCGAGCAGGTCAGCCAATGGGGTGCGCAAGGGCGCAAAGTCGCGGTCGTCGCCGATGAAACGGTAGCCCGATTGCATGCCGCTTGGCTTGCGACGGCGTTCCCCGGCTGTCCGGTGCTAACGGTGCCGGCGGGCGAGGGGAGTAAGACAGTGGCCGGGCTGGGCCAAGTGCTGGAGTTCTTGGCGACGCAGCGCCTGGACCGCGGGTCGGTCGTAGCGGCGGTGGGCGGAGGGGTGATCGGCGACCTCGTCGGCTTCGCGGCGGCGGCGTTTTTGCGCGGGGTCGACTTCGTGCAGGTGCCGACGACCTTGCTGGCGATGGTCGACAGCTCGGTGGGCGGGAAGACGGGAATCAATCTCGCGGCGGGCAAGAACTTGGCCGGGGCCTTCCACCAGCCCAAGGCTGTTTACATTGATACGGGGTTTCTCACGACGTTGCCGGGGCGCGAGTTCGCCGCCGGGGCTGGGGAGATCGTGAAATATGGGCTGCTCGCCGACGCGGCGCTCTATGCTGAGTTAGCCGCGCGACCCCCTGATCGAGGCCGGCGATGCGCGCACGGCCGGTATCGTGCGCCAGTGCTGCGCGCTCAAGGCTGCGGTGGTGCAGGGTGACGAGCGCGAGACGAAGGCCTCCGGCGGCCGGGCGCTCTTGAATCTTGGGCACACCTTCGGCCACGCCGTGGAACAGGTTACCGGTTACAAGCGCTACCTGCACGGCGAGGCCGTGGGCCTGGGGTTGGCGGCGGCGGCGCGGCTCTCCGAGCGACTCGGCCTGCTGCCGGCCGGTGAGTCCGGGCGCATTGAGGCGGTCGTGGTGGCACATCGGTTGCCGGTGCGACTGGATCCCCCCCTTGACTTGGCCGTGCTGATGACGGCGATGCAGCGCGACAAGAAGGTGCGCGCGGGCAAGCTGCGGTTTGTGGTGCTGGCGGCGATCGGCGACGCGCAGACCAAGGACGATGTGGCCATTGAGGCTGTCGAGGCGGTCTGGCGCGAGGTGGGCGCTGTGTGAACGACCTCGGGCAAGCCGGCATGCCCAGGGTGAAGCCCGCCCACGGGGCAGAGTGGCGCGCGCTGCCAGTCGGCAGCGGTTTCGAATCGCCCGCCCCAACTATCGGAGGATCGAGCCGCTGTTGAACGGTTCCTTGCCGCGGCGTCACCGAATCGTCACAGTCCGTCCCACGCATGTCCGCCATCGACGAAGATCTAGTCCGGGAATACTTTGAGCAGAACGGCTTTTTCGTCCGCCAAGTGCGCAAGTATCAGGTGACCGCGCGCAAGAAGAACGACGACGAGGAAATCGATCTGCTCATCTTCAACCCGGGCTGGCAAAAGGGGCTGGGCGCCCCGGACTTTTTCCTCTTTGGCACCGAGCTGCCCAAGGTCCATCGCGCCGTCGTGTCAGTACGGGCGTGGCACACCGAGCGTTTCACCCCAAACACACTCAAGAGCAACCCCGACATCTTCCGCTTCGTGCAGGAAGAGGTGATCAAGGAGGTCGAACGTTATTTCCCGGTCGACGGCGAGACGGGGACGGCCAAGGACCTGCTTAAGATTCTGGTGCTGCCGGGGCTGCCTACGGCGGATCCGTTCAAGAGTGAAAGCGTGCGCCTGCTGCAGGAAAAGGGCGTGGACGCGATCCTGTCGTTTCGCTCGTTGCTCGGCGACCTGATCAGCAAGGTCGAGATCAACAAGAGCTACCGGAAATCGGACACGCTGCAGGTGATGCGCATCCTTAAGAACTACGATCTGCTGAAGGATCCCCAGCTCGACCTGTTCAAGCGCTGAGCCGGTTCGCGCTCGCCGTGCGCCGGCCGTCTCGTCAACTCTTCGCGTCCCCATGAGCCAGATCCATCCCACCGCGATCGTCGACGACGGCGTCGAGATCGGCCGCGATTGCATCGTCCACGCCTACGCGATCCTGCGCAGCGGCACTGTGCTCGGGGAGCGCGTGTGCGTGCATCCCTTTGCGGTGGTCGGCGGCGATCCCCAGGACCTGCACTTCGATCCCGCCACGCCTTCCGGCGTGCGCATCGGAGCGGGTACGACGGTGCGCGAGCATGTGACCGTGAACCGCTCGACGAAGGCCGGCGGTGCCACGGTTGTGGGTAACAACTGCTTTCTGATGGCCGCCAGCCATGTCGCGCACGACTGCGTGGTGGGCCACAACGTTGTGGTCGCCAATGCGGTGCTGCTCGCCGGCCATGTCCATGTGGGAGACCACTGTTTCCTCGGCGGTGGGGCGGGCTTCCATCAGTTTGTTCGCGTGGGGGAAGGCGCGGTCATCAGCGGTGGTTCGCGGGTGGCGCAGGATGTACCGCCGTATGCAATGACGGCCGAGCGCAACGAGGTGATCGGGCTGAATTTGGTGGGCCTGAAGCGGCGCGGGGTGCTGCGCGAGGCGATGCGCGAGCTCAAGGAGGCGTTCCGGGTCGTCTATTTCACGCCGGGGAATATTCGAGCGGTGGCGACGCAGGCGCTGGCCGCCGGGGGCTTCCAGACGACGGAGGCGCGGCGTTTTCTCGAGTTTTTTGTCAGCGGCAAGCGCGGTTTCGCCCGCGCCCGGCGCGAAGGGCCGGTTGAGGCGGCGGGCGGCGCGGACGACTGAGGGCGATTGCGTTCTTTGTCGGAGCGTGCCTGCCCGCGATTTTTGCACGGATCGCATGCAAGAACGCTCCTGCTCCCGACACCGGCGGTCGGGGCGACTGTTTGCAGCTGCGGCGTTCGCTTCGGCGTCGCGGCTCAGGGCGCCAGCAATTGCAGGGTGGCGACGAGCTCCTCGAGCTTCGGCGGTTTGCCCAGCACGGCATCGACCGACGCGCTTTTCTCCCCGTCGTCGTTCATGCTATTGCCCCAACCGGTCATCATGATGACGGGGACGGCGGGCTTGAGGGCCTTGACCCCTCGCGCGACTTGGTGGCCGTCGAAATCGGGCATGCCGAGGTCGGTGATGACGACCTCGTAGTGATCCCTTCCGTCCATGGTGGCGCGGAACATCTCCAATCCCTCGCGGCCGCCGCCGGCTACGGCGACCCGGTGACCGAAGGTCCCCAGGCAATCGGCCAGGAGGTCGCGCAGCTTCGGTTCGTCGTCAACGCAGAGGATACGCAGCGAGCGTCCGGAGGCGGCGGGGGTGGACGCCGGGGCGGCGGGCGGTTCCGGCAGCGGCCGCACGGGAAAGACGAGGCGCAGGGTGGTGCCCCGCTGCGGCACACTGTCGATCTCGATGAGGCCGTTGTGGCGCCGCATCATTCCGTAGACCATCGAAAGGCCCAGGCCGGTGCCGCGCTGCGCTTTGGTGGTGAAGAACGGTTCGAGGCAGTGCTGCCGGGTCTGCTCATCCATGCCGCTGCCGTTGTCGCAGACCTCGATGGCGATCTGTTCCTGCGATCCCTCGACGCCGGCGCTGGGCGGTAGGATGAAAGTGCGTAGTTCGATTCGGCCGCCGCTGGGCAGCGCATCGACGGCATTGAATACCAGATTGATGAGCGCCTCGCGCAACTCGCAGGGATCGCCGAGCAGCGCCGGCAGTCCAGGTGTCGGTTTGCAGACGACCTCGATGGAAATGCCCTGGCGCTGGGCGTCGTCGCGCCAGCGAGGGCGGGTGAGTTCGGCGACCTCGGTGATGAGGCGGTCGACGGCGATCGCCTCCAGTTGCTCGGCGTTGGAGCGTTGCCGGTAGAACTCGCGCATGCGGCCCACGATGTGGGCTACGTCCTCGGCGGCGCTCCGGATGTGGCCGAGGTAGCGGCGGGCGTTGGCCGGCAGGGCGGGGAGGGTCTGGGTGAGCAGCTCGGTGTAGGCAGAAACTGGACTGAGGGCGTTGTTGATGTCGTGCGCCACCCCGCTGGCCATCTGGCCGAGGGCGCGCAGCCGCTCCTGCTGGACGACGACTTGTTGGGTGCGGCGCAGTTCATCGTAGGCCTGCTGCGCACCCTCGGTGAGGCGCACTTGGTCGTAAAGCCGGCGCAGTTGCTCCTCGCCGGTGATCACCCGCGCTTCCAGTTGTTCCTTCTCCGAGCGCATGGTGGCGACCTCGGCGAGGATCTTCTCGGTCTTGTAGCGCACCTCCTCGAGCACCAGCACAATCATGCTCACGGCGATGAAGAGTTGGAGGACAGCGGCCACGAGGTAGCCGATGGCGTGGAGATCGGGGTACTGCTGGGCCACCGGGAAGAAGGCCAGATAGACGCCCCAGAGCAGGAAGCCCAGCGCGAGCATGCCGGCGCCCACGTAGGGGAGCCGGCGGCGGACGCGGTAGAAGCACACGCCGGCGAAGGCGCTGCCTGAGCCGAGCAGAATGAATACCGGCAACTGGATCTGGAGGGTGCTGGTTGCCACTTTCGGAATCACGAAGGTCCAGGCGACCAGGAAGAACATGAACAGCCCGAAGAGGGTCTGCCGGACCGGGATGTCGAGAAAGCGCAGTGTGCCCCAAAGCATGAAGGCGGCCGAGATGGCCACGCAGCACTGCTTGAGCATCGAGATGAGGCTGGTCGGGTCTTCCGCGGGCCAGGTGAGGCCGAGGGTGAGCCAGAGCGCGTAGGAGAGCCAGGCGGCGGTCCAGATGGTGAAGTATTCGCGTTTGGTGTAGCGATTGAGGTAGTAGAACAAGCCTACTAGGACCCACACCGAGAGGAGCGAGACCAAGAGGGTCGCTTGGAGGTAAGCCTGGGCAAATCCCGAATCCATGCCGCAGGCGTAGCCGGGAAACGGGAGGGAGGGAACCCGATTCTTGCGGACCGGTGAAGTGACCGGCCGGATTCACCGTTGCTTCAGCAGTTGGACACGGAGGGAAGGCCGGCGCTGGGGCTCGACGGTGGGGCCGGACCTTGTGTCCGTGCCGGCTAGGGCTGCGATGGCGTGTCGTGCAAGCGCGCCTCGCTGCGAAGAAGGCGAGGCGCTGGCCTTCCATCACCTTTGGTGGAGAACTGGCCAGCACCATCGCCCGGCCAAGGAGTGCTGCCGGCTGAGGGGCTCGTTCAGAGCTGGATGGGCAGGCCGATCTCGATGATCTGATTGGGGGGGATACGGTAGTAGTCCTTGGCCGGGCGGGCGTTGCGGCTAAGGAAGGCGTAGAGGGATTTTTGCCATTCCCAGAGCGGAGCGTCGCCGCCGGTGAGCACCATCTCGCGGTTGAAGTAATAGGTCGTGGTCATCGGTTCGATCTGCACACCTCCGGCGCGCAACCGTTCGACCAAGGCGGCCACGTCGGGGGACTCCATGTAGCCGTAGCGGCCGACCGCGCGCCAGACTCCTTGGCCGAGATCGCTGAAGGTGAGCCGCTCGGCGTCGGGCACGTGCGGCTCGGGTTCGGCGTCGATGGTGAGCAGCACGACGGTCTGTTGCACGCAACGGTTGGACTTGAGGTGGTGCAGCAGGGCCAGCGGAGTGCCCTTGGGGTTGGAGGCCATGAACACCGCGGTACCGGCCACGCGGTGGATGGTGCCGCCCGCGAAGAGCGAGGCGGCATCGACGCTTTGCAGCCCATGGCCGTAGACGCGGTCATAGATGATCTCGCGACCGCGTTTCCACACTTGCATGACGAGGAGGATGCCGATGCCCGTGGCCAACGGCAGCCAGCCGCCGTGGGGGATCTTCGGAATGTTGGAGACGAAGAGGGCGAGGTCGATGGCCAGGAAGAAGGCGCAGAGGGAGGCGGTTGCCGGCCAGGACCAGTGCCAGCGCCGGCGAGCCACGAAATAGAAGGCCACGGTGGTCATGGTCATCGCTCCGGTGACCGCGATGCCGTAGGCGCCGGCGAGGCGCTCGGAGGAGCCGAAGCCGAGCACGGTGGCGATGGCGCCGATGGCGAGCATGCGGTTGACCAAAGGCAGGTAAATTTGGCCTTCCCGCTCGGCACTGGTGTGGCGCACGGTCAGGCGGGGGAAGAAGCCGAGCTGGATAGCCTGCCGGGTGAGCGAGAAGGTGCCGGTGATCAATGCCTGGCTGGCGATGATGGTGGCGGCGATGGAGAGAAGGACTAGGCCCAGGCGGGACAGGCCGGCAGGGGCGAGCGCGAAGAACGGGTTGGTGAGGTCCTCGGGGCGGGCGAGGGCGTGGGCGCCTTGTCCGAAATAGTTGAGCACGAGCCCGGGTAGGACCACCCAGTACCACGCCCGGACGATGGCGCGGCGGCCGAAGTGGCCCATGTCGGCGTACAGCGCCTCCACTCCGGTGATGGCCAGCACCACCGAGCCCAGCAGCAAAAGGATGCGCCCGGGGAACTGGGCGAGTAGGCGCCAGCCATGGATCGGGTTAATGGCGTGCAAGATTCCGGGGTTTTGGGCCACGTGCCAGGCGCCGAGCAGTCCGATTACGAGGAACCAGACCAGGATGACCGGCCCGAAAAGCCGCCCGATCACCGCGGTGCCCTTATGTTGCGCCCAGAAAAGGCCGGCGAGAATCCCGCAGGCCAGTAGCGGAATGTAGGGCTGGATAGCGGGCGCTACCGTGCGGAAGCCCTCGGCGGCAGCGAGCACCGAGATGGCGGGGGTGATCATGCCCTCGCCGTAGAGCAGAGCAGCCCCGGCGAGGATGACGGCGATACCGATGGTCATCTTGCGTACGGGGGAGTTGTCGCGGCGTTGCAGGGCGAGCAGGGCGAAGATGCCGCCCTCGCTGTGGTTGTCGGCGCGAGTGATGAAGGACAGGTACTTCACGCTGACCACGAGCACGAGGGCCCAGAGAACGAGGGAGAGCACGCCGAGCACGCCAGCGGCGCGGTCGTCCGCCGGGAGGTGTTGGAGACACTCGCGCAACGTGTACAGCGGACTGGTTCCGATATCACCGAAGACCACACCGAGCGCACCGAGGGTGAGGGCGGTGCGGGTTTGGGAGGGAAGCGGCGCGGCGGTGGGTTGGCTCATCCGGAGCGGGCAGTGTGGAGCCAGTGGCGACGGCGCCAAGTTGTTTCATCCGGCGTCGCCACAACAGGGTGCTGGCCGACTCAGAGCTGGATGGGCAGGCCGAGTTCGACGATCTGGCTGGGCGGAATGGCGAAGTAGTCGCGCGCCGGGCGGGCGTTGCGGCTGAGCAGGCCGTAGAGGCGTTTCTGCCAGGCCGGCATCGGTGAGGTCCCGCCGGTGACCACCATCTCGTGGTTGAAATAGTAGGTGGCCGAGGCGGGCTTGAGCGGCAGGCCGTGCTGGCGGGCGGCCTCCAGGAGCGCGCCGGCGTCGGGGGATTCCATGTAGCCGTACCTGCCGACCACACGCCAGCAGCCTTCGCCGATCTCCGAGACGGTGAGGCGGTCGGCCTCGGCCACGTAGGGAATCGCTTCGGTGACTACGCTAAGGATGGCGACGTGTTCGTGGAGGCTGCGGTTGGCCTTGAGATGATGGACGAGAACCAGCGGGGTGCCTCGAGGGTTGCCCGCCATGAAAACGGCGCTGCCGCGGACCCGCGAGACGCTGCGGCTGCGGGCCATGGTCTTGAGCTCGTCCTCGGTGATCTCGTTGGAGTAAACGCGGCGAACCACCTCGCCCTTGCCGGTGCGCCACGTGTGCATGATTACCAACACGGCGGCGCCGATGACGAGAGGGAGCCATCCGCCGTCCTTGATCTTGCTGAGGTTGGCGCCAAAGAGGGCGGAATCGATGGCGAGGAAGAGCCCGCAGAGCGAGGCCGCCTTCCAAAGGGGCCAGCGGGCCCGGCGCAGCACGGCGAAGTAGGCGATGGTGGTGACCACCATGGTGCCGGTGACTGCGATCCCGTACGCCGAAGCCAGGGCTGTGCTGGATTTGAAGGCGATCGTCACCCAGATAGTGGCGACGGCGAGGGAAAAGTTGACCAGGGGCAGGTAGATCTGGCCTTCGAGGGCGGCGCTGGTGTGGCGCACCGCGAGCCGCGGGAGGAAGCCGAGCTGCATCGCCTGTCGGGTGAGGGAAAAGGTACCGGAGATGAGCGCCTGGCTGGCGATCACCGCGGCGGCGACGGACAGGCCGGTCAGGGCGATGCGCGGCCAGCCGGCGGCGGCGAGGGCGAAGAAGGGGTTGGTCGCATCTCCCGGGTGGGCGAGCGCCCAGGCCCCTTGTCCGAAGTAGCTTAAGACGAGTCCGGGCATGGCCACGGTGTACCAGCCGGTGGCGATGGCTTTGCGGCCGAAATGACCGAGGTCGGCGTAGAGGGCCTCCGCTCCGGTGAAGGCCAGGACCACCGCGCCCAGCAGCGTCGTGATTTGGGTATTGCCGGAGGCGAGCAGACGCACGGCGTGGAGGGGGTTGAGCGCGGCGAGCACTGACGGGTAGTGGCTGATGTGCCAAAGACCGAGTGCGGCCAGAGTGCCAAACCAGGCCAGCATGAGAGGACCAAAGACCTTGCCGATCGAACCAGTGCCTAGGCGTTGGCTGAAGAAGAGTCCGAAGAGAACGACCACGCTTAGCGGAACTACCCAATGCTCCAGCCCCGCATTGACGGCCACCAGACCTTCCATGGCACCTAGCACCGAGACAGCCGGGGTGATCACGCCGTCGCCGTAAAGCAGAGCTGCGCCGATGAGGAGCAGGAAGATCCAGGGGGTGATCTTGCCGGCGCCTGGTTTTTCCCCACTGAGTGCGAGCAGGGCGAAGATGCCGCCTTCGCCACCGTTGTCCGCACGTGTGATGCACCACACGTATTTCACGGTGACCACGAGAAAGAGCGACCAGAAGACGAGGGACAGCACGCCAAGAATGCCCGAGTCGCGTTCGCCGGCGGGCAAGGCCGCCAGGGCATTCGCGAAAGGTGTAGAGCGGGCTGGTGCCGATGTCGCCAAAGACGACGCCGAGGGCCCCGACGACCAGGGCGAGACGGGCCGGCGAGGCGGCGGAATGATGCGGGGGATGGCTCACGAAGCCGGGGACCCTAGCGGTCGGCGGGCACAAACCAAGCGGTTTTCGGCCGGGGAGCAGGCGGAGGATGGCCTCGGGGCAGGAGCTGGTTTGGGCGACCCAGCTCCGGGCGTTGTGTCCAGGCTTGGCAAACCGGAAGGGCTGCCCAACCTCGCCCGTCATGTCGATCCAGTGGCAGCCCTGCAAAACCTACGAGGATATCCTCTACCACAAGGCCGGCGGCATCGCGAAGATCACGATCAACCGTCCCCAGAAACGGAACGCCTTTCGTCCGAAGACCGTCTTCGAGCTTTACGACGCGTTTCTTGACGCCCGTGAGGACCAGCAGGTCGGCGTGGTGCTGCTCACCGGCGCCGGCCCGCATAGCGACGGTAAGTACGCCTTCTGCGCCGGCGGCGACCAGAGCGTGCGCGGCCACGCCGGTTACATCGGCGAGGACGGCGTGCCGCGCCTCAACGTGCTCGACCTGCAGAAGCTCATCCGCTCGATGCCGAAGGTGGTGATCGCGCTAGTGGCCGGCTATGCCATCGGAGGCGGCCACGTGCTGCACTTGGTGTGCGATCTCACCATCGCGGCCGACAACGGCATCTTTGGCCAAGTGGGGCCGGCCATGGGCAGTTTCGACGGCGGCTTTGGCTCCGGCTATCTGGCTCGTATCGTGGGGCAGAAGAAGGCACGCGAGATTTGGTACCTTTGCCGCCAGTACACCGCAGCGCAGGCCCTCGAGATGGGGATGGTCAACACCGTGGTGCCGGTGGCGCAGCTCGAGGCCGAGGGCGTGAAGTGGGCCGGTGAGATTCTCGAGAAGAGCCCGATCGCGATCCGCTGCTTGAAGGCGGCGTTCAACTGCGATGTCGACGGCCAGCAGGGCATCCAGGAGTTGGCGGGCAACGCGACGATGCTCTACTACATGACCGACGAGGCGAAGGAGTTCCATCGCGCCCAGCGCGAGAAGCGCAAGCCCGACGCGCGCAAGTTCCCCTGGCTGCCGTAGGGCCCGGGGAAGGGGGAAGCGGCGGCGTTTGCGCGGATATGCTCGTTCGCGTCGCGGCCAGTATTGGCCCTCCATCGGACATTGTGGGAGAGCGAGCTTGCTCGCGACTTGGACAATCGCGTGCCGGGTCTTCTCCCGCAGTCCTTGGGGCTTGGCGGGCGGTTGACCGGGCTCGGCGAAGGATCGCCATCAGCGGCGCTGAAGTACGCGCGGCGCGCACGGTGCCGGCGCTACCACCTGTGCCGAGGGCTTGAGTCTTCCGGCACCCCTCGGACTTTGCGCGGTCCCAATCGCCGCCATGAGCCGAACCTGCCGATCCCTTCTGTTCACCGCGTTTGCGGTGCTGCTCAGCTTGAACATGAACGCCAACCCATCCTCCGCTTCCACCGATCATGCGGGCACCTCCGCCTCATTCGTTCGCCTACTTCGGCGGCGGCTGTTTCTGGTGCCTGGAGGCTTCCCTGGAAACCCTGCCGGGCGTCGTTGCTGTGGTGTCCGGTTATGCCGGCGGCGCTGTGGTGAGCCCCACCTATCGGCAGGTCTGTTCGGGCGACACTGGGCATGCTGAAGTCGTGCGGGTCGAGTATGATCCGGCGAGAATCACCTACGCCACGCTCCTGGAGCAGTTCTGGCGGATCCACGATCCGACCACGCTCAACCGCCAGGGGCCCGACGAGGGCACGCAGTACCGCTCGATCATCCTCCATGCCGACGAAGTGCAGCGGCTTGCCGCCGAGCAGTCGCGCACCGCCGCGCAGACCAAGTTCGGCGGGCGCATCGTCACCGAGATCGTACCGCTGTCGAAATTCTACGAGGCCGAGGCCTATCATCAGGACTATTTCCGCAATAATCCGGACCAAGCGTACTGTCGTGCGGTGATTGCGCCCAAGCTCAAGAAGCTCGGGATCAAGTGATCCCTCGTTTTCCCTCATTGCCACGGCGCCGGGAAGTGCGTGCCATCCCGGCATGACCGTTGATTCGTCTCCCCGCATCAAGTGTGGCGTGGCCGGTGTCGGCTACCTCGGCCAGCATCATGCCCGGATCTATCGCGCGCTGCCCGGCGCCGAGTTGGTCGGCATCTTCGAGACCAACGATGCGCGGGCTGAGGAGATGTGCCGTACGCACCAGTGTCGGCGTTTCGCCACGATCGAGGAACTCGGCCGCGAGTGCGACGTGGTGAGCGTGGTGGTGCCGACGGACCGGCACTGCGAGGTGGCGCTGCCTTTGCTCGCCGCCGGTTGTCACCTGCTCATCGAGAAGCCGATCTGCGTGACCTTGGCGGAAGCCGAGCGAATTCTCGCCGCGGCGCACGAGCACAACTGCCTCGTGCAGGTCGGACATATCGAGCATTTCAACCCGGTGATGGGCTACCTCGAGAACGAGGTGCGCGAGGCCAAGTACATCACCACCGAGCGGCTGGCACCGTTTCAGCCGCGCGGCACCGAGGTGGGCGTGGTGCTCGACCTGATGATCCACGACATCGGCATCGTGCTGGCGCTGGTGAAATCGCCCATCCGGCGCATCGACAGCGTGGGCATGAGCGTGCTCTCGAAAACCGAGGACATCGCCAACGCGCGCATTGAGTTCGAAAACGGCTGCGTGGCCAACCTCAACGTGAGCCGCATGAGCCTGAAGAAGAACCGCGAGATCCGCGTGTTCCAGCCGACGGGATACCTGTCGCTCGACTTCATGAACCAGACCGGGCACCTCGTGCGCCGCGAGGGCATGCTGGCCTACGCCGGCAAGCTCATGGCCGGAGTGGTGAAACCGGGCGACCTTACGGCGATCCCGCTGGAGCAGATCCCGATCGAGAAGGGCGAGCCGCTGGCGTTGGAGCTGGCGTCGTTCCTCGACGCGGTGACCAAGGCCAAGCAGCCCAAGGTCGGGGGGGTGTTGGGCAAGACGGCGCTTGAGGTGGCGATCACGATCACCGAGCAGATCCGCGGCAAATAGAGCGTTTTCCCGTCTCCTCCACGGCTCGATTGCACCAGATTCCCCGCGTGCGCCGACTCGCTCCACTGGTTTCCCTGGTCCTGTGGTGTATCGCGGTCGGGCATTTGGGCCTGGCGCGAGTGGAGGCGGCCCAGGTCTTCGACATGGCGGAGGCGCAGTGGCGGGCCCGGGTGTTCCCCATCGCCCCGTTGACGGCGGCGCAATCCTGCACCTTCGCCTCGGGGCAGGATGCCGCGGTGGGCGCTTGGCTGAGTGTGGGGCCGTGGGTGTCGGGGATGTACACCTCGCGCTACGAATACCGCACGGCGGTGCCGCCCGCCGGCGGAGTGCTGCGGGGCTGGTTCCGGACCGAGAATTTGCCGGCCGGCTACGCGTTGGTGTATCTGCGGTATCGGTATGCAGACGGCTCCACCGCCGACCGGACGCTGGCGCTGGGATCGGCGGTGCAGTGGCAGCGGTTCGAATTGCCGGTGCGCACGGTGCCGCCGGGCGCACCGACCGACTTGACGATCGCTCTTGGCTTGGGGGCGCTGACGCAGGGACGGTTGCTGTTCGCCGGAGTGGAATGGGCGGAGCTGCCGACGGAAGCCGAGTGGTTTCCCCCCATGGCGGGCCCACTTGTCCGCGGCCGGCCGCTACCGTCGACGCCCGCGCCGCGCTACCGAGTGGAGTGGCAACAGGGGACGGCCTGGTTGATCGCGCCGGATGGTCGGCCGTGGTACCTGCGCTCAGTGGATGCGCCGTCGTTCAAGTCGATCGAGGCCGGCCGCGCGGTGGTCGGGCAGGCGCACGCGGCGGGATTCAACGCATTCGGGGGCTGGCCCGGCGATTTGTATTGGCTCACCCGCACCAACAACGCGCTCGTGGCGGAGGGGGCGGCCCCGATGCCGTTGGTGCTGGCGCTGAGCTACGAGAGTTTGAGCAACGTCGATTGGATGATCCATCCCACCGAGGGAGGCGGGGGCGCCGGCCACGAGTTCCCCGATGTGTACGATCCGGACTTTGAACCGGCGTTTCGAGCCATCGTCAGCTCGCGGCTCGCAATGACGGGCGGGGCGTCGTGGTTCGTGGGGTGGTTTGTGGGCAACGAACTCACGTTTCGCGACCTGCATCGGCGGCTGGCTTCGCCGGCCTGTTGGGGCGCCTACGTGGTGTTCCTTCGGATGCGTTATGGGGATTCGATTGCGGCGCTGAACGCCGCGTGGGGGGCGGCACTGGCCGACTTCGGCGCGCTCACGCCGGAGCTGGCCGATCCACTGGCGCGGGCCGGGGCGAAGTATGAGGATGCGGCGGCCTTCAAGCGCGTCACGGTCCAGCGTTTCTACACGCGCACAGCCGCGATCATCCGGGAACTGGATCCTGGGCGTTTGGTGTTCTCCCCGCGTTTCAATGATTTCGGCCATTTCCAGGAGGCCGAGGCGGACCTCCTGGCGGCCGCTTTCGATGCGGTGGCGGTCAATGTGTATCCGCAGAATTGCGAAGGCGGGCTGGCGCCGGCGGAACGCGACTATTTCGCTGCCGTGGCGGCGACTGGGTTGCCGGTGTTGATCGGTGAGTGGTCGGTGCCGGCCTGGGACTCCGGCTACTATGACGGCGGCCATCCGCTGGACTTCAGTTGGGCGCGCACGGTGCTGAGCCAGGCGGAGCGCGCGTGGCAGGCGGCGCGGCTCCAACTGCAGTTCTACAATCTGCCCTTTGTTATCGGGGCCGACTGGTTCAAGTGGCATGATATCGAGGGTGCCGGTAATCGGTGGGCGAACCGCGGGCTTTGCCGGGCCGACGGCACGCCGTGGGCTGAACTGCAGCTGGCCTTGGGCGAGGTGGGGGCGGCCATCGATGCCGCCGAATCCGGCGCGATCTACGGGTGCTATCGGCGGTGGGCCACGGCGTTGGTTGGGACGGGGGACGATCCCGCGGCCGATCGGGATGGCGACGGTCGTAGCGATCTTCTCGAGTATGCCCAGAACACGGATCCGCTGGCGGCGGACCAGGCCAGCGGGTGAACTGACGTGGCGCCCGGCGCAGGCGGCGGGATGGGGCTTGCCCAAAGCGTCTGGCGGGGGCGGCCCGATCTCGCATGGACCCTCGAGTATTCGGACGATTTGGCCAGTTGGCAGCCGGTTGAAGGACAAGTCATGCAGACCGTGCTCGATGCCCAACGGTTGCAGCTTGAGGCTTCGGATACGGGGGCGGGCGCGCGGCGGTTCTATCGGGCGGTGCTCCGGCTCGAAGCTGCGCCGTGAGCGGCGGCCGCGGCGGGCGGGGCGGCGCAAGCGACTGGCTGGCGCCAAGTGGGTTCATTGCCGACCGGGTTTGGCGTGGCTATCTGCGGGCGTGTGCGCGGTTCTCGCCCCGGCCGTTCGTGGCCAATGCTTCCGGGTGGACAGGAATGGGGTGGGGCGACTGAGTGGGTGTGCACCGAACCGCCAGGCGGAACCCACGCCTTATGAATTCACCCAAACAATTGCCCTCTTCGCTGCCGCCGCCGTCAAACGGCGCGGTGGATCTGCTTGTGATCGCCGCGGAGCATTCAGGGGACCAACACGCGGCGCGGGCGGTGCGCGAGTTGCGGGCGCTGCAGCCGGGCGCGCGCGTCTGTGCCTTGGGCGGACCGGCGCTGGAGGCCAGTGGGGCGCAGCTGTTGCTTGATCTCACGGCCCATTCGGCGATCGGCCTCGCGGCGGTGCTGAAATTCCCGTTCTACCGGCGCCTGATCGGGGACGTGGTCCGCTGGGTCGGTGCGCATCGGCCGCGGGCGGTGTGTTTTGTGGATTCGTCGGGGCTGAACCTGCGGATCGCGAAGGCCCTTTTCGACGGTGGCCTCACGGCCAAGGCGGGCGGTCCGACTAAGGCGGTCTACTATATCAGTCCCCAGATCTGGGCGTCGCGCGCCGGGCGGCGCTTCGCGATGGCCAAGCACCTCGACGGGCTGGCGGTGATTTTTCCCTTCGAGCCGAAGTGCTACGAGGATACCAAGCTGCCGGTGCGCTTCGTCGGACACCCGTTCGTGGCCGCCGGCGAGGAGTCGTCGGTGGTGTACGATCCGGCCGGGCCGATTCTGCTGCTGCCGGGCAGCCGCAAGCAGGCGGTGGCTCGAATCTTCCCGGCGTTGCTCGACGCCTACATTTGGTACCGCCACGACCGGGGCGACCGGTCGGCGGTGGTGGTCTATCCCAGCGACGAGGTGCGCGCGGTGATCGAGCGCACGGCGGACACGCCGTATCGGCTGGTGCCGGCCGGCGAGCGGGTGGCGGCCTCGGCTGTGCTGACGAGTTCGGGCACGATGTCGCTGCGTTGCGCGCTGGCGGGGGTGCCGGGGGCGATCGTCTATCGCACCGACCCGCTTACGTATCTCATCGGCCGGATGGTGGTGAAGGTGTCGCAGCTGGGGATCGCCAATCTGCTGCTCGGCGAGACGATGTATCCGGAGTATATCCAGGGTGCGTCGTCGCCGGCGCGGCTGGCGGCGCAGCTGCACGCCTCGGTGCGCGACCGGGCACGGGTCGAGGCCACGCAGGTGCAGGCGGAGCGGCTGCGCGCTCTGCTCAGCGAGCCGGCCCACGGCAGCGTGGGCGAGTGGCTGGCGGGGCATCTGGGCGGGCCCTGAACGTGCCGGGTGGTGCCGGCGCGCCGGAAACGCGTTGCGATGGGCGATTGATGGATCGTGCGGGACAAAGCCTTGGCTTTCGAGTTTGGCGGCGTTCTGTTCGGTGCGCGGTTTTCGCCGCCACGCGGTCTTGCCCGTCGACGCGTACCGAGGGTACCCCTTCGGCCCCGGTGCAGCGACGGGTCACAATTCTATCCCCAATGAAATCGACATCCCCGGTCGTCCTCGCGCTGTTCGCCGCCGCCACTTTGGCAGTGGTCGCCTCCGATAAGATCTCGCCCGTCTCGCCGACGTCGCAGTGCTGCGCCGTCGATGAGAAGCGGATCGAAACCCTGCTCGCCCAACTCACTCTCGACGAGAAGATCGACATGCTCGGGGGCGACGAGACCGGGTTCAACTCCAAGGGCGTGGTCCGCCTGGGGATCCCGCCGATCCGCATGAGCGACGGCCCGGTCGGCGTCCGGGATGGGGCGTCCAACGCCTACCCCGTCTCCGCGAACATGGCCGCAACGTGGGATCCGGCGTTGATTGAGCGCTTCGGTGCGGCGCTCGGCGAGGATACCCTGGCCAAGGGCAAACACGCGATTCTCGGGCCGTGCGTCGGCATCGGACGGTATCCGTTGGGTGGGCGCAATTTCGAGGCCTTCGGCGAGGATCCCTACCTTTCCAGCCGCATGGCGGTGAGCACGATCCACGGCATCCAGAGCCGCCAGGTGATCGCGACGGTGAAACATTTCGCCTGCAACGACCAGGAATGGGAGCGCAACAACTACGATGTGAAGGTGGATGAGCGCAGCCTGCACGAGGTACACCTGCTGCCCTTCGAGGCGGCCGTGAAGGAAGGGCAGGTCTGGATGCTGATGACCGCCTACAACCTGGTGAACGGCCAGCACATGAGCGAGAACGCCCGGCTGGTGCGCGAGATCCTGAAGGGCGAGTGGGGCTACCAGGGCTTGGTCGTCTCCGACTGGACATCGGTCTACAGCTCGAAGGACGCCGCCATCAACGGCCTCGATATCGAGATGCCGACGCCGCTCTATTTCGGCGACAAGCTGCGGGCCGATGTGACGGCGGGCAGGGTGCCGGTGGCGGTCATCGACGAGAAGATCCGCCGTCACCTCCGGGTGCGTTTGCGGGCCGGTGTTTTCGACAACCCGGCTCCGGCGATCAACGACGCCGTGATCCGCAGCCAGGTGCATCGCGATCTCGCGCTCGAGATGGCGGAGAAGAGCATCGTGCTGCTCAAGAACGACGGCGTGTTGCCGCTCGACAAGACCACCCTGAAGTCGGTTGCGGTGGTTGGTCCGCATGCGGGCGTGGCGCGCGCGGGCGGCGGCGGCAGTTCGCAGGTGGCCCCGTGGATCGCGGTCAGCCCGGTCGACGGGTTGCGCGCCAAGCTGCCGATTTCGGTGGCCGTAGAGTGCTCTCCGGGCGTGGTGGTCGACGGCTACAAGGCGGTCCCGCTGCCCAGCAACTGGCTCCGCACTCCGGACGGCAAGAGCGAGGGGCTCGCCGGCGAGTATTTCAACAATACGGAGTTCGCCGGGAAACCCGCCTTCACCCGGATCGATAAGGGCCTCGACTTCGACTGGGGCAACAACGGCCCGGGCCACGGGCTCGGCGGCTCCAACTACTCGGTCCGCTGGACGGGCACCGTTTCCGTCGCCGAGACCGGTCCCTACCGGCTCGCTATCACCAGTGACGACGGCTCGTTCCTCTACATCGATGAGAAGCTCGTCGCCGACAATGGCGGCACGCATGCCGAGATTACGATTCCCGCGGATATCGAGTTGCTGGCCGGGAGAACCTACCGTGTGCGCATCGACTACGTGCAAGGCACGGGCGGGGCCGCCATGCGCTTGGGCTGGAAGGATCCGCAGGATCGTTCCCTCGATCCGACGATTGATGACGCCGTGGCTGCGGCCCGTGCTGCCGGGGTTGCCATTGTCTGTGTGGGTAACGCGGCCAACCAGGAGGGCGAGGGCGCCGATGTGGCCGACTTCAAGCTTTTCGGACGCCAGCAGGAACTGCTCGACAAGGTGCTGGCGGCAACCCCGAATACCATCGTTGTCGTCTATGGCGGCGTGCCGGTGACCATGAAGCCTTGGCTGGCGAAGGCCCGGGCGGTAGTGGTGGCGCTCTATCCCGGACAGGAGGGCGGCACCGCGCTGGCGAGTCTGCTGCTCGGCGAGAAGAATTTCTCTGGCAAGCTGCCCTTCTCCTACATCCAGGAGCGCTCCGAGTGCCCGGGTTTCATCGGCTACAAGGATGCCGGGCTCAAGGTGCCGTATTCCGAGGGGGTGTTCACCGGCTACCGCTGGTACGACGCCCACGCCATCAACCCATTGTTTCCCTTTGGTCATGGCCTTTCGTACACGAGCTTCGGTTACTCCGACTTCACGGTGAAAGCCGACGCGCAGGGGCCGCCAGGAGGCGACGCTCACGGTGCGCAACACCGGCAAGGTCGATGGCGACGAGATCGTGCAATTCTACGTGGAGCCGAAGCAGTCGCTGCTGCCCCGCCCGGTGCGGGAGTTAAAGGGGTTTGGCCGGGTGAGCCTGAAGGCCGGCGAGGCGAAGACCATTCGCGTGGTCCTCGACGAGCGCGCCTTGAGCTACTACGACCCGGCCAAACACGCCTGGGTGACCGATGCGGGCAGCTACGTTGTGCATGCCGCCGGCAACTCGCGTGATCTACGGCTGCACACGACGGTGAGCGTGAAGTGACGAAGCGTCCGTAGCGGCACCGGATCGGGTAAGGGCGAACGGATCGCCGATCTGGTGCCGGAGCTGGGAGCGTGCTGGCACGCGATCTGGCGCCCGGAATGGGGAAACCAGACGCCCACCGAAACCACGAGGGCGATAACCCAGAGTCTGGGTATCGAGTCCATGTACGTCGGATGGGTGACGGCCTTGCCCATCATGAATGCGAGGATCCTCATGTGGTGAAACGCAGAGATATTCTATCGAGCAGCGATTGGGAAAACAGGTTCGGTGGGTCGGGATGCTTCCCTAAAACCGCCGTGATCGTGGTCCGTAGCAGGCTTGGGCGCAGAGCGGACGTCGGCGGAGCGACGTCCCTACCTTTCGGAGGTGTGTGAGAGATGGTCAGATACGCTTGGTGCCCAGTTTTGTATCGTGTACCGATTTTTTGATGACGTTGCCCTCTTGCGATCGATCCGGTTCCTGCCGGATGGGTCGAAGGCGTACGAAGAGCCAGATACCGCCAGTCATCGTGATGAGAACAGTCGCGAAGAATATGCTGAAATCGGCGATGCCGCTCAGCCCTGCCTGATTTCTGACGGCAAATGCAATCATGATACAAACGAAGGTCGCGAGGAACAGGGTCCAGCGCTTTATACGACTGGCCTTTTTGCAGGCAGGGCATCGGTATGGTGCCCTATCTGTGGAGAGCGCGAGAGTCAGGGGATTGGCCGTTTTTCCGCAATGCGGGCATTTGGTCATGTGGAAGCTTTCTCTGGGATGAAATGTCGCCTCACAGCCCATACCGCTCGAGCCGGCGGTAGAAGGCGCTGCGGCTCAGACCGAGGGCTTCGGCGGCTTTGCGGGCGTTGCCCTCGTGGCGAGCCAGGGCCTTCTTGATCAGAAACGCCTCCACGTCCTCGAGGCTCATCTCGTCGACGCGGGCCGTGGCCTCGGCGGTGGCCTGCAGGCCCAGGTCGGCGGCGCGGATCGCCTTGCCCTGGCACATGAGCACCGCGCGCTCCACGGCGTGGTCGAGCTGGCGGACGTTGCCGGGCCACGCGCAGGCCTTCATCGCGCCGAGGGCGGCGTCCTCGAAACCCGTGACGTGCTTGCGGTAGTGCTCGGTGTGCTCCTTGAGGAAGAAGAGCGCGAGCAGCGGGATGTCCTCGGGGCGCTCACGCAGGGGCGGCAGGTGGATCTCGATCGTGTTGAGGCGGAAGAGCAGATCCTGTCGGAACTTGCCGGCGACGACTTCGGCGGGGAGGTCGGAGTTGGAGGCGGAGATGATGCGCACGTTGGCGTGCTGGGTGCGCGAGGAGCCCACGCGTTCGAACTCGCCGGTCTCCAGGGTGCGCAGGAGCTTGTTCTGCTGGGAGAGCGGGATGTTGCCGATCTCGTCCATGAAGAGCGTGCCGTCGTTCGCCAGTTCGAAGCGGCCGGCGCGGTCGGCCTTGGCGTCGGTGAAGGCGCCCTTCACGTGGCCGAAGAGTTCGCTCTCGAAGATACCCTCGGGCAGGCCGCCCATGTTGACGGTGAGCAGCGGCTTGCGGGCGCGGGGCGAGACGGCGTGAAGGGCCTCGGCCACGACGCCTTTACCGGTGCCATTCTCGCCGGTGATGAGGACATTGGCGTCGGAGGGGCCCACGCGGGAAATGAGTTCGAGGACGGGGCGCATCGCCGGGGAGTCGGCAATGAGGCGCGGGCCGCCCTTACCGCGCAGGACCTCGTTTTCCTGCTCGAGGCGCTGGTAACGGCGCACAGCGGAGCCGAGCTCGACCTGGGTGGCGACGGTGGCGAGCAGGCGGGCGTTGTCCCAGGGCTTGGTGATGAAATCGCGCGCACCGCGGCGCATGGCCTCGACGGCGACATCGACGGTGCCCCACGCGGTGATGACGACCACCGGCAACGTCGAGTCCAGGTTGCGGATGCGCTGGAGCAGGTCGAGGCCCTCCTGGCCCGACGTGGTGTCGCGCGTGTAGTTGAGGTCCATGATCAGCAGGTCGAAGTCGCGGGCTTCGAGGGCCTTGAGGGCGCCCTGCGGGGTTTTGACGGTGTCGACGACGTAGCCCTCACCCTTTAGGAGGAAGCGGAGGGCCTCGAGGATGTCGGGCTGGTCGTCGGCGAGGAGGATACGCGCGGAAGCAGGGGCGGTGGTGGACATGGCGGGGAGGGCGCGGGAGGGGCGAAGGAAAGTGGCGCGGGCGGGGCAGAGCGTGTTGGCGGGGAAGGGACGAGTCAAACCGAGGGCGGGGGACCTAAGGCAGAAGGCAGAATGCAGAACGAAGAAGGCAGAATGTGGAACACTGAACCGTTGACGCTGAACCCTAAACCAATGCAGCGCCGAGCGCTGACTCGAAATTCGAAGCTTGGAACGTGAAACCCGCCTGGCGAACACGGAGCCCCGCCGCGGCTAGGCCGGCGGCGGGGCGTATCCCGTTAACAGCAGAGAGAATGGAGATGAATGGACGGCATCGGGTGAAGAAGACTGCGTTCAGCAGCCGACGAGAGCGGGGCGGCGGGGTGCGGTGCAAGCCGGGGGCCGGGCAGGGCGGCGAACGCGTTGCGCATAGCGGGTCTTGGCGGCGTCGGCTTCGAGAGTGCGGCCGGTGTCCCAGAGGAGAATACCAAAGAGGCCGGCGCTGACGACGGTGCCCACGGTGACGTTGATCAAGGTGGCCAGGGAAATGCTGAAAAGGGAGAGGGCGAAGCCGAGACCGCCGAGGATGGCGCTGCTGACGAGGAGGACGGTGATCATACGGGTGGTTTTCATGGTGATCGGTTGGACGCACCCTCTATTGCAGTGGCCGTGCCAACAACGCGGAGGCGCTGTAAGTGTCTGTCAATGAGCGAGCAGTGGCAATACGGACCGCCGGCAAGAACCGGCGCGCGCCACGGTCACGGGAATGGAGTATCCCACAAATGGGACGAGGGGCCGGCTTGGGCGAGGAACGGAAGCCGGGGGACCTCGGAGATGGGTGAAAGGACCGGACGAAGCTCTGGCGAGCTTCGCTACGGGGCCGCGCCAGACGAAGTTCTTGCGAACCTCGCTACGGGGTGAGGCCGGGCCCCGCGACGCTTCGGCCTGCGTGGTTGGGATTCTTCGACGGGGGACCCGCCCTGAAGGGACGGGCCACGGCAAGGCGTGGCCGGACGAAGTTCTTGCGAGCTTCGCTACGGGAAGAACCGGACGAAACCCTTGCGAACTTCGCTACAGGGACGCGCAAAAAAAGGCCCGGCGGTGAGGCCGGGCCAGAAGAAGGAGCAAACGCAGGACGCGAAGATCGCTACGGGGCGATTTGGGCGACGAGTTGGGAGTAGCTGGTGCAGGCCTCGAGGCGTTGGCGGGCGGCCGCGCAGGTCGCAGCCGGGGCCAGACCGGTGGTCTCGACCAAGAAGACGAGGTAGCCGGCCACGCCTTGGGCATAGCGCAGACGGGCTTCGTCGCTGATGGCGTAGAAGCGCGCGCGCTGGGCATAGCCGGCCGGAGTGTGGTCCCCAAGGGCGGACTTCACCGCTTGGCCGCCGGCGGCGAGCACGAAGAGGAAGTTGTATTCGAAGAACAGCATGTGCTCGGGGCTGGGGCTGAGCGTCGCCAAGGCGGCGCGGCAGGAGGCCGGGGAATAGAAGACGGCGGCGCTGTCGACCGGGGCCGGCAGGGAGGCCACGATAAACGAGCGGGCCATCTTCTGCTCGGTGGCGTCGCCACTGAATGCTCCGGCGAGGGCGAGCTCCTGGGTGAAGGCGTACCAGTCCTTCCAGAGCGCCTGGTCGGCAGGGTTGGTCGAACGCGAGAGCGCCACGCCCATCTCGTAGGTGTAGCGGCCGCTGGTCTTGATCTCCAGGTGACTGCCGGTGATCTCGCCGACCACGCGGTAGTTCTCGGCCGATTTGCCGGAGCCGGAGTGGAACCCGATGCTCACGCCGAATTGCTTGCAGACCTCCCAGTGCGGCTGGACGAGGCGGCGCAGGGCTTCGTTGTCGGGATACGGGCAGTTTTTCTGGAAGCCGAAGGCCGGGGCGATGAAGTTCACCGGCATGCCCAGGGCCTCGCAGAAGGCGAGCATCACGGCGGTGGTCTCCGGGGTGGTGAGACCGGGGAGTTCGTCGATCGAGAGCTCGCGCAGGTAGCCGCGGCCGGCGGGAGTGGTGAAGGCGGCGGCACGGGCGGCAGCGTACTTCTGGTCGCGGCGCTTCATCTTCTGCAGCGAGGGCCAGACGGTGCGGGCCAGAGTGGTGAGGGCGGACTCGTCGATCTTGACCCCGGCGGCGGTCACGCGGGCGCGGACACGGCCGAGCAGATCGGCGGAGACGGCGCCGGCGGCGGCCGGCTGGTTGAGCGCGAGCTCGGGCGAGAGGTCGAAGGTGATGTAGCTGGCGAGCAGGCACCCGCGCACGAGGGCGTCCTCGCGGCTGTCGAATTTGCCGCCGATGGGTTGGTGGTCGGCGTTGAAGCTCCAGGCAATGCGGCGCAGATGGAAGCCGGTCTTGAGCTTGGAGAGGACCGAGCCGTGGCTCATGCCCTCGACGCTCTGGCCCTGGTGGCCCTCGGGGACGTTGGCGCCGATGAAGGGGAACGGCACGGTGTCCAGGTGGTTGGCCGAGCATCGCGTCGACATCATAGACGAGCTCGCGCGGGATACTGTTCTGGTTGGCGGTGAGGCCGATCTCGAGGGCGCCCATCGCCCACTCGACGGCGGGCCAGTGCAGCGCGGTGAAGCGCGCGCCCACGCCGAGGGTGCTGCGGCCGAGCTGAGCGGTGGCAGTCGGAAAGATGGTCGATTCCGGATCGTGCTCCTGGATCAGGTTCTTGAGGCGAAGGAGATTCGCCCATGTTGCGGGAAAAACGATACGTTTGGCCTTGATGCAGACTCCGTCGACTAGGATCGCGCTCGGGTTGGGGATGTCGCCCGCCTCAAGCCGCCAGGCGCAATCGCCGGTGGTCTGGTCCTCGACCAGGGTCCAGGCGCCCGCGGCAGTGGTGAAGCCAGACTTGTCGTGGAAGATCAGGCCCTTGGCGTTGCGGTCGGCGAATTTCTGCTGGAGGGAGGCCCAGTCGAGGCAGAAGTCGGGGCTGATGCAGGGGTTCTGCGCCAGGCGCAGGTTGTGGGCGAGGAGGAAGGCGTTGATGGGAGTCATCGGAGCGGGAGCCAAGGGGGCATGAATTGGTCGAAGGGATCGGGTGGGGCTGAGGGGCCAAATGGCGGCAGCTTGCTTGTAGCGGGGGATCCCCGGCACCAGCAAGCCGCCTTCCGGGGGCGGTTGCCCTAGATCGTCATGGCGTGGTAACCACCGTCGACGATGAGTTCCTCGCCGGTGATGAAGGAGCCGGCGGCGTCGCCGGCCAGCAGCAGGGTGGCCCCGATCAGCTCACGGGCCTCGCCGAAACGCTTCATGGGCGTGTGGCCCATGATGCTCGTGACGCGGTCCGGGGTGAGCACCTTGCGGTTCTGCTCGGCGGGGAAGAAGCCGGGCACCAGGACGTTGACGCGCACCTTCTGCGGGGCCCACTCGCGGGCGAGGTTGAGGGAGAGGTTGTGCACCGCGCCCTTGGTCGCCGAGTAGGTGAAGACGCGAGACAGCGGGACCACTCCCGACATCGAGCCGAGGTTGATGATCGAGCCGCCCTGACCGCGGTCGACGAGGTACTTGCCAAAGACCTGGCAGCCGAGGAACACGCCCTTGAGGTTGACGCGCACGATGCGGTCGAACTCCTCCTCGGTGATGTCGAGGAACGGCGTGGCGGAGTTGATGCCGGCGCCGTTGATGACAATGTCGACGCGTCCGCTGCGTTTGAGCACGGCGGCGAGCAGGGCCTCGACCTCGGCCTTGCTGGTGGCCTCGGTGGCATGGAACCAGGCCTTGCCGCCGGCAGCGGCAATCTTGTCGAGCCGGACGCGGGCCTTCTCGGCGTTGCGTCCGACGATGACCACTTCGGCGCCGGCGCCGGCCAGCCCCTCGGCCATGGCGCCGCAGAGTTCACCGGTGCCGCCGATGACGACGGCGACGCGGCCTTCGAGGCCGAACAGTTGTTGGAGGTATTCGGAGCTCATGCGGAGAAAGTCTTCAAGGAGGAGGGATTCCAGGGTGCGCGGCCGATCTCGGTCGCGATTTCGTTGAAGGCGCCGATCTCCGCCGCGCTGAAGAGCAGGCCGCCGGCGGCGGCGCTCTTGCGGGCGAAGTCGGCCTCGATCTGGCCGGGCAGCATGCTTTTGTCGTTACCGTGGCCGAGGACGTCGCGGATGACGGCCTGGACGTTGGCCTGCTGGTTGCGTCCGAGCGAGAAGGCGCCGGAGGAGAGCGCCTCGGGGTGGATGACTTGGAAGAAGAAACAGCAGGTGTGCTTCTCCTCGGGCTGCTGGTCCCAGCGGTTCCGGATGGTAGGAAGGGACCCGCCGATGAAGCCGGCCATCAGCTCATTGATGAGTGAGAGGCCGTAGCCCTTGTGGGCGCCGAAGGGCAGGAGGTACTTGGCCTTGAGCGGGTCGGTGGTCATCACGCCGTTGACGTCGATGGCGGCATCGGGCGGGAGGGCCTTGCCCTCGCGGGCGAGCTGCTGTACCCGACCCATGGCGACCACGGAGGTGGCCCAGTCGATGACGATGGGATAGCCGACCGCCTCGGTGGTGGGGAAGCCCCAGGAGTGGGGATTGGTGCCCAGGGTGGGGAACTTGCCGCCGAAGGGCACGACCTCGGCCAAGGCGGCGGTGCAGTTGGTGTAGGCGATGTAGCCCTTTTGCGCGGCGTCCATCACGTAGCCGCCACCCCAGAGGTAGTGGAAGGCGTTGTCGACGGAGACGGTGCCCACTCCGTACTGGTCGGCGAGGCGGATGGCCTCGGCCATGGCGCGGTAGGCGGTGGCCTGACCGAGCTTCCTGTTGGCGTTCCAGATCTTGGCGGAGGGAAAGCGGTTGGGCTTCTCCACGATCTGGGCACCCGGCACGCAGCCCTTCGAGCCGGAGCCGAAGAGGTGGTCGAGGTGGAGGGCCTTGATGCCGTTATGGGTACGGATGCCGTGACGGGAGGCGGAGGCGCAGAAACGCGCGCCCTCCTCGGCTTCGTCGGGGAGGAAACCGCGGTGGCTGTACGCGGCGGCGATGAGCGCGTTGTGTTCGGTTTCCGGAACGATGTAGAAGGGATCGGCCATGGTGGTGCGGCGCTAGGGTGGGCGGGGCGGGGTTCAGACCTGGGTCTGGGGGCGGGCGGAGTCGGGCCAATCGATGTGGAAGAACTCGCCGCGGGGGCGGTCGGTGCGTTCGTAGGTGTGGGCGCCGAAGAAGTCGCGCTGGCCCTGGAGCAGGTTGGCCGGCAGGCGGGCGGCGCGGTAACCGTCGTAGTAGGCCAGCGCCGAGCTGAAGGTGGGGGTGGGCACGCCGAGTTCGACAGCGGTGGCGACGACCTTGCGCCAGTTGGCCTGGGCCTTCTGTACGGTCTTGTTGAAGTACGGGTCGAGGAGGAGGTTCGCGAGCTTCGGGTCCGAGCCGAAGGCCTCGGTGATCTTCTGTAGGAACACGGCGCGGATGATACAACCGCCGCGCCAGATCTGCGCGATTTTCCCGAAGTTGAGCTTCCAGCTGTATTCTTTCTGGGCCTCGCGCATGAGCTGGAAGCCCTGGGCGTAGGAGCAGATCTTGGAGCAGTAGAGGGCGTCGTGGATGGCCTTGAGGAAGGCGGTCTTCGAGCCGGTGAACTTGGCCTTCGGGCCCTTGAGGATCTTCGAGGCGGCGACGCGCTCTTCTTTCACCGCGGAGATGCAGCGGGCGAAGACGGCCTCGGCGACGGTCGGGGCGGGCACGCCCATGTCGAGGGCGCTCACGCTGGTCCACTTGCCCGTGCCCTTCTGGCCGGCGGTGTCGAGGACGATGTCGACAAAGGGTTTCTTCGTGACGGGGTCGAGCTGCTGGAGGATGTCGGCGGTGATTTCGACCAGGAAGCTGTCGAGCGCGCCCTTGTTCCATTTCGCAAAGACCTTGCCGATCTCCGGGGCGCTCATACCGAGCACGCCGCGCATCAGGTCGTAGGCTTCGCAGATCATCTGCATGTCGCCGTACTCGATGCCGTTGTGGACCATCTTCACGTAGTGGCCGGCACCATCGGGCCCGATGTAGGTCGAGCAGGGCACCCCGCCTTTGACGGGCTTGCCGGGCGCGGCGCCGACGAGGGGGCGGCCGGTCTTGCGGTCGACCTTCGCGGCGATGGCGTTCCAGACCGGCTCGAGGAATTTGAAGGCCGCGGGATCGCCGCCGGGCATGAGGGCCGGGCCGAAACGCGCCCCCTCTTCGCCCCCAGAAACGCCACTGCCGATGAAGCGGAAGCCGGCGTCGCGCAGCGCCTTCTCGCGGCGGATGGTGTCGGTCCACTTCGAGTTGCCGCCGTCGACGATGATGTCGCCGGGCGCCAGCAGCGGGAGCAGCGAATCGATCACGGCGTCGGTCGCCTTGCCGGCCTGCACCATGATCACGATACGGGCGGGCTTGGCGAGGGAGGCGACGAAGTCCTTGAGCTCGGCGAAGCCGACGAGGCCGCCCGGGGTGTTCGGGTTTTCGGCGACAAACTGGTCGGTCTTGGCGGTGGTGCGGTTGTAGACCGAGATCTTGAAGCCGTGGTCGGCGATGTTGAGGGCAAGATTTTGCCCCATGACGGCGAGGCCGATAAGGCCGATTTCAGATTGGCTCATAGTGGTAGGTAGACGGGAGTGAGGGAGAAAGGGAGGAAGGGAACGCGGTAGTGGAGGGGGGGCGGAGGCTCAGAACTTGTTAGCCTGGGCGTGGGGCTTCTCGCCGCGGAAGAAGCGCGTGATGTTCTCGGCGGCCATGCCGGCCTGGCGCTGCACGCTCTCGTAGGTACGCGAGCCGATGTGCGGGGTGACAATGCAATTGGGCGCGTGCAGCAACGGGTGGTCGGCCGGCGGTGGCTCCTGGTCGAGTACGTCGGTGCCGTAGCCGGCGACCTGGCCGGACTGGAGGGCGGCGACCATGTCGCCCACGTGCACGATCTCGCCGCGAGCGCAGTTGAGCACGATCACGCCGCGCTTCATGCGGGCGAGGGTTTTGGTGTTGATCAAGTCGCGCGTTTCCGGGGTGAGGTTGGTGTGGAGCGAGAGGTAGTCGGCGGCGGCGAAGACCTCGTCCATGGTGGCGGCGCGGCGCACGCCGTGGGCGGTGGCGAAGGATTCGTCCCAATACAGATCGAAGGCGACCGTCTCCATGCCGAAAGCCCGGGCGCGGATGGCGACCTCCTTGCCGATGCGGCCCAGGCCGACGATGCCGACGGTCTTGCCGAGCAGTTCGTGACCGGTCTTGCGCTTCCAGGTGCCGGCGCGGGTGGCGTCGCTGGAGAAGATCAGGTTTTTCTCGAGGGCGAGCAGCAGGCAGAAGGTGTGCTCGGCCACCGTGGTGTGGTTGACGCCCGGGGTGAAGAGCACGGGGATTTTGCGGGCGGTGGCCTCGGTAACGTCGATCTTGTCGAGACCGATGCCGTACTTGCTGATTACCTTCAGGCGGGGGAGGGACTTGGCGATCACCGCGGCGGTGATGGCGTCGTCGCCGCAAAGGAAGCCGTCGAACTCGCCGGCGAGCTCGAGCATGCGCGACTCGGGCAGGGGCCCGCGTTCGTTGACGATCTCAAAGCCGGCGGACGCGAGCAGGGCGTGGTGCGCTCCGGGCGTGTCCTGAAACGAGGTGGTGGTGAGCAGGATGCGTGGCATGGGAGGAAGCGGGGCGGTTGGGGTGAGCGGGAGACCGGGGCGGGAGCAAGCAGGGCGAAACGGGCGGGGAGCCGGGGGGGGCGGGGGCCAAACCAACGGCGCAGAGAATACCACAGGCAGAAAAAAAAGGTTTCCCATTTTGCGCATCTCGTGTCCCAAATTGCGCATTCCACGATGCGTCGCCGAAGTCCCGGACAGCAGGTAGCGGCCTTTCTCGCCCTCGACAGCGAGCACTGGCGGGCGGTGTTGCGTGGGCTGGCCCGGTTCTTCCGGGACCGGCCCGGGGTGACCGTGCTCAAGTTCAGCCCGGTGGAGGGCTACGACGAGGCGGAGCTGCGGCGGCTGCGGGTGGACGGGGTGGTGGCGAAGGTGGGCTCGCGGCGCGACGAGCGCGTATTGGGTGGTTTGGGATTGCCGGTGGTGAACATCTCCGGGCAATTCCGCACCCTCGCGATTCCCACGATCAACTCCGACGATCTCGGGGTGGGGCGGATGGCCTTGCGGCATTTTCACAGCCGCGGCTATCGCTCGTTCGCCTACTGCGGTAGCAGTACGCACTGGGGCTCGCGCCTGCGGCTGCGGGCGTTTCGCGACGCGGCGCGGCTGCAGGAGCCCGGGGCGAGCGTGGCCACGTTGTTTCTACCCGGCGGTGAACACGCGTCCCCCTATGCCGAGCGTTCCCGGGCGGCGTTGCTCCGTTGGGTGCGGCGGCTGCGCAAGCCGGTGGGAATCTTTGCCTTCACCGATCGGGTGGCGATCGAGGTCGAACAGGCGTGCCAGCGCTGCGGGCTGCGCGTGCCCGATCAGGTCGCGATCCTAGGGGTGGGCAACGACCTTACCCAGATCGATTTTGCCCATGTGGCGCTGTCGAGCATCCAGCTCAATGCTGAGCAGATCGGCTGGCTGGCGGCGGAGCGGCTCGAGCAGATGATGCGCGGTGTCGTCCCGGCCGAGCCCACCACACTGGTGAACCCGCTCAAGCTGGTCACCCGGCGGTCCACCGACCGGTACGCTGTGGCCGACGAGGTGGTGGCGGCGGCGTTGGATCACATCCGCGAGCATCTTGGCGACCCCGTGTACGCCGAGACACTGGCGCGGGCAATCGGGGTGTCGCGTCGGGTGCTGGAGTATCGGATGCGGCGGGTACTGGGCAGCACGGTAAACGGCGAGGTGTTACGGCTGAAGCTGGAGCAGGCCCAGGAGCTGCTCGCGGATCTGACTTTGCCGATCGGGGAGATCGGCTATCGCACGGGCTTCGGCAGCCCGAAGGACTTTTCGCGCGCCTTCAGTCGGCGTCTCGGGATCGCGCCGTCGGTGTACCGGCAGCGTCTTCTCGGCGAGGCGGCTGGGCCGGCGGCGGACCAGCAGGTGTATTGAAGAGACGGGGCAAGGCGTCGTGCGCGGATGGCGGCCTTCTCCGAAAGTGGGTCAGTGTGCTTGCACGCGCCCCAGAAGCGCGTGCAAGCACGCTGGCCTACCCTGGAACGGCGGAGTCAAGGCGCATGCAAGCACGCTGACCGACCATGGTACGGCCGCGGCAAAGCGCGGGGCTTGGGGCACCTACTCGAAACGCAGGGCGTCGATGGGGTCGAGCTGAGCGGCCTTCCAGGCCGGGAAGAAGCCGAAGACGATGCCCACCAGCGCGCTCACGCCGAAGGAAATGGCAATCCAGAGCGTGGAGATCTGCACGGGCCAGAGTAGGAAGGTTTTGACGGCGTGGGCCAAGCCTACGCCAAAGAGAATTCCCAGGACGCCGCCGAGCGCGCTGAGGATCACGGCCTCGGAGAGAAACTGGCGCAGCACGTCGGCCCCATGGGCGCCGACGGCCAGGCGGATGCCGATCTCGCGGGTGCGCTCAGTGACGGAGACCAGCATGATGTTCATCACGCCGATACCGCCGACGAAGAGGGAGACGCAGGCGATGGCGAGCAGCAGCCGGCGCATCGTCTGGGAGGATTCGTTGGCGGTCTGGGCCAGCTCGACCTGGCTGCGCACGGTGAAGTCGGGTTCGCGGCCGCGGCGGCGCTCGGTGAGCAGGGCGGTGATGTCGGCTTGGACGGCGGCGCTGGACTCGGCGGAGGCGGCCTGTACGACGATGCCGCTGAGATTGGTGCGACGGGAGACCCGCTTCATGTGGCTGGTGTAAGGGATGAGCACGACGTCGTCCTGATCCTGGCCGAAGAGGTTGAAGCCCTTGGCCCCGAGCACGCCCACGATCTTGAAGGGGATGTTGCGGATGCGCAGGGTGGCGCCGAGCGGGTCGGTGTTGGGGAAGAGTTGGTCGGCCACGGTTTTGCCGATGACGGCGACCTTACCCATGGTCTTCACGTCCGACTCGGCGAACATGGCCCCGGCTGCGAGGGGCCAGCTGCGGATGTAAAGATAGTCCGGCGATTCGCCGAGCACCTGGGTGTTCCAGTTCAGGCCGTTGGCGAGGACCTGCTGGCCGTCGCGGACCTCAGAACTGACCGCCTCGACGTTGGCGACCTCGCGGGCGACGGCCTCGGCGTCTTCGACGGTGAGGGAGGAGGCGCCGCCCCAGCCCGAGCGCATGCCGCCGGCGGTGAAGTTGCCGGGGAAGACCTGGACGATGTTTTGGCCGAGGTTGGCGACCTGAGCCTCGATCTGGGCCTTGGCGCCGTTGCCGATGGCGACCATGGCGATCACGGCGCCCACGCCGATGATGATGCCCAGCGCGGTGAGCAGGGAGCGGAGCTTGTTGCGCCGTAGTGCGCTGAGCGCGACCTTGGTGGTGTTGGTGAGGCGCATGGTCAGTGGGCGGTGAGCTTGGCCTCGGCTTCGGCGGACTTGAGTTTGGCGAGCTCGGTGGCGGAGAGGAGCCGTTCCTTCACCTGCACGTCGCTGACGATATAGCCGTCGCGCAGGATGAGGTTGCGCTTGCAGTAGTGGGCGATGTCGAGCTCGTGGGTGACCATGACGATGGTGATGCCCTGGTCGTTGAGTTTCTGGAATACGCCCATGACCTCGACGGACGTTTTGCTGTCGAGGTTGCCGGTCGGCTCGTCGGCGAGCAGGACCTCGGGGCGGTTGACCAGCGCGCGGGCGATGGCCACGCGCTGCTGCTGGCCACCGGAGAGCTGGTTGGGAAAATGGCCGGAGCGGTCGGCCAGGCCAACGATCTCGAGGCTGTGCAGGGCGCGCTCGCGCATCTCGCGGGCGGAGAGCTGATGCCGGCCGTACATCATGGGCAGCTCGACGTTTTCGAGGGCGGAAGTACGGGAGAGCAGGTTGAAGCCTTGGAAGACGAAGCCCAGTTTCTGGTTACGGATGTCGGCGAGTTCGTTGCGGTCCAGGCCGGAGACGTCGATGCCGTCGAGCAGGTAACGGCCACGGGTGGGGCGGTCGAGGCAGCCGAGCAGGTTCATCAGCGTGGACTTGCCGGAGCCGCTGGCGCCCATGAGCGCGACGAACTCGCCGCGTTGGATCTCCAACGACACACCGCGCACGGCGTGTACGGGGACCTCACCGGAGTCGTAGATCTTGTGGATCTCCTCGATTTTGACGACAGCAGCCATGGGTGGGAGAAGGGCGAACGAAGAAGGCAGAGTGCAGAAGCCAGCGGAGTGTGCAGGGGCGAGCTGGAGCCGCTCTCCGGGTGAATTAACGGCGGCCGGGGCCACGGGGCTGGCTGAAGGGATTGGTGCCGGCGGCAGCGGTGGCGGTGCCCGGTAGGGCGGTGCCGGTGACGAGGACATCGCCTTCCTTGAGGCCTTCGAGCACTTCGGTGTAGATGCCGTCGGTGATGCCGAGCTTGACCGGCACCTGCTTGATGCGGGCGGTCTTCGGGTCGTCGCCGACGAGGACAAAGACGTTGCGGGTGATGGTGCCGCCGGGGGCGCCCCGGTCCGCTCGGTCGCCGCGGTTGCCTCCGCCCATGCGGCTGAAATCCAGTTCGATGCCGCGGGCCTTGGCGAGTTGCTGGGCCTTCTGGAGGACCTCGGGCGAGGGCGGGCCGCCGCCGCGGGTGAAACCGGCCTCAGCCAGGATCTCGCGGCGGGCGGTACGCTGTTCCTCCTCGGTGAGGGCCTTGGCGGCAGGGGCGGTGGGTTGGCCGGCGGCGGTGGCTGGGGGCGGTTCCTCGAGCTTGCGGGCGGCGAGCACGTTGTCGGGCAGGCTCACGCGTAGGGCGCCGTTGGGGATGCGTAGGGCGTTGTCACGCTGCGCCACGACGATGGAGACGCTGGCCGTCATGCCGGGCTTGAGCTTCAGGTCGGCGTTGTTGACGTCGATCATCGTGGAGTAGGTGACGACGTTGCTGACGGTCTTGGGGGAGTTGCGGATCTGGGATACGGTGCCGCGGAAGGTACGGCCCTGGTAGGCGTCGACGGTGAAGGTGACGGGCTGCTTGACCTCGACGCTGCCGATGTCGGCCTCGGCCACGGAGGCATCGATCTCCATTTTGGCGAGATCGTCGATGATGGTGAAGAGGGTGGGGGCGTTGAGGCTGGCGGCGACGGTCCTGCCTTTCTCGGCCTGCCGGTCGAGGACGATGCCATCGAGGGGCGCATAGATGGTGCAGCGTCCGAGATCCACCTCGGCGCTGCTGACGGTGGCGGTCTGGATCTTCAACTGGGCCTCGGCCTGGGTGAGCAGGGCCTCGGCCTGATCGAGGTCCTGCTGGGAGACGAGGTTTTTGGTGCGCAGTTCGCGGGTACGCTCGGTGTTGAGGCGCACCAGGGTGCAGTTGGCCTTCACGTTGGCGAGTTGGGCCTGGGCCTGGAGCAGGCGCGACTGGTAGGTGGCGGGGTCGAGGCGGGCGAGCACCTGCCCGGTCTTCACCGGGGTGTTGAAGTCGACGGCCACCTCGGTGATGAGCCCGGAGACCTGGCTGCTGACGTCCACGCTGGTGGTGGCCTGGAGCCCTCCCGTGGCAGTGACGGTCTGCACGATTTCACCACGACCCAGGGGGACGGTGGTGAGTTCAGCGGGCTTGTCGTCACGCTGCGTCCAATAGTAGACGCCGCCACCGATGGCGCCGAGGACGCCAAGGAGAATGAGAATGCCTACGACGGGAGAACTGCCGGATTTGGCCATGGGAGAAGGACGGGAAAGGGATCACCCTGCTGCAACGGAGGGACGGCAGGCGGAAGCGGTGACGACGAAGTCGCCGGAGAGTTACACGCCGCAGCGGAAAAGGGCGGAAAGATTGCTCCGGCCCGGGTTCGTCGGCGGGTTCACCCTTGCCCGTAGACGGCACGCAGGGCCTCGGCGACGTTGGGCGGGACGAACTTGCTGACGTCGCCGCCGTGGCGGGCGACCTGTTTGACCAGCGAGCTGCTCGTGTAGGAGAAGTTCTCGTTGGGCATGACGAACACCGCCTCGACGGAGGCCTTCAGATGGCGGTTCATCAGGGCCATGTTGAATTCGAATTCGAAATCCGAAAATGCGCGCAGTCCGCGGATGACGGCGACGGCGTGCTCCTCTTCGGCGAAGTCGACCAGCAGGCCGTCGAAGATCTTCACGCTGACATTGGGCAGGGCGACGAGGCTGGGCAGGATGAGCTCGACGCGGCGCTCGGCGGTGAAGAGCGGGCCCTTGCCCGGGTTGCGGGCGATGCCGATGATCACGCGATCGAAAAGGCGGATGGCGCGCTGGAGCACGTCGAGGTGCCCGTAGGTGATCGGATCGAAGGTGCCGGGGAAGACGCAGGTGCGCATGGCGGATGGGCGGGAAGGTGAGGAGGACGGGGCGGACGGCCCGGCGCGTGAGCGAAGGGCGATCTCCAGAGTTGCGCCGGAGGTTATGGGGGTTTGCACTGCGCGCGCAACATCGACGAAACGCCACGGAATGAACCTGCCGAATCTCATCACGCTCTCCCGCATTCCACTGACCTTCACGGTCGTGTTGCTCGTCTATGGCGAGTGGATCGGCGCGGCCACCCTGGCCTTTGTGCTCTTCATCGTCTGCGGCATCACCGACTGGCTCGACGGGCATCTGGCGCGCAAACACGGCGTGGTGTCCAGTTTCCGGCATCTTCATGGATGCGCTCACCGACAAGATCGCAGTGCTGGGCGTGCTGGTGGCCCTAACCGACGCACGGCTGATCTTGCCCGACTCGCGCATCATCCCGGTGATGATGTTCCTGCTCATCCTCACCCGTGACTTTATGATTACAGGTATGCGGCTGATGGCGGCGACGCAGGGGGTGGTGGTGGCTGCTGAGAAGGGCGGCAAGTTCAAGACCATCCTGCAGATCGTGGCGATCAGCGCGCTGCTGTTGGTTCCGGCGGTGGAGCGCGACCTCAATCATTTCCTTCAGGCCGACCTCAGCCCGGTGCTGCCGTGGCTGCGTTGGTTCGCCTTTGGTACCTATGCGGTGGCGACTTTTCTGACGGTGGACTCGGGCGTGCGATATGTTCTGAAATACCGTCACCTCTTCACGGAGAAACGCGGGTGAACTGGTCGCAACCGCAGTGGACCCGGCGCCTGCCGTCGGGGTTGGTGGTGGGCTTGGCCACGCTTGGCCCGGTGGGCCGGATGCCGTTCGGGCCGGGCACCTGGGGCACGTTGGTCGGGCTGGTCTTTTTTGTGGCCGTGCTTAAGTGGCTGCCGACCGCGGCGCTGCTGGGGATCGCGCTGCTGCTGTGTTGGGCCGCGGTGGGGATTTGCGGCGAGGCGGAGGTGCGTCTCCGCCAGACGGATCCGGGCTGTGTGATCCTCGACGAGTTTTCGGTGGTGCCGCTGTGTTTTCTCGGCTGGCCGCAGCTGGCCGCCGTCGTTCCGCACCAGTGGATGGTGTTTGCACTTGGCTTCGCGCTCTTCCGGCTGCTCGACATCACCAAACCCCTTCGGCATCGGTGCGCTGCAGGATTTGTCCGGCGGCTGGGGTGTGATGGCCGACGATGTGGCCGCCGCGTTGCTCACCTGTGCGTTGCTCCACGCCGGCATCGGGTTCTACGCGGTGATGTGAAGAAGGCCGGCGCGCGCCAATGCGCCGGTTGCCGAGCGGCTTCGTTGCTCACCTGCCGGCTACGCCCCGGAAGCCCGTCCTGAAGGAACGGGCCACGGCATCGAGGTTGCCCACCGAGCGAACCGGTCGAGTGTGGGCGCGGGACGCGGCTTACTTCAGCCCGAGGGTGCGGCAGACCCAGGCGTTGATGGCCTCCCACTGCTCGGGAGTGTAGCTGTGCGCCAACTCCAGGGTGAGGGCGAGCTGCTTCGGCGCGGTGATCACGTTGTAGGCCGCCCAGGTGGAGGTGGGCGGGCAGACGTCGTCGTTGTAGCCCCAGTTGTAGAAGCCGGGGACCTTGAGGCGGCGCGCAAAGTTGACGGTATCGTAGTAGGCGGTGGTGGCGATCTTCGCCGGCGTGGCCTGCGCCGAGGGCTTGCCGTCCCAGGACTTGAACGGATGCGGCCAGCCGCCGGCGCGGCCGTGCAGTTCGCCGGTCAGATCGCAGCCGGCCGGATGGGTGGCGGCGAGGGCGGTGACGCGCGGATCGAGCGCGGCGGTGACAATCGAGAGTTGTCCGCCCTGACTGGCGCCCATCACCAGCAGGTCCTTGCCGTTCCAGGCGTCGCGGGAGGTAAGAAGATCGTTGGCGCGCACGCAGCCCTGATAGATGCGCCGATAGTAGTAGATTTTCGGATCGTCGAGGTTGTAGAACCAGTAGCCGTTGAGCGCGCCGGCGTAGAGCTGGTCGTAGACCTCCTGGGCGAGGTTGACGGGCAGGCCGTGGACGCCGATCTCGAGCACGATCGCGCCGCGTTCGGCCAGTTGGGTATCTCCGGAATACGGACGCACGCCGGCACCGGGCACTTTCAACACTGCCGGGTAGCGGCCGGGGGCCTTGGGCTCGCAAAGGATGCCGTAGATACGGGCCTGCCGCGTCTGCCAAGCCGGTGACGGGAGGCGGAAGCCGACGTGGTAGACATTCACCTTGGCGGTGCATCGCTCGGGCAGGAGGGTGAGGGTCGCGTCGAGGGGAGTGGTGGCGAGCTCGTCCTTGGCGGCCTGCCAGAAGGCGTCGAAATCGGCGGGCTCGGTCTGGGTGGGCGCGATTTTCTCCGGCGCGAAGGCGGCCGTCGCCACGCCTTTGTAGGTGCGGCCGGCGAATTCGGTGGTGACGGTGCAACGCAGAAAACCGGGAACCGGCATCGTGCCGGCTTCGAGCACCAGCCCGGCGAGAGGCACGGCGGCGGTCTTTTCCACCGCGGGCATCATCTCGGGACCGAAGGAGTAGGTGACGGTGACATTGTCCAGCGGGGTGTTGTCGGCGGTGACGGCGATCGTGAAACGGACGGGCTCGCCCGGTTGGTAGGTCCAGTCGCGGTGGTCGGGCTCCACGCGCACTTGGACGGTGGCGACGCGCAACTGCGCCTGGGGCGGCACGGGGGCGAGCGAGTTGGCGGCGACCAGGGGGCGGGCCAGCGCCAGCAACACCAGTGCCGAGACAGCGAGGATACGGGAAAGCATGCCGGGCAGAAAACCCACGTCGCCGGCGCCCGCAACGCCGATCTTGCCGCGATGATCGGCGCCGCCGCCCGTCGTTCCACCGAAGCCCGCGCGTACGCACGTTAGTACACCCCGTCACTTGCGTGCGGCATCGCTGCGTGCAACGTCAACCATTCCCCTGGCTACCGTTGTGGTAGCGTAGGGCCGCCCCTGATCCCCTGTTGCCGTCACAACTCCCACGAAATTCCCCCGACCTGATCGAGTCGGTTTTCTCTCCCCTATGAAAATGATCCTGTTGTCCCTCCCTGTCGCACGCACCTTGCGTGCGCTTGTGCTCCTTGGTCTCGGCGCGTTGTCCGCCTCGGCCGCACCTTCGGGCGGCCCCTACGGGCCGATCCGCCAGCGCTACGAGATTCCCGCCGGTGCGACGCATATCCTATATGTGGCGCCCGACGGCAAGGCCGAGGCCACTGGCGCCACCCTCGCCGAGCCCACCGCCCTCGCCACCGCCATCGCGCGCGCCGTGACCGGCGACGTGATCGTACTGCGCGGCGGTACCTACCGCACCGGCAACCTTCTCCTCAATCAAGGCATCACCCTGCAGCCCTATGCCGACGAGCAGCCGGTGATCAAGGGCACGAAGCTCGCCACCGGCTGGACCAAGCAACGCAACGGGCTCTGGCGCACTGCCTGGACCTCGCTCTTCCCGGCCCGGCCCGCGGATTGGTGGCATCGTGAGAGCGTCGGTCAGACCACCCCGATGCATCGCTTCAACAACGACATGGTCTTTCTCGACGGCAAACCGCTCCAGTCCGCCGGCTGGGAGGGGGAACTCAAGGAGGGCGATTTCTACATCGATTACGAGGCCGGGCAGGTCTACCTCAAGGCCGATCCGACCGCGCGTAGCGTCGAGATCACCGCGCACGATGGCGCCATCACCCGGGTGACCGGTGACGTCCACGGCAAGAAGTCCGACCAGAAGGGCTATACCCTGCGTGGCCTCACCTTCACCCAGTACGCCTACCGCGCCCTCGAGGTCGAAGGCCGCGAGCCCGAGAAGCTCAGTGATCCCGCCACCTTCGGCAAGGAGGTCGTCGGCACCACGATCGAGAATTGCACGATCACCCAGTGCTCGCGCGTGGGCGGGTACTTCCGCGGCGACCGTTTCACGCTGCGCAATTGCCTGATCAGCGATACCAGCACGGAAGGTATCTATGTGATCAACTCGGCCGACTGCCTGTTGGAGAAGAACATCTTCGCGCGCAACAACGTCGAGAAGATCGTCGGGTATTACCCCTCGGCGGTGAAGATCTTCAATCAGTCCTACCGCGTGACCTGCCGTGACAACCTCGTCATGGATCAGCCCGAGTCCAATGGCATCTGGTACGATGTGGGCAACGTCGACGGCGTGTTCGTCGACAACTGGATCGAGAACTGCACCGACGGCTTCTTCTTCGAGATCTCCAAGAATGCGATCGTCGCCGGCAACGTCTTTGTGAACTGCGAAAAGGGGGTGCGCTCGCTCAACAGCTGTGGCGTGCAGGTCTACCACAACACCTTCGTGAATACTGGTGCGGCGTTCGAGCGCGACGGGCGCAGTGCGGTGGGCGACCACTTCGGCTGGCATCCGTCCACCGGACCCGACGTCGAGGAGCGGGTGAACCACGTGTTCATGGGCAACCTGATGGTGGCCGACACGGCCCTGCCGCTGCCCGCCTGGAGCTATCGCTTGGCCGATGCCTCTCCGTACACGCCGCTGGTGGTGTTTGGCCAACCGCAGAAGCTGGCGGAGCGCCTCAAGATGCCGCACGTCTCCGCGTTTGACGGCAATGTCTATGTGCGCAGCGGCACCGCCCTGCCGGGCTCGCTGGTGTCGTGGAGCCCGTCGGTGGGCGAGAAGACGACCGTTGAGTACGCCACCTTGGCCGCCTTCCGCAAGGCGCAGCCGGCCTATGAAACCCACAGCCAGGAATTCGAGCTGCCCTCGAGTGCGGTGGTGCGCAGTGTCTTCCTGAAGAACTACGAGTTGGTGCCGAGCTTCACCGCCAAGGTACCGGCGGAGACCCTGCCGGCCAAAGTGCAGCAGTTGCTCGGCTGGTCTGCGGCCGACGCGACCACTCCCGGCGCGTATCCGACGAAGCGCTGAGCGAGCGCTGCGCGGACCGTAAGTTCGCCATACCATTCTCAGGGCGTGATTCCGATCACGCCCTGTTTTGTGTCCACAGGCGGCGGGGGGGACGGGCGCATGCCCTTGTCCTCTGATCGTGGGAGATACTCGGTGCGCGACGTACTCTGATTGTGGGAGCGCGCTGGCGCGCAACAGGGCCGGGAATCGCGTGCAAGCACGCTCCCACAGTAGGAGCCTCTTCGGACGGGAATGGGGCCCCGAGACGAGGCCACTTTACGGATGTGGTTGCAGGCCGGTCACAGATCGGCCCTACGGCGGCGGCGAAACGGCGCGACCGATGGGGCCACCTCACCGCGGTGGCCTACAAGTCGGAGAAGAGGGCCGCGTAACTGCCGTGGCCTACAGCGGTCCCTACGGCCAGAGCAGCGGCCAGTGCCCGACGAGCAGGCCGCCGAGCACGGCCAGTAACAACGTGCCGGCGACGTAGGCGGCGGTCATGCGCCGGCCGATGATGCCCAGGGCCATCGTGATCGTGGCCAGGCAGGTGCCCACCGAGCCGAGCAGGAAGGTGAAGGCCGGCCCCGGCCCCACGCCGAGCGCCAGTAGCGAGCGGGTGAGCGGCACTTCGCCGCCATCGCACACGTAGAGCGGAATGCCGGCAACCAGAGCCCCGAGGTAGGCGAGGGGACTGTTGCCGTATTGGGCCATGCTCGCAGTCGGGATGAAGGCCGCGAGCACGGTCACCAACGCCAAGCTGCCGACGAAGAGCGGCACCAGGGCGCGCAGGTTCGCCCAGAGTTGCCGCCCGTAGCGCGCCAATGGCGTGCTCGACCTCCGGTGACTGCAGCCGCAGCCGCCGTGGCAGCCGCCCGCTTCGGCTTCCTCAGCTTCTGCGTCGGGGGGGGCCTTCACGGCCGGAGGCGGGGTGGGCACGATGGTGTTGGTCAAGGCGCCGAACCCGAGGGTGAATAGCACCGGCAACACGACGCGTGCGACAGCGAAGCCGATCCCGACCAGCGCCGCGGTGAGGGCGACGGTATGCGGGCTGATCAAGGGCGCGATGAGGAGAAACGCGGCCACCGTCCCCAGCGGCGCACCGCGGGCGCGCAGGGAGCGGGCGAGCGGCACGGCGCTCATCGCGCAGCCGGGCAGGAGTGCGCCGGCGAGGGTGGCCAGCACCAGCGAGCGCGGCCCGGCGACCAGCCAGCGTTCCGACCAGCGTTTCGGCAAAAAGACCTCGATGGCGGTGCCCAGCAGGATGCCGCCGGTAAAGGGCAGGGCGGAGTCGGCCAACTGAGCGAGGAAAGTGGAGAGAATCGGGTGCATTATCGGCGGGAGGTGCGGCCGTCCCGTTTGTAGGCCACGGCGGTGATGTGGCCAGAGGCTCGGCCGCGGATCGCGGAATTGGTGCCGGGCAGGAGTGTGAGCGCGGGCCGCGCTGTCAACCGAACGGTGAACGACCGGCTTGTTGAAGGGGTCAAGCTCTGGCGTGGGCGGCCGATAGAGGGCCATTACCGATGACCAATCACGCTTCGGATACCCATCACCGTGTTTCCAGTTGGGGGCTGCTGGCCAAGCTGCTGGCCTTGCAGGCGATGCCGCTGGCTGCGCTTCTGGCGATCATCATCGGCCTGGGCACGCTGTCGGGAGTTGTTGCCCGTCAAGTCGAGGAGACCCGTGGCGATAGCCTCGTCTTGGCCGATCTGGCGCGGGACATGAAGCTGGCGGTAGTTGAGGTGCAACAATGGCTCACGGACATCTCGGCCACCCGTGGCCGTGATGGACTCGACGACGGGTTTCGCGAGGCTGAGGTGAGCCGGAAGCGTTTCCTCGACGGGGCTGAACGTTTCGACAGGAGTTTTCAGGCGCGGGGCGATACGGCCGCGCGGGCTCGCCTCGCTGAGCTCCAGACCGCCTTTGAGGCTTACTACAGCGCGGGGCGCACGATGGCCGAGGCCTACATCGCGAACGGGCCCGAAGGGGGCAACGTCATGATGGAGTCGTTCGACACCACCGCAGCCGCCCTGGCCGAACGGATGAATCCATTTGTCGAGGCGCAACTGGATCGCGCCCGGGCGTCGCTCGCGGTTATCGCGCAACAGACCCGCTGGCTGCGCGATTCGGCGATGTTCGGTGGGGCAATCCTGCTGCTGGGCTGTGCCGGGGCGGTGGTATTTCTTGTGCGCTCGGTGTCTCGTCCTTTGCATTCGGCTACGGCCTCCCTCGCTGCGGGCGCCGAGGAGGTGCACGGTGCCGCGGTCTCGTTGCGGGAGGCCAGCGATGGGTTGGCCCAGCGTGCCAGCGAACACGCCTCCAGCCTACAGGCCACGAGCCGGATGATTGAGGAGGTCGCGGAGATTGCCCGGCGCAACTCGAGGGAGGCCAGCGAGTCCGACCAACTGGCCCGACATACCGTGCAGGCGGCCGATCGCGGGGTGCTCGACATGGGCGAGATGCAACGGGCGATGGAGGCCATCCGCAGTTCGACCGAGGATGTTGCCCAGATCGTGCGCACCATTGAGGAGATCGCCTTCCAGACCAATCTGCTAGCCCTCAATGCCGCGGTGGAAGCCGCCAGGGCAGGTGAGTCCGGCGCCGGCTTTGCGGTGGTGGCGGAGGAAGTGCGCAACTTGGCGCAGCGCAGCGCCGGTGCCGCCAAGGAGACCGCGGTGAAGATGGATCATGCCCGTGAGACGACGCGCGCGGGCAGTGCGATCACCTCCCGCGTGGCGGAGAGTTTCGGCGCCATTCGCACCGAGGCCCAGAAGGTCGACGAGATCATCGGCCATGTCGCCGCCGGCTCGGTGCGCCAGAACGAGGCGTTGGATGAGATCGAGCGCTCGGTCGAGGAGATGGATGAGGTCATCAAGGCCAACGCGGCCGGCGCTGAGGAGGAATCGGCTGCGGCTGTCGAGCTCAACGCCCAGGCGGAGGCGTTGCGCGGGGCGGTGGCGCTTCTCCAGGCTATTGTGGATGGCCGGCGTGGTGAGGCGACGATGTCGGTCGGCGCGCGTACGCCGGCTCCCGGGGGAGACGGGCTCGCCGCAGCTGCGGGGCGTCGCGGGGCGTTTGAGACGGTGGGGCACTGACTGATGGAGGGGCGCGGCGGCGGCTTGCCACGGCTGCGGGTTCCCCCAACCTCGACGCATGAGCGAAACTGCCGAGGGGACGCGAGTGGCGGCGAGCCGGGGCCAATTGGATCGGCTGCGGGTCAACATCCGCCGCACGATCAAGGGCAAGGATGAAGCCATCGACCAAGTGCTGGTCTGCCTGCTGGCCGGCGGGCACTTGCTGCTCGAGGACCTGCCGGGGCTGGGCAAGACGACGTTGGCCTATTCGTTGGCCCGCTCGCTCGACTGCTCCTTCTCTCGCATCCAGTTTACCAGCGACCTGCTGCCCACCGACGTAACCGGCGTGGCCATCTACGACGAGCGGGTGCGGGAGTTTGTCTTCAAGCGCGGACCGGTCTTCGCCAACATCGTCCTGGCCGACGAGATCAATCGCGCCACCCCCAAGACGCAGTCGGCTTTGCTCGAAGTGATGGATCGCGGCCGCATCTCGGCCGACGGAGCCACCCACGACCTCGGCGCGCCGTTCATGGTTTTCGCTACACAGAACCCGGTGGATTACGAGGGCACTTTCCCGCTACCGGAGAGCCAGTTGGACCGCTTTCTCATGCGTTTGCGCATGGGCTATCCGGCGGCGGCCGACGAGCTGGCGATCCTCCAGCGTCCGCGGCAAAGCTACGACAGCATCGCGATCGATCCGGTGGTGACGCGCACTGAGGTCGTGGAGCTGCAGGAGTTGGTGGGCCGGGTGTTTGTCGAGGAGAGCGTGCTCGGCTATCTGCTGAAGATTGTGGCCGCCACGCGCACCGAGAGCGAGTTCCGCACCGGGGTGAGCGTGCGCGGCGGGCTGGCGCTCAAGCAGGCCGCGCAGGCGCGGGCGATCGTGCTTGGTCGTGAGTTTGTGGTGCCCGAGGATGTCACCAAACTCGTGGTGCCGGTGCTGGCCCATCGGTTGGCGCTGGCCCGACAGGGCGCCGATGCGCTGGAGGAGCGCACGACGATCGAGACGATCCTGCGGCGACTGCTAGCGCACCTGCCCGAACCGGTGTGATGAAGCGCCCCGATGCCTCCAATGAAGGTCAGGGCGTCGACCTGACTTTCCGTCGAGCGGGCCACGTCAGCGCCGTGGCCTGCATGATAGCGGGCCCTCTCGGCGCAGCGGCCTGCCGGCCTGGCCTGTTTCTGCCATGAACGCCGCCTTCACTGAAACTCGGATTCAAGCCGAGGCCGACGAGCCGGAGGACCAGCTCTGGTACGGGGCGGGCGGACCGCGCCGGCGGCAGTGGTGGCGGCATTTTTCGTGGCGCGAGCTGCTTTGGGGACTGCTGCTGCCCAAACAACGTCAGCGTATTCTGCCCACGCTGCCCGGCTTGGTGCTGCTGGTGCTCATTCTCGCCATCGGCCTGGCCGCCTACAACACGGGCAACAACATTCTCTTCATCACGCTGGCGCTCTTGCTGGCCAGCCTGGTGCTCAGCGGGGTGCTGGCCTTGTGCAACCTCGCCGGCACCGAATGGCGGCTGCGGGCGGAGCCGCCGTTCCGGGTCGGTCAGGAGGCGCTGGTGGTGGTGGAGCTGCGCAACCGCAAGCGGGTGCTGCCCACGTATGCGCTCTGGTTCGACGTGGAGGCGCGGCTCTCGGGCGCACAGACTCGCCTGCTGCTCAGCCGCCGCCTCGAGGTTGGCGGTACCGACCGGCTGGAGTGGTCGTATCGACCGGTGCGACGCGGGGCTGAGCGGATCGAACTGGCCGGGGTGGGGTCGCTCTTCCCCTTTGGGTTTCTGCGCAAGACGTTGGGCACGGCGGTGGAGCGCGAAGTGAAGGTGTGGCCGGCGCGGGTGAGCAGTCATTTTGGCGGGGCGGTGGCGGCGCGTTTCCAGCTCGAGAGCGAGGAGGTGGCGCGGCCCGGGTGGGGCAGCGATCTGCTCGGGTTGCGGCGCTATCGAAGCGGTGATTCCCACCGGCATATCCACTGGAAGGCTTCGGCGCGCCTGCGTCAGCTGCTGGTGCGCCAGAACGCCACTGAGGGGGCGCAGACCTTCGCGCTGTGGCTCGACCCGGTGGCGACGTTGTGGCCGCGCCCGGAGCAGTTCGAGCTGCTGTGCAGTTTCGCGGGTTCGCTGGCGGAGGATCTTTTCCGGTTGGGTCGGCTCGACAGCGTGACGGTGGCCGGCGAGCCGCCGCTGCTGGTGCGGCGCATCCGTGATGTGGAAACTTGGCTGGACCGGCTCGCGCTGCTGCAGCCCGAAACGGTGGCCCGGCGACGCACCAACCCGCGGCGACGCGGGGCGTTGCTGACTTTCGAACCCGATGGAGAAAGGGGGATCTGTGCCCGGCTGGGCAACGAGATCGCGGCGCGCGTCTGACCAAGCGCTCACTGCCGACGAGCTCCACCTTTTGCGGTGGGGGCTTGGCGGCGTGCTGGCTTTGATGAGCGTCTGGGGGACGTACTTCTTCGACCTGAGCGGGAGCGAGTTGCTGGCGCCCGTGACGGCGCTGCTGCTCGCCGTGCTCACCTGGCCGCAGTTGCCCGGGCGGCTGCCGGCACTGGTCTGGCGGCTGGTCTTCCCTGCGCTGATCCTGTTCGTGGCGGTGGACATCGTGCTGAATGCCGAACCGTTGGCGGCGATGCTGCGGCTCAATGTGCTGCTGATCGCGGTGCGAGCGGCTGGTCCGCGTCGCACGCGCGAGGACCAGCAACTGGTGGTGCTGTGTCTGTTTCTGGTGGTGGTGGCCGGCGTGCTCAGCTTGGCGGCGGGTTTTGCGCTGCACATCCTGCTCTTCACGGGTCTGGTGCTGCCCTACCTGCTCACGATCACGCTCAGTGGTGCGGCCGGGCCGGAGACGCAGCCCGATGGTTGGTTGCAGGTGGGCTGGCGGCGGTTGCTCGGGCGGCTTTGGAGGCAGACGGACTGGCGGGTGGTGGGCGCGGCCGCGGCGCTCTACCTGCTGGTGGTGGCGATGGCCACCGTGCTGTTCCTGGTGATGCCGCGTTTCCAGATCGAGAATTCACTCGGCTTCCTGCAGCTCAAGAACCGGCGCTCGTTCAGCGGCTTCTCCGAGACGGTGAAACTTGGCGAAGTGACGGAGATCGCCCTCGACACCAGTACGGCGTTGCGTGCCGAGCTGAGCAACCCGGCGCAGGTGCCAATGTTGCCGTACTGGCGGATGGTGGCGCTCGACGAATACCGCGACGGGTCGTTTCGCGCCAGCCGCGGGTTGACGCGGTTGGACCAGGACCTGGGCCACCGGCGGGAGTTGGTCGGGCGGCGCAGGCAGGCCTCTCCCGGGGCGCCGGTGTGGACCTTCTATCTCGAGGCCGGGGTGAGCCGTTTTCTGCCGCTTCCGGGAGATTTCCGGATCATGCGGCTGCGGGAGGCGCACGGGCTAAAGGCCAATCGGGCCGCCGCCACCCTCGCGTTGCGAACGGAGCCACAATCCATGTTCGCCTATCAGGTGGAGGGGCTCGATCTGGCCAGCGTACAGGTCGACGGCGACCTGCGCGGGTTGTTGGCGGCGGCGGTGCCGGGCGCGGTGCCCGAGTATCCGCTGACCTTGCTGGAGGTGCCAACCGGCGAGGCCAACGCCCTCGTGCTGGATGCGATCGTGGCGGAGCTTACCGGCGGAGGGCTGCCGACGGCCGTGGAGTTTGTGCCCAAGGCCCTCGATTACCTGGAGCGGCATCACCGCTATTCGATGACTTCGGCTCTGCCCAAAGGGGCGGAGGATCCCCTGGTGCGTTGGTTGTCGGGCACGACGCCGGGGCATTGTGAGCTGTTCGCCGGCGGTTTCGCCCTGCTGGCCCGGCGGGCGGGATTTCCAGTGCGGGTGATCACCGGTTTCAAGGGCGGGGCGTGGAACGACTTCGAACAATACTACATGGTGCGCAATTCCGACGCCCATGCCTGGTGCGAGCTGCTCGATGAAAGTGGTCGCTGGGTACGGGTGGATCCGACCCCGGGGGCGGGGGCCGAGGCGGCGCAGGCCGCGACGCTGGCGGGGCGGGCCGCAGAGGTGGACTCGAGCTGGACGGCGCGGCTGGATGCGCTGCGCATGCTCTGGTACCGGCGAATCGTGAGCTTTGATCGGAAGGCGCAGGACGAGGCGGTGGATGCCATCAAGGGCGAGGCGCGGCGTTTTGGCCAGGCGTTGATTGCCTGGGTGGACCGCCATGGGCGTGCGCTGCGCAACTGGGTGCTGCGGCCCTGGCATTTCGAGCGTATCGCGGCCTGGGCGGGAGGGGCGGCTGGCGGGTGCGTTGTTTTCTGGCTCTTCTGGCGCTGGCGGCAGCTGTGGTGGTTGCGTTGGGTGCGAAAGGGAAAGATGGATCCGGTGCGGCACGAGGCCGGCCGGTGGCTGCGTCGGCTGCGCGCGGTGGAGCTGCCGGAGGCGGACCGGCCGTTGCTGCTCGATTTGCTGCGGCTGCGCTACGGGCCGGTTCAGCGACGGGCCTCGGCACCGGCGATTTTCCGGCGGGCGAAACGGGCCTGGCGGGCAGGCCGGTGAACGCGACCGACCTTGCGGCGACGGCCGAAGAGAAGGAAGCATCTCGGCCCTTTCGCTGCCGAGGAAGGAACCTCCGCCCCACCACCGGGTGATCATCGATGCGGGCGGTACCGCCGCCGGCCGTGAGGCTGGCACTACGGAGCGCCGCCGTGGCGGCCAAAACGAAACGGCCGACGGGGGAGCCGTCGGCCGTTCTTCTCTAGGCGGGGGATCGCAGAATCAGCCCCGCATTGAACGGAAGCGTCGATACGAGATCAGCGCGAGGAGGGCACCGACGCCGAACAGGCCGTAGGTGGCGGGTTCCGGCACGGCGGTGGGGGCGGCGAAGAAACTGGTGGAGTAGGCGGGGCCCACGAGGTCGTTGCGGTTGGCGTACACCCAGCTTTCGAGGTTGAGATCGAAGTCGAAGCGGTAGTAGCCGTTGGCGGCGGCATCAAGAATGCTGCTGTTGAGGAAGAGTCCGCCGAAATGACCGGAGACGGCCGTGGGCTCGCTTTGCGACACGAAGGTTCCAGCGGGGGCGAGCCAATCGGCCTGGGCCAATCCGGAGGCGACCAGAGAGAAGTCGTAGCTGAGAAAAGTTCCGACCTGTCCGTGGCTCTCATTGGTGTTCCAGAGGCGGGTGAGGTCGGCCGCAAAGGCGTTGGCGCCCTGCGCCTGGAGGGTGAACGTGGTAAGGGAGCTGTCCCAGTAGGCGTTGAGGCTGGGCAGCGAGCCGGCGGCGGCAGGGATTTGGACGAAGCCGCGGTCCACGTTGCTGGGGTTGCCGATACCAGGGAGGGGCCCGGTGGTGGTGAAGGAATACGCGGTGCCAATCTGGGTGGTGTTGGGAACGCCCAGGCCGGAGAGGCCCCGGGTGAACAAGAAGCCGATATCGCGGTTGGCTCCGGCGAGCGAGGCGAAGGCGATGCTGTTGGTGTTGGCTTGGGCGTCGGCGAGGGTGTCGTAGCGGGTGATTGAGCCGGTGTAGCCTAAGCGATCCGAGAAGGCGGCGATTTGGGCGTGGGCGGTAGCCGTAGTGGCAGCCAACGCGAGAACGAGGAGCGAGTAGCGCATGGGACAGGGTGTTTGCTGTTTTGGGATGGGGCCGGGTTGCTGCGCTATGGAATGTATCAGATCGCGCGCGGCAAGCGGTATCAGGGGATACCTGAAATGTGGCTGGGGGGAATACGCGACGGCAACGCCCGGATGCGGTTCTTGCCAAAGGCCGGGCCGCTCCTAAGCTGGCGGCCGATGCACTCGCACGAAGTCTTCAAGCAGCTGCTCAAACGGGTCAGCGCGAAGCAGATCGCCGGCGATCTGGGCCTGTCGCTCTCGCTCGTGTACAAATGGGCTGAGCCGCCGTCCGAGGGCAGCGGGGCGACCAACCCGCTGGATCGTATCGATTCGATCATCAAACTGACCGGGGATGGCACCCTGGCCCAATGGGTGTGCGAGCGCTCGGGAGGGTTCTTCATCCGCAACCCCGAGCCGAAGTCGCATCCCTATGAGCTCATCCCGGCGACCAACAATATCGTGCAGGAGTTCGCCGATTTGCTGGGAGTGATCTCCACCTCGGTGGCCGATGCGAAAATCACCCCCGAGGAGGCGGAGCGTATCCGCGTGCGATGGGAACAGCTCAAGTCGGTGACCGAGGGGTTTGTGCGGGCGGCGGAGGAGGGCAAACTGCCCCCGGTGACCGCCGCCAGCGTGCTGGGAAAATCGGCGACGAAGCCGGAGCCAAAAGGCTGAGACTGGGCCGCTGCAGATTTGTGGTGCGCGCCTCTAGCGTTCACCGGCGCCGAGGGCCCGCCCTGAAAGGACGGGGCGCTTCGGCCCGACCTCAGCGGCCGCCGATGCTTAGGCCGGCGAGCCCATTGGTAAGTAGCCGTTTTACGAGAAATTCCGTCTGCTTGGCGGCCACTTCCTTCATGCCGACCTTGGCGAGTTCGAGCAGACTGGAGAGCTGTTCCTGGGTGAAGGTGGCCTCCTCGCCGGTGCCCTGTACCTCGACGAAGTTGCCCCGGCCGGTCATGACGATGTTGAAGTCCACCTCCGCGTCCTTGTCTTCAAGGTAGGCGAGATCGAGGATCTCCTTGTTGTCGAAGATGCCCACGCTCACGGCGGCCACCGAGTCGGTGAAGGGGTTCTCCGCGATCTTCTTTTCGGTGATCATCTTCTCGATGGCCAGCCGGGCCGCGAGGTAGGCGCCGGTGATCGAGGCGGTGCGGGTGCCGCCGTCGGCCTGGAGCACATCGCAATCGACCCAGAGGGTCTTGTCGGGGAGCTTCTTGAGGTCGATGACGGCGCGCAGGGAGCGGCCGATGAGGCGCTGGATCTCGACGGTGCGCCCGTCGAGCTTGCCCTTGGCGATGTCGCGGGGTTTGCGGTCGAGGGTGCTGTAGGGCAGCATCGAGTACTCGGCGGAAAGCCAACCTCCGGGTACGCCTTGCTGGCGCATCCAGGCGGGCACCTTCGGCTCGATCATGGCCGCGCAGATCACCCGAGTGTTGCCGAAGGAGACGAGCACGGAGCCGTGGGCGTTCGGGGCGATGTCGGGTTGGAAAGTGAGAGGGCGCAGCTGGTCGGGGCGGCGGCCGTCGGGACGGGCGAATTCAGGCATGGGCGGCACTCAACGGGGCGCTGTGTCTCTGAGCAAGCGGAAGATGGCGGGCAGGGGATGGCCGATGGAAGGCCCGTTGCCAGCCGGCTCTTCGGGGGGGGGCGCCCGACGAATGGCCGGTTGCAGGCCGGCATCAAGGCAGGCACGACGGGTCAAACGGGGCTCGACCGGCGGCTGGCGAAGCGACCGCGCTTCAGGTTTGGGCGGTGAGCTCGCTGAGCAAGCCCTTGGCACGCTCGAATTCGGCACCCATTTGGGTAAGCAACTCGGAGGAGATGGAGGGATCGGCGCTATGGTGCTCCAACTGCCGGCCCAGCTCGGAAAGGCGCACAATCCCCATGTTGCTGCAACTGCCCTTGATCGAGTGGGCGGAGGCCTTCAGCGCGGGCAGGTCGGCTTTGGCCAGGGCCGCCTGGGCTTCGGCGAGGTGGCGGGCCGCCTCGCTTTCCCAACTCCCGAGCATTTCATGCAACGCGTCCGGCCCGGCATCCAAGCAGAGCTCACGCAACATCTCCACCCGCTCCGGGTCCAGCGAGGGCAGATCGGGAGCGTACGGGGACGGAGGCATGGGTACGGGAGGGTGGGGCACGGTCGCGGTTTGAGGCCTTTATCGGACGAAACCGGATGCAGTTTAGGGCCGATCTCCATGTCCGAAATCAGGGCCCACGAAGAATTATCGGGGTTGCCCGGGGCGCTGCAACCGACCCCGCGGCGAGGTGCGCGTTGCGTTTCGATTCCGCTGACCTGGGATCGTTTTCCGCGTGAATTGCCCCGGGGTTTCGCCCCGCCGGGCCATTAGCTGGGCGCATGTTCGCGCGCGGCGTACGCAAAACTCCTGCATCTTTATTTCGCTTCCGGGAATTTCGTTTACATGATTTCGCGCCGATTGGTTTAGTGCCCCTGCATCTCCACCTGTCTTTCGACGCAACTACCCGTGAGCGCCCCGGATTCGCGAAAAGCCTTCCTGTCCAAGCTTTGTCTCTGCCTCGCGGCGGCCGGCACCCTTCCGGGCCTGCTGAGCCGGCGCCGAGCCTCCCGCGTTGCCACTTCTCGCGACTCCAGCCTCGGCTTTCCCGTGAAAGCCGATCAGCGTGCCGTCGTGCGCGACCCTGCGAGCCTCTGAGCCGGGTCGATCCTTCAAACTTTCGCCCCGCTTCACCCCTTCCCCCGACTCATGTCGAAGGTCTTTCCCCCGTGGTCCAACCGCCTGCCGCTGCAGCTCGCGCTCTTCCTCGTCGTGCTCGGCGGGCTGGCGACGGCCGGTGTCACCTATTACTTCACACCGAAGTACACGCGCGTTGGTTACGCGCCGGTCCAGCCGGTGCCCTTCAGCCACGCGCTGCACACCGGCCAGCTCGGCCTCGACTGCCGGTATTGCCACACCGCCGTCGACAAGAGCCCGCACTCCACGGTGCCGGCCGCGCAGACGTGCATGAACTGCCACAGCATTATCAAGAAGGATAGTCCGCTGCTGGCCCCGGTGCGCGCTAGCTTCGAGTCCGGTGATCCCGTGCCGTGGGTGAAGATCCACCAGGCGCCCGACTTCGTGTATTTCAATCACGCCGTCCACGTGAACCGTGGCGTCTCGTGCGTGGAATGCCACAACAACATCACGCAGACGGCCGAGGGCGAGACGATGGCTCAGCGCCAGCCGCTGAGCATGTCGTTCTGCCTGGACTGCCACCGCGACCCGGCCAGCCGGATCCGCGATCCGAAGGACGTCTTTAATCTCAACAGCTCGCGCCTGGTCGACCAGGGCAAGGAAAAGGCCGATGCGGCCGTCAAGTTGGTCCAGCACTGGAAAGTGAAACCGCCTCAGAGCTGCAGCGGCTGCCACCGATGAAGCACAAGTTCGAACATCCCGCCCCCTCCGCCCGCGAGCTCAACGGTCCGCGCTACTGGCGCAGCCTCGACGAGTTGGCCGCCACGCCCGGCTTCCAGGAGCACCTCGAGCGTGAGTTCCCGCAGGGAGCCGCCGACCTCAATGGCATCGACCGGCGGAACTTCTTCCGCCTGATGGCCGCCTCCTTTGCCCTTGGTGGGCTGGGCATGGCCGGCTGCCGACGTCCCGAGGTGAATATTCTCCCGTACGGCAAATCCGTCGAAGGCGTCACGCCCGGGCTGGCCCAGTACTACGCCACCGCGATGCCCGCCCGTGGCGGCGCGATCCCACTGTTGGCCGAGTGCCACCAGGGGCGGCCGACCAAGCTGGAAGGCAACCCCTCGTATCTACCCTACGGTGGCGCGAGCAATCTGCAGACGCAGGCTGCCGTGCTCGGCCTCTACGACCCCGACCGCGCGATGATCTCGACGCAGGCCGGCAACGAGGTGACCGGACCGCAGGTCAACGACCTGTTGGCGAAGATCCGCGACACGTATACACCGATCGGCGGCGCCGGGCTGGCGTTTCTGGCCGAGCCGTCGACCTCGCCCACGCGCGCCGCGCTCGTGGCGAATCTGAAGGCGAAGTTCCCGAAGGCCATCTGGGCGGAATACGAACCGGTGGACGGCAGCGCGCCGGAGCGGGCGCTGGAGACTCTCCTCGGGAAGCGCGCCCGGCCGCTGTACCGTTTCGCGCAGGCCAAACGCGTGCTCAGCCTCGGCTGCGATTTCTTGCAGTCGGAGTCGGGCGCCATCGGTTACGCCCGCGATTGGGCCAAGGGGCGCCGCCAAGTCGGCAAGGGCGAGGCGATGAGCCGGCTCTACGTGGCGGAAAGCCATTTCTCCATCACCGGCAGCAATGCCGACCACCGCATCCGGGTGGCGGGTTCGCAACTGCCGGGCTTTGCCGCCGCCATCGCCCGACGAGTATTTGCCGCAACGGGGCGTTTCCCGGAGTTGACCGGGGCGCTGGACCGCCTCGCGGCCGACCTGAAGATCGACGCCGGTTGGCTTGATGCCTGTGTCGCGGATCTTTGCGGCCACCGCGGGGCCGCGCTGGTTTGCGCCGGCTTCCAGCAAGGATTGGCGGTGCAGGCGCTCGCGTTGGCGATCAACGAGGCGCTGGAGTCGTTTGGGCGCACGGTGGACTTGTTGCCGAGCGAGAGCCCGGCCGCCGACTCGATCCACACCCTCGCGGTGGCGATCCAGACCGGCCAGATCCGGAGTTTGGTGATTATTGGCGGCAACCCGGTGTACGACGCACCGGCGGAAATCGACTGGCCCGTCCTGCAGAAGCAGGTGTCGGAGGTGATCCGCCATGGCCTGTATAGCGACGAAACCTCCGCGCAGGTGGCGGAGCAGGGTGGGTGGCAGGTGCACGGCACTCATTTCTTGGAGTCGTGGGGCGATGCGCGCACCGCCGACGGCTCGATCGTGCCGGTGCAGCCGATGATCCTGCCGCTTTTTAATGGCGTCTCGGAGACCGAGTTTCTGGCGCGAATTGCCGGCGATAGCGTGACCGAAGGCTACAGCCTCGTGCATCGGACGTTCACCGAGCTCAATGGTGGTTCCGAGAAGGATTTTCGCGGCTGGCTCCACGATGGCGTCGCCGTTTTCACCGGTGCCACCGTCATCAAACCTCGGATTGCCGCTGCGGCGTTGGCCGAGGTACTTCGCGGCACCAGCTTTCCGGTTCTCTCCACCGGCAACCTCGAGGCGGTTTTCGTGCCCGACCTGAAGGTTGACGATGGGCGCTACGCCAACAACGGCTGGCTGCAGGAATGCCCGGACCCGATCACGAAGATCGCGTGGGACAACCCCGTGCAGATCTCGCCGCGGCTCGCCGCCGACCTCAAGCTCATCGACCCGCGCCGGCTCGACAAGGACCAGCCCGCCACCGGGGCGCTGGATCCGGCGCGCCACGACATCAATCAGTTCACCATCGGCAAGGAACAGGCGCACGTTGTGCGCATCACGCTCGACGGCCGCTCGGTAGAGGCGCCGGTGCATATCCAGCCCGGTCTTGCCGATTACACGATTGTCCTGCCGCTCGGCTACGGTCGAACCGCGGCCGGTCGGGTGGGGAACAGCGTTGGTTTCAACGCGTACTCGATCCGCACCTCCGCCGGCGCGGCGTTTGCCACCGGTGCGACGATCGAAGTCATCCCCGGTCGCACGCAGCAGTTGCCCAACATGCAGGAGCACTGGGCGATCGAAGGCCGCGACATCATCCGCGAGGCCAACCTCGCCGAGCATCACGAGAACCCGACATGGGCGGCCGGCATCGGCATGGAGGCGCATTCGCCGGCCATCTACGGCACCGACAAGGACAAGCCCGCTGCGTTCAAGGCGGCCAAGACACCGCGCGGCAACTCGCTCTACGAGACCCCGGACCTGGACGGCACCCACCAGTGGGGCATGTCGATCGATCTCAATACCTGCATCGGCTGTAACGCCTGCGTGATCGCCTGCCAGGCGGAGAACAACATTCCCATCGTCGGCCGCGACCAGGTGCTGCGCGGCCGCGAGATGCACTGGATTCGCCTCGACCGGTATTATTCTTCCGGTTTCGAGAGCAACGCTGCCATCCCCGAGGATCCGCAGGTTTCGCTTCAGCCGATGGCCTGCCAGCAGTGCGAGCTCGCCCCGTGCGAGAGCGTCTGCCCGGTCAACGCCACGGTGCACGACGAGGAGGGCCTCAACGTCATGGCCTACAACCGCTGCATCGGCACGCGGTATTGCGCCAACAACTGCCCGTACAAGGTGCGGCGTTTCAATTTCTTCGACTATCAGCAGCGCCAGCTCGACTCGCTCTACCTCGGGCCGCTCGGTCCGCAGGGCAAGCCCGAGCTGCTCAAGATGGCGATGAATCCCGACGTCACCGTGCGCATGCGCGGTGTCATGGAGAAGTGCACCTATTGTGTGCAGCGCATCCAGCGCGCGAAGATCGAGCAGAAGGTGAAGGCCGGCGCCAGCGGGGCCATCGAGGTGCCGGATCGCACGATCCGCGTCGCCTGCGAGCAGGCCTGCCCCACGGAGGCCATCGTCTTTGGCAACATCCTCAAAGAGGACAGCGCCGTCTCCATCGCCAAGTCCGATCCCCGTACCTATGCGGTGCTCGGCTACCTCAATATCCGCCCCCGCACCACTTACATCGCCAAGGTGCGCAATCCGAACACGAACATGCCCGGCCAAAAGGACATGCCGCCTCCGCTCTCCCGGCTCGAGTATAACCAGAAGAACCATGCTGCCGCCGGTCATGGCGAAGGCCATGGGCCGATGCATGGTGAGACTCACGGGGCTGAGCACGCCGCTCCCGCGCACAAGAACGGAGGGCAGCACTGATGGCCGCCGCGCTTGATCCTCGAAATGGCGTATCGGTTCTAGCCGATGGCGTGGCGCAGGCGTCCCGGCCTGCGAAATCCGCCGTCGCAGGCACGGAGGCCTGCGCCACGTTGTGCTCCTCTTGTCACTCCGACGCAATGATCGGAGGCCTCTCCCAATGAGCAGCCACGCTCCCACCGAACTCCCTCCGCATGCCCAGGCCGTGCTCGCCGAGGTCGCCCCGGCTCATCTGCCCCGCCAGGAACTGATCGGCCACCACCGCGGCTTCGCGTGGATCACCGACAAGGTCTGCTCTATCGTCGAGGCCGAGACGCCCACCTGGTGGTGGGTCGCCTTCTCGGTGGTCTGCCTGGTCGCTTCGTTCACTGTGGTTGGGCTCGTCTATCTTGTGACCACCGGCGTCGGTGTCTGGGACCATGCCAACCCGATCAATTGGGCCTGGGACATCGTCAACTTCGTGTTCTGGATCGGTATCGGCCACGCCGGCACCCTGATCTCGGCTATCCTCTGCCTCTTCCGCCAAAAGTGGCGCACCTCGATCAATCGCGCCGCCGAGGCGATGACGATCTTCGCGGTGTGCTGCGCCGGCTTGTTCCCGCTCTTCCACGTGGGCCGCGTCTGGTGGGCCTGGTGGCTGTTCCCGCTGCCCAATGCCAACGCCATCTGGCCGCAGTTCCGCTCCCCTCTGCTCTGGGACGTGTTCGCCGTCTCCACCTACGCGACGGTGTCGACGCTATTCTGGTACATGGGCATGATCCCCGATCTGGCGACGTTGCGCGACCGCGCGAAGTCGAAGGCCAAGCAGTTCTTCTACGGGCTGTTCGCGCTGGGCTGGCGCGGCTCGAATCGCCACTGGCAGAACTACGAGATGGCGTACCTGCTGCTCGCCGCGCTCTCCACGCCGCTGGTGCTCTCGGTGCACACCATCGTGTCGTTCGACTTCGCCGTCTCGCTGGTGCCGGGCTGGCACACGACGATCTTCCCTCCGTACTTCGTGGCCGGCGCGATCTTCTCGGGCTTCGGCATGGTGCTCACCCTCATGCTGCCCCTGCGGGCGATCTACAAACTCGACGACCTGATCACGCAGTACCACATCGATTGCATGTGCAAGATCACCCTGGCGACGGGGTCGATCGTGGGCTACGCCTACGCCATCGAGTTTTTCATCGCGTGGTATGGTGCCAACCCGTACGAAGGCTTCGCCTTCATCAACCGCGCGTTCGGTCCCTACGCCTGGGCCTACTGGATCATGATCAGCTGCAATGTGATCACCCCGCAGCTCTTCTGGTTCAGCCGAGTGCGCAAGAACACCACGCTGGTCTGGGTGCTTTCGATCTTCGTCAACGTGGGCATGTGGTTCGAGCGCTTCGTGATCATCGTCACCTCGCTCGCTCGCGACTACCTGCCCTCGAGTTGGGGCTACTATTCGCCCTCGGTCGTCGAGCTTTTCACCTTCTTCGGCACCTTCGGCGTGTTCAGTGTGCTGTTCCTGCTTTTCCTGCGTTTCTTGCCGCTGATGGCCATGGCCGAGATCAAGGCGATCTCGCCGCAGGCCGATCCGCACGCCGGCCACGATCACGACAATTCCGCCGCGCACCACTGAGCCATGAGTGAGCATATCCACGGTTACCTCGCCGCCTTCGACTCCCCGGCCGACATCATGCACGCCGCCGAGCGGGTGCGCGACGCCGGCTTCCAGCGCTGGGATGTCCACACCCCGTTCCCCGTGCATGGCATGGACAGCGCGATGGGCCTGCGCCGCTCGCGGGTCCAACGTTTCACGCTGCTTGGCGGCATCACCGGTTTCACCACCGGCATGCTCATGATCTGGTTCATGAACGGCATCGACTACCCGCTGATGGTCGGCGGCAAGCCGATGTTCAGCCCGATGTTCGCATTCCCCGTCTCCTACGAGCTCACCATTCTCTTCTCCGCCTTCGGCACCCTCGGCGGCATGGCCCTGCTCAACTGCCTGCCGATGCACTACCATCCCGTGATGAAGGCCGTGCACTGGCCGCGCGCCACCGACGACCGCTTCTTTGTGGCCATCGATGCCGACGACCCGCAGTTCGACCTCATCCGCACCCGCGCCTTCCTGCGCGAAATCGGTGGCAAGGATATCGCCGCGCTCGAGACCTGACGCCCCATGCGCTACGCCTACTACGCCCTCGCTTTCTTTGTTGTCGCCGTCGTCTCGCTGGCCGGCTTCCGCGGCTGCACCTCGACGCGCAACCCCATCGAGCTGTTTGACGACATGGTCCGGCAGCCCAAATACAAGGCCCAGTCCCGGTCGGCGTTCTTCGCCGACGGCCGCACGGATCGGCCCTTGCCCCCCAATGTCGTGGCCCGGGGCGACCTGCAGGCCGACGACCACCGTTTTCGTGGTAAGGCCGCCGACGGCTCGTTCGCCCGTGGTTTCCCCGCCGCCGTGCCGGTCACGCACGAGCTCATCGCCCGCGGCCAGCAACGATTCACCATCTACTGTGCGCCCTGTCACGGTGCGCTGGGCGACGGGCAGGGGATCACCAAGGCCTACGGCATGACCGCGACGCCGACTTACCATGACGACCGCCTGCGCCTCATGGCCGAGGGCGAGCTCTTCAATACGATCACCCTCGGCAAGAACACGATGATGCCCTACGCCGACAAACTGCCGGCCGACGATCGCTGGGCCGTGATCGCGTATCTGCGCGCCCTGCAGCGCGCGCAAACTGGCCGCGAGGCCGATGTGCCCGCCGCCGCCCGTGCCCAACTCGGAACGAAATGAAAATCTCTGCCGCAACCTCCGTCATACCGCTTGCGGGTAGGTCCGGTCTTCGACCGGATTTGTTGGGCTCGGTCTTGCCTGTCGGCATGGGCCCAGGGCGACCGGTCGCAGACCGGTCCTACTTGGGAAAGCAAGCTCGCTCTGGTTCCCAACCCTCTGCCGGCTCCCTCGCATGAGTGCCTCCTCCTCCGCCTCCATTTCTTCGGTACCCGCCACGCCCGCGCTGGCCGGTTCGTCGCTCCCGCTCGGGATCGGCGTGGCCGGTCTGGCCGTGGCCGCCGCCGGCTTCTTCATCGATGGACCGCAGGCCGCCGCCGCCGGCTGGCTCACCGCGATCGTCTTCTGGGTGGGCATCGCCGTGGGCATGCTCTTCCTGATCATGCTCGGCTACATCTTCGACGCCGGCTGGAGCGTCGTGCTGCGGCGCCAGATCGAGCACGTCGTCTCCGTTTTCAAGTGGTTGGCGATCCTCTTCCTGCCGCTGCTGCTGCTCTCCTGGTTCTATGAACGTGGGCTGATCTGGCATTGGATGGATCCGGAGTTCGACTTCGCCAGCGTTGGTGGCCACGGCACCGTCGCCACCGATATCCTCTACGGCAAGAAATCGGGCTTCCTCAATCTCGGCTCCTTCACCGTGCGGGCGTTGGCCTACTTCGGCATCTGGATCGGGCTCGCCTCCTTGTTCCGGCGCAACTCCTTCGCGCAGGACGCCGACGGCGATCCGAAGTGGACGCTCTCCTCGCGCAAGTGGGCCGCTGCCGGCCTCGCGCTCACCGCGGTATCCTCGACCTTCGCCGCCATCGACTGGGTGAAGAGCCTCGAATACCACTGGTTCTCGACCATGTACGGCGTGTGGTACTTCGCCAACGGTATCCGCGGCGCGCTCTCGGTGCTGGCGCTGATTTGCATCGTCGGCCTGGCGCGTGGCACCTTCACCGGAGTGGTGAATCGCACCCACCTCTACGACGTGGGCAAGCTGATGTTCGCCTTCACCGTCTTCTGGGCCTACATCACCTTTTCCCAGTATTTCCTGATCTGGAACGCCAACGTCCCCGAGGAAACCTTCTGGTACAACCTGCGCGAGGTGATGCACACCGGCCAGCCTAGCCAGTGGAAGTGGGTGGGCTTGGCGATCCTCTTCGGCTTTTTCCTGGTGCCCTTCCTCTATCTGCTCAGCTACAAGGCGAAGGTCACTCCGAAGCTGCTCGCACTGGCCGCGACCTGGATCCTGGCCTTTTCGCTACTCGACGTCTGCTACAACGTCCTGCCTTTCCGCAAGAACATCGCAGGCGACGCACTGCCGTTCCTGAGTCTTCAGCTCGTGTGGACACTTGCAGCCGTGGTCGGCATGGGCGGCATCTGTGTGTGGTCTTACCTCCGCAGCTTCCCGACGACGAAACTCATTCCGATCCGCGACCCGCGTATCAACGAGTCGCTTAGCCACAAGGAGTGAGGACCATTTTCGATTTTTGGATTTCCGATTTTCGATTTCCCCAACGTGTCCGCCCATCAGCACCAGTTCATGATTCGACAGGCAGGTCTGGCACTTTGCGCCGTCCGCTCCGGCTGCGCCGGATGCTTGGGGTCTGCTCAGATTCATGGACCGCTTTCTCGTGGGCTTCGCCGCGAAGCACACGAGGCGCCGTCTCTACCTTTGGCCGTCCTTCGTTCCCTTCGTTAACTTCTGTCGCCAAATCTTCATGGCTCCCGATTCCTCCGCTCCCGCCCGCAGCAGCTTCGCCCTCACCGTCGGGGTGGTGCTCGCCTGCTTTCTCGCCTTTGTCGCCATCGTGGGGCTGTCCTATCTGAAGACCCGCACCCCGACCATCGCCGTCGACCTCACTAAGATCGATGCCGCCGACCAGTGGAAATATTCGGAGAAGGATCGCACCGCCCGGTTGGTCGAACTTCGCGGCAAGGAGCTCACCGCCTCGACCACCTACGGCTGGGTGGATCAGTCCGCCGGCACCGTGCGCCTCCCGATCGATCGCGCGATGGAGCTTGTCGTCGCGGAACAGGGGACGAAGCACTGACCATGGGATACGGCTCCTACATCTTCGTGGTGGTAATGGCCGTCGCGGTCATGGCCTCCGCCGTGTATGCCCTCTATTGGGCGGTGAAGACCGGGCAGTTCCATCAGTTCGAGAAGGGCGCCACCGCGATCTTCGACGACGAGGAGCCCCTCGGCCGGCCCACGGACCATTTCCCGCAGAAGCGCAAGAAGGGGAGGACCGTATGATGCATTTGAGTGTTTCCGGGGTAGGAGCGTGCTTGCACTCGATTCTCGTAGTGGATCGCGTGCCAGCACGCTCCTGCAGGATTGCCCATCGTTTCCAGCGCGCTCGCGCTTCCGACCTGACCACCGCCCCCATTTTCCGATGAGTTCCGCCGATTCTAGTTTCGTCGCTTCCCTCAAACCCGGCACGCCCGAGACCGCCGAGCCCGCGTTGCTCAGCGAGATCGACGCCTCCACTCGCGCCCCGGTCTTCTTCTTCCTCTGCAGCGCGTTGTTCTGGCTGCTGCTCGGGACCGTCTTTGCGCTCATTGCCTCGATCAAGCTCCACAACCCCGCCTTCCTCGGACAGGCGGAGTGGCTGACGTTCGGCAATATCCGTACGGCCCACCTCAATTCCGTGGTGTATGGTTGGGCCACCAACGCCGCCTTCGCCGTGGCGTTCTGGATCATGGCCCGCCTCTCGCGCACGAAGCTGCGCCATGTGGGAGTGCTCGGGATCGCGGCGGCCTTCTGGAACCTCGGGGTGGCCATCGGCATCGGCGGTATCCTGCGCGGCGATTCCACCTCGATCGAGTGGCTCGAGTTCCCGGCCTACGCCACGCCGTTGCTCTTCGTGGCCTATGCGCTGGTCGGGGTGTGGGCGATTGTGGCCTTCCGCTTCCGTGCCCCGGGCCACGTCTACGTTTCCCAGTGGTATATCCTCGCCGCGCTGTTCTGGTTCCCGTGGCTGTACTCGATTGCCCAGATCATGCTCGTCTTCGCGCCGGCGCGGGGAGCGGTGCAGCCGCTGGTCAACTGGTGGTTCGCCCACAACGTCCTCGGGCTCTGGTTCACACCCATTGGCCTGGCCTCGATCTACTATTTCCTCCCGAAGGTTTTGGGGAAACCGATTCACAGCTACTATCTATCCGCCCTTGGCTTCTGGTCGCTGGCGCTCTTCTACAACTGGGCCGGCGTGCACCATCTCATCGGCGGACCGGAGCCGGCGTGGGTCATCACTGCCGGCATCGTCGCCAGCTTGTTGATGGTCATTCCGGTCGTAACGACCGGGATCAACCACCACCTCACGATGATCGGCAGTTTCGGCCGGCTGAAGGACAGCCCCACGCTGCGTTTCATGGTCTTCGGCGGCATGAGCTACACCCTGGTGAGCCTCATCGGCTCGGCGATGGCAGTGCGCTCGTTCAACGAGCTCAGCCATTTTACCCATTTCACCGTGGCCCATGCCCACCACGGGCTCTACGCCTTCTTCACCATGGTGATGTTCGGGGCGATCTACTACATGATGCCGCGCCTCACCGGCCGTGAGTGGCCCTCGGCCACGTTGATCTCGGTGCACTTCTGGGCCTGTGCCCTGGGCATCACCCTCTACGTCGTCGGGCTTTCGCTCGGCGGCCTCATCCAGGGGTGGGAGATGATCGCCACCACGACGGACCCGAAGACCCAGGAGGTGACCCTGCAAGTGCCGCTCTTCCTCGACATCGTGAAGCACACGATCCCGTACCTGGTTTCGCGCAGCCTTGCCGGAATTCTCATGACCATCGGGCATCTTTCTTTCGCGGTGAGTTTTGTCTGGATGCTTCTGCAACCGCGTGCGGTCGCTGGAGTACAGCCCACCCGCCTCAGCCCCGTTTCCGCCGTGCTCCCGGCTTCCCGCGCATGAACAAAGGACCGCTCCTCTTCCTCGGGATCTTCCTCGCGCTCGCGTTTTCGTGGACGGGCATCGTCCTCACGAACCACCTCGCGCTCGAGAAGATCGGCACTTACGTCGATGTCGACACCGGCATCGCCTTTCCCCAGGCCGTGCCCGGCTTGGCGCGGCAGGGCAAGCTGGTGTACCAAGAGCTCGGTTGCCTCTACTGCCACAGCCAACAGGTGCGCCGGCCCGGTTTTGGCACCGATGACCTCCGCGGCTGGGGCGAACGCCAGAGCGTGCCCCGCGACTATGTGCAGCAGGAGCGCCTGCTGCTCGGCACCATGCGCACCGGCCCGGACCTCATGAATGTGGGCGCCCGGCCCCTCAACGCCGACTGGCACTTCAAGCACCTGCTCGACCCGCAGCTCACCTCGCCCGGTTCGATCATGCCCCCGTTCCGTTTCCTCTTTGAGACGCGCAAGATCATCGGCCAACCCTCGCCCAAGGCGATCCAGGGACTGCCGCCGATCTACGCTGCGCAACCCGGCTACGAGGTCGTGCCCACGCATCGGGCCGAGGCGCTGGTGGCCTATCTGCTGAGCTTGAAACACGAGTTCGACTACCCGGAGTCCATCCCGGTGAACGTTTCCGGAGGGAAGAAGTGATGAGCGACTCCAATCCGAATTCTCCCGCCGATCCGACCCCGGCGCACTCGCGTGAGCAGCCGGAGCCCCACGAGGAGCAGAATTTCCCGTCGCTGCTGCTGCTCTTCCTGTGCAGCCTGCTGATCTTCGGTAGCGCGCTGTATCTGCAACGCTATTCCGGCGGCTTCGATCCGCTGGTCTACAACGAGGAGGTGCAAGGGCGAGGCGGACCGGCCGGCGGGGCTACCGCCGCGGTCGACCCGGTGGCTGCGGGCAAGAAGCTCTACGCTTTGAACTGCGTGACCTGCCATCAGGCGACCGGCGCCGGCCTGCCTGGCACGTATCCTCCGCTCGCCGGTTCCGATTGGGTTAACGGCAACGAGGATGCCATCGTTCGTATCCTCATCCATGGCCTGAGCGGGCCGGTGACCGTCAATGGCGTGACTTACAACAGCGCGGCGATGCCCGCCTTTGGACCGTTGGGCTCGAACTGGAAGGACGAGAAGATTGCCTACGTGCTGACTTACATCCGCCAGGAGTGGGGCAACCAGTCGCCGGAAGTGACCAAGGAGACCGTCGCCCGTATTCGCGCTGCTACCGCCGATCGTGCCAAGGCTTGGGCCGCCGCCGAGTTGGCGGAGTTCCACCCGGCGAAGTAGGGCGGGGCTTTCCCCGCAATGGCCCCAGTCCTGCGTCGGCTGCGGGCCGGCACGTGCCTTGGGCCTGGGGGGACGGGCGACAGCGGCTTTGGCTGCTTGTTGCTGCGATTTTTTGTCACGTTCGCTTCGCTTGAGACAACATAGGGCAACATGCCGATCGAACCGCACCCAATCCCAGCCGAAGTGGAGAGCTTCGGGGCTTTGGTCCGGGAGCATCAGGCAGGGCTGCGGGCGTTCATCCGGATGCTCGGCGCGGACGCCGCCTCGGTCGATGATCTCGCGCAGGAGGTGTTTTTGGTGGCTTGGCGGCGGTTGGCGGATTTCGACAGCGGCACCGATTTCGGCAAGTGGCTACGCGGGATCGCGCGCCATCTCGTGACCAACGAGCGCCGCAAGGAGGCGAGGCGCTCCCGGTTGCTGCCCTTCGCGGTGACGGATCTTCTGTTGCACCAGGCCGATCACGACCCGGCCGAGTCGGTGGATGCCCGCCGGCTGGTCTCGGTGATGCAGGAATGCGTGGCGCAGTTACCCTCGCGCCAGCGCGAGGTTTTGCAGCGGCGCTACGCCTCCAGTGAAAACGCCACCGCGCTCGCGCGTGAGTTGCGCATGCGCGCCGATACCCTGCGGCAGATGCTGCTACGCATTCGTGTCGTAGTGAAAGATTGCATTCAGCGCAAGACCGTGGAGGTGCGGCCGTGACCGACGAGATCTACGAGCGGGGACTGAGCCAGCTGTTGGATGGCGAGATGACCCCAGCCGAAGAGGCGGCCTTCGCCGCGCATCTGCGCGACCACCCGGAGCTGATTCGCGATCTCCGGCAGCATCTCGTGCTCTGGGAACTCTGGTCGCAACAACAGGCGCCGGAGCGTTCGGCGCAGGCCTTTGCCGACTCCTGGCAGACCCGCCTCGCCGCGGAAGGCAACGCCGAGGCGTTTTGCCGCGCGGTGGAGGCGCGAGTGGCCGCGCCGGACCAACCGGCGGGTCGCTTGACCAATCTTGGGGAAACCGTGCGGCGCGCCCTGCGCTCGCTCTGGCTGCCCCGACCCCGGTGGGCCGCCCTCGCCTCGGCGGCTGCGGCCTTGGTCTTGGTGGTGGGCTATCTGCTGGTCGGCGCGGCATCAACCTCAGCCGGTCCGATAGTCACCATCGAGGGGGAGGCGATCTGCACCCGCTGCATCCTGCACGAGACCCACGACTGCCGGCCGGCCGTGCGCGTGGCCGCAGGTGGTACCGCGCAGATCTATTACCTCAGTGAGAACCCTGCGGTGAAACAGTGCCATGCGCCGTTTTGCAGCAAAGAGCCGGTGCGCGTGAGGGCCACCGGAACTACCAGCGTCGACCATGGTCATCTCCGCCTGGAGGCGACCGCCGTTGCCCGTACGCCGTGAGGGCGCTGGGCCGAACCTTTCCCTGCAACCTCGTCTGTCACGTCAACCGTCACTAGTACCCTAAATATGAACTCATCTCGTCGCGCCAGTCTCTTCACCTTGTCCACCCTGATCCTTGTCTCCGGTTTGTGCGCGCAGAGCGCCACCCCGGCCGCCACGCCGAAACCGCAGGCGCCCAAGGTCGAATTCCCCGCCGCCAGCCCTGCCGCCACGCTCAAGCAACGCGTGGGCCTCACCGATATCGAGATCGTCTATTCCCGCCCAAGTGTGAAGGGCCGCACCGTCTTTGGCGGCCTGGTGGCCTACGGCGAAGTCTGGCGCACCGGGGCCAACAACGCCACGCGCGTCACCTTCAGCACGCCGGTGAAGTTTGGCGGCACCGAGGTGCCCGCCGGCGCCTACGGGCTGTTCAGCATCCCCGGGGCGACCGAGTGGACCGTGATTCTCAACAAGGCCCCGGGGCAGTGGGGAGCTTACAAATACGATGAAGCCCAAGACGTGGTCCGTGTGAAGGTCAAGCCGGTGACCCTCGCCGAGCCCGTCGAGACCTTCACGATCGACGTGAACGACATCCGCGACGAGTCCGCGACTCTGAACCTCGTGTGGCAGAAGACCCGCGTGCCGGTGAAGGTGGAGTTCGACATCACCGCGACTGTCGTGGCGCAGATCGAGGCCGCCATGGCCTCCGACGGCGAGAAGAAGCCCTACGCCCAAGCCGCCACCTTCTATCTTGATCACAACCTCGACCTGACGAAGGCCCGTACGTGGATGGACGCCGCCCTGGCCGCCCAACCCGACGCCTTCTACTACATGTATCATAAGGCTCGGATTCTCGCCAAAATGGGCGACAAGGCCGCCGCGATCGCCGCCGCGAAACAATCGATCGAACTCGCCGCCAAAGCCCCGGGTGGGGCTGGTGCTGAATACACTCGCTTGAACAACGAGCTCATCGCCTCCTTGAAGTGATGAGTTCCGCCTGTCGTCCCCTCCGGCTGGTGCATGGCGCCGGCCGGCAAATGTGGTGCTGCGTGCTGGCCTCTTTCGGGCTGGCCTTGGCGGCTGGTTTTGCCGCCGTGCCCTCGGCGGCGGTACCGACGTCGCTGTCCTCGGCGGAGATTCTCCAGGAGCTGCGCAGCTTCCGCGCGACGGGGCGGGTGCTCTACGTCGCGGCCCATCCCGACGACGAGAACACGCGGCTCATCGCGTATCTCGCCCACCACCGGGGCACGGCCACGGCGTACCTGTCGCTCACTCGTGGGGACGGCGGGCAGAATCTCCTCGGCCCCGAGCTGGGCGAGGAGTTGGGTGTGATTCGCACACAGGAGCTGCTCGCGGCCCGCCGTCTTGACGGCGCCCGACAGTATTTCTCCCGCGCCGTCGATTTTGGCTTCTCCAAGACCGCCGAGGAGACGCTCGCGGTCTGGGACCGCCAACAGGTGCTGGCCGACATGGTGCGGGTCATCCGCACCTTCCGGCCCGACGTGCTGGTGTCGCGCTTCGCCTTGCCGGCTAACGGAGGCGGCGGCCACGGCCATCACACCGCCTCGGCCGTGCTGGCGCTCGAGGCGTTTGGCCTGGCCGGCGATCCCGCAGCCTTTCGTGCGGAACTAGCCGATCTGCCGCCTTGGCAGCCCAAACGGATCGTGTGGAACGGCTACAATTTCGGGGGAGCGACTCCGCCCGCGCCCGGTACCCCCGGGGTGTTCACTCTCGAAGTGGGAGACTATGATCCGCTCAGCGGCGAATCGGCCGGGGAGATCGCCGCGCTCAGCCGCACGATGCACCGCAGCCAAGGCATGGGCTCCGTCGGCTCGCGTGGCGCATTCAGCGAATGGTTTCAGCATCTCGCCGGTGAGCCCGCCACCACGGACCTGCTGGATGGCGTCGACACGACTTGGGGCCGCATCCCGGGCGGTGCCCCGGTCGGACTCCTCGCCGAGCAGGCGTTCGCGCAGTTCGATGCCCGCCGACCCTCCGCTTCGGTGCCGTTGCTGCTCGAGCTCCGCCTGCGGCTGGCCGCACTGCCGAACGACCCGATCGTCGCGGAAAAGCGGGTGCAGCTCGACCGCATTCTTGCCGCCTGCCTGGGCTTGTACTGGGAAACCGTGGTCGAACGGGCTGAAGTCGTGCCAGGCGAGGCCCTCAAGTTGCGTCATGAAGTGATCGCTCGCGCCGAGGTTCCGGTGCGCTGGATCGGTGTGCGCTACCCGATGCTCAATTCCGAAGAGGCAACGGGAGTGGATTTGCAGACGAATCGCGCCGCGCGCCACGAATCCGCCCGGGCGTTGCCCGCGGCGACGGCGCCGAGCCAGCCCTATTGGCTGCGTGTGCCCGGCACGGCCGGGATGGCCGTCGTGGCGAATCCGGCACTCATTGGAGCCGCCGAGGATGCTCCGGTTTTCCCGGTGGAACAGGTCTTCGAGGTCGGCGGGCAAAGGCTGGTCCTCGCTGACGAGCCGGTGCAGGTCCTGCGGGACCCGTTGCGCGGTGAGATCCGGCGAGGGCTCGCCGCGATTCCTCCAGTGTCGCTAGCGTACGGTGACCCGCTCACCCTGTTGGCTCCGGGCGCCACGCGAGAGGCCGCCGTCGAAATCATGGCCGCGCGCGCCGCCGCCGGCGTGCTACGACTGGACGTCCCCGCTGGGTGGACGGTCGCCCCGGAAAGCCGGTCTTTCACCCTGGGCCAGTCGGGGGAGAAGGTGCGTCTGGCCTTCTCTGTGACTGCGCCGAACCGACCTGCAACCGCGGCGATCCTGGCGGTCGCCTCCGTGGACGGCCGGGACTACGGGAGTGGGCGCCGGACGATCAGTTACGACCATTTGCCTCCGATCCTGCTGCAACCCCTGGCCAAGTTGACGGCGGTGAGCTTGGAGCTGGCGGTGCGGGCGCGGAAGGTCGGCTATCTCGCGGGGGCCGGGGATGAGATTGCCGCTTGTCTCGCGCGGATGGGCTGCGCCGTCACGGCGCTGGCGGAGTCCGATCTGACGGCGGAACGGCTGCGGGAGTTCGACGCGGTGGTGCTTGGCGTTAGGGCCTTCAATACCCGCGCGGGACTCGCGCCGCTGCTGCCGAATCTCGCGGCCTACGTCGAACAAGGGGGCACGGTGGTGGCGCTCTACAACCGGCCCGAGGGTGGGCGCACGATCGAGGTGGCCCCGTTTCCGGTGCGCGTCTCGGGGGAGCGGGTCACCGATGAAAACGCCGCGGTTACCTTGCTCGCGCCGGAGCATCCGGCGCTGTTGGGGCCAAATCGGATCATTCCGGCCGACTTCGAAAATTGGGTGCAGGAGCGCGGGGCCTATTTCCCCAATCAGTGGGATGAACGCTTCGTCGCGCTGCTCGGCTGCAGCGATCCGGGCGATGCGCCGAAGGCCGGTGGACTGCTCGTGGCGGCGCAGGGCCGCGGCTACTACGTCTACACGAGTTTGTCGTTCTTCCGGCAGCTGCCGGACGGCGTGCCCGGCGCCTACCGGCTGTTCGGCAACCTTCTTTCCCTCGGTCGATGAAGCGCGCGCCGCTGGACGCCCCCAACGACAACCCGGCTGATGGCGTTCCGCCCGGGGACGACGAAGTCACGGGGCTGCCCGGGTTTCGCACCTGGCGGCGGGTGTACCTCTTCGTGTTCGGCTGCTTCGTGTTGGCCGTGGTGTTTCTGGCCCTCTTCTCCCGGCATTTCGCATGAGCCTGCTCGACTATCTGGTGGTGATCGGGACGATGGTCGGGATTGCCGTTTTTGGCGTGTGGCGCACGCGCGGAATCCATAATCCGAGCACCTATTTCAAGGGCGACCGGACGATGGGGTGGGGCACCATCGGGATCTCGGTGATGGCGACGCAAGCCAGCGCGATCACCTTCCTCTCAATCCCCGGGCAGGGCTATGAAAGCGGGTTGGGGTTTGTGCAGAACTACTTCGGCCTGCCACTGGCGCTGATCATCATCGCGGTGGCGTTCTTGCCGATCTACCGGCGACTCGGCGTCTACACCTCGTACGAGTATCTGGGCCGGAGATTCGACGGAAAGACCCGCTTGCTCGGGGCCGGGCTCTTCCTGCTGCAACGCGGCTTGGCGGCGGGAGTCACCATCTACGCGCCCGCTATCATCCTCTCCGCGGTGCTGGGCTGGCGGCTGGACCTAACGATCCTGTTCACCGGTTTGCTGGTGATCGTATATACGGTGACGGGCGGCAGCGAGGCTGTGAGTCTCACGCAGCGCTACCAGATGGCGGTGATCTTCGCCGGGATGGTCACGGCCTTCGTCGTTCTGCTGATCAAGCTGCCCGCCGGGCTGGGCTTCACGGACGCCGCGGCCCTCGCCGGCAGTCTTGGCAAGCTCGAGGCGGTCGACTTCTCGTTCGATCCGGACCGGCGCTACACGATCTGGTCGGGTATGCTCGGCGGGCTGTTCCTCTCGCTCTCGTACTTCGGTACCGACCAGTCGCAGGTGCAGCGGTACATCGGCGGAGCCTCGCTGCGGGAGGGGCGGCTGGGCCTGATGTTCAATGCGGTTTTCAAGATTCCGATGCAGTTCTCGATCCTGCTGCTCGGGGCGCTGGTTTTCGTGTTCTACCAGTTCGAGAAGCCGCCGGTGTTCTTCAACCAGGCCACGTGGCAAGCGGCGGCGCAGAGCGGCGACGCCGCGGCTTTCCGCGCGGTGGAGGAGAAGTTTGCGGCCACCCACGGCGAGAAGCAGGAGAAGATAGACGCCTGGATGCAGGCGAAACGCGCCGGTGACCCGGCGGTCGAGGCGACGGCGCGAGCCTCCGTACTGGAGTGGCACCGGCGCAGCGAGGCGGTGCGCGGCGAGGCGCGCGCGCTGCTCGTCGCTGCGGATCCGGACGCCAAGACGAAGGATTCCGACTACATCTTCATCACTTTTGTCCTGAACTATCTGCCGCACGGCGCGATCGGTCTGTTGGTGGCGGTGATCTTCGCGGCGGCGTTGTCGTCGAAAGCCTCCGAGTTAAACGCGCTCGGCACCACCACCGCGGTCGATTTCTATCGGCACCTGCACAAGACGCCGGTTGACGATGCCCACTACGTTCGGGCGGCGAAGTGGTTCACGGCGATGTGGGGCCTCTTCGCCATCGGCTTCGCGCTCTTCGCGCGTTTCATGGAGAATCTCATCGAGGCGATCAACATTCTCGGTTCGATCTTCTATGGCGTGGTGTTGGGGCTCTTCCTGGTGGCGCTGTTCCTGAAGCGCATCGGGGGCACCGCGGTGTTCATCGCCGCGCTGGTCGCGCAGGCGCTGGTCGTCGTGCTCTACTTTTCTCTTACGATTAGCTATCTCTGGTACAACCTCATCGGCTGTGCGGCCTGCGTGGGCCTGAGCCTGCTGCTGCAGTGGGTGCTCGGCTCCCGTTCCCCCGCCCGCGAGGCCGGATTGTCATGAATACGAAGCCCCTCATCTGTTTTGGCCAGCAACCCTGCGGGTTCTTCCCGCGGCGTTTCCTGGTCGCGAAGTTCCGCACGGCCCGGAGGCTGCAGCAGGAGATCGGGGGAGAGATCGTTTTCTTTTTCCACGACAGCGACCACGACCCGCGGGAGACGCGTACGACTCTGCGCGATGCCTCGACCGGGCATCCCGTGGCCTTGAATTTCGCTTTCGAGAACAAGCTGCAGCGCAAGTTCTCGCCGCTCCACCTCAAGCGGGTGCCGGCGGGCTGGCGCGAGAGCACCGCGCGGCAGCTCCCGGCCTATGTCCCCGCCCGCTGGGTGGAGGCGTTCCGCGACAACCCGGCGCCGACGGTCGCCGAGTTCTGCCTTGAGATGTACCGGCGCATGGGACTGCTCGAGGGTATCCGCGTCGTGCGCTCGAGCGATTCGGCCCTGCGGAGCGCCGCCTGCGAGGTGGCCGACTACTTCGTGGATGTGCCGCACGGCGGCGAGATTGTGCGCGCCCGCTATGCCGCCGGCACGCTGCGGCTGCACGAGGGTGGCAATGTGTTTATCGATCTTCCTCCGGTACCGTTCGGCCGGGAGCAGATCAGCCCGACGCGCGACACCCGCCTGCGCTGGATGCAATCGGTACTTCACTGCACCCACTATATCGCCGGTGCCGGCGAGCAGAAGTACCTGAACATGGCGGAGACGCCTGAGGTCACTTTCTCAATTCGCGATGCCATTGACCGTTCCGATGAAGCCTACACCGACCTCCCTGACTGAGCCGCGCCCCGTGCTGGCCTTCGGCGCCCACCCCGACGACATCGAATTCGGATGCGGCGGCGTGATCGCGCTCGAAACCGGCGCCGGCCGCCCGGCGCACCTGGTCGTGTGTTCGCGCGGCGAATCCGCCACGAACGGTACTCCCGAACAGCGGCTGGCGGAGGCGCGGGCCGCGGCGGCTTGTCTCGGCGCGGAGGTGGAGTTCGTCGAACTGGGCGGCGATGCCCATTTCGAGGAGACGACGGTGCACGTGGTGAAACTCGCCGGCATCATCCGGCGGGTGCGGCCGGGGATCGTCTTGGCGCCCAGCCTGGTAGAGAATCAGCATCCCGACCACGCTAAGCTCGGGCGCATGGTGCGCGATGCCGCGCGGTTGGCGCGCTACGGCGGGGTCGCGGAGCTGCGGGATCTGCCGCCTCACGGGATCGCGCAGTTGTTCTACTATGCCGTTTCGGTGGACGCCGAGCCTCGGGACCTTGCGGCTGTGCTCATCGATGTTTCCGCCCCCGGGATCGTCGCCGCCTGGACAGCCGCGATGGAGGCCCATGGCTCCCAGTTGCAAACTCGCAACTACGTCGAGCTGCAATTGGCCCGTGCGCGCGTGCACGGGGCGCGCTGCGGCGCGAGCCACGCGCAGCCGCTCTTCCCGAACGATCCGCTGGTGTTCGACTCGCTTGTCCCCCTGGGCCGGGCCGCGCGCCGCTTCTGACATGACCGAACGTCCACTCAAAATCGGCATCACCTGTTACCCGTCCGTGGGTGGCAGCGGCATCCTCGCCTCGGCCCTGGGCGTGGAATTGGCCCGCCGTGGTCACGAGGTGCATTTTATCAGCTACGAGCGGCCGTTCCGCATACCGGCCGACGTGGCGGGGCTGTTCTTTCATCCGGTGGTGGTCAACGACTACGCGCTGTTCAAGTACCCGGACTACACTTTGCCGCTCTCGGTGAAGATGGCCGAGGTATGCGCGCTGCGAGGGCTCGACGTGCTGCATGTGCACTACGCCGTGCCCCACGCCACCGCGGCGTTGCTTGCCCGGGCGATGCTGCCGCCGGCGCAGCGTCCTCGGATCGTAACGACGTTGCACGGGACCGACACCACCCTGCTCGGGCGCGATGCGGGCTATCGGCCGGCGATCCGCCATGCGCTCGAGGCATCCGACGCGATCACGGTGGTCTCTGCGTGGCTGCACGACGAGACACGGCGCGTGCTGGCCGTCGAGCGCCCGATCGACGTCATCCACAACTTTTTCGTGCCGCGCCCGCCGTCCCGTTCACGCGACGCCGTGCGTGATGAGCTCGGCCTGCGGGATGAGGCGATGATCGTGCACCTCTCAAATCTGCGGCCGCTCAAACGGGTGGAGCACCTGCTTGAGGCGATGGCTCGGATGCGGTCACGCCAGCAGTGCAAACTGGTGGTTCTGGCCGGCGGAGATTTCGAGCCATTCCGCCCGCTGGTGCGTCAGCTCGGTCTCGAGAGCCGGGTGCTCGTCCGCGAGAACGTTTTCGGGATTGAGGATTACCTGCAGGCCGCCGATCTCGGGTTTTTCGCCTCGGAGGCGGAGAGCTTCTGTCTTGGGATTCTGGAAGCGATGTGTTTCGGCTGTCCCAGCGTGGCGACGCAGGTGGGCGGGATTCCCGAAGTGATCGAAGAGGGAAAAAGCGGGCTGCTGGTTCCTGTGGGCGACATCGATGCGTTGGCCGCCGGGGCGGACCGTTTGGTGGAGGATCCGGGCTTGCGCCTAGCACTGGGCGGCGCCGGGCGGCGGCGCGCCGAGGAGTTGTTTTCCGCGGCGGCGATTGTGCCGCGCTACGTCGATCTCTATCGGCGCGTGTGCGCACGGCCGCCGGCGTGCGATTGAGCGGCGTGGATACTGGTGAGTGTCGCCCCTCACCGGTTCCGATTGATCCTCGCGCGATTGATGCGGCCGTAGCCAGCATCGTCGAAATTCTATCCGGCAAAAGGGCGGTGGGCTCTCGCCCTCAGCCAGCTGCGCGCAAGGGCAAGATCCAGCGCATCGACGCCCCCGGGTTGCCAAGCGGCACCCCGGCGAGCCCTCCGTTTGCTGAGCGGAGGTCCAGGCGCGGGCCACGGTTTGTGCCCGCGAGAAAGGGCATGTCAGCTCCGGGGGTGCCGCGTCTCGCAGCCTATCCGGACGCTTAGCGTCGGGCCGTGCCGACCCTGCGGCGCCGGTACAGCGCGACGCCGAGGCCGATGGTGCCAAGCGCGAGGGCGGCGGTAGACGGCTCCGGCACGGCGCCGGTCTCGACGGCGAACATCGGAATGCCGGTCGACCATTGATTGTAGTTTACCAACCACGTGCTGTCGCCGATCGACCAGCCGGGTAGCCCCGTTTCGACGACGGTGCTGGAAATGCAGGAGTTGAACTCCCCGGAGTCGAGGACGAAGCGGATGAAGTAGGTGGAGTTGGCCTGCAATGAAAGCGGCGGGGCTGCGATGAAGAGCGATCCTTGTCCGGACGTGGCGAAGGTGGAGGTCGGCGTGGAGGCGATGAGGCTGCCGAAGGTGGAGCCGCTGCTGTTATGGATGTCCACATGCCCGGCGCTGCCGCTGGTCCACGACATCTTGAAGGAGAACCCCTGGAGGGTCGCCGCCTGGCTGCCCACCGTGAAGCTCTCGTAGGACGTAAGCGGTCCGGGGTTCCACCACCAGTTTTCGATGCCGGTGATATTTGAGACCGCGGTGGTTGCGCGGACCGGAAGGGCGGCGGTCAGGGCGGCGCCGGCAAGCACAAGGAGGCGGCAAAAAGCGGAACGAGAGCGCATGCAATGAAATATTGGAACGGACACGAAGGAGTCCAGAATCGTTTTACGTGCGGTCTGCGACTATGCATCGCGCTACGCTCACCGCCACCGCCGGCCGGATCGCCGCGCCAAGCGCCGCTTGCCAAGAGGCGGTCCGTTTCGTGAGGCGTTACTTGATCAATTACGCCGGTTTTGGGGCCGCGGCCCGCCAGCAACGATCCGGCGATCGCCGTCTTCAGCCTTCCGCCACAAAGGCCACCACCGCGGTGACGTTGTCCGGGCCGCCCTCGGCGTTGGCCAGATCCACCAAGGATTGCGCGGCGGCGTCCGGAGAGTCGGCGAGCGTCAGGACCTCGCGGATGGCGGGCGAGAACCCGGAGCCCGACGAGGAGCAGGACTTCCCGTCGCTCCTGTTGCTGTTCCTTTGCAGTGTGCCGATCTTCGGCAGCGCGTTGTATCTGCAGCGCTACTCCGGTGGCTTCGATCCGCTGGTTTGCCGCGAGAAGGCGCAAGGGTGGGGCGAGCACTTCGGTGAGGTTGGGCGTTCCAGAGCCGTGGGCTTGGTATGGCACGGGGCTGGTGACCCATGCCACGATATGCTCCGGCCCTACTCCTTGGCCGAGACGAACATCGCAACAGCCTGTGAACGGCGGGTGACGTCGAGCTTGGTGAAGACGTTGGCCAGGTAGTTCTTCACCGTCTTTTCGGTGAGCCCGAGATCATTGCCCACCTCTTTGTTCGTCTTGCCCTCGGCGATGAGGGTGAGCACGCGCCGCTCCTGTGCCGAAAGACTGGAAACGGGATTGCCGGCCACCGCCGAGCGGTGGCGCATGAGCCCGAGCACCTGCGCGGTGGCCTGTGGGTCGAGGACCGACTTGCCGGCTGCCACGTCGTGCACGGCCTGCACCAGGTCCTCCGCGCCGACCTCCTTGAGCAGGTAGCCCTGGCCCCCGCTGTGGATGGCCTCGTTGATCAGCTTGTCGTCGATGACCGAGGTCAGGAAGAGCACGCGGATCTGCGGGTTGTCCTTGAGAATCTGGCGGCAGACGTCGAAGCCGGTGCCGTCGGGCAGGCGGATGTCGAGAAGCATGACATCCGGGCGTACCCGCGCGGCCATGGCGACGGCTTCGGAGACCTTGCCGGCCTCGCCGACGATGGTGATGTCGCGCTCGGCAGTGAGCAGGGCCTTCAGGCCCAGGCGCACAACTTGGCTGTCGTCGACGATGGCGAGGCGGAGGGCGGCGGTGGCGGCTTTCATGGGTTTTCAGGCAAAGGGGGCGCGGAGAACTCGACCACAATGCGGGTGCCGACGCCAGCTTCGCTGTTGCAGCGTAGGGTGGCACCCAGGCGCGCGGCGCGGGCCTGCATGTTGTCGCGGCCGTGGCCGCGCTCGGCGCGGTGGATGTCGAACCCGGAACCGTTGTCGTGAACCAGCAGGGCGATGGCGTTGCCGTGGCGATGGAGCCGCACCGAGATGTGGCGGGCGCCTCCGTGGCGCAGGCTGTTGCTGATCGCTTCGCGCACGATTTGCAGCAGATCGGTGACGTGGTCCGGCGGAATGTGCCGGGCAGCCTCCTCGTCGATGCGCAGGTCGTAATCGATGGGGCGGCCGGCGGCGAGATTGTGGGCGAGGGTCTGGACGGAGTCGGCGAAGCTGCGCTCCTGAAGCTTCTCGGGGGCTAGGCCGGAGATGTATTCGCGGACCTCCCGGATGGCGGCGTTGAGGGTCTGGAGCGCGGTTTCGATGAGGTTGCGGGCTTCGGCGGGATCCTGAGTGAGGGCCCTGCGTCCGGCTTGGATGGTGAGGCCGGTGGCATAGAGCGATTGGATGAGGCCGTCGTGCAGGTCGCGGCCCATGTTGATCTTCTCCTGCAACGCCCGGTTGAGCAGCACTTGGTTGAGATGGCTATCGGCCTCGGCGCGCTGGCGCTCGCTGCGCTCCTGCTCGAGCTCGACGGATTGGCGGGCCGAACGGGCGGCGAGGTGGCTGAGCACAGTGAATTCGCCCGAAGGGGCGCCGGGCGCGGAGGCCTCGGTGGTATCCTCGCTGCGCAGCCAGCGGCGATCGATGACTACCAGCAGGATGAGCACCAGCAGGAGCAGCAAGGCGAAGGAGAGCAATACGGCGCTCACCCGCTGGAGCAGGGCCATCGCCCGCACGGTCGGCGGCGGCGCAAGCACCACCTGGACCTGGGCCTCGGGAAGCCCGTCGGCGTTGAGGAAGCTGTGGTTGAAGCGCCAACGGATGCTGGTGGTCGAGGGACGGGGTGTTTGGGCGGTGCTCGGAGGGGTGTCGAGCACGAGAATCTCGGCGTCGAGCGCCCGCGAGAGTTGGTCCGCCAATTCCGGAGTCCATGGGGGCGGTCCGGCCTTGGCTAAAGCTAGGATGTCGGCGAATTGGGCGGCCCGGCTGTGCAGGGTGTCGCGCAGCAGTTGTTCGTTCTGTTGCCGCAACCAGCTGTTGGTGAAAACGAGGGAGGCGAGGAACAGCAGCAGCAAACCCAAGGCCAAGCCGAGGATGCGAATGATCCGTTTCATGGAGCGGGGGGCGGACGGGGGCGAGAGCTCATCTGGGCGGCAGGCTTGCGGTCGGAGGAGGGGCCGATCAACGCAGGTAGCAAACGCCCGAGTTCCCGGTCCCGCAAGCGTCCCGAGTGTGCGAGGCGTGTGAAAACGCCGCGATTTGTGCCCGGCTGCCGGTTACGGATGGCGGCTGCAGACCCGGGCGTAGGCCGTTTCGAGTTTGCGGGCGAAGGCGGCGGTGTCGAAGAGTCCTCCGGGCTGGGCGACCGCCTGGCCCAGCCGCGCGCGCACGGAGCGGAGTCGCTCGGGCTCTGCGGCGAACCGTACCGCGCGCTCGACATAGTCCTCCAGTGAGGCGGCGAGGAGTTCGTCGGTGAGGCCGAGGGTGGTGAGCAGGCCGACTCCGACTCGGGAGGGGAAGGTTTGGCCCGGGAGGGTGAGCACGGGGAGCCCGGCGCGGAGCGCGTCGGCTGCGGTGCTGTGGGCGTTGTAGAAATGGGTGTCGAGGTACAGATCGGCGGCGCGCAGCCGGGCGAGGTGGAGGTCCTTGGAGAGGCCCTGGGTCTCGAAGAGCAGCCGGGGCGGGGCGATGCCGCGCGTCTCGGCCTCGCGGCGCAGGTTGGCGGCCGCTGGCGCGGGGCATTGGCGTAGCCAGAGCACGGAGCCGGGGGTGCGGCGCAGGATCTCCATCCAGGCCCCGAAGATCAGTGGCTCGATCTTGTAGGTGTTGTTGAAGGCGCAGAACACGGTGCCGGTTTCGGGCAGACCGTGCTCGGCGCGGGTGTCGTGGCCGGTGGCGATGGTTTGGGCGTCGTCGGTGGGCAGGTAGGAGCCGGGCAGGCGCAGGATCTTTTCGGTGAACGCGTGCTCCTCGGAGGGCGGGATGAGGTGGGTATCGGCCAGGATCCAGTCGATGGAGGCGGCGCCGGTGGTTCCGGGATAGCCGAGCCAGGCCACCTGCACGGGGGCGGGGCGCCAGGCGAAGAGCTGTAGGCGGTTGTCCTTGGTGTGGCCGGCGAGGTCGACGAGCACATCGATCTCGCGTGCGGCGATACGCTCGGCCGCCTCGCGGTCGCCCAGCGCGTGGAGCTCGTCCCAGGTGTCGACCCCGGCGCGCAGGGCGGTGCTGTATTCGTTCTCGGTGTGGGGCAGCAGCGAGAAGGCGTGGACGCTCACGCGGGAACGGTCGTGGCGTGCGAAGAGTGAACGCAGGCAGTTGCCCACGGCGTGGTTGCCGAAATCGGGCGAGACGTAGCCGATGCGCAACGGCCGGCCGGCGGGGACGGTGGTCCCGGCCCGCAGCGGCGTGGAGGCGAGGGCGACGCGCCGGGCGCGGTCGGCGGCCACTGTCGCCAATTCTTGCTGGCTGAGGAGCCCCGGGAGGGTGAGCAGGAAAAACGGCGCGGCCAGCCGGCTGGGGTGGGGCGAGCGCAGAATGGGCTCCACGACCTGCGTGCGCAGAGTTGGCAGGTCGGTCCAGTCGCATAGGCGTAGGCGGGCGCTGGCGCGAGCGATATGGGCTTCGATGTTGTCGGGCTCGCGCTGCAGGGCGCGGGTGAAGGAGGCCACGGCGTCCTCGTGGCGCTTGAGCCGAATGAAGGTGTGGCCGCGATCAAGATGGGCGCGGGCGGAGGTGGGGTGGAGGGCGACGGCGCGGTTATAGGCGGCGAGGGCGGCGTGGGAGTCGTTGAGGCGGTCGCGCACGCCCCCGAGGTTGAGCCAGGCGGCGAAGGACTCCGGCTGGAGAGCGATGGTGCGCTCAAAGGCGGCGGCGGCCTCCAGCAAGCGCCCCTGCCGGTCCAGGGCCGCGCCGAGATTGAGCTGCGCGGTGGCCGAACCAGGCAGTGAGGAACAGAGGGCGACCACTTCCTCGAGAGCCCCTGTGTCCAGGAGCGCATGGGCAAGGTTGCAGACAAACTCTTCGCGTCCGGCATCCGCGGCGACGCAGCGACGGAAGCAGGCGATGGCCTGGTCGGTGTGGCCGGAATCCTGGTGCAGGTTGCCGCGGAAAAAGTTCAGCGTGGGGTCGGCGGGGCTGCGGGTGAGCCCGCGATCGAGCCAGGCGGTGGCCGCGGCGATCTCCTTGGACTGGAGTGCCGTGGTGGCCGCCCGGGTGGTAATCGCGCGGTGCAGCCCATCGGCGTCGGGTGAGGCATGGCGCTCCAGTAGGGCGACGGCCTCGGTCTCGCGGCCCTCGGCGACGAGTTCGCGGGCGCGGGCGAGGTGCGGGGCGGCAGGAGCTGAGGGGGGAGGTGTCATGGGCGGCAGGGCGGCAGCGCAGCCAGAAAATCCAGGGCCGCCTGGATGGGCGCGGCCCAATCGTCCGCTTTGCTCTGCCTCAATCGCGTGAGGGATGGATACCACGGGCAAGGGGTGCCGTCGACTCCCCAGCGCCAGTCCGAGTCCTGTGCCAACAGGACGGCCGTGGGCCGACCCAAGGCGGCCGCGAGATGAATGGTCGAATTGTCGACGGCGACGATGGCGTCGAGCGAGCCCACCAGCGCGGCGAAAGTGTCCATGTCGCGGAGTGGGTCGATGTCGGCGAGGGTGTGCAACCGGCCACCAGCGGAGGCGAGGGCGGCCGTCTCTTCGGCGGTGGCGCCGTGCTGGAGGTTGATGACGACGAGATCGGGGTGGGCGAACAATGGGGCCCAAGCCGGTGCGGGGATTACGCGAGGGCGGCCGGCGGCCGGATGCCCTCCGCGCCATGCGATGCCGATTTTCGGCCCGGCGCCCAGCAGGTCGAGGCGGGTGCGTAGCTGCGCTTTCGTGGCGGGGTCGGCCTGGAGGTAGTGATTGGGGGCTACGGGGGGGGCGCCGGCGGGCCAGAGGAGGCCGGGAAGGGCGCCCAGTGGAGCCTGTGCTGCGGCAAGCGGGAGTGCGGGGCTCGGCGGATCGGCGCGGGGGACGATGTGGGCGAGAGGAAAGGAGCGCGCGAAGAGCGGGACCAGTCGAGGGGCGCATTCCACCAGGCAAGGGCCCGCGGCGGCCTGTATTGCGGCGGGAATGAGTCCGGCGAACATGATCTCGTCGCCGATACCTTGCTCGCCCCACAGCAGTAGGGACTGGCCGGAGGGAAGCGGCCGACCCGTCCAGCGCGGACCGGAAAAGGGGCGTTCCCGACCGCGCCATTCGGCCTTCCATCGGGCTTCGTAGGCGAGTGCGCCGGTCTTGAAATCCCCTTTGAAGAGGGCGAGGGAGAGGTTGAAACGGGCGCCGCTGTGGGCGGGATCGAGCCGAAGGGCTTCGCGGAAGACGGTCGCCGCCTGCCCAGGACGACCGAGGGCGGGTAGGTGCCGAGAGTGAAGTGGAGTTTCGGCGAGGGCGGGGTTGGCGGCCACGGCCCGTTCGAACTGGGCGGTTGCGTCCTCGAGACGCCCAATTGCGCGCAGGGTGAGCGCTAGCCCGGTGTACGCTACCGCCAGCCCAGGGCGCAGTACGAGCACGCTGCTCCAGTGCTGGGCGGCGGCGGGGTGGTCGCCGAGCACGCCGCAGGTCTCGGCCAACCGCGCGAGGGCCTCGGGGCAATCGGGTTGGGCTGAGGTGGCGGCCGCAAAGGCCTCACGGGCTGCTGTGAAGTTGCCGTGGTCGAAGGCCGCGCGCCCTTCTGCGATCAACAATTGGTGACGAGCGGCCGGAGCAGGCATGGCGAGGGGCCGCGCGGGTCAGGTCGGGGTCGGGACGCGCCCGGCAGGTTGGCCGAGCAGAAACAGCCAGAGGGGAGTGCAAAATCGGCATGTTTCTCGACTGCCGCGGAAAGGGTTTTGAGGCCGGCGGCCGCCACCTGTCAACGCCGCCTGGGCTAGACGGTCGGTGTGCGGGCGCGGGGACTCTCGGGCCAAAACTGTCGGGGAAGAGGGCGATCCCGAGGAAGACGGCCTTCGTGGCTGCCGTGCGGAGATTCGCGAGCACGGCGGGCACTTTCTCGGTGGGGATGTGCTCCATGACATCAGTGCAGACAACCGCGTCGTTGGGGCCGGGGAGGGCGCCGGCTTCCCAGAGGCAGCCGGTGGTGAGGAGCTCGTCTTCGCGGCCGGCGAACCAGGGGTCGAGGCAGTTCTTGGCGATGTCGAAGCCCCGGATGGTGAATTCGGAGGCATGCTGCTCAAGGATGCGTTGCATGAACTTCCCGCTCCCGCAGCCGGCGTCGAGGATCGAGCGGACGCCGAGCTTGCGAAAGCAGCCGACGAGATCGAGGTGTTCGAGGGCGTAGAGGCCGGGAGAGAAGCGACGGTAGTCGTCGTGTCGCCACATCGTCTCGTACTTGGCCTGTTCGGCCGTTTGCAGGTCGGTGTCCATGTCAGGAGGGGAGCGAGAGGGCGTGGAGCTGGCGGTGCAGGGAGGCCGCACCCTCGGTGAAGGCCCAGGCGACTTCGCCGGCCTCGCGCAGGGGGCGTGCGGGATCGTCAACGGGCAGGCGCACTCGGCGCTTCTCGGCCTCGAAGATTTCGGGCTTGGTGCGGCCCTCGAACAGCAGGTTCTGCTCGGTGGTGCGGGTACTGCGCCATTGCTCGAACTGCTGCCCGGCGGTTTCGAATCGGCGCCGGTTGGCCGGGGTGGGCTCGGCGACGGCAAGCTCGTTGGCCAGCGCGGCCGCTAGGGCGAGTTGGAGGGCTTCGCGCATGGCGGTGCCGGCGCGGGCCAGTTCGGCGGCCATAGCGGCGCGGACGGCGGTCGGCGGTGTGGCGGTGTGGCGGGCGGCTATCTCGGCGGCGAAATCTCGCGCGGGGCGCGCAGTCAGCTCGGCGGCCGCGGACTCGTAGTCGATGAAGGGCGCGCCGGCGATGGCGGCGCCGCGGTGCGAGGTGTTCGAGTAGCGGATCTGGGGTGCCCGGGCAACGTGGCCTTCGATGGTGCGCAGGTACCAGAGGTGGCGGGACGGCACGGTGACCTCGGGGCGGGTCGTGCCGGGGAGGCGGTGGGTCGGTTCGCTGTCCTGCTGGTTGCAGCCGAGGTCGGTGTAGAAGGTGTCCGCGGCGTGGGTGCGCCCGTCGTCGGCGATGGCGAAGTCCTGGCCCACGAAGATTACCCGGTCGCAGCCGAGGTGCACGGCGAGATTGAGGATGGTGGCCGAGACGGTGGCATCGCCCAGCAGGCTGGCCGGTGGGGGCAGGCCGGCGGCGGTGCGCAGGCGCGCGAGCAGGGCACTCTGGTCGGAGAGTCCGAAGACGCGGCCGGCGAAGCGTTGGTGCACCGCCGGGAACGCGAAGACGGGCGCGACCAGATGGGTGGCGTCGACCGGCTGGCCTGCGTAACCGAGGTCGGTGGAGGCGAAGGGGTCGACGGTGACAGTGAGGTGGGGGGCGAGTCCGTGGGCGGCGAGGGCGCGGAAGGAGGTATTGCCGGTGACGATGAGTGCATGCGGCGCGACGCGGCGCAGGAAGGGAAGGGCGTCGTCTAGTGAGGGGCCGGCGGCCACGAGTACCAACGGCGCACCGGCGAAAGCCCCCGCGAGGGCCTCAATGCCAGGGCCGGCAAGGAAGGAGGGTAGGTTGGCGCAGGTGTTTTCCCAACGCACTGGGGCGAGGCGCAGGTCGGTAAGGACGTTTTGCCAGCGCTGCTGGATCCGCGCGAGGGTGGCGACGAGTAGCGGGCGCCAGAGTGTCTCGTGGCCGGTGTGGCGGGAGGGGAGGAACAGGGCGCGGGCCCGGTCCACCCAGGCGAGTTCACGGTTGAGACGGCGGAGCGCGGGGACCGTGGGTATGCCGATGGAGAGGAAGACGCGTGGGTCGGCCAGCCAGGCCGAGAGGTCCTCGGTGGTCAGGCGCGCGGCGAGAGGTCCGGGGTCGGGTTCGATGCACCAGAACAGGGTCTCTCGGGGGGCGCGGACCAGCAGGGCTGCCGCCGTGGCCAGGCTGGGCAGGCCGGTAAGCACGAGGAGCAGGCGGTGGCAGCCGGCGGCTTCGTCGAGGAATGCGGGTGGCTCCTCCGTCGAAGTGGGAGCGGGGGCGGCGACGGGCGCCGCAGTATCCAAAAGTTTTAGGACCTCTGGACAGCGGTTCGCGAGGGCCCGCCGGTTGGGGGCGAGCAGGGGCATGGTCGGGGGCGCTTCAGGCGGAGGCGAGCGCGGGTAGCGGGGCGCGGCTGCCGGTGACCAGGCCTTCGGCGAGGCATTCGTCGATGTTGACCAGGGTGCGGATCTTCTCCGGTACGCCGTAGGCCAGGACCTCGATCGATGTCTTATGTACGTAGATACTGAGCCGGATCAGGTCGTTGCGCAGCTTGGTGCCGAGCGCGCAGTCGGGGCGTTCCCAGTCCGCGTGGAATACGTCCCACACGCGCAGGTTGTAACGCACCGCTCCGTCGAGCAGCTTGTTGCGGGCGGCCTCGTCGGTGGCTTCGAGCACCTGGCGGAACTGGGCGGCGGCCTTCCGGAGCACTTGCACCTCAATGTCGCGACCCGAGAGGGTTTCCTTCTGAATTTTTGAGTAGGTTGTGTGAGCGTTCATGGGCATTTCGGACAAGTTCGTCCTCGTAGGTGATGAGCTTACGCGTGGCCTTGAGGGCCTGGTAGAAACGATCCTCGAGGATCAATTGACCGATTTCGTCGATCAGGGGGAGGGTGCTGGGGACGGCCGCGGAGAGCATCCGGACTAGCTCCCAGAAAGTCTGGTGATGGGCGGCCAAGTTGGCCGGCTCGAAGTACATCAACTGGACGACGTAATAGAGCTTCTTGCAGATGGTGTCGGCATGGCGCTCGGTGAGGATGTCCTTCTGGCGCAGAATTGGTACCTCGTTCTCGACGGTGAACTGGGTGAGATGCTCTCCGTTCTTGAGGAGGGCGCCACTGATGAGGATGACCTCATGGGGCTTGAGCGTGATTTTGAGTGGCACGGTGATTCGGGGTGTGCACCTGACTCATCGTGTCGGCGCGGCGGAAGTTTAGGGGAAAGCCTGCTTGCGAAACCGGGAGCGTGAAATGGGCGGGCGCACGCCCGGGAGCCTTTGAGTGAGCCGATGAATCGATGAATACGACTGGTGGCGGCGGGGTCGATCCCTGGTCCCCGCGAGGGAGGAGCCTTGGCCAGATAGAGGAGCCGCGCTGGGTGGGGCTAGGTCGCGCAACCTGACGAGTCTCCCGGTGAGCCGTGCAGCTGTGCGGTCGACTACCGACCGGCGGTTTCACGAAGATTTGCATCGTGAGCAGCACCCCTGTGTCGGCCTGGGAGGTGGCGCAGGAAGAGCCGGCGGCGCGCCCGCGCCCACGCCGAGGGTGGGCCCCGTAGAACTCACCGCGCTTCCAGCGGGTGCTGGCCGGGTAGGAACTCCACCTCGATGCGAGGAAGGTTGGCGTCACCGAGTCCCGACTTGCGGGGGGCGTCGTGTCGGCCCGGTTCGGGGATCCGTGGCGCCGTGACGAAGTTTGCCCTCGCTCCTCGTTGTGGGAGACGTGCTACTGTAGTCGAAGTTTTCTTTCATCATGCTCCTTTCCCGCGCACTCCGGCTCTTTCGGTCGTTCAATCCGCATCGGCCCGCTGCGGCTGTCGGGGCCCTTCTTGTGGCCGGGGTGGTACCCGGATTCTTCTTCAGCTCGCTTCGCGCGCAGCCGGCGGTGTCAAACGTGCAGGCCGTGCAGCTGCCGGACACCATGCAGGTGGTGATCACCTACGATCTGGCCGTTGCCACCGGGCGGAACAATCTGGTGAGTGTTGCGGTGTCGTCGGATGGCGGGGTGACCTATGCGCCCGCGGTTGGGTCTGCCGGCGCGGTGGGCTGGCAGACCGCGTCGGGTACCGGGCAGACCGTGAAATGGGACGTCGGCGCCCAGTGGCCGGGGCAGTTGTTGCCCACGGTGAAGGCCCGCGTGATCGTCGCGGACAGCCTGGCGCTGATCCCGGCCGGAACGTTCACGATGGGCAATAGCCTGAGCGGAGGAGGCGAAGGGGAGAGCGACGAGCTGCCGCTGCACAGCGTGACCCTGCCCGCCTTCTCGCTGGCGAAGACGCTGACGACCTGGGCGGAGTGGCAGGCGGTACGCACTTGGGCGGTGGCTCACGGCTACCCGGATCTGACCGAAGCCGGCGCGGGCATGGCGCCCGGTCACCCGGTGCATTCAGTTTCGTGGTATGACATCGTGAAATGGAGCAACGCGAAGAGCGAAATGGAAGGCCTCACGCCCTGCTATTATACCAACGACGCGCAGACGGCCGTCTATCGCACCGGTTTGGTGGAGGTGTCCAATTCCCAGGTGAAATGGGAGGCCAACGGCTACCGTCTGCCGACCGAGGCGGAGTGGGAATACGCCGCCCGAGGCGGTTTGAGTGGAAAGCGTTTCCCCTGGGGCGACACCATCAGGCACACACTGGCGAACTATTCCAGCTCCGCCGCTGAGGCCTACGATGGGAGTGCGACGCGCGACTATCATCCGGCCTACCAAGGCGGCTGCACGCCCTATACCAATCCGGTGATCGCTTTCGCGCCGAACGGCTATGGCCTCTATGACATGGCGGGCAACCTCCTGCAGTGGTGTTGGGATCGAAACGGAAGCTATGGCAGCACGGCGCAGTCGTCGCCGCGCGGATCCGTTTCAGGAACGAGCCGGGTTTTTCGGGGCGGCTGTTGGACCTACTCAGCCGCTCTCGCCCGCTCGGCCTACCGTGGCGATTGGGGCCCTGACAACCACGACTTCCTTTTCGGCTTTCGCTACGCCCGTAGCGTAGTCCCACTCAATACTGCCACAGTGGTGACGGAATCGCCGGACTTTTCGGTGTGTACCCTTCCGCCGGTGTCGCTGGCGGTGTGGCTCGCGCGGCCCGAGGTGCCAGTCGGGCAGCGCACGCCGTTGGCCGCACCCGCGGGCGATGGGGTGACCAACCTGATGAAGTTCGCCTTGGGCGTGCCCCCCTTGGAGAGCGCCGCCGCCCACCTGCCCCAGCCGGTGATGGTTCCGCTGGCCGCTTCCACCCGGGCGCTCGCGCTGGACTTCACCGTCAACCCCCAAGCGCAAGACCTGCGCTACGCGTTCGAAGTGTCCGACAATCTGGTGGCCTGGACGGAGCCTCTCGCCTTCGTGGAGCCGCTGGGCGCCAATCCCGATGGCACGGTGTCGGTGCGCTTGCGCGAGCTCACCCCGCCGGTGGCGGCACGTCGCTTCGCCCGACTCAGGGTGTCGATAAGCGAGAGCAGCGTGCTGATCCCGGCCGGTACGTTCACGATGGGCGATAATCTGGGCGAGGGAAACGACAACGAACGGCCGCTGCACAGCGTGACGCTGCCCGCCTTCTCGATGGCGAAGACCCTGACGACGTGGGCGCAGTGGCAGACCGTACGCACTTGGGCGGTGGCGCACGGCTACACGGACTTGGCCGGCGCAGGTGTAGGCAAGGCGGCGATGCATCCGGTGGTCTCGGTCTCGTGGGCTGATGCCGTGAAGTGGTGCAACGCGAAGAGCGAAATGGAAGGCCTCACCCCCTGCTACTATACCAATAATGCGCAGACGACCGTCTATCGTACCGGCTTGGTGGACGTGACCAGCGCCCAGGTAAAATGGACGGCCGGCGGCTACCGGCTGCCGACCGAGGCGGAGTGGGAGTATGCCGGCCGTGGTGGCCTCAGTGGCAAGCGCTTCCCCTGGGGCAACTCGATCGACCATAGCCAGGCGAACTACAACGGGTCGACCGCGTATGCTTACGATGGGAGCGCGAAGCTCGGGTATCATCCGGACTACGCCGGAGGGGCGACGCCCCATACCAGCCCGGTGACCGCATTTGCCTCGAACGGTTACGGACTGTACGACATGGCGGGTAACGCCTTGGGGTGGTGCTGGGATTGGTCCGGGGACTACGGCAGCGCCGCGCAAACGTCGCCGCGAGGGCCGGCGGCGGGCGAGACGCAGGTGGCGCGGGGCGGCGTTTGGTACTTCGCAGCCTTCAGCTCCCGCGCGGCGGCTCGCTACTACTACTACGTTCCGGACTCCGGCTTCCGTGACCTCGGCATCGGTTTCCGCTGGGTCCGCGGTTCGGTACCGTAATTGTGCTTCTATTCCGTGCCGCAAGATGCTTTTCTCGAACGCCGATCGGGCGACCGTGGCCCCGGCTGGTTCCTGTCGAGATCTTGGTTATGACCACCTTTCTCCCCTCAATCGGTTGCGCCTTCTTCCTGCGGGCCGGTGCGATCGGTCTTTCGCGCCGTGGCCGGTCGATTGTCGCGGTCGTTCTCGGTCTTTTCCTCGGCCTTACGAGCTCCGCCAAGCTCGGCATCGAGTACCAGATGGTGCTCGGCAATCCGACCGGCGCCACCGCCGATGCGGGCAACCATGACCACTACCTGATCCAGCGCAGCCAGTATTCGGTGGACTACAACGATGCTCGCCGCGCCCAATTGGGTGAGCTGGAGCCTCAGCGGTTCCGACTTCGGCAACGTTGCCCGGACTGACCTATGGGCGGCCGACCCGGGGCTTCCGTTGTCGTTCACCGCTGTCAGTACCCTGAGTTACGATGGGGGGGCGGTCTACGACCGAGGGCACATGTGTCCCTCGGCCGACCGCACCGCGAGTCTGGTCGATAACTACGCGGTTTTCTACATGTCGAACATCCTGCCCCAAGCTACGCGCAACAACCAGGGGCTTTGGAACGATTTCGAGATCTACTGTCGTACGCTTGCGCGAGCCGGCCACGAGGTGCTGATTCTCAGCGGCGGCCATGCCTATGCCGGTGGTACAGTCGGTGCGAGCAGTACCGCCGTTCCCGACCAGGTGTGGAAGATCGCCGTTGTCGTGCCGGAGGGACCTGGCAGCGCTCTCGACCGCATCGACGCCTCCACGCGCGTGATCGCGCTGAATACGCCGAACTCCAATGACGTCGCTGCGGCCTGGACCGACTACGTGACCTCGGTCTCCAGTCTTGAAGCCGCAACCGGCTACACCTTCTTTAGCGCTCTGCCGGGCGGACTTGCGGCAACCCTAAAGGCCAAGGTCGACGGGCAAGTCGTCGCCGGCGCGCCCACGATCACCACCCAGCCTGCCAACTGCTCCACCATGATCGGCGGCAGCGTCACCTTCACCGTCGTGGCGGTGGGCGCGTTGCCGTTGACCTACGAGTGGTTCCACGGCGCCGATTCGCTCGGCTCGTCCACCTCGCCCCAGTTGCGCCTATCGGGTGTTCAGGCCGCGGATGCGGGCGATTACACCGTCCACGTCACCAATGCCCAGGGCCACGCCCTAAGCCTTACGGCCTCGCTGCATGTCGGTGCGCTGGTGGCTCCGACCATCACCGGGCAGACCTCCTCGGCGGGCCGCTTTGTTGGCCAGTCGGCCAGCCTGGCGGTGACGGCCCGCGATGCGACGGGCTACCAGTGGTACAAGGGTGGGGTGGAGGTGGCTGGTGCCACGGCTGCGACGCTCGAACTTGCCGAAATGATGCCCGCCGTCGCCGGCCTCTACGATTGCGTGGTGATCGGCGTGGGTGGCGACACTCTCTCGGCCCCGGTGGTGGTCGGAATTGAGCCGGCGGCCGGGCAGCGCACGGCCGGCAGTGTGATCACTCGCGACCTCTGGCAGAATGTCCAGCACCCCAACGGTGCGACTTACGACCAGTTCCTTCTGTCCGGCACGGCCGGTACGTTTACGGCCGATCCGGGTCAGATTGCCCGCATGTCGTATCTCGATCCTCAGGGCAGCATCGTTCAGGTCGAAATGTCCGGCTCGGGGGCCATCACTGTCGTGCTCGATCCGGCCACGGCGAGCGGGCCAAAGGCTCCCTCGCTCTACAACCAGAACGGCATCGACTACATGCAGGGCAAGGCGACGATCATCCTGTCCGGTGCCGACGCGACGACGCACTTCACGATCTACTCAGTGGGCACGGCTACCAACCCCGGCGTGACCAAACCCGAGGCGAACTACACTGGTTGGGCCGATGTGGCGGCGGCGGGCATTGTCAGCACCGACGGCAAGCTCGGAGGGATCCATCAGGGAAACGCCAACTACAATGCGAGCGTTGGCTATGCCGGCGTCTATGCTCCCGGTGTCGGCACCGTGGGCAGCCTTGTAGTGATCCACGACATTGCCGCCAGCGGCACCGCGCAACCGGTTCTGGGTTTCATGCAAGGCGGGGCGGTCACCGTGAAGATCGCGGGCGGTTCGCTCGCTCAATCCGGCGGCGACGTGCTCACCGTCGAGGGCCTGGCCAAGGTCACGATGGGGGCGGGTCAGGATTCCTGCGGGCGGCCCGCGCCCGCGCATGCAGTCGGGACGCGTTTGGTCGATTCCGCTGGTAATGACGTGACGGCGGCGATTGTGGAGGTCGGGCCGTGAAGGTGGCTACCGCGGGGAACGCGGCGGGCGAGGCGCGGGGCGGCGCTCGGTACTTTAGGGCCTTCCGCTCCCGACCGCTCGCTATTGATGCACCATTCTTGGAGCCCGGGTAGACGACCGTGGGCCGCAGGGGAGACCGGCGCGCTTCTGGGGAAGGGGGCCCGATGTGAGCCGTCGGCGCAGCGGTACCGCGTGCGAGGGCGGCGCAGTCTTTGATGAACCGCCGCTCGTTTTTGCCGATCAGTAACGAGTTCTCCCCACAACTGATGAAACTTCAGACCAGAGCCCGGTTGGGCGTGTTGATCCTGTTTGCCGCCTTGATCCTGCTGATTGCAGGAGTGGCCGGGCACGCCTTGATGCGCGGGTTGGCGGCGGCGGAGCGGTGGCAGGCCGAGGAAGTGGCGCAGCGGGCGGTGCGCGTCGTCAAAGCCGAGTGCGAGGCCCTGCGGCGTACGGCCCACGATTATGCGGTATGGGATGATTCCGTGGCCTATATTCATGCGCCCAATGCTACCTACGAGGCCGGTAATTGGACCGCGGCATCGTTGAGCAATGTGGAGGTCGACCTGATGATGCTGTTTAGCCCCAACGGCGGCCTGGCCGGCGGGGCTTGTGTCCAGCCCGATGGGGAAAGCCTGAATCGGCCCACGGCCGGGCAGATCGCCGGATTTGCCGCCGAGGTGCGCCAGGTTATCGCCGATGAGAGCGCGGCTGAACTGGTGGCGGACCTGTGTTTGGTCGATGGGAAGCCGGCGTTCTTCTCGTGTCAGCCCGTATTGCCCACCAGTGGGAACGGGCCGCCGCAGGGGGCGCTGGTCGCCGTACGCTGGATCGATGACCAACTGCAGACGCGGTTGGAGCAGCTGATGGGATTTCCGGTTGTGCTGCTCCCCCTGTCCGAAGCCGCGGCGGTGGCGGCGGGCAAAGCCCGGCGTGATGCGGACGTGGAGGTGATTCTGTTGTCCGACGCGCGCATGGCGGTGGAGGCACCGTTGCGGACGAGGGACGGGCGGGCGTTGCTGCGGCTGCGGATCGAATTGGATCGCGTCGTGTATCAAGAGGGACTGCGCGCGCGGCGGTTGATGTTTTGGCAGTTGCTCGCGGCGGCGGTGGTGATGGCGCTGCTCACGGCGTGGTTCCTGCGCGCGCAGGTTGTCCGGAGGCTGGAGAACCTTAGCGGCGAGTTGCGCGCGATCGGCACGGATGCACGGGCGCGTGGCCGGGTACGGGAGGAGGGGAGCGACGAGATCACCGATCTGGCGCGCGGCTTCAATGAGATGATTGCGGGGCTGGAGCGTGGGGAGCGCGAGCGCGATCACGCCCGCCAAGAACGCGAGCATTTGCAGGAGCAGTTGCTCCAAGCCCAGAAAATGGAGGCGGTGGGCGAGTTTGCCGGCGGCATTGCGCACGACTTCAACAATTGCCTCACCTCCATCGTCGGCTGGATGCAGCTCACCAAGGAGGAATTGCCCGCCGATCATCCCGCGCAGGAGAACGTTCACTTCGCGCTCAATTCGGTTGAACACGCCGCCTCTGTTGTGCGGCAGCTGCTCACCTACAGTCGTCACGGTGCGGTGCAGTTCGCCGAGCTGCGCCTGGGCGAGCTGCTCAGCGAGTCGATGGCGTTGCTGCGTTCGGGGCTGCCCCGGCCGGTCGAGTTGCGGATCCATGCCGAGGGAATCGACGATCGTGTGCTGGCCGATAGGACGCAGCTGCTGCAGGTGCTGATGAACCTGATCAACAACGCGCGCGATGCGATGAGCGGCATGGGCACCCTCACGATCACGCTGGACGCGGTGTCGAGTCCCTCCGCTGTCGTGCCGCAGTCGCTGCACCTGCCGACCGGTGCCTATGTGCGGCTCTCCGTGCAGGACACCGGCCCCGGCATTGCCCCCGAACACCTCGCGCGCCTCTTCACACCCTTCTTTACCACCAAGCCCGCCGGCAAGGGCACCGGACTGGGCTTGGCGGTTGTGCAAAGCGTCGTGGCGCGGCACCAGGGCGTTGTGTGGGTCGAGAGCCGGTTGGGTGCCGGCGCGACCTTTCATGTCCTGTTGCCCCAGCATGCCGCCGCCGCCGATTCGGCCCCCGTCGCGCCAGCGGTGGAGGTGGACGTCCGCGGACTGCGTATCCTGATGGCGGAGGACGATCCCAATGTATCTCACTTGCTGGCGACGGCCTTCCGGAGGCGTGGCTGCGAACTGGTGGTGGCCGGCGACGGCGCGGAGGCGTGGGAGCTGCTGACGCGCCCCGAGGCGTTGTTCGATGTGGTGTTGACCGATCTCACCATGCCGCGGTTGGACGGTCTCCAACTGGGGGCGAAGATATTCGATTCTGGCTGCAAGATTCCGGTGGTGCTGATGACTGCGTATGGAGCGACTTTGGATGCGGAGCAGGTGCGGCAGGCCGGGTTCGACGCCGTGTTGAGCAAACCGCTGATCCATGACCAGGTGCTGGTCGCGTTGGCCCAGGCGGTCGGCCGCCGCCGTGGCCCCAAGGGCGGGTAAACCGCCTGTGCGTGCCGCTGGGGACATGCGGTTCGGATGACGGAAGGCTGTGAGCCGCAGAGGACCGAGCGAGCACCGCGCTCTGGCAGCGGTCGGCGCCCGGTGCCCAGAGTGCTCGGTGGCGCCCCCTCTCACCGGGGTTTCCGGCGCGGGAGGGGCGGGCAATGCCGGCGAGAACGGCCCGTTTTCGGCCGTAACCTCGTTCATACGCCGTTCGCCGACACGGCGGGCCACGTTCTGGCGAACGCCACCACGGGCGGACGATCCCCGGAGACCCATCCTGAAGAAGCGGGCCACGAGGGACGCGGGCCTAAGGCAGAACGCAGAATGAAGAAGGCAGGCAGGGACGCCTGCGCCACCCCATGTGCGCCGCTCATGGAAAGCCAATCACCAACGCGGCTCGCAGGCTCGCCTCTCCACGCCGCGCCATGGACGGCGCAGGCATTGCCGAGCCGTTCTACGCCCGGTCGCGGTACAGCCAGCGGGCGAGGGCGGGCAGCAGCAGGATCGCGCCGAGCATGTTTACCACGAACATGAAGGTGAGCAGCACACCCATGTCGGCCTGGTACTTGAGTCCGGAGAGGATCCAGGTGCTCACGCCCACTCCGAGGGTGAGTCCGGTGAAGATCACCGCGCTGCCGGTCTGGCGGAAGGCGAGGAAGAGCGCCTCTTCGAAGGGAATCTTCGCATCGAGATGCTGCTGGAAACGCGAAAACAGATAGATGCCGTAATCCACCCCGATGCCCACCCCGAGCGAGATTACCGGCAGCGTCGTCGGCTTGAGGCCGATGCCCAGCGCGACCATCACGGCATTGGCCAACAAGGACACGATGGCGAGCGGCAGCATGATGCAGATGGTGGCGCGTAACGAGCGGAAGGTGAGCAGGCAGAGCGCGATGACCGAGCCGAAGACCCAGCCGACGATGGGCCACTGCGTGGCGCGTACGACCTCGTTGGTGGCGGCCATTACCCCCACGTTGCCGCTGGCCAGGCGAAAGCGCACTCGGTCGGATGGGTGGGCGGCGGTGAACTGCTCCACGGCGGCGATCACGCGCTCGATGGTGGCGGCCTTGTGGTCCTTGAGGTAGATGATCACCGGCATCACGCGGCCCTCGGCGTCGAGCAGACCGGAGGCGGTGTCGAAGGGGGAGGTCGCCTGGGCGAGCATCGCCTGATTGGGCGGGAGGGTGCGCCATTTCATGCTGCCCTCGTTCCACCCGGCGTTGACGATCTTGGCGGCGGCGGCGAGCGAGATGGTCGACTGCACCCCGGGCACATTGCGCATCCGCCACTCGAATTCGGAGATACGCGTCATCACCTCGTAGTCGGTGCAACCGCCGGGCACGGTCTCCACGATGACGGAGAGCAGGTCCACCCCGACGGTGAAGCGGGAGGCGATGGTGGCGGCGTCGAGGTTGTAACGGGAGTCCCGGCGCAGTTCGGGCACACCGGCGTCGAGGTCGCCGATCTGGACGCGGCCCATCTGGACCCAGCCGAAGGCGCCCAGACCGAGTCCGATGAGGATGATGATGATCGAGACCCCGGGCTTGGTGATGTGCTCGAAGTGGCGCCAATAGCGGTCGGTGGCGATGGTGCGGGCGCGGATAGTTATCCGGAAACGCTCCGGCAGTTGAACCCAGGAAAGCAGGACAGGGAGGAGGACGAGATTGGTGAGGATAACCAGCGCCACGCCGATGCTGGCGGTGATGGCCAGCTCGCGGATGATTTCGATGCGCACGAGCAGCATCGTGAGAAAGCCGATCGTGTCGGTGGCCAGGGCGAGCGTGCCGGGGAGGAGCAGCGAGCGGAAGGCCGCGCGCGCCGCGTCGAGGCCGGAAGCCCCGTCGAAGACGGCGTTGCGGAAGCCGCGTACCATCTGCACGGCGTGGCTCACTCCGATGGCGAAGACGAGAAACGGAATGAGGATCGAGAGCGGATCGATGCCGTAGCCGAGCAGGTTGAGCAGTCCGAGCTGCCAGAGCACGGCGATGAGCGAGCAGAGGATCGGCCAGACGGTGAGCCGCCAGGAACGCGTGTAGATGAGCACGAGCAACGTCGTGAGCACGAGCGAGACGGCGAAGAACACCAGCACCCCGCGCACGGCTTCGCCGACGTCGCCCATGATCTTGGCGAAACCGATCACGTGGATACCCAAGCCAAACTCGCTGCCGGTGGGGACATGGCGGGCGCGGATCTTATCCTCGATGGCCTTGGCGACCTCAAGGTAGTTGAGACGTTTGCCCGTGGTGGGATCCATCTCGAGCAGCTGCGCGGAGACGAGGGCGCCGGTGAAATCGCTGGCCACGAGCTGGCCGACCTTGCCGCTCTTGATCACGTTCTGCCGCACCTGTTCGAGGCCGGCCGGAGTGGGCTGGAAGTCGGCCGGGATCACGGTGCCGCCGGCAAAGCCGTCCTCGACGATCTCGACGAATCGCACGTTGGGCGTGAACAGCGAGGTGACGGAGGCGCGGTCGACGCCGGGCAGGAAGAAGACTTCGTCGGTGACCTTCTTGAGGGTATCGAAGAACTGTGGCTGGAAGATGTCGCCCCGTTTGACGGTGAGCGCGATGACCACGCGGTTGGCGTTGCCGAAGGCGGTCTGGTACTCGACGAAGGTGCGGATATACGGGTGCTCGGCCGGGACCTGTTTGAGGAAACTGGCGTCGATGTGGGTGCGGGTGGCGAAGAAGCCCAGCCCGAGCGTGAACAACGTGAGCAGCGCGAGCACCGTCTTGCGGTGCCCGAAGATGAGCGACTCCAGCGCGGCGGTGAAACGGTCGGCGAGCGTCATGGCGCGGCGGCTGCGGGAGCGGTGAAGAGCGGCGGGGCGGCGATGCGGCGCACTCCCTTCTCCCCGACGAGCAGCAGGGAGCCGTCGGTGGTTTCGAGGAGGGCGGACACGCCGTCGGCGGAACCGGGGCGCCAGAGTTCGAGGCTCTGCCCGCGGTCGCGGCTGAGGAAGAAGTTGCCGCTCTGGCCGGCGAGCACAACGAGGCCGTTACGCAGTCGCAGCCCGTGCATCAGAAGTGTGGGAACGGAGGTGGCGACCGGCAGCCAGCCGGCGCCTCCGTTGGTGGAGCGGAATACATGGCCGCGCAGGCCATGGACGAGCAGTTGTCCGTCGGCCAGCGCCACGAGGCCGAAGAGCGAACCGTCGTAGGGCGGCGGCACGGGCTCCCAGCTCAGGGCGCCGTCAAGGGAACGCAGCAGGGTGCCGGCTTCGCCGCAGAGGAAGAACGCGCCGTCGGCCGTACGTACAATCTGGTTGAAGTGGTATTGATCGGGCTGTGGGTCGGAGCGGGTCCAGGTGGCGCCGCCATCGCGGGTGCGCAGAAACAACCCGTAGGCGCCGACCGCGAAGCCCTCGTTGGCGTTCAGAAACAGGACGTCGAGCAGTACGCTCTCGCGGTCGAGGTTGGCGGAGAGGCGTTGCCAAGTTTCCCCGGCGTCGACGGTACGCAGCAGCGTGCCGAGATGGCCCACGGCCCAGCCGTGGCGCGGATCGGTGAAGGTCACCGCCGTGAGAGTGGCGCGGGTGGGTACGGGAGCCTGACGCCAGGTGCCGCCCTGGTCGTCGGAGAGCAGGATGTGGCCGCGTTCGCCGACGGCCACGAGACGATTGCCCGCGGCGGCGAGATCGAGCAGGAGTGCCTCGGCGGCGAGCGGCGCGATCTCGGCGGGGCCGTCCGTGAGGGAAGGTAGAAGGCTGGAAGCTGGAGGCTGAAGGGAAGAGGGCTCGGCGTAGCCACGTTCGCTAGAACGTGGGGCGGATGAGGCAGCAGGCGCCGGGGCGGCGGAACGGGAAGCCGTTCCGCTACCCGTCGCCTCGGCGGCTACGGATCCGGCGAATGGGGCTAACGCCAGCAGCACGGCCAGCGCGCGGCCGGGCGCCATGGCAGGGTGCAGAGAGTAGGCGATGGGATTCAAGAGGGCGAAGATCCGGCGTCGATCGGGCATTTGTAGGAGCCTGCTTGCAGGCGATTCCGGGCGAGGATCGCCTGCAAGCAGGCTCCTACATCAGTCACAAAAGACGAACCCGGTGGATTCCCGACGTCAGCGTAACCCCTCGGTGCGAAGGTTGGTGGGGGTGAAATCCTGCACGGTACGGGGCACGTTGAACTGGTACATCTTGTCCTCGTTATCGAGACCGTAGGCGAGGTAGCGGCCGGAAATCAGATCGGTGTGGACCTCCATTGTGCTCCAGAAACTGCGGACGTCGTAGTAGTTGATGCAATGCGCCTCGGAGACGCGCCAGAGCTCACCGCGCGCATCGTACTGGTCGACGGCGAGGATCTGCCAGCTGTCCTCGTCGAGGTAGAAGGTGCGGCGGGCGTAGCGGTGGCGCAGTCCGGGCTTGAGGTTCGCCTCGACGATCCACACCCGGTGGAGCTCATAGCGGGCGAGGTCCTGGTTGATGTGTAGCGGGGTGAGGATCTCCTTGTGCTTCACTTTGTCGCTGTGCAGCCGGTACGAGTTGTAGGGGACGATCATCTCCTGCTTGCCGACGAGCTTCCACTCGTAGCGGTCGAGGGCGCCGTTGAACATGTCGAGCTGGTCGCTGGTGCGGAGATCGTCGGCGGCGGTGCCGGGGCCGTCGTAGGCGACCTGGGGGGCGCGGCGCACCCGGCGCTGGCCGGTGTTGTAGATCCAAGCGCTGCGCGGCTCTTTGATTTGGTCTAGGGTTTCATGGACGAGCAGGATCGAGCCGGCGAGACGGGCCGGGGCAACGACGGCCTGCTTGAAGTAGAAGACGATATTCTGGAGCTTCTCCGGCGTCATGCCTTCCTGGACGTACGGGAAGAGAAACTCCTCCTCGAAGCGCACCAGGGTGTAGTCGCCACCGCGGGTGGGGTCGCCTGGCTGATGGTGCGCATGGCGGAGACTCCACGAAAGCGCAGCAGATGGTTCCAGATCACTTCCTGGCCGGTGGTCAGGATGGGGAAGGGGATACCGATGACGGCGTTGAGCACGCCGTTGCCGTTGGTGCCAAGCTGGGCGTCGACCGCGCTGCGCTTGGTCGCGGCGTAGATGTAGTCGGGGGCGTTGGCGCTGCGACGGGTGGGGTAGACTGGGATCTTGTAGGTGGGATACGCCTGGAGGAGCGCGAGTTGGCCGGCGGTGAGCTGCTCCTTGTACTGGGCGGAGTTTTCCCTGGTGACCGTGTACAGCATCGCATCGGCGGCAAAGGGGTCGGGGTGGTGCTGGCCGGGGGTGTAGCCGGCGGGCGCGGCGGTGATGCCGCCCGTCCAGGCGGGAATGGTGCCGGCGGCGTTGCCCGCGCGCTCGGCGCCGAGCGGGGTGAGTTCCTGGCCGAGGCGGTCGGCCTGCTCGGCGGTGACACCGGCCGCGAGATACGCGGGGAGGAGGGCGAGCAACGAGGCGACCGCGACAGTGCGAAGGTGGTTCGTGGACATGGCGGAAGAGGGCGGGGTTAGAAAGAGTACTTGATGGTGGTGGAGACGTAGTCGCGGTCGTGCAGAAGATTCCGGGATCCGGCGCCGGAGAAGCTCACGTAGCGCAGGTCGAGGGTCCATTTGTTCTGGTAGGTGAACTCCAAGCCGAGGGTGAGGGTGCGGCGGCCCTCGACGAAGTTGCCCAGCGGCATCGGGGTGTTGCCGAGGAGGTCGTAGGCAAGGCCTACACTGGGCGAGAGGTTCACTCCGGCGTAGACGTTGTTGTAGTCGAACTTCGCGAGCATCTGGGCGCCGGCGGAGAAGTCGTCGGCAAACCAGGAGCCCGGGGTGGTGCGGAAGGTGGCGTTGCCGGTGCCGATCATGTCGGCGGCGCTGTTGGAGGTGTAGGTGCCCGGGGCCTCGTACCGGAGCACGCCCTTGTCCTCGAGGCCGGGGACGTTGATGGCGGCGAGCTCGGCGACGAGCGTCCACTGGCTGGCGCCCAGGAGGCGTCCGAACATCTTGGTGGCGGTGGCCTGGGCCTGCCAGACGCCGTGGCGGCGGTAGCCGCGGACCTCCGTGGCGAACCGGCCGGCGTAGTTGCCGAGTTGGTTGAACTGGCCGTAGTGCGTGCCGGTGGGCGTATCGAGGGCGGAGAGGGCGGAGAAGAGCAGTTCGACGTCGTCGACCTGGAGGGGTTGGTCGAACTTGTAGGAGATTTCGCCCTGCAGGGGAGATGCCGCCCAGGCTGGTGTTGAAGCTGGTGCCGAGGAGGGGGATGTCCTCGGGGTAGTCGAGGTGGTAGCGGGCGGTGGCTGCGGCGGAGAGGAAGGCGAGCTTCTTGGCGCCGGCGGCGATGCTGGCGGCGGCGGGATAGAAGGGTTGGAGACTGGCGGGGAGCGCGCCGGCGGGCACACCGGTGAGCGCGGCGCCGAGCAGGGTGTTGAGCGCCGCGGGCACACCGGCGGCGGGGTAACCAGCGGCGATCATGCCCGGCGCAAGATTGGTCTGCGCGAGCGAGCCGGCGGTGGCCTGCACCTCGGCGGCGCTGATGGCGCGCGAGGGGGTGGTCGCACCGATCAGGGGCAGGCGGCTGTGGTAGTTGAGAAAGAAGAAGCCGAACTCGGAGTCGCCAAGGTTCGAAGCCAGGTAGTGGGCGGCAACGCCGAACTGCCCCTGGCGCTTGGCCAGGCGGTCGTCTTCGCGGGGCACGGCGCCGCGGGTGGTGGTGTCGGCCAGCGAGCCGAAACCGAGGAAGACGTTCTGTCCGCCGACGCTGGCGTAGTCGTTCGAGCTGAAATACGAACCGCGCGGGTCGATGTCGGTCTTCTTGACGGCGAGCAGGTAGAAGGCGTCGAAGGAGAGGGAGTCGGTCACGGAGATCGAGCCGGAGACCATGGGCACGGGCTTGAGGGCCTCGCGCAGCTCGGAGCCCGGGGTGCGCAGGCGGGAGACGTCGACCGGGTTGATGGCGTTGATGCCGTTCGGGATGAAGGTGCTCTCGCCCCAGCTGAGCACCTGGCGGCCGAAGCGGAGGTTGGCCGGCATGCTGCCGGCGTTGAACTTGTAGCTCAGGTAGGCGTCGAGCAGGCTGATGTCGCGCTCGACTTTGCTGCGGCCCAGGGTGCTGAGCGGCACGCGCTGATGCACGGAGCGGCCGGCTTCGAAGTCCTTGAAGTAGGTAGCGCGGAAGAAGCCAGCGAGGCTGCCGTATTTGAGCTCCAGATCGTGGGTGCCCTTGGCGACCAGTGAGTAGAGCCCGCTGCCGTAGTTGAGGTCGCCATCGTCACCATTGACGGAATCGGCGGTCCCGGGGACGCCGTTGAAGGTCGCGGAGGTGGCGTAGAGGTTGGGCGAGGGGTCGTCCAAGCGGTAGGCGGCGCCGGCGGAGAAGGTGGAATCGAAGCTGCCCTTCACCTCGCCCACCTCGAAGGTGAAGGCGTGGGTGGTGGCGGCGGCCAGGAAGGTGGCGGCAACGGCGGTGCCGGTGCGGATGCGGCGGGCGTTCAAGAACATTCCAGGCTGGGAGCGATTCATAGTTTTGCGGAGCTGCAGCACCGGTGGGAGAGTTGCGGGTGCCGATGGATGAATGGTGATGAGGGCCAGTCGGACCGGCAGAAGCCAAACCGGCGTCCTGACGAACTCAAGGCCGAAGACCGGGGGGAGGACAGCGGACCCAAGGCAGAAGGAGGAGTGCAGCAGGCGGAGCACGGTAATCAGTTATCAGTGATCAGTTACCAGTGATCAGTGAACAGAGGGCGGTTGCTGTAGGCGAGGGCGGCGACCTGGCAGCGGGGAGCAGGGCCACGTCGGCATGGTATACCGCAGCCACGTCACCGCCATGGCCTACAGGGTTGGTCCGGTTTGGCCGCCCCCAATCAACCGTTGCGCCACGGCGCGTTTCCCGATGACTTCACGGCATGGCGTCCGGCCTCGGCGAATTCATCCACATCAAGGGTGCCCGCGAGCACAACCTCAAGAACCTCGAGGTGCGCATTCCGCGGGGAAAACTGGTTGTCGTCACTGGGGTGTCCGGCTCCGGCAAATCGTCGCTGGCCTTCGACACGCTCTACGCCGAGGGCTACCGCAAGTACATGGAGAGCCTCTCGGCCGCCGCGCCAGTTGCTCGAGCAGCTCAAGCGGCCCGACGTCGACTTCATCCACGGCCTCTCGCCGGTGTTGGCGATCGAGCAGCGCACTGGCGGCGGCTCCCCGCGCAGTACCATCGCGACGGTGACCGAGATCGCCGACTACGCGCGCCTGCTCTGGGCGCTGCACGGCGAGCAACGTTGCCCGCACGACGGGGGGCGCGTCGTCCAGCACACGCTCGATGAGTGCGTCGAAAAGCTCCTTACGGAGGCGCCGGGCCAGCGGGCGATGCTGCTCGCTCCGGTGATCACCGCCAAGGCCGCCGTGCTGCGCGACGAACTGCCGCGCCTGCGCCTGCGCGGCTTCCAACGGGTGCGCATCGCCGGCGAGATCATCACCCTCGACGAACGCAACCTGCTGCCGGCCGGGCTGAAAGAGGCCACCGTCGAGATCGTGGTCGACCGTATTGTCGTGGGCCCCGACCAGCGTAGCCGCCTCGCCGATTCGCTGGAACTGGCCTTCCGTGAGGGGCAGGGTCGGGCGCTCGCCCTGGTGCAGGCTTCCGCCGATGCGCCATGGCGTGAGATTGCGCTCAGCCAGAGCCTCTCGTGTGAGGTGTGCGGCAAGACCTTCGAGAAGCTCACCCCGCGGCATTTCTCCTTCAACCACAGCGAGGGCACCTGCCCGACCTGCGGCGGCCTCGGGCGTGCGTTAAGCTTCGCCGAGGAGCTGGTCGTGGCCGATCCGGAGAAATCGGTACGCGAAGGCGCGCTCAAGCCGCTGCGGATCGGCGGCAAAAACGTCATCATTCGCAACAACGCCATTCTCAAGCAGCTCGCCGAACAATTGCCCTTTGATCCGGAGACCCCGTGGAAGAAGCTGCCGGCTGAGACGCGCCACGCGCTCCTGCATGGCGCGGGGGAGCGGCTGTTCACCTTCCGGCTGCGGCGAGGCAAGACCGCCGAGGCCGCTCCCTTCGTGGGCGTGTTCGCGATGCTCGACGAGGCGCGCCGCACCACCAGCAGCGACGGCTTCGCCGCCCGCCTGGCCACCCTCCAGATCGCCGCCGACTGCCCCACCTGCCATGGCGCCCGGCTCAACCCCGCCAGCGCTTCCGTACTGGTCGCCGGGATGAAGCTGCCCGACTTCCTGGCGCAGGATGTGGAGCAGGCGCTTGGTTTTGTGGCGACCTTGGGAACCGGCGACGCCACGGTGAACCGCCCGGCGGTGGAGTGGGAAAAGCGGATTTGCCGTTCGGCGAAGGGATGCAGGCAAGTTCGCCTTACGGCGAAGTGGTCGACGGCATTCGGCAGCGTCTCCATTTCCTCCACGAGACCGGCCTGGGCTACCTCACGCTCGACCGCGAGTATTCGACACTCTCCGGCGGCGAGGCGCAGCGCGTGCGGCTGGCCACCCAACTCGGCATGGGGCTGACGGGCGTGGTCTACGTGCTCGACGAGCCCAGTGTGGGTCTCCATCCGCTGGACAACGAGCGGTTACTCCGGTCGTTGGTCGAGCTGCGCGACCGCGGCAACACCGTGGTCGTGGTCGAGCATGACGAGGATACGATGCGCCACGCCGATTGGCTGATCGAGCTTGGGCCCGGCGCAGGCACCGAGGGCGGGCGGATCATGTTTGAGGGGACGCCGGCCGACTGTATGCGCGCCTCCGCTTCGGTCTCCCACACCGGGCCGTTCCTCGCCCGCACGATGGGTGTGCTGAAGGACGCCAAGGATTTCGCCCCCGACGACCGCTGGCTTACCGTGCGCGGGGCGAAGGAGCATAATCTGCGCAACGTGACGGTGGCGTTTCCGGTCGGCGTATTCACCTGCGTGACCGGCGTGTCCGGCTCGGGCAAGAGCACGCTGGTGAACGACATCCTTGCCGCCGCCGCCGCTCGCCGGCTCAACGGGGCGAAGGTGATTCCCGGCAAGCACAAGGTGATCGAGGGCTTCGACCACTTCGACAAGGCCGTGCAGGTGGACCAGGAGCCGATCGGCCGCAGTCCGCGCTCGAATCCGGCCACGTTCACCAAACTCTTCGACCAGCTGCGAGACCTCTTTGCGCAGTGTCCGCTGGCCAAGGTTCGTGGGTACAAGGCGAGCCGTTTCAGCTTCAACACGCGTGGCGGCCGCTGCGAACGTTGCCAGGGCGACGGCCAGATCCGCCTGGACATGCAGTTCATGGCCGACGCCTACACCGAGTGCCCGAGTTGCCGCGGCCAACGCTACAACCGGGAGACGCTCGAGGTGCGGCTGCACGGCCACTCGATTGCCGATGTGTTGGCGATGACCGTGAGTGAGGCGCGCCAGCTTTTCCGGAACTTCCCCCGCGTTGTGGAGAAGCTGGACACGATGGAGGCCGTCGGCCTCGGCTATCTCGCGCTCGGGCAGTCGGCGACGACGCTTTCCGGCGGCGAGGCGCAGCGGCTCAAGCTCTCGCTCGAGCTGAGCAAGCGCCAGCAGGGCCGCTCGCTCTATATTCTCGATGAACCCACGACGGGCCTGCACTGGCTCGACGTGCAGCGGCTGATGGACCTGCTCTTCAAGCTGCGCGACGCCGGCAACACGATCATCGTAATCGAGCACAACCTCGACGTGATGAACCTCGCCGACTGGGTGATCGACCTTGGCCCCGGTGGCGGCCGCGCGGGTGGTGAACTCATCTACGCCGGTCCGCGCGACGGTCTGCTCAGCGAACCTCGCTCGGCCACGGGCCAAGCGTTGGCGAAGTGGCGACAGCACGCGGCGGAGTGATTTTCGATTTTGGATTGCCGATTTGCGATTGGGGCGGGGGCGCAGTCGTCGGATCCTCGGCGAGGACGGCCGCGGCTGGCGGGGTGCGGCTACCGGTAAACCTGTGTCGGGGACGGTGGAGGACAGGCTTGCGCGGGAGCGGCGAATACTCACCGGCCCCCGCCAGCTTCTCCGGCTCACGTTCGCTGCAACCGGTCACAGACCGGGCCTACCCGCCCGCCCGCCCTACTGTAGGTCCGGTTTCCGACCGGATACCAGCGGCTCACGTCCGCGGAGGGCAAACGTCGCTTCGTCGGCGGACTGAGCAGGGAGGAAACCTGATGCTCAAGGACCGAAGGCCGTGGGGTGACCAAGCGATCACCGGCTCCCGACTACGGGGACCGGTGATCTTCTCTGCCAAGCGGGACAGGACTCGCGCGAGGCCCGGGGCTGGCGCTCAGGCGGAGAGGCAGGCCTGGAGGTCGGCCTCCGCGGTCCCGGTGGGCATCAGGTTGAACTTCTCCACGAGCACCTTGACGATGTCGGGCGTGAGGAAGGCGGGCAGCGTGGGCCCCAGGCGGATGTCCCTGATCCCCAGGCTGAGCAGGCTGAGCAGAATACAGACAGCCTTCTGCTCGTACCAGCTCAGCACGAGCGAAAGGGGCAGGTCGTTGACCCCGCAGCCGAAGGCCTCGGCCAGGGCGGAGGCGATCTTGATGGCGCTGTAGGCGTCGTTGCATTGCCCGCAATCGAGCAGGCGCGGGATGCCCCCGATCTCGCCGAACTCGAGCTTGTTGAAACGGAACTTTCCGCACGCCAGGGTGAGGATGACGCAGTCGCTCGGCACCGCCTCGGCGAACTCGGTGTAGTAGTCGCGTCCCGGTGCGTGCGCCGTCGCAGCCGCCGATGAGGAAGAAATGCCGGATCGAGCCCGCCTTCACGGCGGCAATCACGGTGTCGGCCACGCCAAGCACGGCGTTGTGGGCGAAGCCGATGGTGATGCGTCGGCCGCTGTCGGCGGACTGGAAACCGGGGGCCTGCAGCGCGGCGGCGATGACCGGGGCGTAGTCGTGGTTGGCGATGTGCGCCACACCGGGCCAGGAGACCATGCCGCTGGTGAAGATGCGGGCGTCGTAGGTGCTGAGCGGGCGCTGGATACAGTTGGTCGTCATCAGGATCGCGCCGGGGAACGCGGTGAACTCCTTCTGCTGGTCCTGCCACGCACCGCCGTAGTTGCCGACAAGGTGCGGATACTTCTTAAGCTGGGGGTAGGCCAACGCCGGGAGCATCTCGCCGTGGGTGTAGATGTTGACCCCCTTGCCCTCGGTTTGGACCAGCAGGTCCTCGAGGTCCTTGAGATCGTGGCCGGAGACGAGGATGCATTTGCCGGGGATCGGATCGATGCGCACCCGCGTCGGCTCAGGGTGGCCGTAGGCGCTGGTGTTGGCGCGGTCGAGCAGCTCCATGACTTCCAGGTTCACGGTGCCGGCCTCCATGCACAGCGTGTAGAGGCTTTCGACGGAGCCATCCTGGGTGGCGATGGCCGCCAAGGCTTTGGCGATGAAGGCGTAGACCGTATCGCTTTCAAAGCCGAGTACCTGGGCGTGCTGGGCGTAGGCGGCCATGCCCTTGACTCCGTAGAGTAGGAGTTCTTCGAGCGCGACGAGGTTGGCGTCGCGGCCGGTAGCGCGCGCGTCGATCGCGACGGCGAGACCGGCGCCGATATGGGCGGCCAGTCCGTGCCCGAAGTTTAGTGACAGCGCACCGGGCAGGGCCGCGTCGCCCGGGCCGGCGGCGCGTGCCGCATTGCGGTGCAACTGGCTGGCGCGCACGTGGAGGAGCAGGCCTTCCTCGATCTTCTCGTCGACCCGGGCCGGATCGAAACTGACGTTGGTCACCGTGACAAAGAGCGCCTCGATGAGGAACCGGTCGATGGCGGCATCGCTACGGCCGAGCGCGCGGGCGGCGTGGGCGTACTGGGCTACTCCCTTGGAGACGTGGACCAGCAGGTCCTGCAAGGCGGCGACCTCGGCATCCTTGCCGCAGACGCCGGTGGCGGTGCAGGCCGTGGTACGATGAGTTTGTTCGCACTGAAAACAGAACATGGTGGGTGGGTCGGTTGGTTGGGTAGGCCCGACTTATACCATGGACGCTTGGAGGGTACCTTGATGCTGCTCAAGGGAGGGCGGTGGTGGGTTCCGTGGACGGGATTCGTTGAGGGCACCTCACCCACAAAGCTCCGGCGTTAGGGCGCACCGGGCTAGCGGCGGCGGGAAAATAATGCAGCCGTCACCGGCGCCTCCTTGCCTCGAAGGGGCGGGCATGGCTCAACTGCGGCCATGATCTATCGTCGTTTCGGCCGCACCGAATTGCAGATGCCCGTGTTCACCTGCGGGGGCATGCGCTACCAGCACAAGTGGCAGGACGTGGCGCCTTCGGAGATTCCCGCTGAGGGTCAGGCCAACTTGGAGGCGTGCATCGAGCGCGCTCTGGCGCTGGGCATCAACCATATCGAGACAGCCCGCGGCTACGGCACTTCCGAGATGCAGCTGGGGCGCATCCTGCCGCGGTTGCCTCGCGACAAGATGATGGTGCAGACCAAGGTGGCGCCCACGGCCGATCCGGCGGAGTTTCGCGCCACCTTCGAGAAGTCGATGGCCTACCTCGGGCTGGACCACGTGGAGTTGCTCTCTTTCCACGGGATCAATACCCAGGAACTGCTCGACTGGACGATCCGGCCCAACGGCTGCCTGGCCGAGGCGCGCAAGCTCCAGCGCGAGGGGCGGGTGAAGTTTGTCGGCTTTTCCACCCATGCCACCGCCGACATCATCTTGGCGGCGGTCGAGACGGGCGAGTTCGACTACGTGAACCTGCATTGGTACTTCGTGAACGAGCTGAACTGGGCCGCTGTGGCCGCCGCGCGGCGACACGACATGGGCGTGTTCATCATCAGCCCCAACGACAAGGGCGGGAAGCTCCAGGATCGCCCCCCGGTGATGGCCGGGCTCACCGCGCCGTTTACGCCGATGCAGTTCAACGACCTGTTCTGCTTCGCTCGGCCGGAGATCCACACGCTGAGCCTGGGAGTATCGAAGCCCTCCGATTTCGACGAACATGTTGCCATCCTGCCGCAGCTTGAGCGGGCCGCCGAGCTGGTGGCGCCGATCGAGGCGAAGTTGCGCGCCCGGATGGTCGAGGTGCTCGGCGCCGAATGGTGCGCACGCTGGAGCGAGGGGCTGCCGAACTACGTGGATGTGCCCGGCGAGATCAATGTGTCCGAGATCGCGCGGCTGTGGACCTACGGCCAGGGGCTCGACCTCGTGCCGTGGGCAAAGATGCGTTACAACCTGCTCGGCCAGGCCGACCACTGGTTCCCGGGGCAGAACGCGGCCCGTGTCGGCGACCTTGATCTCACCGCATCCGTTCAGCGGAGTCCGTTCGCCGCGAAGCTGGCGGCGTTGCTGCGCGAGGCGCATGCGGCCTACTACGAGGCGCCGGTCAAGCGCTTGAGCCAGAGCTGAGTGAGGCGTGGGTCCGGTCTTTGACCGGATCGCGGGGGAGCGCCGGCAATCAGGACCCGATCCGGGTGGCGGAGGCCGAATCGGAGAACCCGTTGGAGACTGGTCCTCCAGCCACGCGCTCCGCGGAAGGCGTGGGCAATCGAACCGTTCTGTAGGCCAGGGCGCCGACCTGGCCCATTCGGCAAAGGCCACGTCACCGCCGTGGCCTACAGGAATTCGGCGTGAATTTTGGCCACCACCCCGCCTACGGCACCAAGTCGAAGACCGGGACCTTGAGCTGCAGCAGGCGATCGCCCCGGCGAAACAGGTACTCGATGCTGTTGTCCTCGCGTAGTTGTTTTTCGAAGCGATCGAGGTTCCAGCGGTTGATCGGTTCGCCGTTGATACCCACGATGGCGTCGCCCGGCTCGATCTGGCGGGTGGTTGCGGGGGCGTCGGTGAGCACCTGGAGCACCCGCCACTCGGCGGGCAAGCGGGCGAAGCTCAGCCCGGTGCTGCGCAGTGCGGGCAGCTTCACGGCGGCGTCGCGCGCGGAGTCGATAATCACCAGCCCGCGGTGCTGGTCGAAGGTGATCGTATAGTGCCGCAAGATTTCCGCCCCGATGGTGGAGAGTTGGTCGGTGAGCATCACGCGTGGCTCGCGGATCTCGCAGGTGCCGAGGGCGAGGGTGTCGGCCAGGCGGCCGATCTGGCCGGGGGCGCTGCCCGAGAGAGTGGACACGACCGGGCCATTGCGCGGGCCGGCTTTGAAGGGCGGGTTGAGGCCGGTGGGGTTGAGCGTGAACGGCAGGTCGCTGCCGGAGTCGATCAACGCCAGGAAGGTGGCGTCGCCCAGCTCGACGTTGACGATCGGGCGGGTGCCCTGCTCGAGGGCGAAGGGTATCGCGATCCCTGGCACGGCGCGGGCCGGGAAACGCGGGGAGAGCACCACGCGCTGGCGCGGGTAGTCGAGGGTGAGCAGGACGTCGCGGAAAATGGGGAAACCGAGGATGCCGTCGACGGTGAGGCCGAGGTGATTGGAGAAATCGGTGAAGTCGTAGACGGCGGCCCGCAGGTTGGCGAAGGTCGCGGTGCCCAGTTCCAGCGAGGGCAGGGTGGTGCTTCCCAACAGCGTGGACCCACCGGCGGCGGAGATGATCTGCACGGGGGCGAGCCCCGCGGTGACGCGCAAGTCGGGCAAGTTCTCCGCGATGCGATCGGAGACGAGGGTGACCGAGGACCCGGTGTCGATGAGGAAGCGGTACGGGCCGAGGCCTCCCACGGTGCCCTCGACCAGGAGCAAATTGGAGACGCTACGGCCGGGCAGGGCGACCTGGCCGGGCTCGAGGCGGTCGCGGTCGAAGCGCAGGGTGGCGGGGCTGGCACAGCCGGTGAGCGCGGGCAGGGCGAGCGCCACGGCGAGCAGGGGGCGGAGCCGCCGGGTGAGGAGTCTCCGAATCCAGGTGACGGGAGGGTGCCGGGGCCGGCGCATGGTCATTTGACCGGTCGCGGCAGGGCGAAGCCCAGCGCCAGGGGGACCAGCAGCACCGCCGCGGCGGCGGCATAACTCGCCGTGGAGCCGAAGAAGCAATACACGGCGCCGGCGCACACCGGGCCGATGGCGCGGGCGAGCGAGCCGAGCGCGCGGTACAAGCCCATGAGCCGGCCCTGTTCATCCTCGGAGGCGTAGAGCGAGAGCAGGGCGGTGAGTGCGGCGTAGCAGAAGCCTGAGCCGATGGAGGCGAGGGCCAGGCTGCCGTAGATCGAGGCCGGGCTGTGGGCCACGGAGAGCCAGCCCATGCCGAGGCAGACCAACGAGAGCCCACTCAGGCCGGAGGCTTTCTCGCCGAAGCGCGGCACGAGCCGGCGCACGAGCAGTCCCTGGGTGAGGGTGGAGACGACGCCGATGAAGACGAAAAGCATCGTCAGCTGGCGCGGGGTGTACGCGAGGCGCTCGACGGCCAGGAAGCCGAGGGTGAGCTCCAGTCCGCTGAAGCCCAGGACGAAGAGGGCGTTGATGGCGATCACGCCGCGGATGGGAGCCGAGGGCAGCGAGAGCAGGGCGCGTAGCGGATGGCGGGGGCGCTCGGCGGCCGCCGCGGAGAGCCCAGGGGTGTAGGTTTCCGCAAAGCGGCGCCGCACCCAGACGAGGTTGATCAGGCTCAGACCGAAGGCGATGAGGGCGGGAACGGTGAACGGGTTCACCCCGAAGGCGGCCAGGCCCGGCCAGCGGTCGAGCAGGTTGAGGTGGGCGGCGATGCCGCCCAGGGCCGGGCCGGTGATGAACCCCAAGCCGAAGGCGGCGCCGATGGCCCCCATGCCGCGGGAGCGGTTCTCGCGCGAGGTAACGTCGCTCACGGCGGCGGTGGCCACCGAAAGGTTGCCGCTGGCGATGCCTGCGATGATACGGGAGACAACGAAGAGGGTGAAGGAACTGCTCAGCGCCCAGACGGCGTAGCTGGCGGCGGTGCCGGCGATGGTGAGCTGCAGCACCGGGCGGCGGCCCACGCGGTCGGAGCGCGCGCCCCAGATCGGTGAGAAGAGGAATTGGAGCAGCGAGTACAACGAGCCGATCACGCCGGCGAAGAGCACTGCGGTGTAGCTCTGGTTGAGGTGCCAGGTTTGCGCCAGGGCTTCGATGTGCTGCAGCAGCCAGCCGAGAATGCCGCCGCGGCCCTCGCGGCCGAGGTAGTACTCGAGCATCGCCGGGAAGAGCGGGAAGAAGATCGAGAAGCCGATGAGGTCGAGGTAGAGCGTGAGGAAGATCACGCCCAGCGAAGCCTTTTTCGGGCCGGTGGCAGTAGTGGTGGTAGGCACGGGAGCAGGGGGATGAGACCGCGCCCGGGCCGGGAGAGCAAGAGGACTGTGATCAGCGATCGGCGGCCGGTGGGCCGGCTGCCAGAGATCCCGAGCCGTCTAGATCTCAGTGTTCGATCCTTGGGGCTTTGCGCTTAATGCGGCTAAGCAGGACGCCCGTCGTAGGGCTCTTGTTGCAGGACGGAGCGAATGGCGTCGTTGTTTTCCTCGACGGTGCGGTTGCCCTTGGGATGGGCGGCCGAGGTGAAGCTTGCGGCGGGATAACCGCTGGCGGCGGGGCGGGCGTAGGCTTCGCGGCGGAGGTGGGCGAGGGGATTGTGGCCGAGGCGTTGCGCACGGGCGGCACGGAGCGCACCGAGGTCGATCTCGGCAACGACGATCTTCTCGCCGGGACCCGGATCGGCCTGCGCGAGGATGCGACCGTCGTAGTCCACGACCATGCTGCCGCCGGGCCAGGAGAACGGGCCGTAGTGTTGCAGGCTCGCGCCCTGGTTGGCGGCGACGACGTAGGCGAGGTTCTCGAGCGCGCGGCAGCGGTTGACCACCGTCCACCAATCCATCGGCGGCGTGGCGCCCCACGGGTCCATGTAGGCGGAGACGCGGATGAGGACCTCGGCGCCGTTGAGCGTGAGCTCCCGGATGGTTTCGGGAAAGAGCCAGTCGTAGCAGATCGCGCAGCCGAGGTTGCCGAGTTCGGTCTTCGCGACCGGGAACAACTCCTCGGTGTAGCCTGGTACGTCGTGCGGGCTGGCGTGAACCTCCCACGGTATCCACGGGTTCACCTTGCGGTACTTCGTGAGGATGCCCTCGGGCCCGATGAGGCAGGTGGTGTTGAAAACGACACCGGGATACTTCGGGTCGAATTCGATGAAGCTGCCGGTCTGGATGTAGATGCCGTGCTCCTTGGCCTTCGCGTGGTAGCGGGCGGTGTGCTCGTTGGGAATCTGTACGGCCAGCTTTTCGCGCAGTTCGTGCGCCGTGAGATAAACCGGAGCGGCGTGGGCGAACTCGGGAAACACCACGAGGCGCACGGGGAAGAACGGCCGGTAGCCCAGCACGGCGCCGTCGATCATCGCGAGCATGCGGTCGACGTGCGCGGCGATGCCCGAGCGATCGGTGGGATTGGGGAAGTCGGTCTGGCAGGCGGCGACGGCGTAGCGCATGGGGGCGGGGGACCTAAGATAGGACTGAGAAGGCAGAAGACGGAAGGCGGACCGGAAGTGCCAAGTCACAAGGATCAAGTGACAAGAAGCGGTGGCGACGGACCTAGGGCAGAAGGTAGAATGCAGCGTGCTGAAGGCGAAGGGCGGAGGCTGAACGGCTGCGCCGTCCAGCTACGGCGGAAGGTCGGAGGGCGGAACGGAAACCGTTCCGCTACGGAGCGAGGTCAACGGACGATGCGGGTGTGGTAGAGTTCGCGGGTGCGGCGCTGGGCTTCGGTCTCAGCGGGGCGCTCGGCTTCGGGATACGGATACCGGCTCATGCCCTTGAAGGGCATCGGCTCGAGGGTGGCCGAGGCGCCGGTGTACGGGTCCATGTCCTTGCAATAGGCATGGGACACCAGCACGAAGCTGCGCACCCAGCCGGCCGGCGTGGGCGGCACCGACGTGGCGTCAAACTTCACCGCGATCTCGTCGCCGGTGGCCATGAGCACGAACTGGTCGTCTTCCTCCGCCAACAACTCGCGCACCGGGCCGTAGCGGGTGTAGGCGCCGCTGAGCGAGGCGAAGGGCACGTCGAGATCGGTCTGCTGGTAGTCGTAGATCAAGGGCATGCGGCCGTCGGGCGAGACTTCGCGCGCGATGCCCACGTAGCGCAGATCGGCCGCGGCCACCGTGGAGTTATTGCACGCAGACTTAGTCGAAGACGGCGCGGGACGCCCGGCGAAGCTCTGGTCATGTAGAAGATCTCGAGATTGGAGGTGAGGCGCAGGCGGCAGGCGCCGCCCTCGAGCAGCCCGGTGAGGTCGACGGTCATCGTGCGCGAGGCGCCGCCGAGCGCGCCGGCGTCGGGCACGATCGTCTGCCATTGGCCGTCGGCCTGAAGTCGCTCGATGCGGATGGGCTCCCAGCCGAGCCGCGACTGGCTGGCGGCAAAGGTCGTCTGGGAGTACGGATACTCGAGGTAGCCGTTGATGAAGAGAAATACGCGTTCGCCGGGACGCAGCGCGGCGAGCTGGGTGCCGAAATCCAGCTCGAGGATGTGCGGGTGGCAGAAGCCGCAGTAGCGCCGGTCGAGTTCGGGCTCGTAGGCGTAGTGGCGGTCGGCGCGGTGGAGCTGTTCGGTGCAGTCCGAGCCGGCGGGATCGGTCGCGCGCTGGGCGAAGACGGGCTGGGCGATGGCGAGCAGTTCGCGCGTGGGTGCCGGGCCGGTGACGGTGAGGCGTTCGTCGGGGTAGACCTGCCAACCGGCCGGATGGTCGATGGCGACCAGTTCGAGGCGGTCGAAGTAGGCAGACTCCTCCATCGGTTCGGTGATGCGCAGCTCGTAGCCGCCGTCGCGCAGGCGGAGTTGGTGGGGCTCGATCTTCACGTGGTCGACCGGCTGCGGGAAAGGCGTATTCGCCAGTGCCGCCAAGTACCCAGGCCGCCGACGCCGGCGAAATCGGTGATGAACTCGAAACGTTCGCCGTTCCAAGTGAACAGCACCGGGCAGCTCGAGATCTTGCGCTGCGTCTCGGCCACGAGGTGGGTCTGGCCGATCGCGAGCGCGCGCTCGATCTGCACGACGCCATCGGGCCAGTGAAGCGCGCGTAGTCGGCGACGGGCGCACCGGCGAGGCCGAAGACCAGCGGCGTGGGCGACTGGTTGAATCCACCGCTCTGGCGGTGGGGACGCGGGCTGCTCGCGTGTTCCAGCGCGCACGGTGAGCGCCACGCCGTAGCCGCTGGCGGGACTGCGCGTGCGCTTGTCGCGGCTGCGCACGCCGGTCGGGGAGAACGCCACCGCGGTCGAGGATGGGGCGACTTCGCCATCGGCCAACAGCACCTGATTCGTGGTGCCGCGTTCCAGGAGGAGGAGATCTGGCACAAGATCACCGTTGAGATCGGCGAGTTCGGCGCCGGTGATCTCGTTGCCCTCCGACGCCATCCATCCGTTCTCTTGCAGGGTGAAGCGGCCGGCGCCGTCGTTGATGAGAAGGTTGCCGTGGGTGCGGTTGAAGAGCGCGAGGTCGAGGTCGCCGTCGAGATCGACGTCGGCCACGCGGAAGCCCAGGGCCGGGCCGGCCGGTGCCGCGGTCGCAGCGAAGGCGGTGTCGGGCGCAAAGCCGCCGCGGCCGTCGCCGAGGAACAACTGCAGCGCCGTCGGTTCGCCGCCGAGCGCAAGCACGTCGAGGAGACCGTCGCCGTTGAGATCATGGAGGACACCGCCGCGGTCGCCGCGGATGGACCGCACTTTGGAGTTCCGCCGCGCGGAGCTCCCGGAAACTCATTGCGCAGGAGCTTCGCCGGGGCGCCGGAGCGGAGGAGAATGAGGTCGAGGTCGCGGTCGCCGTCGATGTCGCCGGGCAAGATCATTACAGAGTCGCCTTCGGGCTGGGCGAGGTCGGTGCCGGGGGCGATGTCGGTGAAGGTGCCGTCGGCGTTGTTGGTGAAAAGCTGATCCGCGGCGCCGGCGTTGCGAACGAAAGATCGAGATCGCCGTCGTGGTCGGCATCGAGCCAGAGCGCGCTGCGCGTGCGGCCGCCGGCGGCGGGGGCGGGGATAATGCCGGGCACAGTGGTGAAGGAACCGTCGGGCGCACCGCGGAAGAGCGCGTTGGCGGTGGTTCCGACGAGGAGATCGGGCGACTCGTCGTTGTCGCTGAGGTCGCCGACGGCGGAACAAATCAACGCCTCGACTCCGGCGGGGCCGCTGGTCCAGGGAACAGGGGTGTAGTCCGCGCCGGCCGCAGGGGCCCGAAGATGGAACTTCGCCGGCGCACCGGGCCCGCCGACGAGGAAGAGATCCGGGCGGCCGTCGCGATTGGTATCCACGATAGCGGCACCGCCGAAACGGTCGGTGGCGATGGCGGGCGCCGCACCCGCCGCGATGCGGATCAACTCGCCCGCGCGATAGGCGAAGCTGTGGTCCGTCCGCCGGGTCGCACCGCCGAGCGGCAGGGTGAGGGCGAGGTCGCCCATCTGGTTGTACTGCGGCAGCTCGATGGTCTCGGCGAGGGCGCTTTCCCGGAGTTGCTTGAACTGAGCGAGGTAGGGCGCGGCATTCCGGACTTTCCGGTGCCCTGGAGGACCCTGCAGACACGGTAGTTACGCGCTGACAAGATACGGGCGCAGCTCGATCGCGCGGATGAAGCTCGGGCGAGGCATCCTGTCCGAGGCGCTGTTTGCACAGGCCGAGGATGTACCAGGCCACGCCGTCCGACGGTCGGAGCTGGATGACTTTTTCGAGGCAGGCGACTGCGCCGGCGGCGTCGCCTTGGTGCTGCAGGATGATGCCTTTGAAATAGAGGGCGCGTAGATTGGCGGGATCGCGGGCGAGCACCGCCTCGAGAAGGGCGGTGGCCTGTTCGACGTCCTGGAGCTCCTTCTTGCCGCGGTTGAACCGGGCGAAGGCGAGATTG
>JADJTK010000052.1 GCA_016711225.1 Opitutaceae bacterium
GACCAGCCCCGCCAACAGCGAGCCCAGACCGGCCACGATCGCCATGGCCGAGATCGGCACGCACACCAGGTTCACCAGCAACGAGCCCGGCGTGAACAGCCCGAACAACGCCACCGTCATCGGCAGACTCACCAACGTGGCGGCCACGGCCAGGGCGAAGCCGGAGACCGTCTCCCGCCCCGCCCAGCGCACCGCGTGGTGCCACCACCTCCAGTCCGGCCCCGGCAGGGCCACCCACGGCCGCCAGCGTGCCTGCGCCCGCTCGTCCAGAACGAGACCATACAGCAGCAGCGAGGCCACCACCCCGTAGGAGAGCTGAAAACTCGCGCCGAAGAGCTGCCACGGCTCCCACCACAGCACCACCACCGCCGAGGCCGCGATGCCCGCGAGAGGATTGCGCGTCCACCGCGCCGCCTCCGCCGCCAGGACGAACGCGATCATCCACCACGCCCGCCGCGCCGACGGAGCCCCGCCGGTGATTTCCACATACAGCAGCAAGGCCAGCAGCCCGGTGACAATACTCGCCAAGCGCGGCACCCGCGCCACCGCCAGCAACGCCGCCAGCGCGCCCCAGATCACCGCGATGTGCAGCCCGGAGATCGCAAACAGGTGCATGGTGCCGGAGTGCATGAACAGCTCCCGCTGCTCCCCCGACAGCTCCGCCTTGCTGCCCAGCATCATGGCCAAATGGATCGAACGCAGCGCCGGGTGGTCGTCGAGTCCGGCGCCCAAAATTCGCTCGAAGCGCTGTGCCGCCCGCGCACACAGCCGCCGGTAGGTGCTCGGCCCACGCGCCTCCGCCAGCCAGCGGGCGCGGTTGAACTTAAACGCCGCCCCGGCCCCGGCCAGGTAGCTGTCGAAGCCGATCGCCGGTCGCCGTGCCAGCGGATTCAACACCCCAAGCGCGCGCACCCGCGCCGAGGCCAACAGCACCGTTCCGGCCGGAGCCTGGATCGAGAAATAGACCCGCTGCCCAACCGTCTCTCCAAGCAACGGCGGGGCCGCGACGATCCGGGCGAGCCCCGTCGTGGTCGGCCGCCCTACCGACGCGGGGAACACCCGCTCGAGTTCCAGCACCAGTTCCGCCTCCCGCGCCGGCAATCGTTCCCACACCGCTAGCCGCGCCTCCCGAAACTGAAAATACGCCGCCGCCGCCCCGAGCACCGCGACCACCATCCCCACGCCCCAAAGAACCTGCTTCGTCCATCCGCCAATCCTCAACTCAGCAGGCGCGGGGGCAGGACCGGTCTCCGACCGGTCTTCCAAGTCGGCTCTGCGTTCGCCTCCCTCCCTCGGCCGGTCGGGAACCGGCGGCCGTACCGCGTTTCGGCCCCATCCCACAAGGGCGCCAGCCGCGACCACCACTCCCGCCACCGCCATCACCAGCCACCAACCACCGCCCCAGCCGGCCGGCAAGGCCCGCGCCAGGGCAAAACCGCCCATCGAGGGCAGCAGCAGCCACAGAACCGGCGCCCGATGCCCGATTGTGCGCTCCATAGTATGTATTGGACTTTCTATCGTTCAGAGCGGTCGGAGCCGACCGCGCGCTCGGATCCTCCGCCCCTGCCCTCCGCTCACACCAGATGCGCGATGAATTTTCTTCCGCGTAGCGCCACGCCACGCTCCAGCCCGCGCCGCAGATACGCCCGCCCCTCTTCGATTGCCTCCACCAGCGTTCGCCCCAGCGCCAGCTGCGCCGCGATCGCCGAGCTTAGGGTGCAACCGCTGCCATGAGTGTCCACCCCGGCAATGCGCGCACCGACCCAGCGCTCGCAGCGGCCGTCCGGCAGCGCGAGCAGGTCGACCAACTCATCGCCGCGGAGGTGGCCCCCCTTCAGCAGAAAAGGCACCCCAAAGCGCCGGGCCAGCTCCGATGCCGCCACGCCCATCTCGGCCTCATCGACCGGGCGTCGCCCCAGAAGCACCGCCGTTTCATCGAGGTTGGGCGTCACCAGCGCCGCGAGCGGAAAGAGCTGCGCCACCACCGCGGCCACGGCCTCCGGTTGCAGCAACGCCGCTCCGCTGGTCGCCACCATCACCGGATCGACCACCGCCGGCACCCCGCGGTTCTCACGCAACAGTCCGGCCACCGCGCCGATGATCGCCGCGTTGAAAAGCATGCCCGTCTTCACCGCCCGCACATCGAAAACCGGAACACCTGTAAGGCCTGTTCGGCCACAAACTCCGGTGCCAGCGCCACCACTCCGCTCACGCCGTCGGGATTCTGCGCGGTCAGGCAGGTGATCGCCGTGGTACCAAACACGCCGTTGGCCGCGAACGTCAGGAGGTCGGCCTGCACGCCCGCCCCGCCCCCGCTGTCGGAGCCCGCGATGGAAAGCGCGACAGGGAGGTCGTTCATACGTCCGCAGTGTGTCCGGACTCTCGCTTCGGCCAAACACTTTTCTCGCCGTACCTCCCGGGCTTCGCCAACCTCTCCACCGCCCCCATGCATCCAACCGCTTCCGCTGCGCTCCCCTCACTACGCCTCCGCTCCGTCGTCGGCGTCTTCCTCGCCCTGCTGTTCGGCGCCGCCGGCCTGTCCGCCCAGGACGTGCGTTGCGTGATTCACGTCAGCGTCGACGGCCTACGCCCCGACTCGATCACCGCGCTCCCGCCCACGTCCCTGCCGAACTTCCAGCGCCTGCGCCTCCAAGGCGCCGGCACCGACAACGCCCGGTGCGACTTCGACTACTCCATCACCCTGCCCAACCACACCACCCAGCTCACCGGCCGCCCGATCGTGGGCCCCGCCGGCCACAACTGGGCCAGCAACATCGACCCCGCCCTCGGCCACACCCTCGCCACCAACAAGGGCAGCTATGTGGCCGGAGTCTTCGACGTCGCCCACGACCACGGCCTGCGCACCGCCGCCTACGTCAGCAAGACCAAGTTCGCCCTCTTCCCGACGAGCTGGGACCACGTCAACGCCGCCCCGGACGCGGTCGCGCCCGACAACGGCCGCAACAAGATCGACCTCTATCGCTACGAAGGAAACACGGCCACCCTCGTGGCCCAACTCGCCGCCGACCAGCGCGCCCAACCGGCGGCCTACGTCTTCCTGCACCTCACCGACCTCGACTCCGTCGGCCATGCCCACGGCTGGGATACGACACCGGGCAGCGCCTACAGCAACGCCCTGCTCGCCATCGACAACCGCCTGGGCGTGCTCTTCCGGCTCGTCGACGACACCCCCGCGTTGGCCGGCCAGACCGCCATCGTGCTCACCGCCGACCATGGCGGCTTCGGCACGAACCACGGCGACGCGGCTCTGGCGCTCGACTACACCGTGCCCTTCTACGTCTGGGGCCCCGGGGCGACCGGCGGTGCCGACCTCTACGCGCTCAACCCCACCACTCGCCTCAACCCCGGGACCAACCGCCCGGGCCACGACGCCGCCCCGCAACCGATCCGCAATGGCGAAGCCGCCAACGTCTCGCTCAAGCTTCTCGGTCTGGGCCCGATTCCCGGCTCGACGATCGGCGCCGCCCAGGACCTCGCCATCGGTCCCGAATAGCAGTGGTGCCGCTCCCGGTGGTCCGATAGGGCCGATCCAACCGATCGGACCTATTGCGGCTATAGCCGTCCTCACCGACTGAGCACAACCTCGCGCTCGCTCAACGGCCGGATGCAGAAGGCCACCAGCACCCCGAAGGTGAAACCACCGATGTGGGCCCACCAGGCCACACCGCCCAGATGGACAGTGTGGGCACTGGCCGCGCCCGCCGACAGCCACTGCATCCCAATCCAGAAAAGCAGGTAGAGCACCGCCGGCACCTTCACGGGCAACTGTATTATAACGACAGGTACCAGCAAAGTGACGCGGGCGCGCCAGCACCAGACGAGGTAAGCTCCCATGACACCCGCGATCGCGCCGGAGGCCCCGACCATCGGCAGCACGCTCGCACCGCCGGACGCCAGCCCTTGCGCGATCGCCGCCGCGACTCCGCAGCCCAGGTAGAAGAACAGGTACGGGAGCCGCCCGAGCCGGTCCTCCACATTGTCGCCGAAAATCCACAGCGTCCAGAGGTTGCCCACAAGATGAAGCCAGCCTCCATGGAGGAACTGGCAGGTGAAGAGGGTCGCCACCGCATGCCGCAGCGCGAGCTTGTCGTGGTGCTCGAGTGCCGCCCGGGCCCCGGCCGGAATAAAGCCCCACTCGCGAAACGCCTGCCTGAGGCCGGAGGCCCCAAGCCGCTGTTCCCACCAAAACACCGCAGCGCACCCGCCAATGACCAACAGTGTCATCAACGGGAAACGCCAGCGCTCCTCCGAATCGTTCACCAGCAACATGCCCGCGACAGAAATGCCGTGCGCCGGGCTTGTCGAGGGTGCGGCCCCTCCAATTGGCCCCAGACTTTCCAGACACCGTCGGCCGCCCTGCGCTCGATCGCAGGCACCACCGCGCTTGCCAGCCCGCGCCGACTGCGGCCTGATGGCCGCGATGCCCGCCGAGGACCAACCCGACCTGTTTGCCACTCCCGGCGACTCTTCCTCCGCCCCCGGCGCCGAGTGGCCGGCCGCGCCGCGCAAGCAGCCGCTGGCCGCCCGCATGCGCCCCCGCGCCCTCTCCGAGATCGCCGGCCAACGCCATATCCTCGAGCCGGATTCACTCCTGCCTCGCCTGGTCAAGAGCAACCAGTTCGGCAGCCTCATCTTCTACGGCCCGCCCGGTTGCGGGAAGACCAGCCTGGCCGAGGCCATCGCCCGCGAGACCGGCTGCCGCTTCGTGCGCATCAACGCCGTCATGTCCAACGTGGCCGAGCTACGCGAGGTGCTCGCCATCGCCCGCCACCGCCCCGAGACCACTATCCTCTTCATCGACGAGCTGCACCGCTTCAACAAGTCGCAGCAGGACCTCCTCCTGCCCGACGTCGAAGACGGTTGTGTGCGCCTCATCGGCGCCACCACGCACAACCCGGGTTTCTACGTCAACCCGCCGCTGCTCAGCCGCAGCCACCTCTTCCGCCTCGACCCGGTCTCCGTCGATGACGCCACCGCAGTGCTGCGCCGCGCCCTCGACGATCCCGACCGCGGCCTCGGCCTCAGTGGCTGCACCACCAGCGACGCGGTGCTGCGCGACCTCGCCTCGCTGTGCGACGGCGACCTGCGCCGCGCCCTCAACGCCCTGGAGACGCTCATCCTCAGCCTGCCGCTCAAGGGCGAGCTCACCTCCGCCCAGCTCGAGGTCTTCGCCAAGGAGCGCCGCATCCGCTATGACGCCGACGAAGACGAGCATTATGACACCATCTCCGCCTTCATCAAATGCGTGCGCGGCAGCGACCCCGACGCTGCCCTCTACTGGCTGGCCAAGATGCTCGCCGGCGGCGAGGACCCGCGCTTCATCGCCCGTCGCCTCGTCATCAGCGCCTCGGAAGACGTCGGCCTCGCCGACCCGCTCGGGCTGCCGCTCGCCATTGCCGCCCACCACGCCTGCGACTTCGTGGGGTTGCCGGAGGCCGAATACGCGCTGGCCCACGCCACCGTCCATCTGGCCTGCGCCCCGAAGAGCAACTCCGTGACCCTCGCCCTCGCCGCCGCCAAAGCGGCGCTCGCCCAGGCCCCGGTGCAATCCGTGCCGATGGCGATGCGCGACAAGGGCGGACAGGCCTCCAAACGCATGGGCCATGGCGTGGGCTACCTCTACAGCCACGACTTCCCCGAGAACATCAGCGGACAGGACTACCTGGAGAAACCACTGCGCTTCTACGAACCGAAGCCCGTCGGCTTCGAGGCCAAGACCGCCGAACGCATCACCCACTGGCGCGAACTCAAGCGCCAGATTCAGGCGAGGGACGCCGCAAAATCCCCGGCAAACGGGAAGCCTTCGAGGTAGGCGGGCTTCGCCCTCTGTGGTGATTCCTCAGTCTCCGGTGGTGGGGCGGGCTTTGCGCCCGCCATCCGTGCCTGCTCAGCGCAAACCTGGTGGGGGTAAACCCCGCCCCACCATTGACAAAAGCGCGTCGGTCGCTGCATAGCCCTGTTCAGTTCGTTTCCCTCGCCAACCTTCCGTGAATCCAGCGTAAACGCACCACCCCGCGTCGCCGCCGGGCTTGCCTCCCGCCGGCGCCAGCACCACCCTTCCCACCGATGAAGAAGCTTTCTGCCCTGTCGTTGCTCGCACTCGGCCTGTGCCTCATCCCGGTGGTCGACGCCGCCGACCCCAAGGCGACGCCGCAACCCGCGCCCAAGACGAGCCAACCGGCCTCAACCAAGGCCGCCCCAAAAACCACGACCAAAGCCGCGACCAAGGTCGACCCGAAAGCCGCCCCCAAGGTCGATCCCAAGGCGGCCACCAAAGTCGACCCGAAGGCCACCAAGGAGAGCCCCGCCGCGGAGAAGCCGCTCGTGGGTATCCTGATCACGCGTAAGGACGGCAACGGCTTCCTCAACCTGAAGGTCGCCGACGGCCATTTCACCATCGTCTTCCTCGACAAGGACAAGAAGGAGACCGAAGGCGACTTCGCCCGCGCCATCATCCGCTACCGAAAGAATCTCACCAACAACCAGTACATCCTAACGCGCGCCGCCGACGGCAAATCACTGCGGGCTGGAGGCACTCCCGTGCGCCGGCCGTACATCCTGCCGGCCCTTCCGGTGCTGCTCTTCAAGGAAGGCAAGGACGAGGTCGCTGAGGCCTACACAGTCCAGTTCAACCAGCCCATGGCCGGCGACGGTGAACTCATCCCGGCCGACGAGATGACTCCGGAGCAGCTCAAGAAGGCCGCCAAGTAGTCCTATTCACTGGCAATCACACGACGCGGTGAACCGCTTCGCCCTGTTCCTCCTTTCTTGGGCCGCCGCAGCCTCGCTGTCGGCGGCCGAGTTTTTTGTGTCGCCCGCCGGCAGCGACAGCGCTGCCGGCACCGCCGCCGCGCCCTTCGCCAGCCTGACCCGCGCCCGCGACGCCATCCGCACGCTCAAGGGCGGTGCGGGACTGCCACCGGAGGGCATCACCGTCTGGTTGCGTGGCGGCAACTACAACCTCACCGCGACGTTCACCCTCGAGAGCCAAGACTCGGGCACCGCCTCCGCACCGATCGTCTACGCCGCCTACCCAGGCGAAGAAGCGCGCATCACCGGCGCCAGGCCTCTCGATCCGTCGTGGTTCTCCGTGGTCGATGCGTCCTCGCCAGTCTGGGACCGGATCGACGCGGCGGCCCGCGGGCACGTGCTCGTCGCCGACCTCCCGGCTCACGGCCTCTCCAATTTCGGCACACTCAAGGACCGCGGCTACGGTGCCCTGCGGATCGCCCCGCTCACCCTTTTCTGCGACGGCCGGCCGATGACGCTGGCCCGCTGGCCCAACGACCCGCGCGAGTTTGCCCTCACCGACTCCGTCCCTTCCCCCACCCAGATCACCTACTCCGGCGACCGCCCCGCTCGCTGGACCCAGGCCGAGGAGCCCTGGCTCCACGGTTTGTGGACGCAGTATTGGGCGGATTTTCATCTCAAGATCGCGGCCATCGACACCGCCAACCGCACGCTCACCCTCGCCGCCGCCCCCGCCTCCTACGGCATCACCGCCGAGCACCCCTTCTACGCCTACAACCTGCTCGAAGAGATCGATCAACCCGGCGAATACTACCTCGATCGCAGCACCGGACGCCTCTACTTCTGGCCAGCCGCCCCGCTCGCCGGCGCCACCCTCCAGGTCAGCATGCTTGAGGTGCCCCTCGTGCAGATCGCCGGCGCCCAACACCTCACCTTCCGCGGCCTCGTCTTCGAGGCCTCGCGCGCCGGCCTGATCGCCATCACCAGCGGCACCCACAACCGCCTCGAACGCTGCCTGCTGCGCAATGCCCAGAATGCCGCCACCGTCGCCGGCACTGCCAACGGCCTGCACGACTGCGAGATCGTCGACTGCGACGAGGACGGTGTGCGCCTCGCCGGCGGCAACCGCGCCACCTTGGTGCCGGGCGGCAACTACGTCACCAACTGCCGGATCCACCGCATCTCCCGCACCGTCTGGACCTACCATCCCGCCGTCAACCTCCGCGGCGGTTGCGGCAACATCGTCGCCCACAACCTTCTCGACGACCTGCCCCACTCCGCCGTCCTGTTCTCCGGCAACGACCATCGCATCGAGGGCAACGAGATTCGCCGCGTCTGCCGCCTCACCTCCGACTGCGGCGCCATCTACACCGGCCGCGACTGGGGCTACCGCGGCAATCTCATCACCGGGAATTTTCTCCACCACATCGAAACCCTCTGGGGCAGCGGCGCCCGCGGGGTGTATCTCGACGATATGGTCGCCGGCCCGGCCGTCACCGGCAACGTCTTCTACGCCCTGCAGGAGACGGCAATCTTCTGCGGCGCCGGCCGCGACCTCGACCTGAGCAACAACGTCATCGCCGCCTGCAATACCGGCCACTACAGCGGCGACTACGCCCGCACCTGGGTAACCAACACCCCGGGCGACTCGTGGAACTTGCTCGAGCGCCTCGCCGCCGAGGGCATCCAGTATCAGCAGGAACCGTGGGCCTCGCGCTACCCCGCCTGCGCCGCCATCCCGAACAACTACGCCACCATCCTGACCGGTCTCTGGCGCAATCCCCAGGGTTGCCGCTTTGTCCGCAACGCTGGTTGGGCCAACAGCACGTGGATGCGCGAGTACGACAAGTCCGGCACCGGAGTCTTCAGCGTCTACGCCTCGATTACCGACAACACGGCAGAGCAGATCCCGCTCTTCGACGACCGCGCCTCCCTCGACCGCTCGCTCCGTCCGGTGTCGCTCGCAGCCAACGTCTCCGCCTTCACCCCGATCGCGTTCGCCGAGATCGGCCGCGATTTCTCCGCCTGGCCTGCCGCCACCCGGCCGCCAGCCGCGCCCGCCCTCACCGTTCGCGCCGCCTCGCCGACCCAGGTTGAGCTCGAGTGGATCGACTATAGCAACTTGGCGGGAAACCAGGAGACAGGCTTCACGCTTGAGCGCCGCAACCTGCCCGACGGTCCGTGGCAGACCTTGCGTACCTACGGGCCGGATTCGGATTTCGACTCCGAAACCGGCTTGGCTCCCGCCACCCGTTACGCCTATCGCATCCGCGCCGCCAATGCCGTCGGAACCGCCTGCTCCCCGGAAGCTGCGCTCACCACCCCAACCCTTCTGGTCCCCGTAACCACGCCCACCCGGCTTGAGGCGGAGACCGCGTACACCGTGGTCGCCGATGTCGGCAGTTACGGCACTGTCGGCATCTCCAACGGGACCCTCGACAGCGAGCGCAGCCTGCGCCTCTACGACGTCGGCGACTCGTTCAGCCGCAGCTTCACCCTCACCACCGGAGGGCTCCACCGTCTGGGCTTTCGCGGCCGGGCCGGGGGCACCGGCTTCTGGCCCAACGGCTACTCCTTCCGCCTCGACGGCAATCCACTGTCCATGGTCGGCGACACCGCCTCCCTCTCGGCGTACGACACCGCTTACGGCGGCTCCTACTGGGGCACGATGACGAGCGATCCGCTCCAGCTAGCCGCCGGTGTGCACACGATCACCGTCACCGCCGCCAACAGCTGGGCCGTGGCCGACTATCTCGAAGTCGCGCTGGTTGCGCCCCCTGCCCAAACCACCTTCGCCGCCTGGGCGGCGGTTCATTTCAGCACCGACCAGTTGGCCTCCCCTGCCCTTTCCTCCCCGCTCGCCCCGCCCGCCGGCGACGGCACGCCCAATCTCCTCAAATACGCCCTCGGGCTCGATCCCTGGACGGCAAACCATACGCCGCTCGGCACCGCCACCCTCGCCGCCGGCCGCCTCCAGTTCGACTACTCGCGGCCACTGGGCCGCACGGGCGTAACCTATGTCGTCGAGGCCTCGGCCGATCTGCAAACCTGGACACCGCTGACCGCCGCCGTCGTTGCTTCTGACGGGATCACGGAGAGCATCCGCGCCCTGGACACCGCAGCCGCCGGCGACGCCCCGCGGCGCTTCCTCCGCTTGCGCGTCACTCAACTTCCCTAGCCCGATGCCCCGCGTTTCCGTCCGCTCACTCCTCCTCGCGTGTCTCGTCGTGCTCCCGCTCGTGCTCTCCGCTGCCGACCAACGCATCGTCGTCTTCAAGGGCGAACGCCGGCTCGAACTGCAGCAGGACGGGAAGATCGCGAAGACCTACCGCATCGGGCTCGGCTTCGCGCCCTCCGGTCCCAAGACCAAGCAGGGCGACGGGCGTACGCCCGAGGGCACCTATTACGTGTGCGTGAAGAACGCCCACAGCCAGTTCACCCTCTCGCTCGGCCTCAGCTATCCAGGGCCCGGCGACGCCGCCCGCGGACTCACCGCCGGCACGATCACGAAGGCCCAGCACGCCGCCGTCGTCGCGGCCCACAAGAGGCGAACCACCCCGCCCTGGAACACGGGACTGGGCGGTGAGATCTTCATCCACGGCAAAGGCTCCGGCTCCGACTGGACCCTCGGCTGCATCGCCCTTGACGACGCCGACATCAAGGAGCTGTTCGCCACCATCGCCACCGGCACGGTAGTCGAGATCCGGCCGTAGGCCTCCCGCGAATTGCCGCCGGCCGGGTAGGACCGGTCTCCGACCGGTCGCGATCCGCTCGAGTCGTAGGCGACGGCTTGAATCCAAAACGTCCGGTCGAAGACCGGACCTACTTGCCGCCTCACAACGGTTCCACGTCCACCGCCACCTTCACCTCGTGGCTGCCGCCGCCGGTGAGTATTCCCATCACCGGACTCACGTCGCTGAAGTCGCGGCCGTAGGCCACCGTGATGTGCTCGTCGGAGGGCTGGCAGTTGTTGGTTGGATCGAAGTCCACCCAGCCATGATGCTCGCAGTAGACTGAAAACCACGCGTGGGTGGCGTCCGAGCCCACCAGCCGCGGCTTCCCCTCCGGCGGGCGAGTGCGCAGATAGCCGCTCACATAGCTCGCGGGCAGGCCCAGAGAACGCAGGCAGGCGATCGCGAAGTGGGCGAAATCCTGACAGACCCCGCGCCGCTTTTCCCACACCTCGCCCAACGGAGTGGCGATGGTGGTGGCCACCGGATCGTAGACGAAGTCGGTGTGGATGCGGCGGTTGAGATCAAGCACGCCCTCCAGCAACGGCCGGCCGGCCGGGAAGCTCGCCCTCGCGTAGTCGGCGAACTCGGGCCGCGGCTGCACCAGTGGCGAACCAAATACGAACTGGAACGGCTTGATCGCCTCGGGCGCCACCGGGTCGCGGTAGCGCCGCGCCACCTGCTCCCAGGGCTGCGACAGCCCCGGCGCCCGGAGCGAACGCGCCTCGACACTGACCACGCTCGTCGCCGTCACTTCCAACTTCGCATGCAACTCCTGGATGGCGAAGAAGCACACCCGGTTGCCGAAGAAGTCCGGCCGTTGCACCTGCACGGCGGGTTCGGGGGAGATGGTGATTCGCCAATCGGTCCGCGACTGTGCCTCGGTCACTCGCGGCTCGACCCGCGCCGCGTGATGCGACACCGCCACCGGCTCGGCATACTCATAGATCGTACGATGGGTGATGCGGTAGTTCATGGCCCGGCCTCCGTTTGGGGCGCCGGCTCGGCACCGGTGCGTGAGATCGAGGAATGCGCGAAGTAGCTCACCGCGATCGCCTCCGAGAGCCGCGGCATCGCCGCACCGATGAGCCGGATCACCTTGGCGATCTCGGTGTTGCCGGCTGTCTTGCCCGCGCGGCCCAGCTCTCGCGGATCGGCCAGGCGGAGACGCGCCATGCAATCGATGAGTATCCGCTGGCCCGGGCCCGGCAGCGCCGTGAGCTTCTCCCGCGGTAACCGGTCGAAATGCTCCACCATCTGGCTGAGCTGAAAGAGCAGCGAACGCGGGTTGGTGTCGTCGAGCAGCACCAGATCGCAGACGGCGGCAAGTTGCGGCAACACGTTGTAGCGCGAGCGGTACGTAATCGAGCAGTCGCAGACCTCTAGCACCACCTCGAGCAGTCCGAGATTCTCCCCCGCCGGGGAGGAGAGCACGCTGTCCAGGAAGGTGGTGGTCTGGATCGAACGTTCGATGCGGCGGCCCATATCCAGGAAGCGCCAACCCTGGGCCCGGGTCATATTGTCGTTGGTCAACCCGTGGAAGGAGGCGATGTCGACCAGCGTCTGGTTGAGCACCGCCACGGCGTCACCAGCGAGTAGTGACGCCGCTCCGGCCGGCGGGGTCAGGCGGTCGTCGAGCTGGGTGAGCACCCGCCAGAGATCGTTCGAGGTGCGGTCGCGTACCAGGATGGCGAGGCGGCGGAGCTGGTCGGCGGTGTTGCGCAGGCTGCCGGGGCGGGTGGGATCGAAGATGGCCGCGAGCAACTCGGCCTCCAGCGCCTCCGGCTGTTGGCGCAGCTCGTCGCTCTTCTCGGCAGCGAGCTGGCCGTGCTCCTCGAGCGTGTGCAACAGCGGCGCCAGCACCGGCCAGGCGCTGCCAGTGCTCTCGGGATTGAAACGCACCAGGGCACTGCGCAGCAGGCGCGCGGTGGAGTCGGCCCGCTCCGCGTACCGGCCGAGCCAGAAAAAGTTGTCGGCCAGGCGGCTGGGCAGGTTGTTGCCCACCCGCCGCAGCTCCACCGGTTGCAAGCCCTGCCCGAGCAGCGTGACCTCCGCCACCGGCGCCTCGGCCCGCACCCACACGTCTTTGCTCGCGCCGCCGTGCTGCAACGACACGAAGCGCCCGGCCGGCTCCGGCGAGATGCGGGCCAGCCCGCCGGGCATGATGCGATACGAATCGCCACAGGCAACCAGATACACGCGCACGCTCACCGGATTGGCCACGAAGCCTCCGTCCTCCCAACACGGGGCATACGAGAGCGGCACCTTCTCCTGCGCCACATAGGCGTGGGGCTGCCAGCGGATCTGCTTGAGCCACCCGGCGCGGTCGCGCGGCGCCGCCCCGGCGGGGGCCCGGAAGGCGGGTTTAAGGATGAGGTTGTCGAAGTGCTCCTCCACGTAGCCCTCCGCCGAGTCCTGACCACACCACCACGTAGCGACCGAGGGCAACTTCAGCTCCTCGCCCAGCACATGCCGGCATAGCCCGGGCAGGAACGCCATGAACGCCGGGCTCTGCAGCAGACCGCTGCCGAGAGAATTGACCACCGCCACCTGCCCGCGCCGCACCGCCTCGACCAGTCCGGGCACGCCCAGCATCGAGTCGTTGCGCAGCTCCAGCGGATCACAGAACTCGTCGTCCACCCGGCGCAGGATCACATCGACCGGCTCCAGCCCGCTGAGCGTCTTCAGGAAGACATGATCATCGCGCACGGTAAGGTCCTGCCCCTCGACCAAGGTGTAGCCCAGGTAGCGGGCCAAATAGGCCTGTTCGAAGTAGGTCTCGTTGTACGGCCCCGGAGTGAGCATCACCACCCGCGGCTCGCCTCCGGTTCGCGGCGACAGCCCGGCGAGCGCGGCCTGCGTGTCGCGATAGAAACCGGCGAGGCGTTGCACATGCAGATCGCGGAACGCCTCGGGCAGCATGCGCGAGGCGATCAGCCGGTTCGCCAGCGCATAGCCGGAGCCGGTCGGGATCTGGGTGCGATCCGCCACCACCCACCAGCGGCCGTCGGGTGAACGGGAAAGGTCGGCGGCGTAGAACTGCAGGTGGCGCCGCCCGGCCGGCTTCACATTGTGCAGCGGCCGCAGAAAGTCGGGCTGGGCGTAGACCAACGCGGGCGGCAACTGCCCGGAGCGAATGAGGCGCTGCGCGCCATGGCAGTCGGCGATTACCCGGTCGAGCAGCGTCGCGCGCTGGATCAGGGCCGGTTCGAGCTCGCGCCATTCCTCGGCCGCGAAGACGAACGGCACCGGGTCGAGCCGCCAGGGACGATCGAGACCGTCGGACTCGCCATAAACGTTGTAGGTGATGCCCTGATCGCGGATGAAGCGCCGGCCGGTTTCCCAGCGTCGCTGCAGTTCGGCGACGCTGTGCCCCGCCAACTCGCGCACCAGCGTCTCCCAGTGCGGTCGCACGGCCCCGCCGGGGCCGAGCAGCTCATCGTAGGCCCCCGATGGCGGTCGGTAACAGGCGAGCAGCCGCGCGCGCGCCGCGGTGGTGGCGGCGGCGGACGGAACAGAGGGCAAAATGGCTGCAGGAATCTCAGACGACATCGTGGGCGTGGACTGGCGATGAACCAGACATCCGGCGCGGGCAACGCCGCATTTGACCGCCCCTGTACCCGCCGCGAGGCGGGCACAGCTGGCGGGGGCAAACCCCGCCCCACCAGCCAGCCACAGAAGAATGGCGCCGTGGAATCATCCCTTGCGTAGGTCGAGGGTGCAGGGGAACTCCGGATCGACGAGAGAGGTCGCCGCCACGAGATTGCCGGGCGTGTGCCCATGGCGGAAGAAGCGCGACAGGCGCCGGCTCTCGGCCTCGTAGGCGTTCACCGGGAAGGTCGTGTAGTTGCGCCCGCCCGGATGGGCCACGTGGTAGGTGCAACCACCGATGGCACGGTCGTTCCATGTATCTACCACGTCGAAGACCAGCGGAGCGTCCACGCCGATCGTCGGGTGCAGGCAGGACGTCGGCTGCCAGGCGCGGAAGCGCACGCCGGCGATGAACTCGCCGTGCGTTCCCGTGGGTTGAAGCGGCACGGCATGGCCGTTGCAGGCCACGACGTGGCGCCCCTCGGTAAGGCCCGTGACCTTCACCTGTACACGCTCCAAGGAGGAGTCGACAAAGCGTACCGTCCCGCCCGGGCCGGCCTCCTCGCCGAGCACATGCCACGGCTCGAGAGCCTGCCGCAGTTCGAGGTGCACATCCCGTACCGCAAAATCCCCCACGAGAGGGAAACGGAACTCCTGGTGCGGAGCAAACCACTCCACGGGCAGCTCGTAACCATGATGCGCGAGGTCGGCGCAGATGTCCTCGGTGTCGCGGCCGATGAAGTGCGGCAGCATCCACTTGTCGTGGAGCTGCGTGCCCCAGCGCACCAGCGGTTTGACGTACGGTTCGCGCCAGAAACGGGCCACCAACGCCCGCAGAAGGAGCTGCTGCACCAAGCTCATGCGTTCGTGCGGCGGCATCTCGAAGGCGCGCAGCTCCAGCAGGCCGAGGCGGCCGGAGGCGCTCTCCGGTGCATAGAGCTTGTCGATGCAGAACTCGGCGCGGTGGGTGTTGCCCGTCGAGTCCACAAGCAGGTGCCGCAGTACGCGGTCCACCAGCCACGGCGGGCAACCGCCCTCCGGAGGGATCTGCTTGAAGGCGATCTCCAGCTCACGCAGGGCATCGAGGCGCGCCTCGTCGATGCGGGGGCTCTGGCTCGTAGGCCCGATGAAGAGTCCGCTGAACAGATACGAGAGCGAGGGGTGATGCTGCCAGTAGGTGACGAGGCTGCGCAGCACGTCGGGCCGGCGCAGGAACGGGCTGTCGGCCGGCGTCGGGCCGCCCAGCACGATGTGGTTGCCCCCGCCGGTGCCGGTGTGGCGGCCGTCGATCATGAACTTCTCGGCGCCGAGGCGGGCCTGCCGGGCATCCTCGTAGACACCGGTGGTGCGCTCGACGAGCTCGGCCCAGGTCGCCGACGGATGAATGTTCACCTCGATCACGCCCGGATCGGGCGTGACCTTGACCACGCAGAGCCGCGGATCATGTGGCGGCGGGTACCCCTCCAGGACCACGGGAGTGCCGAGTGCGGCGGCCGTGGCCTCGACGGCCGTGACGATCTCCAAATAGTCCTCCAAGGTGTCCACCGGCGGCAGGAAAATGTGCACGCGTCCCTCGCGCGGCTCCACGCAGAGAGCGGTGCGCACGATCCACGAAGCGGACTCACCGAGGACGGGTGCCCGCTCCGCGGCGGCGATGGCGGCGAGCTCCGCCGGCGTCGGCGCAGGAGGCTGGCGGGTGACAGCAGCCACCGCCTTCACGAACTGCCGGTGCGGTGGCAGGGCGGGCCGCTCGGCCATCGGATCGGGCTCGATGACGGCCGGGATATCCTCCGGAGCGGCCCAGGGCTGGGAGTCGAGCGGCAGGCGGAAACCGACCGGCGAGTCGCCGGGGATGAGATACAATCGGCCGTTGCGCAGGTACCATGGGCTGCTGGTCCAACCCTTGCCCGCGCCGGCCGGCTTGCGCCGCAGCGGCAGCACATGGCCGACGACGGCATCGAGCCCGGCGTCGAACAGGCGGGCGAGGCGGGCGCGCTCCTGCGGATTGCGGAGCTCGGAGTGGAGCGGATCGACGTTGGAGGGGAGCTTCCGTTCCTGCAGCAGATAGTGAAAAGCATCCTCATACGCCGGCATGATCCAGCGATCAGCCAGGCCAAGGCGCGCGGCGAGAGCACGAATGAAACACTCCGCGAGCGCAGCGGTGTTCTCGGAGCGCGTCGTCTCGTCGGCGAGCAGGTGGGGATCATCCCACACCGCTTCGCCGTCCGGTCGCCAGTAGGCGGCAAAGGCCCAACGCGGAAGCGGCTCCCCTGGATACCATTTGCCCTGGCCGTGATGGAGAAAAGCCCCGGGGGCGAAGCGCTGTTGCAGGCGGCGCAGCAGATCGTCGGCGCGGAGGCGCTTGGTCGCCCCGAGGGCGGCGCTGTTCCACTCGGCCCCATCGTAATCGTCGATCGAGACGTGGTGCGGCCGACTGCGGGTCGGGCGTGGCGGCGAGCGGGACATGCCCTTCGCCGGCGAGCAGGCCGGAGGTTGGGTCGAGGCCGATCCAGCCGGCACCGGGCAGGTACACTTCGCACCAGGCGTGAAGATCGGTGAAGTCCTTGTCCGTGCCGGAGGGACCGTCGAGGGACTTCTGGTCGGCGACCAGCTGGATCAGGTAGCCGGAGACAAAGCGCGCGGCCAAGCCGAGGTGGCGGAAGAGCTGCACGAGCAGCCAGGCGGAGTCACGGCACGAGCCGGAGCGTTTCGTGACCGTCTCTTCGGGGGACTGCACACCAGGCTCGAGGCGGATGACGTAGCGGATGTCGCGCCACAGGCGCTGGTTAAGCCCGACGAGGAAATCGATCGTGCGCTGCTCGGTGCGTGGCGTGCCGGCAAGGTAGGCGGCAAAACGGGGCGTGGCCGCGGCACAGACGCGGAACGGCGCGAGGTCGTGCGCCAGCGCCGGATCGTAAGCAAAGGGGAATTTTTCGCGGCAGGCTCGAGGAAGAAGTCGAAGGGGTTGAAGACCGCCATCTCGGCCACGAGGTCGACCTCGACGGTGAGTTCGCGCGTGGGTTCCGGGAAAGTGAACCGCGCGAGGTAGTTGGCCTGCGGGTCCTGCTGCCAGTTGAGGAAGTGTTTCTCCGGCGCGACCTTCAGCGAGTACCCCAGAATACGGGTACGGGTGTGCGGCGCCGGCCGCAAACGGACGACCTGTGGCCCAAGGGTGACCGGCCGGTCGTAGCGGTAGGTCGTACGGTGATGGAGGGCGACGTGGATGGCCATGGGACGATGACACTGCAGCGCGCCGCCGGCCCGAAGGCCCTCGGCGTGAAGGGAAGGAGGAGTGATGAGCCACTTTCATTGCAGGGCTCATGCCAGAGCGGGAGCTGCTTGAACACGGTCACAACAAAACCAACGGACCCCAGACGTTGGCCCAAGGCCTGCTATGAGCAGTTCTCATGACCGCTCCCGCCTCCCCCGCCGCTACCCGCTCGCTGTTGGAGCCCTACGACACCGGCAGCTATTTCGACGAGATGTTTGCCCGCGACGGCGCGGTGCGCCCCGCGTACAGCAAGGTCGGCCAGCATCTCGGGCGGCTGGCACGAGAGGACTACTTCAAGAAGCAGACCGCCGTTGATGTCGCCTTCATGCGCGGAGGAGTGACGTTCACCGTCTACAACGACAACCAGGGCACTGAGCGCATCTTCCCCTTCGACCTGATGCCGCGGGTCATCCCCGCGAAAGAGTGGGAAGTGCTTGAAGCAGGCCTGATCCAACGCCTGACCGCGCTCAACCTCTTCCTACGCGACATCTACCACGAGCAACGCATTCTAAAAGAAGGGGTTATCCCTGCCCACTACGTACTTAGCGCGCGGCACTTCCGGCGTGAGTTCATGAATTTCAAGGTGCCCAAGGACGTCTACGTCCACATTTGCGGCACCGACCTGATCCGCGACCACGACGGCCGCTATCTCGTACTGGAGGACAACCTGCGTTGCCCCTCCGGAGCCAGCTACATGATCGAGAATCGCGCCGCGATGAAGCGGGCGTTTCCGTCGCTCTATCAGTCCGCCAAAGTGCGCCCGGTGGAGAATTACGCGCAGGAGCTGCTCAAATCCCTCCAATACACCACCCCCACTGGGGCCCGCTCCGACTCGCCCACCGTGGTGTTGCTCACCCCAGGCGTGCACAACAGCGCCTATTTCGAGCACACCTTCCTTGCCCGCTCAATGGGCATTCCGATCGTCGAGGGGCGCGACCTCATCGTAAAAGACGCCCGCGTGTACATGCGCACCGTGGCCGGCCCCGTGCCGGTCGACGTGATCTACCGCCGCATCGACGACGACTTCCTCGATCCCACCGTCTTCCGTTCCGACTCGCTGTTGGGCGTGCCCGGACTGGTGCAAGCCTACCGGGCCGGCAACGTCAGCCTTGCTAACACCATCGGCACCGGCATCGCCGACGACAAGGTGATGTACTATTTTGTCCCGCGCATCATCAAGTTCTACCTCGGCGAGGAACCCATCCTGCCCAACGTCGACACCTTCCTCGCCTCCGAGGAAAAGGACCGCACCTACATCCTCGAAAACCTCGCCAAGCTCGTCGTAAAGAGCGCCAACGAGGCGGGCGGCTACGGGATGCTGATGGGCCCCTGGGCGAGCAAGGCCGAGATCGAGCAATTCCGTGCGATGATCATCGATAATCCGCGCAACTTCATCGCCCAGCCGCCCATCTCGCTCTCCCGCCATCCCACCTGGTGCGGCGAAGGCTTCGAGGGACGCCACATCGACCTGCGCCCGTACATCCTCTGCGGTGATAAGATCACGGTTACACCCGGCGGCCTCACCCGCGTGGCGCTCCGGAAGGGCTCCCTCGTCGTCAACTCCTCCCAGGGGGGCGGCTCGAAAGACACCTGGGTGCTCCACGGCGACGAATGAGGGCATTTCGATGCCTCTGATGGTGGGGCGGGGTTTACCCCCGCCAAAGCTTCGTCGCCCACATCAACCACCAGCCGCTCATATCAGTCCCATGCTCACAGTCCTCTGGCAGGGATAAACCCCGCCCCACCACAGTTCACTGACAACCGCCCTCCGTCCCCGCATACGCTCCGACACCCGACTTCGCCCTTCCGCCACTTGTCACTTGGGCCTTGTCACTCGCCACTTCCTCACGCCGTCCACCTTCAGCATGCAGTCCATGAAAGCAGCCACCCTCGCCGCCCCGCCACGCCGCAAGCAGCCCATGCTCTCGCGCGTCGCCAATTCCCTCTACTGGCTAGGCCGCTACTTCGAGCGCGCCGAAAACACCGCCCGCCTGCTCGACGTCAACCTGCACATCCTGCTCGATTTCGAGAAGCTCGACGATTCCTCCCTCACCGAGCACTGGCTTTCGCTCCTCCACTCCACGGGCGATTCCGAGCTCTTCTTCAAGAGCCACGAGAAGGCCGATGCCGCCAGCGTCACCGAATTCATGACGCTCGATCCGGCCAACCCGAACTCGATCTGCGCCTGCTTCTTCGCCGCCCGGGAGAACGCCCGCATGATTCGCGACCGCATCTCCCTGGAGATGTGGGAAACCGTGAACGAGCTCTACCTCTTCCTCAAGAGCCCGACCGCCCTCACCACCTGGCAGAATGGCACCACCGAGTTCTACGCGCGCATCAAGAACACCGCCCATCTCTTCCACGGCCTCACCGACGCCACTTTCCCGCGCGACGAAGGCTACGACTTCATCCAACTCGGCCGCTTCATCGAGCGCGCCGACAAGACCATCCGCCTGCTCGACCTCAAATACCATATCCTCCTGCCCAGCACATCCGATGTGGGTGGCGCCGTCGACACCGCCCAATGGCGCACCGTGCTGCGCTGCGCCAGCGCCCTCGAAGCGTATCGCCGCTTCTACGTCTCCGAGATCCTGCCGTGGAAGGTTGCCGAGTTCCTCCTCTTCTCCGAAACGTTCCCGCGCTCCGTGCGCCACTGCCTCGGCCAGATCGACTTCTACCTGCACCGCATCAGCGGCACCCCCTCCGGGCAGCACCGCAACGAGGCCGAGCGCCTCTGTGGCCGTCTCGTCTCGGAGCTCAACTACACCTCCATCGACGAAGTCTTCAAGAAGGGCCTCCACGAATTCCTCGGCGAAATCCTTCCCGTGCTCGACCAGATCGGTGAAATCATCTTCGACACCTTCATGGCCCACAACCCGATCGACGAAGTCGCCGAGGTGCGCCTCCACCAACAGGAGGAACAACAGCAGCAAACCGGCTCCGCTCAGGATTCCTGATTTCTGATTTCCGATTGCCGATTTGCGATTGGGCAAACGGAACTTCTTTCGATTTCGGATGGTGGCGCGGAGTCATCCCCTCCATCCGGATTCAGCGCCTTGTCGGGCGGGCGGGGTTCACCCCCGCCAGCCGATCGAAACAAAACCGGCGCGGATTAGCCCCTCCCCTCCCCCCACCGCACTCTTGCCGTCCGTTCGACCATCCATCTGATAGGTCCCATCCCTCCCATTCGCTTCCAGCCCGCGCTCCCTCTTCCGGCCAATCGCCAATCAGCAATCCAAAATCGAAAATCTCCCACGAATGCCCGACTCGACGACCCCGTCCGCCGCCGAGCCAGCCGACGCCACCGGCCAGCGTATCCGCGTCCGCCATCTCACACGCTTTTGCTACAACGGTCCGGTGACCGACAGCTTCAACGAGGTCCGCCTCCAACCGCTGAGCGACGACTCGCAGTCCTGCGTCCGGTTCACCCTGAACCTCGCACCGGCCGCGAACGCCCGCACCTACGACGACTTCCACGGCAACCGCGTGCATTATTTCGACGTGACCGCCCCCCACGAACAGCTCGACATCGAGGCAGTTTCGCTGGTCTCCACCCGGCCCGACCGGCAACCGCCACCAGGCGCTTCGTTCCCGCCGTCGCTCCTCGACGACCCCATCCTGAGCGCGGGGTGTTTCGACTTCCTCGCCGCCAGCAGCTACGTGCCTCTCGCCGTGCAACTGCGACATGAGGTGCGGCAGGTGATCGGCGACACCGTGCACGATCTATGGGCCGACGCCGTCCGCTTGGGCGAGCACGTGCACACCACCCTCGCCTACTCGCCCAACGCCACCAAGGTGAACACGCGCGTGGTCGACGTCCTGGAGTCGCGCAGCGGCGTGTGCCAGGATTTTGCGCACCTGATGCTCGGTCTCTGCCGCAGCGCCGGCATTCCGGCCCGCTACGTGAGCGGCTACTTCCTCAACCCCACGCGCCGGTCCGAGGAGATCGAGGCCTCGCACGCCTGGGTCGAGATTCTGCTGCCCGGCTTCGGCTGGCGCGGCTACGATCCCACGCATCGCCGCGTTCCGGGTACCAATTACGTGAAGCTCGCCCGCGGACGCGACTACGGCGACATCCGTCCGGTCAGCGGCACTTTCCGGGGCCGCGGCACCCGCGAGATGATCGTCGAGGTGCAGGTTCGCGCCGCGGAGTGAACGCATTTCAACGGTCGGGACGATCCTCGAAAACGTCCGCCCGGGCTCCGGAAAATCTGGACCTCAGAGGATCGAGAAGGGCCGCAGACCGCGTCCGACGGCGTAACCCGAGGCCAAACACAGCCTAGCCCACCCCCAGCGATCGCAGAATCCGCCACGCCAGCGGTTCTTTGATCTCGATATGACGGGGTACCGCTTCGGTCGTGCCCGTACGCGGATTGATCCAGAGTGATGGGAACTCCCCTCGCGCTTGAGATAACACCCCGCATGCCGCAGACGTTTCTCCAGCTCGCGCCTTTTCATCAGACAGCGATCTCGGTCTGGATCGCGTCCTCGGGCAGTCCACGCCGAGCGTCCTCGATCCGATCTTCAAAGATCAGGCGTATGGCTTCACGAAGACTCGTCTTGGCCTGCGCCACAGTCTCACCTTGACCATTCGCTCCGGGGACCTCCGGGCATATCGCCCAATAGCCGCCCTCCGGAGCTTCCTCGATGATGGCGGTGAACTTCGCTTTCATGAGCGGAAGCATGCCGGCCGGGTAGTGGGCGTCAACCGCCACAACCCGGCACCACAAAGCCCGGACGATCCCGGCAGGTTGCGCTCCGCCCCCCTCCCGCTCACGACTGCCCGAAGGGACCGGCACTCTGGCTGTGCGCCGCCGCCACCAAAGCGGCCGACAACTCCTGGACGGCGAACGGCTTCGGAAAACTGTCGACCCTCCCCCACGGGGTGTCGCGCGCGCCGCGCTCACTCAGGGTCCCGGAAATCAGGAGGATGGGCAGACCGGGCGCGAGCTGGCGCAGGCAAGCCACCGTACCCTGCTCCGAATCGACCTCGCACGAGTCGATCACCGCGGCGGCGAGCACCCCGCCCATCTTCGCGGCCAGGGCGACCATGTCGGCGTGGTCGCCGGGATACATGACGGACAGGCCGCTCGCGTTGGCGGCGATCTCGATCAGGTGCCGCACCTCGGCGTCGTCCTCCGATACCAGCACCACCCGGCGCGGAGCGCTGGGTTCGAACGGCCCCGGTTCCGCGCCCGTCAACGCCCGAGCGGGCAACTCCAGCCGGAAGCAGGCCCCACGGCCCCCACCGCCGGGCGACTCCAGATGAAGCTCGCCGCTATGGGCCTCGGCGATTCGACGGGCAACCGAGAGTCCCAACCCTCGCCCCCGGCCCTTCGTCGAAGAGTACGGTTCGAAGATACCGGAGACCGCATCCGCGGGCACACCGGAGCCGTTGTCCTCGACCCGCACGACCACCCGTCCCGCTGCATACACACTCGAGATACGGATTTCGGGTTGGCGCAAGCCCGCCACGGCCTCCGCCGCATTGACCATCAGGTTGAGCGCCACCTCGAAGACCTGTGCCTCATTGCCCACGATTTCGCAGCCCGTCGCCGGGTCGTGGGATTCCACGATCGAGAGGTTGCGCGCCACCCCCTTGCGATATCGGACCAATGATGACGCACAAGCCAGCACGGGCCGGAGACGGAACGGCTCCGGCTTGCTTAGCCGGCCGGTGGTATAGTCGCGCAAGGTACGGGTCAGCTGCGCCATGCGCCCGATGGATTCCTGCAGCATGGCGTTGCGCTCGTCGGTGCGAGTCTCGGCCACCAGCCCCATCACCCCGGTGAGAATATTGCTCAGATCGTGCAACACCCCGTCGGCCATCCGCCCGAGCCCAGCCATGCGTCGCTCCTCCTCCTCGCGCTTCTGCTTCTCGTTGAGCTCGGCCTCAGCCGCCTTGCGCGCCGTGATGTCCACGCGCAGGGCGAGGAAATGGGTGATCAACCCTTCGACCCGCAAAGGAGCGATCGTGGTCTCAACCCAGTAGAGATCTCCGCCCTTGGCCCGGTTGCAGATCTCCCCGCGCCAGACCCGCCCGCCCACGATCGTCGTCCACAGCGCCTTGTAGAACTCTGGTGGATGCAGGCCGGACTTGAGCAGCCGGTGGTTCTGCCCCACCAACTCCCGGCGGCTGTACCCGGAGATTTCGCAAAACCGATCGTTGGCATAGACGATTTCGCCCCGCCGATCGGTGAGCGCGACAATGCTCTCCTGATCCACCACGGAGTGGACCATCGACTCGATTTCCAGGGGCAGCAGTGGGGTGTTGCTCATAGGTCGCAAGAAGGGGGTTCGATAAGCTTCCCTTTTGCCGCATTTAGTCAAAGTTCTAGGCAAAAAAATCTCGCCCCTGGCGAGAACAACCGCGCCACAGAGTGAGCGACGCTGGCAGTCTGACCTTCCAGCCCCCAGTCCGCGAAACCCCGGATTACTCCCATGTCCGCCGTCAGGTTTCTTCTTCGCAAAAGAGATGGCGCAAATAGGACTCCCACGAGTTCATGAAGTCGCGGGTGATCTGATAGTGTTCGGTCTCCTCGTACTCCACCTGGGCGATTCCCTCCGGCCGTAACTGGTAGATCCGGGCGCCCGGAAACCCCATCAGAATCGGTGAGTGCGTCGCCATGATGATTTGCGACTGCTGGGCGAGCAACCGCTTCAGCAGGACCAAGACCGCAAGCTGCCGCCCCGGCGAGAGGGCCGCCTCCGGCTCATCGAAGATATAGAATCCATGCCCAAGCAGCCGATGATTCAGGAGATTCAAAAACGCCTCACCGTGCGACTGCTCATGCAATGACCGATCAGCAAAAAACTTCACGAAACCGGGATCGGAGGCATCCAACCGATCCACCTCCGTGGCGAGGGCGTAGAAGCTTTCCGCACGCAAAAAGAACCCGTCCGTCGGTCGAGAAACGCCACGCTCCAACACCAGATAGTCCCTCAAGACCGAATGCGTGGCCTTGGTCTCGAACCTGAAATTCCGACTCCCTCCCTCCGCGTTGAAGCCCCACTTGACGGCAATAGCCTCGGCCAACGTGGACTTCCCCACCCCGTTTTCCCCGATCAGGATTGTGAGCCCGGGGGAAAACTCCAGCCGCTCGAGATGGCGAATGGCGGGTATGGAGAACGGATACCCGGCGAACGATTCGACCGCGTCGCGGCGCAACCGCACGGCCCGAAGAAAGCCGCGGAAACTCAGGGTAGGCGTTTCATCGTTGGCCATGCTTTCGCAGCATCCTCAACGCGCACCTCTCGCGCAACACCAGCGCTCAGTGCTTTTCCAGCCGGCGGGTGCAGGAGCGGCCGTGGGCATCGAGCTTCTCCATGGCGGAGAAGGCGGCCACCACCGGCGCGGCCTTGGGCAGGCTGCGCGCATCGTAGCGCACCACGCTCGTGCGTCGCAGGAAATCGGCCACACGAAGGCCGCTGAAGAAACGGCCCGTGCGGCCGGTCGGCAGCGTATGACTGGGGCCGGCCACAAAATCCCCGAGCGCGGTGGGCGTCTCGCCACCGACGAGTACTGCGCCAGCCGTCGTGATCTTCTTGAGCAAGCCCGGCACCGCCTTCGCCGCCACCTCGAGCTCGAGGTGCTCCGGGGCGATGAAGTTGGCGAGGCTCGCCGCCTCGTCGAGCGACTTGACCAGCAGGGCGATCGCCCCAGTTGCGAGCACCCGGCGGATCAGCTCCGCGCGGCTCGCCTCCGGGAGTTGACGCTCGATCTCGGCCTCGACGGCCTTGAGCACCTTCTCGGACGTCGTCACAAAATACACCTTCTCGCGGCCGGTGCCGTGCTCGGCCTGGGCCAGCAGGTCGGCGGCCACGTATTCGGAATTCGACGAGCCATCGGCGATCACGCACACCTCGCTCGGGCCGGGCAGCAACGCCACGCCGACGGTGCCGAAAACCTGCCGCTGCGCCTCGACCGTGTAGGCGTTTCCTGGACCGAAAACCTTGTCCACCGCTGGGATCGTCTCCGTGCCGTAGGCCATCGCGGCCACGGCCTGCACGCCGCCGATGCGGTAGACTTCCGTCACTCCGATCAGGTGCAGCGCGCCCAGCATCGCTGGCGACACCGTGCCATCGGGGCCGGAAGGAGTGAAGACCGCGACCTCCGGGCACTTCGCGATCTGCGCAAGCAGGACCGTCATCAAGACAGTGGAGACCAGCGGCACCTGGCCGCCGGGCACGTAGAGCCCCACACGACGGATCGGATAAAAACGTTCGCCCACCTGCGCGCCGTCCGGGTTGCGCGCCGTCCAGTCGCGCGGCAGCCCGCGGCGGTTGAAGTCGACGATGTTACGCCGCGCCGCGCGGATGGCGGTGCGCTGCTCGCGGGTAAGCGACTTGGCGCCGGCAGCCAGTTCCTCGACGCTCACCCGGAACTGCGCAGGACTGAGCTCGGCCTTGTCGAACTTGCGCACGTACTCGGCGATGGCGGCATCGCCCCGCTCGCGCACAGCGGCGAGGATGGCAGCCACGGCGTCGCGGATCTCGGCCGGTACAGCGGCGGAGGCGCAGAAGCGGGCGAGATCGGAGCGGAAGTTGGGTTCGGAGGACCGCAGGAGACGCATGGCTAAACGAAAGGCCCCGCCGTCGCGCTTGGCAACCGGACAGTGCGGGCGGAGCGATGGCGTGCCTAAAGTTGTGGTCTCCCCGCGCGAAGCGGCAATTCTGGGTCAGGCGGTTCGAGACCTCCGACGGTGAGGCGGGCCCAAATAGCCCTGTCCAGTACTAGTTTGTCATCAGTCTATCGATCGGGCGACCAAGACCCGCTGCACAACACTTTCCTCAACAAGAAACGTAAGCAGGATGGTTCGCACATTTCCATCAATAGGCTTCAGCTGCCCCACTTGATACATTGTCCGGGCCCCAGTCCGCCGAATCGAAACGTGAAATGCTTCCAACGAGCTCCGAAAAGCAGCATCACGATCCGCACTTACCAGTGAGGCATTCTGGCCCTTAAGGCTTCGCGCCCAATTTTCGAATGCAAGAGTCTCGATTGGCTCGGCAGTATAAGCCTTTCCCGCGAAATGAGCCTGAATGCGCCCTTCGATCTCCCCAAAACGGTTGGCCAAAGGATCGGCGGATACAGCTCCTAACGGAATCAGGACCATCACAAGGCAAAAAAATCGTATCGCATTCATGGTCATATCGGCTCCAAGGTTCCAGGCTACAGCGGCCGGCCATTCCGGAAACGCCTCAGCGCGAGACCACCATCGGCACGGCGAAGGTGTCGGCGGGAAAGACCTCGTTCACCCTGACCTCGTCGAAGAAGAGCGTGACGGAGTACGCATGCCCCTCGGCGTTGCGTCGGGTGGACGTCAGGCGCCTTGGAAAACGGATACCCGCGACCACCACCTCGCCCTCCTCGCGCATCTGCTCCCCTCCCTCGCCCTCGGTCAGCAACAGCCGGCCGGTCTCCTTATCGAAGCTGCGCAGGTACACGATGTTGCCGGGATGGATAAAGGCGACAGCCAACGCGGCGCGACCGTCGACAGTGGTCTCCCCGCGGAGCTCGATCCGGCCCCCCCGTTTTTCGATACCGCGAAAGAAGGAGAGGTTCTCAAAGGCGGAGGCCTGCGTACGCCGCAACTGGGCGAGCGGCAGAATCGTTGTGCGTCCCTGGGCCGGCTGGGCCAACTGCTCGACGCGTTGCCAACCGGTGAACTCGTCAAGCCCCATGGTGTCGCGCAGGGGCCCGACCACGCTCACGATCTTCTGCTGGCCGGGCCGCTGCAAGAACATCTCGATGGTGCCGGAGGCGCTGTCCACCAACGCCCCGGCTGCATCGCGCACCTCAAGACGTCCGCGATAGTGGAGCGAGCGGATGCCGTCGAGATCGCGCTCCTTGCCCACATAGCTGCGGGCCTTCGCGATCACCTCCTCGGCGGAGGGCTGGGCGCCGAGCGCCAGGAGCGGCAGAACCGCAAAAAGGGGCAGGAGCAACCAGCGGAGGTAATTCATCGACGCGCAGCGTGGCGGCCCCGCGACGGAATGGCAATACGAGCAGACAGCCGGCGGCCGACCAGTCAGGCGGACGCATTGGAGTGCGAGCTACGGCGGGCGGCTCGCACTGGAAGTCGAGTCTCCCAACCAACGGCTTGCTGCTGTGGGAGCGCGCGTGAGACACCCACGCTCGCCGGACGGGTGCAAGCACCCTCCCACAATGGGAAGGTAGCAGGCTAAACTAGGACCCGGAACCAGACTGGCTCGGGCAGAGCCTCGCCCCCACATGCGAACCCCACTGTCCTGCCCACAAAGGACGGGCAATGGGCTGGAACCTGGTCGGCGATCGGACCGAAGCCGGCGCAAGCGCCGCCCCTACCCGATACACTGGCCCTTCCGGCCAGCGGCCGGCGGCGTTGCCCTCACTCCCACTCGATGGTGGCCGGCGGCTTCGAGCTGATGTCGTAGACGACCCGATTCACGCCCTTCACCTCATTGATGATACGCGTGGAAATCTTCTGCAGCAGCTCGAAGGGCAAGCGGGCCCAGTCGGCCGTCATGGCGTCGACGCTCTCGACCACCCGAATGGCGATCACATAGTCGTAGGTGCGCTCGTCGCCCATCACGCCCACGGTCTGCACCGGCAGGAAGACGGCGAAGGACTGCCACACCTTGTAGTAGTAGCCCGACTCCACCATCTCCTCCTGGAGCACCAGGTCGGCGTTGCGCAGGATCTCGAGGCGCTCGGCGGTGATGTCGCCCATGATGCGCACGGCGAGGCCAGGGCCCGGGAAGGGCTGGCGCCAGACTACCTCGCGGGGCAGGCCCAACTCGGTGCCGAGGGCGCGCACCTCGTCCTTGAAGAGTTCACGCAGTGGCTCGAGCAGCTTGAGCCGCATGCGGGCGGGCAGGCCTCCGACGTTGTGGTGGCTCTTGATCACCGCCGCCGGGTTGCCGTCGATGGAGACGCTCTCGATGACGTCGGGATAGAGCGTGCCCTGGGCCAAGTATTCGGTGTGGCCGATCGTCTTGATCGCGGTCTCGAAGACCTCGATGAAGGTCTTGCCGATGATCTTCCGCTTCTTTTCGGGGTCGGTGACCTTCTTGAGCTTCTTGAGGAAGAGCGTGGCGGCGTCGACCACCCGCAGGTCGATCTTGAAGTTGCGCTTGTAGAGGGCGACAACGGCGTCGCGCTCGTTCTTGCGCAGCAGGCCGTTGTCGACGAACACGCAGGTGAGCTGCTTGCCGATGGCCTTATGGATGAGCGCGGCCGCGACCGATGAATCCACCCCGCCGGACAGGCCGAGCGTCACGCGACCATCGCCCACCTTCTCGCGGATGTCGGCCACGGCGCGGTCGACAAAGTTGGCCATCGACCAGTCGCCGCGGCACCCGCAGACGTTGTAGAGGAAATTCCGGATGATCTGGATACCGTTTTCGGTATGGTGCACCTCGGGATGGAACTGCAGCCCGAAGAACTTCTTCTCGGCATTCTCGATGGCGGCGTAGGGCGAGTTCTCGGTGCGGGCCGTGGCGGAGAAGCCGCGGGGCAGCTGGGTGAGCTTGTCGCCGTGGGAATTCCACACGCGCACGACGTGGCCGAGGCCGGCGAAGAGCGAGCCTTGGCGCAGAATCTGGAGACGGCCATGGCCGTATTCACGCTCTTCGCTGTGGGCGACCTTGCCGCCGAGAAACTGCCCCATCAGCTGCACGCCGTAGCAGATGCCGAGCACGGGCAGTCCGAGCGTGAAGATGGCGCGGTCGGGCAGCGGGGCGGTCTTGGCCAGCACGCTCGAGGGGCCGCCGGAGAGGATGATGCCCAGCACGCCGTCCTTCTTCAGGGTCTCGGCCGGCGTGGAGTAGTGGTAGATCTTGGAGTAGACCTGGCACTCACGGATGCGGCGGGCGATGACCTGGGTGTACTGGGAACCGAAGTCCAGGACGGCGATGGTTTGTGTCATGGCGGGAAAGGCGCGGAAAATGGCGAACAGAGGCGGGGGCAGTCGATCCGAAAGCGGGTGGTACCCGGGATTTCCCCGGGACGGCTAGAAGTGCAGACGCGGATTGGGCTGGCCGCAGCGCGGGCACGGGATGAGGGCGGAGTGCGGTTCGGCGGTGTAGACGCGGCTGCACTTGAGGCAGTGGTAGGTCGTGCGCCGGCGGGTCCGGTCGTAAAAGAGGCGGTCGCGCCGGTCGTAGAAAAGCCACAGCCCGGTGAGCAGCGCGACGCCGGCACCGACCTGAAGCACCACCACGAAACTGAAATCGAACGCGAGCACGGTTGCAATGAGTCGAAGAGCGGACCGGGAAAGCGCAAGACGCGCCCCGTGGTATCGGGACGCGTCTTGGGAAACTAAAAACGACGGCGAGGGCCCGTCGGACGGAAGTCAGGCTCAGGCCTGGGGCTGCTCGGCGGCGGGCGCCTCGGCAACCGGCGCGGCGGCCTTCTTTTTGGCGGCCTTGCGCGGGCGGCTGGTCTTCTTGTAGCCCGGATCGTCGGCAGCGACGAGCTCGATGAGGGCCATCTCGGAGGCGTCGCCGAGGCGGCGATTGCCGAGCTTGTAGATGCGGGTGAAGCCACCCGGGCGGTTGGCGAACTGCGCGGCCTTCTCGTTGAAGAGGAGGGTGATCGCGTCTTCGTTACGCACGTCGGTGAGCGCGATGCGGCGCAGGTGGAGCGCGCGAGGATCGAGCTTGCCGTCCTTGCGTTCAATGGCGGCGGCCTTCTTGGCCTTGGTGATCACCTTCTCGATGAAGGGGCGGAGGGCCCGGGCCTTGGCCAGGGTGGTCTCGATCCGGCCCTTGAGAATGAGCGACGCGCCGAGGTTGGAGAGCAGCGCCAGACGGTGCTTCGTCTGGATGCCGAGCTTATGATTTTGTTTGCTGTGACGCATTGTCGTAAAACGTAGATGAGGGGGGCGGGGCTCCGCAGCTCACGGCGGGAGGCGCGGTTAGCGCTCGCCCGCCGGGGCCGGAAACGGATGGCCGCCGTCGGTTCAGGCTTCCTTCTTGGAGTCGAGGAGGCGTTCGTCGAACTTCATCCCGAGGGACAGTCCGAGCGCTTCGAGCTTCTCCTTGATTTCGTTGAGCGACTTCTTGCCGAAGTTGCGGTACTTGAGCATCTCCTGCTCGGTCTTCATCGCCAATTCACCCACGGTGGTGATGTTGGCGTTGTTGAGACAGTTGGCCGCCCGCACCGACAGTTCGATCTCGTTGACCGACATGTTGAGGAGCTTGCGCAACTTGTTCTGCTCTTCGCTCACCTCGGGCTGAATGCTCTCGAATTCGAAGTGCTCCTGCGAGACGCGGTCGAAGACATCGAGGTGGTGTTTGAGGATCGAGGCGGACTGTTTGAGGGCATCGTCGGGCGTGATGCGCCCGTCGGTCCAGACTTCGAGCACGAGCTTGTCGTAGTCGGTGATCTGGCCCACGCGGGTGGCCTCGACCGAATACTTCACCAGACGCACCGGGGAGAAGAGGGAGTCGATCGGAATGACTCCGATCGCCTGATCCTCCTTCTTGTTCTCGGAGCCGGGGCAGTAGCCGCGGCCGGTCTTGATCTCGATCTCGGCCTCGAAGGTGCGGACACGATCGAGGGTGCAGATGAGCTGCTCCGGATTGATGATCTGAATGTTGGCGTCCGGGGTGATGTCGGCGGCGGTGATCGCCCTCCTTGTGCACCTTGATGCTGAGAGCGATCGGCTCGCGTTTGTGCGAGATGATCAGGATCTTCTTGAGGTTGAGCACGACGTCGGTGACGTCTTCGACGACACCGTCGATGCTCTGGAACTCGTGGTTCACCCCGTCGATACGGATCGACGAGATGGCCGCCCCTTCGATGGAGCTGAGGAGGACACGGCGGAGCGAATTACCAACGGTGTGTCCATAGCCGGCCTCGAACGGTTCGGCGATGAATTTGGCGTAGGTTGGCGTGGAGCCTTCCTCGACCTTCACCAGCTTGTTGGGCAATTCGAACTTACCGAGACGCTTGGGCATGGTGCGAAAAGATGAGGGTTGCGATGACTAGGAGGGTGTTGAGCGGAGGTCGGTTCAACACGCCGATCAGCGGCTGTAGAACTCGACGATCAACTGCTCATTGGTGGCCGGATCCATCTCCTCGCGGGTGGGGAGGCGGACGACGGTGGCCTTGAGGGCCTCGGCGTTGAGGGTCAGCCACGGCGGGGGCGTGCGCAGGCGGTTCTCTTCGAGATTGCGCACGACGACCTGGCGGGAGCCGGGCTTGGCGCGGATCTCAATCTCATCGCCGGCGACCAGCGTGTAGCTCGGAATGTCGACCTTGTGTCCGTTGATGCGGACATGGCCGTGATTGACGAACTGGCGGGCGGCGCGGCGGGTCTTGGAGAAGCCGAGCAGGAAGATCACGCTGTCGAGGCGCGTCTCCAGCAATTGGAGGAAGCGGGAGCCGGTGACACCGCGCTCGCGCTTGGCGATCGCGAAGATGCGGGTGAACTGGCGCTCGAGCAGGCCGTAGGTGTAACGGAGCTTCTGCTTCTCGATGAGGCCCTTGGCGTATTCGCTCGTCTTGCGACGGGCGGCCTTGGGGCCGTGCTGACCTGGGGGGAAGTTGCGCTTCTCAAGCGCCTTGGTGAAGCCCATGATGGGCGCACCGAAACGGCGATTAATGCGGGCAACGGGACCGGTGTAACGAGCCATGGAAAAGGAACGGTCGAAGGTGGAAGAGTAGTGGTGGTAGGCGCGGCTGATCAGCAGCGGCGGCGCTTGCGGGGACGGCACCCGTTGTGCGGGAGCGGGGTCACGTCGATGATCGCGGTGACTTCCAAACCGACGGCCTGGAGGGCACGCACGGCGGAATCGCGACCGAGACCGGGACCGGCCACGCGGATCTGGACGTCCTTCAAACCGTGGGCCATGGCGCCGCGAGCGGCTTCCTGGGCGACGATCTGGGCGGCATAGGCCGTGGACTTACGCGAACCGCGGAAATTGCACTTCCCGGCGCTGGCCCAGGAGATGACATTGCCCTTCAGGTCGGTGATCGAAACGATCGTGTTGTTGAAGGAGGCGGTCACGAAGGCGATGCCCGTCGTGATGTTCTTGGCACCCTTGGCCTTGCGGACCTTCAGGGCGACGATCTCGTCCTTGAGCAAGTCGGCGCCAGTGGCGATCTTCGGAGCCTCGGTGGGAGCAGCTTCGGCGCCAGGGGCGGCGGACTTCTCGGCAGCCGGAGCGCCCTTGGTCTTGGTCTCCTCGACAGCGACGTCGACGGGTTTGCCCTCTTTCTTAGAGGCCTTCTTGGGAGCGGATTTCTCTTCAGCCATGGTGGTGCGTATTACTCGGCTTTCTTAGCGACGCCAACGGTCTTGCGCGGGCCCTTACGGGTGCGGGCGTTGGTCTTGGTGCGCTGGCCGCGCACGGGCAGGCTGCGGCGATGACGCGTGCCTCGGTAGCAGTTGATCGCCTGGAGGCGGCGGATATTGGTGGTGATCTCACGACGGAGATCGCCCTCAACCACCCACTTCTTCTCGGAGATGAAAGACATGATCTTGTTCAGCTGCTCTTCCGAAAGGTCGGAAGCATGCATGTTGGGATCGATGCCGATATGCGCCACGATCTGGTCGGCCCGGTCGGGACCGACGCCGTAGATGTAACGCAAAGCGTACGGGACTTTTTCTTAGCGGGGATTTCCACCCCAAGGAGACGTGGCATGGTATGAGTTAGATTGCTGTTGGAAAAGTGAAGGGAGTCAGGCGGCCGGGATCGTGAGAATCTCGGGACCGGTCTCGGTGGTGAGCACCGTGTGCTCGAAATGGGCGGAGGGTTTGCCGTCGGCAGTGACGACAGTCCAACCGTCGCCAAGGGTTTCGATCCGGTGAGTCCCCGTGTTGACCATCGGTTCGATGGCCAGGGTCATTCCCGGGCGAATCTTGTCGCCGGTACCTTTGCGTCCGAAGTTGGGTATCTGCGGCTCCTCGTGCATCGAGCGGCCGACCCCGTGGCCGACCATGTCGCGCACCACGCTGAAACCCTCGGCTTCGACGAAGCTTTGGATGGCGTGGGAGATATCGCCGATGCGGTTGCCGACCTTGGCGAACCCGATGCCGTGGTAGAGGGCGGCCTCCGAGACTTGGAGGAGGCGCTCGACGGCGGGCGGTACCGGTCCGATGCGGACGGTGGTGGCATTGTCGCCGATCCAGCCGCCGTATTCGACAACAACATCAAGAGAGACGATGTCGCCGGGCCGCAGGATGCGCTTGATCGTGCCGATCCCGTGGACCACCTCCTCGTTCATCGAGATGCAGGTGTAGGCGGGATAGGCACGTTGGCCACGACTGGTGCGATAGTTGAAGCAGGCACTGCGGGCACCGAGCGCTTCGATGAGCTTCTTGGCTTCCTGATCGAGGTCGTAGGTGCTGATTCCGGGGACCGCGAGGCTGCGCATCTTCGCCAAAACGGCGGCGGCGACGCGGCAGGCTTCACGCATTCCGGCGATGCCTTCCTTGTTTTTGATCGGGATCATAGTCAGGTAGGCAACGGTTCGGAGTCGGCTGCGGTTGTCACCAAAAGCCCCTGATCGCGATAATGATCGGCGACCGGGGAAGGCCGGGAATCCGGCGTAGTGAACAACACACAGGCGTCGAGGGATTCGCCGCGACTCTCGAGCCACTCGTCGAGGACGAGGGACTGGCGGAGGTTGCGAGGGAAACCGAGGAGGCGGAAGCCGCTGTCGGGGCGGCGGGCGAAGTACCAGCGTCGCAGGAGAGCGAGAACAGTATCGTCGGTGGGCGCGAGGTGCGCTTTGGCCGAACGACGGAGCGCCGCGCCCAAGGGCGTTTGGCGTACCGACTCGTCCCGGAGCAGAGCTTCGGTTGAGACGTGCTCAGAAATCAAAGAACGACAAACAGCGGGAACCGAACCTGAGCATTCGGCTCCCGTTTGGAGGATCAGAAGTTTGGACTTGGGCGAACCAAGCAGGGAAAAGAGATCGGAAATGGCGACCATCCCCTGCGAAGTAAAGAACTGTTTACGAGAAAAGACTCATCACCCACCCCACCAGGTCGCCACGGATCGCCCAAGCGACCAAGCCGACGGTGAGAATCGCCCCGCAAGAAAGGAGCAACGGCTGGATGTTGCGGACTTCCGCGCCATCGGAGAACCCGGGCAGCGCGGTGCTGCGGGAGCGCAGACGTCCCTTCTTGAGGAAACCATCGTAGTGACGTTGGAGCAAGAAGGTCTCGAGCTGGCGCATCGTGTCGAGCATGACGCCGACGGTGATGAGCATACCCGTACCGCCGAAGAAATAGGAGATACGCTGGGGCAGCCCCATCCGCTGGTAGAGGAAGTCGGGCATGACCGCGATGAAGGTCAACGCAATGGCTCCGAAGAGCGTCAGGCGCGTCATGATGAAATCGAGGAACTTCGCGGTGGGTTCGCCGGGGCGCACACCGGGGATGTAGCCACCGTACTTCTTGAGATCGTCGGCGATCTGGATCGGCTTGAACATGACCGAGACCCAGAAATAGCTGAAGAAAAGGATGAGTCCCGCGTCGAGGACGTAGTAGAACCACTTTCCGCTTTGCAGCTTGCCGGCGAGATCGAGCAGGAAGGGCAAGTTGAACTTGGCACCCGCGAACTGCATGATCATTTGCGGGAAGAGCAGAATGGCGCTGGCGAAGATCACGGGCATAACACCCGAATAGTTGATCTTGAGCGGCAGGAACGAGCTCTGCCCGCCGTAGACGCGCTGACCGATCACGCGCTTGGCGTATTGGACTGGAATCTTACGCTGGGCTTGGGTAATGGCGACGATGAAGGCGGTGACGCCAAAGAAGAGCGCGATCATCACGGCGGCATGGATAAGGCCAAAGGTCTGGCCAGTGCCGACCGGAGCGAAAAACATCTGCCAAGTTTGGACAGCGGCGCCGGGGATATCGGCGAGAATGCCGATGGTGATCAGGATCGAGATACCGTTACCGATGCCACGCTGCGTGATCTGCTCGCCGAGCCACATCATTAGAAGGGTGCCGGCGGTCAGGAAGATGATCGAGGTGACCATGAACCAGCCCTTGCTGGCGATGACAATGCTGCCGTACTTCGCTTCCTCGAAACCGGCGAACAGGCGGCTCGGGTTCTCGAGGGCGCCGAGCAGCAGCATACCTTGGACGATGCAGATCACCACGGTGAAATACCGGGTATATTGCTGCACTTTCTGCCGGCCGACGTCGCCCTCCTGCTGGAGGCGGGCGAGTTGCGGCACGACGGCGACCATCAACTGCATGATGATCGAGGCGCTGACATTGGGCATGATGCCCATCGCGCAGATCGCGCCCTTCAGGAGCGCGCCACCCGTGAACATGTTATAGAGACCCATCACGGCTCCAGCCGCCGATCCCGCCTGCTGCCGGAAGAATTCCTGCAGCGGAGCCGGGTCGATGCCCGGCAACGGGATGTGGGCGCCTACGCGCGCCACGAAGATGAGGGCCAGCGTGAAGAAGATCCGCTGACGGAGCTCCGGAATCTTCAGGCAGTTCGCAAAAGCGGAGAACACGGGAGGGTTTGTTCGGGAGGAAAATAGTGTGGGCGCGCCCGCAGGCGCGCCCGCTCAAATCAAACGACGATCGCTTGGCCACCGGCCTGCTCAATCTTCTCCTGGGCCGTCCCGGAGAACTGAGTGGCGGTAACCTTCAAGGCGCGGGCGAGTTCGCCCATGCCGAGAACCTTCAAGGGCAACTTGGCGTAACGGATCATGCCGGCTTGCACCAACACCTCCGCATTGACCTCGACCACGGACTCATCGAGTCGGGCGAGATCGGCCAAATTGACGATCGAAAAGACGGTCTTGAAGTTCTTGTTGTTGAAACCGCGGTGGGGCAGCTTGCGATAAAGGGGCATCTGGCCGCCTTCGAAGCCCGGACGGATGCTACCGCCGGAACGGGCCGTCTGGCCCTTGCCTCCCCTACCCGATGTCTTGCCGTGGCCACTGCCTTCGCCGCAACCGACGCGCTTGCGACGGTGGACGGCTCCGGGGGTGTTCTTGAGTTCGTGAAGCTTCATATGCGCTGTGTGGTTGGTGCCTCGGGAAGAGGCATTCAGCCCTGGCGGACTTGTTGGAACTGCTCAGCCGTGCGCAGTTGGCGCAGCCCGAGGAGTGTGGCGTTGACGACCGCGATATGGTTGCTCGAACCCATCGACTTGGAGAGGACATTGTGGATGCCGGCGGCCTCGAGCACCGCGCGCACACCGCCACCAGCGATGACGCCGGTACCGGGGCTGGCCGGGCGCAGGAGCACCTTGCCACCATCATATTGGCCGAAGACTTCATGGGGAATGGTATCCCCCTTGAGCTTGACCGGAACCATATTCTTGCGGGCGTTTTCGGTGCCCTTCTTGATCGAGTCCGGCACTTCGTTGGCCTTGCCGTAGCCGATGCCGACGCTGCCCTTGCCATCGCCGACAACGACGAGAGCCGAGAAGCTGAAGCGTCGGCCGCCCTTCACAACCTTGGAGCATCGGTTGATGAACACGACCTTCTCGATCAGGCCGGATTCAGGGGGCGGCGGACCGCCGCGGCCGGAGGAGGAGGAATAACGGGAATCTTTATTGGTCGCCATGGTCGCGGTATTAGAACTTCAGCCCGGCCTCACGGAGGGCTTCGGCAAAGGTTTTGACCTTACCGTGGTAACGGCGGCCGTTGCGATCGAAGACAACGTTGTTGATTCCGGCGGCGGTCGCCTTGGCGGCGAAGGTACCGGCCAGCGTCTTGGCGCTGGTCACGTTGGCGGCGAGCTTCTGGGCGCGCAGATCGGGGGTGAGCGTGGAGACGGCGATCAAGGTCGTGCCGAGAACGTCGTCGATGGCTTGGGCGTAGATGTGCTTGCCGCTGAAGTGCACGCACAGGCGGGGCCGAACGGCGGTGCCGGTGACCTTCTTGCGGATGCGCCACTTGCGCTTCTGGAGCAGCTGGGCTTTGCGAATGGTGTTCATCGTTGGTTTCCTTTGTTTGGGTCGCGCGATTACGCGACGGTCTTGCCTTCCTTGCGGCGGACGCGCTCGCCAACGATGCGAACGCCTTTGCCCTTGTAGGGTTCCGGCGGATAGTACCCGCGGATCTCCGCGGCGACCTTGCCGACGACTTGCTTGTCGCAGCCTTCGATCTTGACCTTGGTCTGGTCGACCACGGTGACCTTGATCCCTTCCGGGATCTCGTACTTGATCGGATGCGAGTAGCCCAGGGCCAAGTCGACGTATTTGCCGACCACGGCGGCCTTGAAACCGACGCCCTGGATCTCGAGATCCTTGGTGTAGGGGGTGACCACGCCGGTGACCATGCCGTTGACGATGGAACGGGCGGTGCCGTACATGGCCTTGGCGAAGCGGCTCTCCGAGGTGGGGCTGAAGATCACCTTGCCGTCGACGATCTCGATCTTGACGGCGTTGGCGAACGAATGCTGGACCTTGCCCTTGGGGCCTTCAACAAGAACGTTGCCGTCCTTGAGGGTGACCTTGACTTTGGCAGGGACGGGAATGGGAAGTTTTCCGATACGGCTCATGGTGTGCGTCTCCTTACCAAATGCTGCAGAGGAGTTCGCCGCCGAGCTTCTGGCGACGGGCATCCTGATCCTTCATCAACCCCTTGGAGGTCGAGATGATCGAGATGCCGAGACCATTGAGCACGCGGGGGATCTCGCGGTAGCCGTGATAAAGGCGGCAACCGGGGGTGCTGATGCGGCGGAGGGTGGTGATGGCGGGAGCGTTGTCGACGTACTTGAGCTTGACGACGACGGTCTTGTGCCCGTTCTCGTCCAGCCCTTCGCCGGCGTCGAGGACGAAACCCTCGGCCTTCAGGATGCCGGCAATGGCAGCCTTCAGGGTGCTATACGGAGCAACGCACTCGGCCTGACCGGCCTTGAGGGAGTTGCGGATCCGCGTGAGAAAATCGCTGATTGGATCAGTCATGATGCTTGCTGTTGTTGGCCGGCCGATATCCGACTGCCGGCCTGAAGAGGTTTACCAGGAGCTCTTGGTGACTCCGGGAATCTTGCCGCTGAGCGCGAGCTCGCGGAAGGTGATACGGGAAACGCGGAACCGGCGCAGGTAGCCGCGGGGGCGGCCGCTGAGCAGGCAGCGATTGCGCACGCGAATCGCCGAGGCGTCGCGGGGCTGCTTGCCCAAGGCCTTCTGGGCGGCGAAGAACTCTTCGTCGGTGGCCTTCGGGTTGGCGAGGATGGCTTTGAGCTCCGCACGCTTGGCCGCGAATTTCTCGACGGTGGCGATGCGGCGCTTGTTCTTCTCGATGGCGGAAGTTTTCGGCATGGCGGGATCAGGCGGCGGTGGAAGTCTTGGCGGCGGTCGCGGCCGTCTCGATGCGGCGGAACGGGAACCCGAGCAGCTTGAGCAGCTCGCGGCCTTCCTCGTCGCTACCGGCGGAGGTGACCACGGAGATGTCGAGACCCATCGTGCGCTTGGTGGTCTCCAGCGAAATCTCGGGGAAGATCGAGTAGTCGGTCACGCCCAAGTTGTAGTTGCCATTGCCGTCGAACTTGGTGGGCACGCCGCGGAAGTCGCGGATGGCCGGCAAGGCGACGACGAGCAAACGCGTGAGGAAAAACCACATATTGTCCGCCCGGAGGGTGACAGTGGCGCCCACGGTCTGGCCGGCACGAAGCTTGAAATTGGCGATGTCCTTGCGGGACTTGGTCAGAACGGCCTTCTGGCCGGCGATGGACGAGAGGTCGCGCTGGCTTTCAGCGATGACCGTCTTGTCGGCGCCAGAGCTGATGCCGGTATTGAGGACCACCTTCAGGATGCGGGGCAGCTGATGGGGGTTCGTGTAGCCGCGGCTCTGCATGAGCGCCGGGACGACGACCTCGAGATAGTGTTTCTTGAGTTGCGGGATGTTCTTCATTGGTGTGCGCCGGATTTCCGACCCGGCAGCGTGGTAAGTTGGTCAGACTGACAACTCAGGACGCGGCTTTGCCAGCCTTTTTTGAGGCGGGTTTTGCGGCCGCAGTCACCACCTTAAGGTTGGAGACGTGGACGGAGCCTTCGCGCTCGACGATGCGGCCCTGGGGATGCCCCTCGGACTTCTTCTCGTGGCGCTTGATCATGGCCACGCCCTCGACGATGGCGCGCTGCTTGGCGGGCAAAAGTCCGAGGACCTTGCCCTGCTTGCTCTTGTGGGAGCCGGAGATAACGGTGACGACGTCGCCGCTTTTGATATGGAATTTCTGCTTCATCAGAGGACCTCAGGTGCCAGGGAGACGATCTTCATGAAGTTCTTCGCCCGGAGTTCACGGGCGACGGGCCCGAAGATACGGGTGCCCTTGGGATTGCCATCGGCGTCGATGATGACGACGGCGTTGCTGTCGAAACGGAGGTAGCTGCCATCGGCGCGGCGCAACGGGGCGCGGGTGCGAACGATGACGGCCTTGACGACCTCACCCTTCTTCACGGTGGCGTCGGGCGTGCTCTCCTTGATATTGATCGTGATGATGTCGCCCACCGACGCGGTGTCGGTGTTCTGGCCCATGCGACTAATCATCGAGGCCCGGCGGGCTCCGGTGTTGTCGGCAACATCGACCCAGGAACGCATTTGAATCATGGTGATTTACTCCTTGGGGGCTTCGAGGTTGGCTTCGAGGGCGAGGGTCTCGGCGGTGTGGACGACCTTGACGATGCGCCAGCGCTTGAGGCGGCTGAGGGGGCGCGTCTCCATGATCTCGACCTGGTCGTCGATCTTGGTCTCGTTCTTCTCGTCGTGCACGTGCACGACGGTCTTGCGATTGATGACCTTGCGATAGCGCGGGTGCGGAATCTTGTAGGCGATGGTGACCTTGACGGACTTGTCGCCCATGCGGCTGGTGACAAAGCCGAGGAGGGTTTTCCGTTGGGTGCGATTGGCGGCTTCCATAGTGGTGCGCTCCGTGTTAACGGGCGACCGCGGGAACCGCGGCGGCCTGCTTCTTTTCAGTGAGGATGGTTTCCAGCCGGGCGATGTCCTTGCGATACGTACGGAACGTATGCGACTTCTCGACCTGACCGGTGTGCTTGCGCAGGTTGGACTGCAGCAAAGTCTCGCGGGTCTCGCGGAGCTTGGTCTCGATCTCGGGGACGGAGAGCTCGCGGATATCCTTGGGTTTCATGGCGACGATTCGATGGGTGGCAGCGGTGGATGCGCTTAGGCCGCAACGCCCTCACGGGCGATGAAACGGCAGCGGCAGGGCAGCTTGGTGTCGGCCAAGCGCATCGCCTCGCGGGCGATGGTGAGTGAAACACCGGAGACCTCGAAAAGGATCGCTCCGGGCTTGATGAGCGCGACGTAGTATTCGACCGGGCCTTTGCCGCGGCCCATTCGGGACTCGGCCGGATGCTCGGTGACGGGCAGGTGCGGGAACACCCGGATCCAAACTTTACCCTTGCGCTTCAGGTGGCGGTTGATCGCCACGCGAGCTGCTTCGAGTTGTTTGCCGTCCATACGGACGCGAGACATTGCCTGGATGCCGAATTCGCCGAAGGCGAGCGTGTTACCACGTTTGGCATTACCAGCGTTGCTACCCTTCTGGGCGCGACGGAATTTGGTGCGTGCAGGTTGGAGCGCCATGGCGAAATCAGTTGTTGTTGTCGGTGTCCTTCTTGCAGATCCAGCACTTCACACCAATCTTGCCATACACGGTGTGGGCCTCGGCGAAACCATAGTCGATGTTCTCGCGGAGGGTGTGGAGCGGCACGCGGCCGATGCGTTGGAGTTCGCGCCGGGCGATTTCCGAACCGCCGAGGCGACCGGAAGCCTGAATTTTGATACCGTCGGCGCCGAGGCTCATGGACATCTGCATGGCCTTCTTCATGGCGCGGCGATAGGAGATGCGGCGCTCGATCTGGAGCGCGACGTTCTCGGCCACCAGCTGGGCCTCGATCTCCGGCTTTTTGACTTCCTGGATATCCAGGAGGATCTCCTTGCCGGTGAGCTTGGTGAGGTCTTCCTTGATCTTCTCGACCTCCTGGCCCTTGCGTCCGATGACGATGCCGGGGCGGGCGGTGAAGATCTTGACACGCACGCGGTTGGCGGCGCGCTCGATGAAGATGCGCGGCACGGAGGCGAGCTTGAGCTTCTCCATGAGCGAGGTGCGGATCTTATGGTCCTCGATGAGGAGGAGGCCGAAGTCCTTCTTGCGGGCGAACCAGCGTGACTGCCAGTTGCGGCGGACGGCCAGGCGGAAGCCGATCGGATTGGTCTTTTGTCCCATGGCGTTACTTGGTTGCGGCGACTTCGGAGAGAACGATGCGGATGTGCGACATCTTCTTGCGGCGGGGCATCGCGGTACCGCGGGCGCCAGCCTTGAAGCGTTTGAGCACAGGGCCGGTCTCAATCACAGCGCTGGAAACGATGAGATTGTCGGCGGAGAGGTTGTTGTTGTTTTCCGCGTTGGCGATGGCCGACTTGATGGTCTTGGCGATCAGGCGGGCGGACTTGCGCGGGATGAGCGTCGCCATGGCGAGGGCATCGGGCGCGGACAGTCCCTGAAGTTCGCGAGCAACCTCGCGCATCTTCTTGGGGGACATTCTGGCGAACCGGGTAAGGGCTTGGACTTCCATTTGGGTGGTGTTTTGCGGGGAGCCGCCGAGCCCGCGGTGGCGGGCGGGAGCGGCGGATCCAGTTACATCAGACGGCCTTGGCGGTGTGGCTGCCGTGCGCCTTGAAGAAGCGCGTCGGGGCGAATTCGCCGAGTTTGTGGCCGACCATGTTTTCCGTCACGAAGACGGCAATGAAGGTCTTGCCATTATGGACATTGAAGGTGGCGCCGACGAAGTCGGGGGTGATGGTCGAGCGGCGCGACCACGTCTGGATGGGCTTTTTATTGCCGGACTTCTTCGCTTTCTCGAATTTCTCGAGGACGTGAGCGTCGATGAAGAAGCCTTTCTTGATTGAACGAGCCATGGCGTGAAAACGTTTGGGTTACGCGGCGACGGGTTTATTTCTTTCCGCGCGGCGGACGGCCGTTCTTGCGGGTGATAATCTGCGAGCTGGTCGTCTTCGAGCGCTTGCGGGTCGGGAAGCCCTTGGCGAGCTGGCCCCAAGGCGAGGTAAGATGTTGGCGACCGCCACCACCCTTGGATTTGCCCTGGCCGCCACCGTTGGGGTGATCGACCGGGTTCATCGCTACACCACGAACGCGGGGGCGGATGCCGAGCCAGCGGGCGCGGCCGGCCTTGCCGAGGGACTGGTTCATGTGGTCACCGTTGCCGACTTCACCGATCGTGGCGCGGCAACGTTTGTTGACCATGCGGATTTCTCCGCTGGGCAGGCGAATGATGGCGTTGTCGCCATCGATATTGACCAGCTGGGCGCTGTTTCCAGCGGAACGAGCGAGAACGGCGCGCTGGCCGGGCTTGAGCTCGATGCAGTGGATGAAGGTGGAGGCCGGGATCAGCGACAGCGGATAGGAGCAACCGACGAGGAACTCATCGGGCACCTTATTGCTGGAGACGACCTTGGCGCCGACCTTGAGGCCCTTCGGGGCGATGATATAGCGCTTCTCGCCGTCCACATAGGCGAGCAACGCGAGATTGGCCGAGCGGTTGGGATCGTATTCGAGCGCCTGGACGGCGGCCGGAATATCGAGCTTGTCGCGACGGAAATCGACGATGCGATAGCGGCGGCGATGGCCACCACCACGGCGCCACATCGTGGCGCGACCATTGTTATTGCGGCCACCGGTCTTGCGGGTGGCCTCGGTGAGGCGGGCCTCCGGGCGCTTTTTCGAGAGCTCACCATCCACATTGAGGATGGTGAAGCGCAGCGACGGAGTAAGGGGGCGGAATGATTTGAGAGCCATGTTGGTGTCTCCAGGGTGCGGCTCAGAGGAGCTCGATCTTGTCGCCCTGTTTGAGGGTCACGACGGCCTTCTTGTAGTCCGAGCGAACGGTCGGGCGGCCGGCGCGCGAACGCTTCGGCTTGCCCTTCACATTCATGGTATTCACGCGCTTGACCGTGACCTTGAACGTGCTTTCGACGGCGGAACGGATGTGCTGCTTCGTGGCGTCGCGAAACACCTCGAAAGTATATTGGCCGTAGTCGGAAGAGAGCTTGTTGGTCTTCTCCGTGAGGCGGATGGTTTTAAGAACTTCGTAGGCGGGTTTCATCAATTGCCTCCCTTCATGCGGGCAAGGACGTTCTCGAGGGCCTTCTCGGAAAGAATGAGCTTCCGGTATTGGCAGAGATCGAGAGTGTTGAGCATCGCGGCGTCCTGCGTGGTGAGGCGCTCGATGTTGCGGGCGGCCTGGCGGACGTCCTGGGCGAACGGGGCATCGACGATGAGGACCTTGCCCTCGGGAGCGATGCGACCCATGAGTTGGCTGATCACCTTGGTCTTGGCGGGGGCCGCCTCAAAACGCTCGATGATCTCGATTTCGCCAGCGATCACGCGGTCGAAGAAGGCGCGCTTGAGCGCGAGCGACTTCACCTTCTCGTTGATCTTCTGGGAGAAATCGCGGGGACGCGGACCGAAGACGACGCCGCCACCCGACCAGAGCGGGGAACGCGTCGAACCGGCGCGAGCGCGGCCAGTCCCCTTCTGCTTGAAGGGCTTCTTACCGCCGCCGCGGACTTCGCCGCGGGTCTTGGTGCTGCGCGTGCCCTGACGGGCGTTGGCGCGGTGGGCAACGACGACCTGCTTGACTGCCTGCAGGCCCTTGTCGCCTTCGAAAGTCTCGATGCCGTCGAATTCCTTTTCGACCGACTGCGAGCCATCAAAAGTATATACTTTAAGCTTCATGTCTTGGCGCTCCTAGTTTGCGTTCAGGCTTTGACCGCTTTGATGGCGGAGCGGATGATGAGGTCGGTACCGTTACCGCCGGGAATCGCGCCGCGAACGAGCAGCAGATTCTTGTCGGCCAGCACCTTGACGACCTTGAGGTTTTGCACCGTGCGGCTCACCGCACCCATGTGTCCAGGCATCTTCTGGTTCTTGAAGACGCGGCCGGGAGTCTGGCGCATGCCGATGGCGCCGATACGGCGGTGAAACATCGAACCGTGGGAGGCGGGACCGCCTGCAACCCGGAAACGACGAACGACGCCCTGGAAGCCCTTGCCCTTGGTGACGCCGATGACGTCGACGAGCTGGCCTTCCTTAAAGATTTCGACGGTGACGATATCACCAGCCTTGGCCGTAGCAGCGGCCGGGAGGCGCACTTCGGACAGGCGGCTGACAGGAGCGACACCGGCCTTCTGGAGATGGCCGAGCTCAGGCTGGCTGAGGCGTTGTTCTTTCTGCAGGCCGAAACCGAGCTGCACGGCATTATAGCCGTCTGTCTCGATGGTCTTGACCTGCACAACCGGGCAGGGGCCCGCTTGCACGACGGTGACGGGAACGAGGGCGTTGTCGCCGTCGTACACCTGCGTCATCCCGATTTTCTTACCTAGGAGTGTTTGGATCATGTTTCTAAGCGGTAGGTGGAGGTTATCCGTTTACGTGACCTACATTAGACGCGGCGCCCGCGAGGGCGGGCCGTCGCCTAAAGAGCTGTGGGAGTCAACCCGTCATACGTTGATGGTGATATCAACGCCGGACGGGAGGTTAAGTTTTTTGAGTTCGTCGACCGTCTGCGCCGTCGGCTCGATGATGTCGAGCAGACGCTTGTGCGTCCGGATTTCGAACTGCTCCATGGACTTCTTGTCCACGTGCGGAGAGCGATTGACCGAGAGCTTCTCGATCCGGGTCGGCAGCGGGATGGGTCCCGAAACACGAGCGCCGGAGCGTTTGGCGGTCTCGACGATTTCAGAGGCCGACTGATCGATGATGCGATAGTCGTAGCCCTGAAGTTTAATGCGAATGCGTTGACCTTTCATGGGAGCGTCGGGCTTACGTGCGGGCTGGTGCGCGGGTGGACGTTTCGACGATGCGAGTCAGGACGGCGTTCGGCACTTGATCGAAGTGCGAAGGCTCCATCGAGTACGAAGCGCGACCCTTGGAGAGCGAGCGGATGTCCGTGGCATAACCAAACATGGTTTCCAGGGGGACAATCGCGGTGATGATGCAGGCGCCGTCGCGCATTTCCTGGCCTTGGATCTGGCCGCGGCGACGGTTGATGTCGCCCATAATGTCGCCCTGATATTCTTCGGGGACAGTCACTTCGACCTTCATGTTCGGCTCGAGCAGGATGGGGGCGGCGTTCTTCATAGCCTCCTTGAAGGCGAAGATACCGGCCATCTTGAAGGCGATTTCAGAGCTATCAACCGCGTGGAACGAACCGTCGACGAGGCGGGCGAGAACATCGATAACGGGGTACCCGGCGATGGTGCCGTTCTTGGTTCCCTCGTTGACGCCTTCAGTGGCGGGCTTGATGAACTCCTTCGGGATGACGCCACCAACGGTCGCGTTGATAACTTCGTTACCCTTGCCTTTTTCGTTCGGCTCAAGAGTGATGCAAACGTGGCCGTATTGGCCCTTGCCGCCGGTTTGGCGGATGAACTTGCCCTCGCCTTCCGACTTCTTGGTGATTGTCTCGCGATAAGCGATCTGGGGCTTGCCGGCTTCGGCATCCACCTTGAACTCGCGCAACATACGGTCGCGAATGATCTCAAGGTGAAGCTCACCCATGCCAGCGATGATCGTCTGGCCGGTCTCACCGTCGGTGGAGACACGGAAGGTGGGATCTTCAGCTGCGAGGCGGGCCAGCGCGTTGCCCATCTTCTCCTGGTCGGCCTTGGTCTTCGGCTCGATCGACATGGAGATAACGGTTTCCGGGAAGGACGGCGGCTCGAGGCGAATATCGATCTCTTCGTCGCAGAGCGTGTCGCCAGTGATGACATCCTTGATGCCAACCACCGCGCAGATATCACCGGCGTAGGCGATTTCGATCTCTTCCTTGTCCATGGCGCGCATGAGCAACAGGCGCGAAACGCGCTCGCTGCGGCGGGTGCGCGGGTTGTACATGGACTGGCCCTTCTTCATCTGGCCCTGGTACACACGGCAGAAGACGAGACGGCCGACGAAAGGATCGCTCCAGAGCTTGAAGGCAATGGCGACCGTCTTCAGGCGATCGTCAGACTTGGCCACGACGGGTTCGCCATCGCTGTTCTGCGCCTTGCACTCCGGAATGTCCGTCGGAGCGGGGAGATAGTTGACCACGCAATCAAGGAGGCGCTGCACACCCTTCTTCTTAAAGGCGGAACCGGGGATCACGCCGACGATCTTCATCGCGACGGTCGCCTTGCGGATACCGATCGCGAGTTCGGAAGCGGAGATCTCACCACCGGCGAGATACTTCTCGGCGATCGCATCATCGCTGTCGGCCACGGCTTCGATCAGGGCGTCGCGATATTGCTTCGCGTCGTCCTTCATATCGGCCGGGATCTCGACGATCTTCGGGTTCATGCCCAGCGGGTCGGCCGGGTTATCCTCGAAGATATAGGCAACACCATGCACGAGATCGACCAAACCGGCGAAATTCTCTTCGGCACCGATCGGCAAATAGAGCGGATGGGCGTTGGCCTTCAACTTCGCGCGCATCTCAGCGACGCAGGCGAGGAAGTTGGCGCCGACGCGGTCCATCTTGTTGACGAACGCCAGACGCGGCACGCGGTACTTGTTGGCCTGGCGCCAGACCGTCTCGGACTGGGGCTGCACGCGACCGACGGCGCAGAACACGGCGACAGCACCGTCGAGCACGCGGAGCGAACGCTCCACCTCGGCCGTGAAGTCCACGTGTCCGGGGGTGTCGATGATGTTGATGCGGGTCTTGATGCTCTTGAAAGCACCGACCGAGGGCACCCAGGCGCAGGAAATGGCGGCGGAGGTGATCGTGATGCCACGCTCGCGCTCCTGCTCCATCCAGTCGGTGACGGTGGAACCTTCATGCACCTCGCCCATCTTGTGGACGGCGCCGGTGTAGAAAAGAATGCGCTCGGTGACGGTGGTCTTGCCGGCGTCGATGTGGGCTGCGATACCGATGTTGCGGGTCCACTCCATGGGAGCAGGACGCGCGGCGGCATTGGCAACTGACAGTTTGGATTTCTCCGTAACGATCTCGATGGACATGTCGGTCGAGGGAGTGCGGCTCACCAGCGCAGGTGGGCGAAGGCGCGATTGGCCTGCGCCATCTTGTGGGTGTCTTCCTTCTTCTTCACCACGGTGCCCGTATTGTTGTAGGCATCGACGATTTCAGCGGCGAGGGCGTCACGCATCGTCGTACCCTTGCGGGCATAGGCGGCGTCGACGACCCAGCGAATCCCGAGGGACTCCTGGCGCTCGAAGGAGATTTCAACCGGCACCTGATAGGTGGCGCCACCGACGCGGCGGCTCTTCACCTCGATGCGGGGGCGGGCGTTTTCCAACGCACCGGTGAGAATTTCGACGGGGTTGCCCTTTTCGAGCTTCTCCGAGGCCTTCTCGAAGGCACCGTAAACGATGCGCTGCGCGAGGCTTTTCTTACCGCACTCCATGATCGCGTTGATCAGGTGCGAAACGAGGGGGCTCTGGTAGCGGATGTCCGGGGTAACCGGCCGCTTGGTGGCTCTACGACGGCGTGACATGGCGGAAATTAGGCTTTCTTGGCTTCCTTGGGACGTTTCACACCGTACTTGGAACGGCTGCGGCGGCGCTTCTCCACCCCCGTGGCATCAAGGGTGCCGCGGACGATGTGGTACCGGACACCGGGGAGATCCTTCACGCGGCCACCACGCACGAGCACAATGGAGTGCTCCTGGAGGTTGTGACCCTCGTCCGGGATGTAGGAGATGACTTCCGTGCCGTTGGTGAGACGGACCTTCGCAACCTACGGATGGCGGAGTTCGGCTTCTTCGGGGTGCGGGTCATAACCTGCACGCAGACGCCACGGCGGAAAGGATTTCCCGCAAGGGCCGGCGACTTGGATTTCGCGCGGACCTTCCGGCGACCTTTTCTCACGAGTTGGTTGATCGTAGGCATGGACGAAGAAGGAGGAAAATAAGGGAAAAGAGGCAGAAGCTGGGGAATGGCCCAACCCCGTGCAAGAAGTTTTTTGGCTCCCTGCACTAATTGTTGTTCCCAGAGGAGAAACACGCATCCAGCGCGAGGCGGGGTGTGTGCCTCGGCGCCGGAAACAGGCAACGAGGTCGGAAATTCGAAGCGGGCAGATACGCCAGTAGCGGCGGGGCTTGTCAATACCGCTGTCCGTCCTTTTTTTCCCACCCCGGCGTCGCCCGCGTGCCGCCCGCCCTTCCTTGGCTATAAAACCGATACGCACTCCCCGCCCGCGCCGGTGCCTCCGCCCGGCGCGGGCCGGCACTCACCACGGCCGTCCGAAAATCGTCAGCACGATGCCCACCAGCACCCCCAGCACCGCCGGCAGCTTGCGCCGCCCATTGGCCTCGCCAAACAGCCACAGGCCGCCGGCAAACGCCACCAACGTGCTGCCCCGCCGCAGGCTCGACACCAACGACACCAGCGACTCCGGATCCCGGAGCGCCCCGAAATAGAGATAGTCGGAGATCAGCAACATCGCGGCGATGCACGGGATGCTCCAGCGCCAGTGGAATTCGTTGCGCACCCACCAGCGCCGTTTCCAGCCGATCGCCAGCGGCAGAAACAGCACCGCCAGGTAGATCGAGAACCACGCCTGCACCGTGGGCACCGTGAAGCCGGCCTGCGCCAGGAGGAACTTGTCGTAAAGCGCGCTGACCGCCCCCAACAGGGTGCCCGCCACCATGTATCCGATCCATCGGTCGCGGTGGAAGCGGATCCCCTCCCGGCGCCCAGCCAGCGACAACCCCACGAACGAGGCCAGCGTCGTGGCGATGCCCAACCATTCCAGCCACGTAGGCCGCTCGGCGAGCACGACCAGGGCGCCCGCCAGGGTCCAGATCGGGCCCGTGGCCCGGATCGGCGAGGTGATCGAAACCGGCAGGTGTTTCATGGCAAAGTACGTAAACATCCACGACCCCGCCACGATGGCCGACTTCAACGCGAGCTGCAGGTGCTCGGCCCACCCCAGGGGAGCCACCCGCAAGGCCGCCGGCAGCACCCCCGGGGCCGCCGCCGCCACCGCCATCAGAGACAGCCACACGCTGGCCGCGCACAACGTGCTCAGGCACAGCACGGGCACCACGGCGTTCTCGCGCACCGCGTGCTTGGTGCAGAGCTCATAGATGCCGAGGAAAAAGGCCGCGACGAGGCTGGCGACGATCCAATTCATGGGAGCCGCGGGTTGTGACCCGCCCCTTCCTCCACCGCAAGGGCACAAGCCAGCCCTGACCAGAGCCACCACTCTCCCGATACTGCCTGCGCCGACAACTCCGCCCTTCTCGGTCGCGCGGCCCGGCCCCCCCTGCCGGCCGCCGCAAAAATCCGTGAGTTTCCCCCGGTGACGTCTCCGGATTTGCCTGCCCGCCTGCGATCGGCGAACCTGCCCTCGCACAACGGGAACTGGATGAACCGATGACTACACTGCTGCTCTCAGGCGTATTTGGTTACGGGTTGCTGCTCTCCACCGGGAGCGCCGCCCTCTTTCATTGGAGGCTGCGCTCGCGGCACCGCCGTCCCCCCGTGGAATTCAAGCTGCTGCGCGGCCCTGGGGAACTCTCGCTACGTAGCCTGCGCCGCCTCGAGGCGAACCTGCCGGTCCTCCTGCTAGTCGGCGTCACCCTGCCCCTGCTCGCCGGGCTCGGGTTGCTGCTCTACGTGGCCACGCTCTCCGGCTCCCCGCAGATCACCACCGCCGTACTGGGAGGACTCGGGCTCTTGACCGGCTTGTTCCTGGGCGGCCGGTTCCTGCTCAAGCAGATCAACCTGCGCCGAGATCTGGAGCTGCGCTACCTTGGCGAGCGCGCCGTCGCCGAGGAGCTCGCCCCCTTGCTGCCCCTCGGCTATCGGATGTTTCACGACGTGGCCATCCACGGCGTCGACTCAAACCTGGACCTCGATCATGTGCTGGTCGGTCCCAACGGCATCACCGTGATCGAGGCCGAGACCCGCCGCCGCGAGCGCAGGAAGGGAGCAGCCCACCAACATGAGGTCTCCTTCGACGGCAAACAGCTCACCTGGCCCTGGGGCCCCGACCGCGACACCGTGGCAGACGTGGAGACCGAGTCCGCCAGCTTCACCAAATGGCTTCTCCAAACCACCGGCTATCGAGTACCCGCGGTGGCCGTGCTCACCCTGCCCGGTTGGTGGATCGCCATCACCGGCCGCGGTATCGTCACAGTGGTGAACCACAAGCAGGTCCTATCGACGATCACCGAGCGCACCGCGGAGCTGCTCGCCCCCGAACAGATCGAGAAGATCTGCAAGGAGTTGGAGGCCCACTGCCGCGACGTGGAGGCCTGACAGCGCCTTCCTCGATCCCGGCGCTGGGGGCGGCGGGAACGGCTAGGGCCGAGCCTCGCCCTCTCCATGAGCCGAGGGCACGCAACGTGGCGAGCCTTTCCATGCGTATTGCGCGGGTCCACCCTGGCCGCGGACGCTTCGCTCCCTCACCCCTTCCGCTGCGCCAAGGCATGACCAATCGCCCGAATCAGCGAGACCTGTTCGTAGGGCTTGTTCAAGAAACCGAGGGGCCGCTCCGGATGCTCCCCCTCCATCACCTGCGCCTCGCTGCACCCGCTGGTTAGGATCACCGGAAGATCGGGGACGAGCCGATGCAGCGCGGCCATCGTCGCCCAGCCGTCCATTCGCGGCAGCGACACGTTGCACAACACGCATTGGGTTTCGTTGAGGTGCTGGCGCAATTGCTCGACGGCCTCAAAGCCGTCCGCGGCCGTCAGCACGCAGAACCCCTCTCGCTTGAGGGCGAGCCCCACCGCTTGGCGCACCACCGGCTCGTCCTCGACCACCAGCACCGTGGCGCCGGCCGCAGCTCCCCCGCTCGAGCGCTCCCCCTGCGCAGGCAGAATCGGGTCGCTCCTAACCAGAGCGCGCGCGACCGGCTGCGCCACCAACGGCAAATACACCCGGAAGCGGCTTCCCCGCCCCGGTTGGCTCTCCACGGCGATGGCCCCGGCATGAGCCCGCAGAATCCCCAGCACCACCGGCAAGCCCAGCCCCCGGCCGGTGAACTTGGTGGTGAAAAATGGATCGAAGAGTTTGCCCATCTCCGCCTCCGCAATGCCGCCGCCCGAATCCGCAACCTCCACACAGGCGTAGTCCCCCCTCCCCTGAGGTTGGAATTCAAGCGGGCGCCGGTTGCCGGCCGGGATCACCGCCCCGGCCACAATCGTGACGGCCAGCCGCACGATGCCCCTGTCCTGCCCCATGGCCTCCCAGGCGTTGTCCACCAGATTGGCCAGGATCTGCTGGATCTGGTCGGCATTGCCCTCGATGGCCGGGCCGGGAACCGGCCAATCCGTCGCCAGCTCCACCCCTAGGGGGAGCGAAAACCGCAAAGCCGCCAGGCTCCCCCGGCACACTTCGGAAAGATCCAAGGACTCATGCTTGCAGTGGGTCTGCCCGAGATAGGTGAGCATCAGTCCGCTCACCCGTGCCGCCTTGCGGGCCGCCTGCATGGCGAGCTCCAAGTCTTCATCGGGGCTCTCCGCGCGGTGGACATCGCCCTTGCCCAACTCCAGACTCATCGTCACGGCCTGTAGCAGATTGTTGAAGTTGTGGGCCACCGCCCCCGCCATCAGCCCCAGACTCTCGGATTTCTGCAACTGCCGGTTCTGGTCCTCCAGTCGCGCCTTCTCCTCCGCCATTCGTTTGCGCTCCGTAATGTCGGTATGGGTGCCAAACATCGTGAGCGGCTTGCCGGCTGCGGTGCGGGTGATCACCCGTCCGCGGTCCTGCACCCAGACCCAGCGGCCGTCCTTGTGCCGCATCCGACTTTCGATGTCGTAGTCGGGCAACTCGCCGGCGAAGTGCCGCTCCAGCAGCGCGGCAGACCGCCGCAGATCATCGGGGTGTCCCAAGGCCTCCCACGTCTTGATGCTCACGGGTGCCAACTCTGCGAGCGTGTAGCCGGCAATCTGCGCCCACACCTCATTGAAGACCATCTCCCCGCTCTGGACATTCCATTCCCAGGTGCCGACGTGGGTGCCCTCGATGATGCTCTCGAGCCTCCAATTGGCGTGTCGCAAAGCCTCCTCGGCCAGCTTGCGCGTAGTGACGTCGCTCAACACCACACGGCACACTACTGCGCCCCCCTCCCTCGCGGGACGGCTCGCCTCTGGCCGGGCACTGCCCACGGGATCGTGCGCGGTGGTTGCTGCCAGCTGCGCCCAGAAGACCGTGCCGTCGCCTTTCAGCATGCGCTGCTCCCAAGCCTGCGGCTCCCGGGTCTCGAAGAGCCGTTTGCGGTGGCGATAGAAGAGGTCCTGGTCCTCCTTGAGGATCGAGCGAGCGAAGATGGGCTGCACACCCCGGATACTGCGGGCCAGGCCCAACAACGTCGCCGCGGCGAGATTGGCCTCCAGCACCAGCCCTGCATCGCTGAGGGTGAGGTAACCCACCGGCGCCAGGTCGTAGAGCTCAAAGTAGCGCGCGCGCGCCAAGTCCAACTCCGCCTGGACCCGCCGCAGCTCCTCATTTTGGATCTCCAGCTCGATCTGGTGGACCTGCAGTTCGTGCAGGGTGCGCTGCGTGGCTTCCGGCGATTGGGGCCCCCGGATGGCCGATGACTCGAGTTTGGAGGCGCTGGAGAGCGCTTCGGCGCGTTGGCGCAGGCCGGCACCGGGAGGGGTCGCCATTGCGTCGCCGCTTGGCGGTTGGCCTGAAGCGGCCGCCTCGAGCTTGTCGGGATTGTCCAAGTTCATGGTCCTTTTCTGATGATCCGAGAGCGGTCTCTCGGGATGTTCGCTTGCCGATGTCCGATTCTGGAGGGACGGACGGACCGAAGTCTCAGGCGCCGTCCCCGATTCCTTGTGCCTTGCCCCTTGCTACCCAGCCCTTGGCCCTTCTCCGGCGTCGGTCTTTGGCGTTGTCCAGGCGTTTTGGACCTCCGGGAGCTCCGGTCCCTGGCCCCTATCCACTGATCCCCCTCGCCCTTTCGGTCGTTGAGATCGCATACACCTGCCCAGCCTCGTCCACCAGGGCGGTGGAAACCATCGACACCTCCAACACCGTGCCCGCCCTGGTCAGGCGCTGGGCGCTGTAGGGCTCCAGCACCTCCGCACGGCTGAGCTGGCGCAGCGTGGCCAACGCCTCCTCCCGCAATGCCTGCGGAATCCGATCGCGCACGTTCATCGCCAGCGCCTCGGCTTCGCTCCAACCATACAGTCGCACCGCTCCCGGATTCCAGGCGATGATGCGGCCCGCCAGGTCCTGCACGGTGATGGCATCGTGCGCATCGCGCACCACCACGGCCAGGCGCAGGAGACCGTTGGCCTTGCGCAGCGCCTCCTCGGCCTGCTTCAGCTCCGTTATATCCAAAAACGTGATCACGGCCCCCTCGATCACGTTGTCGATCGTGCGGTAGGGCAAGATGAGCATCCGGTACCTTTTCCCTTCCGCGGTGCGCACCTCCAACGCCTTCGCCACCAGGGTCTCGAGCACCTCCCGCAGGTCCACCCCTAGGCGGTCGTAGCCCACCAGATTGGAGACGATGTGCCCCACCGGCCGGCCCACGTCGCTCGGGATCAGATTGATGATCTGGCTGGCGGCGGGGGTGAAACGCAAGATGCGCAACTGGTGGTCCACGAACACCGTGCCAATGCCGGTGCCGGCCAGCAGGTTGTTCATGTCGCCGTTGGCTCGCGACAGGTCGGCCACCTTGCTCTGCAGTTCCGCGTTGACGGTGGCCAGCTCCTCGTTGACCGACTGCAGCTCCTCCTTGGAGGTCTCCATCTCCTCGTTGGTGGACTGCAGCTCTTCGTTCACCGACTGCATCTCCTCATTGGAGGACTTGAGCTCCTCATTGGATGTCTCCAGTTCCTCGTTAGCGGTCTGAAGGTAGTCCTCCTTGGTCTGCAACTCCGCCTTGAGCGCTCCGATCCGGGCGTCGGCTTCCACCGCCAAGACGCTGGCCCCTGCCGCCAGGCCACCGGGGGCCGGCTCGGCGGGCGGAGCCTCTTCGAGAATGATCAAATACAAAGGCACCTCCAACGTGGCGACCTGGCCGGTTGTCATCGGACGAATAGTCAGATTGACCAGGGAGAAGTCGCCGTTGGTCTTCACGCGCAACCCCGGACTGCGCACCAGCGCCTTGGTGACGGACGCCTCGTGCAGGGCCATGGAGAGCTCCCGCCGCAGCCCTTCGCGGGCCATCTTCAGGATGTTGTTGATGCCGGCCTCGCCCGGGGCCAGCTCCAGGTACCGGCCGGTGCGGCCGTGAAGGTAGAGGATGTCGCCCTGCGCGTTGACGAGCGCGCCGGAAGGGGCGACCTGCTGGAGCAGCGCCTGCTCGGTGAGCTCGCGCAGCGGCAGCTTCGCCGGGAAGGCCGGCTTGCCCGCAGCCCGCGGGAGCACGGAATCCATCGCCGTCATCGTCGGCAGAAACCGGCTCAGGGCAGCCCGCTGCGCCCCGCGAAAGTCCTCCTTGCGCCGGAACAGCTTCGTCTTGCGGTCCAGCACGGGGAACAGGTCGCCGAACTCGCCCACGGTCTCCGAAGTACCCAGGAACAGAACTCCACCGGGATTGAGCGCGTAGTGAAACAGCGGCATGAGCTTTTTCTGCAGCTCCCCGCCCAGATAGATCAGCAGGTTGCGGCAGCTGATGAGGTCGAGCCGGGAGAAGGGCGGATCTTTGATCAGGTTCTGCTCGGAAAAGATCAGCATGTCGCGGATGCCCTTGTGGATGCGATACTGACCGCCCTCGGGCTCCGCGATGAAGAAGCGCGCCAGCCGCTCAGGGGAGAGGTCGGCGGCGATGCTGGCCGGATACAGTCCGACCCGGGCCGTGGCGATGGCCGCACTGTCGATGTCGGTGGCGAACACCTGCAGGGTGTAGCTCTGCTTGAGGGCCTCCAGGCGCTCCTGCAGCAGAATGGCGATCGAATAGGCCTCCTCGCCGCTGGAACAACCCGGCACCCACACCCGGATCACCGCGCCGGCGGCTTTGCCGGCGAAAAGCCGGGGGATGCCCTCGGTCTCGAGCACCTTGAACGCCTCGGGGTCGCGGAAGAAATTGGTCACGCCGATGAGCAGATCGCGAAACAGCGCCTCCACCTCGAGCGGGGTTTGTTGGAGGTATTTGAGGTAGTCCTCGATCGCCTCGACCTGGTGGACGACCATCCGCCGCTCGATACGCCGACAAATCGTACTTGGTTTGTACTGGGAAAAGTCATGCCCGGTCTGGGCACGCAGCAGGACAAAGACCTTTCGCAGCGCCTGCTCCATGCGGGGCGCCGGGGCGCCGACAGGCCGAGCGCTCGTGCCGAACGCACGGGCCACGTACGCGATGAGCTGGGCGGCCATCTCCGCCGGGGGCAGTTCATAGTCCACCAGCCCGGTGGCGAGCGCGTGGCGCGGCATGCCGTCGTACTCGGTCGACCCGGGGTTCTGGACCATGACCATGCCGCCCTCCGCCTTGATGGCGCGCACGCCCACGGTGCCGTCGCTGCCAGTGCCCGAGAGTACGATACCGATGGCGCGCTCGCCCTGGTCCTGGGCCAAGGAACGGAAAAAGAAGTCGATGGGCAGGCGTTGGCCGCGGGGCGCGCCGGGCTCCAGCAACTGGAGCGCGCCGTTGAGGAAGGCCATGTCTCGGGCCGGAGGGATGATGTAGGCGCAGTTCGGTTGCACCACCATGCCGTCCTCCACCTCGAAGACCCGCATGCGGGTGTAGCGCTGGATGAGCTCGGTGAGCAGGCTCTTGTGGTCCGGCGCCAGATGCTGCACCAGCACGAAGGCCATGCCGGGGTTGCTCGCCGGAGGCATCCCGGAGAAGAAGGCCTCGAACGCGCCTAGTCCCCCGGCCGAAGCACCGATGCCCACGATCGGGAAACTCCTTGCCGGCGGCTCCACCGCGCGCGGACCCGCCTCCGGCGCCACGGCCTCGTTTGCCGGGGACGCAAACGCTGCCAGCGCGGCGGGGGCAACGGGGGGCTCCTTTTCTCGGTTCCTAACGACAACTTTCTTCTTGGTCATGGCAGCTTTGTTCCCCGTCCGGACTCCGGTGTGCGCTGCGGTGGCGAGCGTACAATCTCCCCGATTCCGCACCTCGGGCAGGGCGATGGGGGACTGGCACCAATCAGCCTAGCGAGAAGGCGCCGCAGCAGCGACACAAATCCCAGAACCCGCCCCTCGCTCCCGAACCAGGGGGGCCGGATCGCCCGATGCGGGCAAGGCGAGGGGCGACGGCTGCGGGGCGGGCACCTGATGGTCCCCGAGCACTCGGTGACTCTACACTTTGCCGCTCGCCCGGCCCGGGCCAGGGACCGGCCGGGGTGGTCCGCGGGGGCGAAGGGGCGCGACCGCCCCACGCCCGGCACTGCCGGCCACCAGGCCCCATCAACCCTTCCTCCGGGCCAGCACCTGGGTGATCGCGCCCACCCGCACCTCGGGCGAATACGGCTTGCGCATGAAGGCCTGGGGCCGCTCGGGATGGTTGCCGGCCATCGCCTGACCCTCCCAGTATCCACTCATCAAAACCACCGGAATACCGGGCGCGATCTGCCGCAGGGCCGCCAGGGTTTCCCACCCGTTCATCCGGGGCATGGTCAGGTCGCAGAGCACACAAAAGATCTCCGCGGCGTGCTCACGAAACACCTTCACGGCCGCGATCCCGTCGGCCGCGGTCAGCACCGAAAAGCCCAGCCGCCGGAGCACCTGCACCACCGCGCGGTGCACCACCGGCGAGTCTTCGGTCACCAGCACGCTCACCGCCCGCGCCGCCTCGGCCGCCGGCACGCCCGCGCTGACGGCCGGAGCGACCGGCAGCGTGGCGGTGGTGAGATTGGCCTGCCGGATCAACCCCGACTCGCCGACAGTCACACAGCCCACGGGGGCCAGGTCGTAAAAGCCGAAAGACCGCGCCTCCGCCGTATCCAGCTCATCGTGCGCCCGCCGCAGCTCCTCGCTCTGCATCTCCAGTTCGATCTGGTGCACCCGCAGCTCCTGCAGCGTCTGCAACAAGGCCTCGACCGACAACACCCCGGCCGAGTCCGGCGCAAGCCCCCGCAGGGCGGTTTCCTCCGCCTGCCGGCGCAACTCCGCGGAATCCCCCGGCGGTTACGTTTGGTCGGTATGGGAAGCCTCCGATACCTGCTCGATGGTGGCCAGGGCGTAGCACTGGCCGGTCTCGTTGACCAGGGCGGTCGCGTCCACGGCCACAGTCAGGCGCGTACCCGCCTTGGTGATCCGCACCGTGCGATAGGGCTCCAGGCGACCCGTCTGCCGCAACTGCTGCCCCCTGGCCTGTTCCTGCTTTCTCAGTTCCGGCGGAATGCGGTCGCGCGCGTTCATCGTCAGCGCCTCGGACTCGCTCCACCCGTAGAGGCGCACCGCTCCTGGGTTCCAGGCCAGGATGCGCCCCTCAATGTCCTGCACGGTGATGGCTTCGGGAGCATCGCGCACCACCACGGCTAGGGCGCAGGGCGTTGGCCCGGCGCAGCGCCTCCTGGCATTGCCTCATCCTGGTGCTTTCGATAAAGGTGATCACCGCGCCCTCGATCACATTCGCCAGCGTGCGATAGGGCTGGATCCGCAGTGTATACCACTTGCCCTCCACGCTCTGCACCTCCTCCTCCCGCGCCACCAGGGTGTCCAGAACCGCTTGCACATCCTCCACCAGCCGCGTGTAGCCGACGAGGTTGGAGGCCAGATGGCCCACCGGCCGCCCCACGTCGCCCACAATCAGGTTCATGATGCGGGTGGCGGCGGGGGTGAAACGCAGGATGTGTAGCCGATGGTCGACGAACACGGTGCCGACGCCAGTGCCGGCCAGCAGGTTGTTCATGTCGTTGTTGGCACGCGACAGGTCGAGCACCTTCGCCTGCAGCTCGGTGTTGACCGTGGCCAGCTCCTCGTTGGCGGCCTGCAGCTCCTCCTTCGAGGTCTCCAGCTCCTCGTTGTGGAGCAACTCCTCGTTGACCGACTGCATCTCCTCGTTGGAGGACTTGAGCTCCTCATTGGCGGTCTCCAGTTCCTCGTTGGCGGCCTGCAAACACAGCTCCTTGGTCCGCAGCTCCTGGCGGAGGGCGGCTATGCGGGCGTCGACCGCCCCGGCCGGCTCGGGCCCGGCGGCCTCGGGCCCGGTCCCCACCGCCGCTGACGCAACCTCCTCCAGAAGGACCAAGTACAAGGGGGCTTCCGACACGGCAGCCGCTCCGGCCGCCACCGGCCCGACGCTCAGGTTGACGCTGAGACGGGGTCCATTGATCCGCACGCGCAGCCCCGGGACACGCACCAACTCCCGAGTCCCAGCGGCCCGGTGCAAGGCGATGGCCAGCTCCCGCCGCAACCCATCACGCGCCATCTTGAGGATATTGGTGGTCCCCACCTCGCCCGGAACCAGTTCGAGAAAGACCCCCGCCCGACCGTGCAGGTACAGGATGTCTCCCTGGGCATTGACCAACGCGCCGGCCGTATCGATCTGGCGCAGCAGCGCCTGCTCGGTCAGCTCGCGCAACGGCGGCCTGGTCGGGCCGGCCGCTTTCCCGGCGGCCGGCGGCAACGCCGCGGCCAACACCTTCATCTCCGGGAGCAGACGCGCCGCCGTTCGCCGCGTGCCGCCGAAGTCTGCCTTCCGCCCAAACAACTTGGCCTTGCGATCCAGCACCGAGAAGAGATCGCCGAACTCACCCACGGTCTCGGAGGTCCCCAGCAGGAGCGTGCCTCCCGGATTCAGCGCGTAGTGGAAGAGCGGAATGAGCTTCCGCTGCAAGTCTCCGCCCAAATAGATCAGCAGGTTGCGGCAGCTGATAAGGTCGAGTTTGGAGAACGGGGGGTCCTTGATCACGCTCTGCTCCGAGAAGACCAGCAGGTCGCGGATGCCTTTGACAATGCGATACGCACGGCCGTCGGGCTCGGCGGTGAAGAAGCGGGCCAGGCGTTCCCGGGAGAGGTCGGCGGCGATGCTGGCCGGATAAAGGCCGGTGCGCGCCACGGCGATGGCCTGGCTGTCGATATCGGTGGCAAACACCTGCAGGGTGTAGGTCTGATTGAGGGCCTCCAAGCGCTCCTGCAGCAGAATGGCGATCGAATAGGCCTCCTCGCCGCTGGAACAACCCGGCACCCACACCCGGATCACCGCGCCGGCGGCTTTGCCGGCGAAAAGCCGGGGGATGCCCTCGGTCTCGAGCACCTTGAACGCCTCGGGGTCGCGGAAGAAATTGGTCACGCCAATGAGCAGATCGCGAAACAGCGCCTCCACCTCGGCGGGGGTTTGTTGGAGGTATTTGAGGTAGTCCTCGATCGCCTCGACTTGGAGGACGACCATCCGCCGCTCGATGCGGCGATAGATCGTGCTCGGTTTGTACTGGGAGAAGTCATGCCCGGCCTGGGCGCGTAACAGGACAACGATCTTCCGCAGCACCTGCTCGGTGCGGGGGGCCGGGGCGGCGACGGGCCGGCCACCCGTGCCAAACGAACGGGCCACGTACGCGATGAGCTGGGCGGCCATCTCCGCCGGCGGCAGTTCGTAGTCCACCGGCCCGGTGGCGGGCGCGTGGCGCGGGATGCCGTCGTGTTCGGTGGATTCGGGGCGCTGGGCCATGACCATGCCTCCCCCCGCCTTGATGGCGCGCACGCCCTGGGTGCCGTCGCTGCCCGCACCCGCCAGTACGATACCGATGGCCCGCTCGCCCTGGTCCTGCGCCAGGGAACGGAAGAAGAAGTCGATGGGCAGGCGCTGGCCCCGGGGGGCGGAGGGCTCCAGCAGCTGGAGTGTCCCGTTCAGCAAAGCCATGTCGCGGCCGGGGGGAACAATGTAGGCGCAGTTGATCTGCACCGGCATCCCGTCCACCACATCGAAGACCTGCATACGGGCGCGACGGCGGATGAGGTCGGCGAGCAGGCTCTTGTGGTCGGGCGCGAGATGCTGCACCAGCACCAAGGCCATGCCGAGTTCACCGGTCGGGGGCATCCCCGAGAAGAACGCCTCAAAGGCCGCCAAACCTCCGGCGGAGGCCCCGATGCCCACAATCGGGAAAACGCCCGGCAACGCGCCACCCGGGCGTGACTCCGAAGTTCTGATGGCCGACCGCCCCGGCCCGGGAGGGCGGCGTGCGCGGGCTCCGTTTCCGGGCGGGCTTCTTCTCGGTCATGGCGGGGATCCCAATTTGGGGGCATCAATGCACGCGATTCATGGGTTCAGTACAAGCGCACAGTCCCCCCCCGGGCTGGACACGCGCGAGCCCCGCCCCCCGCAGCCCACCGGGCCTGCGCCCGCCCCGGCCTCACCGCACCCTTGCCCTCCTCCATTCCGCAATCCGAATTCCCCACCGGGTTCACCGCCACTCGTGCCGCGGGTAACGGCGGGAGAGCGCGGGCTTGATCTCCGGATATACCTCGCGCCAGAAGCGGCCGAGATCGTCGGTCACCTGCAGCGGGCGCTGGTTGGGCGCGAGCACCTCGATCTTCAGCGGCACCCGTCCGCGCGCCAACGACAGCGTCTCCACTCCGAACAGCTCCTGGATTCGCGCCGAAATCACCGGCGGGCCCTCCTTCGGGTAGCTGATCCGCGAGCGCCGCCCGTTGGCCATGTCGATTCGCTCGGGCAGCAGCGTGTCCATCGCAGCGAGCTGCTCGGGCGTGAGCCAGTCCTTGAGAATCGGCCACGGGTCGAGGTTGCGCACGTCCTTCACCCCGTGGCAGCCGTAGCACATCTGCTCGACCAGCGTGGCCCGGTCGGCCTCCCGATCGGATGGGCCTCCATCTCCGGGAACCACTCGGCAAAACGCGAAACGCGCACGATCCACTGCTCCACCGTCTCGTCCCATGCCTCAATCTGGAGGTTCCCCGTCAGCACCTCACGGGCGAGAATCTCTGCCGCCTCGGTGGCCGGGGGCTCCGCTCCCTCCTTGGCCTCCAGCACCAGGTCGCGGAAGCGCCGCTCACGCCGGGCGGTGACGCGCTTGGTGTTCAGATCGAGTCCGGTGGTCACCGTCTCCACGAAATCGTTCGGGAAGAGCTCCCGCAGCCACGCCTCCTCCACGGCTGTCGCCAGGCCCAGCACGGTGTTCACCTCTCCCGCACGCCCGCCGATCTCGCTGATCTCCGCCACCACCAGCAGCCGAGCCTCGTGCATCGCACTCTCGCGGGCGAGCATGCCCCGGCGTTTGTGCACAAGCTCGCAGCGCAGCGTCGCCGCATCGAGGCGACGGGCGAGATGGTCGATGAAGCCCACCAGGACGCATTTGCGCACCAGCGCGCCGTCCACGCGGCGCTCGGCCACATCGAGCCCCTCGTCCTGCGCGATCTCCAGAAATTGCGCAAACAACGGCCCCACCTGCCGCGCCGACTGCGCGTGGATGCCCAGCCGCCGGCAGGCGTCGACCGAGAAGCCCGCCCGCTCGGCATAGCGATACGCGCGCATCAGAAGGAAAAAGTCCGACTCGTGCTCGGCGCCGAGCAACTCCTCGCGCGCCGTCTCCACGTCGCGCCCCACATTGCGCAGCCAGAAGGTGCGCCCCTGGGTGAGCGCCGCCATCAGGGCGATCGAGCGCACACAGCCATGCTCCTCCGCCGCCAGCAACATGCGCGCATACCGCGGATGCACGGGAAATTTCAGCATCCGCCGGCCGATTGCGGTGATGCGGGTGAAGCCTCGGCGGCGGTAGCCTGACCCTAGGACGGGCTTTCGCCCGACTCCACTCCCCTCGCACAGTCCCGGAAGCCCTCCGGTCAGAGACCGGACCTACCGCTCCCAGATCCGCCAGCAGCTCCTCCGCCCGCGCGAGCGCTTTGGGATCCGGCGGCTCGATCCAAGGAAAACCAGCCACATCGTCGATGTCGGCGGCCTTCAACGTCAGCACCACCTCGGCCAAATCGAGGCGTTTCACCTCCGGCAGTTCCTGCAGTGAGCGCTGGGTATGCTCCCGCTCCGTCCAGAGCCGCAGGCACACGCCCGGCGCCGTGCGACCGGCGCGGCCCGCCCGCTGGTCAGCCGAGGCCGCGCTGATCCTTTCGACCAACAGCGTATTGATGCCGCGGTGCGGGTCGAAACGCGCCGTGCGCGCCAGCCCGCTGTCCACCACTGCCGTCACCCCGTCGATGGTCAGCGAGGTCTCGGCCACATTGGTCGCCACGATGATCTTGCGCTGTTCGTAGCGATCCACCGCGCGGTCCTGCTCGTCGGGCCCCATCTCGCCGTGAAGGGCAAACACCAGGCAGTCGCGCAGCTCACGCTGATACTGGATGGCACTGACGGTGCGACTGATCTCGTAGGCCCCGGGCATGAACACCAGCACGTCGCCGGTGGGCTGCCGGGCCACCACCCGGGCGCAGGCCCGCGCCGCCACGTCCCAGATATCTTCACGCTCGGGATCGATGGCGTGTTTCTCGTACTCGGTCGTCACCGGGAACATTCGCCCCTGGCTGGCCACCACCGTGCACGGTGCGAGGTAGGCCTTGAGCAGCCCGGCGTCGAGGGTGGCCGACATGACGATGATGATCAGGTCCGGCCGGGTAGTACCCTGGATCTGGAGCGCACGGGCCAGACCGATGTCGCCGTCGAGATGGCGCTCATGGAACTCGTCAAAGACCAGCGCGCTCACGCCCCGCAGGTGGGCGTCGAAGGTCATCTGGCGCAGCAGGATTCCCTCGGTAACAAAACGGATGCGCGTCTTCCCCGATACACGGGAGTCCAGCCGTACCTGGTAGCCCACCTCGTCGCCCAGGCGCACGCCCTGTTCCTGCGCCACCCGCTTGGCCAGCAGGCGCGCGGCGATCCGCCGCGGTTGGAGCACGACACACTGCCCGCGCTCGAGCAGCCCGGCGCGCAGCAACATCTGGGGCACCTGGGTGGACTTACCCGAGCCCGTCGGGGCCTGCACCACCACGCGCCCGGTCGTACGCACGCCGTCGAGCAGCGCGCTTTGGATTTCGTAGATGGGCAGTTCGCGAGGATCGGGCATCGGGAGGGAAGCCCATCACAGAGCCCGTCGCCCGCCCCGCGCGCAAGACCGGAGGGAGGGTCGCCACGCAGCGAGTGGCGAGCATCCCCCTCCCCATATAGTCGTCCTCTTACTCCTGCTCCCTCCCGAGGATTCTGCCGCACGCCAGAATGCTCTTACTCGTTCTGCTACTCGTTCTCGTTCTCCTGCGCTCCCCCCCAGGCTGCGTTTCCACATTCTGCGTTGATCCCGTCTCCTCTCTCTACCGAGCACCGCGAGAGATCCACCGGTTACGGTCCACCGGCGCGCGGCACCGCATTATTCCGCTCGGAATGATGCCGCCCTCGGGCGTCCAGCATCGGCGGCCACCCGCATGGCAGTCTTCATGACGCTCTTCCCCCTCTGCAACCTTAGCTCCATCCCCGCCTCCCCTATGCGTTCCCCTCGGAGATCCCTCCTGTCGCTCGCCCGACTCACCGCCGCAATCGCCGGCAGCCTGCTCGCCTCCCTCGGTTCGGCCCAGGCCCCCCAACCCGCCGCCACACCCTACACCTGGAAGAACGTGCAGATCGTCGGCGGCGGCTTCGTCGACGGTATCGTGCTCCACCCCACGGCCCCAGGCGTGCGCTACGCCCGCACCGACATGGGCAGCGCCTACCGCTGGGACGCGCCCGCCAAACGCTGGGCCCCCCTGCTGGATTGGATGCCCTACGAGGACCACAATCTCATGGGGGTGGAGAGCATCGCCCTCGACGCCGCCGATCCGGCGCGCGTCTACCTCGCCTGCGGCACCTACACCAACCCCGGCACGCCCAACGGTGCGATCCTGCGCAGCCACGACTACGGCCGCACCTGGCAGCGCACCGACGTGCCCTTCAAGTTCGGCGGCAACGAGGACGGCCGCGGCAACGGCGAGCGCCTGGCCGTGGACCCCAACGATGGCCGCATCCTCTTCCTGGGAACGCGTCGCGACGGTCTCTGGACAAGCCGCGACGGCGCCGCCACCTGGGCCCGCGTATCTGCTTTCCCCGATGTCACCGAGAAGCTCGCCGATCCCCAGAAATGGTGGGAGGGCGGCGCCGGCATCGTCTTCGTCGTCCTCGAGCCCGCCAGCGGAGCGAAGGGCAAGGCCAGTGCCACGCTCTACGCCGGCGTCTCCCTGATGGGCCGCGCCAACCTCTTCTGCAGCACCGACGCCGGCACCACCTGGCAGCCCGTCGCCGGCCAACCCACGCAGTACCGCCCCACCCACGGCGTACTGGCCGCCGACGGCACCCTCTACCTTACCTACGCCACCAGCCCCGGTCCTTCCTGGTCGAAGGACGGCGCGGTGTGGAAGTTGAATACCAAGACCGGGGACTGGACCGACATCACCCCCTTCAAGCCCGCCACCGCCCCCAAACCATTCGGCTATGCGGCGGTCTCGGTCGATGCCCACAACCCCCGGGCTCTGATCGTCAGCACCTACGGTCACATCGTGACCAAAGCCCTCGAGGACGAGATCTTCCGCAGCACCGACGCCGGCGCCACCTGGAAGCCGGTCTTCGCCGGCGGAGGCCAATTCGACGCCTCCCTCTCCCCCTACGTGCTCGCCACCCCGCTGCACTGGATGTTCGACATCGAGATCGACCCGACCAACCCCGACCACGCCCTGTGCACCACCGGCTACGGCGGCTGGGAGACCTTCAACCTCACCGCCGTCGACTCCGGTCGCCCCTCCACCTGGAGCATCATGGCCCGGGGTATCGAGGAAACAGTGGCGATGGAACTCGTCAGTCCCGTGCAAGGGGCGCCCCTGGTCTCCGCCGTGCTCGACTACGGCAGCTTTGTCCATTGGGACCTTGACCAGTCCCCGCCCGAAGGCGAATCCCAGCCCTCCTACCTCGAAAGCTGCTGCGGCATCGCCAGCGCCGACGGCAAGCCCGAGGTGCTGGTGCGCGTGGGCAAGATCTCGGCCCACCACAGCGGCGCGAATATCGGCTACAGCCTCGACAGCGGCCGCACCTGGAAGGAGCCCTCCTCCCCCCCCGGGGCGGGCTGGGGCAACATCGCCCTCTCCTCCGACGCCGCCACTTGGCTTTGGGCCCCGGGCCGTCAGGTCGCCAGTTTCACCCGCGACCTGGGCCAGACCTGGACGCCAACCCAGGGCCTGCCCGCCAACACCCGCGTCATCGCCGATCGCGTCGACGCCGCCCGCTTCTACGCAATGGACCTGTTTGCGGGAAAACTCTTCGTGAGCGGGGACGGTGCGGCGACCTTCCACGAGCAGCCCCTCGCCCTGCCCGGCGGTCTGCCCAAACGCGAGGGGCACCGGGGCGACAACCGCGGGGGACAGGACCGTCTCTACGCCACGCCCGGGTTCGCCGGTCACCTTTGGATCGCGGCCTACGACGGGCTCTACCAATCCTCCGATACAGGAACGAACTTCGCGCGCCTGCCCGGGGTCGCCGAGATCCACGGCTTCGGTTTCGGAAAGGCCGCCCCCGGCCAGGAGTATCCGGCAATCTACCTGGTGGGCGTCGTCGACGGCCTGCGCGGCTTCTTCCGCTCGGACGACCGCGCCGCGACTTGGGTTCAAATCAACGACGACCAGCACCAGCTCGGTCTGGTGCTGCACATCAGCGGCGACCCCAAGCAGTACGGACGCGTCTACATCGGCACCCACGGCCGCGGCATCCTCTACGGCGATCCCGTCGCGCGCTAGGCAGACGCCGCCCACCGCTCCCTCGCCGAGGTCCCCCTCGGCGAGCGGTTCGGGCCCCGATAGTTGATGCCCGCGCTCGGAGCTCATTCCGGAACACCCAGGGCCGCTCCGCCCACTCGTCACTGGACAAGCTCGCCGCCCACTGTTCACTGTCCACCGCCCACCGCCACCCGATGTCCCTCGTCTTCTTCCACGGCCCGTTCGAGGCCGGCAGCTTCGACGGCCCGGCGTATCCTCAGCAACCGGGCATCTACCCCTACACGCCAATCGAAGGCGTGGGGCACGAGGAAATGCAGGCGGCCCGCCGCCTCGGGGTCGAGCCGCGCTGCCACTTCGACATCGCTGGGCAGCGCACCACCTTCACCGTGCACAACTGCCCGCGTTACGGCCGTATCGAGGTGACCGAATTCGAGCGTACGGCGGCGCCGGCAACGCGGGACTAGGCGGTTTTCAAAACCTTTCGCCCGGGCGGCCCTGGTCGGGCCGCGGCCACGGCTTGGCAGAGCCTCGCTTTCCTGTGCCAAGAGGGGCGCCACCCATGGGGTAATCCTGCGAGCCGTTGCACTCCAGCCACGCGCTTCGGCAAAAAAGAAGCCCCGGGCGAAAACGCCCGGGGCCCCGATCGGCACGGCAATCACGAACCCCTTAGGCTGGGTTTCTCGTGGACCGCCGGCGCCAGAGCACCAAACCGCACAACACAGCAGCCCCAATCGCTCCGTATGTCGACGGTTCAGGTACCGGGCCGCCGCCGATCTCGAACTTTAGTTTGTCCGCGATCGCCGTGCCAAAAGTGTCGAAGCCTGTCGCGGTGAGGAGGAATCCTCCCGTGCCGCCGACCACATTATTGCTGTAGAAGGTGGAAAGCCCGGATTGTCCAAGGATGATGATGCCGTTGATCGTATCGACCCCGGCCGCCAACGCGGCGTTGCGCGCCGTGAGGGTGTCGCCACCGGAGTTCGTGGCGCCATCGCCAGAGACATCGATCACCTGCCGAGGTGCATCAAAGGAGTTCGCCGCGAAACCGGGTGTGGCAAACGCCAACGCATCCCCGACCGCCGTGTTGCCCTGATAGGGGCGAAGCGTCGAGCCGATGCTGCTAGCGAAGGCCCCGATCGAGGCCGCCGAGTCAAGCAAGCTCCAGCCGACTACCTCCGACTGCTGACCGGCCCCCGACCAGTAGATCACGTTGGCGGCGATGCGCCCCTGGTGACCGTTGGCGGTGGACAGGATGGTGCTCTGCACCGCCGCGTTATTGAAGGCATCGACGTAGCCCTGGCGCTGCAGGTTGAACTCCGTGGCGCTCACGGAGCCGGACACATCGATGAGGAGGGACAGCTCGAGGTCGACGAGCTGGGCCCGGAGGCAGAGGGGCGAAACAGACAGGGCCGCCCCGAGGAGCAGGAGTGAGGTACGCATGATTGGCTTTGGCTGGGTTTGGAGCGCTTCGAGCGAAGCGACGCCCCGTCGAGCGTGCTTATAAGTACCATAAGTTGCGTTGCCCCCCAATCGGGCAAAGCCTGAGCCGCCCCTGCGTGTCGCCCGGATAAGGGCACCGACCCTCGAGAACCCAGCTGGTGGCGCCCATCCCGGAATCCCGCCACCACCCTCCGACCCGCCCGGTCCGCCCTGCATCAGGGAAGTACACACACTGCGACCACGCGACGAGTCCCCGTTCACCACCCAGCGCCTTGGGAGCAAGCCCGACTTTACCGGTTCACGAGTGGTCCAGACGTGCACCGAATGAAGACATTAACGACCGCCAAGGCCAAAGCCCGACTCGGCGCACCGAGCGATAGCGTGCTGCGGACCGGCAAGCCGGTGCACTTCACCCGCGGGGGTCGGATCCTGGAAATCCGCGAAAAGCCAATGATCGAGCCGTTCGATTTCCCGACTGTCGGAGACATGCCGGTGGGCAACGTCGCGGCCGAGTTGGATCGGTTGGCCTATGTCGCGCGCCCGGAGAATGCGAACCTATGACCGTCCATCAGTGGGACATCGTGAGAGTCCGCATTCGGCCGGACGGCAAGGACGAGCATCCCGCAGTCGTGCTCTCGCGCAAGGAATGGTGTCAGGATGACGGGCGCCGGGTGCTCAACGTGATGTATTGCACCAGCGCCCGACCCGGCTTGAGCGCCGGCCTGTGCGATGTTGTCCTAAATGGCGCGGACGGTCTGGAACGAAGAACCCTGGTGAGGTGCGAGCATGTCCACACCGCACCCCGTGCTGAGATTACGGCGACAATCGGACGTGTCGGCGTCGAACGACGCCCCAGATCGGTCGGACCATCGTGCAGGCCTTCCGGCTTCCCCTCTGAACGCCCGCCGCGATACGGGTCCCAGGCACGAAGCCCTGACCCTCAGCTCAGGCTCATCGGATCCACATCAAACGTCTGGCTCACGCCGTCGGGCCAGGGGAACTCGCGCTGGAGCTTCACCAACTCGCCGACGACCTGCGTGACCTGCGTGGTGAAATACCAGATCTGAAAACGGTATTCGTTCTTCACCCGCTCAATGGGCGACGGCGACGGCCCGCGCAGCTCCGCGCGGGCCCCCAGCGCCGCCTCGGCCAGCTTGGCCCACTGCCCGGCCACCCAGAGCACCTTCTCGGCGTTCTCCCCGCGGAAGACATGGTGCACCAGGTGCCGAAACGGCGGATACCGGAATTGCTCGCGCGTCTTGAGCTCACCCTCGATGAAGCCGTCGAAGTCGCACTTCTTGGCGAACTGGATCGCATCGGCCTGCGGGGTGAAAGTCTGCACCACCACCTCGCCGGCGCGATCGCCGCGGCCCGCCCGCCCGGCCACCTGCACGAGCAGCTGGAACGTGCGCTCGTTGGCGCGGAAATCCGGCACGTGCATCGAGATGTCGGCGTCGACCAGCGCGACCAGCGTCACATTCGGGAAGTCCAGCCCCTTGGCGATCATCTGCGTGCCTACCAGGATATCGATCTTGCCGGTGCGAAACTCGCCCAGGATCTCCCGGAAACGGTTCTTCTTGCCCATCGTGTCGGTGTCGATGCGCACCACCTTCGCCCGCGGGAGGATGCGGGCCACGTGCTCCTCGATCTTCTGCGTACCCGAACCGCGCATGCGCACCTTGGGCGAGCGGCACTGCGGGCACACCAGCGGGGCCGGCTTCACCTCGCCGCAAAGGTGGCACTTCAGCGTCTCGTCGGCGCGGTGGTAGGTGAGCCCGACACTGCACATCGTGCACATCGCCACATAACCGCACTCCTGGCACAGGAGGCTGCTGGAGTAGCCGCGCCGATTGATGAAGAGGATCGACTGCTCCTTCTTGCCGAAACGGTCGTGCAGCTTGTCCACCAACACCCGCGAGAGCACCGCCGGCGCGCGCTTGGACATATACTCGTGGCGCATATCCACGATGTACATCTGCGGCATCTTGCGGTCGTCGATGCGGATCGGGAGGCGGTCCAGCTTGTAGCGGCCGCGGCGCACGTTGTTGACCGACTCCACCGAGGGCGTGGCCGAGCCGAGCACGCACACCGCCCCGGCCAGCTTCGCGCGGTACACGGCCACATCGCGCCCGTGGTAGCGCGGAGTCTCGTCCTGCTTGTAGGCGGGCTCGTGCTCCTCGTCGACAATCACCAGGCGCAGGTTGCGCACCGGGGCGAACACCGCCGAGCGCGCGCCCACCACCACCCGCGCCTCGCCCGAGGCGAGCGCCAGCCAGCCGTCGAGCCGCTCGCCCTCGCTGAGCGAACTGTGCCAGACGACCACCCGCTGCCCGAGCTGCTGCTCCAGGCGTCCCCGCAACCGTGCGACAGTCTGCGGCGTTAGCGCCACCTCCGGCACGAGGTAGGCCGCGCCGCCGCCGGCCTTCAGCGTATCGGCCAACGCATGCAGATAGACTTCGGTTTTCCCCGAGCCGGTCACGCCCTGCAACAGGTGCACGGCGAAGCCGCCCTTCTCGCCGCTCACCCGGATCGACTCGACCGCGGCGAGCTGGTCGGGATTGAGCTGGGGCGGGACCACCGCCACCGGCTCCGCACTCCCGAGCTCATCACTGTAGGCCACGCGCTCGATGCGCTGGTCCACCTCGCGCAACACGCCGTTTTGCACCAGCGCCGCTGCGCTGGACGGACCGACGCCAAGTCGCTCCAGCGCGAGCGACTTGGCGACGGGGTGGAGTTGGAGTTTCAGGAAAGCGTAGAGCTTAGCCTGTTGCGGAGCGCGGCGGTTGAGCGTCTCGAGTTCGTCGACCGACAGCTCGCGCGCCACGGCCAGACGTTTCTCGATCTTGAGCGCGAGGCCCTTGCGCACCGACACCGGGATCATCGCCTCGATCACCATGTCCAGCGGCGCGGCGTAATAGGCGGCGATCCAGCGCGCGAGCGAGAGCAACTCCGGGGTGAGCGCAGGAAACGGGTACACCAGCTGCGCCACATTCTTGAGTTTCTCCACCGGGCAATCCGGCACCGGGTCGAGCTGCGAGACCACCGCGAGCGTGAAGCGGTTCAGCATCGGCACGCGCACCAACGAGCCGACGTCGATGCCCGCCACCAACGCATCCGGTGCGCGGTAGTGCAGCACCTTGTCGAACCCGGCGAGTGGATGGACGGCGACGATCATGCGGGAGCCATCGAATAACCCCCATCGGCGCCACCGGTGGCGAGAACGATTTCGGCCCCGCCCGCGAATCACAGTGCAGCCACAGGAGCCACTCCCGGTGCCGTCGCAGCGCGACTCGCCCCAAGGGGCGGGACCCGCGTCCAACCGGTTTGGGCGTGTCAGCTCAGGTAACGGACATCGAAGTCGCTGGAGCCCTCTTTGGCGAGGAGTTCAAACTGGCCGGCATTCTCAATCGTGAATTTTCGGGCTTGGGCCGCGATCGTAAGCTTCAGCTCCAGATGGGCCGCGGTCTCCGGTTCGCACTCCCGGTTGAAGAAGACCTTCAGGTTGTTCTGCTGCCGGTCGTCGAACTGGAGGTGAAAGGCATTGTGCTCAACAAAGACCAAGTCTTCGTAGGCGTAAACGACCTCGAGACCGATCTCCTCAACTACTTCTCTCGCGATACCGAGTGGGCGAAATGTCATTGTGCGTGTTCCGGAAGGTAAGGATGGCGATTGGGTCCGGCTGCGGCGCAGCCGGTGAGCGGTCGGCGAGCGAAATGCCAGCCGACGGCAGGGCTCCCGCAAGCAGCCTGCGTGCCGTCGTAGCACGGGTCTTTGGACCAAACCGCCCCCCGTCGCGCGATGAACGGTTGGGACCCTGGCGCGGCTTGGCCACGAGCGGAACCCGGAATTCGGACTCCCCCGACATCCACCGGCGGGCCGCCCCGCCCTCCTCGCCCTCGGTGGGGCAACTCAGCCGGTCCACCCTCCGCAGTCGCCAATCCCACGTTTGACAGGGTTAGCCCCAACCCGAAGATACGGCCCCGTGAGTCCTGAGGCCAACCGCGACAAATTCCGCTCCTTCCTCGCCGCCCGTGGGCTGCGCATGACCAACCAGCGCGTCGCCATCCTCGATGCCGCCGCCGCGCAATCCGAGCATTTCACCGCCGAGCAGTTGCTCACCGCCGCCCGCGCCCTCGACGACTCCGTCTCCCGCGCCACCGTCTACCGCTCCCTGCCGATCCTCACCGAGTGCTCCATCCTGCGGGAGGTCGACGTGGGCACCGGCAACAAATTTTACGTCGCCAACCGCGACACCGCCCCCACCCAGCACGCGCAGGTGCTCTGCCTGGACTGCGACCGCATCTTCGAGATCAGCGCGCCGTTCATGGAATGGTACAGCGCCTCCGTCGCCTCGAAGCTCGGTCTCGAGCCCGTGAGCCAGCGCATCCAGGTCCACGCCCGCTGCACCGAATTCCAAAAAACGGGGACCTGCAAACATCGGGCGGGGTGAGAAAACCCGTTACGGCAACGCATCGATGAGGTCTCTCATTCTAGCGATCGGCCTATTCAGCTGCCTATCGGCGGTTGCCGGACCGATCGAAGTGAAACAGGCAGCGGAGCAATTGTCGGCCGTATGTGATCCTGCATCCTTCACCAAGGAGCGTCAGCCGAGTTCGAGAATTGACGAATCCTCACTGCGCACGCTTTTGGCTCAAATGGACGAGTCCGTCACATTCCTAGATACGACGCTGCGGCATGCTCAGAATTCGCAGGATATCCCCACAACTGTCGAAGCCGACAGGCTCCGCTCGTTGGAATGCTTGGTCAGCATAAACCGCCAAGTATCAGATATCGTCCATCTGTTCTCTATCCTCAACACGGGTAGAGACCCACTCTTTGGCGTTCCAGAATCAATCCTGGGAGCAGCCCGGAAGATGAACGCGGCGACGCAGGCCTACCGATCCAAATTGATTACTGATGGTTTTCCCGATTCCCACGAATCGAACAAACCGCACCAGGGAAAACCAGAGGGGGCCCTACCCATCACCTCCTCACCGGAATCCAAGTCTCCGTAACCTCCCCTTCCCCCATGCCCTCCCTCCTCAACTACGAACCGCTCGTCTTCCCACCCCAGCGCGGCGTGCTGCCACCGCTCACCGCCATCCAGGAGGAGATCCTCGCCCTCAAGCGCGAGCGCCGCGCCGTCATCCTCGCGCACAACTACCAGGTCGAGGAGATCCAGCGCGTGGCCGACTACGTGGGCGATTCCCTCGGGCTCTCCTACCAGGCCGCCCAGTCGCAGGCCGACATGATCGTCTTCTGCGGTGTGCACTTCATGGCCGAGACGGCGAAGATCCTCAACCCGACCAAGCCCGTCATCCTGCCCGACCTCGACGCCGGTTGCTCGCTCTCCGACTCCTGCCCCGCGTCCGAACTCGCCGCCTACAAGGCCGCCAATCCCGGCCTCTACGTCGTCGCCTACATCAACTGCTCGGCCGCCGTGAAGGAGCTCAGCGATGTGATCTGCACCAGCGGCAACGCCGTGAAGATCGTTCAGCGCATCCCCGCCGACCGCGAGATCCTCTTCGTGCCCGACCAGAATCTCGGCGCCTGGGTCATGAAGCAGACCGGCCGCAAGATGCGCCTGTGGGCCGGAAGCTGTTACGCCCACGTGCTCTTCACCGTGCAGGCCCTCGAGAAGGTGAAGCTCCAGTTCCCCGGCGCGCCCGTCGTCGCCCACCCCGAGTGCGTCGAGGCCGTGCGCGACCTCGCCGACGAGGTGTGCAGCACCGAGCTGATGGTGAAGTTCGCCCGCCAGTCGCCGGCCGACCGCATCATCGTCGTCACCGAATCCGGGATGCTGCACCGCCTGCGCCGCGAGGTGCCCGACAAGACCTTCATCGCCGGCCCCACCGACACCTGTGCCTGCAACGACTGCAAGTACATGAAGCTAAATACGGTGGAGAAGCTGCGCGACGCCCTCAAGTCCCGCGCGCCCGAGATCACGCTGGGCGCCGACACCATCGCCCGCGCCCTCACCCCGATCCAGCGCATGCTGGACTGGAGCCGGTAGGTCCGGTCTCCGACCGGACACCACCGGCCCTCGCCGCCCCCTCCGGCCCACGCTCGCCACAACCGGTCGCAGACCGGTCCTTCTCGCCGCCTGCGGAAGCCCGTTCTTCCCGCTTTCTTTCCCGCAGCGCATCGTAAAAACTCGCCCGCGATGCAGCCCCCCTCCGCCGCCCCTCTGCAAGCTCCCGAGCTCTACAATTTCGCCACCGACGTGATCGACCGGTGGGCACAGTCCCGCCCCGACGCCCTCGCCCTGTGGTGGGTCGACGCCACCACCCGCGCCGAGCGCAAGTACACCTACAGCGAGATCGCGGCGCTCAGCTCTCAAGCGGCAAACTTCCTCCGCGCCTCCGGGGTGAAGCGAGGCGACCGCGTGCTCGTAATGCTCCCGCGTCTGCCGCAATGGTGGATCTCGATGCTCGGGCTGATTCGCCTCGGCGCCGTGCCCGTGCCGGCCACCCTGCTGCTCACCCCGCGCGAAGTCCACTACCGCATCGTGACGGCCCAGGTCTCGGCCGTCATCACCACCGGCGAGGGGATCGCCAAGGTGGGCGACGTCGCCGGCATCCGCTTCCTCGTCGAGAGCGCCGCCGTGGGCTGGCACGATTTCGACGGTGGCACGCGCACTGCGTCACCGCTTTTCCAGGGCGAGCCCACGCGGGCCACCGATCCGGGCATCCTCTACTTCACCAGTGCCACCACCGGTGAGCCCAAAATGGTCCTGCACACCCAGGCCAGCTACGCCGTCGGGCACCGCCTCACCGGCGGGCTCTGGCTCGACCTGCGGCCCGACGACGTGCATTGGAACATCTCCGACCTCGGCTGGGGCAAGGCCGCCTGGTCCAGTTTCTACGGCCCGTGGCAGATGGGCGCCTGCGTCTTCGCCCTCGATGTACACGGCAAGTTCGACCCCGCCCTCACCCTCGACATGCTCGAGTGCTTCCCGATCTCTACCTGGTGCGCGCCGCCCACCGCCCTGCGCCTCATCGTACGCGAAGACCTTTCAAAGCGGCGTTTCGCCAAGCTGCGCCATTGCGTGACCGCCGGCGAGCCGCTCAACCCCGAGGTCATCAAGCTCTGGCACCAGGCCACCGGGCTGATGTTGCACGAGGCGTATGGCCAAACGGAGACAGTGGTCCTCATCGGCAACTTCGCCTCGCACGGCCGTCCGGTCCGCCCCGGCTCGATGGGGCACCCCACCCCAGGCATGAACGTCTCGCTCATCGACGACGCCGGCAACGAGGTCGCCGCGGACGTCGAGGGCGAAGTCGCCGTGCGGGTGAAGCCGGACCGCCCGCTCGGCCTCTTCCAGGAGTATTGGCTCAATCCCGAGGAAACCTCCGACAAGTTCCGCGGCGACTGGTACCTCACGGGAGACCGCGCCACCCGCGATGCCGACGGCTACTTCTGGTTCATCGGCCGCCGTGACGATGTCATCAAGAGCTCCGGCTACCGCATCGGCCCGTTCGAGGTGGAAAGTGCGCTCATCGAACACGCCTGCGTGCTCGATGTCGCCATCGTCGGCAAGCCCGACCCCGCCCGCGGCCAGATCGTGAAAGCCTTCGTCGTGCTACGCCCCGGGCACCAGGCCAGCGAGACGCTGAAGGCGGAGCTGCAGCAGCACTGCAAACGCACAATCGCACCCTTCAAATACCCCCGCGAGATCGAGTTCGTCGCCGAGTTGCCCAAGACCACCAGCGGCAAAACGCGCCGCGTGGAACTGCGCGCCCGCGACAAGAGCTGAGTCCGGTATCGCCCCTACCGTAGCGGAGCTCGGCAGAGCTTCGTTTACCGGACCTGCTTCTTCCCGTAGCGAAGCTCGCAAGAGCTTCGTCCGGGGGGCCCCGCTCAGCCCAGATTCGGATGCGCCGGCACGCCATACGACTTGCCGCAAGCGCGACAGTCGGCCGTCTGAAAAGCGAGTGGCAGCGGAACATTCAACACCAGCAGCACCCCGCCGGCCGCGCTCAGCGCCCGCACCGCCGCATCGCGCGAACCACAGTGCGGACAAACCAGAATGCCCTCCTCCGACGCCGGCTCGCACAGGATTGCCTCGGCATCCGCCACGTCGGCCTCGTCCACCGCGATCTTCACCCCGCCGAGCGCTGGCGAGTAGAGCCAGGTGAGCGTCGTAATCGCCTCGTCACGGATCTCCACGCCAATCCCCGCGCTCTCAAGGCGCGCCGCCGCCAGGTAGGCGAGCTCAACGGTGGGAAAGGCCGCAATGATTTTCATGTGTGAAGGGCGAAACCAGTCTCCGTGCACTGTCGACCGACGCAAACCGCTCCCTCCCGCCCGCTACCGTAGCGGCCCAAAAAGCTTCTCCAACACATCGAGCAGATCCTTGCCCGGCGCCTGCGCCGCCCCCCGCCCGCGCAGCAGCGAGATCGCCCGATGGCCAACGACCTGCTCGTGGTTCACCTCGAGAATCCGCACCGATCCCGGACTCTGCCCCACCAATTCCGTCGCGGTCAGCGGCCGCAGCGCCAGCGGCATCCCCGTCCAATAGCAGTCGATCTCCCACCCCGCGGTCGGCGTGCCCAGCGGCAGCTCGCCCTTCACCAACGTCGGATAGCGCACGACGTAGTCCGGCGTGCGCCCCACGGCCACCCGCACCTTCAGCGCCACGGGCAACTGCGCCAGGTATTCGCCGATGTCGTTCACCCGCTTCGCCCGGAACTGGTCGAAAAAGTCGCGCGGATCAAAGCCCATCAGATTCATCCCATTCCAGGCGCCGTGCAGGTTCGGGCTGCCGAACTTCTGGCGCTGGTACCATGCCTGAAAGTCGCGCGTGGCCATCAGGCCCATCTCGAAATGGAGGTGCGCGCGATCCTTGGGGATCGCATACCCACCAGCGCTGCGGCCCATGATCGCGATTATTTGGCCGCGTTTCACCTCGTCGCCCGCCTTCAGGCCCGCGCGCACCTCGCGCAGATGGGCATAGAGGGAGTAGAACGCCGGCGTGGCCCCCGGATGCTCGAGCACGATGTAGCGCCCGTAGCTGCTCTGACCGGCCTTGCGGCCGATGTGGCGCACCACTCCGTCCATCGTCGCGTAGATCTCGTCGGTCGCCTCCCCGTGCTCCCGCGCACAGACCGGCTCAAGGTCGAGCCCTTCATGGAACTGGTAGCCACTGCTGCGCACGCAACCAAACAACCCGGACTCCGGATTCCCCGACGCCGTGGGTTGGATATACTCCGTGATCGGCTGCCCGTCGAGGTAGGCGGTATTGGGCGTGGGCCACGCCATGGCGAGTCGACCGTGGGCGCAAGCCGCCCCGGAAAGGAGAAGACAGAGAAGAGCACGCACGATATTCACTGTTTTTGCGCCAGCTTGGTCTGCACGACCGCAATGGTGCTCCGCAGATCGGCCAAGAGGGCAGGCAGCTGCGCCGCACCGACTTCGGGGTAGAACCGCAAAGCCCCGTCCGTCACCGGATCTCCAATGCGTTGGGCGGCCACCGCCGTGCCGTTGAGCGTGAGCACCAACCGGAGGCCCTGCGCCCCGGCCGTCCGGCGGTAAAGGTCGCGGGCGGCCTGCGGGGTGAAAACCAGCTGCAGTACGGTGCCGAACTCCGCCGGCTCCAAAACGGCGCCGGCGAGGTCGGACTCCACCAACAGCGCCCGCGGATCGACCGTCAACGGCACCCGGCTGAGGGGCAAGGTCACTGCCGTGCCCGGCTGCTCTGGCAACGCCTCCAGATACACCCGGGCCACGAGCGGACGCGCCACCGGCGGAGGTTCCGCCGTGCGGCAACCGCCGGCGAATCCGACAAGCAGCGACGCGAGGATGACAGGGAGCAGCTTCACGCGGCGGGGAGACAACGAACCACGCCGGGGTCAGTCAAGCGGCATGGGCCGGACAGGAAGCTCAGGGCGACTCCACGAGCCCCTGGCCGCTGTAGGCCGGGGCGTTGACCCGGCCCATCCGGCCTCACTTCATCCCCCGACCGGCCACGTCACCGCCGTGGCCGGCATTCCGGCGCAACCGCCCACCGTAGGCCGGCGTGCTCACACGCGCTCTCGGAGCGCGGGCGAGCACGCCGGCCTCACACCTCCAGCACTGCCGTGCCCACCGAATCGGCCAGCAATCGCCCCCGGCGCGTAAGCCGCAGCACCTCCGGGGCCGCCCATTCCGCCAACCCCTCGCCCACCAATTGCGCCGCCAGTCCCCGATATCCCGGCCAACTCAGGCTCGGGAACCGCCGCTGCGCCACCGCCAGATCCACGCCAGCGTTACAGCGCAATCCGAAGATCAACGCATCGGCCGCCAGCAGCGCCGGGGTGAGCGCCACGCGCTCCGAAGTGCCGCGGCGGCCCGCCGCCAAATCGGCACGCCAGGCCGGCAGATTGGGCGGGTTTTTGGTAGCGCCAACCGCCGTGCTGCGAGGCGCCCGAAGGGCCGAAACCGAGCCATTCCTGCATACCCCAAGTATTCAGGTTATGCCGGCAGGCATGCCCCGGCCGGGCATAGTTGGAGATTTCGTATTGGGCGAAACCGGCCGCCCCGAGCGTGTCCCACGTCGCCTCGTAGAAGGCGGCCTCCTTCTCGGCGTCGAGCGTCACCTTGCCCTGCGAGAGCTTCACGAAGAGCGCGGTGTCCTCCTCGAAGGTCAGGCAATAGGTCGAGAGATGGTCCGGGGCCAGCGCGATGGCCGCCTCCAAATCGCGGATCCACCCGGCGGCCTCCTGCCCGGGTACGGCAAAAATCAGGTCCAGATTCACCGAGGCGAAACCGGCGGCCCGCACCAGTTCGTAGGCGCGCAACGCCTGCTCGCGGCTGTGCCGCCGCCCGAGGGCCTCAAGCAGTTCGGGCTGGAGGCTCTGCACCCCGAGCGAAATACGGGTGACGCCGCCATCGCGCAGCGCGGCGAGCCGATCGCGCGTCACCGTACCGGGCGCCATCTCCACGCTCCACTCCGCCGGGTCCGCCACGAGTTTGCCCCGCACCAGCGCACAGAGCTCGGCGAGATGCTTGGCCGGCAACAAGCCCGGGGTGCCCCCGCCCCAGAAGACCGTCTGCACCACCAGCGGACCCGGCACGAGGGCCAACTCGGTCTCGACATCACGCAGGAAACGCGCGAGGTCGTCACCCTCCGGGCGCACTTGGAAGAACGCGCAGAACTCGCAGGTGGTGGAACAAAACGGCACGTGGAGATACAGACCGAGTGCTGGCGTCTCGGCTTTTTCTTGCTCTGCCTGCTCCGCGGACGTTAAAGAATTCACCATCTGCGCGGGCATCCACTCCGTGTTCGGTGCCGCCAGCAACCAATTATGCATCTCAAGCCGGTTTCCCTCTTCAAGCGTGGCGCCCTCATCTTGGCCGCGGCCGCCGCCCTGCTTTCCGCGGGCTGCGCCTCGAACATCGTCAACATGACGGCCGATACGCTCGCCGAAAACCCCTCCGGGATCTATACGATCACCGCCCGGGTGCAACCGGACAAGACCGAGCTGATCAAGGGCTCGTTGCATGTCTCGATCGTCATCGACGGCCAGATCCACCCGATGACCCTCAGCCAGCTCGGCGACGGCATCTACGAGTACGACTACCACATGCCCGCCGGCCGCACCGAGGCCACCTACTATCTGCTGATCAATTACGGGGCCATCCGCGGCAAGACCGGTTTCCCGGTCGAGGAATACACCGAGCTGCGCACCATCAAGCTGGCCAACCGCTACGTCTACACCCTCGACGCCATCCGCGGCCCCATCGGCGCGCGCATCGCCATCGTCGGCCGTGGGTTCACCCCGCAGGATGTCGTGTATGTGGGCAGTACGCCGGCGCGCACCATGTTCGAGTCGCTCAACGTGATTTCCTTTGCCGTGCCTCCCGTGGCGGCCGGCCAGAACTACGAAATCTCGGTCAACAACGGCACCACCAGCCAGAAGGTCGGCACCTTCCGCGTCGACGGCCTCTCGCTCACGGTGAATCCCTCCGAGATCAGCCTGCGCACCGGCGGTCGGGCCACCCTCAACTTCATGCTCGGTAGCCCGGCCCCCGAAGGTGGCCTGCTCATCGATGTGAGCACCGACATCCCGAAGTCGGTCATCATGCCCGAAGTGATCATTCCGGCCGGAGCCACCACGGCCACCATCACCCTGCAGGGCGGCCAGCCCGGCACCGGCAGCCTGTTCGTGAGCGGCGTCGGTTCGGGCGAGATCTCGGTGCCGGTCAACGTGACGGCCCGCTGAGCCCTCTCCGCCTCCTCTTTTCCACCACGGCCGGTCCCTCCAGGGGCCGGCTGTTTTGTTGGGCGCGTGGCTCAGCCCGCCAGCGGGGCGCCGGCTTCCATCGGAGAGCATGGCCCTCATCCATGTCGCAGGCCTCCCGGCGTGGCGCAGGCCTCTGTGCCTGCGATCCGAACGGTCGGATCGGTCGGATCGGACCGCTCCGATTGATCGGCCACTCGGGCCCTTGCCAATGCGCTCGCCTCCTTCCGGGGCCAACCGCGACCCCACGGTCGCCGGCCGGCCCGGTCAGCACTACTGCACCTCCGCCTGGGCCAGCTTGAGATCGGAGTCGACCATGAGCTTGGCCAGGGCGTGCATGCGCGTCTGGGGTTCCCAGCCGAGCTTGCTCTTGGCCTTGGAGTAGTCGCCGATGAGCAGGTCCACCTCGGCCGGGCGGATGAAGCGCTCGTCGAACTTCACATACTTCTCCCACTCGAGGCCGAGCGCCCCGAAGGAGGCGGAGAGGAAGTCCTTGATCGTCCACGTCTCGTTGGTGGCGAGCACGTAGTCGTCGGGCTGCTCCTGCTGGAGCATGCGCCACATGCCCTCGACGTACTCGGCCGCATAACCCCAGTCGCGTTTGGAATCGATGTTGCCGAGGTAAAGCTCCTTCTGCAGCCCGAATTTAATGCGAACGGCCGCAATGGTGATCTTGCGGGTGACAAAGTTTTCGCCGCGCCGGGAGGACTCGTGGTTGAAGAGGATGCCCGAGCAGGCAAAGAGATCGTACGACTCGCGATAGTTGATCGTGAGGTAGTGCGCATAGACCTTGGCGCAGGCGTAGGGTGAACGCGGATAGAGGGGCGTGCTTTCCGTCTGCGGCACCTGCTGGACCTTGCCGAACATCTCCGACGAGGACGCCTGGTAGTAGCGCACTTTCTTGCCGATGCCCGATTCGATGACCGCCTCAAGGATACGCTGGGCGCCAAGCCCGGTGACATCGCCGGTGTAGGTGGGGATGTCGAAGCTCACGCGCACGTGGCTCTGGGCGGCAAGATTGTAGATCTCGTCGGGCTGGATCTTGTAGAGCAGCTTCACCAGTGCGACCGCGTCGGTGAGGTCGCCATAGTGCAGGAAGAGGCGTTGGTTCTCGCCGTGCTCATAGCCGCGCAGATGGTCGATGCGGGTGCGGGTGACGGAGCTGGAACGGCGGACAATCCCGTGAACCTCGTAGCCCTTGGCAAGGAGCAGTTCAGCGAGGTAGGAACCATCCTGGCCGGTGATACCGGTGATAAGTGCGCGTTTCATGGAAGGAGAGAAGGCGAGCGTGAATAGGAATCCGTGACAGGAAGAAACTCAGAAACCATTGCGACCGAAGGTGCGGAAGGTCGAGCGGAACAAGCGCGAAAAGCAATGAATGAAGCAAACCCCTACTGGGTGAAGCGGATCAGGGCCGCGCCGGGTGGGCGCGACTCCCGGCGTCGTTCCCGGTTTCCAGTGGGCCGCGCGAAGCGTGAAGCAGCGAGGAAAACGGGGAGCGGGCCGAAGCGAAAGGCGAATCCAGCTCCGGAATGCGACGGAAAGGTGAACAATGGCGACCGTGCCTCAAGCCCCCTTGGCCAGCTCGGCCTCGACCAAGCGGGCGACGATCTCGGCGAAGGGAACGGTGTTTTGCCAGCCGAGCAGGCGCCGGGCCTTGGACGGATTGCCGCAGGAGGCCGAAGGTTCGACCGTCATCACGAGCTTCTGGTCGTGTTTCACATAGTCATGCCAGTCGAGCCCGACGGTGCGAAAGGCGAGGTCGACGAGTTCCTCGACGGAGTGCAGTTCGCCGGAGGCAAGGATGAAGTCGTCCACCGGGCTGGACTGCAGCATCGACCACATGCCGCGCACATAGTCGGGAGCCCAACCCCAGTCGCGGCGACCAACCAGGCTGCCCAACACCAGCTCGGTCTGGAGCCCTTGTTTGATCCGGGCGGCCGCGCGCGCGATCTTCATGGTCACGAAGGCGCCACTGCGGCGCGGGGACTCGTGATTGTAGAGGATGGCCGAGCAGGTAGGCAGGCCGTAGGCGATCCGGTAGATGCGAGCCATGTGTTGGGAGAACACCTTGGCGGCCCCGTAGGGCGTGGTGGGATTGACCGGCGTCAGCTCGTCTTGGGGCGAGTGCGGCGGCGAGCCGAAGACCTCACTGGAGGAGGCATAAAGGAACTTGGTCGGCTCGGGCAGGTCGCGCAGAATCTCGAGCAGGCGCAGCGTGCCCATGCCGATACTGTCGACGGTGGCCTCGGGCAGTTCGAGACTGAGCCGCGGGCTGGACTGACCGGCGAGATGGTAGAACTCGCTCGGCCGAGCCTTGGCGATGATGCGGCGCAGGTGGGTGGCGTCCTCGTAGGACCCGTTGTGCAGGAAGAGCCGCTGGCCCAGGATCGCCGGGTTGTTGACGAGGTGGGCGATATTGCTGTGGCCGAGCGTATCGGGGCGGTGAACAAGCCCATGCACCTCGTAGCCCTTCTCGAGCAGGAGCTCGGTGAGATAAGAACCATCCTGGCCGGTGATACCGGTGATGAAAGCGCGTGGCATGGAGGGAGGCCCGGAAACCGGGCAATGGCGTTGGGAATGGAGACTTCGTGCAGGTGGGCGAGGCGAGGTGTCAGAGCACGTCGGCGAAGGTCGGGCGGAGCTTCTGGAAGACCCAGTACCCGGCAAAGGCGCTGGCGAGCCCGACTGCGTACAGGTAAAGCAGCGGGCCCGACTGCAGGGGCTCGTGGCGGAGAATCACGTCGCGCGACAGCTCGCTGGCATGAAGAAGTGGATTAAACCGCAAAAAGCTCCAGGCGAAGGGGGTATCCTTGATTGTGGCTACCGGAATGAAAATCGCACTCGAGAACATGAGGGCCATGCTGAGGAAGCCGGTGAACGGGCCAATATCGCGAAAGAACACGCCGATCGCCGAAGCAGCCCAGGCCACCCCGAGGGTGAGCATCAGGAACGGAGCGAAGATGAGGGGCAGCCAAAACACATCCCAGCCCAGTCCGGGACCGAAAAGGGCCACACCTCCCAGCGCGAGCCCCATCGTGATGAGAAAGTGAACGAAGGAGGCTCCAACCGCTGCTACTGGCAGGATCTCGAGCGGGAAGACGACTTTCTTCACAAAACCGGGATTGCTGATGATCACGGTGGGGGCGACCCCGAGCACTTCGGAGGCAAAATGAAACAGCGTGAGGCCGACGAAGATACTCAGCGCGTAGGTCAATTTGGTTTCATTGGGGTCCCTGAGCTTCCCAAACACGACCACGTAGAGCCCCAGCATGAGCAGCGGATTGAGAACCGACCAGATAAGCCCAAGATGGCTGCCCTTGTGCCGCAGCTCGACGTTGCGCTGGATGAACTCCCAGAGTAGCCCCCGATGGCGGACCAACGGGGTCACTCCATCAAATTGGGCCAGCCGGCCGACCCCGGCCCTCGTAGTAGTCCGCTGCATGGACTGGCAAATTCAGGTGCCGGCAGCCCGAAAGGCAAAGCATTTCCGGTCGTTGGTCAGGGCGCGGCCCGAAACGGCCGCGCCTCTTCGCACCTCCCCTTTCAGGAGAGGAGCCAGGGCCTCTGCTCAACCGGGTCGCGGCCGGGCTCGCGGGTTGTCGACGTGGCATAGCCAGGACCAAAAGACCGGTCTGAATTCCTCCATGCCTCCGGGCTGGCCTATTGCTCGCGGCCCCTACTTTCGCCCTGCCATGCCCGAGTCCGATCCATCACCTGCCGACGCCGCCGCAGAGGCGCTGGGCCTGCCCTGGGTCCAGGATTTCGTCGCGCGCAACGTGGCCTTCCCTGCCTACTGCCGCACCACTTCGTTCGCGCGGGCGACTCGCGATTTCCAAGTGGAGATCAATCGTTTCGAGGAAATCTGCGGCCGTTTCACGCCTGAGGACTTCGTGCGCCGCGTCACCGTCCCCTCGCAGATGGGGCTCGAGGAGGACGAACGCCACTGGTCGGCCGCCATGGTCGTAGAGCATGCCGTGCTGGTGGGCGAGGCGATCGGGCGCATCCTGGTATTTCTCAGTCACAACCAGGCGCCACCGACCGCCTTCGACCGCCAGACCATGCGCCCGCGCGGAGCCAAGGGCGTGGCGGCGATGGTAGATCTGCGCCAACTCGCCCACGACTACCCGCACCTGGTGCACACCGAGCTCGGCCAGCCCACGGGAACGCCGGTTCATCCGCACCCGTTCTTTGGCGACCTCGACCTGCACCGCTGGCATTGCCTCAGCGTCTCGCATCTGCGGGTGCATCGGCGGCAGCTCCACGAAATCCGGCGGCGCATCACCGCCGGGACCATGCGTGGCGGCCTGCTCTCCTCTCTGCTGTTCGATCCCTCCGCTGAGATGGACCCGCAGGCGTAGGTGGATGGGAACGTGGTGCGTGGCTTGTGCCCGCGCCGGGGCGCCGTAGCGACGTTCGCAAGAACGTCGGTTCGACTCCGTTACGAATGGCAGGCACGGAGGCCCGCCCCACTTGCATAGGGCGCGAGCGGAGCTCGAAGCACAAAAGCCCGCCCTCCGCGGCGCGGGTCTCCGTGCCTGCGAACGGGCCCCGCCTCCCCGCTCACAACCGGCGCTGCAGTTCCTCGAAGAACCGCTCGTGCGTACCGCCGTTCGGGATCACTCGCTCAGTCTGGCGCATCGCCCCTGCGTTCGTGCGCTCCTCGGAAGCTTCACGCACCTCTAGACGCACCACCGCCGCCCCGTCGGGCGTCGACGTGACCTCCACACGACAGGAGTATTGATCGGAGGAGCGGAAGCTATCGTCGATGGCCACCCGACCGGTGGCTTCGATCACCCCGCTCTTCGGCCGGGCGCTGCGGATGGTGTAGCCCATTGTCTCCAACGCCGCCTTGGCGGCGACAAAGGCGCGCTCGGGCGGCGCCTCGAATGTACGCACCACCGGCACCGGCGAGAAACGCGCAGCGAGCGAACCCCCCACCGATTCGCAACCACCAAGCAGGAGCGCGACCAAGACCGCCAGCGCCGGGAGAATGGATTTCGTTTTCATGGAAAAAATGGATTCAGCCCTCCTTAGCCTAGCTGTGGGAGCGTGCTTGCACGCGACTTGCCCCCTGCTTCGCGTCCCCGCGCGCTCCAACAACTAGACACCGCCTTCACGCCGGCTGCTGCTGCGAGATGCAATGCAGCGAGCCGCGGCCCCAGATGAGGTGAAAACAATCGATCGGCACCACCTCCCTGCCGGGGAAGCAACCACCGAGAATCGCACACGCCGCATCGTCGCTCTTGGGCTGCCGGAAGGTCGGCACGAGCACCGCCCCGTTGAGCACGAGGAAATTCGCGTAGCTGGCCGGCACCCGCACGCCCTGGAAGGCCACGGCCGCAGGCATCGGCAGCTCGACCAGGTCGAAGGGCTTGCCCTGCGGGGTACGCAGCTTGCGGAGGCGGGCAAGATTCTCGTCGAGCGCCGCAAAGTTGGCGTCGCCGCGCTTGGCCTCCACCGCGGTGACGATGCCGTCGACCTTGAAGAAGCGCGTGAGGTCGTCGACGTGGCCGTCGGTGTCGTCCCCCACCAGCCCCTGGCCGAGCCAGTGGATAGTGGTGACACCGAGGGTGTCGCGCAAGTTCTGCTCGATTCGCTCGCGGGTGAGCTGGGGGTTGCGGTTGGCATTGAGCAGGCACTGCTCGGTGGTAAGCAGCAGCCCGGCGCCGTTGACGTCGAGCGAACCGCCCTCGAGCACCATGGCGTTGGTGAAATGGCGCAGGCGCAGGTGCCGGGCGATGGCCGAGGGAATGAGGTTGTCGCGGTCGCAGGGCAGATGTTTGCCGCCCCAAGCATTGAACTGCCAGTCGGTGAGCGCCACCTCGCCAGTGACCCCGTGCTTGATGAAGATAGGGCCGTGGTCGCGGCACCAGGTGTCATTGGTGGGATGGTCGAGGAAACGGACCCGCGCCATCCGGGCGCCGGCCGCCTCGCACAGCTCCCGGGCCCGCGGCTGCAGCTCGGCAGCGGCGTTGATGCGCACCGGCTCGAAACGGCTGATGGCGGCGACGATCTTGGCAAAGGTGCCCGGGATCGAGCGGAAGAGACCCGGCCACGTCTTGCGTTTGTGCGGCCACGAAAGCCACACCGCCGCCTGGGTTTCCCACTCCGCGGGCATACGGAACCCGAGCGCCGCGGGCGAGGGCGTGACGGCAGAGGCGTGACGGGAGGTTGGGGGATGGTCGGGCACGGTCAGTCGAGAAAACGTTGAACCAAATCGCCGTAGGCGTCGATGCGGCGATCGCGCAAAAAGGGCCAGTGTGTGCGCACATCGTCAAGGGCGCCGAGTTCGACCGGGACCAGCAGCGTCTCCTCGGCGGCGGCTCCTGCCTTGGCGAGCAGCTCACCCTGAGGGCCAGCGACGAAACTCTGCCCCCAGAATTCAAGGCCATCGCCCCCAGCAGGCGCCTCGTGCCCCACCCGGTTGACGGCGGCTACGTAGCAGCCGTTGGCCACGGCATGGCTGCGCTGGATCGTTTCCCAGGCGCTGTGCTGCTTCGCCCCGAGGGTGGCCTTCTCGCGCGGGTGCCAGCCGATGGCGGTGGGATAGAAAAGGATCTCGGCACCCTGCAGGGCCGTTAGGCGCGCCGCCTCCGGATACCACTGGTCCCAGCAGATCAACACACCGATGCGGCCAAAGCGCGTCTGCCAAGCGCGGAAGCCGGTGTCGCCCGGCGTGAAATAGAACTTCTCGTAGAAGAGCGGATCGTCCGGGATGTGCATCTTCCGGTAGATCCCGAGCAGCGCCCCGTCGGCGTCGATCACGGCAGCGGTGTTGTGGTAGAGACCAGGGGCACGTCGCTCGAAGAGCGAAGCAATGATCACAATACCGAGCCGCTGCGCCAACGCCTGGAAGGCAACGGTCGTCGGACCGGGCACCGGCTCGGCGAGGGCAAAGGCGGCGTAGTCCTCGCTCTGACAGAAATACGGTGAGCGGAAAAGTTCCTGGGTGCAGACGATCTGCGCACCGCGCGCGGCCGCCGCCTCCACGCGGGCAAGCGTGGCATGCAGGTTGGCCTCGGGATCGGGGCCGCAGGCGTGCTGCAAAAGGCCAAGCGTGACGGTACTCACGGGGACTTGCCTCTCATGCCGGAGGCGGCAACGCGAGGAAACTCGCGCAGCCGCCGACCGCGGGTGATGCGTGCCGGCCACAGCCGGCACGCGGGAGCGCTCAGTAAACGACCTTGTTCAGCGGGTATTCGACGATGCCTTCCGCCCCCAGGCTCTTGAGCTGGGGGATGATCTCACGGACGATCGACTCGTCGATGATCGTCTCGAGAGCGACCCACTCGGGATTGCTCAACGGGGAGATGGTCGGGTTGCGCAGCGAGGGCAGCGTCTTGATCATGCCTTCAAGCGCGGTCTTGGGCAGGTTGAGCTTGAGGCCCACCTTGCTACCGGCCTCGAGGGCGCCCTTGAGCAGCATGGCGATGATCTCGATCTTGCGGCGCTTGGCCGGGTTGGCCCAGCTGGCCTTGTTGGCGATCAGCTTGGTGTTCGTCTCCATCAAGGTGTCGACGATGCGCAGCTTGTTCGCGCGCAGGGAGGATCCGGTCTCGGTGATGTCGACGATCGCGTCGACCAGATCGGGAACCTTCACCTCGGTGGCGCCCCAGGAGAACTCGACGTCGACCTTGATGCCCTTTTTCTCGAAATAGCGTTTCACGGTGCCGACCATCTCGGTGGCCACGCGTTTACCGGCCAGGTCCTCAGCTCGCTGGACCGGCGAGCCCTCGGGCACGCACAACACCCAGCGCGATTTCTGGGCGGAAGCCTTGGAATAGACCAGATCGCACACGTCGACCACGTCAGACTCATTCTCCAGAATCCAATCATGACCGGTGAGTCCGCAATCGAAGAACCCGTGTTCGACATAGCGGCTGACTTCCTGCGCGCGGATGAAGCGCCCATCGAGCTCGGGGTCGTCAATCGAAGGCCGGTAGGACCGCGAACTGGTCGTGATCTTGAAACCGGCCTTGGCGAAAAGGTTTTTGGTGGATTCTTCCAGGCTGCCCTTGGGCAGGCCCAGCATCAGGAGTGGTTTGATCTCAGGCACCCTGTCATGCATCCCGACGCCCCTACCCGGCTCAAGCCCAAAAACTCGCCCGCCTAACAAGCTGGGAAGCCGCCACTTGTTATGGTTTTGACACTATTGGCCAAGTCCTTCCTGCTGCTTCGCATAGGGAGACCCCGCCGGCGCCCCCCACGAAAGTGCAATCGCCGCCGGGAGAGACCACCGCCCAACCGCAACTCACCCTGAACCATATCGTATGCCCCGGATCTCGAAGCCGCTCATCCTGATCGTCGAGGACGAAGAACAGCTCGCGAACGTCATCGCCGAGCACCTCGAAAACGCCGGCATGCAGACTCAGGTCTACTACCGCTGCGCCCCGGCGGCCCGCTTTCTCAAGCACAACTTCGCCAACCTGATGTTGCTGGATCTCAATCTGCCCGACTCCAGCGGCTTTGCCTTTCTCCAGGAGCTGCGCCAGGAGGATATCCGCGTACCCACTATCTTCGTGACCGGCGCCAACGCCGAGGGCATGAAGATCAAGGGTCTCGATGAGATGGGCGGCGATGACTACATCGTCAAACCCTTCAGCTACCCCGAGCTCGTCGCCCGTATCCGGGCGGTCCTGCGCCGGGCCGAGACCACCGGCGACCTCAACGTGTCCAAGAACGTCCGGGTCACCGACGCCGCCTTCGGCTTCCTCGGCGCCACCGTCTTGCCCCTACGCCTCGAGATCGAGTTCCCCGGCGGCAAGATCGCCAAGATCGGCCGCAAGGAGCTGGGCATCCTCGCCTACCTCAACGACCACCCAGGTGTCGTCATCCCGCGCAAGGCCCTCATCCACTCCGTCTGGGGCATCCACGCCGATGTGCGCAGCCGCTCGCTCGACCAATACATCGTGAAGGTGCGCGACATGTTCGAGGCCCACGGCATCGAGCTCTCCGCCTTCCGCACCATCCACGGCGTAGGCTACATCTACGATCCGCAGGGCACCTCCCAGCTTGGCCGCGAGGCCACCGCCGCCGCCGCCAAAGCCACGCTGGCCGCCGCCGCTGCCGCCGCCGCCGAGGAAGAGGCCGCCGCAGCCGCCGAACTCGCCAAGGCCACCAAGCCCGCCCCCAAGGCTGCCGCGAAGAACGGCACCAAGAAGGCGCCCGCCAAAAAGCCCGCCAAGGCCAAGGCCTGACCTCCCCGTCTCCTTCGGCCCGGCTGCCCCTGCAGCCGGGCCTTTTTTTGGGTCCGCCCCGCGGGCGATCCGCCTCGCACTGACACGCCAGCCGGCTCGAAACAGAGGGAAGCCGGCCGCCCCCGCCTGCGGCGCACCCTCGGTATTCATCCTCTTCTGCCGCGGGCTGCGCGCTCTTCGCCCCCACCCCGTCGCCACCCCCGCGCCCCAGCTCCCTTGGCTTCGCCCTCTGGTTACACCCCGGCCGCCCAAATTGGCTGGTCTCTCCGCCGCCGGGCGGGCTTCATCAGCGCACCCCGTTTCCCGATGATCTCCTCCGCCCGCCTCGCCCTGCTCGGTCTAGCCGCCGCGCTCACCCTCCCCCTCCTCCGCGCCGAAGAGGCTCCACTGGCGCTGGTCGCTCCGGCGGCCGCCGCCGAACCCGTCGGTCGCGTCGAGAATTCCGTGGTGAAAATCTTCTCCACCATGCGCTACCCCGACACCTTCCGGCCCTGGACCAAACAGGCCCCCACGGAAGCCACCGGCAGCGGCGTGGTCATCGCCGGCAACCGCATCCTCACCAACGCCCATGTCGTGCGTTACGCCAGCCAAGTCCAGGTGCAGGCCAACCAGTCCGGCGAGAAGATCTCCGCCACCGTCGAGTCCATCGCTCCCGGCATCGACCTCGCCGTGCTCAAGCTCGACGACGAGAGCCTCTTCGCCACTCGCCCGCCGCTGCAGCGCGCCAACACCCTGCCCGACGTCAAGGACGTCGTCGCGCCTACGGTTACCCCACCGGCGGCACCGAGCTTTCCATCACCAAGGGAATCGTCTCGCGCATCGAGTTCACCGGCTACAACGGCCCCACCTCCGGGCTACGCATCCAGATCGACGCCGCCATCAACCCCGGTAACTCCGGCGGCCCCGCCGTGGTCGGTGAGAAGATGATCGGCCTGGCCTTCAGCGGCCTCGGCGGGGCCGACAACATCGGCTACATCATCCCCAGCGAAGAGATCGAGCTCTTCCTGGCCGACGTCGCCGACGGCACCTACGACGGCAAACCCGGCCTCTTCGACGATCTCCAGACTTTGGAGAACACGGCGCTGCGCGCCTTCCTCCGTCTCGACCCGGCGACCAAGGGCATGGTCGTGCACCATCCCGCCCGCGACGACGCCGACTACCCGCTGCGCGAGTGGGATGTGATTACGCGCATTGGCACCACCCCGATCAACGAGGACGGCATGATCCGCATCGGGCCCAACCTGCGGGTGCGCTTCGCCTACCTCGTCCAGAAGGTCGCCCGCGACGGCAAGGTCCCGCTCACCGTGGTGCGCGCCGGCCAGGAGCTCGCCATCGACTTGCCCGTGGTGGCCGAGCGCCCCCAGCTCGTCCCCGATCTGCGCGGCGACTACCCACCGTACTTCATCTGCGGACCGATGGTCTTCTCGAAGGCTACCTCGCCCTTCGTCTCCAGCCTGGCCGGGGGCAAGGTCCACGTGCCGTTCATGTATAGCTACTTTGGCAGCCCGTTGATGCTGCGTATCGGCGACCAGCCCGCCTTCCCGGGCGAGGAGCTCGTGGTGGTCTGCTCCCCCTTCTTCCCGCACAAGCTCGCCAAGGGTTACTCCAACCCCATCGCCTCCGTGGTGAAGTCGATCAACGGCGTGTCCATCAAAAACCTCGCCCACCTCGTCGCAGTGTTGCGCGACAGCCGCGACGAGTTCATCGTCGTCGACATGAATCAGCGCGGAGGCGAGGGAGTCGTCTTCAAGCGAAAGGAGCTGCTCGCCTCCACCGACGAGATCCTTTCCGACAACGGGGTGCGCGCCCAAGGCTCGCCCGACATGTTGGCCATCTGGAACGCCCCGCCTGCGCCTTAGGCGCCCCCCCGGAAACCGCCGCGCGCGTCCAGCCTATGGACACCAACGAGCAACCTCCGCCCCCGCGAGAAGTACGGCCGTTGGTCTCGCAACGCGTGGCCCTGGCTCGTTTCCCCCTGATCTGCGGAGTGGTCCTGATCCACGCCCTGTACAACGTGAACACGATCACCGCGTCCCCCGGTGCCCCCGACGATTGGGGCGCCTGGCTGCTCAACTGGGTCGGCGATATCGGCCCGCGCGCGTCCGTGCCTCTGCTCACCGCCATCTCGGGCTATCTCTACTTCCACGGTTTCGACGGCGGCCTGCATTCGTATGGCCAGAAGCTGGGCGCGCGCCTCCGCACCCTGGCGATCCCCTTCCTGCTGTGGAACCTCGCCGTGCTGGCCGTCTTCCTCGTGGGCCTCTCCCTACCTGGGACGGCGGCATATTTCGGGGGCCATGGCGCGGCAGTCACCCGGATGGGTCCCCCCGAACTCGTCGTGTGGCTGCTCGGCCTGAACGGTAACCCGCCGGCCTACCAGTTCTGGTTTGTCCGCAACCTTTTCCTCATGGGGCTGGCCGCGCCGTTGCTGTATCGCGCGCTCCAGCTGGCCGGGCTGCCCCTCTGCCTCGGCCTCACCGGCCTCTGGCTGGCCGGCGCCGAGCCGCTCGCGCAGTGGAATCTTCTCTACACCACCGTCTTCTTCTCCTGGGGGGCCCTGCTGCAGCTGCGCGGCGTCGACCTGGCCGCCGGCGACCGCTACCTCGTCCCGCTCGTGCTGGTGTTCGGCCTGGCCTCGGCCTTCGCTGGCCACCAAGTCACCACCGCCCCCGCGGCCGACCACGCCCGCCTGATCGGTGCCGTCCGCCTGATCGGGTGCGCGACGCTCTGGGTGGTCTTGGGCTGGGTGCAGCGCGTCGCACCGGTGTGGGCACAGCGGGGCGCCCGGCTCGCCCCCTACGCCTTCTTCCTCTTCGCCGCGCACGAGCCGGCCGCCCGCATCGCGTCGCGCCTGGTCAACCGCGTGCTGTCGCCAGAATCCTTCCTGCGCCCGCACTGGCTCGGACCGGTGCTCGCCCTTGCCACCGTCCTGGTGGTCACGGCGGCCGCGGCCGGCCTGCACCGCTTCGTCCCTCCGCTCTACCGCCTCGTGGCCGGCCGCCGCCCGCCGCCCCATACCGGCGGGCACCTGCCCCCCCACCCCACGACCGCCCCATCGCCCTAGGGCGCGCCCTCAGCGCATCCCGGCATAGAGATCAGGATACCCGTCGCCACGCTTCTTGAAACGCTTGTGTTGCCAGAGGTACTGCTCGGGCGCGGCGCGCACGAGACCCTCGACCACTGCGTTGATCGCCGTCGCCTCGGCCACCGGATCCTCCGGCAGCTCGGGCAACGGGGCCCCGATCGTCACCCGATAGTGCCAACGACCGTCGCGGCGTTCACGAACCGCCCCCCACGGAACCACCAGCGCGCGGCCCAACCGCGCCACCTTGCCGGTGGCGGCATTGGTGCGGGCCGACACCCCAAAAAACGGCGCGATCACGGAATCCTTGATGCGCTTGCCCTGGTCGGGCGCATACCAGAGGACATCCCCCTCGCGCAGGGCGCGCACCGCCCCCTTCAGGTCGTCGGCGCGGAACATGCGGTGCAGACCGCGCGACCGCCGCCGGAGCACCATGTAAGCGAACACCGGATGGTTCGGATTGCGGTAGAACGCGCTCAGCGGCAGGTGCAGATTGGCGATGTACCCCGAAACCTCGATCGTGTGCAGGTGCGCACTCAGCAGCAGCACCCCTCGCTTGGCCTGCCGGGCGGCCGCGATGTGCTCCAGCCCCTCGATCGTGAAGCGCCCGGCGAACCGCTCCGGCCCGCTGAAATAGGAGAAGATCGCCTCGGCAAAGCCCATGCCGAACGATTCGTAGCACCGCCGCGCCAGCCGCCGGCGCGCCGCCCGGTCAAGCTCCGGGAAACACAGTTCGAGGTTGCGCTCCGTCACCGCGCGTCGGATCGGCACGAAATAGAACACCAAGCGGCCCAGCCACCCGCCCAGCCACAGCAGCACCCCCAACGGCAGCGGGGCGAGCAGGCGCATGCCGCCGATCAGCAGCCACGCGGGCCAATACTGCGGCAGCCAGAGGCGAAGCGACTGGGTTGCGGCCGACATCAGCGGCGAGCCTGCTTTTGCGCCGCCAGCGCCCGCAACAGGAAATACAGCATCTCCATGCGCGGCAGCGCCCGGCCCGCCGCGGCCGCCCGGCGCACCGGTTCGCCCCAGATACTCTCCACCTCCAGCTCCCGCCCGGCCTGCCAGTCGAGCAGACTCGACGGCTTGTACTCACCCAACGGAGGCGTGCGCTGCATCTGGTAGTCGGCGAAGCTCTCGGGGATGGTGAAGCCCAGGGCCGCCGCTCCGGCGAGCACCTCGCCCATCAGTTCGCGCGCGAGCCGGCGCAGCCCCTCGTCGGCCAGTACTCGGTCGGTGGTGATACCGCCGGCGGCGATGGTCAGGCCGTTGAACGGCACGTTCCACACCAGCTTCTTCCAGCGCGCCTCCGCCAGCTGATCGGTGGCCGCCGTCTTCACCCCGGCCTTCTTGAACCACTCCACGATCTCCAAAAGCCGGGCGCTCACCGGCCGGCCGAACTCCCCGAGTGTGACCGCCCCCTCGACCGGATTGACGATCACCCCCGGCCCAGTGCGGTTGATCCCGACAAAGCACAGCCCGCCCAGGGTCCGTTCGGCACCGACGAGGGCCGCAATCTCCTCCTCGGCCCCGAGCCCGTTTTGCAGCGTCAGCACCAACGTGTGCTCGTGCAACAAGGGCGGCAATACGCGCACCAACTCGCGGTTGGAGGTGGTCTTCCATGCCACGACCACCAGATCCACCGGACCGAGCTCCTCGGGGGTCGCGGCCACCGTGGGCCGCTCGATCCGGAACTCGCCAAACGGGGCGGTGACGCGCAGCCCGTGCTCACGAACCGCCGCCAGATCGGCGCGCATGAGGAAACGCACGTCGGCGCCCGCACGTGCCAGCATCGCACCGTAGAAGCCTCCGATGGCGCCCGAACCGATGATCGCGATCGATTTCATAAAGATGTCGCGCCAAAGCTCGCCGCAGCCCCGCGCCCGAGTCAACGCCGCCCGTCCGCCCCCTCAGCTTCAACTGGCTGGCGGGTCCCCTGCGGCCGCGCGCTCCGTAGCGAAGCTCGCAAGCCACGGCTGCGGCACGGCGTGCCTCCCGCAACGGGAAGAAACGGAGGCTATTTCCCAAAAATGGCTTCGTCCGCTCTCGGTGCCCTCGGTGGCCGCTGTGGTGAAATCGTCCGCCCTGCCCCCGTCCTAGCTGGACGGCGCCACCTGGCGAACCAGGGAACCTCCGCGTGAGCCGAGGGAGTCTACGCCAATCTGCGTCTATCCGCGTTCCTCTGCGGTTACCCGTTCCACTGACCGCCAAAAAGGCCCGGGGCTTTGTGTCCATCTTCCAGCCTCCCTAGTTGCGATATCTCCCGTCTTCGCGGCGGCACCGCTGATGATCCAGCAGCGATCCGCGGGCTCCGGTGGCTCCTTATCGACCACGATCATCGCCGCGCCGTTGCCCTCAACCGCCGCGCCCACGTCCCGCCTCGGCTGGATCGAGGATGCGCTGGAGCTGATAGTCATGCCCGCATAGTCGGTCCCACCCGTGAGAACCACCCCGGCGTTGGCGACATCCGCAAGGTCCACCACCACCCGCGGAGCCTGCGGCAAGACCAGGCCCCGCGGGGGTTCGTCGCCGCGCCCACCGAAGGCGCGCTAGACATCCAGGATCTTGATGCCGTGGGCGGGGAGCTGCACCCGCTTCTTGGTGCGGCCGTCGCCCAGCGTCACCAGCGTCGCCTCGGCGGTGCCGGCGTTGTTGATCACGACCAGCTTGCCGGCGTTCGGGAAGTACGTCGCCTCGGTGCGGATATTGGTGGTGTTCCACACCGACCATTTGTCCTCCTTGGCCGCCGCCCAGAAGAGCGCCCGGTGTAGCAGGCGGGTGTTCTCGTGCGCGAACTTGAAGCCGCTCAGGTACACGGCGCGGCCCTTGCCGAACGCGTGCGTGGCCAGGCGCGGCGAACCGTCGCGCTCCGCCAAGACCTGGGTTTCGGGACCGGATACGTAAATGCCGTCGACTTCCTTGCCGAGGTCGGCGGCGGCCTGCGCCGGCACGTCGGCAGTGATGAAATGCCCGGCCACGGCGCCGGCGGGCTTGGTGAACTTATACTTCCGTTGGCCAGGCGCTCGCCGCAGTCGCGGTCTAGCCCAGACCTGCGCGAGCTTGAAGAGCTGGCCGGGCTGCGCGAGGGCGCTGGGCTCGGCGATGCCGACGAGGCCGCCGCCCTTGTGGACGAACTGGGTGAGAATGGCCTCGACCTCGGGGTTGCTCCAGAAGTGCCCGCCGGACCAGGCGGAACCGGCGCGACCAGCGTTGATGATCACCTTCACGCCAGCGGGCACGCCCTCGGCGACGAGGTCGTCGAAGCTGATGAACTGCACGTCGAGCGGCAGGCCAGCGAGCGCCTCGATCACCGCGTAGAGCTCGACGCCGTGGGTGAAGTGCCCGGAGCAGGTCCAGGCACGCAGATCGCCCCAGGCGGTGAGCACGGCGACCTTGAGCGGGGCGGTCCAGGGCTTGTCGCCGGCGTGGAAGGACTTGAGGAGGCGGAATTCCTTCAGCAGGCCCTCGATGGTGTCTTGAAAATCCGGAAACGGCTCGACGAGCGAGAGGTAGCCGCCCAGGCCGATGCGGTCGATGGGCGCGCGCACGAGGCCGCGACGGGCGTCGATCCAGAAGTTCTTGGCGTCGAGCGTGGGATTGCCGCCCTCCTTGAAGGTGGGCTCCCCCTTGAGGCCGGTCGGGAAAAGGTAGGGATGGAGGCGCAACTCGTGGGTCTTCACACCCTTGGAATGGGAACACAGGCGGACCTCGAAGGCGTTGAACACGCACTTGATCAGGCCGTCGAAGCCGAACTCGGCAAAGCGCGGGCTGTTGGGCTCCACGCCGATCCAGTGGTCGTCGTAGAAGATGTAGGCGAGCTTGGCGTGCGCGTGCACGAGCTCGATACACCGGCGGCCGAAATCGATCACGAAGTCGTGGACGAACTCCATGTAGTCGCAGTAGCGGCGCGACGGGGCGTTGTGCGTGGAGTTGTAGAGGCCGCCGTTGACGAAGTCCTCGGAGGTGAGCTTGTAGCCGTAGCGCTTCTCGAAGAGCTTCAACGCGCGCGGGCTCACGGCCATCGCGTAGTCCGCCCAGTCGGAGTAGACGTCGCGCAATTTCGCATGGTCCGCGCCCCAGAACCACGAGAAGTTGTAGAACAGGGAGGTGAAGCGCACGACCGTCGTATCCGGGTGGTCGCGCAGCCACTGCTCGAGGTACGCCAGCAGCCGCTTCTGGACGGCCGGCTGCATCGGGTCGACGGCGGCCAGATGCTCGCGGTCGCCCCAGTTGTTCGTGAGGTGGTTGTACATCGAGATCTCCTCCCAGAGGCGCAGGGCGAGGAAGTTCACGGTGTATTTGTGGCCCGGAACGGTTCCGGCGATGGCGACGGTGCCCTTCTTCGGGTCGACCGACCAGCGCGCCTTCGGGACCTCCAGGCCGGTGGTACGGTCGAACACCTGCCACCACTGCTTGGGGCTGTCCTGCCAGTTCACGGTGAACTGCTCGGTGTAGTAGCCGGCGAGGAGCGTGACGACGGCGGTGGCCTTCGTGGCGACGACCGGGAAGCTCATCAGGAAGTTCTGCTGGAGCTGGTCGTGGTGTTCACGGGCCCACGGCTGGATGGAGCGCACCAGGCAGACCGTCGAATAGATCGCGTAGCCGGACTCGATGAGCTCGGGGGAGAGCTGGGTGCCGTCGGAGTCGCGGATGGTGTCCGCGCCCCATTTCTTAGCGAGGCGCAGCGTGAGCTTTTCGTGCCCCGCCTCGCCGGGGAGCGTGAAGTCGCCTTGGGTCAGGTCCGGTTGGTTCATTGGCCGGAGGCTAGTGTCCTGCGCCCTCCAGCAAAGCCCCCTCCTTTCCAACCGTCCGATTTCGCTCAATCAGCGGGCGCCCGATCGTGCGCCGGCCGCGCCGATCACCGACCGCTTAAGTTGACGGCCGTCAACTTAAGCGGTCCGCGCTGGCTGGCGCCCACGCGAGCGCCCGGCGCTCAGGGACCAAACCGAAAGCTCACCCGCCCTCGATAGCCGTCACGCAACGGCACGAGCTGGCTCTGCGGCCCGTGCGCCTCTGCAGGAGTGAACTTCTCGCCCACCGCGGGGATCACATGCAGGAAGGCCAAGCCCACTTGCGGCAGCCGGGTGACCGCCGCGCGCTGCTCGGCTTCCGGCGGGAAAGACGGCGTGAGCACCTGCAAATCGAGTCCCTCGGTCCCGATCACCACCGTGATCGGCCCTTCCGTCGTCGCCAGGCGCAGCCAGCGCACCCCGGCAAAACATCCTTTGAACTCGGGATATACCCAGCCCGAATAGCCAGTAATGGTGTCGTTGTAGTCGTTGCCCCACGCACCCAGCGACACACCGCGACGCCGGTTCTGCCAGACCCGGTACGGCCCCTCGCCCACCCATCGCTTCGACCGCACCAGACCTTCCGGATAATCGAAACAGACCCCAAGGTAGGCCGAAGGTTGACTCGCCGTGTACGCGAAGTCGCAATCCACCCAGCCATTGGCACGAACCCGCCACTCCACCGACTGCAACTGGCCGGTGTAGCGCGCCAGAACGACCAGGTCGCTTCCCTCCGCGCGCCAGGAGAGGTCCGCGAGCACCGCAGTGCCCACCGCCAACCGCGGGCCGTCGGTCAGCGAGAACGCCTGGGCACCGCGCTGCACGCGCACCAGCCGACCGGTACGCTTCGCAAAGTCCACAACCAGGTCGCCGGCCGTAGCCCTCAATGTATCCGCAGTCTCCTCAGCAACGACGCTCGCCGCACCGGCGGCCGCGGCGGCGGACAACGCCGCGAAGCGGGACAACCCGCGCAACGGCCAGGTCCACGTCCAAAGCTCCCGCCCTCGGGGATCGTCCGCCCGAAGCACCAGCACATCCGCCGCGCGCCAGTCGGCAGGAAGCCCGAGGACCAGGCGGCCGCTCGCCCCTGGCGCCACCGCCAGGGCCGGGGCAATCCCCTCGGCCAGAGTGGCCGCCCCCTCCTCGTCCGGGGCGGGCATCCGCCGCAGCTGCCACGTGAAACGGCACTGCGCCAAATCAGTGAAGGCGTAACGATTTTCCACCGATAGAGCCCCGTCGAAATCGTCCGGCAGATCCCGCTCCCGCACCACGACCGGGCACCAGATGTCCTTCACCGCAAAATAGCTTCCTTCCTTCTCGCGATAGGGCCCCAGGATACCGTCGGGCGCCTGGTTGCCCTGGACATCGACGCGACCGGTATCGGGACGACGAATCCCCTCGTCGACCCACGCCCACAGGAATCCGCCCCCGGCCACCGGCGAGCGACGCATCACCTCCCAATAGTCCTCGAGCCCCGCCCCGCCGCCGCCATCGTAGAGGGCGTGGAGAAACTCCGTCGGCATGTAGATGACCGGGCGCGGCTCAGCCATCGGCCGCCCGTCGCGCCGCACCCCCAAGAAGCCGCCGGCCGCCATCTCCACCGTGGCGCCGTAGTCGCGATAATGCGCGGTATTGATTCCACCGTGCACATCCCACGGATGCAGGACCGGGCGCTGCTGGATGTCCCAACGGGCGAAATCCCCGTCCAGGGCGGTCTGCCAGCCGCCCTCGTTGCCGTTGTCCCAGAACAGGATGCTGGGATGATTCCCATCGCGCTGCACCATCTCGGCGACCAGCGGGCGGCGGCTTCGGCGCTGTAGCATTTCTGCCAGCCGGCCAATTCATCAAGTACATACAGCCCTGGCTCATCGCAGAGCTCGAGGAAACGCTCGTCGGCCGCAGTGCGACAGACGCACCGCATTCATGTTCGCCTCCTGCATCAGTCGGATGTCCTCCCGGTGGTCCTTCTCGCCGAGGCACCGCCCGGAATCGGGATGGAACGAATGCCGGTTGGCGCCCTGCAACACGATGCGCCGGCCGTTGAGATAGAACCCGTCGCCCTGCCGCACCTCGAAAGTCCGGAAGCCGAAGCGCTCCTCCGCCGTGTGCAATGGCCGCCCCCCGGCGCGCAGCTCGACCTCCAGGCGATAGAGCTGCGGCGTCTCCGCCGTCCATAGACGCGGCGCCTCCACCTTCCCGCGCAGCATGACCGAGCCATCGGGCGCGAGCGCAGCCGGGAAGGGTGCCCCCACCGCCGTGCCATCGAGTTGCCGCACCCGCCCCACCACCTCGGTGGCGTCGCCCTGGCCGTTCACCTGCACCGCCACCGTTATCCCGCCATCGGCCCGCGCATCGATGGTAAGCCGTTCGATGAACTGGGATGCCGTGCCCTCCAGCCAGACCGGACGGAAGATCCCGCCGAAGTTCCAGTAGTCGCCCGTGCGCTCGGCACGGTTGACCGAGTCGTCGGCTGAAGTCTCGGCCACGGTCACCTCGAGCAGATTCTCGCCCTCGGGTCGCAACAGGGTCGTGACCTCGTACTTGAACCGGTAGAAACCCCCGCGGTGGGTCGGCCCGACCAGCTGGCCGTTAAGCCGTGCGGTCGTGTCGGTCATCACCCCGTCGAACACCAGGAACACGCGTCGCCCGGCCCAGCCCACCGGCAGCGCGAAGGAATGCCGGTATTCACCGACATCCGCCGGAGCAGCGTCGTGGTAGCTCAACGTCCCGAAGCCGTGCAGCTCCCAATTCGACGGCACAGGGATCGAAGCCCACGCCCCGACCTGCACCCCGCTCGTGCAGCGGAACTCCCACGGCACCGCATCGTCGCGATCATGGCCGGAGAGGAACAACCGCTCGCTGCCCCCTGCGGCGGCGACGGCCTGCGCCACCAGGGAAACAAGCAAACAGACCAATACACCAAGGCTCGGACGTTCCACGAAATTTGCGCTCATTGGTTCCCTGGAAGAGGCCCCCACTGTGCTGGCCGGGTCAAGCCTCCAAAACCAACTCCCGCGGGCGCACGCTGCAATCGCGCTGCGTGGGCAGGCCGGGGGGCCGCGGATCGCTGAAGTGATCAACCAGGCGCTCTCGCCAAGTCGTGGGGGTGAACGCACAGAGGGCCCGGTGCTCGCGGCAGGAAGACCCAAAGCGTATCGGCAGACGGAACCCCTGCCTGCAGGTCCGAGAGCCGCAGCGCGCACCGGCCGGCGAACACCGCTGGGAAACTTGCACAAAACGCTCACCGAAGCGGCCCCGCCCCCACTGGGCATTATTCCATCTGCAGATACCGCCCGTCGCGCAGCCCTGCCCCCCAGCACCCCGATCGTACGATCCGGATAACCCGCGCTCGCCCGGCCCACCGCCGTGCGGCTTACTCGCCCGGCCTCGCCACCCGCGCCCCGTCCATACTCGTGAGCCTCTCCGCCCCGTCTCCTCAACCCGATCGACTAGACCTGTCCGGCGAATGGCACCTGTCGCTAGGCGGCGGCGCCCTCCCCGAACCCGGCGCGCCACTACCGCCGCTTCACTTCGAGGACACGATCGTCCTGCCCGCCACCACCGAGACCGCGGGCAAGGGCCCGGCCAATCCGGAGTGCCGCACCGCTGGGCTCACCCCTGTGCGCCGCTTCGTCGGGGCGGCCTGGTACGAACGCGACTTCGTGCTCCCGGCGGAATGGACCGGCCTCGGAGTGCGCCTGCATCTGGAGCGGACCAAATACGCCTCCGTCTGGCTCGATGGCCGACCGCTTGGCGAACAGTCGCTGCTCTGCACCCCGCACGACCACGACCTCGGTCCGCTTCTGCCCGGACCCCACCGCCTCACCCTCTGCGTCGACAACCGCCTCCAACCCGCACCGGGCGACAACCATCAGGTTTCCGAGCACACTCAGGGCAATTGGAACGGCGTCCTCGGCCGCCTCGAGCTCCGCGCCCAACCACCGGCGCGGATCGCGCAGATCGCCTCCGAGCCAGATCTGGCCGGCCGCGCCTTCGCGCTGCGCATCCGGCTCGCGGGTACTGCTGGCCCTCCGGCTGCGGGTACGCTCACCATCACGGCCGAAAGCCGCAACCACGCCGGCCCGCCACACCGACCTCCGGTAGTGACCGTGCCCTGCGCCCCTGACGCCGCAGGTTGGATGCACCTTACCCTCCCGCTGGGCCCCGACGCCCAGCTCTGGGATGAATTCTCGCCCGCGCTCTACCGGATCACCCTCCGCCTCGCCACCCCGACCGCGACCGACGACACCACCTTCGTCACCGGCCTACGCGAATTCACGGCCCCCGGCACCCAGTTCGCCGTCAACGGCCGCACCACCTTCCTCCGAGGGGAGGTCAACTGCTGCGTGTTTCCGCTCACTGGCCACCCGCCGATGAACGTCACCGGCTGGCTCCAGTACTACCGCACGCTGCAAGGCTACGGGATCAACCACGTGCGCTTCCACAGCTGGACACCCCCCGACGCCGCCTTTAAAGCTGCCGACGAACTCGGAATCTACGTGCAGACCGAACTGCCCTTCTGGGGCGAGTGGACCGACGACATCCGCCGGGCTCTCCTGCCCGAGGCCGAGGCCATCCTGCGCGCCTACGGGCATCACCCCTCCTTCGTTCTGCTCACTCTGGGCAACGAGCACCGCGGCGAACGCGCCCCGATGTCCGCCCTCGTCGCTGCCCTGCGCGCGATCGATCCAAACCGCCTCTACGCCGAGGGTGCCAACAACTTCCTCACCGCTCCCTCGCTCGCCCCCGCAGACGACTGCTGGATCACCGCCCGCGTCCCCGATCCTGGGCGACCGGGTCGCTTCGCCAACGTTCGTGGTTGCCACGCCACTCCCGACGGCGCCGATGGCCACCTCCAGATCGGCCCCGGCGGCACGCGCCACGACTACTCCGGCGCCCTCGCCGGTATCCGAGTCCCGGTAGTCAGCCACGAGATCGGCCAGTTCAGCGTCCTGCCGCATTTCTCGGAGATCGCGCGCTACACCGGCGTTTTCGCCGCGCGCAACCTCGAGCACTTCCGTGCCAAGGCCGCCACTGCCGGCCTTATGGATCGGGCTGACGCCTCCTTCGCCGCCTCCGCCCGGCTCGCGGCGCTGCTCTACCGCGAGGAAATCGAGGCCGCGCTGCGCACGCCCGGCTTCGGCGGTTTCCAGCTCCTCGGGCTGCAAGACTTCCCCGGCCAGGGCACCGCGCTGGTCGGCTTGCTGGATGCGTTCATGCAGTCAAAGGGCGCGATCACGCCGGAGGAATTCCGACGCTTCTGCGCTCCTCATGTTCTGCTCGCCCGCTTCGACCGCCACACGTGGACGGGCGGCGAAGCCTTTTCTGCCGAGCTCGACCTTGCCCACTATGGTCCGTGCGATCTCCCAGCGGGAACGATCTCCTGGTCGCTCATCGCGCCGGACACCTCAATCGCGCTGGTCACCGGCGCGCTCACCGCGTGCGCCACCGTTGCCGGCGGGCTCCGCCGTGTCGGCGAACTTCACTTCCGTCTCCCCTCACTCGCCACCGCCCAGGCTCTTGAGCTCCACCTCACGCTCACCACGGCGTCCGCTGCGATTGCCGCCACGTACCCACTCTGGGTCTACCCGGCATCCCCGGCCCCGCCCTCCCCGCCTCCCATATCCCAAAGCTCGCCCTCCGCAACCGTCACCCTCGCCCGCTCCTTCGATACCGCCACGCAGGGAGCGCTCGCCGCTGGCGGCCGTGTGCTGCTCATGCCCGACGCCGCCCACCCCTTCGCCCACAGCCCTGGCGGTGGCTTCATGACCGATTTCTGGTGCTGGCCGATGTTTCACAGTACGCCCGGGACCATGGGCCTCCTGATTTCGTCCGAGCACCCCGCCCTCGCCGGCTTCCCGACGGCCACGCACTCCGACTGGCAATGGTATCATCTCGCCCAAGCCGCCCAGCCCGTCGTCCTCGGCACCCTGCCACCGACCCTGCGCCCCATTGTGCAGGTGATCGACAACCTCGAACGCTGCCACCGCCTCGGGCTGATCTTCGAGGCCGATGTCGGTCCCGGCCGCCTGCTGGTCTGCGCCCTCGATCTGCCTGCGCTGGCGGAGAAGCATCCGGAAGCCCGCCAACTCCTCGCCAGCCTGCTCGCCTATGCCGGCTCCGAGAGGTTCACGCCCATGGCCCTGATCGATCAGGCCAGATTGGTCACAGCACTCGAAGTCAAGGCCCCTCAGACTCGCGGAGACGTGCCACTGCCGTGAAAGAACAACCCGGCCTTGGCATAGCGGAAGTGCTAGCGGTCGGTGGCGGAGCCAGTGAGGAAGCTCCACAGCAGCCCCATTCCATCCGTCGACGAAGCGCCCGAGAAAGCGAAGCCATGCGCAGCCTCCTCGCCGCCGGCCAACTTGCTGGATCGGCCGGGACACTTCGCGACCACGCAATTTGAACCAACTGTCCGCTGTCCATTCAACGGGTTGCAGGCTGGCCTGCGGCCGCGGTTGGAGAAGGCATTCTTGCGAACGCAAGTGAGCATCGATTCACCCGCCCTGGGAGACTCGTCACTTCGCATTTGCCGTTCGCCGCACCGCCTCGCACCTCCCATCTTCGACCGCATCTGCCATGTCCGAGTCGCCACCACAGCCCATTCGCTACCGACGCGCCGCCGCGGCCGATGCCACCGCTCTCGCCGCGCTCGGTGCCGTGGTCTGGATCCACACTCTCGCCAACACATCCTACCCCAACGACGTGCTCGCCACCCAGGTCGCCCCGCCGCCACACCATAGGCTGGCCGCCGGGACCTTGCTCTCTCCTGATTCAACTAATGGACCAAGCTCCAGTTCGTACCATTCGTACGCCATCGGTTTCGGCGCCTGAGCGCCGAAATCTCTGATCCAGCCGCTTTGTTACATTCCCGTGTCGCCGATTCTCCCCGATTCACATTCCACCCAACCGTCCCCTACGCTGACTACCACGATGCGAATCCGCCTCTTGCCCTCACCCGCCGCCTGCGCCCGCCTCGGTTTTGCCGCCTTCCTGCTCGCCGCCGCCTGCGGGGACCTGCTCGCCGTCGAACGCACGCGCATCACCGTGCTGGCCACGACCGACATCCACTCCCACGTGTACCCGGTCGATTACTTCACCAATCACCCCACCCAGGACGGGTTGGCCAAGATCCAGACTCTGGTTTTGCAGGCGCGAAAGGCCGACCCTTCGCTCCTTCTCCTCGACTGCGGCGACACCATCCAGGGCACCCCGCTGGGCTATCATCGTGTTCGCTTCAGCCCGGAACTCGCCGATCCCACCATTCTCGCAATGAACCACATGGGCTATGTCAGCATGACCGTCGGCAACCATGAGTTCAATTTTGGCCGCGCGGTGATGGCGAAAGCCGCCGCCGAGGCGCGGTTCCCCTGGCTGGCCGCCAATATCGTCCGCCGAGCCGACCAGCAGCCCGCGTTCACGCCGTACATCATCAAGGAGGTCAAGGGCGTCCGCGTCGCCATCCTTGGCATTACCACGCCGGGTATGCCGTATTGGGAGAGTCCCGATCGTATCGCCGACCTCGATTTCCTCAATCCCATCGAGACTGCCGCCCGCTACGTGCCGATCCTGCGCGAGCGGGAACACGCCGATGTGGTCGTGCTCGCCGCGCACATGGGCTTCGAAGAAGACCTGTCCGCCCCGCCGCCGCCGCCCGGCCTCATCCCCTTCGAGAGCACCTGCATCGCCATCGCGAAGACCGTGCCCGGTATCGACCTGCTCTTCATGGGCCACACCCACCGCAACAACCCGGCCGTGATCATCGGCAATACACTGGTCTCCCAGGCGGGCCGCTGGGCCGACCGGCTCGCGCAGGCCGAAGTATACCTGGAGCGTGAAGACTCCGGGCGGCCCTGGCGCGTCATCGCCCGCGGGGCCACGACCACCGCCCCCACGGAAAAGACCGTGCCCGACCCGACCATCCTCGACCTCGTCAAACCTTACCACGACGCCACCCAGGCCTGGCGCGACCGGCAGATCGGCACCTGCGCGGCGACGATCACGGGGTCGAGGGCGCGCGAGGCGGACAGCGCCATCCTCGACCTCGTGCACCGCGTGCAACTGGAGGCCGGTCACGCCGACATCTCCTTTGCGGCCAGCTTCAACCCAGGTGCGCGCATCGCGGCGGGCAAAGTATCCGTGCGCGACATCTACAGCCTCTACACCTACGAGAACACGCTCGCCGTAGTCGAGATCACCGGCCACCAGGTCAAGGAAGCACTCGAACACTCCGCGAAGTACTACCTGCCTTTCGAGCCCGGCAAGACTGTGGCTGAGCTGGCGAATCCCCGTATGCCCGGCTACAACTTCGACTCCGCTGAAGGCGTCGACTACGAGATCGATCTGCAGCGCCCGGTCGGGGAGCGGATCGTGCGGATGACCCGCAACGGCCAGCCCTTCGATCTCGAAGCCCACTATCGGATCGCGCTCAACAGCTACCGCCAAAACGGCGGCGGTGGTTACCGGATGTTCCGCGAAGCCAAGTCGTTCGCGACCGACAGCCGCGAGATCCGCGAGCTGATCCTCGAATGGATCGAGAAGCACGGCGAGATTCCCGCCGCACCAACCGGCAACTGGCGTTTCACGCCGCTGGGCAACTGAGACGGCGCCGCTCGATCAGCATCCGTGGTGAGCAACGAACCGGCTCACGCCTCCGGGGCGCGAGCACGTTCGCTGACCGACAACACATCGACAGCGCCATTGCGCTGACTACGAGCGGGCCATCAGGCCGTAGCGCCGGCCTCCGCGCCGGCGGTATCCGGTACGTAGACCCAGAGGCCGGACAGCGGACTTCGCGGGCGATGCCGACCCCTTGGCAGGGCCGGTCTCCGACCGGTTACGACCGCCGTGAGCCCCGGGAGATCGGCGTGCATCCACGGTGTCCAGTCTTATACCAACGCCCCTCAGCAATTAGACTGGTTGGAGCGCCTGTTTACGAGTTCAGCCAGCCCTCGCCAGGGCGCCACGCGGGGCGTCGGTGCGCCAAGGGCGCAGGGCGGCGATGATGCGATCCTCCAAGCGGCGCAGGGAGGGATAGAGCCGGTTACAGACCTCGTCTTTGACCAGTCGCCAAGCCGCTCCACCGGGTTGAGTTCAGGGCTGTAGGAGGCAACGGCAGTAATCGCACGTTGGCCGGCACGCGTCGTCGACGGGCAGGTGGAAGCCGGCCCGGTCTTGATGATGATATGCAAGCTGGGATCGCGCTGGGGATCTGCTGGAGAAAGAGCGCGTGTACGTCCCGGTCGATGCACGGGGTAAACAGCGTCTCCATGCTGTCTCACCGTCGACTTCCATGGCTTCGTGCAGATAGCCCCTGATGCGGGTGGCATAGGGGCATGCCGCGTACCCCCGCCGCGCCCAGACTGACGGATCACCGGCAGAGCCCGTAGCGATGTTCATCCAAAACCCATAGCCGGACCGGCTGCCCGGCACGCGCGGCCGTCCCGGCCAGTTCTTCCATCGTTGCGCTCCGCTTTGAACGCCTTGGCCTTCGCTGGATCCTTTGGCGTGGCTTGCGCGGCACCTTCAACTTGCCGCCCAGCCGATGGAGCAACTTGCGCATGCCCCCTTCGCTGAGCTGGCGACGGGTGCGCTTCTTCACCCAGGCCAGCGCATCCTTGGCTCGCCGGAACTTGCCCTGGAGTTGCTGTAGGAGTTCCTCGCGCACCGCCCCGCGCACCACCGAGGGCGTGCCGCCCCATGCTCGCGCTGCAACAAGGCCGCCACGCCGCCCGCCAGCAATGTCACGATAGGTGAACACGGTTTGGCGACACACGTCGGCAGCGCGCATGATCTGCGCCACGGTCAGCTCGCTGGGCGATCAAGCGCACCACCAGCAAACGCCGCCGCGCCCAATCGGGCTGGGGCTGCACCCATGCTTGCTCGATTTGCTGGACCAAGTCCTCGCCCAATGCCGGAAGGGTTCGTGCCATGCCCAAAGCTTGGCCGCACTCGGCCTACTTGTATAGTCCATTTTCGAAGGGACGATGGTATTAGGTTGGACCTACGGGCGGGCTTCACGCCCGCCTTCTGACCGCCCACCACACAGACGGGCACAAAACAGGTCCCACCCAACGACTCGCGACGCTCAGCCCGAGCACAAAAAGGGCGGCCGCTTCACGCGGCCGCCCTTGCCTGTCACGGAGAAAACTCGGCGGTGGATCAGAACTCGTAGCGGGCGCTCAACAGCACCGACCAGCGCGAGGCGGCCGGCTCCCCGCGCGCACCCACGGCAGGGTTGAATTGGTTCTCCACCAGCCCGGAGTTGACCTTGCTGTAGACATACTGCTTGGCCACGCCGTCATAGGCGACCGTGGCGACATTCTCACGCTTCACGTAGAACTGATTGCTGCCATGGATCACACCCCAGTCGCTGTTGAGGAGGTTGCCGACATTGAGGATGTCGAGGCAGAGGGCGAGCTTGTGCCGCCACGCCGGCAGTTTGATGTCCTGCTTGAAGCTGAGATCGAACTGATTGACCCACGGGTAGCGCTGACCGGAGGCCTTCACCACGCTGCCCTCCTTCAGGCCAAAGCGGTCCACGATCCTGAAGAAGGCCTCCGCGTCGGCCGTGGTGGCAAAACGCGCGACCGAGGTGTCGCCGCGCACGGGCACGTAGAGCAGGTCGTTGCCGGTCTGACCGTCGCCGTTGGCATCGCCCGTGTAGGCAAAGCTGAAGGGCAACCCGCTGTGGCCGTCGTAAAGGAGCGAAACCGTGGTGCGGTTCTTGCCGAAGAGCGTGAAGTCCTTGCTCAGGTTGAGCAGGAAGCGGTCGCGAACCTCGAGCTCCGCCGTATGTACATCCTGGTCGTCGGCATTGAAGACCGAGCGGTTGTTCCAGTTAGAGGCCGCCACGGAGGAGGTGGCGTAGAGCACCTCGTCGGCGTCGGTCCGCACATAGGAGGCTTTCCAGGACCAACCGTCGTCCTTGCGGGGACGCTCGATCGAGACCATCCCCACCGTGGAGCTGCCCTTGTCGGTATTGGTGAGCTTCATGATGCGATTGGTGAACTTGGAGCTCACCAGCTGCGTGCCCGACGACGAGGCCGCGTATTTGCCCCAATAGAGAACGCGGCCATCGGGACCGGTGGAGGTCTGCAGGATGTTGATGTTCTCGTAGAAGACATCCGCATCGACCCAGGAGTACTCGAGCTCGGCGGTGAGCTTCAGATCCCAGAAGGGCAGCTCGCGCTCGAAGGCCAGATTGCTCTTCCAGCGGGAGGGCAACTGGAAGTTCTTGTCCATGAACGCCACCGTCTGCGCCGGCGCGGTCCCGACCGTGGGCTGCTTCTCAGGATCGGCGGAGATGGGCGGGGTCGTGGACGAGAAATACGAGGCGTAGTTCAGCCCGGTGTTTGAATAGCTGTTCGACATCCAGACGCGCGGCATGCGGCCGTAGAACAGGCCGATCCCGCCGCGCACGGTGGTCCGGCGCGAGCTCTCGGGCTGCCAATTGAAGCCCACGCGCGGCTGCACGATCTTGTCGCCGTCGTAGGTGTAGTCGTTGCGCATGCCGTAGGTGTCGAGGAACAGCTGGTTGAACGGCACCGCGTCCGGCAGCAGCGGGGTGTCGAGGCGCAGGCCCAGGTCGATGGTCAGGTTGTCCCGCAGGCGCCAGCGATCGTTGACGAAGAGGCCGAGATTCGCCTCGGAGAAGGTGGCCGCCGGGTCGACGCCGTCGACGAAGGCGTTGTACTGGTAGGCGTTGCCGCTCGGGAGCTTGGTGCCGCCGGCGCCCGCCTTCATGAAGTCCTCGACGGAGTTATAGACGTAATAACCATAACGGTACTGGACGTAGGCGTTGAAGACGTCGGTGTCGTCGTACTGCAGGCCGAACTGGAGCGTGTGGCGGTCGGCCAGCTTGTAGGAGGCGAACAGCTCCGCCGAGTCACTCTCGGTATCGAGCACGTTGAAGTGGCGGCTGTACTCCGTGCCGAAAGACAGGTACGAGGTGTAGGTCGATCCCGGCACCGGCACGTTGCGCACCTGCACATACGGCTGGGTGGTGTTGTTCTTCGGCTCGGAATGATACTCGCTGCGCGAAAGCGAGATCTCGGTATCGAACGAATCGGACCAACGGCTGATCAGCTGGGCGATGGCGGAGGTGTTCTCGACGTCCTGATTGTACCAAGCGGAGTCGGACGAGAGGTTGTTCTGAGCGCTCCCGGAGCCGCCCATGCCCGGGAAGGTGGGACGGCTGGAATCGACGGTGTTGTAGCGGAAGGTGGCGCGGTGGTTGCCGTTGATCTGCCAGTCGATCTTGGCCAGCAGATTGTCGTCCTTGAGCTTGTTGGAATCGGGCGGCGAGAAGCTGCCCGGGTCGAAGCCCAAAACCTTGGCGTGATCGTAGATCCGCTTGAGGGTGTCCTGCGCGGGCAGCGCCGTCGGTGAGGGCGGGATGCGGTCTTCGTTCACCTTCTCGTAGGCGACGTAAAAGAAGAGGGTTTTCGGCACGATCGGCCCGCCGAGGGTGAGTCCGTAGGTCTGCTCCTTGAACTGCGACAACGGGTACTCCGTATCGTCCTGCTTGGTGCCAACAAGGTCGAGGTCGGTGCCGAAGAGATCCAGCGTGCGGGAGCGGTAGGTGTAATAGGTCGAGCCTTTGAACTCGTTGGTGCCACTCTTGGTCACGGCGTTGATCTGGGCCCCGACGAAGCCGCCGTTGCGCGTGTTGTACGGCGCCAGGTCGACCGTGAGCGCCTCGACTGAGTCGAGCGGGATCACGTTGCGCTCGGCGGCGGTGTTGTTGCCGTTGAGCCCGAAGGGATCCGACGCGCTCACGCCGTCGACCTGGATGCGATTGTAGCGGTTATTCACACCGCTGACCGAAATCGCGCGGTCCTGGGGGTCGCGGTTGTAGGTGATGCGCGGATCGAGCCGGGCAAGAGCATTGATCGAGCGATCCCCCGAGGGAAGATTGCCGATGGCCTCGCCCGTCAGATACGATCCGGAGCCCGTCTGGGAGGGATCGAAGAGCCGGCCGATGGCCGATTCGGTCACAACGAACGCCGCAAGGACCACCACCTCTTCTTCGGGCATGCGCAGGCTGATGTCCGCGCCACGATCAAGGTCGAGGTAGACCTCCCGCACCTCGGCGTTGGGCCGACCTGCCACCGCACCGGTGACCGTGTAGGGCCCACCTGGCCGCAGGCCGCGCACCGCAAAACTGCCATCAGCGCGGCTGACCGTGGTGGCCACCGCACGGGTGGGTTCGTGCACAATGGTCAGGGTGGCGCCCGCGACTGGAGCCTCGGTCCCGCCGACGACCGTGCCGGTGAGGGACGAGGTAGTGATCACCTGGGCCGGAGCAGCCAAGGCGGTCAAGAGGAGCGCCGCCAGCGCGTACAGCCCGCGAGGGAGGACCGGGAAGCGGCCTATTGGAAAGGAGAAGGGATTCATGATTCGTCAGTGATGTGGGTCGGAGAAAGGGAGGAAATTCACGAGGCGGCCCCAGGTAGGTGGGGATTCTTTCGAAGCCGATCGTGTGCCAAGCCGCACGGCCGTCAGACGTCGGTGAACACCGGAGCCTGCCGCATCAGCGATGCGGCCCACCTCGGAGGGAGACCCCGCGGAGCATCGTTTCTCGTGCCTCATGGGTGACAGATCGCCGATGGTGGAGGACGTCGTATCTGGATCGCATACGGTGAAGGGAGAGTCGCGGGGATGGGGGGTCAAGAACCTGGAGCCGCTATGAAGAAGTTATCACATTGCCGTAACATATGGCCGCTGCGATCCTCGGCCCCGTTGTGCCGCACGTCGCCGACGACACCGACGATCTCCAGCGAGTCATCGTCGCGAACGGGTGTCGACACATTCAGCACCAGCCGCCGCCCCACCGCATCGCCAGCCGGGAAGTAGCAGCGGGCAAAACTCTCATCCACCACGGCGACACGGCCACGCGCCACGCCCGCCTCGTCGAACCACCGACCGGCTCGCAGCAGAATTTGCAGCACCGATTGGTAGTGCGCATCGGCTCCGCAATAGAAGACGCTCGGCAAAGCCTGGTCCGCTGGCAGCGAGGAATCGCGCAACAGAACTGCGCCCAGCGGCATGCGCACACCATAGGGAGGAACCAGGACGAACGGAGTCGCCGTCGCCAGACCCACCTCGACACCCGGCAACTGCGCGAGCGCAACCGCGAGGCGTGGAGGGAGCGCCGTGGCGTAGTGCGAGCGATGGCCGTTCGAAAATCTGAATCCCGTCGCTCGAGCAAACCGCGATCCGCATTCTGCAATCCGCAATCCGATCACCTCGCCCGCAGCATCGCGTTGATCGTGGTCGAGAGCAGCTCCCACTGGGTGGTCTCCGCCTGGAGCTGCTTCCGGCCGACGGCGGTGAGCGCGTAGTACCGCGCGCGGCGGTTGGCGTCGGATACGCCCCACTCGCCCTTCACCCAGCCCTGGGCCTCGAGCTCGGAGAGCATCAGCTCCACCCTGGTCGGGCCGTAACCGTTGTGCGACCGGCCGCGTCTCCGGCCGCATCGTTCATTCCACCACCACCACGACCATGATCACCACGACCCTCCGCCGCTCCCTCCTGCTCCTCACGCTCGGCTCCGCCGTGCTCGCCCCGACCCTCGGCACCGCGGCCGACGCCCCGCCTCCGCCCCCGCACCACGGCCTTGGCCGGCACGAACCGCGCTTCGATCCCGAAAAACGCCTGGCCCGCCTCACCGAGAAGCTCGGTCTTACCGCCGAGCAACAGGCGCAGTTGCGCCCGATCCTCGTCGCCCAAGCCGCAGCGTTGCAGGCGATCGACCAAACCCCGCTCACCGGCGAGCAGCGCCGCGAGAAGACGAAACAGCTCTATCAGGACAACCGGGGCAAGATCGCCGCCATCCTCACGCCGGAGCAGCGCGCCCAGATGCGCGAACTGCGCCGCGACGGTCGTCGCCAACACCGCCGCCACGGCGAACAGCCCGACGCTCCGGAGGCCCCCCAGAGCTGAGCCCTGCTCCTCCGCACCGGCCCCGCGGATATCGGGGCACAGCCCCCTCCTCCCCCGGGGGCCGAAACCGACGGTCTGCCCGGACCAGCGACGCATCCGCCCGACCCGCACCAAGCTCCGTCTTTCCTTTCCGCCAACGCCAAAAAACCGCGGGCGGCAGGCCCAGCCTGCCGCCCGCGCAAATTTCCGGAACCCCGCCCACCAACCGCAGTCGCAGTGGCGGTGTTTTGTGGGGTTTAGGGTCAACGGGCGTCGCGTGCATGCGGCGCCCGTTGCGCTCGCCCGCTCAGCGCTTCCCGCGCGACAGACGGCTGACCGTTTTCGGCGCCAAATCCGCCTTCTCCCGCTCCTCGAAGAGCGCCGAGAACAGGTAGTTGAAATTCTCGATCTTGCGGCGCGGCACCTGGCGGCCGATCAACCGCTCGATCGCCCGGGCGTTGCGGATGTCGTCCTCGGTCATCAGGGTGTAGGCGTCGCCCTCGGTATTGGCCCGGCCGGTGCGCCCGATGCGGTGCACGTAGTCCTCCGGGTTCTCGGGCATGTCGTAGTTGACGACATGGCTGACGTTGCGGATGTCCAGCCCGCGGGCCGCCACATCCGTGGCGATGAGCATCTGAAATTTGCCGGCCTTGAAGCCGTCCAGCGCCTCGGTGCGCTCGCGCTGCGAGCGGTCGGCATGCATCACGCCGGTCTTGTGCCCGAGCGCATGCAGGCGGTGCGCGATCTTGTCGGCGCCGATCTTCGTGCGCGTAAAGACGAGCACGCTCTTGTACTCGGTGCGCTCCAGCAAGGTGGAGAGCAGCTCGAACTTCTGCGCCGCCACCACCGGGTAGAAGGCGTGGTCGATGGTGTCGGCCGGCGAGCTGCGGATGCCGATCTCGATGGTGTCCGGATTGGTCAGGACGGACTGGGCCAAGCCCTGGATCTCGGGCGGCAGGGTGGCGCTGAAGAGCAGGGTCTGGCGCTGCGCGGGCACGTGGCGGATGATGCGGCGCACGTCGGGCAGGAAGCCCATGTCGAGCATGCGGTCCACTTCGTCGAGCACCAGCACCTGCAGGTCGCCCAGCTTGATGGTGCCGTCGCCCAGCAGGTCGAGCAGGCGGCCGGGGGTGGCGACGATCACATCGACGCCGCGCTGCACCTCCTCGCGCTGCTTACCGTAACCGACGCCACCGTACACGACGGCGACGCGTAGCCCGGTGAATTTGCCGTAATTGCGAAAGGCTTCCTCCACCTGCAGCGCGAGCTCGCGCGTGGGTTCCAGGATCAAGCACCGGCAGGGGCCATGGGCGCCCAGCTTGTGCAGGATGGGTAGGGCAAAGGCCGCCGTCTTGCCGGTGCCGGTTTGGGCCGTGCCGATCAGGTCGCGCCCGCTCAGCACGATTGGGATGGCGCGCTCTTGGATCGGAGTGGGCTGGGAATAGCCCTTCTCCGCCACCGCCGCGACCACTGCGGGGGAAAGCCCCAGCTTCAAAAACAGATGCTCCGGATCGATGGCGGGCAGCGGCGGCAGATCCACCAGCGGCGCGGCATGCGAATCCTCGTAGCTGCGCGGTGGAGGCGCATGACGATCCCGCTCGCGCCCACGACCGCCACCAAAACTGCCTCCGCCCGCGGAACCACGGGACCGGCCGCCAAGGCCGCTCCCTTCCGAGCGACGGGGCTCTTCACGATGGCCACCGCCGGTGCCGCGGGAACGATCCCCGTGCGGCCGATCGCCACGCGAGCGCTCACCGCGGGGGCGATCGCCCTGTGGTCGGTCTTCCCGCGGGCCGCGCTCGGCGGGGCGGGCGGGACCACCCGCAAATTTGGCCGCAGCGGGGCGACCAGGGGCGCTCTTGGACTGGCTGCCGGCATGGACACGGGCCCCGACTGGCGCAGCGTCGGAGGATTTCCCCTTCAACGAACGGCCGAGCGATTTCAAACCACCGATGATCTTACGTAGCATGTTGGTACAAGGGCCGAATGTTTCGCCCCTCCCCGGGACTGGCAACACAATCCTCCCACCCGCTCCGCACGCCGGCGCGCCGCGGCGACGTCCAGAAGGCTCTTTACGACGCGCCACCGGCCGCGCAGCGTCGCCTCCCCGCGCATGCCCCCCCTGCTTCTCCATATCCTCGCCTCCGACCGCGAGACAGCCGCCCGGATCGAACGCGCCCTGCAGGCCGGCGAGCCGGATTGCGCCACCCAGATCGTCGCCGATTCCGCCACCCTGCTGGAAGCGGTGGCCACCTCCCCCGACGCCGGCGGGGTGGCCGTGGCCCCCTCCATTTCCCCGACCCTGCGCCACGAGCTTAACAACCACCTCGCAGTGATCCGCATGCTGGCCGATATCCTCTCCGAGACTCCGGGCCTTTCTTCGCTCCATGCGGCCAAGGCCCGCGAGATCGGCACGGCCGCCGAAGCGGCCGCCCAGGCGATCCGCCGCGCCTACAACGGTTCCGCCCCCACGGACTGACGCGGAGGCCGAAGCGCGGGCAAACCGCGCCATCCGGTGCCGCGCAGGGCCGCTCCCCCGTTCAAGCCGGAGTAGCGTCGCCCTCCAGCACCCGGTTGAGCACCGAAGCGAGCACGCTCAAGCTGTACGGCTTGTTGACGACCCCGCAGAAACCGTGCGCACGGTGCTCGAGAAGGACCGGGTCGGCGGCATAGCCGCTGGAGACGATTACCTGCACAGCCGGGTCGATGGCCCGCAGCCGCTGCATCGCCTCGCTGCCGCCCATACCCGCCGGCACCGTGAGGTCGAGGATCACCACATCGAAGCGCCGCCCCTCGGCCGCCGCACGCACATACGCCTCGATTGCCTCCAGCCCGTCGGCCACCACCTCGGCCTCGAAACCGAGGCGACGCAGAAGATTGGGCGCCAGCTGGCGGATCGAGGGCTCGTCGTCCATGAAGAGCACCCGTCCGGCCAGCGTGGGCACCACGGCGCCGCCCGCCTCCTGCTCCACGCGCGCCCCCGGCTTGGCCGGCAGATAGAGCAGAAACGTGGCCCCCTGGCCCGGCGGTGACTCCACCCGCAGCGCGCCGTAGTGGCGCCGGGCGATCGCCTGCGAGGTGGCCAGCCCCAGGCCGGAGCCCTGGCTCTTGGTGGTGAAATACGGCTGGAAGATGCGGGCCATGTCCTCGGGTCGGATACCCGGCCCCTCATCGGTCACCGTGACGACCACAAAATGCCCCGAGCCCAGCCCGAGCTGGCGGGCCATGTCGCGTGTCACGTTGCGCGCGCCCACCGTGACTACACCGCCGGCGCTCATCGCCTGCACGGCGTTGAGCACCAGGTTGTGCACCACCTGGCCGACCTGCCCGGCATCGACCTCCGCCGGCCAGAGCTCCGCGGGCAAGGTGCACTCGCAACGCACGCGCGAGCCTTGGCGCGCGAACTGGGCCGCCTCGCGCAGATAGTCTCCCAGGTTCACCAGGCGGCGCACCGGCTCGCCACCTTTGGCAAAGGTCAGCAGCTGGTGGGTAAGGTCGCGGGCGCGCCCGGCGGCCTTCTCGGCCTCCTCGAGCCAATCCTGCACCGTGTCGCTCACCGCCGTATCCATCCGCGCCAGGCTCAGGTTGCCCAGCAGGGCGGTGAGCAGATTGTTGAAATCGTGGGCCACTCCACCCGCCAGCAGCTCGAGCGATTCGCGTTTGGCCGCGCGCAGCATCTCCTCCTCGCCACGGGCGCCGCCCTCCCGCTCGAGCAGGGCCGGCAGGGCCACCACCAGCAGCCGCTCCGGGCCGTCACCAATCAGTGGTGTCACCACGACCCGCGTCTCCAGCAGGCTGCCGTCGATGCGTTGCAGCGGCCAGAGTTGCTCGCGGCCCGGGCCGGCCGCAGCCCAGGCGGTGAGCGCGTGGGCCGGCGTCGGCGCGAGCCGCTCGTCGGTCAACACCCGGCCGGGCAGCGCCTCGTGCACGCCGCCCAGATGCCAGGCCCCGGCCCCGTTGGCAGCCAGGATCTCCATCGAGGCGGCCGCGCAGACCCAGGCCGGCAGCGATTGCGCCGCCAAGAGCGACTCCGCCGTGATCCCGTGCAACGCCGGGTTTGATTCGGGTTGAGGTTCAGAGTGCATGGCGGCGCTAGGCACTCGAACGTTGGAGAAAAGAAACACTCCGCCCACCGGGCGGCATGCTTGCAGGAAGGGTTTGTCGCGAGTTTGTAAGGGACTGGGTGTGCATGTGGGGGTGGCGATTTCTTCGCCGTTGTGGGGGCTGCACAGAGGAAGACTTGCTGCGCAAGGCGCGGCGTAAAAATCAGATCAATTCCACCTCGGCCACGGCGAGAAAATTCGGCCCCTCGCGCCTGCCCCGACCCCGCCACGACCGACTCTCACGAAGTTTTCACAACTCACCGCCGCACCGCTTTCCGGCTCGCGCGCCACTGCCAGGCCACCCGAGTCTGCCCCCATGCCAGCCCAGGCCGACGCTCCCGCCACCCCTTACGAACCGGTCTACATGGGCCTGCCCGCCTTCACTGTGCTGCTGCCGCGCTTCTGGCTCGCACTGCCGCTCACCCTCGCGGTGGCCGCCCTCGCCATGGGCCCGATGCTGCCGGGCGCGCTGCGCTTCGACCCCGGCCTGTCGCCGAAGGCCAGTGGCTGGTGGCAAGCCGCCCTCACCACGCCGGTCTTCTGGTGGAGCGGATGGTTCTTCCTGAAACGTTTCGTGCGCTCCTGGCGTACCCTCGATTTCAACATGTTCACCCTCACGGTCACGGGCACCGGGGCGGCCTACGGCTACAGCCTCTTCGCCCTGCTGCGGCCCGCGGCGCTACCGGCCGCCCTCCACCACGGCGCCCATCCCCCGCTGTACTTCGAGGCGGCGGCGATGATCACCACTCTTGTTCTGCTCGGCCAGATCCTCGAGCAGCGCGCCCACGCCCGCACCGGCGACGCCATCCGCGCCCTCCTCGCCCTCGCCCCGGCCACCGCCGCTCGTATCCTGCCCGACGGCACCGAGCAGAACGTGCCGCTCGCCGCCGTGCGGCCCGGCGACCGGCTGCGGGTGCGCCCCGGCGAGAAGGTCCCAGTCGACGGCATCCTGCTCGAGGGCCGCAGCACCCTCGACGAAGCGATGCTCACCGGCGAACCGATCCCCGTGGACAAACAACCCGGCGACCCGGTCACCGGCGGCACCCTCAACACCACCGGCACCTTCGTCTGCGAAGCCCGCCGGGTGGGCGCCGACACCGTGCTCGCCCAGATCGTACGCTTGGTCGAGGCCGCCGAGGACGCTGCCCCGCCGATCCGCCGGGTGGCCGACCGGGTGATCGACTTCTTCGTCCCGGTGATCCTCGGCAGCGCGCTGCTCACCCTCTCCCTCTGGCTCGCGTTCGGCGGTGCCGCTTCCCTGCCCGCCGCCCTGGCCCACGCCGTGGCCGTGCTCATCGTCGCCTGTCCTTGCGCGCTCGGGCTCGCCACCCCGGTATCCATTGTCACCGGAATCGGCCGCGGTGCCCGCGCCGGCATCCTGGTGCGCGACGCCGGCACACTCGAACGGCTCGCCGCCTGCGACGTGCTCGTCATCGACAAGACCGGCACCCTCACCGAGGGCCGCCCGGAGCTCGTCGCTTGGAGCCCGGCCGAGGGCACCACCTCCGAGGAATTCCTGGGGCTCGCCGCCGCACTGGAGACCGGCAGCGAGCATCCACTGGCCAAGGCCATCGTCCGCGCCGCCGAGGAGCAAGGGCTCGCCCGACAGGCGGCCCACGATTTCGCCGCCGCGCCCGGCGCCGGGGTTCGCGCCCGGATCGGCAGCCGCCCGCTCGCCCTCGGCAAACTCCCCTGGCTCGGGTTCGCCGCCCCCTCCGCCCTCGCCGCCACGGCACAAGCCGCCGAAGCCGCCGGCCAAACCGTGGTCTGGCTGGCCGACGCCGAGCGCGTGCTCGGGTTGCTCGCCCTCGCCGATCGCATCCGCCCGACCACGCCGGAGGCCCTGCGCGATCTTCGCGCCCTTGGCCTCGAGGTCGTAATGGCCACCGGCGACAACCCCGCCGCCGCCGCCCGTATCGCCGCCGAGCTCGGCCTTCCCACCCCGCACGCCGGCCTTTCGCCCGCCGACAAGCAGGCCCTCGTGCAAGAGCTCCGCGCCGCGGGCCGACGAGTGGCCTTCGCCGGCGACGGTATCAACGACGCCCCCGCGCTCGCCGCGGCGGCGGCGGGCCTCGCCATGGGCCACGGCACCGATGTGGCGATCGAGAGTGCCGGCATCGTCTTGCTTCATGGCGACCTGCGCGGGCTCGCCCGGGCCGTGCGCCTGAGCCGTGCCGTATTGCGCAACATCCGCCAGAACCTCTTCTGGGCTTTTTTCTACAACCTGCTCGGCGTGCCTCTGGCCGCCGGGGTCTTCGCCTACTGGCCCGGCTGGTCGCTGCCGCCATTGTTTGCCGCCGTCGCCATGAGCCTGAGCTCGCTCAGCGTGGTCGGCAACGCCCTGCGGCTGCGCCGACTCGCCCTTTGACGCCCCGCCCGGAACCTCCTTGCCTTCGCCCACGTCACAGCTCCCATGAAAACCCGTAGCCTCGCCCCCCTGCTCCTCGCCTCCGTGCTCGCCCTCGCCGGCTGCAACACCACCTCCAGCCGCATCCGGCAGAAGGCCGAGGTGTTCGCCTCGCTGCCGGCCGCCGACCAGGAACGCCTCCGCCAGGGCAACGTGGCCATCGGCGACTCGCCCGACATGGTCTTCATCGCCATTGGCGCCCCTGACCGCCGGATCGAGCGACTCTCCACCGGTCCCCTGAAAATGGAGTGGGTCTACCGCCGCTACTTCGAGCGCTACTCCGGCACCGCCTTCGCAGGTTATCGCCGGGTGGTCGGCTTCGACCGCGCCACCGGGCGCCGCATCGTGTTCACCGAGCCGGTCTACGCCGATGTCTACCGCGGGGAGACCGAGGAACACCTGCGCATCCTTTTTGAAGACAACCGAGTCTCCGCCATCGAGGAGCTCAAGCAATAGACGGCCGGAGACGGCCGAACCCGGTGCCTCCCACGGCGCACCGGCGGCCGCACCGGATACGGCTCCATCCGCTCGACCCAGCCCGGCGTCGCCCCAGCCTGCCGCCCTCTTCGTTCTGCCTTCTGCCTTCTCCGTTCAGCCTTCCTTCATGAACCTCGTGCTCTTCGCCCGCCACGAACTCGACCGGCCGCTACCCGCCGGCGATCCGCGTGCGCGCCATCTGCGCGAGGTCCTGCGGCGCGGCGTGGGCGAGGAGTTCGACCTCGGGCTGATCGACGGACCGCGCGGCAAGGGCCGCCTCACCGCGTATCCTGCCGACGGTTCGGTGGAGTTCGCCGCCACCCTCGGCGCCGAGCCGCCGCGCCTGCCGCCGCTCGCGCTCCTGCTCGGCCTGCCGCGCCCGCAGACGGCGCGCAAGGTGCTGCAGGAGTGCACCGCCCTAGGCGTGGGCTCACTCCATTTCGTGGCGACCGGGAGGGCGGATCCCAACTACGCGCAGAGCACGCTGTGGTCCTCAGGCGAATGGCGCGAACACCTGGTCGAGGGCGCGCAGCAGGCGTTCTGCACCCGGCTGCCCGCCGTCACCTCGGGGCGGCCGCTCGCCACGGTGCTCGCCGAGCTCACGCCCGGGACGCTCCGTCTCGCGCTCGACAACTACGAAGCCACCGCCGGGCTGGCCGATGTCGCCCTGCCGCCCGCCCCGGCCGCCGCGGTGCTCGCGCTCGGGCCGGAGCGCGGCTGGGACCAGGCCGACCGCGCTGCGCTGCGCGCCGCCGGGTTCACGCTGGTGCACCTCGGCCCGCGTGTCCTGCGCGCCGAGACGGCCTGCGTCGCCGCCCTTTCGATCCTGAAGGCGCGCCTGGGCTGGCTGTGCTGAGTCGCTTCGCGCCCCAGCTACCCGGAACGCCCCCAGCTACGCGATCCCGGCCCTTCCCCGTAACTGGACGAGCGAATCGTTCAGTTCCCCTTTCCCGTAGCTGGACGACGCAGTCGTTCAGCCCTGGCCGGCGCCGCCCTCCGACGCATCAGCTCTTGCCCGATATTAGGGCATTCTTCTGGGGACATTAGCGTCGCTGCAAACCCGCCACAGCGGTAATGCGCTCTCGACGCCAGGGCATGATCCCTGCTCCGTGGGTACCGTCCGCTGCGGCGGGTTTGGGGCCCGCGCCCGAGCCGGAGTGGATGCGAGACTACTTAGCACCGGCCCGATGGCGCGCCGGCTCCGCCCCAGAACGGGGCCACCCACGATCGATTTCGCGCACCCCCGCGCCTGTAGCACACCCTTTCACAAACATTGCCCATGCACTCCTCGTACTCTCGCTTCGCGCACGCGGGCCTCCCCTCCCTGCTCCTTTTTGCCCTCTTGACTGCGCCTCTGTCCGGATTTGCCCAGACCGTCGCCACGTACACCGGCACCGACGGCAGCTACGCCAACCCGGCCAATTGGGACATCGGCGTCGTGCCCCTCAACTCCGGCGGCAATCGGTACTCCGCGGCCATCGGAGCCGACCAGGACTGGATCAACTTCGATCCCGCCGCCGGTGCGCACGAGCTAAGCGGGTTGTCGATCGGTACGGACACCACCTTCACCCTGAACTCGGGCCGCAACCTGTCCGTCCTGGGCAGCTTCACCTCGGCCGGCGGACTCCTCGTCAGCGGCCCCGGTACCGCCTTCGACTTCACCGGACCCGGCCCGATCCAGCTCGACGGCGCCTCCATCATGGTCGAGAGCGGCGCCCACGCCACCATCGCCTCCGCCGGCCCTGCCCACGAGCTTGTGGTCGACCAGGCCGACCCCACTCAGAACCGAGGGCTGCATCTTCTTGCCACCGACACCGGCTCACTGCTCGACCTCGACGGCTTCCACTCGATCGAGACCCGCAATGGCGCAGGGCTCCGCATCGACGCCGAACGAGCGGCCACAACCACCCTCGGCCAGCTCACAGTCCTTAGCGCCTCCGATCTGTGGGTCTCCAGTCTCAATGCGTCGGAGGCCGGCACCATCCACCTGCCCTCACTGTCGGCCATTCAAGGTACCCACTTCTTCACTGCGAGCACCGGCGGCACCCTCGCCACCGCTTCCACCGCAGATCCTCGCACGCTCACCATCGCGGGCACCTCTTCCACCACCTTCCGCGCCGAGGACGCCGGCTCGCGGATCGACTTCTCCTCGATCGACACGTTCGCGTTGGAAGCCGCCGAACTCTCCCTCTTCGCCGAGCGCGATGGCACCGTCGCCTTCCCCGACCTCGCCGCGTCGGTGAACTCCACCGGGCGCCGCATCGCCCACCACGCCTACGACGGCGGCACGATCGAGCTGCCCGTGCTCACGGCCATCGACGGCGAGCACAGCTTCACCGCCGGTACCGGAGGAATAATTACCGCTGGCGTCGTCGATCCCGTCACGCCCCGCATTCTCACGCTCACCGGGCCGGGCTCAGGCTCGTTCCGTGCCATGGACCACGACTCGGTGGTCGATCTCTCCGCCATCGACGTGCTCCTCGCCGCCAACAACGGCTGTCTCTTCCACAGCACCGCTACCGGCAGCGTGTTGCTGGATGGTCTGCAAACCTCGGCGATGGTGGAGGAGGGCGTGGTCAGTCTTGTCGCCGACGGCGGCACCATCACCCTCAGCTCTCTGGCGAACGCGATCGGCGCCCACTACGTGTCCACCTTCAATGGCGGCCGCATTTCGCTGACCCCCGGCAGCGGCGCCACCCGCTCGTTGACCCTTACCAACGCCAACACCGCAGACGGCTTCCGGGACTCCTTCACGGCCGACGGCGCCGGCTCCGTCACCGATCTGTCCTGTATCGAATCCATCGAGCACATCGGATTGAGCGCCTGGTATCGCGGCAATGAAGGCGGCCTTGTTGACCTCTCCCGGTTGAAACGTTCGGTCGGCCCCGACAGCGGTACTCCGGTCAGCCTGCGGGCCGACGACGCTGGCGGCCTTCTGCTCGGAGAGCTTCAGACCATCGGCCTGCACCGGCTTCGCGCCACGGGTGCCGGCTCCATCATCGCAGCGCGCAGCCTCGATCTCGGCCCTGGCACCGCGCTCGAACTGGTCGCAGGCGCCGTCCTCCACCTGAGCGGCAGCTTCCGTTTCGCCGCCACCGAGGAGCACGCCTTCTCCCCGCTCGAAGGCACCATCGCTTTCACGGGCTCGGGGACCTTCGAGGTCGGCGGGCTCGATGCCGGCGCCGCCGACCCCGGCAACGACGGGAACTTCGGCTTCGGCCGCCTGATCGTCGGCGCCGTCGGCGCGCCCGCGAATGTCGCCCTCGTCGATCTGGTGGACAACGGTAACCGCACCGGCCCCGAAGCGCTGTATCTCCACGGCACCGGCGGTCTGACCGGCCTGTCGTTGCTCGACGGATCCGAGCTCTGCCTCAACCGCCTCCCGGTCTATGTCGCGCAGCCCGACGGGACCTGGCTGCACCTCAACTCGCTGTTCGCCGGTGGGGTCGTTCGCATCCCCTACGACGGTGGCTACCTCCGGCTCACTCCGGCCGTAGGCTACGCGGACTGGTCGACGCTCCTCGGATTGCCGACCGGCCAGGACGCCCCCGGTGACGATCCGAACCGCGACGGCACCAACAACCTGCTCTGCTACGCGTTCGGTCTCAACCCACTCGCCACCGCCCCAGTAACCGACGGCACCGGCGCCGGCCTACCCCGTATCCGAGTGGTTGGGCCGCAGCTCGAGGTCACCTTCTCTGACGACTCCAACCGCCCTGACGCCACGTTGGTGGTGGAATCCTCGACCGATCTGGTGAACTGGGACGCCTGTGGCGACACCGTAATCGCGGCGGCGGGCACAATGCAGATCCGTCAGTCCACCATCGCGCTCTCCGGCCAGCCGCGCCTCTTCGCCCGCGTCCGGGCCACGCTGATCGCCCCGTAACGATCCCCGTAACTCGACGACATTTTCCGCGTAGCTGGACGACGAAGTCGTTCAGCCCTTTAGCCCCGCCCGCCGCCACCTTCGCCCGGCTTCGCCCCTGAATCGCTTCGCGCTCCAGCTACTCCCAACGACCCTTCTTCCCGCCAGCCGCCTCTCCGCCCCCATCCGCCCGCCCCGAACCATGTATACGTTCACCAGACTGCCTCGCCTTTTTGCCCGCTGCGCCCTCGCGGCCGGACTCCTCGCTGCATCCGCCAGCGCCGCCACCTCGGTTCCCGGGGTGCTGTGGGTCACAGGCAACAACGCCTTCGGGCAGACCGGCCTGGGCACCGCCGCCTATTACGATTCGTTCGCCTCCAAACCTTGGAGCACGGACGTTGTCGCGGTGGCCGCCGGTCCCGCGCACACCCTCTTCGTCAAGACCGACGGCACGGTCTACGCCATGGGTAACCAAGCCGCCGGCCGACTTGGCGACGGTGAGGACAAAACCACCGGAAGAGTCTACACACCTACGCTCCTCACCAGCATCTCCGGCGTGATCGGCGTCGCCGCCGGCACCGGACATAGCTTGTTTCTCAAGGCCGACGGCACCGCCTGGGGCGTCGGGGCCAACAACAACGGCGAACTTGGCCAAGGGTATCTCGGGCCCAGCCGGCCCGATTACGAGGTGCGCCTCGCTCCCGTCCAGATCCCGCTTCCCGCCGCTGCCAGCGCGGTGTACGCCGCGGCCGATCGCAGTTTTGTCCTGCTCTCCAACGGCGATCTGTACGCCATGGGCGCGGGCCCAGGACTGGGCTTCGAAGGGAGGACCCAGGGGGAGCCTGTGCCAACTCGGATCGCCACCAATGTCCGCACGGTCGCCGCAGGACTGGAGCACACCCTGTTCCTCAAGAACGATGAGACCCTTTGGGGCATCGGCACCTCCGGCGATTGGGCGCTGGGCATCACACCCCAAGGCAATATCAAGTTCCCAATGAACATCACTCCCTCGGGCTCCCCCGTGGTCGCCTTGGCCTGCGGGTTCAAACACAGCGCTGTCGTCAAGGCCGACGGCTCGCTCTGGACCGCGGGCAACAACTTCCGTGGTGCACTCGGGCAAGTCTTCACCGCCAATGCGGGCTACCCGTTCGGCAAGGCGGCTATGCCTGAGGGCAGCGTGGTGGTATCTGCCGCCGCCGGCCACAGTTACACCCTCGCACTCACCGACGACGGCTCCCTTTACGCCATGGGCTCCGGCGTCGATGGACGGCTCGGCGACGGATCACTCGACAACCAGCCCACGCCAATTCGCGTCTTCGGCGGGGTGCTCTCCTGTTTCGCCGCCACGCAGGACGACCAACAATCTGGGCACCACTCGCTGGTCCTTCGTGAGCCCCTTCCGACGATCACCGCCCAGCCCTCACCCCTCTACGTTCCTGCCGGCACCAGTTCCACCCTCACGCTCGCCGCCACCGGCACGTCATCGCCCCTTCACTACCAGTGGTGGCGTCTCCAGACCGGCAGCAGCGAGTGGGAAGTCGCCACCGGGGCCACCGCACAAACCGCCACGCTGACCCTCGACAGCCTTCCCGTCACCCACACCAGCGATCGCTACTACTGCCTCGTCAGCAACGAGGTCGGGCATGTGCAGTCGGATACCGTCGCGATCACGGTCCTCTCCGACCTGGAGACCTGGCGCCTCGGCCATTTCGGCAGCCCCGACGATGGCGGCGATGGCGCCGATTCCGCCGACCCCGATCACGACGGCCGCACCAACCTTTTCGAGTACGCCACCGGCACGAACCCGAACGCCACCAATCCCGGAAGCGGCGCCGATATCGGCACCGCCCCCGACGAGACCAGCACGCATCTATCGCTGGAGTTCCAGCGCCTCGCCTATCCTGAGATCACCTACACCGTCGAGGCAGCCAACACGCTCGGCTCGTTCAGCCCGATCTGGTCGAGCACCGGGGCGGACAACACCAACAGTTGGACGACCGTGGTGGACGAGGACGCCACCACCACCACCCACCCCCGGCGCTTCCTGCGCCTGGTCATCGGGCGCTGAGGCGCTTCGCCTGGGGGGGACCGCCCGCGCTGCGGCCCCCCCGACCAGGGAAAACGGGGGGGGGGGGGGGGGGGGGGGGGGGGGGGGGGTCCCCCGGGGGGGGGGGGGGGGGGGGGGGGGGGGGGGGGGAGGTGGGGGCCGGGGGGTTGGGCGGGGGGGGGGGGGGGGGGGGGGGCGGGGGGGGGGGGGCGGCGCCGCCGGGGGGGGGGGGGGGGGGGGGGGGGGGGGGGGGGGGGGGGGGGGGGCCGGTGCGCGGCGGGGCGGGCCGCGGGCGCCGCCCGCCGGGGGGCCGACACGGCAGGCTGAACCGCTTCGCGTTCCAGCCGCGCGCGGCGCCCCACAGACCCCTAGGCGCCCGGCCCTTCCGCGTAGCTGGACGACGCAGTCGTTCAGCCCGCCGCGCCCGAGGGCTGAGTCGTTGCGCGCCCCAGCTACTCGTTCACTGCTTCGCGTCCAGGTAGAGCTCGCCGCCGGCTTTCCGGAACTCCTCCGCCTTCGCCTGCAGCCCGGCCTCGACGGCCTTCTGCTCCTCGAGGCCCTGCGCCTCGGCGTATTGGCGCACGTCGTCGGTGATGCGCATCGAGCAGAACTGCGGACCGCACATCGAGCAGAAGTGCGCGGTCTTCGCACTGTCCTGCGGGAGGGTGGCGTCGTGGAACTCACGCGCCTTCTCCGGATCGAGGCCGAGGTTGAACTGATCCTCCCAGCGGAACTCGAAGCGCGCCTTCGAGAGCGCGTTGTCGCGGTATTGAGCGGCCGGATGCCCCTTGGCGAGGTCGGCGGCGTGGGCGGCGATCTTGTAGGCGATCACGCCGGCGCGCACATCGTCCTTGTCGGGCAGGCCCAGGTGCTCCTTCGGCGTCACATAACAAAGCATCGCGCAGCCGTGCCAGCCGATCATCGTGGCACCGATGGCGCTGGTGATGTGGTCGTAGCCGGGGGCGATGTCGGTGGTGAGCGGCCCGAGCGTGTAGAACGGCGCCTCATGACACCACTCCAGCTGCTTCTGCATGTTCTCGGCGATCATGTGCATGGGCACATGGCCGGGGCCCTCGTTCATGACCTGCACGCCGCGCGCCCACGCCCGGGTGGTGAGTTCGCCCTGCGTGAGCAACTCACCGAACTGGGCGTCGTCGTTGGCGTCGGCGATCGAGCCGGGCCGTAGGCCGTCGCCGATGGAGAAGGCCACGTCGTAGGCGGCCATGATGTCGCAAATGTCGTCCCAATGCGTGTAGAGGAAGTTCTCCTTGTGATGAGCCAGACACCACTTCGCCATGATCGCCCCGCCGCGGGAGACGATCCCGGTCATGCGCCGCGCCGTCAGGGGCACGTAGCGCAGCAGCACCGCGGCATGGATCGTGAAATAGTCGACGCCCTGCTCGGCCTGCTCGATCAACGTGTCGCGGAAGATCTCCCACGTGAGCGCCTCGGGCCGGCCACCGACCTTCTCGAGGGCCTGGTAGATCGGTACGGTGCCCACGGGAACCGGACAGTTGCGCAAGATCCACTCACGGGTCTGGTGGATATTCTTGCCGGTGGAGAGATCCATCAACGTGTCGCCACCCCATTTCACCGACCAGCGCATCTTCTCGACCTCCTCGTCGATCGACGACGCCACCGCAGAGTTGCCGATGTTCGTATTGATCTTCACCAGGAAATTGCGGCCGATGATCATCGGCTCGCTTTCCGGGTGGTTGATGTTGGCCGGGATGATCGCGCGGCCGCGGGCCACCTCGCTGCGGACAAACTCCGGGGTGATCTCGCGCGGGATCGCCGCGCCAAAGTTCTGGCCGACGTGCTGGCGGAAGAGCGAATTGCGCGGGCCCTGCTCGGTCATCTCCAGCAGTTCGCGGGCGCTTTGCAGGCGCATGTTCTCGCGGATGGCCACGAACTCCATCTCGGGCGTGATGATGCCCTGCTTGGCGTAGTGCATCTGCGTGACGCACGCGCCCGGCTTGGCGCGCAGCGTGCGGCGGTCGGTGCGGTCGAAGGGCCGCATCGGGTTGCGCTTCCCCTCCGCCTCGGCCTGCGCGCGGTGCTTCTCGGAAAGGTAGCCGTCGTCGATCGGCTGCACGCCGCGGCCGGTGATCGCCTCGACGTCGCCGCGCTCCGCGATCCACGCCGCGCGGATGGCCGGCACGCCGCGGGTGGAGTCGCCGTGGAACTCCGGGTCGCCCCAGGCGCCGGCGGTGTCGTACACACGGACGGAGTCATTGGGCACCTCGGTGCCGTTGGGCAGGCGCGTCGGCGTGAGCGTGATCTCGCGCATCGGCACGCGCAGATCGGCGCGCGAACCGAGGAGATAGACACGACGCGACCCCGCGAAACAGCGGTGATCGGAGGCACTGGCGGAGGGCGAGGACATGATGGCGAGGTTGGCTGGAACTCGCCCGGCCCCACTGCAGGGGCAACAACCCCCGGGTTTGCCGGAGCCTGTTTTCCCTACGGCGTGGTCAGACGCGTCAGGTTCGAAGGCTTGGGCGACGGAACGTGTCGCGATCTCAGCCCGGCGCCCCGGGCTCACCTAAACGTGGTGGGCGGAAGCAAGGGCCGCGCCGCGGGATTTTCAACTGCGAATTCCGGGGAGGGCCGGTCTGCCCCTTCTCCGCAGGCCGGGCCCAACGAGCCCTGGCCTTCTGCACCGCGGCGTCACGGCATGTGCGGCGGCGTCCAGCGGTAAACCATCACCTTCCCGGCGCCGTTCTCCTCGACTATGATGACCTTTTCGCCGTTGGCACGGGTTACGACGTTGATCGGGTTCACGAGATCCATCGCGCCGGAGTAACCGCCCGTCTCCTGTCCCGGCACGATCCAGCCGACCTTGTGGCCGTCACGGGCATCGTAGATTGTCACCTCGCCGCGGGTGCGGGCGTCGCGGCCGTTGTCGAGATAAACAACGTAGATGTAGTCCTCGTCAGCGGTGAAACCGTGCGGAATCGTCATCTCGTTCATGCCTTGGTCGAGATGCACCGGCCGACCGAAGTCCTCGTAACCCAGATCGGCGGCGAACACACGGGTGCGCCGCGCCGGATCGCTGAAGTGGTCGTAGCGGTAGACGACGCGGTCGTACCACGCGTCGTAACTTCCCGAGATGAAGAGTGTGTCGGTGGCCGGCAGATACTTCAGGCGCATGGACGCAGCGCCGTGCTCGGCAAACGGCACCGCCGGGCGCTCAAGCGCGGCAAGCGGGTAGCGCGGCACGCCGTTGGCCGCGAGCCCGCCCGGCACAAGTCGGGTCATGCCGCCGTCGCGAAAATAGGAGGAGTACTCGCCCCGGCCGCCGTACCAGATCGCGCCGCTTTCATCCACATCGACACAGGAGCCCGCCATCGCACCCACGTAGAATTCCGCGAACTCGTCGGCCTGCGCTTGGCCGTCGCCGCTGGTGTCGAGCCAGCGCCAACGGCGGTTCTTGTTATTCTCGGTCGGCTCCCAGTTCGGATGCAGACCGGCGAAGACCCCCGAATTGTTGCCGCTCACACCCAGATTGAAGTACGCCGTCGGGATGCCGATCTCGCTGCCCGGTTCGAACCGCACCACGTAAATGAACTGACCATACATGTTGCCGAGAAAGAGGAACTTCCGCCCTTCGATCCGCCGCACCCACACCGACTCCATCGCGTTCTGGAGCCGCAGGTCGTCGGGGAAACGGAACGGATCGAGCGTCACCGCGGCGAAGCTCCAGCTCGCGCCGGGGCCCTTCGTGTAGTCGAGCGCGTAGCGTTTGGCATTGAGGTGGACGGAGGTGCCGTCGCTCGCCGGGTCCGCATCGCCGGCATTGGTGAACGTGGAGTTCGCCATCCACAAGAAGGTCCCATCGGCGGCGTACGCGCGGATATCGGTGCCGCCCATCATCAGGCTGCTCATGCCCGTGGAACCGACATACACGTTGCCGTCCGAATCGTGCCCAATACCCACCGGGCCCCAGAAACGCTTCTCGCCCCACGCTCCCGGTACCGGTCCGGAAAACACGCCGCCAGCCTCGCCGAAGGTGCCGACCAGTATCGGTGCACCGCCGCTGGTAACGTCGAAGATCTTCACATTCTGATCGGGGCCGTTGTCGGTGATCCAGAGGCGCCCCTGCAGATCGAATGACACCGCCGTCGGGTCCTCGACAGAACGGATCTCGCGCCCGTCGCTCAACTCGACGTAGGGCGCGGCGGCGCCGGTGGGCGGCGGCGTAAGGCGCAACGGAGTCGGTGTGTTCGGCGGCACCGGTTCGGGCAGCCCGACCCGGAGGAAGAATCCGCGCCCCCAAAAATTCCGCACAGTCGCGGTGAGCGTGCCGGCGCGAACCTTCGCGGTGCGGTTGTCAATCGGGCCGTGCACATCGAACGCCTTTCCGAGGCAGTGCCCGTCCCGATAGACGGCGCCTAGATTGGGTCTGTTGCCGAGTCCCGTTTCGTCGTACTCGTTGCTAGTGATGACCAAGGCGCTCCCGCCCTCCCAATCCATCACGCGCAGCCCGGTCAGATGGTTTCCGGCATTGCCGTCCCAGGCGATAGGATCTATCTCAGCCGGCCGCTGCGTATTCGGGCGCCCGCCGCTGTTGGCGACCCAGTGATTCTCGGCCGTGAGCCGGAACGGCGTGGGATCGCCCGCGAGTTTCACGCGGTAGAACTTCCGCGGTCCGCTCGCCGCCAGATCGACGAGCGTGCGCCGGCCGTTCGCATCGACCGGCGCGCTCGTGGTGGTGAGCGGCTGCCAGTTCCCCGCGGCGAGATCGGTGCAGAACTCCGGAATGTACGTGCGCCCGGCGTAGATCGGTCCGAAGCTGAAGCTCAGCTGGTCGGCATGCCCCGAGACCGGGGAGAACTGGAGATCAAAATACGGCGGCTGCGCGTGCGGCGTGCCGGCGCGAGCAGCCACGCCGCCGAGGAGTATTAGCCCGAGGAAGAGCCGGGGAAGAGAAGTGAGAACGCAAGAGCGCATCGGTGGGGACAAGTCGTTATGAAAAGTGGGATCGAGAAATCGTTACGGCATGTGCGGAGGCGTCCAGCGATAGACCATGACCTTCCCGGCTCCGTTCTCCTCGGCCATGATGATCTTCTCGCCATTGACTCGGGTGGTGACGTTGAGCGCGTACTTGAGATCAGTCGCCCCGCTGAAATGCCCGGTCTCATCGCCGGGCACGATCCAGCCCACCTTGTGCTTGTCCTTGGCGTCGTAGATCGTGATCTCGCCACGCACCCGTCCGTCGAGCCCGTTGTCCACATACATGACGTAGACGTAATCTTCGTCGGCGGTGAAGGCGGTCGGCAGAGTCATTCCCGCGGTGTTTTTATCGAGGTAGGGATGACCAAGCCCCAGGTCGTCGGCGCCCAAATCCAGGACCCACGCCTTGGTGCGCTTGGCGGGGTCCATGAAGTGGTCATACCGATAGAGCGCCTGGGTGTAGAACTCGCTCCAGGTGGCCATCAGGTACATGGTATCTGTCTTTGCGATATACTTGAGGCGGCCAGCGGCCCCGGCGTACTCCACCATCGGATAGGGGATGTCGAAGAACCGCATATCCGCCGGCTGGAAGGCGGGCACGCCGTTCGCGTCGGCCTGCCCGAAGGGAATGCAGAGGATCCCGCCCAGTTTGTACTCGTTGGAGTGGGGACCCTGCCCCCCAATAAAGATATTCCCGCCCTCGTCCACATCGAGGCCCCACTCGATGGGACCGCCGAGCTGGAACTCGTGGCATTCGCCAGCGTCGGGATGGCCGTTGCCGTTGTCGTCGCGCCACATCCAGCGTCGACATTTGTTGGCGTTCTCCGCCGGAAAGGAAACCCAGGAGGGCCGGATATCCTTCAAATACGGCATATCCCCCTGCCCATCCCACGTGTTGCAGATGAAGGCTGTGGGAATCCCAATCTCACTGCCCGGCACGAAGCGGACCACGTAGATGAAGGTCTCGTACATATCCGTGAGGTACAGGTAGGTGATCCCGTTCACCACCCGCACAAAGGGAATCTCCATGGCCCAGAGCAGGCGGGGGTCGTCGGGGTACGTGAACGGATCCAGCGTCACCGCCGCGTGCGACCAGCTCTTGCCGGGCGCCTTGGTATAGTCCATCTCGTAGCGCTTGGCGTTCAGGAAAATGCTCCGTCCGTCACTGCCGGGCAACGCATCACCGGTATTGGTGAAGGTGCCCATCACTTTCCATTTCAGCGTCCCGTCGGCGCCGAAACAGCGGATATCCGTGCCGCCCATCATCTGCATGCTCATGCCCACGCAGCCGATGTAGGTGTTGCCCAGCCAATCGTGGGCCACCACCCGGGGTCCCCAGAAACGTTTGTCTCCGGTCTTCCCCGGAACAGGCCCCGCAAAAACGCCGCCCGTCTCACCGAAGGCGCCCACGAGTTGCGGTGCTCCGGAGCCACTCACGTCGAAGATCTTGATGTTCTGATCGGGGCCGTTGTCCGCGATCCACAACCGGCCGTCCGTGGCGAAGTCCACCGAGGTGGGATCGACGATAGAGGTGATCTTGCGCCCATCGCTAAGAGAAACGTAGGGGGAGTTCGGAGCCGGATAGGTCGGCGGTGGCTCCAACTTATGGAAGAACGCGCGGCCGTAGAAGTTCTCAATCACCGCCGTCAGCCCGGCGGCCGAGGTCGATCGCCGGGAATCGAACGGAGCGTCGGCGTCCGAGGTATCCGCGTCGGGATCCAGCGGAGGATAGCGCATCCAGAACGATTTCCCCTCGCGGGCACCGCCCTGCGCGCCACCTTGATACACGGCGCCTGCATTGACAAAGCGAGTACCGCCCGACGTCCCATCCGAAATCAGCCCGCCGCGATTGAAGAGGCCCGTCTCATCGTAATCCGTCAGCGTCATCACGTAGGGCCCGGGACGCTGGAAATAGAACTCGCCGTCCACCACCGCGAAATCGGTGAAGAAGTTCCCGGCATTCCCGTTGTACTGCGCTGCGGTCATCCCGAGGGGGACATCTCCGGCACGTCCGCCACTGTTACCCACCCAGTGATTCTCGGCCGTGAGCTGAAACGGAGTGGGGCCTCCCGCGAGCTTCACGCGGTAGAACTTCCGCGGCCCGCTCGCGTTGAGATCGACGATCGTACGCCGGCCGCTCGCGTCGACCGGCGCGCTCGTGGTCGTGAGCGGCTGCCAGTTGGCCGTCGCCAGATCGGTGCAGTACTCCGGCGTGTAGGTGCGCCCGGCGTAGATCGGTCCGAAGCTGAAGCTCAGCTGGTCGGCATGCCCCGCGACCGGGGAGAACTGGAGATCAAAATACGGTGGCTGTGCGTGCGGCGTGCCGGCCTGGGCAGTTGTCACAATGGCAACCGCGAACAGCATGCCGGCGGCAAAGCCGAGCCAGACACGCCAGTGGATCGCGCCACGAGCGGCGCGCACAGCGAAAAGGAGCTGCCTAGGATTCATGTGGGGGACGACCGCTCCGCGACGGGGAGGCGGTTGCGCCACGAGCATCTATCTTCCGTCTCGCGCCGTCTAGCCGACGATGACCAACACCTCCAATTTCACAGTTCGCTCGCACCGCCCCCAAAAACCGGCCTCAACTCACGGCGGGAGTGTGACTCGCAAGCGGACGAACTGACGCGGTTGTTGGCCGAGCGGAATCGTCGAGCGCTTGGTCCCGCTGGTATAGAGCCCGTCGATCGTATGCTTCAAGAACCCATACCCGATGATGTCAGCCTGTCCGCTGCTCCAGTTCACAAGATCGGTCGAGATCTCAGCAACGATATGGGCATCGTTACCGACGGTATAACCGATCGCCAGGTACTGCGTACCTGTTCCCGGGTCGGTCCACACGCCGCCGAAACTTCTCGTATAAGGGAAATTTGGGGGCAGCAGGAGCGCATACTCCATCAGGTTGTTCAGGCCATCACCGTCCGGATCGGCGTCGCGAGAGATCTGCTCCGGCGGCCCGCCCGGAAAATACTCCTGAATCCAGTCCGCATAGTGCAGCGGCCCCAGCTGTTCGACGATGATCGCATCAAAATTGAATCCGCCGGCCGCGAACGAGACCTTCAACGCATCCGGGCCGACCGTCAGGATGACCTCGTCCAACACCACTTCGGCGAATTCAGTGCTTCCGCCGGTGGTCGGCACGGTGAGCGCGCTCCCGAGGGGCGCGTCCTTCCAGGAAACCGTGATCGCATTCGCGATCGCGGCCCCGCTGTTCGCCACTCGCAAGCGCAGTCGGAACCGCGCCGTCGTAAGAACTCTCGCCGAATAGCGCAGCCACTCCCCTGCGACGATGGAGTTCACCATCACGCCGGATTCGGTCACGGTCGTAAACGCCCCCAAATCGACGCCTTCCGTCGGTCGGAGAGTCGCCCCGGCCCGGCGCCCGTCGTGATCATGATAGGCCGCGCCTTCACCATCCGCGTCGAAGTTCTCGGCCTCGATCGTGACTCGCTGCGAGTGCGGGTCCCAGAGGGCGCCGCCGTTGCCATAGGTAGTGCCAGCGGCCGCACTCAGGCGTGCGGCCGCGAGACAAAGAGCGAACGCAAACACCAGGTGCGCAGGGCGCACGAGCACGCGGAGCGAAAGCGGAGTCGACATGGAAGGAGGGTGCCGACTCCGAAGACTTCACGGCCCGGACACCCTGACCCGGACAAACTGACGTGGCTTCGCAGCGACGGAAGAAACACTGCGGAAAGTCACCGTCTCGTAAAGTCCGGATGCGTCGGTCGTCGCGGTCCCGATCTGTACAAGACTCCCGGCATCGCTCGACCACGTGACAAGGTCGTCGGATATCTCGGCCGTCACCGTCACGCCGAGCAGGCGTCTGAACGTGAGCGCAAGGTACTTGCCGCCAGTATCGCTCCAGAGCGTCGGCACGAGCGCCCGCTCGGCGATGTCCGGCGCGCGTCCAAGACCATATTCGAGAATATTGCTCAGGCCGTCACCGTCGGGATCGGCGGAGGAACCCACGATAGCGACGTTGCCCCCGGCGTTCGGGAAATATCCCTCGATCCAGCTCGCGAACGACGGCGCCTGGGCGGGCACGAGCTCGATCCAGTTGATGTCGAAACCGGATGCGTTGCAGTCGAGCTGCAGCAGGTCCGTGCCCGCACTGAGCGAAACAGCACCGGCATCGATGGTCGCATACGCATCCCAATCGGCGGTCGAGGGCACCGAAAGCGGGCCGGCCACGACGGCGTCCTTCCAGTGCAGCGCCACCGCATCGGCGGCGGTGGCGCCGGTGCCGTTGGCCACCCGCAGGCGAACCGTGTAGCGGCCGGTGGTGGGGAAGGTGACGGTGTAGCGCAGCCATTCGCCATCCTCGATGTAGCCGATCGCCTGCGCGGGGGCATCCGTCCCGCGATCGAGTTCCACGATGTCGACATCGTGGGAGCTACCGTCGGTCCGCACCTGCGAAGGGCCTTGGCGCGCATCGGTGTCGTGATACGCCACGCCTTCACCGCCCCCGTCGAACTCTTCCGCCTCGATCCGCACGCCCGACGAACTGACGACCGGCACAGTCCGGACCACCACCGCGCATCGGACGGTGTCGCTACCGCCTCGACCGTCCGCGAGCGCCACTTCGAAGGCGTCGTCACCAACGAAGCCCGCCATCGGTTCGAACCGCACCTCGCCATCGAGGGCGATGGTCGCAGTGCCATGTGAGGCGGGCTCGGGCAATGCTCCAATCCAGCGGATCGCCGTCCGGATCGAAGCCCGAGAGCGACACCACAAGTTCACGGCCGGCGAAGCAGCGCCAATCCCGCGCCTCCGGTCCGGCGATAACGGGCGGGCGGTTCGGGCCGCTGCCGCCACCTTCCACCAACACGGAAGTCTTCAGGATCTGCGCAAAGTCTCCGGCGGGGCGGACCGTCACGGTATAGAGCCCGGGGGCGGCATAACGATGGGAGACGACGGGCTGCCAACCGGCGACGGTTTCCACCGGGGAGCCGTCGCCAAAATCGATCGTGCGCCCGTAGCTCCCGATCACGAAAGCATGGTGCCGAATGGTCACCTCTGAACCCGGAGTGATTCCCCGGACAGGATGCTGATAGACAAAACCGCTGATGGGCAGTTGCCCGGCAGCGCCGCGCTCAAACGCCCGCACCTGGGTGAAACCGCGCTCCTCGCTCCCGTCGTCGAAGAAGACCCGCAGCTCCTGCGAGAAAAAGCCCGGCTCGGCCGGGGTGAGCGCGGCGGTTGGACCGTCAACGACGGTGCCGTCATGCAGGATCCAGCGATACCCGGTGATCGTGCGCCCCGGGCGCGCAAGAGAACGCCGGCCGTCGAGGGCGAGGGTATCGCCGGCCCACATGAACTGATACCCGCCAGCCACCGGGATGCCGGCGTCGGGGTAGTCGCGCAGATAGGCGTCGGCCGCGAAGGGGAAGGTGCCGGGCTCGTCGCCATCCCAGCTCAGATCGTAGTGGCAGTGCGGGTCCGCGTTGCCGTTGCCGCGATTGCCGGTAAGGCCGAGCAGTTGCCCGGCCACGGCCTGCTCGCCGGCCGACACGACGATGTTGGCCGCGTTCATGTGGGCCATCCAGAAGAACGTGCCATCGGCGCTGCGGGTCTGAACTCCGGTGCCATTCGTAGTGATTGCTCCCGCCTCGGGCGCGAGCACGGGCAACAGATCCGGCACCGCGCCGAAGTCTTCCCCCTTGTGGTAGTAGGTCGTCTCCACTCCCTGGGGCACGACCCCCAGCCACGTGTTGTAGTAGGTCGTTGCGCACCAGCGGTACTCGCCGATCGGAAAACGCACGGTCGCCGGCCCCCACAGCTCGCCCGCCGCGGTGAAGCGCAGGCGGAGCCGTTTCGGAATATTCACCGGGTACACGTCGTCGGTGCCGAGCCACTCCTTCGTACCGTCCAGATAGAGCCGCAAACCGGCGGCAACGATCGGATACTGGAACGGCCGGGCGACCACCTCGACCTCCTGTTCATCGACCTTCAGCCGCACCCGCACCGCGTAGTTGACGCGCTTGTCGACCGAGGTCGTCGGAAACGGCATCGTCTCGTAGGCGATCGCCGGCTGGCCGTCTTCATCGTCAAGGATGCGGAACGTGTGCGACACCCCATCGCGGACCGAGGTGACCGTCTCGTCGGGATCAAGATCAACCGTGGTCGGCCAACGCGAGGGTGCCGCCGAGGCCTCCAACGAACGTCCCGCGCTGAGCGCAACGAGCACGGCCAGCCGCACATACCGGGGAAGACGAAGGAAGACAGGAAAGACAGAGCACATGGTGAGACGAAGGGATCGCGGTCCTGCCCAGCAGAGGCCGACGATGGTGACCGACGCTGCGGCCGCGATTGGCGGAGTCCAGCCGACGGGTGCGGCGGGCTCAGGTTTCACACTTCGCTTGCAAGCCTACCCCTGCGCTCGCGTCCCAAGCGACCGGTCGAAGACCGGTCCTACTGGTTCAGGGCGACGTCACTCGCACGCGCAGGAACTGCCGCGGCTTTGCGGTAGTGGTCGCGGTGCTGCGAAAAGCCACTGTTTCGTAGAGACCGGTGACGTCGGACGTCGTACTCCCCTGCTGCACGAGATTTGCCGGAGCGCTCGACCACGTGACGAGGTCGTCGGAGATCTCCGCGACCACGCTCGCGCCCTTCGCACGCTTGAACGTGAGTGCGAGGTACTGGCTACCGGTGCCGTTGTCGGTCCACACCGTCGGCGCGAGCGGTGCCTCGGCGGCGTTGGGGTCGCGGCCGAGGCCGTACTCGTGGAGATTGGCAACGCCGTCGCTATCCGGATCAGCTGAGGGATCGGACAACGCGGCCGAACCGCCCACGAAGAAGTTCGAGATCCACGCCGCGTACGGCGCCGCGCCCACCGGCACGAGCTCGAGCCAATTCACGCCGAAACCCGCGGCGCCGAGGGAGAGCTGCAACTGATCGGTGCCGGCGGTGAGCGTGACCCCGTTAACGACAACGGTGGCGAACGTATCCGCGCCTCCAGTGGACGGCACGGTGACCGGGGCGCTGACCATCGCGCCCTTCCAACGCACCGTGATCGCGTTGGCAATCGCGGCGGCCGAGGCGTTCGAGACCCGAAGCCGCAAGTCGTAGCGCCCGGTGGCCGGGACCGTCAGGGTGTAGCGCAGCCATTCGCCGGCGGCGAGGTACGCGAGCTTCGCGCCGGGCGCGTCGGCCCCGTTGGCGATCACAACGATGTCGGCATCGTTCGCCGTGCCGGTCGCGCGCAACGTCGAGCTCCCTTGGCGCGCATCGGTATCGTGGAACGCCACGCCTTCGCCGCCTTCGTCGTAGTTCTCCGACTGAAGGCGCAGTCCGGCGGCCGGGATCGCCCACGGCTGACCGCCGTTGCCATAGGTGCCGCCTGCACCGGGATTGCCACTGCGGATGACGGTGATGCTCGAGACGGCGGCGATTCCAGCGGAATCGCGGACGGTGACCGTGATGACATTGGCCCCGAGCACGAGGTCGATGGCGTCGATGTTCCAGGTTGTCGTACCAACTCCGATACCACGCCCGCCGCGGCTGTTCGACCAAGTGATGCCTTTGACGGTCTTGCCGGTGGCCGCGGTGGCGGTGCCCGTGAGCGAAACAAGCGCCGTTGCCACACTGGCCGAGCCGGTGGTGGACGGCGTCTTGATGGTGAGGGTGGGCGCGGTGAGATTCGCTCCCAGCGGGACGTTCCAGAACGTGTCGTTCACCGTGGTGACGCCGCCGGCGCCCGGGCTGCCGTTGCCCCAGGAGGAACCAGTGGCGACGGCCAAGAAGAGCGTGGAGTCCGCAGCGACCGTGGCGCCGCTGACACTCCAGGAGCTCGTGCCGTTCGCGAACGCGTAGGTGTTCGTGTCGATGCCCGCATTCCCCACTGCCGGCGTGAAGGTCCAGTTCACCTTGGTAACGCCGCCCGGCATCGCAGCAGTACCGGAGACGTTGCGGGCCGAGACGATCGAGGGCGGAACAAGGGGACCGGCGGGATCGGTGATCGAAACCTGGATCGGTCCCGCCAACGGCTGGTTGCGGCGCTGCGCCATCATCCAAGGCAGAAGGTAAGGATTCGAGTAGGCGGTTAAGGCGATCATATGGTCACCCGTCGCGTAGCGCGTGTAGATCACTTGCCCGCCCGCCTGCCGGGTACCGCTCACGCCGTTGTCGCTGCCCGAGACGGTGACGGCGCCATCGTCAACCGCGTGGAAGCACCAGATAGGTGTGCCAGCCATGCGCTCATAGGAGCTCGACCCTCCACCTGACACCGGCACGGCCGCGGCAAAGAAGAACGGATACAGACGGATGGCGCTCCACGTGCCATAACCGCCCATCGAGGGGCCGGTGACGTAGATGCGATTCAGATCGATGGAGTAGCGTGTGGAGAGGTCGCGGATCGCCCGGACAACCTGGCCGATCGTGTTGCCATTCCAGCCGTCGGTCGCGTTCGCCTGCGGAACAACCAGAATACACCGGTGGGTGTCCCAGCCATCCTGGATGAGATTGAAGAAGCCGATGCCGTTGGTCGTAAGCTGCGTCTCGTTGTCATTTCCTACCTCGTAGGAACCGTGCAGGAAGAGCACCACGGGATACGCGTTGGCCGGATTGTAGTCGCCGGGTAGCAGGAAGCGGTACGGCAGGTCGAAAGGCTCCGCTCCGGTCTTCGCCTGCGTCCCGTAGAGAAACGCGGCCGGCACGAGCGCCTTTGCCGGTACGCCAGTGAGAGCCAAGAGGAGGGCAAACGCGGCGACAATACGGGGCGACAAAAAGATCATACGTAGCAGCGACCGGATGTGGGGCTTCGGCATGGGTTGTTAGGACGATGCGCCAACGTGAGCGGACGACGTAAGCCAATTTGCACGAATCTTCGCTTTTCATACCGAAGTCACAAAACAAGGGCAGCGAGAGTCGGGTGATTTGGCGCGTAGCTGCCGCGCCCGGCCGCTTCGCCCCCTGCGGGTCGCGCCCTTCTCTGCGGCCCACGCCCTGAGCGACCAGCGCAGACCGGTCCTACTTGTTTATGGCGCGATAACGCTCACGCGCAGGAACTGCCGCGGTTTCGCGGCAATGGTGGCGGCACTGCGATAGATCACCGTTTCGTAGAGACCGGTGGCGTCGGGAGTCGCGGTGCCGACTTGCACGAGATTTGGCGCGTCGCTCGACCACGTGACGAGGTCGTCGGAAACCTCCGCGACGACACTCACGCCCTTCGCGCGCTTGAACGTGAGCGCGGCGTACTGGCTGCCGGTGGCGGAGTCGGTCCAGAGCGTCGGCGCGAGCGCGGACTCAGCGACGTTGGGCGCACGGCCCAGGCTGTACTCGAGGAAATTGCTCAGGCCATCGCCGTCGGGATCAGCGTCCGGTGCGACCTTGGCCACCACAGCACCCGGAAGGTATCCGACCACCCAGCTCGCATACGGCACCACACCGACCGGCGTCAGTTCGAGCCAGTTGAGCTCGAAATTGCCGGCGTAGCAGTCGACCTCCAGCAAACCGGTACCGGCCGAGAGCACGACCTCCGGCACCTCAAGGTTCACGAAAGTATCCGCCGCTCCGGTCGTCGGCACGGTAAGCGGTCCCGCCACGACCCGGCCCTTCCAGCGGAGCACGACGGCGTTGCTGGCCGCCGAAGCGGTGCTGTTCGAGACCCGCAGGCGCAGGTTGTATCGACCCGCCTTCGGCACGGTGAGCGTGTAACGCAACCACTCGCCCGCCAAAGTGGAACCCACCTTCAGGCCCGGCGCATCCGCGCCGGCGGCGATGGCGACGAGGTCCACCTCGTTCGCCGTCCCACCGCTGCGAACGGTGGAAGTCCCCTTGCGCAGATCGCGATCGTGGAACGCGATCCCCTCCCCGCCCTCGTCGTAGTTTTCGGCCTCGAGATGCAGACCGGCGGCCAGGATCGTCCACGGCTGACCGTTGTTCCCGTAGGTGCCGGTGGTACCAGTGTTGACGCTGGTAATCGTGATCAAAGTGCTCGCCGTGATGCCGGCGGAATCCCGCACCGTAACGGTGATGACGTTGGCACCTGGCTCCAGGCCGATATCCGTGACCGACCACGCCGTCGTCCCCAAGGCGCCCCCTTGGCTGCCTCGGTCGCTGGACCAAGTCACCATGCTGACGGTCTTTCCGGCTGCGGCCGTAGCCGTGCCAGCGAGGTACAGGAGATTCGCACCGGCGAAACGGGCCGTGCCGGTCGCGCTGGGTTGCTGGATCACGATCGTGGGTACGGTCAGGTCCGCGCCGAGCGGGACGTTCCAGAAGGAGTCGTTGACCGTGGTAACACCGTTGCCGACCGGGTAGTCGACGTCCGGAATCGCCAAGGACGGGCCGGTCGCGATGACCATGAACTGCGTGGATGATGAGGAGACCGGAGCCGCAGCTACGGACCAGGAGGAAGCCCCGGTGGTCAGTGGAAGGGCGCTCGTGTCGATCCCGGCGAAGCCGGTGGTCGGCGCGAAGGTCCAGTTGACCTTGGTCACGCCGCCGGTGAGGGCTGCGGTCCCGGAAACGTTTCGGGTTGGTTCGGCAACAGCAGGCACGAGGCGATTGGCTGGATCCGTAATCTGGACATACGGATCAACGAGCGCCGGCCGGTTGCGACGCTGGGCCATCAGCCAAGGCAACAGCCGGGGGTTGGCATAGGCGGCCAGCCAGATCGCGTGGCTGCCATTGGCATAGCGGGTGTAGATGACCCGGCCACCGGCGAGCCGCGCGTTACTGACGGCGTTGTCGCTGCCGCTGACCCCGACGGTTTCGTCTTTGGCGGCGTGGAAATCCCAGATCGGGATATGGGCAATCTTCTGGAAATTCCCTCCAGCGGCTCCGGACATCGGCACCGCCGCGGCGAAAACATAGGGATAGCGATTGATGATGCTCCAGGAGCCGTAGCCGCCCATCGAGATGCCGGTGACGGAGATGCGGTCGGGATCAATCGAGTAGGTGGCAGAGAGCGTCCGCACCATGCGAACAATCTGGTCCAGACTCGTGGCGTCCCACGTGTCGTGCGCCTGCGGCGCGACCAGGAAGCAGGGATACTGGGAGGAGCCGAGAAGCTGGTAGGCGCCCCAGCAGCTCCAGTTGAGCTGAAACTTGTTGTCGGTCCCCGACTCCGCCGATCCGTGGAGGTAAACGATCAAGGGGTAGCTCTTCGTCGGGTCGTAGTTCGCCGGCACGTAGTAACGGTACGGGAGGTCGTAGCTCTCCGTCGCGAGCCTCGGCAAATTGCCAAAGAGGAGGTCCGCATCGGTGACGGCGCGCGCTGCCGTGCCGAGCGAAAGCGCAACGAACAGAAGAACGATTTTACCGCGCAAGCGGCGAAAGAAGGGATTGGGGGAACACGGGCGGGGAGGCCGTAGTTCGAGACAGCTCCGGGAGTTCGGCGCAAAACCGGTCCCTTGCTGCCATCATCATGACTCTATTACAGATTTAGGGTTCCAGCATGCTCGACCCGTAGGTCCAGTCTCCGACTGGACACCTCCGATCTCGCCGCTCCCAAGCCCTTCGTTCCACCCTCCTGCGGCTCGCCCCGCCCGACCGGTCGAAGACCGGTCCTACTTGTTCAGGGTAACGTCACCCGCACGCGTAGAAACTGGCGCGGCTTCGCAGTGGTCGTGGCGGTGCTGCGGAAGGTCACCGCCTCGTTGAGGCCGGTGACGTCGGGCACCGCGGTGCCGACTTGGACCAAGTTCGCCGCGTCGCTCGTCCACGTGACAAGGTCGTCGGAGATCTCCGCCACCACCGCGATGCCGCGGGCGCGCTGAAAGGTGAGTGCGAGGATACTGACTACCGGTGCCCATGTCGGTCCGGCAGGCGTGAGCTCCAGCCAGTTGAGGTCAAAGCCTCCGGTGACGCAATCGACCTGCAGCTGATTGGGGCCAGCAGCGAGCACGACTCCGGGCACGTCGAGATCGGTGAAGAGGTCCCAGCCTCCCGTGGACGGCACGGTCAGCGGGCCAGCGATGACCGTGCCCTTCCAGCGCAACGAAACCGCGTTGGGCGACGCCGCGCCTGTGCCGTTGGCGACGCGCAGGCGGACCTTGTACGTCGCGGTAATCGGCACCACAGCCGTGTAGCGCAACCACTCACCCGCGACGGTGTATCCAACCTTCATTCCTGGCGAATCGGCGCCGCTGTCCATCGCGACGAGATCGACCTCGTTGGCCCAACCGCCAGCGCGCACCGTCGAAGTCCCCTGGCGGCTGTCGGCATCGTGGTACCCCACCCCAGCGCCTTCGTCGTAGTCCTCGGCTTCGATCCGCGCGCCGGCGGCGCCGATGATCGGCACCGCGGCCACCACGACCGAACACTCCACCGACGCGAAACCACTGCGGCCGTCGTCGACCTTGATCGCAAAAGTATCCGCGCCGATGAAACCCGCCGCGGGCCGATAACGGACCAATCCGTCGGGGCCGACTTCCGCCGCACCATGCACCGCCGGCCGCGCCACGCTCCAATCGAGCGGATCGCCGTCGACATCGGTCGCCGCGAGCGCCACCGCGAACTCGGCGTCGGCGAAACAGCGCCATTGGCGCGCCGCCGGGCCCGCGATCGTCGGCGCATGGTTCGGTCCGCTGCCGAAGGGTTCGACGAGCACCGAGGTCTTCAAGATCTGCTTCATTCCTCCGACGGTGCGGATCGTGACGGTGTACAGCCCGGGGGCCGCGTAGGCATGGGCGACTGTGGGCTGATAACCGTAAACGGTCTCCACCGGCGAGCCGTCGCCAAAGTCGATCGTGCGCTCATTGCCTCCTTCGCCGAAAGGATAGTGACCGATCGTGACCTGCGAGCCAGGCGTGATTCCACGCACTGGGTACTCATAGACCAGGCCGGTGATGGGCATCTGCCCGGCCGCACCACGCGCGAACGCCCGCACCGCCGTGAAGCCGCGCTCCTGGCGCCCGTCGTCGAAGAAGACCCGCAGTTCCTCGGAGTAGAAGCCCGGCTCGGACGGAGTAAGCGCGGCGGTGGGACCGTCGACGACGGTGCCGTCGTGCAAGATCCAACGATACCCGGTGATCGTGCGGCCCGGGCGCGCGAGGGAGCGCCGGCCGTCGAGCGTGAGCGTGTCGCCGGCGAACATGAACTGGTAGCCGCCCGCCACCGGGATGCCGGCGTCGGGATAGTCGCGCAGATAGGCGTCGGCCGCGAAGGGATAGGTACCGGGTTCGTCGCCGTCCCACCGGAAGTCGTAATGAAGGTGCGGATCGGAGTTGCCGTTGCCGTACTGTCCCGTGAGTCCGAGCAACTGCCCGGCGGCGAGTGTCTGGCCCGCCGTTACCACGATGGTCGGCGGATTCATGTGGAACATCCGCGTGATCGTGCCGTCCGCCGCCGTAAACTGCACCGACCACTCCGAAGTGGTGACCGTGCCCGCCTCGGGTGCGAACACCGGCAGCCGCTCCGGCACCGCGCCAAAATCCTCACCCTTATGGTAGTAGGTCGTCTCCACGCCCTGCGGCACGATCCCCAGCCACGTGTTGTTGTAGGTCGTCGCGTACCAGCGGTAGTCGCCCACCGGGAACCGCAGGGTTGCCGGCCCCCAGGATTCGCCCGCCGCGGTGAAGCGAAGGCGGAGGCGCTTCGGGATGGCCACCGCGTAGATGCCCACCTCGAGCCACTCCTGAGTGCCATCAAGGTACAGACGCAGCCCGGCAGCATCGATCGGATACTGGAGCGGCCGCGCGACCACCTCGACCTCCTGTCCGTCGACAAGCAGCCGCACCCGCGCGGCGTAGTTCACACGGTAGTCGGGCGAGATCGTGGGAAACGGCATCGTCTCGTGGGTGATCGCGGGCTGCCCTTGCGCGTCGTTGAGAATGCGGAACGTGTGCGGCACGCCATTGCGGACCGCGGTAACGGTCTCGCCCGGATCGACATCGACGGTCGTCGGCCACCCCGCCGGTGCCGCGGCCTGCAGCGCCACGGCGCAGCCCGCGAGCAGCAGGAGCCAACCTCGGCGCCACGCGCGCACGCCGGCCCGGGAACGGGCCGCCGAATTGAGTGAGGAACGCGAGATGTCACTCGCTAAGGAGTGTGGGTGATCGACGATCATGGGGAGGAAACTCGTACGCGAAGGAACTGCCGCGGCTTGCTGGCAAGGGTCGCGGTACTGCGGTAGGTGATGGTCTCGAAGAGCCCGCTCGCATCGACCACAGGCGCGCCCACCGGCACGAGCTGCGCGGGCGCGGCGCTCCAGTTGGCCAGGTCGTCCGAGATCTCCGCCACGACCGCGACACCGAGTGCGCGGCGGAAGGTAAGTGCGAAGTGGGTGCCACCGGTGCCCGGGTCGGTCCACACCGCCGCCGCAAGCGCCGGTTCGGCGGCATTGGGCGCGCGTCCGAGACCGTACTCGAGGAGATTATTCAGGCCGTCGCCGTCGGGATCGGCGGTCGGATCGGTCTGCGCTGCCGCGCCGCCAGGGAAGTAGCCCGCGATCCACGCGGCGTACGGCGCAACGCCGGCCGGCGTGAGCTCGAGCCAATTCACGTCGAAGCCGCCGGTGCTGCAATCGAGCTGGAGCAAAGCGGTGCCGGCGGAGAACGCGACATCGGGCAGATCGAGAGTGGTGAATGAATCCCAACCACCGGTCGCGGGCACCGTCAGCGGTCCAGCCACGACTGCGCCCTTCCAGCGAAGCGATACCGCATTCGGCGAAGCCGCGGCCGTGCCGTTGGAAACGCGCAGCCGCAGGTTGTAGCGTGCGGTGGTGGGCACGGTGAGCGTATAGCGCAGCCATTCGCCGGCAGCGGTGAATCCAACTTTCAAGTCCGGCGAATCGGACCCGGTATCGACCGAAACCAGATCGACTTCGTTGGCCGTGCCGGTGGAGCGCATCGTCGAAGTGCCCTGGCGAGAGTCGAGGTCATGATAGGCCACGCCCTCGCCTCCCTCGTCATAGTTCTCGGCCTCGAGGCGCAGCGTTCCAGGCCCTGCCGCCCAGGGCGCGTCGGCATTGCCATACGTGCCGGCGGTGCCGACCACCACCGCCACGGTGCCCGTGGCAGACCGGGCGTTGTCGCCGTAGGCGGTCGCAGTGATCGTCCGACTCCCGAGCTCGGACGCGACCCACGAGAGATTCCACGTGCCGGTGCCGGAGTTATAGATACCGTTGCCCAGCGCCCTGCCGCCGAGGCTGAACGCCACATGGTCGATCGTGTGGCTCGTGCCGGGGACGACGGTGGCGGCGAGCGTCACGGTGTCGCCGAGCACCGGGACAAACGCGGGCGTCGCCGTGACCAAGGTCACCCGCGGCGCGGTGGTGGTGATCGCGCAATTGAGCGTGATCGTGTCGGCACCGCCGCGACCGTCCGTGACTTGCACGGTGAAAGAATCGGATCCGACATAGCCGGCTGTCGGCGTGTACTGCGCCACACCGCTCGAGCCGATGGAGGCGGTGCCATGGGCCGGATAGAGCGCGATGCTCCAAGTGAGCGGGTCGCCGTCGGCATCGGTGGCAGCGATGGTCGCGGTGGCGGCCGCGCCGTCGACGCTCGCCAACAACACCGGCTCGGAAGTGGTGATCGTGGGCGCGGTGTTGCCCGTCATGCTGACGTTGACCGTGAGTTCGGCCGAGGTGCTGGCCAAGCCGTCGGTGGCGGTCAGGCGCAACACATACATGCCGCCGGCGTTAAAGGTCGCAGTGGAGTTCACCCAGTCCGGATGAGTGATCGCGGCCGGAGCGGGGCCACTGACTTGCGACCACTGCTGCGTAGTGCGGAACTCCGGCAAGCCGTCGTCGCTCACCGCGCCCGGCAGCGTGACGGTCTCGCCGAGATTGATACTGAGCGGCGTTCCGGTGGCGACCTGCGGGGCCTGGTTGGTGCCGGGCGCCACCACCGTGATGGGGACGAGAGCCCACGGATCACTGGTCAACTCGCCATCGGAAGCCTTCACCACCAACAGATAGCTACCTGCCCAGGCGAAGGTCACCGTTGGTTCCTGCACGTTTCGCGACGAGAAGGTGACCGGGGCCGAGCCCCAGACATCCCAGGTGATGGTGGGGCTGTTGCCGGCCGGCAGACCGTCGTCGACCACCGCCGCATTGAGCTTGAGGGGATAGCCGGCCATCACCGTACGCCCGGCGCAGGCCACCAACGGCGCGGTGTTACCACTGCCATCCACCACATCGACCTTCCGAACGACCTGGTCGCCATAGTGGCCGTCGTGGACGACCAGGCGGATCTCGTACGTTCCGGCGACCGGGAAGGTCACCGTGGTCTGCAGAGCCGAGGGTTCGGCGAACACGGGAAGGCCCGGACCGGTGAGCGCCTGCCATTCGTAGGTATAGCCCACCCCGGGCATTCCGTCGCCGGATACACTGCCGGTGAGCGGCAGCGGCTGGTTGACGAAGGCCCGCAGGTTGACCCCGCTCATCCAGTTGTGGCCGGTGGAGACGCTCGGGGGCGCATGCACGCGAACGCCGGGCTGCAATTGAAACTCACGGACATAGTCCACATACATCTGCTGGTTGGGGATCTCCGCATCCGCGGCGCCGTCGTAGGCGAAATTCAGCCGCAGGACTTGGGGAAGAGTGGCCAACTCGCTGCGCACCGCCGGAGTTATATCCGTCGCGCCGTAACAGAGATCGTCGAAGAAATACCGGATCCGCCGGGAATCCCACTCGATGGCGTAGATGTGCCACTCCGCGCTCGGGTCGGGGCAGCGGAAGAAGTTCATCTCGTCCACATGCCGGTCCCAGGGATTCTTACCCGGCAAGGTCTCGTCGTCCCAGTGCGCGGTGCCGGTGATATAGAATGGCATCGCTTGCTCAGGCTGAACGCCGTTGCCCTTGAACTCCATGACGTCGATCTCGCCGCCGTTCGGCCAACCCTTGTCAGCGCCGGTGCTCCAAAGAGCAGGGAAACTCCCGCCCACCGTCGGTATCTTCGCCCGGAACTCGATGCGGCCGTGCAGGAACGTCCGGTTCTCGGGCTTGCTGTAGAGGAACGCCGAGGTGAACCCGCCGCAGATGTCGTAGGATCCCATCCAATCCCGTGCCCCGGGCGGCACGGCGTAATCTTTGCGCAACTCCAGGACCAGGGAGCCTCCTTCGACGCGGGCGTTCTCGGGCCGGTTGGTATAGTACTGCTTCTCGCCGATGACATTCCTCGACGCCAACTGGTAGCCCCACACGACCGGGTCGGGCGGACCATCGACGTTGAACTCCTCCGACCACACGGGTTGCCCCCAGTGCGGGATGCGTTTTCCGGAGCCGACCGGTTCGGCGGCCTTAGCCACTCCGGAAAAAACCAGGAAGGCCGGAACCGCCAGGGCGATTCCGCGGAGGATGCGGGGCAAATAGCCGCGGCGCAGAAAACGAACGCTGGATTCCATTGGAGAAGGAGAAACGAGCAGATCAAGGGGCCGGTGTGGCGCGGATGCGGTAGAAACGACGCGCGCCGCTCGCCGAGCGGTCGGTGATCGTGCGCTGCGTGCCGTTGTTGGTTTCGTCGTAGGTAAACAACGCGAGCCAGTTTCCGGCGGCGAGATCGGTGCAGGTCTCGGGCGTGTAGATGAAGCCCGGTTGCACAGGGCCGAAGACGATCTGGAACTGCCCTCCCTGCCCCGCCACCGGAGCGAGCGAGACCTTGAAGTCGCTCGGGAACGCCTCCGGCGGGCCGCTGTAGGGCTGCACCAGCGCGCCGGCACTCGTGACCGCTTCGATGAAGTTCGAGACCACCACAGTATACGTGCCGGCATCGCCCGCCGCGGCCGCGGCGATCTTCAGGGTCGACGCGTTCGCCCGGGAGACGGCTTTGCCGTCCTTGTACCATTGGTAGGCGAGGGTCGTGCCGGTGGCGCCCACGGAAAGAGTGACCGCGTTCCCCGGGGTGAATTCCGTCCGTGCCGCTGGCTGCGTTGTGATGACCGGCGGGTAGACCAACGATACCTCCGCGGCGGTGCTGGTGACCGTCCGGTCGTTGTTCCAGGCCCTGAGCGTGTAACGGCCGGCGTCGGCTTCGGTGATGTTGGCCTTGGTGAAGTGCACGGCAATGGCGCCCGGGAGGTCGACGCCGTCCTTAGCCCATTGGTACTGAAGATTCCGCCCCACCACGACCGGCTTGAGCGCAAGCGTGCGCTGGTAGGCAGCGAGCACGATCCGCGGCGGCGGCGTGACGATGACAGGACCCACGGCGTCGCCGCCCGTCGTGCTGGGATAGGCTCCGGCCGGGCCGGACGGAATCCAGTGGTAGACCATCACCTTGCCGCCGCCGTTGTCCTCGAGGCAGATGACGCGGCTGCCGTCGGCGCGTTTCGCGACCTGCAGGCCCACGAGCAGATCCGTGGCGCCGCATTCGAAATTCGTGTCCGCCGTCGGCGTCATCCAGCCGACCTGGTGGCCGTCCCGCAGATCGTAGACGGTGACCTCGCCACGCATGTGCTCGTCGCGTCCGCCGTCGAGGTAGGCGACGTAGAGGTATTCGTCATCGACGGCCAGGCACGACGGCAGCGCCATCTCCGCCGTACCCTGGTCCAGGCGGATCGCCCAGGCGCCGTTGCGATCATGCCCGAGATCGATGAGGCAGCGCCGCGTGGGGTTGGCCGAGTAACGGTAACCATCGATTACATACACGCGCAGCGGGAAATAGGAGTCGAGCCCCGCGGCCACCAGCAGCGTGTCCGTCTCCTTCTGGTAACGCACGCGGGTCGGCGCGCGGGAGAGCTCGAGGTCCAGCGGATCCAGGAGCGCCTGCGGCACGCCAATGCGCTCAACCTTGGTGCCATCGTAGCGCGGCACGCCGTTGGCATCCAGGCCGAGGCAAGGCAGCACCCACACCCCGCCTTGTTTCCAGTAGCTTGAGTACGGCGCCATGCCGCCGCCCATCCAGAGGTTGCCGTCGGCGTCGACGTCATAGGCTTTGCTGTAGTGGTTCGCGACCTCGAACTCCGAGAACTCGCCGGCGGCCGGCCGGCCGTCGCCGTTCGCATCGACCCACATGTAGCGCCGCCGCGGATTCGCGCTGACGGTCCACGTCGGGTAGAGGCCCTGGGCCCACTTCTTCCCCTGCCCGTCGTCGAGGAGATAGAGGAGCGCGGCCGGGATCGCGATTTCCGAGCCCTCCTCGAAACGGAATACGGCCAGGTACCGCAGGTGCATGCTCGTGCAGAAAAGAAACTTCCGGCCGCCGATCCACCGCACGTAGGCGGTCTCCATCGGCATGAAGAGGCGCGGGTCCTCCGGGAAGCGGAACGGATCGAGCGTGACCGCCGCGTAGCTCCAGCTCTCCCCCGGCGGCTTGGTGTAGTCCATCGCGTAGCGGACGGCCGAGGCGTGGAGATCGCGGCCGTCGCTCGCCGGATCGAAGTCGGCCACGTGCATGAACGTGCCGATCGCCTGGTGGTTCATCGTAGTCCCCGTGGGGTCGAACCAACGGACGTCGGTGCCGCCCTGGGTCTGGCCGGGAATCCCGCTGCACCCGACGATGATCTGGCCGTCGTCGCCGAAGCCGACGCCGCGCACGCCCCAGAAACGCTTGGGCCCGAGCCGGCCTTTGACCGGACCGGCGAACACGCCGCCGGTCTCGCCGAATGTATCCACAATCACCGGCTCCCCGCTAGCTGGCACGCTGAAGATCTTGAAGTTCTGGTCCGGGCCGTTGTCAGCCACCCAGAGGCGACCGGTCTTGTCGAACGCGATGCCTGTCGGATAAGCGACGGTCCGGATCGTGCGACTGTCGCTGAGCGCCACATACGGGAGATTGTCGGAGTAGTCCGTCAACGGGCAGCCCTGGTCCTCGAGGTTCTGCTGGACCGCATCGAGCGCGCGGGGATGGGCGATCGTCGCCGTCACGCCGTTGGCCGTGGAAGAATCCCAGGTGATCAACTTGAAGAAGAACTCCCCCTTGGAGACCCGCACGCCCTTCGAGTAGGCGCCGTGCCCCCAGCGCGTCTCGTCCCAATAGCTCTTGGTGATCGCGAGCGGCACGTGGGGCGCCATCTGCCAATCGACTTGCCCCGCGTTCAACACGGCGAAGTCGACGATGAAGTTGCTGACCACGTTCGCGTTGGCGCCGACGCCGCCGCGGCCGCCGGTGTTGCCGGCCCAGTGGTTGGTGTAGTTCAGCAGAACCGGGGGAGGCGGCGGCGCGGCGCGCAGCGGGACGGCCGACAAACCCGCGAGGGCAAACAAGAATAGGTGGGAGGCGGAACTCATGGGACGAGAATGAAACGGGTTCAGGGAGCGGACCCTAGGCGAAGCCGGTAGAAACGCCGCGCACCGGTCGCGGCGAGGTCGGTGATCGTGCGGGTCGTGCTATTGTTGCTTTCGGTGTACGCCGACAACGCAAGCCACTGGCCGGCCGCAAGGTCGGTGCAGTACTCGGGCGTGTAGGTGAAGCCCGGTTGCACCGGTCCAAACACAATCTGGAACTGGCCGCCCTGCCCCGCCACCGGCGCGGGCGAGACCTTGAAGTTCGCGGGCAACGTCACCGGCGTCGCGCTGCCGCCGCCGGCCACGCTGTCGATCTGCACCCAGAGCAGCGCTGCGCCGGCGTCGAGCGTCACCCGCACCTGCGTCGTGCCCGCGGGAAGCGTCGCCACCGCGGCGTCGAAAATCGTCCGTCCACCGCCGACTCCGACCGTCTGCACCACCGGTGTCGCGGCGGTGAAGGTGATCCCGTCCGGCGAAGTTCCTACGCTCACCCGACCCAGCTGTCCGGAGGCCACTGCGTAACTGAACCAGAAAGCGGAGGCATTCGGCACGACCCAGGTCACCTGTCCCGCCGTGCTCGGCGAAACGGGCGAGAGCATCGAGGCGTCGCCGAAAAGCGGCGGGGTGGATGAATCCGATGCCTGAACACCGCGTAGGACCGCGCGTGACGGTGGCGCCACTGTGCCACACTCATCGGTGACGATCAGCGGCGTGCCCTTGGCCACGACCTTCACCGCGAGTGCGGCGGAGAGCGGCCCGAGCACCCCGGAGACATCGGTGGCCCGGGCAGTGATCTGCCCGGTGCCGGCCGCCGGTGGCGTCCACAGCACACCCCACCCACAGTCGGCGAGCGTGCCGGTGCCGAGCTTCACACCGTCGGCATAGAACGTAACCGACGCCGTTTCCCGCACACCGACGACGCTTGCCGCGAGCAGCACCGGTGCGCCGGCCACCGCGGGCGCAACCAACTGTTTCACGGCCGTCGTCGGCAGGATCGTGCAGTCGACGCGAATCGTGTCGCTGCCGCCGCGGCCGTCGGCCACGCGAACCTGCAGCGAATCTTCGCCAGAGAATCCCGGCGAAGGAACAAAAGTGACACGGCCCGCGCTGCTCACTGTCGCCGTGCCATGGAGCGGCGAAAGCGGGATCGACCAGGTCAAACCGTCGTTGTCGGCATCGGTGGCCGCCAAGTTCACCGCGCCGCTGCCGCCCGCGCTGTAGCCGATCGCCGCGGGCCGCGCGGTCGTGATCTTCGGAGCGTTGTTGCCCGCCACCACCGTCACGCTCGGACCGATCTCGAGCCACGCAAAGGACCAGCCCCACGTATCGACATACACCTGCAACGTTCCCGTGCCGGCGGAGAGCGTCACGCCGCGGATGTCGAGATCGGTGAACTCGTCCCAGTTGTTGGTCTGCGGCACCACGACCTTCGTCGCGACGAGCGAGCCCTTCCATTTCAGCGACATCAAAGCGCCCTTCCGGCCGGAGCCGATCTCGTTGCTCACGCGCAGGCGCACCTCGTACTTGCCGGCTGTCGGCACGTTGAGCGTGTAGTTGATCCACTCGCCATCGTTGACCGCGCCCAACCGCAGTCCCTCGGCCGCTGAGCGGTAGAGATCGACCTCGCTGGTGGTGCCGGTCGAGCGGCCGAGCCAGTCGCCGTTGCCCGTGTCGTTGGGGTACTCGTGGTAGGCGAAGCCCTCGCCGCCCTGGTCGAAGTTTTCCGCCCGGATCCGCACCACGCCGCTGGTCGGCACCGCCCACGGCTGGCCGCCGTTGCCGTAGGTGAGCGCACCGACGACGAGCTGCGCGAAACCGCTCGTCGTGCGCCCCGCGCTGTCGATCGCGGTGGCGCCGAGCGCGACGGAGCCGAGCGCGGCGGCGACGGTCGTGTAGCTATTCTCCCAGCACTGCGTGGCGGCATTGAAGGTGCCGCTGCCGAGCGCGACACCGCCGGCGGTGAACGCGACGCTGCTGATCGTGCGCCCGGGCCACGCGGTCACGGAGGCCTTCAACACCACCGTCTTGCCCGCACCGCTCACGCCCGCGGGCGTCGCGGTGAGCTTGAGCGGGGCGGCAGCCTGCAGCGCCGCGATGAAGTCCGCCGTGCTCACGCCGGCCGCGGGCAACAGATACTGCGGGGTCGGAACGACCGTGAACAGCCCACCTGGGCTCGCCACGGCGTTGCCGAATACATCGAGCACAGTCGTGCCGGCGACGGCCGCCGGCAGCGTGACCGGCAGGGCGGGCGCTGTGTCGCTATAGATCCAGCACGCCGCCACCGGGGCGCCACCGCGCTCGTAGACGTAGCAAATCCCACCGTCGCCCCAGCGGATCTTCGCCTTCGGTTTCGCGCCCTCGAAGTGGCAGGCGAGCGCGTCGTAGGCGACGAGGTTGGCCGAGGGCAGATAGCTCGAGTTGGCATCACGGCTGCCGAAACCGGGGTTGAGCGTACGTTTCCAGAGTCCCTCGTCGGACAGGCAGATCGACTGCCCGATGCCCTCGCCGAGGTCGGTCAGGAACCGGCGCGCGACATGGATCGGGTGCACAACCGAGGCATCGCCGCTTTCCACGCCCTCGTTGAGCCAGTAGCACTCCGTCACCCAGTGGGTGAGCTTCGTCGAGGCGGCCTTCAGGTCCGCGACCACCGCATCCGCCGGCAACGGCGAACCGAGTGCGGTCGAGTCGTAGGGATGGAAACAGTTGATCGCGGAGCTGCTTTCCGCCCCAAGCGCGATGCACTCATCGAGGAAATCCCACTTGTCGGCCGAGAGGATCGCCTCCCCGGCGGGATCGGCGGCTTTGATCTCCACCGCCGCGGCGGCGAGGTACGGCACATACTCCGACGCCGGGCCGTGGATACTCGGTTCATTGAGCACCTCCCAGTGGTCGATCTTGCCCCGGTAGCGGTTCGCCAGCGCGGCGACATGCCGGCGCCAGTTCGCCTCGGACGGGAGAAACAGGACCGCGCCCCAGTCGAGCAGCCATTGCTGGGTGTGGGCGCTCTCCGGACTCACGGCCAACAGCCACTCCGGATAATGCGGCTGCTCCAGATACTCCACCTCCGGGCGTTTGAGGAAATCCGAGCCGAGCACCGGCAGGCTGGAAATCCCGCGATCGTACATCGCCTGCACAACGAAGTCCGTCCGCGTGAAATCCATCTGGCCCTGCACTGCCTCGATTGTGCGCCAGTGGAACTCGTCGCCGGCGTCCCAGCTGCGGATCAACCGCCCGCCGAGCGTGGCGTAGACATCGAAGAGCTTCGTCGCCGGGCCCCCGCACGCGCGCCACGTACCAAGCGCGCCGCGGCCATTGTGCAGTCCGGTGCTGGCGCCCACGCAGAACGTGGTGTCGAGATCGAGCTGCGCCTGCGCGGGAACGTACTTTGGCACCGCTACAAACCACGCGGGCAAGGTGCCCGCGGTCGCGTCGAGATGCGCGACCGGGACGAGCGTGAGCGAACCGTATCGCTCCAGCGGCACGGGCGTCGTCAGCACCTTCCGTTCACCGGGCGCGAGAGTCACGCTCACCGCGCCGACGACCCGCGGCGGCGCGCCGTGATCCTCCTCGAGCCGGAGATCGACCGAGCCCGCCACCGAGCGTGTCGTTGAGTTATGGACTGCGAGCGTGACCGCCGCGGTTTTGCCCGGTCCCTGGTAGATCATCTGGTCGGTCGTCGCCGCCAGCTCGACCTCGGCCGAGTGGGTGAAGGCCGCTGCGCCCGTGCCGCTCGTTGGATCCTCGTAGACCTGAAAATCGTCGATCCAGAGATCGTTGGCGACGGTGGCCTCGGCGCTGTTGATGACGAACCAGATCGCGTTGCCGGTCACTTCGTCGGCGCCGGTGGTGAATGCGAAGGCATGCTTCGTCCAGGCCGTGCCGACGGTGAAGGTCCGCTGCTTCCCGGGATAGTAGCTGTTGCTGATGATCGTTGGCGTGACGGCGAGCCCGCCTCGCTCGGACTTCATCCAGACCGATACCGAGTACCGCGTCCCCTGCTTCAGCGTGATGCCCCGCGCGAACAGTTCTGCGTTCTCGCCGTGGCGGTTCGGCACGCGCAACGAACGCGTGCCCGAATGGAAACTCGCGGTGTCGACGGCGAGCTCCTCGAACGCGAGCGTCGGGTTGCGCTCAAGCCGCTGGTAGCGGACCAGCTCATAGCCCGCCGTGCCGAGCTCAAATCCGCCGTTGAAGACAAGATTCTGCGCAGCGCCGAGTGCGGCGGGCAAAAGACAGGCGCACAGGAGGGCGCGGAGAGAAAGAAGAACCATTGTGGGGAAACGAAGAGACTACGGGGGCGAGGCGATCCCGTTCAAGGCGCCGGTGTCACACGGATGCGATAGAAACGGCGCGCGCCGCTCGCCGAGAGGTCGGTGATCGTGCGCTGGGTGCCATTGTTGGTCTCGTCGTAGGCGGACAATGCGAGCCAGTTTCCGGAGCCAAGATCGGTGCAGTACTCGGGCGTGTACGTCCAACCGGCCAAGACAGGTCCGAAAACGAGTTGAAGCTTCCCACCCTGCCCCGCCACCGGCACGAGCGAAACCTTGAAGTTGGCCGGCAACGTCGCCGGCGTCGCACTGCCACCGCCGGCCACGCTGTCGATCTGCACCCAAAGCAGCGCCGAGTCCCAGTTGTGCACCGCGCCGATCGAGCTAAGCGACAGCCGCACGTAGTTCGTGCCGGCCGGCAGAGCCGCTACTGCGCCGTCGAAGACATGCCATGGCGCTGCGAGGCCAACGCTGTCGCCCACCGTCGCCACGGCCGTGAAGGTGATGCCATCGCGCGAAGCTTCGGCGGTGATTGCGGTCGGTTGCCCGTCGGTCAGCGCGTAGCTGAACCACACCGCCGAGGCGTTGGGTACCCGCCAGGTCGCGGTGCCGGTTCGCGAGGCGTAGTAGGGCACCATGCGGGTCGCGTCGCCGAACGGTTTGATCGCTTCCGAATCCGACAGATTCATACAATCAGTCCGCACGCGCTCCGCCGGTGGCGTCACGCCGCACTCGTCGGTCACCTTCTGCGCCGTGCCCTTGGCAAGAACCTTCACGTTCAGCGCCGCGGAGAGTGTGCCAACGCGCCCGAGTTCGTCGGTCGCCTGTGCAGTGAGCGCATAGCTGCCGGCCGCGACCGGCGTCCAGACCACGCCCCACCCTCCCGAGCAATTCGTGCCCGTGGCGATGAGTGTGCCATTGGCGAAAAACTTCACCGTCTGCACCACGCTGTCCGGATCGGTGGCCGTGGCGGTCAGCGATACCGGTGCACCGACCACGAGCGGACCGACGACCGGATTCACGATCGCGGCCGGAGCGCCGTTCACTTCGAATACATCAAGCTCGATGCGGATCGTCGCAACACCGCCGCGCCCGTCCTCGACGCGAACGACGCAGTAATCACCGCTGCCATGGTTGTCGGGCGAAACAACGGTGAGACGGCCGGCGCTGCTTACCACCGCGGTACCCGCTTTCGGCGCCGTGGCGACGGACCATTTGAGCGTGTCGCCATCGGGATCCGAGGCGGAGAGATCGAGCGCACCGCTGCCGTCCACCGCGCAGACCAACGTGATCGGCTCCGGAGTCGAGAAGACCGGAGGGCGGTTGCCCGCCACCGGCGCGGGCCCGATCTCGATCCAGTTCAGCGCGACGCCCCAGTTGTCAAAAGCGATTTCGAGCAACCCGGTTCCCGCCGGTAGCTCGGTCGTGGTTGTCGTCTCGAACGGTTGGAAATCGTTCCACGAAGAGGTCCGTGGCAAGACGCCCACCGCACCGACCTCGATGCCGTTCCACAGCGCCAGCACACGGGGAGGGATGACCGACTTGTCCTTTTGCACACCATCGTTGCCGCCACCGACGCTGTTCGACGCCCCGAACCGCAGCCGGTACCGGCCGGCAGTCGGAAGCTTCACGGTGTAGCGCAGCCACTCCCGTTTCGCCAGATCGGTCGAACCATCGGTCGATCCGACGTAGGTACCCGATGCTCGAATACGGATTGTGCCATCACTCTTCTTCTCCGTCGCGCTCGCCTTGAGATCGACTTCGTTGAGGGAACCGGTGAAGCGGGTCCGCACATCGCCATGGAGACCGCCGGTATCGTGAAACGCGGCGCCCTCACCGCCCTCGTCAAAGTCCTCCGCCTCGATCCGCAATGTGCCTCCGGCGGGCACGGTCCAAGGCTGGCCGTTGTTGCCGTAGGTGCCGAGCGATCCGACCGTCAGTGCGCGGGTGCCGGTGCGTACAGCGCCAGCACTGTCGGTCGCGGTAGCAGTGATCGCGAGCCGGCCGGCCTTCGTGGTCTTGTACGAGTACTCCCAGAGCCCGCTGGTGCCGTTGTAGGTGGCGTTGCCCAGGGCGGCTCCGTTGGCCGCGAACGCAACCTTCGTGATCGTGCGACCGGCGATCGGGACGACCACCGCGCGCAGGACAACCGTGTCGCCGAGGTTCTTCACGCCGACCGGCACACAGGTGACCGCTGGCGGAGCCGCGGCGCGCAGCGCGGCAATGAAATCCACCGCCGTCATGCCCGAGGGGGCGAGCAGGTATCGCGGCGTGGTCCCGACGGTGAGCACACCGCCGGGGAGCGCATTGCCGAAGACATCCAGCCGGCGCGCGCCGGCGATCGAACTCGGAAGGACAAAGTCGAGGTCGGCGACCGGCCGGTAGTTCCACAACGCCGCAAGGAAGGAACCGTCACGCCTCTGATAGACGTAACCGATCGTGTCGGGTCCAAGCGCCAACTTGCCGCCAGCGACCGGCTTCGCTCCCTCGAGGTGCCGAGCGAGCATATTATACGCGACGAAGTTGGCCGAGGGCAGCCAGCGGGACATCGCGCCCACGAGGAACCCGGGATTGATCGTCTTCTTCCACAGCGCCGAGTCGTCGACGCTGCACGATTGCGCCACGCCCTCGCCCAGGTCGATGAGCACGCGCGAAGCAACGTGTCGAGGCCGCACGAAAGCCGAATCGCCCCGGGGGCCTTCCTCGTTGAGGTAGTACACCTCGGTGTTCCAGAGGGGGCACGTCGGGCCGAGCCTTGGCGGTCTCCGCCCGGATGGCAGCAAGCGCGGTGTCCGCCGGGTTTTGGGAACCGAGGTGTGCGGCGCTGTACGGGTGGAAGGAGACAACGTCGGCATAGTTCAGCCCGCCAGCCGCGATGCCGCCGGCAATGAATGGTACGGTCGACCTCGACCCCATGTCACCGGTCGGGCAGAAGCCAACGATCTTCGCCGTGGGATCGGCGGCACGGATCTCCTCGGCGGCCGACTGCAGATAGGCGACGTACTGCTCCGCCTGCGCCTTGATCGCGGCATCGCTGCCGGACACCCAGGGGATCTCCTTTCCGTCACCACCGATCGGCGTCGGCGGGTAGATCCAAATGTTGGGTTCATTCATGATCTCCCAATGCGTGACCTTGCCCTTGTAGCGGTTGACCATGCGGGCGACATGACTGCGCCAGTAGTCGTCTGGCGGAAGAAACGCCCGGTAGCCCTCACCCGCGAACCCGCTGCCGGCGGTGACGGAGATGCTGCTGTCGACCAACCATTGCGGGTGCTTCAGCTTGTGATCCTTGTCGACCGTGATGGGGGTGATCCACGAGCCGCCCAGCACCGGCACCAGTGCGATGCCGTGGTTGTAGAGTTTATCCACCACGAGATCGCTGTAGGTATCGGTGAAGACGCCCCGTGCCGTCGCCTCGTTGGTATTCCAGTTGACCGGGTAGCCGCTGTCCCAGAGGCGCATCATACGCCCGCCCATCTTGGCGTAGAGCGTGAGGAAATCGTCGGCCGAGGCGTTGCGCCCCAGCATCGTGCCCTTCGGTCCGTAACCGGATCCGAGCCCGTCGTTGTTGGAGATGCAAAACGTGGTGGAGAGATCGACGTGCGCCTCGGCGGCGACGTACTTGCCCACGCGCGAAAACCACGCCGGGAGCGCGTCGACGGTCGCGTCGAAGCGCAGATCGGGCACGATCGTGAAACTGCCGAACCGATCCACGAGCACCGACTGCGTGACCGTACGGCTCTCGCCTGCCGCGAGCGTGAGATCGAAGCCCGCCACCGTCTTGGCCGATGCGCCTTCCTCCTCCTCAAGCCGCAAGGCCACGCTGCCGCGTACCACGCGGGCCGAGGTGTTACGCACCACCGTCGTCACGCCGACGAGGCCGTCGCCCTCAACGTAAAGATCCTTCGCCACCGTCACGGCAGCCTCCACCTCCGCGGTCGGGGCAAAAACGGTCGCGGTGCCCTCGATCAATTGGAGATCGTCGAACCAGAGCGTGTTGGCGGGACCGGCCGACTGGTTGGCCGCATCAAGGTTCGTGCGAATCCAGATCGCGGAGCCACGAACCGCCGGCGGTGGCGCATCCTCTGCGACTGCAACCGGGCTCGTCTCGCCCGCGACCTTGAACGGCCCGGTGGTCAAGCTGTAGCTGAAGCGCTTCCAGGTCTTGCCGACAGTGAAGGTCCGACCGCGCGCCGGTTTGAAATCGTTGGCCACAACCAGCGGCGTCACGCTCAGCGCATCAACGTCGGTCCGCATGCTAAGCGAGAACGTGTAGGTCGTGTTCGGCTTCAGCGTCACGCCTCGCGCGTAGAGTTCCATGAACTCCGCAAAACGGTTCGGGATCTTCAACGACTGGTTGCCCGAGACCTTGTCTGCTGAGTCAAGCACCGCGCCCTCGAAGACCAGCGTCGGGTTGGTGTCGGGGCGGAGGTTCTTGTTCACCTCGAAACCCGCCGTGCCGAGTTCGAAGCCGCCGTTGAAAATCAGGTTGTCCGCCGCAAGTGCGCTCACCGCTGTGGCGCTGGCAAGCAGGACGACGCCGAGAGATTTCTGAATAGTCATGGGGGAGAACCGTAATCAGGGTGCGGGTGTGGCGCGGATGCGGTAGAAGCGGCGCGCACCGCTCGCCGAGAGGTCGGTGATCGTGCGCTGGGGGCCGTTGTTGGTCTCGTCGTAAGCGGACAATGCGAGCCAGTTTCCGGCCCCGAGATCGGTACAGTACTCGGGGGTGTAGGTCCAACCGACCAATACAGGACCGAACACGACTTGGAACTGGTCGCCCTGCCCCGCCACCGGCACGAGCGAGACCTTGAAGTTGGCCGGCAACGTCACAGGCATAGCGCTGCCACCACCCGCCACGCTGTCGATCTGCACCCAGAGCAGCGCCGAGTCCCAATGGTGCACCGCACCGATCGAGTCCACGGCGAGTCGCACGAAGTTCGTGCCCGCCGGCAACACCGCCGCGGCGCCGTCGAAGATGTGCCATGGGCTGACCCATCCGACGCTCTCGCCAAACATGGCGACCGCCGCGAACGCGGTACCGTCCGAAGAGGCCTCGACGGTGACCGCTCCGGGCTGGCCATCGGTGAGCGCGTAGCTGAACCACACGGACTTCGCATCGGGCACGTGCCAGGTAACGGTGCCCGCCACGCTTCCGCTGCTCGGGATCATCCGCGTGGTGTGGCCGTAGGGACGAATGCCGCTCGCGTCTCCGGGCGAGAGGCGCAGCACCTGCACCCGTTCCGGCGGCGCGGCGGTGCCGCACTCGTCGGTGACGAGCAACGCCGTCCCGGCCGCGACCACCTTCACGGTCACGGACGCCGAAAGCGGGCCGGTCTTGTTCTTGTTGTCCGTCGGCTGGCACGTAAGCGCGTAACTGCCCGCAGCTGCGGGCGTCCACACCACGCCCCACCCGCTGGAAGAATTGGTCCCCGTGCCAATCGCGGTGCCGTTGGCGAAATACTTCACCGAGGCGACCACGCCGTCGGGATCAGTTGCCGCAGCCGTGAGGAGTATCGGCGCGCCCGCCACCAGTGGACCGGCGGGCGCGTTCACCGTCGCGACCGGCGCTCCGTCCACCGAAGAGACCGTGAGGTCGACCCGGATCGCGGCCGCCCCGCCGCGGCCATCCTCCACCCGCACGACACAGTATTGGCCGGTGCCGAAGTTGTACGGGGCGACACAAGTCAGCAGCCCAGTGGCGCTCACGCTCGCGGTGCCGTAGATCGGTTGTGATGCAATCGACCACCTCAGGGTGTCGCCGTCGGCATCCGCCGCCGCGAGCTGTCGCGTGCCGATGCCACCGGCCGCACAGGTGACCGACACCGGCTCCGTGGTGATGAACACCGGCGCGTTGTTGCCCGCGACCGCCGCGGGCCCGATCTCGAACCAGTTGAGGGCGACGCCCCAGCTGTCGAAGGACAACTCGAGCACTCCGGTGCCGGCGGGCAAATCAACTGTAGTCGTCGTCTGGAATGGCTGAAAATCGTTCCACGACTCTGTGCGCGGCGAGATCGTGGCGGTGGCGACCTGCGTGCCGTTCCACTTCGCGATGACATGAGGGCCTGCGCTGTTGCCACCGTCCTTGCTGTTCGAGACGCCGAACCGCAGCGTGTAGCGACCGGCCGCTGGCAGTTTCACGGTGTAGCGCAACCACTCGCCCCAGCCAGTGCTGCCAACAAACGGCCCAGAACTCCGACGCTTGATCGTTTCGTCCTCGTTGAGGTCGTCCTCGCTCCAGCGCACGTCGACCTCGTCAAGGGAGCCGCTGCTGCGCAGCGGGCAGTCGCCGTTCATCGCGTCGCTGTCGTGGTAGGCCGCCCCGGGGCCACCTTCGTCGAAGTGTTCCGCCTCAATACGGAGTGTACCGCCGGCCGGCACCGTCCACGGCTGGCCGTTGTTGCCGAACGTGCCGAGCGAACCGACCACGAGCGTCGCCGTACCGACGCGCGTCGCGCCCGCGCTGTCGGTCGCCGTGGCGGTGATGGCGATGCGGCCAGCCTTGGTCGTCGTGTACGACAAAGTCCACAGGCCGGTCGTGCTGTTGTAGATCGCGTCCCCAATCGCGACACCGTCGGCCGCAAACGACACCGTAGTAATCGTTCGTCCTGAAGGCACGGCGACAGCGGCGCCCAGCGCAGCCTTGTCACCCACGTTCTTCACGCCCACCGGCGTACAAGCAACGACTGGAGGTGCCGCGCTGCGCAGAGCCGCGACAAAGGCCGCGGTCGTGGTGCCGGCGGGAGGAAGAAGAAACTGCGGATTCTCGCCCACTGTGACGCTTCCACCGGAGCTCGTCTCCGCATTGCCGAAGACATCCAACACGCGCATGGCGCCGAGCGTAGAGGGAAGCGAGATTGCGGGATCGCCACCGGGACGGTAACGCCAGACCGCCGCCGCCGGCGTGCCGTCGCGCCGCTCATACACGTAGCAGATCGCCGCGGAACTCAGCACGATCTTGCCGCCGGTAACGGGCTTCGCGCCCTCGAAGAGCCGAGCGAGCGTGTTGTAGGCGACGAAGTTGGCCGAGGGCCGCCAGCGAGACAGCGCGGTGGCGTCGCGGAAACCGAGGTTCAGCGTGCGACGCCAGAGCGCATCGTCGGCCACGCTGCACGACTGCGCAACACCTTCACCAAGATCGATCAGCACACGGCTGGCGACATGGCGCGGCCGGATGAACGTGGAATCGCCGCGCGCCCCGGCCTCGTTGAGGTAGTACACCTCGGTGTTCCAGAGCGGCACGTCCGCGCGTTTCTTCTCCGTCTCGGCGCGGATCGCGGCGATGGCAGAGTCCGCGGGATTCGACGAGCCGAGGTGCGCTGCGGCATATGGGTGAAACGAAACGACGTCCGCGGAATCGAGACCGCCCACGGCAAAACCCTCGCGGAGGAACGGCACGGTCGAGGTCGACCCCATGTCGCCGGTCGGGCAGAAGCCGACGATCTTCACCGCCGCGTCGGCCGCGCGCAGCTCTTCGGCGGCAGACTTCAGGTACGGCACATAGTTGGTCGCACCGGTGGACTGGCCGGGGGCCACCGGCATCCAGATATTGGGTTCATTCATCACCTCCCAATGCGTGATCTTGCCCTGGTAGCGGGCGGCCATGCGGCGGATGTGCGTGCGCCAGAGAGCGTCGGGAGGAAGAAAGGCCTGGTATCCCTCACCCCAGAACCACTGGCCGGCCCAAGCGCGCGGGCTGATCGCCAACAACCATGCCGGCCACGTGGTGTCGGGGTCGGTGTGGGGCGTGATCCACGAGCCGCCCAGCACCGGCACCGGCGCGATGCCGTGGGCCCACAAGCGATCGATGCAGAGATCGCTGTACGCATCATCGTACTGGCCCTGGGCGACTGGTTCGTTCGTCTGCCAGTTGAGCGGATAGCCGCCATCCCACAGGCGCATCATGCGCCCGCCCATCTGTGCGTAGAGATCGAGAAAATGGTCGGCCGAGGCGTCGCGGGCGACGATCGTGCCGCGCGGCCCGTAGGAGCTGGTCAGGCCATTGTTGGAGCTGATGCAGAATGTGGTCGCGAGGTCGACCTGCGCGGCCTGCGGAACGTAATTTCCGACTACAGAATACCAGGCCGGGAGCACATCGGCCGTGGCATCGAAGGACGCCACCGGCGTGAGCGTGAAACAGCCAAAGCGTTCGCGCGGCATCGTGTGCACGATCTCGCGCCGCTCACCCGGCTCCAGCACCAGCTCGTACGCGCCGACTGTGGCCGGCGGCGCGCCGTCCTCCTCAGTGAGGTGCAGCCTCAGGCTGCCGGAGAGCGCCCGCGCGGTGGTGTTGCGTGCGACAAGGCGCACGGAGATCGTCGCGTCGTCCGAGTCGTAGAGATCCTGCGACGGCGTGGCGGCGACCTCGATCTCGGCCGAGGCGCCGAAGACCGACGACGAGCCCTCGATCAACTGCAGATCATCGAACCACAGCGTGTTTGCCGGGCCGGCGGATTCACCGCCCTCCAGATTCGTCCGAATCCAAATCGCTTTCGGCGTCACCTCGGAGCTGGCGGGCGCGCCCGGAACCCTGAGTACTCCCGTCGTGAAGCTGAAGCTGTAGCGCTTCCACGTCTTGCCGACGGTAAAGGTCGTGCCGTGCGCGGGGTTGAAGTCGTTGGCGACGACCAGCGGCGAGACACTAAGGGCATCGACATCGCTCTTCGCGCTGAACGAGAACGTGTAGGTCGTGTTCGGCTTCAGCACCACACCGCGCGCGTAGAGTTCCATGAACTCCGCGTAGCGGTTCGGGATCTTCAGCGACTGCACGCCCGAGGCCTTGGTCGAGGCGTCGAGCACCGCGCCCTCGTAGACGAGCGTCGGATTGGTGTCGGGCCGGAGGTTCTTGTTCACCTCGAAACCCGCCGTGCCGAGTTCGAAGCCGCCGTTGAAAATCAGGTTGTCCGCCGCGGCGAGAGCCGACGGCAGGAGGCAGGCGCACGCAAGCGCGCAGAGCGTGGGGAGGGACATGGCGGTGGAGTGTGGGGAAGCCGTCCCGTGGGGGGCGCTGGCGAGTCCTCGATCCTGTCGGGGCGGCCCAGCGAGTCCAGTCCGCGGATTCGCAGAGCCCCGGTTTTGACACTTCGCTCGCAGTTTTCCAGGGAACAACTGGGGGATTCGCCCCACCCCGCCGCTTGCGCGGCCTCCTTCCCGGGTTCTCGCTTTCGTTCTTCAGCGGACCGCCCGCAGGCCCCATTGTCCGAGCCATGAGCACGTCCAACGACCCCCAACCGCTCGTCGTCTGCTTTGGTGAGATTCTCTGGGATTTTCTCCCGGACGGTCTGTTCCCGGGCGGGGCGCCATTCAACGTCGGTTACCACCTCTCCCGCCACGGTTGCTCCGTGCATCTCGTGTCCGCCGTCGGTGCCGACGCGCTCGGCGAGGAACTCCGCCGCCGCCTCGTCGCCTGGGGCATCGATACTTCCGGTGTGCGCCGCCAGCCCCACAAGCCGACCGGGTATGTGCGCACGCAGCTCTCCGCCGAGGGTGTGCCCGCCTACGACATCGCCCGCAACGTCGCCTGGGACGGCATCGAACCCGCCGGCCGCAGCCTCACCGCAGCGCGCAAGGCCGGAGCCCTCGTCTTCGGCTCCCTCGCCCAGCGCACCTCCGCCAACCAACAGGCCCTCGAAACCCTCCTCGCCGAGCTCCCCGAGAACAGTCTGCGCGTCTTCGACGTCAACCTACGCCCGCCCCACATCGACCGTCCCCTGCTTCGTCGCCTCGCCCGCCGCGCCACCCTACTCAAGCTCAATGCCGCCGAGGCCGCCTATCTCGCCGGAACCGACGACCCGCAACCCGACCGCGAGGAACGCGACGCGCGTATCCTGGCCGAGCGCTCCGGCTGCACCTCCATCGTCGTCACCTCCGGCGCCCGCGGCGCCGGCTGGCTGCGCGACAGCACCTGGTATTGGGAGCCCTCGCGCCGGGTGAAAGTGGCGGATACAGTGGGCGCGGGCGACGCCTTCCTCGCCACGCTGGTCGCCGGATTGCTGCTCACGCCCGAGGCCTCCCCCGCGAAGCTGCTCGCTACCGCCTGTCGCCGCGGCGAATGGGTCGCCCGCCACCGCGGCGCCACCCCGGCGTATGGATGAGCAAATCGTACGCTCGCCCACGTACGTCCTTCCCTGCGTTGGGTGGAGTCGAAACGCAGGGGCGTCGCTTGCCGAGACCGGGTAGGCGGGTGGATTCTGCCAGCCCGGCATCGCCCCAGCCACGGCGCAACGTGGGCCCGGGCTGCTCCCTGCCGCGAAACCAAGCGCCGGATGCATCTCAGCGGCTCCCCTATGGTTTCCCCTCCGGGGGCGTACCGGCAGCAATCTCGGGCGCCTTGATCCCACTCACCCGCGTGAACCGTTCGCTCAGCGGCACGCTGGTATCGGCGCAGCGTCGAACCACGACGCGTTGAAAGAAGAGGTTGTTCGGCACCTGCACCAAGCGGCCGTCATCGGCCTGCAAGGTGGTGAAGAACAGGTTGAGATCGACCACCCGGCCGCGCAACGGATCGGGAACCAGCTCCAGCTCGTCGCCCACATGGAAGGGCCGCACCGTAAGCAGGAAAAGGGCACAGAGGACATTGCTCAACGTGCTCCACACCGCAAAAAAGCCGATGGCGACCAGCGCGAGCATCCCGCCCATCAGGGCGAAAAAATCAACGGCGAAAAAATGATCGACGATCGTGCTGATGACGATGAGCAGGACGATGAACCGGCCCGTCACCACCAGCGGGCGCAACGTGAGCTTCGGCGCCTGCAACCGCACGGCCAGCCATTGCACCATCCGCCCGACCAGGTACGACGCCCCGGCGGCCAATAGCAGAACGACTGCAACGAAGATGATCTCCCGCATCGAGCCGACGATCTCCTCAGGCAATTTCGCGACCAGGTTGTTCATGGTGGGTTCAGGGTTGGGGCCATTCATGGGGACCAAGAGGCACCACGATCTGCACCCCGTTCTCCGGCGAGGTCAAGAAACCGTACGCGCGTAGTGCGCTGGCAGTCGAAGGCCGCAGAAGCGCCGGTTCAACCGACTCAGCCACAACTGCGGCAGCGGCACGCACGCCCAAACGCCGCCGCAGCGCGGTTGCCTCACTGCAACGCCAACGCGGCAAGCCCGCCCGCCCCGGTGGACGAAAGCAACCTGCGGCCCTGACGCCGGCGCACGCCCCCGAGGGTCGGCGGAACCGTCAACGGACGGCGAACCACCACTCGCGGTGCAGCCCCACCTTGGCCAGCAGCCGCGCCATTTCTCGGCTTCCGCCCCTCCGCGTTCAACATCAAGGCGGTGGGCGCGCCTCGGTCGACCGGGGCCACTCCGCCCTCAGCGTCCAAAGCGCAGACGGATCAAAGCTGGGTGACGCGCACCCGCACAAAACGCCGGGGCGCTGGCGCAACCGAATCGGTCAAGCGCACGCGCTCCCAGGTCTCGTCGAGGGAGGTCACCGTCTCGGTGGCCGCGGCATTGGCAGCCCAGGAGTCCGTCGCAAGTGTGCCGGAGAACTCGACCGTGTAGGTAATCCCCGAAGACCCCTTGCGGCGGATATAGAGCACGCTGAGGTGGCCGCCTCCGTCCAGCGTGACCGCAGGCAGGCCGGAGTCGCCCTCGGGCGCGAGCACCGTCGTGCAGGGCCGATCGAGCGAGACGGTTTGGCCTGGCCCGTTGCCCAACAGGTTGAAGGCGTACTTCAGCAAGTTGGCCACGCCGTCGCCGGCGGGCATGCCATCTGGATTGGTGAAGGCGGGATCGAGACGCTGCGCTGCGGTCGTCCACGTCTCCAGCCACGCGGCAAACGGCGAAAGCGAGCCCGGGGCCACGGTGAGGTGAAAAGTCTGATAGCTGGCCGTGCCTTGGTTGTTGGCCATGATCTGCAGGTCCCAGGAGCCGGCAGCGGTTGGGGTGCCTTCTAAGGTGCCAAACATAAACCGGAAACTGAGCCCGGGAGGATAGCTCATGGACTGACTGCTGATCCAGCAACCGGCCGGGGTGGCGGTGAAGGCCCAACTGAAAGGAACCCCGACTTGCGCGGTCGCGGAAGCGGCACTGGTAAACACAGGCGCCGGATACACCGTGACCACTTCGACCCGGGCAAGATCACTGACGACGACGCCTCCCGGGTTGCTGATCGTGACACGGAAGCAACGCGTCTGGCTGAGCGCAGGTGTGGTAAGGGTGGGCGCAACCGCCCCGGCGATCTCATCCCATCCCATGGAATCATCGCTCCAGCGGGTCACGAACCACTGGTAGGTGAGGAAATCGCCGGCGGCCGTGACCGAAAGCGGCACCTCAACCGTAGTGCCCGGCGCGATCCGCTGCACACTGCCGGCGGGCTGCCCGGTGATGGTCGCCGGCGGGTGGGCCGCCATGTATTCGCCGTGCAGCGCACCGAGTTCGGCAAAGACCGAGTTGACCGCCGCGACGCCGGCCGCGTCGCCGCCACGGTCGGCCTCATCCGCCAAGGCCCAAAGCCGGTCGCTCACCTCGGTGCAGCGCTGATTGAAGCCGGCGGGGGCCAGCGGTATCCATGAATCTCCATCCTCAAGGATCGTGGCCTTGACTGCGGCGAGCCGATGCGGAAGGAAGGATTCGGGGTCGTCGAGGCCGGGATCGGGCAATTGCCGCAGCTTCGGGAGCCCCCACCATTGAAGCACCGGCTGGCCTACGACAAGGGCTCCGCCAGTAAGACCGGTGAAATGGACCTGATTGCTCGTAGCGTGGCAAGAGCGGAGCCGGGCCTGTTGGTCGGTGATCCCCGAGGCGTCGACGGGATGCGCCGGCGAACTGTAGAACGCGGCATCACTCCAGTCCTGATGTACCGGAAAAGTGAGGCTACTGCTGGAATAGGAGAGCGCCCGATCGTAGGCGGAACCGTAGCGCTGCGAGGCTGCGTCGTAGGCGTCCTTGATCGCCGGTGCCGCCGCGGCCAGCGCGTCGAATTTGGCGCGCAGGGCGCGCGCCGCAGCGAGTCCCGGAGCCCCGGGCTCGGAGAGGGCGGCGAACAGCGAAGCCTGGTAGGTGGCCAGATCGAACTCGTGCTGCACGACCGGGACAAAGCCGGTGCCGGAGAAGTAGCCGAGCCGCCCGGCCTGATTCGCCTGGGCGAATCCGAGCACGAGGCCGGGCGCTGCCGCCAGGGCGGAGTCCCAGGCGGCACCACGCACGATCAGCTCGGCAAGGGCCGCCTGCGCCTCCGCCAGGCTGTCGTCGAGATCGGCACCAACAGACCCGATACCGCTGCTCCACGCCTCGGTGGCGGCGGCGAGCCGGTCGAGCTGGAGTTGGCCATTGGCCAGAGCGAGGGGAAGTTGGCTCAGGATCTGATCGAGAGTGACCGCCAACGCCTCGGCGGCTCCCTGCCCCATGCCCACACCATTCATCCCCCCGTTAAAACTGTCGGGCGGCGAAGGGACGCCGCTCTCAACGAGCATTGCACCAAGGGACAGGAGCCGGTTTTGCACATTGGCTACCTCGGTGTACAGGTCGGTGAGCTCCTCGACTCGGGTGATCAACTCCGGCAACGCGGCTGGGGCCGGGGCCACGGCACCCACCCAATCGGCCAGCGTCGCATGACTGCTGATCGCACCCGAGTAGGAAGCAGTGGAATTGGAATCCACTTCCCCATCACAGCCATAGGTGGAAATGAACCACTCCACGGCAGGCCCTCCAACGATGCGCGCGTGGTCTGCCAAGATGACGCCTTGCGCCGACGCGATCCGGCCCTTGCAGTCGGCGATCTCGGCCAAGATTGCCGGGGACTCAGCGTCCCAACGCGCCTGGCCGGCGGCCGCAACGGCGGCGGCCACGCGGGCTTGGTACTCCCAGTCCGACTCGTCTTCGCCGCGAGGCACCACCACGCACGGGGGCGCCTGATGAACCGGGGGCACGACGACTGCCAGATTGGCCGCAAGGCGAGCGGCCTCCTCCTCCGCGAGCCACTGCGCCTTCAGCTCGTTCAACTCGAGGTTAAGTGCAGCCAGTTCGGACGTAAGCCGATCCACATCAGCCTGCGCGGTGAGCAGGTCGGAATCGGCGTCGGGCTTGGCCGCCGTCGCCGCCGTGCCAATGAGGTCAAGCTTCGCAAGGGCGGCGGCGATTTCGTCGCGCACCATGATGTTCTTGCGCAAGATGGCGCCGGTGTCGCCGAGTTCCGTCCCGTCCTCGCGCCGGGCGGCGATCTTCACCGCCTCCAAGCTCAGGGCGAGCGATTGCTGCACCCGCCCAAGCCCGGGATAAGCGGCGCGGGCGGCATCGGAGACAGCCTTGATCTTGACCGTGCGCGGCTTGAGCAGGGTCTCGTCGTCGAGACCGAGCGCGGCCTTGCCCTGGTTGTTCAGGCCGTCGGAGAGCCGGTCGACCACCACGGCCCCCACGGCGCTCGTGAGACCATTGGTGACGAACGCGCCGGTGGCGGCCTTGCCGAGATTGATGGCGTCGGAGGTTTTATTGTACGTCTCGATGCCCATCCGGATGGTGAGCTTCACGAGGTTGTTCTGCTGGATCGTGGCCAGCTGGGCATCGGCGGAGGCCAACTGCCCTCTCACGTTCTCAAGATCGTCCGCCTTGGCTTCGTAGTTGCCCAGGAACTGTTCGAGGATCGCCAACTCGCGCCGGGCGGACTCGAGGTCGGCCTGCTCCCACCGGACCTGCGTCATCTTGGCGGCGACCGCCAGTTCGTAGTTCGTCTCGGCCGCCAAACGGCCCGCGGCCACGCACAACCAAACGCCCACGACGAGCAGCCGCAGGAGACGGCCGAAGAAGCGGCCGGGAGGAATGACACCGGAGAGAACGTTCATGGGCGGAAGGTGAAGACAGGGGAAAACACCACGCCCCGGGAGCGGGAGCCTCCGGGCGCAGGCAGGCGGGAAGTTTGCTGTCGCGAGTGTGGGAACACCGAAGACGGAGTCAGGAGCGCTCCGTTCGACGGCTGACGATCTCGCAAGGCGGGCGGCGGGGCGCAATCCGCCAGCGGCAACTACCCTTGGTCAGAAGCCGGCGCTCTTTACCCCATCATTCGACCTTATGGCCAATCACGGGCGCTTCGCTTCTGAGGCGCGGGAGGCTCCTCGCGCAGGGCAAGCGCCCGTCAAACGGTCCGGTGCGCCGATCCCGGCACGGCTCGCCGGGAGGCTCGCCCGCCTCGGAATGCACACGGGAAGGTGCGGCCGCCGTCCAACGAGCGCAACGCCGCAGGCGGCGCGTAGGGCGAGTCAGCCCAACGATCCCTTTCCGCAGATTCGACGCCGCCCATCAGCAGTGCACGAACTGCCCCGACAGCGGCGAAGGCAAAGCCGCACCTCAGAGCAGATCCGCGGCGAGTTCGGCGAGTTTGGAGCGCTCGCCCTTGGTGAGCTTCACGTGGGCGGCGAGCGAGTGACCGTGGAGCTTGTTGCGGCAATACACCAGGCCATTGCTGCGTGAGTCCACGTAGGGATTGTCGATCTGCGCCGGGTCGCCGATGAGCACAATCTTCGAGCCTTCGGAAATGCGGGTGATGATCGTCTTCACCTCGTGCGGGGTGAGCTGCTGGGCCTCGTCGAGGATGAAGAAGCGCCGCGCGATCGAGCGGCCACGGATGAAGCACAGCGCCTCGATTTCGACCACTCCGGAACGGATGAGCCGCTCGTAGGGCTTCATCAAGGGCACCGGCCCGCCCCCGCCGGCCGCCACCGGCACGAACCCGGGCGCACCGAAGGCCGAGCCGTCCTTCTTGCTCTTCTTCGCCACCTTCTTGGCGGCGAACTGGGGATCCTTCGGCGGCTTCGAAGGGATTAGCACCTCGAGCGCGTCGTAATAGGGCTGGAGCCACGGCTTCATCTTCTCCTCGAGCGAACCGGGGAGGAAGCCGATGTCCTTGCCGAGCGCGATGACCGGGCGGGAGATGGATACACCGTCGAAGCGGCTGTTCTCCTCGCGCACCTGCTGCAGGGCGCAGGCGATGGAGAGCAGCGTCTTGCCCGTGCCGGCCTTGCCGTAGCAGGTGACCAGCGAAAGGGTGTCGTCGAGCAGCGCATCCATGAAGAACTGCTGCTCAAGATTGCGGGCGCGGATCGGCACGCCGCCGGGGGCCTGCACGTGGTCGGGAATGCGCAGGCGGCGGATGATACCGGTGCCAAAATGGCGACCGGGCATCGTCTTGCCCTCCGGGGTTTTGAGGAGCACGTAGTCGTTAAGCAGCAAATCCTTGAGCCCTTCGCCCTCGAACTCGATCTGCCCCTCCGAGGCGAAGCGCTGCATCTCGTAGATCGAGAGCGGAATGGTGTGGTAGGCGCGGTCCTCGTCCTCGACGGGTACCTTGTCGTTGAGAAAATCCTGGGCCTCCAGGCCCACCGCACGCGCCTTGAGGGCGACGTTGACATCCTTGGTCACCAGGATGGTGGGCGGCGGAAAACTGTCCTTCACGAAGAGCGCGCACGCGATGATGCGGTTGTCCTTCTTGGTGAGGTCGGGCAGCACCGACCGCAGCCGCGCCATCGTGGCCGAGGTGTCACCATCCAACAGGTACTTGTTGATGATAACCGAGAGCGTGCCGCCGGTGGGCAGGTCCACGCCCTCGAGCATCGAGCGGCTGTCGGGCAGCAACTGCGAGAGGATGCGGTGCACGGTGCGGGCGTTGCGGCCCCGCTCGGTGGACTGCTCCGATTTGATGGCATCGAGCTCCTCGAGTACCTCGACCGGGATGACGAGGTTGTTGTCGGCGAACTTGAAGATCGCCTGGGGATCGTGCAGCAGCACGTTCGTATCGAGGACGAAGGTCTTGGCCTTCGTGGAAACTTTAAGCCGCGGTTTGGTTTGAAGCGTCCCGTGGGGGGTACTCATCAGCGGGTAGGATGTTGGGGGTGAGACAATCGCCGAGCGCCGCCGAGTCGATGCAATTCCCCGATGCAGCCGGCGGTATTCGGCAACGTTTGCATGACGTCGGGGGTCGCAGGAGCCGGGCCAACGGGCCATGCGAAGTGGAACGATTCGCGCCTTGCACGGTGAAACACCGGCCGCTTGCCTCACCACCCATGTCGTCCACCACCACCAAAGAATACGCCGTGATCAGCACCGACCACGGAGACATCAAGATCGAGTTCTGGCCCGAAGTTGCCCCAAAGACTGTCGAGAACTTCAAGACGCTCGCCAGCGACGGCTTCTACGACGGCACCGCGTTCCACCGCGTGATCAAGGGCTTCATGATCCAAGGCGGCTGCCCCAACACCAAGGCCGGCGCCAAGGGCATTCCCGGCACCGGCGACCCAGGCTACAAGGTGAAGGCCGAGTTCAACGATCGCGCCCACACCCGCGGCGTGATCTCGATGGCCCGCGCCGCCAGCCCGGACTCGGCCGGCTGCCAATTCTTCATCTGCCACGGCGATGCCAAGTTCCTGGACCGCCAGTACACCGCCTTCGGCAAGCTCGCCGCCGGCGACGACGTGCTGGAGAAGATCGCCACCTCCGCCGTAACCTCCGGCGCGGGCGGCGAACGCAGCACCCCCACCGCCCGCCTCGGCGTGAAGTCGGTGAAGATCGTCTCGGAGTAACTGCAATTCGAGAACAACGTTTTCCCTCGGCGCCGCCCCTCCACGAGCGGCGCCTTTTTGCGCCCATACCGAGCCGGTCCCGTCGGGGCAGGCGGCACGCGACGCCCTCCTCCTCGCCGCCGTAAGCCACGTGCGCGCACGCGCCCTCTGCGCGACGTCGGCGTCCGTGCGGGCGGGGGCTCCGGTTTCGCCGGGACGGAGGCCGGCGCCCCGCCATGCAGCTTCGGCGACGCCCGCAACACAGCGCAATCAGCCACGAAAAGGCCCGAGCGTCTACGGTGATGGAGGCAGCGAGCGAAGACGAACAAGCTGCCTTCGCTCTCCGAATACGACGCCTGCCTTCCCCCTAGCGAGCTTCCCCGGCGCGCGCATTTATGGCTCCGGCATCACGGCAACCAATAGTCGACAGCAACAAGGACGGAGCGGCTCTCGTGCACCACGACAACTCACCTACCGCGCCCGTACCACGTCGCAGAACCTCCGAGCCGCCTCGCGCAACTCCGCCTCGTCCAGCACGCCGAAGGTGAGCCGCGCGGTGTTCTTCGCCGGCGCATCGCCGTAGCACAGCTCCCCGGGCACGTAGAGCACCCCGGCCGCCACACAGGCGCGATAGAAATCCGAATCGAGTCCGAGGTCGGCCCCCTCGGGAGCCTGCAGCCACAGGTAGAGTCCGCCGTGCGGTTGCGCCCACGACCAGCCGAGCGCCGGCAGCTCACCCTCGACGAGGGCGGCGTGCAGCACCTGCATCTTCCGCGCGTAAGCCGGTCGAATACGGGCGAGATGCCGCTCAAACGAACCATCGCCGATCACCCGCTCCAGTACCGCCTGGTTCAGGTTGGCCGAGCCGAAATCGTGGTGCCCCTTCACGTGCAGCATCCGCGCAAGCCACTCGTCGTCGGTGCAGTAGCCATAGCCGACCTTGAGCCCCGTGGCGAACGGCTTGGTGAGGGTGCCGGCATAAAGCCGCGGAAAGGCCGCCCACTCGTCGAGGGCAAGCACACTCGGGGCGCCAGCCGAGCCATCGAAGGCCATCTGCCGGTAGGCGGCATCCTCGATCGTGGGCACCACGAGTCCGTGCGCGGAGAGCACCCGCGCGAGCCCTCGCTTTTCATCCTCATCGAGCGAGCGCCCGGACGGATTGGAGAAGTAACCGACAAGGTACCGCCTTGATCCGCTGCGTATCACCGGTGCGAAGCCAAGCCCCGAGCCTCGTCTCGAGCGCCGCCAAATCGAGCCGGCCATCGGCCGCGACCGGCAGCGAACGCGCCTCCAGCCCGAGCCCGCGCAGCATCTCCAGAAAGACGAAATAGCTCGGCCGATCGACGAGCACGATATCGCCCGGATCGCAGAGCACTTGCATCGCAAGGTAGAGCGCCTGTTGCGAGCCGGTGGTGACGAGCATCCGACTCGGGTCGGCCCAGTCGGGCGCGCGGCCCTCCTCACGGGCAAGGCGCTCGGCGAGCAGTTGCCGCAAGCGCGGCCGGCCCTGGTTGGTACCGTATTGGAGAAGCTCGGGCGAAGCGCCAGGAGCGGTGAGCGCGGCCACGGCCTCCCCGAAGCTCTCGACCGGGAGGGTGACGTTGTCGGTGAACCCGGCCGCGAGGGAGAGCAGCCGCGGGTTCTCGAGCGCAGCCGTCATGAGCCGCGCGATGATCGGTGGGCTCGCGCGTTGCCCGAGGGAGGAGAAGACAGGGCGACTGGATTCGCTCATGGGAAGTCGCTCCACCATGCCCGGACCTCGGGCACTCCGACAATGCGAAGTTTCTGCGGAAGTCACAGGGCGAGTCCGGCAGTTTCCCAGACAAGCCGGGGTGACCGAGGACGAAATGCCCACCGCTTAAGTGGACGGCCGTGAGCTTAAGCGGTCGGGAGACCCTCGCTGGTTCGGCCAGCCCGCACGAATCGCTGCACATAAAAGCGGCGCAGACCGGAATCTGCGCCGCGAAAGATTAGGCTGGGGGTTGATCGACCGATCAGGCCGGCGTGGGCGACGGGGCCGAGTCGGTGGCCGGCAAGTCCTTCGACTCCTCCTTGCGATCGGCCTCGACCTTGCTCGACTTGTCCGCGATCACCGGCGGGAGCGAGTGCACCACCGGGGTCTGAATGGAGCCGAACTTGACGATCTCCTCCACGTGTTTGCCCTCGATGGTCTCGTGCAGCAGCAGCGCCTCGGCCACCGCGTTGAGGGCGGCGCGGTGCTCGTTGAGCAGCGCGGTCGCGCGGGCATACTGCTCGTCGACAATGCGGCGCACCTCGCCATCGATCTTCTGGGCGGTGGCCTGGCTGAAGTTCTCGGAGCGCGAGATTTCGCGTCCCAAGAAAACAGTGTCGTGGGTGTCGCCGTAGGCGATCGGCCCGAGCTCGCTCATGCCCCAGTCGCAGACCATGTGACGGGCCAATTTGGTGACCATCTGGATGTCGCTGGAGGCGCCATTGGAGACGTCGGCAAACGCGATCTCCTCGGCGATGCGCCCACCCAGCCCCATGGCGATACGATTGAGGATGTTGCGCTTGTAGAGACTGAGGACTTCGCGCTTCGGGAGGTACATCGCCATACCCAGCGCCCGCCCCCGCGGCAGGATGGTGACCTTGTGCAGCTGGTTCTTCTCGTCGTCGATCAACACACCGATGAGCGCGTGGCCGGCCTCGTGATAGGCGGTCATGCGCTTCTCCTCGTCATCCATCATGCGACGGCGTTCACGGCCGAAGAGCACCTTCTCGCGCGCATCCTCGATGTCGATGCGCTCGACCTTCTTCTTGTTGCGGCGGGCGGCCAGCAGCGCGCCCTCATTGAGGAGATTGGCAAGATCCGCACCGGACAGGCCAGAGGTGGCGCGGCCGATCTCGGCGAGATCCACGTCGTCGGCCATGTTGATGCGCTTGGCATGCACGCGCAGGATCTGCTCGCGGCCGATCATGTCGGGCAGGTCGATGAAGATCTGGCGGTCGAAACGCCCCGGGCGCAGCAGCGCACTGTCGAGCACGTCGGGACGATTGGTCGCCGCGATGATGATGACGCCCTCGGTGGTGTCGAAGCCGTCCATCTCGACGAGCAACGAGTTGAGCGTCTGTTCGCGCTCATCGTTGCCGCCGCCCAAGCCGGCGCCGCGCTGGCGGCCCACGGCGTCGATCTCGTCGATGAAGACGATGCAGGGGGCGTTCTTGCGGCCCTGTTCGAACATGTCACGCACGCGACTGGCGCCAACGCCCACAAACATCTCCACAAAGTCAGAACCGCTGATCGAGAAGAAAGGAACGTCGGCCTCACCGGCCACCGCCTTGGCGAGCAGCGTCTTGCCGGTGCCCGGAGGGCCGACCATCAACACGCCCTTCGGGATACGCCCGCCCATCTTCTGGAACTTCTTCGGGTCCTTGAGAAACTCGACGACTTCCGCGACCTCCTCCTTCGCCTCGTCGCAGCCAGCGACTTCCTTGAAGGTGATCTTGTCGCGGTCGCGGGTGAGCAGCTTGGCGCGGCTCTTGCCGAAGTTGAGCGCGCCACGACCGGCGGCGCGGATTTGGCGCAAGAAAAGGAAATACAGCACGCCCAGGATCAGGACGAAGGGGATCAAGCTGGTCAGCAGGCCCGTCAACATCGTCTCGGCCGCCGGCTCCTTGAAGATGTGGGTGGCCTGAAGGCGGGCGATGCTTTCGTCGGTCACGCGACCGGCGGCGCTAAAACGCGAGCTCTCCACTCCGTCGTCATTCTTGGCCGGAGTCTTCAGTTCTCCGGTGATCGTGGTGTAGAAGGGACCGCCAGCCGAGTCGGCCTTGATAACACCCGACTTGATCCCCTCCTTCTCGGCCAGATCGATCACCTGTTGGATGTTGAGTTTGACCGGGGCGGCCGTGCGCCCGGAAGGGATCGCGACCACGGCGATCGCCAAGGCGAAGATCGCCGCCCAAATTAACCATACCTTGGGCTGGAAACCCTCGGGACGGACGTTCTTCAGCGGACGGCGTTTGGAGCTTTCGTTATCAGACATGGCGGGTAGCGCAGAGTGGGTTGGCGGGGAGATATGTCAATTGAACGGCCACCATCGTTCCCTCGACAATGCGCCCACACTGCGCGGGCGGCAGGCCCGGCACCCAAAGGATGGTCCCGGCGGCGCTGCAAACCACCGGGAGGCTCTTGCGCAACTCCCGTGGAATCTGACGGTTGACGAACTGGTCCTGCAATTTCGTCGACCCCACGGACCCCAGAGGCACGTAGCGGTCGCCAGGCTGCCAAGGACGGATGGAAAGACCTGCGGGGGTTTCCATTGCCGCCAAAAAAGCAGTCCGTCCGTCATCAAACTCCCCTGCACTGATCCGGTCCACGAGCTCTGCCTCAAGGGCCACGACGGCCGCGCGCAGCGAGGCGCCGCCGGGCAAGGCGATCACGCCTGGCACCTCTAGCGTCCCGCCCGCCCAAGCCGGGGCCACCGTCTCCGCGGTCACGAGACGCGCCTCACCGCCCAGTACGATCAGAAACCCGGCGCTGCCCATGCTCCACTTCGCGTCGCGCCCCGCGCGCACCGCCGCCAGCAGATCCTCAAATGCCGTCCGCCCGAGCACCTCGCTCAGGTCCAGGGCCCCAAGCCAGCGGTGCAGCGCCCGTCGGGTCACCGCCACCGGCGCCTCGCGCGCCAGCGCCAGCGGCATCACTTCGCTGAGGGCCGCCGGCAATACGCGATCCGCCCATAGCTCGAGCGCCTCGTCCTCCTCCTCGAGCAGCGCCCGCGAGCGCGCCACGGCCTCGGCCAAATCCACCGGGGCCGCCGCAGCCGCCCACGCTGGCACGACCTGCCGGCGCAACCGGTTTCGAAAGAAGGCCTCGCCGTGATTCGTTTCGTCCTCGCACCACGGCACGCCGGCCGCTCGCAGCGCCGCCAGGATCTCCGCCTTCGGCACCCCGAGCAACGGCCGGAGCCGCACCGTCCCGTCGGCCATGCGCTGCACCGGCCGGGGCGCCGCGAGGCCGCGCGCCCCACTTCCCCGGCTCAGCCGCAGCAACATCGTCTCGACCACGTCGTCCCGGTGATGCCCCAGCCAGAGCGCCCGGGCGCCATGGGCCTCCATCGCGTCGTCGAAAAACGAAAACCTCGCTTCCCGCGCCTCCGCTTCGGACACGTCGCTGCCCTCCGGCCAGCTCGCCGCGCCAACCACCAGCGTCACCCCCAACGCCTGGCAAAGCTGGCGGCAAAACGCCTCGTCGGCATCCGCCGCTACTCCGCGCAGCCGGTGATTGAAGTGCAGCGCGACCAGCCGCGTTTCACTTCGGGTTTCGGGCTGCGAGTTTCGGGCTCCGGGAAGAACAGTGGCACGCTGCTTCAGCACGTGCGTGCCCCCGTCTCCGCAGTCGTCCGACGCGGGCTGAAGCACCGCTTCTCCGCCCTCCTGCCTTCTGCGCTCTTCCTTCTTCCTCCGCTGGCCGCACTGCGCGGCCAGCGCCAACAGCAGTGCGACCGAGTCCGCCCCGCCGGAGAGGGCCACACACCACGGGGCGCCTTCGCCGGCCTCCGCCGTTGCCGCCAGCCACGCACGCAACCGCGCCGGCCAACGTACCACGGGGAACGCCGCCCCCAAAGCGCGTACCGCCGCAGGCCAGTCGATGTCGCGTGCGGGTTTCATGCTGGCGTGGATTCCATGGGGGCGGCGCCGGTCGTGCAATCCGATAGGCGCTGACACCAGGCGGGGCCGTCTGGTCGACCGGCCGCCCAGCCTCCCCACGTGGAGGCGCGCCCCCGACTCCGCACCACCGCACCGCCATGGCGCGGCACCCGGAGCGAGCAGGCCAAATTGGACACATCCGGCGTCACCGATAGCCTACTTCGCTCATCCACGCCCCCCATCACCGGATCGCCCCCCAAAGGCCCCGCCTCACCCCGCTGCCGCGCCGCCACCGCACCAACCGTCCACCCCAATGCTCAACATCGCGCTATTTGGCCCTCCCGGAGCCGGCAAGGGCACCCAGTCGGAATTCCTCATCAAGCGGTACAACCTGTTCTACATCTCCACCGGTGATCTCCTCCGCAAGGAGATGGCCGGCAAAACCAAGCTGGGCCTCGAAGCGCAGAGCATCATCGCCGCCGGCGGCCTCGTATCCGACGAGATCATCGTCCAGATCATCGAGAAAACGATCACCGACAACACCAGCTGCAACGGCTTCCTCTTCGACGGTTTTCCGCGCACCTACATCCAGGCCTACATCCTCGAGGGCCTGATGCTCAAGCTGCACACCTCACTGAACTGCCTCATCAGCCTCGCCGTGCCGGAGGAGGAGTCGGTGCGCCGCCTATTGAAACGCGGACTCACCTCCGGTCGTAGCGACGATAACGAAACGGTCATCCGCAACCGGCTTCGCGAATACCACCAAAAGACCCTGCCCGTGCTCCAGTTCTACCGCGACAAGGGCATCTTCGCGGAGGTCGACGGGACCAAGAGCATCGAGGAGGTCACCGGGCTGATCACGCAGCTCGTCACCGCCGAGCTCAGCAAGAGCCTCTTCAACGTCGTGCTCTTCGGCTATCCCGGCTCCGGCCGCGGCTCGCAGGGCCGGGCGCTCGCCCGGAAATTCGGCCTCGAATACCTCGCCACCGGCCCGATGCTCGATGCCGAGATCAAGCAGGGCACCGAGACCGGGCGCAAAATCGTGGCCCTCTACGAAAACGGCCAGCTCGTACCCGACGAGATCGTGGTGCCGCTCATCGAGCAGAAGCTCGCGGCCCCGAAGGAGGTGCAGGGCTACATCTTCAAAGGCTTCCCTCGCACCCTCGTGCAGTCCTACATCCTCGACGGCCTGCTCCAAAAGCACGATTCATCGATCTCGAAGATCATCGAGATCGAGGTGCCCACCCTCGAGCTGATCCGCCGCCTCGACGAACGCAGCAAGACCGAGTCCTGCATGCCCTACGACACCAGCACCTCGAAGATCGTGAAGCGCCTCGGCGAGCACGAGGCCAAAACCGTGCCGGTGATCCAGAAATACAACCAACTGCATGGCGTGACAAAGATCGACGGCATGGGAACCTTCGACGAGGTCTTCGCCCGAATCTCCGCCGAGATCGAAGCCGGCTTCAGGAGCATGCGGTAGCCGAAGACCGCCGCGGAGGTGATCCGTCGCCCCACGCGCACAGCGGCACGCCCCCGCTGCCGAGCTCTCAGGATACACAAAAACCCGGCACGGCGGCCGGGCTTTCGAAGGGCCAGAGGACCGGCATCCACCCTATCTCTTGATCGGCCGGAACTTGAATTTTTGGCCGCCTACAGAGGCTTCATACATCAGCCCTCCCTTGGCCTTGGTAAAAACGGCCATGCCATCGGTGTATCGTTTCTTGGATTGGGAGTCCCCGGCGCCGGCACCGGCACCTCCGGCCGTACTGGCGGAGGCATTGGCCCCCGCCTGCAGCGCGACGGCCGAAGCCTGCGCGCCAAATTCAAAGCTCCCGCTGATGAACGTGTGGTAGGCGTGTTCATCCTCGAAGAAGATGATCTGCTGAAAGGCCTGCCCACCGGCCTGGAAGCCCACAGTGACCTGCGTCATCTTCGCCGTACCGGTGAGCCGGTTCTTCTCGAACACCCAGCCGGAGCCATGGGCACCGCCGACTCCCAGGCCCCCCTTGCCAATGGTCGGGAAGATCGCGCAGCCGTAGCTGTCCTCGAAGAAATGCTCGAGCTGGGGCGCCTCCGCGAAGGTGAGCAGGGAAGCATGAACCTCGAGCTGCTGCTTCTCGTTGGTGATGGTTTTGACGGCGGAGACCAGCTCCGACGGAGGCTTGGTCGCGGCCGGGAGAACCGGGGCCAAGGCGATGAGCGCGGTGAGAACTCCGATGCGTGTTGTATTCATTAATATCGATCCTTATGGTAGTCGTGGCGGACCTCGGGCGTGCCGGGCAGCGGCGACGCTGCCGCCGCAGGCGAAGTGCAGGCTTGTAGCAGAAACCTACCCGCCCGCCAGTCCTTAGTAGTGGCCGGTCACACCCGTCGTCCGGTCGGGCATCCGACAGGACAAGTGGTGCTTGAAGTGAAAAGAAGACGAGACGCCGATCGACTCCTCTTTGTCCTCTCGGGTTCCAAAAACCCGGTGATTCGTTGGGTCGACCAAAGTCTGGCGGTGGGCGCCCCCCCCGCCCGCTGGCAGAATGGGCGCACCCTCCCCTCGCTGAGGGGAGTCCTTTTGCGGAGGAGACCACCAACTCATCGCCGGCCCCTTGCCGGAAAGGGGCCCAAGGCCTGTCACGAGGGCAGGCCTCTCCCTACGAAACGAAGCGTACTTCCAGCCTCCGGGGACGGGACTTGCGCGTCCCGCGTTCCGCCTTTCGTTTCCCGCTCAGGCGAAAACGAGGTGGCTCTTGCCGAACCAGGGCACCAGCACTTCCGGAATACGCACGCGGCCGTCGGCCTCGAGGTTGTTTTCCAACAACGCGGCGAGCACGCGCGGCACGGCCAGACCGGAGCCGTTGATCGTATGCACCAGCTCGGGCTTGCCGGTCTCCTTGTTGCGGAAACGGATCTGCGCCCGGCGCGCCTGGAACGACTCAAAATTGCTGCAGCTCGAGACTTCCAGCCAGCGCTTCTGACCGCCGGCCCAGACCTCGAGATCGTACTTCTTCGCCTGCGAGAAACCGAGGTCGCCGGTGCACATGAGCAGGCGGCGGTACGGCAGGCCAAGCTTCACCAGGATGCGCTCGGCGTCGTCGCGCAGCTTGTCGAGCTCCTCGTAGGAGGTCGAAGGATGCACCCACTTGAGCAGCTCGACCTTGTCGAACTGGTGCAGGCGGTTGAGCCCGCGCACGTCCTTGCCGTAGCTGCCCGCCTCGCGGCGGAAACACGGGGTGTAGGCGCAGCGGTAGATTGGGAGCTGCTCCTCCTCGACGATCTCGTCGCGGAAGAAATTGGTCAGCGGCGTCTCGGCCGTGGGCACGGCGTAGAATTTCTCGCCCACGGTTTCGTACATCATGCCTTCCTTGTCGGGCAGTTGGCCCACGGCGGTGGCACTGGCGGCGTTGACGAAGATCGGCGGGGCCACCTCGGTGTAGCCGTTGGCCGCGCCTTCGCTCAGGAAAAACTGGAGCAGCGCACGCACGAAACGCGCGCCGTCGCCAACGTAGAACGGGAAGCCCGCCCCGGTGACCTTCGAACCGCGGCCGAAATCGATGACCTTGTCGAACCCGGGGATCTCCCAGTGCGCCTTGGCGACGGGCGAAACGGCGGCGACATCGCCGTGCGAAAAGTGAACGACGTTCTCCTCGGGTGTACGCCCCACAGGCACGGAGCTGTGCGGGATGTTCGGGACGGTGAGCATCGCGGCCGCGCACTTGGCCTGCAGCTCGGTGAGCTTGGTATCCTCCTCCTTCACCTGGGCCGACACCGCCTTCATCTCCTGCACCTTGGCGATGAACTCCGGAGTGCCCTTGGGCAACTTGGCCATCTCGGTGTTGGCGGCCTTCTGCGCGGCGCGCAGTTTCTCTACATTGACCAGCGCGGCACGCCACTCGGCATCGAGCGCGAGAACGGCGTCGATGTCGCAATCGTTGCTCTTCTTAAGGATGGCGTCGCGGACGATGTCGGGCGACTCGCGGAGAATCTTCGGGTCGATCATGGGCGGAGGGTTGAACTGGCAGTATCGCGGTGCCCCGCCGCGGCCGACAAGGGCATTCTTGGCGAGCATGCCGCGAATGGCGCCAACCAGTATTGGCTTCTCCCAACGGCGCCTCGGCCCTCAGGCGGTCGCGTTCTACCCCTCCTCCGCCCAACGGCGATCGCCCTCCCTTACGCTGGGAACACCGAAAGAATTGCCGAAGTAATGGAGTGACCTCCGCCGCATCGCTTTTGAGTGTCTTCGCTTCATGGACGACTCTCTGCTTGGGCTCGCACTTATCGTTGGCAGCGTTCTGGGCCTGTACTTGGCCCACCACTTGCGGCGTAGATCCACCGAGTTCAAACGGCGAGCAATACCACTCACTGGGACGGTGATCGAGATGATCAGCACGCCGAGCACCAACCGGCGCACGCAGAACCTCTACCTCTTCGCGCCGCGCTACTGCTTCCGCACTCCCGCCGGCAAGGAGATGACCGTGATCTCGCCCGACTCTTCACACCCTCCCGCATACAAGGTCGGCCAGAGCGTCACCGTGTTCTTCGATCCGCAGACGGAGGAGGCCCGGCTCAACACGTGGATGGAGCTGACCGGCGGACCGATCCTCCTGGCCCTCTTTTGTTGCGCCATGCTGGCGGTCAGCGTCCTCATTATGGGCCAAGGGTAGAGTCCCGGGACCGTCCAACCCGCAAAGCGCCGCCCGGCGAGCCCCCTCACCCGCGCCGAGGCATTTCCTTTGTGGAATCACCGAGCTCCAGCGCGGCGGCCAGTCAACATCACCGCTGTCACTTACCCGGACGGGACCAACAGCTTCAGCCCGACGGCCTTGACGAGATTCTGCTGGCGCGTGTCGACACTGATAAAGACGCGGAACCCGAGCTCCAGTGCGCTGGCGACATGAAGCACATCCAACGATCGGGTACCCAGCACCCGAGTATGGCGACGGCTCAACTCCGCCGCCCGCTTCAAGGCGGCGCGCCAGAGCAAATCGACCTGCACCAGACGACCTTGTTCAAAATCGTCATCAAGCGCCACGTCCAACTCCCGATTCGAGCCGCCACGCCACGCGGCCTGCCCGAGTCGCCACCGGCCTAGCCGCCTTGGACATGAACTTCGAGCGATGGAGCGCTCCCCTCCGAATCCCCCGGGGACTCGCTCAGTCGCGGCCGGGCGCGTAGCGGGAGGAGGGCGGAAGATCGAGGCGCGCCTCCATCTCACGGATGCGTGCCAAAACGGTGTCCGCCATCGCGTAGGGATTTCCCGGCGGCAAGGTGGGATGCAACGCCACCAACCAATCATGGGCCTCGCGCTCACGCCCGAGCCGCCGCAACAGCTCCGCATAAATCCGCGCAGCGTAGAACGGAGCCTCCGGTTGCACGGCCGCCCGCCGGTAGTGCTCGGCCGCGGCCGACAAATCGCCGAGGCGCTGCAACTGGAGATTGGCAATCTCGATGTGCAGCAGTGGATGGTCGGGGTGGTGAACAAAGGCCCGCTCGAGATGCGCGGCCGCGGCAAGGGCCTGCTCCACCTCCAACCGGCGCCGCACCGCCGCCGGGACGGCCTCCTCGCCGCCCTGCGCCTCGATGCGCCAAACCGCCATATCGTAGCCGATCATACGCGCTCCATTCAGCCAAAAGACCATCGGCCGGGGATCGACTGCCTCCACCAGAACCAGCGCCGCCTTCGTGCCGGCGAGATCACGACGTTCCCAGCACGCATTGGCCTGCAACCAAAGCAGATCGGCCGCGAGTGAACGAAATCCCCCGAGCTGAGCAAACGCGCCCCCCTGCCCGATCGCACCCGCCACGCCAAGAGCACCCTCTTTGGGCCACCAGCCCTCCTGCGCCTTCCACGCCGCAACTTCGAGCGGGCGCAACGCCCACCCGGCTGCCACCAGCGTGATCCCCACCACCGCCGCCGGGCGCACCATGCGCGACCAAAGGACGAGCAGCAGGGTAACGGTTGGATCGTGAGGCATCGCCGGTTCCTCAGATCTCCCTCCGCCGGAAACTCCACACGGCCAGCACAAGGAACACCGCAGTATAGGCCAGCCCGTAGGCGGCGACCCGCCCCGCCGCCACCAGCGACACGCCGACTCCGACCTCCAGCCACTCGCCCCCTCCGAACAGCTGGAAATTGGGAAAGACCAACCCGACCAAGCTGCCCCCGAGTCGCTCGATCCAGCCCTGGCCGGCCTGCCAACTGTCGCGCGCCAAGTATTGAAGATGGCAAATCACGAGAACGAGAGCACTCACCGACAACGCGAAGAGGTTGGTCTGCGCGAAACTGGCGATCAGCAGCACCATCGCCGTCAACAGCCCGAACTTCACCGCCTGCAGCGCTCCGGCCACCGCCACCCCGGCCAGCGACACGCCCCCGAGGCCGACCAGTGGCGCCTCGTGCATGGCCTCCACCGAGGCAGCCGGGGTGCGGGTCCACAGCACCCCGACGAGCAGCGCGGTCACCAGCGCGCAAAACACCAGCACCACCATCCACGTCCCCAAAAATCTTCCACAAACATACTCGCTGCGCCGCAACGGCTTCGCCAGCACCGTGAGCACGGCGCGGGGCTCCCCATCACCACCGAGCCACTGCACCGCCGTGCCGATCGTCAGGATCGAGCCGAACAGCACGAGCGCCCCTTGCCCAAAATCGGCGATGAACTTCGCCTCCGACTCCCCAAAATTCAGTTCCCCCAAACCGAGACAACCCAGGATCAACGCCACGGCAAACAGCGTCATGAAACGAAATACATGATGACGAACCGCCTCCCGGAAGGCGTTGCCGGCGAGCACCCCGACCCGCCCAAGCGAGAAAGGCAGCGAATCGTTCATGGACGGAGCGAGCCGGCAGCGCCCTTCACGCCAGCTTCATTCTCGGCCTGGGTTACGGCGCGGGAAAAGAAGCGATCGAGTCGGACCGGCAGCGAATCCACGCCTAGGATCTTTCGCCCGCGGGAGGCCAGCCATTCGCGGAGATCCGCGAGCTCCTCCGCCGCCAAAGGCTCAATCACGAGCGACTGCCGGTCGCCCTGCCCCAGCAAGCCGACCAACGAGCCCTCGGCCAACAACCGACCGCGGTGAAGAATCGCCACCCGATCACAGATTTCCTCAATCTGTGTGAGCAGGTGCGAGCAGAGCAAAACCGTCTTACCGCGCGCTTTCAGGTCGAGAATCAACGCGGAGATCGCCTCCGCGCCCAACGGATCGACCCCTGCCGTAGGCTCGTCGAGGATGAGCACCGCCGGATCGTGCACCAGGGCCTGAGCCAAGCCGAGCCGCTGGATCATTCCCTTCGAATACGTGCTCAGATGGCGGTCGGCCGCGCCCTTTAGGCCCACCTGATCGATCAGCTCTGCGATCCGCGTCTCGCGCCCCACACGAGGCACCCCGCACAGTCGGGCATGAAAGCGCAACAACTCACGCCCGCTCAGGAAGCGCTGAAAGTCCGGGACCTCCGGTAGAAATCCCACCGCGCGCCGTGCCGCCGGATCGTCGCTGCGGATGCCATTGAGATAGCACTCGCCGGCACTCGGCGTGATCAGCCCCAGCAGTACTTTCAGGGTCGTGCTCTTGCCTGAACCGTTGGGCCCGAGCACCCCGTAGATCTGCCCCGGCGCCACGGTGAGCGACAAGTCGTCCACCGCGCGCAACCGCCAGCGGCCAAATCCGAGTGGATAGTCCTTGGTGAGCCGCCGGATCTCGATGGCGGGCGGGCGTGGGTCCGGGGCGATCCTGGTTTTCGTCGTCTCCATCGCCTCGGCCCTCCGCCATTGGCTCACCGGATCGCAAACCCGCGAAACTGCGCCACCCGTCGTGCACTCTGCCGTTCCGTTTTTCGGATATAGCCGGGCATCGCCTCCCCCACCGCCTTCAGGAAAGCCTCGACCTCGGGCTTCAGTCCCTCCGCCTCCAGGCGCACCCGCCCATCGGGCAGATTGCACACAAAACCGGCGACCTCGTATTCCTTGGCCACCTGGAGGGTGGCGTACCGGAAGCCCACGCCTTGGACATGCCCGCTGAAGAAAACGATTTCGTGCTGCACTTCGTTCATGAACGCCCGTGATTCCACAGTTTGAAAACGCAGAATGAGGCGCGAAACGGGCCATAAACTCAACCCGGATCGTGAGTTCCGGCCCGCCGCGCCGAAGACCCATTATTTCCCTTTCCTTGCCCCCCTCCAAACGCACACTGCGCCTTAGGCCTCGCGGCCCCATCAGCCATGAACAACTCCAGCAACAACGGCAGTCCCGAAGACGGTGAGGAGCATGGTGAACTCGTGTGGAACGAGTTCGACTGGGAACTTTATCTCCGCCAGCGCGACGAGGCGCTGACTGAGTATGCAAGTTGCTACGACCAAGTGACCGAGTTTCCCGACCGGCTCGACGAGGTGGCGCGCCGCCTCGGCTGGGAGCCCACCCTCGATGGAGAGGCCGAGGGCGCATCCGAGGACGAAGAGTTCGACGACGACGATCTCGATCCGTACACGATTCACCGCAACCCGGTCTATGTCGCCACTCGGGCGCTCTTCGCCGGTCTGCAGCGCACCATCGAGGAACAGGCCACCGCCGGCCAACTCACACCGGCCGCCGCTTTCCCACTCCTGAACGCACTGCACCAGGCCGAGATGGCCGTGGTTCTCGGCGTGCAATCGCTCGATCTCGGCGACTCCGCCTTGGGCATATCGCAACTCAAACGGGCTTTCGGGCTGTTCAATAGAGCGATGGGCCTGCTTCCTGAGACCGAGGAAGCCGAGTTGGCTGGCGGAGACTCCGATGCCGCCCCGACGTCGAGCCTGAGCGCCTACGCCCTTCCCCGCCTGTTCGATCTGCGCGAGATCTGCCTGCGTGTCGTCCGCGAGTGCCGCGACGAGCTGCAACGCCCCATCGACGACGACGAGGAGTAAGCGCGCAATGCACCGTTGAGCGGAGGGCACGCGCCAACCGTGGCTCGGCCCTCGCAAGCAGAGCACCCCGCACTTCCGCTCCGCCCGAACCGGGGCGACAACATCGCCCACCCTGAGTCCCGGCGCTGCAGCAGCATAACCGGGCGATCACCTCCACGCTTTGGCGGAGACCAGCACACAGCGTCGTCAAGCCCGCGCCACCACGAGGTGCAGTCCCGGCCACAGGTGCGACCGCCACTTGTCGCCGCTTCTTCGCCCGACCGGCGCAAAGCGCCAGCAACAGGACGCAACCACCTGATTACCAGCATGAGGCAAGGCAGCTGGAGAGAATCTCGCCGAACTTTGAACGTTCCGCCCCCGGCCGCGTCTCTCCCTGTGCAAGAGAGTATGCAAGGCTAGTACTTCACTAGTTTGTAGTTTGATAAGTCGGCTGAAGCGCCCGGGAAACCGGGCGCTTCAGCCGTTTTGGGATCTGGACATGGCGAGCCGATGGAAGCGCCGAAGCGCGCAACGGATCAACTGCCCGCCCCCCCCGGACCTTGCGCACTCGGTTAAAATGCCGAACACCGGCTTCTGCCCATGCTCAGACCCAACCTTGGCGCACCGGCTTTCGCCCGACGTCGCGCGTGCATCCTCGAATGGGAAGAGCGAATTCAGGAATTACTTTGGCGCGCTTTGAACGTTTCCACGGCGGCTGCGTCTTTCTCCCTGCAAGCAGGTTTGCAGGGTTAACATAGTTTGTAGTTTGTTAGTCGGCTGAAGCGCCCGGGAAACCGGGCGCTTCAGCCGTTTCTACACCTGGAGATCCCGTGACCACCCCACGACGAGCGCGGGCCGAATCTCGCCCGTCGTCGGCCGCAGCGCCCCGTCTCGAACGGCAACCTGCATATTGAACATTTCCGTCCGAGGCACCGCGGGGCTGGAATTCGTCGCCCCAGAATAATCTTCCGCTCACTTTGAACGTTCTGCGGCCGGCGGCGTCTCTCCCCCTGCAAGCAAGTTTGCAGGGCTAGTTTCTCAGAGTTTGTAGTTTGTTAGTCGGCTGAAGCGTCCGGGAAACCGGGCGCTTCAGCCGTTTGTGGACCTGGAGATAGCTCGCGCAGCTCTCGCCCCGGCGGATTGCCCCGCCGGGGTTCATCGTGTCCGGCCCGGCTCGGGGTGCGGTAAAGAAGGTTTCGGAGCCTGTAAGCCAGATTTTGTCCCCGGCCTTGCGGCCGTGGCGCATTCATTTTTCTCGCGCCCCTTGCGGGGCCCGCCCGGGGCTGCGACCGCCGGCCGAAGCCGGCCGCGCGCACCGGGTGCGGCCTACCCGGGACGTATATGGCGGGCCGCCACGTCCCCTATTTGGCCTTGCACCGGGTTGGGTTTCTCGTGCCGCCGACGTCGCCGTCGGCGCGGTGGGCTCTTACCCCACCTTTTCACTATCACCCCCCGACCGGACGAACGTGAGATTCATCTTAAGCCGGAGGGCTACCTATTTTCTGTGATACTATCCGTCGCGCCGCCTTGAAACGACGCGCCCCCGCTTACGAAGGGAACCCTGCCCTGTGGTGTCTGGACTTTCCTCTCAGTTCAAAGAACGGAGCGAATGCGCGGCTCCGAAACCGCGCGCACCCTAGGCCCCCGCCCCCCCTCCGCAACCGCTATTCGCCTCGCGGATGCGTTATCCGTCCGATCCCCTCCGGCCCGCCAGGGTATCTGCAGTTGCCTGCCCCTGCCCAAAACCTTGCGATTTCATCCTCCACCCACGCCACACCCCTCCTCCTATGCGTATCGCCATCACCGGAGCCACCGGATTCATCGGCAGCAACGTCGCCTTCCGCCTCGCGCGTGCCGGCCATCAGATTGTGGCCACCGGCCGCGATCACCACAAGGTGCCCGCCCTCGCTGCCGTCCCCGGCCTGACCCTGGCCCGCGGCGACCTCCGCGATCCATCCTCCTGGGACGCGGTACTTCCCGGCTGCGACGCCCTGGTGCATATCGCCCTGGGCTGGGGCGACGAACCAGTGGATATGCTTCATGCCGACACCGAGGCCTCCCTGCGGCTCTTCGATGCCGCGCGCCGCGCCGGGGTGAGAACCATCATCTACACCAGCTCGACGGCCGCCTGCGGAGAAATGGCCGCACTCAACCGCGAAGACATGGTGCCGCGCCCGACCGATTTCTACGGCGCCACCAAAGCCGCCACCGAGGCCTATCTGCGCGGCTTCGGCCATAAATACGGGCTCAATGTCCACATCATCCGCCCCGGCTATATCTTCGGCGAGCCCGTCGTAGAAGGCGGCCGTGTCCAAGCCGACACCCGTTTCCGCACCATCTGCCAGGCCGTGCGCACCGGCCTACCGGTCAATCTGGTGAAATATGACGGCACGCAATTTCTCCACGCCCAGGACATCGCCGAGGTCTATCTCCGCCTTCTCGACCACAAGCCTTCCCCCACGCTTCACTACGCACTGGCCCGCGACTGGGTCGGCTGGGATGAGATCGCCCGGATGGCCATGCAGGAGACCGGCCAACAAGTGGACTTGGTCATCGAGGACCGAGACTATGGCGCAGAGCCATTTCTCTTCGATGTGAGCTCCATCGAGCGCGACTTCGGGCTCTCCTTCGCGAACCGTGATCGGCTGCGTGGCCATGTGCGCTGGGAACTGGCCCGGCCGGCCTGAGAACGGAACCCGCTGCTCCGCGTAGCGAAGTTCGCAAGAACTTCGACCCTCATCCCCTTGCTTAGCAACCAGCCGTCGCGCCACCGCCTCAGCTCTCGCAAAAGACGATTCGGTCGCAGTTTTCGCAAGTCACCAGCTTGACGCCGGCGCGCGCATCGGAGGACACCCCGCTGGAAACCTTCAGGTTGCAGCCCGAGCAGCGCAGCTCGCGCAACGGCACGCACACCGGTAGCGAGACGCGTTTGGCGATCCGCACGTAGGTGGCGAGCGCCGGCTCCGGCACCTCCACTCGAGCCTTCTCCAAATCGGCCTGCAACGCCGCCAGATCCTGGCGCATCGTCGCCTCCTTCTCTTGCAAGGTGCGGATGCGCCCCTCGTGGATAGCAATCGACTGGGCGGCAGCGCCCTCGGCGGCCTTCACCCGATCCTTCGCCTCATCAATCGCGAACATCACCACAAGCTCCTGTTCCTCCAGCGCGGCGATCTGCGCCTGCACGGTGTCGATCTCGTGCCCAAGTGCCTGATACTCGTCATTCTTGCGCACCTCCAGTTGCTGGGTGCGGAAACGGGCGACCTTCTGGGCGGCCACGCCGATCTCGTTCTCCAGGGCCTTGCGCTTGGCCTCGGCCTCGCGACCAGCGACTTTCGCGGCCTCCACTCCGGCCCGGTCCTCCTCGATCCGGCGCCGTTCCGTGGCGATGTCCTCGGGCACGTGTTTGATCTGGGTCTCCAGCGCCAGCCGGCGCAGGTCGCGATCCTGGAACACGAGCAACTTCTCGAGGACGGGTGAAAGCATGGCCGCGGTGATGCCTGAGCAGCAATACGCGGTCAATCCCGCAGCCGCGTTCCGACCGAAACGTCACGCTCGCCACCATTATCCTGAGCCCCTCGACGCCCGACTCCGCGCTCGCCTCCCTCCTTGTTACTCAGGCCCTCCCTACCCGCTACTCGCTACTTCAAATATAATACATCGCTTCGGCGCCCTGCAGGGCGAGCTTGTCGAGGGTGATCTCGCGCGTCTTCGCCTCAAGGGCGCTTCGCACCTCCATCCAAGCGGCCGCCACCCGCCGGGCCGAACGGCCCTGCGTTCCCGGGCCAAACTCCAGCAACGCCCCCTCGACCAGGGTGACGATGTCAAAAAGCGAGATTAGGTCCGGCGTGCGCGCGAGCGCATACCCGCCCTTCTTGCCGCGCCGACTGGTGATCAATCCCCCCTCGCGCAACTCGCCCAAAATCTGGACCAGATAGTTCGGCGGTACGGCCTCCACCTCCGCCATATCCTCGATATGTGCCAACTCCCCCGAAACCTGCAAGCGAGCCATATGGGCGAGTACTCGACAGGCATAATCGACCTTTACCGAAAGTTTCACGCCGCCAAGCAGTTAGGGGCGAATCCTCAGTGGGCAACCGGAAATTAAGGGAATTGTGGCGCCGTCCTCACTCCCACCCTCGGCAAGGCGCGCCGGGGGCACCGAAGATTTCCTTGTGTCCGCTGCCCAAAAACCGACACTTCTGACCTTTAAGCAAACGCTCATGTCCGCCCCCGAAGACCTCCCGCAGCCCCCCCCCGACTCCACGCCCATCGTCGAATCCTACGACGCCTCGAAATTGGGAAAGCTCGAAGGGCTCGAAGCTGTCCGGAAAAAACCCGGCATGTACATCGGCGGCACCGATGAGCGCGCGCTGCACCACTGCGTTTCCGAGGTGCTCGACAATTCCGTGGACGAGCATCTCGCCGGCCATTGCATGACCATCGATGTCACCATCCACCTCGATGGCTCCATCAGCATCCGCGACGACGGCCGCGGCATCCCGGTCGATATCCATCCGATCTACGGCATCCCCGGCGTCGAGATGGTGCTGACCACCCTGCATTCCGGCGGCAAATACGGGCAGGGCGGCTACAAGTTCTCCGGCGGCACCCACGGCGTCGGCGCCAAGTGCGTCAACGCCGTCTCCGAGTGGTTCGAGGTCGAGGTCTCCCGCAACGGTCTGGTCCACCACATGACCTTCGAGCGCGGCAAGACCGTCAAGAAACTCGAGGTCATCGGCAAGGCCCGCGGCACCGGCACGCTCATCACCTTCAAGCCCGACGCGGAGATCTTCCGCGAAACCACCGTCTTCCGCGCCGACCTCATCAGCCGCCGCCTGCGCGAGCTCACCTTCCTCAACTCCGGTCTGCGCATCAACTTCACCGACGAGCGCCCCGCCACCCCCAAGGTCGAGACGTACTTCTACAAGGACGGCGTCGTCGAGTTCGTGAAGCAGATCAACACCGGCAAGACCGCGCTCCACCCCACCCCCATCCGCATCGTCAAGGAGACCAAGACCCTCATCGACGGCAAGGACGCCGAGGTGCACATCGAGGTCGTTCTCCAGTACAACGACACCTTCAACGACCTCGTCTTCTGCTATACGAACACGGTCCACAATCCCGACGGCGGCACCCACCTCTCCGGTTTCCGCAGCGCCCTTACGCGAGCGATCAACCAATACGCGCGCAACAACAACCACATCAAGGAGAAGGACCCGCAGGTCACCGGCGACGATGTGCGCGAGGGCCTCGCCGCCGTCATCTCCATCAAGCACAGCGATCCGAAGTTCGAGTCACAGACCAAGGTCAAGCTGCTCTCGCCCGAGGTCGAGAGCATCGTCGGCTCCGCCACCTACGAGGGGCTGATGTTCGCCTTCGAATCCACCCCGGCCATCGCCCGGCGCATCATCGACAAAGCCCTCGTCGCCGCCCGCGCCCGCGAGGCCGCTCGCAAGGCCCGCGAGACCATCCGCAAGGGCGCGCTCTCCGGCGGCGGCCTCCCCGGCAAGCTCGCCGACTGCTCCGAGCGCGATCCGGCGCTGTGCGAAGTCTACATCGTCGAGGGCGACTCCGCCGGCGGCTCCGCCAAGCAGGGCCGCGACCGCCGCTTCCAGGCCATCCTGCCGCTGCGCGGCAAGGTCATCAACGTCGAGAAGGCGCGCATCGACAAGGTCCTCGCCAACGAGGAAATCCGCACCCTCATCACTGCCTTCGGCACCGGCATCGGCGAAGTCGAGGGGGAAGGCGCCTTCGATGCCTCCAAGGCCCGCTACCACAAGATCATCATCATGACCGACGCCGATGTGGACGGCTCCCACATCCGCACCCTGCTGCTCACCTTCATCTACCGCCAGATGCGCGGCCTCATCGAGCAGGGATACGTCTACATCGCCCAGCCGCCGCTCTACCGCATCAAGCGCAAGAAGCGCGAGCAGTACATCGACAACGACGACCAGCTCAATCGCATCCTCCTCGAGCTCGGCTCCGAGGACATCACCCTCTCACGCCTCTCCGACCACCACGCCTTCGAGGCCCAACAGGTCGACCGCATCGTCGAGGCGCTGGCCGCCCTCGAGAAACTCGGCGCCGGCATCACCCGCCACGGCGCCTCGCTGGTCGAATACCTCGACCTGCACCGCCCCGACACCCACGAGCTCCCCCGCTACGTCGCCCGTATCCGCGAGGGCAACAAGGAGAGCCACCGCTTCCTCTTCGACGACGCTGAGCGCGCCGCCTTCATCACTGAGATGAACCTCGATGCCGGCCTCGGCGAGCCCGGCGAGCCCACGAATGGCAACGGCAGCATCGGCGCCGATGGCGCCAAGTCTGAGACCCCTAATCTGAAATCTCAGATTCCCGCCACGCAGAGGCGGGTGAAAATCCACGAGATCTACGAGGCCAACGAGCTCACCAAGCTGCTCAAAGCCCTCGCCGCCGCCGGTCTCGACATCGCCCACTTCGCCCCCTCCGAGGAGCCGCTCTACCTGCTCACCGAGAACGCCGGCCTCAAGAACGAGACCAAGACTCCGCTGGCCGCCCCGCTCGATATCCTCGCGCTGGCCCGCCAGCTCGGGCGCCGCGGCCTGACCATCCAGCGCTACAAGGGTCTCGGTGAAATGAATCCCGAGCAGCTCTACGAAACCACCATGGACCCGGAGAAGCGCCGCCTCCTGCGCGTGAACATCGACGACGCCGCCAAGGCCGACGAGATGTTCACCATCCTCATGGGCGAGGAAGTCCCCCCCCGGCGCCAGTTCATCGAGGATAACGCCCTGAACGTCCAGTTCCTGGATGTGTAAACGCCTTCGGCTTCACACCCCTCCGGCTAACGCAGACGTTTGAATGCAGAATGATGAAGTGAGCACTGCTCCCGCCTTCTGAGTTCTGCATTCTGCACTCTCCCTTCTTCCTTCCTTTTTTCCCGTGTACACCGCCAACGAAAAAGTCGCACCGGCCAACATCACCGAGATCATGCAGACCGCATACATCGAATACTCGATGTCGGTCATCATCTCGCGCGCCCTGCCCGACGCCCGCGACGGCCTCAAGCCCGTGCAGCGCCGCATCCTCTACGCGATGCTGCGCGAGGGCCTCCTGCACAACCGCTCCTACGACAAGTGCGCCGGTGTCGTCGGCGAGGTGCTCAAGAACTACCACCCGCACGGCGACTCCTCCGTCTACGACACCCTCGTGCGCCTGGCACAGACCTGGGTGATGCGCTACCCGCTCATCGATCCGCAGGGCAACTTCGGCTCCGTCGAAGGCGACCCGCCGGCCGCCTATCGTTACACCGAGTGCCGTCTCGCCGCCATCGCCGAGGAACTGCTCTCCGATATCGACGAGGACACCGTCGACTTCGTCCCGAACTACAAGGAGTCCACGACTGAGCCGACCGTGCTGCCGGCCGCACTGCCCAATCTGTTGATGAACGGCTCCACCGGCATCGCAGTGGGCATGGCCACCAACATCCCGCCGCACAATCTCGACGAGATCATCACCGCCGCCTGCGCCGTGATGGACCGCCCCGGCATCTCGCTCGACGAGCTGCTCGAGATCATCCCCGGGCCCGACTTCCCCACCGGCGGCCTCATCGTCGGCCGCGAAGGCATCCGAAACTACATGACGACCGGCCGCGGCATCGTGCGCATGCGCGGCCGCGCCCACACCGAGGAGCTCAAGAACGGCAAGGAGCAGATCGTCGTCACCGAGATCCCGTACAACGTCAACCGCGAGACCCTCGGCAAGCACATCACCAACCTCGTCGGCGAGAAGAAGCTCCCGAGATCTCCGACCTGCGCAACGAGTCCGACAAGAACACCCGCGTGGTCATTGAGCTCAAGCGCGGCGAGTCCTCCGAGGTCGTCATCAACAAGCTCTTCCAGCTTACCCAGCTGGAGACCACCTTCGGCGTCACCCTGCTCGCCCTCGACCACCGCCGGCCCAAGCAGATGAACATCAAGGAGCTCCTTGAGTGTTACATCGCCCACCGCCGCGAGGTGATCACCCGCCGCACCCAGTATCGCCTGCGCAAGGCCGAGGAGCGCGCCCACATCCTCGAAGGTTACAAGATCGCCCTCGACAACCTCGACGACTTTGTCCGCATCATCCGCGCTTCCTCCAACAAGGAGGAGGCCAAGGTGCGGTTGATGGAGAAGTATCCCCTCTCTGAACGCCAGACCGACGCCATCCTCGAGCTGCGCCTCTACCAGCTCACCGGCCTAGAGCGCGGCAAGATCGAGGCCGAGTACTTCGAACTGCTCAAGCTCGTCGAATACCTGCGCTCCATCCTCGCCTCCGAGTCCCTGCTGCTCGACGTCATCAAGACCGAGCTGCTCGCCCTCAAGGAGAAGTACTCCCAGCCGCGCAAGAGCGAGATCATCGCCGCCGCCGGCGAGTTCCGCATGGAGGACGTCATCGTCAACGAGGGCTGCGTCATCACCGTTTCCCACCAGGGCTTCATCAAGCGCACCCGCGTGGCCGACTACCGCGTGCAGAAGCGCGGTGGCAAGGGCATCATCGGCACCGAGACCTACGAGCTCGATTTCGTCGAGCAGCTCTTCACCGCCTCCACCCACGACTACATCCTCTTCGTCACCTCCACCGGCAAATCCTACGCCAAGAAGGTCTACGACGTGCCGGAGGGTGCCCGCACCACCAAGGGCAAGTCCGTGTCCAGTTTCCTCAAACTGGTCGAGGGCGAGCGCATCGCCGCGATGGTCTGCTTCAGCGCCTTCACCGACGACCGCTTCCTCGTCCTCGCCACCCAGGGCGGCATCGTCAAGAAGACGATGCTCTCCGAATACGAGGGCGCCACCCGCGAGCGCGAGGGCGGCCTGGCCGCCATCAATCTGCGCGCCGACGACCAGGTGATCGGCGGGGTGCTCACCACCGGCACCAACGAGATCGTACTCGTCTCCCATCAGGCTCTCGCCGTGCGCTTCCAAGAGGGCGCGGTCGACTCCGCCGCCGAGGAGGAGCCCGTGGCCGAAGCTGCCGCCGAAACCCCCGCCGAGGCGGCCGCACCGGACGGCACTGAACCGGCCGAGGCGGCCGAAGTCCGCGTCGGCCTGCGCGCCACCGGGCGTGCCACCGCTGGCGTCACCGGCATGCGCTTCAAGAAGAAGGGCGACTACCTCCAGTCCATTGAGGTCTGCGATTCCACCGCCCGGCTGCTCATCGCCCGCGAAGACGGGATCGGCAAGCGCACCCCGTTCGCCGACTACCGCCTCACCCGGCGTGGTGGCTCGGGCGTGATCGCCATCGACCTGCCCGAGGACGGCAAGATCAACGTCGCCGGCGCGCTCAGCGTGCACGACACCGACGAGATCATGTTGCTCACCGCCAAGAACCAGAGCGTGCGTTGTCCGGTCGCCGGCATCCGCGAGACCGGTCGCGGTGCCAAGGGCGTGAAGCTCATCAACCTGGCCGAGGGCGACAAGCTGCTCTCCGTTGCCCGCATCGTGGATACCCGCGACGACGACGAAGCCCCCGCCGAGACTCCGGCTCCGGAACAAGGTTGAAGCAGGGCCCACTGGAACGCCGCTTGCCAAGCGGCGTTCCGGGCAGCGGCTCATCGCGCAGCCCTTCGTGTAGCTTGGGCGGCAAAGTCATTCAGCTGCCCACCGACCACACCGAGCAACTGTCGGGCAGGGCGGCCGCACCGGTCGCCGCACCGGCGCGGCGAACGGAACGCCGCTTGGCACTACGGCACTCGATATGACTGGCGCCGCTGCATTCCAAACACCCGCGCCGCTCCAGCCGCACGCGGCGCTTGCCTGCCGGCCCCACCCTCGGCATTCCCAACCCCGGCATGGATGGCAACGAACCCACGGTGATCCCACAGCCCCAACGTCAGATCCACCCGCTCCGCGAGGGCTTCCTCGTGGGCGTCACCGTGCTTGTTGTCGCCTGTAGCGTTCTAGCCTACACCTACACCTACGCCCACCGCGCCCAGATCGAGTCGGTGCGCACCGAGCTCGTCCAGCTCGCCAAGGCCGCCGCAGTACAGGTCGACGGCAACCTGCACGAAACCCTCACCGATGCGGCCCAAAGCGGCTCAGCCCCCCACCTCCGCGCCTTGGAGCCGCTGCTCAAGATGCAGCGCGCCACCCAGGACCTGCTCTACATCTACACCGCCACCCTGCACGACGGCCAGGTCACCTTCATCCTCGACACCGCCTACTTCGTCCGCCCGCCCGACGACACCTATCCGCCCCCCCTGATCGGCCTCGTCTACACTGGGCAGGATACCACGCTGCGCCGCGCCCTCAGTGAGCGCACGGCCCTGGCCGACGAGCGCCCCGTTCCCGAGCAGGTGCGCACCTACCTGAGCGCCTTCGCCCCTTTCTACAATTCCCGCGGGGAATTTGTCGGTGTGGTCGGCGTCGATATGTGGGTCCACGATCTGGAGCAGCGCCTCAATACCTTCCGCCAGGTCGCCGCCGCCGCCGTGTCGGGCATCCTCGCGCTCTCCCTGCTCATCGGCTGGTTCACCTATCGCCTGCGCCTAAGTGCCGCCTCGGCCGAGGAGCGCGAACTGGAGGCCAACGCCCGCCTGCGTGCGGAAAAGGCCAAGACCGACGAACTCAACCTGCGCCTCCAGCGCGCCATCGGCGACGCCGAGGAGGAGGCCCGCGCCGCCGAGGCCGCCAACCACGCGAAAAGCGCCTTCCTCGCCGTCATGAGCCACGAGATCCGCACACCCATGAACGGTGTGCTCGGCATGACCCAACTGCTCGCCAGCACTGAACTCACGCCCGAGCAGCGCGAATACAGCCGGACCATCGGCCATTGCGGGGCCACCCTGCTGGAACTCATCAACGACGTCCTCGACTACTCCAAGATCGAGGCCGGCCGGGTCGAACTCGAACACACCCCCATCGACCTGCGCACCGTGGTGGAAACCGTGCTCGACCTCAACGCTCCCACGGCGATGGAGAAACACCTCGAACTCAGCTTCCTGGTCGACCCCGACGTCCCCAGCCTAATCCTGGGCGACTCCACCCGGCTCCAACAGATCCTCTTCAACCTCGTCGGCAACGCGCTCAAGTTCACCTCCTCCGGCGAGGTCTTCGTCTCGGTTCACCGCCTCTCCAGCCAACCCCCAGAACTGCATTTCAGCGTCCGCGACACCGGTATCGGTATCCCCGCCGACCGGATGGACCGGCTCTTCAAGCCCTTCTCCCAGGTCGATTCGGCCACCACCCGCCACTACGGAGGCACCGGCCTAGGCTTGGCCATCGCCCACCGGCTCACCGAACTCCTGCGCGGCCGCATGTGGGTGGAAAGCGAGGTCGCCCACGGCACCACCTTCCACTTCACCCTGCCCGCCGAGGTCCCGCCCGACGCCCCGCCCCCGCCCCATGCCGCCCACGAAGCCTCGCTGGCCGGGCGCCGCGCCATCATCCTCAGCGAGAACACCACGCTGCGGCACATCCTCTCGGCCATGTGCCGTTGGTGGGGCATGGTCACCTGCGAAGTGGAGCGCCCCGCCGCCGCCCTTGCCCTGTTGCGTAGTCCGGCTGGCTGCGAAGTGGTAATCATCGACCGGCAACTCGGCTCACGCGACGGCACCGAGGTCGCCGATACGATCCACTCGATCGCAGGCCGGGAGAACCTGCCGCTGTTCCTGCTCGATTCCACCGCCCGCCCCGCGCCCTCCGTCCACGCCACCGTGCTCGCCAAGCCGGTCAAGCCCAGCCATCTCAAAACCATGTTGCTCCAAGCCTTCGGCGCCCCCGCCGAAGACTTCGCGATTCTGCCCGCCGAGGCCGGCCCCGAATTCGACGGCACCATGGCCCGCCGCATGCCCATGCGCATCCTGCTGGTCGACAACGACGCCACCAACCGCCGCGCGCTCACGCTCATGCTCGAGCGCCTCGGATACGCCGCCACCACCGCCAGCCAACCCTTGGAGGCGTTCGAACAGACGGGGCGCGACAGCTTTGATCTCGTCTTCATGGATATCGGCATGCCCGGTATCGACGGCCACGAGGCCAGCCGCCGCATCCACCACGACTCCGGCCACGCCGCGCTGCCTTGGATCGTCGCCTTTACTACAATGACCGGCCCCCAACACCCGCAGTACCTGGCTCGCCGCCGGCATGAACGACTGCCTGATCAAGCCCTTCCGCACCGAAGAACTCGTCGAAGTGCTCGCTCGTAGTTACCGCGCCCTGCAACAGGCCCGTGGACAGTCGGTCAACTAGGGTCCCTTGTTCGCGCCCGTCCTCGGAAAATTGCTCTCCCGGCCATCTCCGGCCTTGCTTCGCCGGCGGCGCCACGAAGATTGCTTGCGGATCCATTCAGGATTCGTCCCGCCGAGCCGAAATACGCGTATGCCCGTCCGCCTCGCCCAACTCCTGCATCCCTCCCGCATCCTCCTGCAGGTGCAACAAACCAAGCGCACGGCCGCCATCAACGAGGTGGCCCGCCTGCTCGAAGGGCACCCCGACATCACGGACTACCCGCATTTCTACAACGAACTGCTCGCCCGCGAACGCCTGGACCCCACCTGCATCGGCAACGAAATTGCCCTGCCCCACGCCCGCACCGAACACGCCAAGGCCATCGTACTCGCCGTCGGCCGCAGCCCTGCCGGGGTCTATTTCGAAAACTGCCAGCAAACGGTGCGCCTCATCTTCGTGGTCGCCACCCCCAAGTCGCAACCCGGCGACTACCTCGCCCTCGTCGGCGCTCTCTGCCGTGTGCTCAAGGATCCCCTCGTGCGCGAGGCGCTGATGGCGGCCCAGACTCCCGAGGAGTTCATCCTCCCGCTCGTCGAAGCCGAGGCGCGCCTGCTCGCCAAAGTCTGAGCCGTACTCGCGTTGCAGGCAGGACGCCGACCCGGCTCCTTCGTCGCTGCCCCACCCGATCCGGCCACGTCACCGCCGTGGCCTACAACCCGTCAGATTCGCCGCACCGGCGCTGTAGGCCAAAGCCGCCGACTTGGTCCTTCCTTTTCCCCCGCTGCGGCTTGCCTCGCCACCGCCTCCCCGCACTCTGGCCCCCGGCATGATCCGCTCGTTTGTCTTCAGCGAAGGTAAGCTTGTCGCCAGTGACCTCGAAACCGAGGCCATGCGGATCGTCCGCGCCGACAAGGGGCTTCATCTCTGGGTCGATCTCGACGACCCCACCGCCGACGAGATCAAGCTCATCCTCGACAATGTCTTCCAGTTCCACCCGCTCGCCATCGAGGACTGTGTCGCGCCCTCCAGTCTGCCCAAGGTCGAGGAATACGACGACCATCTCTTCATCGTCACCCACGCCGTCGACCTCTCGCAGACCGAGCGCTTCACCACCACCGAGCTCGATCTCTTCCTCGGCAAGGAGTATCTCGTCACCTTTCACCGCAAGCCCTTGCGCTCGATCAATTGGCTGGTTGAGCGCGTCTCCAAGGCCACCGGCGTGATCGCCCGCGGTCCCGACCGCCTCGCCCACGATGTGCTCGACCAGCTCATCGAGCGCTACACCCCGGTGCTCGACGAGGTCCGGAGCAAGATCGAGCACATCGAGGCCCGCGTCCTCAAGGAACACGCCGAGAACCTCACCGGGGACCTGCTCTCCATCCGCTCCGAACTCGCCGCACTGCGCCAGATCGTGCGGCCCCAACGCGATGTGATCAACCGTCTGGCCCACGGCGACACCAAGATCATCCGGGTGCTCATGCTCCCCTATTTCCGCGACCTGCGCGACAGCCTCATCCGCCAGGAGGAAACGCTCACCACGCTTGGCGATGCCCTCCTCGTCTCCTTCGACCTCTTCCTCAACAAGTCGGCCAGCCAGGCCAACGAAGGCATCAAAGTCCTCACCGCCCTCACCGCCATCACCATGCCGCCGATTCTCTTCGGCACTTGGTATGGCATGAACTTCGAGCACATGCCGGAGATCGCCAGTCCTTATGGCTACTGGGTCTCCCTCGGCGTGATGCTGCTCTCCACCGCCGGCATGTTCCTGTGGTGCCGCCGCCGCGGATGGATTTAGGATTGCGAGCGGCGGAGGGCGGCCCCGCACACCGCTTCAGCCAACCGAACTCCCAATCCATCAACCAGCTTTCAGCCGGCCCGCGCAACGCCCTCCGCCACCCGCAATCCTCATGATTCAGAGCGTCGTCTACCGCGATTCCAAGTTCGTCGCCGACTGCCCGCCACCGGAGTCGCTAGCCACGCTGCGCTTGGACCCCGCCGCCATGCTCTGGGTCGACCTCACCGCACCCAGCGAGGAAGAGATCCGCCTCGTCATGCAGGAGCTCTTTGCCGTGCATCCGCTCACCATCGAGGACTGCCTGCACGACTCCCCGTTGCCCAAGTACGAGGAGTACGAGAACTACGTATACATCGTCGCCCACGCCGTCGACTACACGCGCACCGAAAAGTTCACCACCACCGAGCTCGACCTCATCCTCGGGAGGACCTTCCTGCTCACCTTCCACCGCCAGCCCCTCAAGGCCGTCCAGACCGCCCGCGAGCGCCTCCTGCGCTCCCCCGGCACGGTGGTGCGTGGCCCCGACCGCTTCGCCCATACCCTGCTCGATCTCATCGTCGAAAATTTCAAGCCGGCACTGGCCGAGCTGCGCACCGAGATCGAGGAAATCGAAGATGCCGTGCTCGCCCGCAGCAAGGAACCCTTGGCGCAGCGCATCGTCGCAGTGCGTGAAGACATCACCACCCTGCGCCAGATCATCCGGCCCCAGCGTGAACTCACCGTGGCCCTGGCCTCCGGCCGGACGACCTTTTTTCGGCCCAAGCTGCTGCCCTACCTGCGTGATCTCTCCGACGACCTCGTGCGCATCGAGGAGCAGGTGAAATCCTGGTCAGAGCAGCTCATCTTCATCTTCAAGCTCTTCCTCAACCGCTCGACCCACGAGACCAACGAAGGGGTGCGCGTACTCACCGGCCTCACCGCCATCACCATTCCGCTGATGATCATCGGCAGCTGGTTTTCGATGAACTTCCGGCACTCGCCGCTGCTCGCCTCCCGGCCTGCCTACTGGGTGGCCTTGAGCATCATGGCCATCAGCACGGTGGTGCTCTTCTTCTACCTGCGACGCCGGAAGTGGCTCTGAGGCGTGGCGCAGGACAAGCGCCGCACCGCAGAGGAGCAAAGCGACGGCGCGCGGTTGCGGGCTCGCCACGTCGCCGTCAGTCGGCGACCGATCCCTCCGATCCTCCTTCCGCACCTCGCCCCCTTCGCGCGCCACCTTCCTCCTTCGACCATCAGCCTTCCTCGTTCTGCCTTTGCTCCATGCCCGCTGTTCTCCTCGATTTCGACGGTCTCATCCTCCAGACCGAAGCCTCCGGCTTCGCCTCCCTCCAGGCCCTCTTCGCCGCCCGCGGCGCCACCTACACGCTCACCGACTATCTCCAGATTGTGGGCACAAGCTCCGGCGTGCTCGATCCCTTCTTACTGCTTGAACAGCGCACCGGCCGCACTTGGGACCGCTCCGCCTTCGACGCGGAGCGCACCGCCCACGAGGCTCGCCTGAATGAGCCGCTCGCGCCCCTGCCCGGCGTACTCGACCTGCTCGACGCCGCCTCCGCCTGCGGCTGTGCCCTCGCCGTCGTCTCCAGCTCGCCCCACGGCTGGGTCGACGGTCACCTCCATCGCCTCGGGCTCTTCGGACGCTTCACCACCATCGTCGCCCGCGGCGACGCCCCCCAGGTGAAACCCGCGCCCGACCTCTACTTCGAGGCACTCCGCCGCCTCGAGGTGACCGCCAACGAGGCCGTCGCCTTCGAGGATTCGTACAACGGCTCCCTCGCCGCCAAGCGCGCCGGCCTTCGCTGCGTCGCCGTCCCCCACGCTCTCACCCGAAGCCAGGACTTCTCCCACTGCGACCTCGTGGTCGACTCCCTCGCCTCCATCGATCTGGCCGCTCTTACCCAGCGCTTGGCCTGATCGCCCCTCATCGGGCGCCACCCAGCTGGGCCCGGCCCGAGACGTTCGTACGGCTAGATGAGAGAGTGGAGTGGCCATGCCGACGAGTCGCGCAGAGTCCCTCTGGTTGGCATCGAAGGGCGGCGTTCAATCCCCGGAAGGCGGAACCATCGTCCACAATTCGCGACCACGTTGGGTCACCGGGACCGGCCCTTCTTGAACATTTTGACCAGGGCCGGATGCGACTGACGAACGGCCTTCGATGTCACGGTTGTATGGTAAGACCTGGGGGTAACGTGACACGGCAGCCTAGGCGGGTGCCGACGTTTACCGTCCAACCCCGCAGTCACCCCGGCTTCTTGCGCGACTCCCCCGCCACCCTATTGGTGCGCGGCGGCAAGGTCTCTCCAGCGAACCAGGTGCCTTCCACCAGCGTGGCAGTGGGGAACTCGGGCAGCCCGACGGTATTCTGGTGCAACTGCCCAACCAGCGTCTCGATCGCCAACGCTCCCACCCGGTCGCAATTGTGCCGCACCCCCGCAGTGCGCCCGTTCGGATCAAGGAAGATGTCAACAAAGGCGAGGTCTCTGGGCACCACCAACCCCAACTCCTTAAGCCGCGGTTCCACAAACTGGGCCGCACTGAGCACCACTTCCGGACGGTACTGCTCGATCCAGTCGGCAAAGGCCTTCGCCGGCACCAGCATCTCCCCTGTCCCCACGGAACCCTCTCGAAAATACAGGATCGGGATGCGCTCCTCCTCCGTCACTCGGCGCTGCACGGCCAAAAAGCCGGCCGACCACGCCAAATCACCAAACTCGTCCCACCATTCAGGCATCACCAGGCCGATGCGCCGATAGCCGGCGGCCAAGGCCTGGGTGGTCGCCAACTGAATGATCGCCCGGTGGTCGTTGGTCACCCGATGCAGCTCGGGCTCAGGCGGGAAATAGTCGATCTTGACCACGCTGAACTTCGACCAGTCGAGCCCAAGTCGACGATCTCTTTCGGGCAGGTGCGAAGCCACGATGAGTCCGGTAATGCCACGGGCCACGAGGATATCGCTCATTCGCTGATGGCTCATGCCGGCCTCGCCCAGCCAGAAATGCTCCAGCTTGTAGCCCAACTCATGGGCCTTGGCTGTGGCGCTGACATGGAATTGCATGTGCGCTCGCGGCTGCTTCCAGCCCCACTCGGAGTCCCAATTGGTGAGATAGGCCAAGGGCGGCACGTCGTGGGGTGTCCGTTTGGCGTGGCGGTAACTGGTGAGTGCGCGCAGCGCCGGGTCGGGGCGATAGCCCATCTCCTCAACCAGCGCGCGGATGCGGTCACGGGTGGCGGGCGGGATGCTGGGATGGTTGCTCAGAGCCAACGACACCGTGGAAGGATGCACGCCAGCTCGACTGGCAACCTGCGCCATGGTGATGCGGTCCTTCATGCGGGCGAAGAACACCGCCCCCCATGCCTGCTTTCAACCCCAAAGACCGAGGTGGCACTAGCCCCGCACCCCGCCGATCTGGACCAACCCGCCTTTCGCACGAGCCCTCCTGCCGTGGCCGTACCTTCAGGGCGGCTGGGACACCGCACTGTGCCCTTTCGCTCGGTCGGACGTGCGCCCGCGAGCGGCCTGCTCCGCTTAGGGGTGGGCGAGTGTGAGGCTCGGCGTTTCGCCGGTACACACGTGGCGAGACTCCTCCCCACCCGGCCAGGCAACGCGAATCTCCCTCGGCGGGTTCTTTTTGCTGAATCCGAAATGCAACACAGCGCTCGACTGGCTCCAATACCCCCCGCCAGCGGCCACTTCGGCCGTCTGCTTGGTGCCGTCGGCACACACGAGCGTCACCCGGGCCCCAACGCCAGTCGGGTTGCCCGTCGCCCCGCGCAAAGCCACGCCGATCATCTGGCGATCCGCCACGCCCCGGTTGCGGAAGGCGACAGTGGTGAAATTGTTACGCGTCGCCAAGAAATCGGGCCAGCCGTCGGCATCGAAATCGGTGACGATCAGCGCCTTCGCGTCACCCGGTACAAAGAGTCCGCTCGTCGCCAGATCGACGAGCTTGAAACCGCCGTGCCCGTCGCCACGCAGCAACTGGCTCAGACCGCCGTCGAAACGGCTAATCTCCGGTTGCGGTGCGTGCGAATTCTGGACCGCGTAGAGATCGGCGAAGCCGTCGCCATCAAAGTCGCCGGCGGCGAGGCCCTGCACCGTCGAGATCTGCGCGAGACGCGGCAGCGGAGCGAAACGATAGGTGCCGTCTGGCAGGCTGAGAAACACGCCGCTGCGCAGCTCGGTCGCGGTGAAACGGCGCGCGGCCGAGAGCCGGGTTTCGCCCACGACTTCGCCCAACGTGGCCTTGGCGAAGTCGTTGCTCTTGGGGAAACGCTTGAGCACCGACGGAATCGCCACGCCGAGCGATTTGCGCGTGCGCCGCGGGTAGAGCTTGCCGCGGTCCCACTCGCCCTCGACCAATACCGGGCCGCCGTTGCCGCCGAAATCACCGTAGTAGAGCAGCGCCGGTTCGGAGGGGCTTGCAGAGTACGGTGTGTTCAGGCCGGCATTGCCTGCAGCGTAGTCCATCCGACCATCGCCGTTGAAATCGGCGGCGGCGAGCGAGGTCCACCAACCGGCTCCGGCGGCGGCGAAACCCGCGGCTTCAGTCCGATCCTGAAAACCGGCGCCGGCTTGGTTGTGGAAATAGCGAACCTGTCCCCATTCAGTCGCGATAAGGAGGTCGATCCAGCCGTCGCCATCCACGTCGCTCCAGAGCGCCGAGGTCACCAGTCCCGCCTCGGTGAGCGCGGGGGCGATCGAGTCGGTCACCTCCTCGAAGCGGCCGCCGCGATTGGCCAACAGGGCACTGCGCGCCGGCAGCGGATAGCGGCCGGGTTGCAGGCGCGCGCCGACGAACACGTCAAGGCGGCCGTCGCGGTCAAAATCGGCAGCTGCCAGGGCGCCGACGCTGAGCGGCAGGGGCGGCAGGGCGCCGGCCGGCGCAGCGTGCAGACTGCCAGCCCCATCGTTCAACCACAGCTGCGGCTGGTACTCGGGAGCGCCGTTGGGCTTCGCTACACCGGCCTTGGTAGTGAGCACGTCATTGCGGCCGTCGCCGTTGGCGTCGAAGACCAGGATCGGACCATCCGGCAACGCACCGGCGGTGCCTAGCGGCGCCGCGGAATAACCGCCTTGCTTCCCTGCCCGCAGCACCCGGGCCGGTTGCTCCGCCGTGCCGCCAAGCACGAACTCGTCGCGGCCGTCGCCGTCGAGATCGCCCCGGCCAGGCCGGGGCCGCGACGACTGAAGCGGAACGGGATCAGAGCCTGAGCCCGACCTTCGGCAAAACGACCTTCGCGACTTTCCACCGCGAGACCCTGCGCAGCACCCACATCGACAAACTGCGAGGACAGGGCGGCTGGGCGTGGCACCGGCGCCGGGGCGGCCGCGGGCTCGGTGATGGTGACGCGCCGATCGGCAGAGAGATTCTCGAAGGTCTGCATGGCGCCGCTGGGCCACTCGACGGTAAGCCGGCGGACGGTGGTCTCATCGCCCAGGCCAAAGTGCGCCACCGGCTCGCTACTCGAAGAGTAGCCACGCGCCACGACAAGCTGGCGGACCTGCGGCCCGGTGGCGGTCTCGATCCGGATGGTGGCGCCGATGCCGTAACGGTTCGAGCCCACGCCGCGGAGGGCGACGACCAGGCGATGGCCGGTATCGGAGTCGTTGCGCAGCACCGTGGCGCCGGCCTCGTAGTTGACGTGGACGAGATCGAGGTCGCCGTCGCCGTCGAGGTCGCCGAAGGCCACACCGAAGCTCACAAAGTTCTGGTCGAGGCCCCAGGCCGCGCCGCATTCCTCGAAGCGGAGGTCACCGAGGTTCCGGTACGCGAGGTTGGGCTCGACCATCGGCGGGCTGGCACGGATCAGGCGCCGCGTCTCCTCGAAGCTCTCGATGCCCACGATGCGGGCGAGCAGGTCCAGGTTGTGGAACTCGCGGACCATGCCAGTGGTCGTGTGCAGATCCAGGCGGCCGTCGTTGTCGAGGTCCTCGAGACGGGGCGACCAAGTCCAGTCGGTCCGGGCGATGCCGGCGAGCTGGGCGGCCTCGAGCATGCGGCCGGTACCGTTGTTGAGGTAGAGGGCGTTGCGCATGAACTGCGGCGAAGGCTGGGCATCGTATTCGCTGGCATTGAACAGCACGCGAATCTGGGCCATGCCGCGCTGGTCCTTCTCGTGCGTGGTGGCCGCCATGTCGGCGACGAAAAAGTCGACCAGGCCGTCGTTGTCCACGTCGCCGAGGTCTGCGCCCATCGAGGAGTGCGGCGTGCGCGGGACAACCCGGGCGATGACGTCGGTGAACGTGCCATTGCGGTTGTTGTGATAAAGGAGGTCGGGCACGGCGTAGTCGTTGGCGACGTAGAGATCCGGCCAGCCGTCCCCGTCGTAGTCCCACCAGGTGGCGGAGTGGGCGGAGGTGTCTGTTTTGCTGAGACCGGCAGCGGCAGAAACATCCACGAAGGTGCCGTCGCCCCGGTTGTGGAAGAGGCGGTCGGGCTGGCCGGCCGGATGCCGGCCGGAGTCGGCCAGATTAGTCGGCACGTACACATCGAGCCAACCGTCGCGGTCGTAGTCGCCAAAGGCGCCGACAACACTCCCGTCGCTCAGCGCGAGGCCTCGCGCGGCGGCCTCCTCCTTGAAGGTGCCGTCGCCCTGATTGATGAAAAGCCAGTTGGGCGCGCCGGCGCGGCAGACGTAGAGATCGAGGCGGCCGTCGTTGTTCACGTCGACAAAGGTCGCACCCTGCTTCCACAGGTCGATCGGGTCGGTGAGCGCCGGGGCGCCGATCAGGCCTTTCATCCAGCCGCCGGCATCGCCGCCTGGCAGCCCGGCCCGGTCCGAGACGTCCTCGAATTTCCAGTTGCCAAGATTGCGGAAAAGCCGGCAGCGACCGGTTTTGCTGACGACGAAGACGTCGGGGCGGCCGTCGCCGTCGTAGTCACCGATGGCGACCCCGCAACCGCTCGAGCCATAGACGAACGCGTCGTAGAGGTTTCTCCACATCTTGGGGTCGTCGTACCGGTTGTCGGTGACAATGCCGGTGTCGGCGGGGGCGAGGGTGGCGAACAGGGTCGTGCCGCGCGGCCCGGAGCGGGGGGCGAGCGGTTCGGGCACGAGCGCCTCGGCGGCGCCCGCCGCGGCGGAGAGGAGCACGGCGAACACACCGGTGGCAAGCGGGCCGAACCACGGGTGAGGCGGGAGGAACGGGGCAGTGCGCATCGTTGCTACAGGAAGAATCCGGCCCCGACCAAGTCAAGAGACGAGGCCGGCGCCGCGCCATGTGCGGGGCTCCGCAGGCAGCCGTTCGTCCCAACCGCGGTGCCCATGACCGGCCGCCTCTCGAGGGCGCCGCCAGCCGGAGCGCGAAGCCGAACCGCCAGGCCTCAGAACCGCGGCGTGATCGATTCGGCCGCTTCCGTGTCTTCGCGAATTCGCGACGTCTTCACGCGGATGAGCTTGTCGGCGACAAACGTGAGCTCGAGCGTCTCCGTGTAGATGATGCGCTGGTGGACGATGAGTTGGCCGGCTTTCGAAACGGCGGACGAGACTTTGTTCCCGCCAAGGACGTAGCGGTGGTAGGTCCATTCCTCCGTCGGCTCGATCGCCTTGCCGGGCACGCGAGTGCGCCGCGGTTTGCCGAGGACTTCCCGCACTTGGGCCGGGGCCATTCCACCGACGAGGGTGACGACGACCTTCGAGTCCTTTTCCTGCGCGAGCTGCCACCTGCCGCTCGTTTCCTCGGCGCTGGGGTCGGGCGGGGCGAAGCTCGAGCACGCGGCGAAGCACAGGCCGGCGAAGACGAGCAGGAGGAGGGAAATGGGGTTGGGGCGCATCCGTGTACTAATAGCGCTACGACGGCCCGCCGAGGCAAGCCCGCAATAGGAGGGGCCGCCCGAGCCGGGCGTCACCAGCGCCGAGAGAAAACTTGCGCCACCGTGGGGGTTTCGCGTTGCTCTCGGCACGCGTCCACTCCCGGCATGAACCTCTTTTCCCGCCTCCGCCCTCTCGTCTGGATTGTCGTGCTGCTCGGCGCGTGCGCTTGGGTTTGCCGGATTGCCGCAGTGAATCTCGGACGCGCCGAGACACTTTCCAATCTCGGGGGCGGCGACACCATCGCGACCGCCGCCGCATCCCCCACCGGCTATGCGGGTGGCGTGCGGAAACTGGTTTTACCGGAGCCCAACTACGAGAGTCTGCAATGGATCGCGCAGACGCAGGAAATGCTCGCTCGGGGCGAATGGAGGTTGCGCCACATCGGCTCCGACAACGCGCCGGTCGGCCGGCCGACCTTCGCGCCTTCGCCGTACCGCTGGTGGCTTGGCGCGGTGGCCTGGGCGGACTCTCGGCTCTCGGGCCGGCCGCTTGGCCAGTCCGTGGAAAGGGCAGCGGTGCTGGCCGGGCCGTTGCTGCATCTGCTCCTGCTGGCAAGCACCACGGTCTACGCCGCCCGGTATCTCGGTCCGCTGTCGGCGGGATTGCTGGCGGCGGCGCTGGCCTTCGGCTTCCCGTTCGCGGGCAATTTTCTCTCGCCGCTGCCGGGTGATCGCGCTCTGGCGCAGGCATTGGCGGTCTGGATGGTACTGCCGCTCGTTGTGACTGTCGGGACGCGGCAGCGCGGGCGAGGGCATTTCGTGTTCGCAGGGCTGGCGGGAGGCGCGGCACTCTGGATCGATGTGGGCCCGGCCGCACTGCTGATTTTCGGCTGTACCCTGGGAGGCCTGCTGGCGGCCGGATTGCAGCGCGGAATCGCCCGGGACACATCCGTCGAGAGCGGCGCGGCTTTACCGTGGCGCGGGTGGGCGTGGGCGGGCGCCGGAACGAGCCTGCTTGCCTATGTCGTCGAATACGCGCCCAACCACCTTGCCGGCTGGCGCCTCGAATGGAATCACCCGCTGTACGCGCTGGCCTGGCTCGGTGCTGGAGAAGTGCTCTACTGGGGTTCGCCTTGGTTGGCCGAAGGACGCCGCCCCGGCTGGCTGCGGATGGGGTTGGCGCTCGGTGCGCTTGGTCCGCTTTTCCTTGGACTGCTGTTGGCCGACAGCCCCGGGATGTTTGGTCCGGCCGCGCATACCGCACGGTTGTCGCTCCTTCCCGGCACCAACAATGCGGGGAACCTGCTTGAGTGGATGTTTCATGCCCCCAACACCCAGCTCGCCGCGCTGTTCCTGCCGTTTGCGTTGCTGGTCCCGGCAGGTTGGTGCTTGTGGGCGAGGCCGGCCTCGCCGGCTTCCTGTGCGGCCGTGGCGGTGGGACTCGGTCCGGTGTTGGTGCTGCTGGTGTTTACGGGCTGGCATCTGGCCTTTGGGGCTGCACTGGGTGGTGTTTGGGCGGCCTTGTTGGTCGCGCTCACCGCCGCCATTTCGAACCGGTCGCGCGCCGCGCGCTGGAGTTTGTCGGTGGCCGTTGCCTTGGCGGCTATACCGGGCGCGGTCGCGGTTTGGCCTATAACTGCGAACGGGGCGGGCGATGCCGTGACGAGCGTGGAGCTGGAGGCACTGTTGCAGCGCGATCTTGCTCACTGGCTCGCAGCCCGGGCTCCGGAGGAAGGGGCAGTCGTGCTGGCCCCGCCGGCGATGACGAGCGCACTGCATTTCTATGGGGGCATCCGAGGGATTGGCACACCGGATCCGGGCAATCGAGAAGGTTTCGCCGCGGCCGTGCGCCTGTGTGCGGCGACCTCCGCCGACGAAGCAGAACTGCTAGCCCGCAAACGCGAGATCACCCACGTAGTGCGGCCCTCCTGGGATCCGTTCCTCGACGAATATGCGCGGCTGGGGACCAGCCAGCCGGAGAAAACGCTGATGGCCTGGCTGCACCGATGGCTGCCGCCGCGTTGGCTGCGTCCCGTGCCCTACCTGCTGCCGCAGGCCGATGGGATCGGAAATCGGACTGTAGTGGTCTTTGAGGTGACCGAGATGCAGGACCAGGCTGGCGCCTTGGCGCGGTTGGGGGAGTATTTTGTAGAGATGGGACGGCTCGACGACGCCGGCCAAGTGGCGCTCGTGCTCAGCCGGGAATTCCCCGACGATATCAATGGCTACATCGCCCGGGCTGCAGTCGCGCTTGCGCGAGGCGATGGCGCGGAGGTGGGTCGGGTGCTACTGACGCTTCGTCCGGTGCTCGATCGGGGCGGAGATGAGGATTTGCCTTGGGATCGAAGGGTGGCGTTGGCACTCGTATTGGCGCAAGGGCGGCAGCCCGAGCTAGCGAAGAAGCAGGTCCGGGGTTGCTTGACGGCAGCCGACCAGATGCGGCTGCGCCAGCTATCGACGGTCGGGCTCTTCCGGTTGCTAGTACTCGGGAAGGCATTTGGCATGCAGATCGAGGATCCGGCGCTGCAGGCATACGCCTATGGCCTTCTCCCTCCGGACATGCGCGCCCGTTTCTGAAAACGTTGCTCGAGGGATGCCGCTGAACCCACTGCTAAACCGCGGACAATTGGCCGAGATTCCCCCGCTTAGCAGGATTTCATGGAGAACCGGGGCTGGTGCATTGCACCGGGCTGGTCTCGGCCAGTCGAATCAACGCCGCCGTTTGCCGGACAAACGCCGCCCGTAGCAGCAAGCGGCCGTCGAGTTTGTACACCCGTTCGTTGGTGCGGGGCAAACGCACGCCCAGCAGGCGATGCTTGCCGCCGCCTTCCCTGCCCGTAGGGGCGGTGCTCGCGCCGTCCTTCCGATCCCCCTCTTTTGTGCCACAGCCCACAGCCACGAACGGGCGCGCAAACAGGCGTCACCAGTGGCGCCCCTACACCCGGCCGGAATACCCCACAAAAAAAGCGCCCCCGGCCGCGAGGCCGGGGGCGCAGAGAACTTTTAGCTCAACCTCCGATTAGAACCGGAAGGTGTTGGTGAGCTGCCAGGTTTGCGGCGGGCGGATACGATAAGCCGCCGGCGTGCCGTCGGGCTGGGTCGTGATCGGGATCAGCTCGTTGCCCACGAACGCATTGCGAACGTTCAGCTGGATCTGCCACTCGACGTCCCTCCAGACCTTGCGGGTGTAACCGACCCACAAGTCGAAGTTCATCTCGCTGTCGCCCTTGTACGGGCTGGTCAGATCGTAGTTCACCTTGCCCGCGGTGGTGCTCGGGATAACCGGGTAACCGATGATGACCGAGGACTCGTAGCGCACGCCACCGCCAACATTGACGCCCTTCAGGAAACCGGAATCGAAGTCGTAGTTGGTGATGCCGTTGAAGCGCCACTTGCGCAGCTCGGGAACGTTGGTGCCTTCCAGCAGCTTGAGCATGGCGTAGTCGGCGCCGATTTGCTGATTCCACTGGAACAGGGCCGTCTCGTTGCCAGCGCCACCCCACCAGACGCGGAGATCGCCAGCGCTGCCGACGCCACCACTCAGGGCGTCCTCGTAATTCTTAACGAATTCCGAAAGGGCCTCGCCGCCAACATTGAAGCGCTGGGCGGTGGTCTTGGAGGCGTTGAACGTCAAGCGCCAGTTCTTGGTGACCTGAGCGTTGAACTCGATCTCGTAACCCTTCGAGACGCTATCCTCGGTCACCGCCAAACCGGCCGGTTGGGAGGCTTGGATACCGTCGCCACGACCGGCGGCGGTGAACGGCCGCTTGAAGTCCATTCCCCAAGCCGCGTAGAACCGGGGATCGACATTGGCCTGGTACGTGCGCCATGCAGCAATGACCTGCTTCTCACGCTCGTTGGCCAAGCGCCAAGCTTCGACGTTCGCGGCGGCGTCCAACTCAGGGGTGCCACCGGGGAAACCATTCTTCTTGGCCAGGTCGCGCTCGCGCTGGCTGGGCTCGTAGTTGTAACGGCTCGACTGCGAGTCAGGCGTAGCGGGCTTGGAGGAGACGTTGTTGTCTTCCCAATCGAATTCGAAGTGGTTGACCCAGTCGCCGGACCGCCGCTGCGACTCGCCAATGAAGCCAAGATTGCTCAAGCTGGAGTTCGAAACGTTCTTCGAGGCAGTCTCGTACTTGTTGATCTTGAGCGAGTACTTCCCGTCGCGAGTCTCGAGCAAGATACCCTGGTCGGTGGTCGTACCAGTCGGCGGCGCGAGCGGGGTACCGTAGATATCCACGCGCTGCGACGACGGCTGGAAGTTGGAGGACTTGTTGTAGAACAAGCTCACCATGACCGGGCTCCGCTCGGTCAGCTTCTTCAGGCCGGGCAGATCCATCAAGTGAGCCACGACCATCCAGCTGTGCGAGGTCACCTGAAGGCGGTTGAACGCCGTGTAGGAGTTCGGATTGCCGATGATCTCGTGGTTCTCGAGCACATACGGATCCCAGAGGAGGCGACCGCGGGAGTCGGCGAACGTGACCGTGCGGGTCTTATCCTTGCTCGTCCACGGCCCGGAGTTCGAGTTGTAGGCGGTCGTCCAAGACTTGGCGATATCCTTGCGGACGCCCCAAGTACCGACGAGCGAGTTGTCGAGGAAGTTCCCCTGCCACACGAACGCGTCCGAGGTCACGCGGGAGCGGACCTTGCGGATGCTGGTGGTATTGGCGATACGCTCGGCCTCCGAGTTCTCGGAATCGACCCAGGTCACCGGCACATCCGTCCAGCCAATGTAGTTGGCCGGATTCTCCGCCTGCGTCGAGAGGTACGTCGCCCCGGAATTATTGTACGGCGCGATATTCGGGTAGTAGTTGTTGATCCACGGAGCAGCCGGATCGACATAAGTCGGGGTGCCCGGGGTGGTCGACGGCTTCCAAATGCTCTTGCCGTCAACGACGGGGTTGAGAACACGAACGGTCCCGTTCGGGAGCTCGAATTTCTTCGACGGGTTCGGCAAATACGCACCGGACACCGTGCTCGAATTGAGCAGGGAGGGCCCGAGGTAGATCACCGGATTCGGAACCATTTCATTGGCGTTGATCCGGTAGTTCGTACCAGCCGAGATCGCCGCGGCGTAGTTATCGCTGGCAGTCGCACGGATCCAGCTTTGCGAATCGTTCGTGTCCTCGTCCTCACCGAAGAGGCCGGTGACCGTCTGCTTGCCAAGGAACCGAAGCGCCCAATTCTTGCCATCCTTCGAGAAATCGTGGGTGGCGAAGATGGTGGCGCGCTTGTTCTCCTTCTCGGAGCGGTATGTGCTGTTGTTGCCCTGACCGTTGTCCGAGAGGAATGCCCTGCCGACAAACGGATTCGGCGTGCCATCGGAGAACGGGTCGGCGTTCACACCTGCATCGGGAGTGCCGTCGCCATAGACTTTGTTGATGTCGACGAAGATGGCTTGGCGGCTGCCCGAGAGCAAGCTGACCTGACCGCGCTTGAAGAGCTCGTTGTTGTAGGCGAGCTCAAAGCCGATCTGGTCGTTGAAGAACGTCTGCGCGAGGCTGACGTTGTAGGTGCGGAAGTCCTGCCATTCGCGCTTGTTCGGTCCGTCCATCAACTGATTGTAGAAGTCGAAGATGGACGAGTCGGTGATCGACATGTCCTTGTAGACACCGGCATTCGAATACGGCAGACCGGCGGCGCGGGCATAGTCGGCGTACGAGGCGATCGCGCCCGGGCGAGTCCAGTTCACACCGTTGATGCCGTTGTCGACCGTACCATTCGATGCGAGCGCGCCGGCGAAGTTCTGCCGGGGTTCGATCACCCGCATCGGGCCGGCCAAGCCGCTTTCAGAGTCCGTATAGAACGCCATCGGGCTGCCGTACTGCTGGGCGAAGTTGCCGATCCACGGATTGTAGTTGGGGTTCGGCGCGCCGCCGGCGATGCCGTTCGGATAATGCGCAAGCACCCCAGCAGGGATCGTAGAACCATTATACTTCTGGCGGATCTGGCCGTGGTTTGCACGCGGCGTGTTGTCGTCCGTCAGCTGGATCGGGATGAAGGTCTCACGATTCAGGTTCTTGTAGGTGGTCGCTTTGCCATCGACGTCGAGTCCAGCGTAGGTTCCGGTGCGGAACCACGGGGTGATCATGTCGACCGGGGGCATCGTGCGGGGGTTGTTCGAACGCACGCGGCCGGCCTCGTAATTGGCCTTCAGGATGGTGCGCATGCCGTTCTTCTTGAGGAAGGCCGGCTCGAAACGCAGCGCAGTGTAAAAACGCTCATCCTTGGATTGCGCCGGATCCTGCTTGAACTGGTCGTCGTTGCGCAGAGCGGCAACGCGGACAGCCAGCTGATCCTCGATAAGGACGCGGTTGACATCCAAGCTCTGGCGATTGGCGCCGTAGCTACCGACGCGGAACTGCACTTCGTTGGCGTTGCGGAACATCGCCTGCTTGGAGCGGGTATTGATGATACCCGCCGGGCTGCCCATACCGAAGAGGATGGAGTTCGCACCACGCTGGAGATCGACGCCGTCGACGGCATAACCATCCCAGGGAATGTCGGTCAGGAAGAAGTCGCGGGTGTTGTCGGCTGCAGCCAAACCACGAACGCGGGTATTGCTGTTCGGGGTCATCAGCTTGCCGGCCTCGTCGAGCTTCGCACCGTCGCCGGTGCCGGCGAAATTACCGTACGAACCGCCGACCTCAGAACCAGTGGTGTACTGGAGCAGGGTACGGTTGTCGGTCGCACCAACGTCCTTGAGGAACTCGGAGGTGACGACGCTCACCGCGCTACCGATATCGCGTAGCTCGGTGTTGAGGCGATTACCCGCCAAGGTGGTCGCGGCGGAGTAACCGGAGTTCGCCGTCGCAGTGACTTCGAACGGCGACAGGACGACGACTTCTTCCTCACTGGCGGCAGTGGCGGGTTTGGGAGCCTCGGCAGCGGGAGCGGCCGCCGTCTGGGCGAAAGCTCCTGCGGTCAATGCGGCACCTGCCAGGGAAAGCAGGGTGCGAACGCCACGGCCAGTCGACCGTAGCTGATTTTTCGTTTTGTGCATGGTATGAAACCGATCTCGCGCACAAATGACCAATCCCGGCAGTAGACCGGGGGGGAGCAGTGTGCCACGAAACCGTTTGAGGGCTTGTTGTATCTGTAGTCTGGGTTAACTGCGGTGCGAACCTAAGGGGGGTACGCTTCGCGAGCATCCCGAACCAGCCTCAATCGGCAAAACACCCGTTACTCACGCTGGTGAGTAATTGACCCTACCTCGCCCTCGGCACCGTTTCCCGGGCGGTCAAACGCCCGCCGCAACGCCCCCTGTGTCCGCCCCATCTCCGCGCCCTCGCCCCGCTCAGCAACCTACCGCGGCAAGAAGCCCGTCACGATTGCCTGGATCCGGGGTGCCGATCCCCCGGAGTATCCCCATGGCGATGCGCCGCGCTTCTCATCGCCGCCGAGACCATCACGACCGCGCCGGCCTCAGGCGTCCCGGCGGCGAGCCAGTGGGCCAGAGCGCGCTGCTGCATCAACTTGAGTTCGGCCTTGGAGACCGCGTCTTCCGTCCCCGCCTACGGCCCTCCTGCAGCCGGCCAAAGGAATACGAGGGGCGAGCACCGCCGCGAGCAGATCATCCGGCAGTCCGCCAGCAACGCCGCCCACTCGTCCGCCTGCCCGAGCAGGAGCCCTTCGCTGGCCTCTTGACTTGAGCCGGGCCGGATTCTTGCTCGGTGCAACGATGCGCCCTGCCCTGCCCCGCCCGCTCGTTCGTGCACTGGCTACCGGCCTCCTTGCCGCGGCGGCCGCCCTCCCCGCCGCCTCCGCCCCACTCGAATCGTCGCCGCTCGCCCCCCGCTCCGGCCCCCGCGGCGCCACGCTCTTTGCCCCGCTCGCCCCGGAGGCAACCGGCCTCATCACGGACAACAGATACGACGACCCCCGCATGTGGGGTAACCGCTACCAGGAAATCGTCTACGGCGCTTCCGGTTGCGGCGTCGCCATCGCCGACTACGACGGCGACGGCCGGCCCGATGTCTTCACCGTCGCCAAAACTGGGCGCTGCCGCCTCTTCCGCAATCTCGGCAACTGGAAGTTCGAGGACGTCACCGACCGCGCCGGCCTGCCGGGCGGAGCCGCCGGTTGGGCCGACAAGGTGAAGGGCCTGCTGGGCAGCGGCGACCCCCTCGCCGATTCACCCGAGAACTGGAAGCAGGGAACCACCTTCGCCGATGTGAACAATGACGGCCGTCTCGACCTCTACGTTTGCCGTTTCGGCGCCCCCAACTGGCTCTTCATCAACCAGGGCGACGGCACCTTCAAGGAAGAGGCCGCCGCCCGCGGCCTCGCGCTGGTCGACGGCAGCTGCGTCGGCGCCTTCTGCGACTACGATCGCGACGGTTGGCTCGACGTCTACGTCCAGACCAACCTGCTCACCAACGTCAAACGTCCCCAGGGCCAGCCCGACCACCTCCTCCACAACCGCGGCAACGGCACCTTCGAGGAGGTAAGCGCCCGCGCCGGAATCAAGAACACCGACACCTCTGGTCACTCCGCCACCTGGTGGGACTACGACGACGACAACTGGCCCGACCTTTATGTGGCCAACGACTACGCCGTCCCCGATTTCCTCTACCACAACAACCGGGACGGCACCTTCACCGACACACTTTCCCAGGTCGTCCCCCATATGCCCCACTCCGCCATGGGCTCGGACCTCGGAGATGTGAACAACGACGGCCGCCTGGACTTCTACGTCGCCGACATGGCCGCCACCACCCACGAAAAGGACCAACGCGGCATGGCCAGTATCCGCGTGCTGCTCAACGACAGCGACTACGACGCCCAGCCCGCCCCGCAGTTCATGCGCAATGCCCTCTACTTGAATAGCGGTACCGGGCGCATGTTGGAGGCCGCCGGCCTGCTCGGGCTGGCGCGCACCGACTGGACGTGGTCTCCCCGCCTCGAGGACCTCAACAACGACGGCCGCCTGGACCTGCAGGTGACCAACGGGATGACCCGCGAGTACCACAACGTGGACCTGCTCGCCCGCACCCTCGGCATCGAGAGCATCGCCGAGTCCTACCGGCTCATCCGGGCGACTCCCGTTATGGCCGAGCACAACCTTGCCTACCGGAACCTCGGTGACCTCCGCTTCGAGGAATGCGGTGCGGCCTGGGGCCTCGACCGGCTCGGGGTGAGCTTTGGCTCGGCCTATGGCGACCTCGACGGCGACGGCGACCTCGACCTCGTTCACGCCAACTACGAGGCCGGCGCGACGATGCTACGCAACGACAGCGACACCGGCCACCGCGCCCTAGTGGCACTGCGCGGCACCCGCTCGAACCGGTTCGGCGTCGGAGCCAAAGTCCACATCGAGACCGCAGCCGGCCCACAAGTGAGGCAACTCGTCGTCGCCCGCGGTTATCTCTCCAGCAGCGAGCCGGTACTGCACTTCGGACTGGGCGCGGACACCACGATTCGCCGCCTCACCGTCACCTGGCCCAGCGGCCACCTGCAGACCTTCACCGACCTCCCGGCCGACCACCGCTTCACCATCACCGAACCGGAGGACGCCCCACCGGCGACTCCGGCCCCGGCCGCACCGTCGCCGCAGTTCACCGATGCCAGCGCCGCCCTCGGCCTCGCGGTGGAAAGCCGCGAGGGGCCCTTCGCCGAGGGCCGCGCCCAGGCGTTGCAGCAGTTCCGCTTCAGCCGCCGCGGCCCGGCCCTAGCCGCGGGCGATCTCGACGGCGACGACCGCGACGAGTTCCTGCTCGGTGGCACCACGCTCCAACCAGCCAGCGTTCTACGCGCAGCCACGGTGGGCCGCTTCTCCGCCGCCGCACTCGGCCCCACCGGCTCGCTGCCCGACGGGCCGGCCCTCGTCTTCGAGGCCGACGGCGACGGGCACACCGATGTGCTGGTGACCAAGGCCGGCGCCGCCCGCCCCAACGGCGCTCCCGAGTACCAGCCGCAGCTGTGGTTCAACGATGGTGGAGGCAACCTGCGTGCCGCGCCGCCCGGCGCCCTGCCGGCCCTGCCGCTCAGCGTGGGCGCGCTCGCCGCGGCCGATTTCAACCACGACGGCCGCCTCGATATGTTCGTCGGCGCGCGCCTGCAACCCGGCCGCTATCCGCTGCCTCCGCGCAGCTCCCTGCTGGCCAACCGCGGCGGCCGTTTCGAAGACGTCACCGACTCGGTCGCGCCCGCGTTGCGCGAGGCCGGACTCGTGACCTCGGCGCTCTGGAGCGATGTGGACGGCGACGGCTGGGCCGACCTGCTCGTCTCCACTGAATGGGGTGGCGTACGCTATTTCCACAACAACTCCGGCACCGAGTTCGAGGATCGCTCCGCGGCCGCCGGCTTCAGCGCCGCCGGCACCGGCTGGTGGAGCGCGCTGGCCACCGCCGATTTCAACGGGGACGGCCGTCCAGATTACGCAGCGGGCAATACAGGCTTGAACTCGCCTTACACCGCCAGCGAGTCCGAGCCCGCCCTGCTCTACTACGGCGACTTCGGGGGCAGCGGCGCGCCGGTGCTCGTCGAGGGCGAGTGGGACCAAGGCAAGCTCTACCCGAAACGCACGCGCAAGGACCTCGGGCAGGCTATTCCCGCCGTGCTCAAACGCTTCGCCAACAACGACGACTACGCCCGCGCCACCCTGACGGAAGTCTTGGGCGAAGCCCGCCTCTCCGCAGCGCGGCGCTTCACCGCCACGGAACTAAGCAGCGGGGTGTTCCTCAGCCAACCCGATGGCACCTACCGCTTCTCCCGGCTACCGCGCTTGGCGCAGATCGCCGCAGTACAAGGCTTGGTTGCGGGAGATTTCGATGGCGATGGGCTGGCCGATCTCTACGCGGTGCAGAACTCCCACGCACCGCTGGCCGCCATCGGCCGCTTCGACGGCGGCCTCAGCCAGCTCCTGTGCGGCGACGGCCACGGCGCCTTCACCACGATCGAGCCCGTAGCAAGCGGCCTCATCGTACCGGGCGATGCCAAGGCGCTGATCGTCACCGATCTCGATACCGACGGCTGGCCCGACTTTGTGGCGACAAGCAACGACGCCGCGACCGTCGCCTTCCGCAACCAGGGGGTCGCCGGGCGCCAGATGGTGCGCCTTTCGCTACGCGGCACAGCCGGCAATCCGACCGCCATTGGCGCCCGTGTCACGCTGGTGCTCGCCGATGCCACCACGCAGACGGCTGAGATAGCGGCTGGCGGCGGCTATTGGAGCCAGTCCAGCGCGGCCCTGCATTTTGGGTTCCCCAATAACAACCCGCCGCGCGAGGTCCGCATCGTCTGGCCCGACGGCAGCCATACCCGCCACAGCTACACCGGCGAGCCGCGAACCCTCACGCTCCGCCAGAGTCCATGAACACAATCAGCGGGAGGACCTGATCGGGCGCGGCACTTGTACCCCCGAGCCCCGGCTGCAGCGTGACAATAGGGCGGTGAGTAGCTCCGAACTAGGCCCCCGGCGGTCCGAAGCGACGGCTCAAACAACTATTCGAGGGCAAGATAGAGACACTTTCCAAATCGGGGTTGACAAGGGCGCGCGGGTTCGGACCCTCAGCCCCTCTTTGCTGGCTTCGTAGCTCAGTTGGTAGAGCAGTTGACTCTTAATCAATTGGTCGAGGGTTCGAGTCCCTCCGAAGCCACCACTTTCAAACCTCTGAACCAGAAATGGTTCAGAGGTTTTTTGTTTTGGAGAGGCGTCCGAGAGAAGATTTCTCTGGGCCATTTCTGGGCCCAACGAAACAGGGTTCGTGTGCAGATCCCCAACCGGGCGGCGAGGGGATTGGCCTCGCTGAAGCGACGGCCTGCCAATCCCTCGGGTCGGGAGGGCGGGATTGTGTGTGTATTCGACGATGACAGCATGGCTGCAACCTCCGGCCGAAGGTTCGTCGGAGCAGCCGGGAGCTGCCTCCCGAATTTCGGGCAGAACGTCTCCCGCGTTGCGGTTCAGGGCAAGGATCGGCTTGTCGCAGGGGCGTGGTTTCGACGACGGCAAAATCGGCGGTGGGAGCACCCGACGCGATCTCACCGGACGTCACGGGACTCGGCGCAGCCTCAGTATCAGTCCGCCACCTTGAACGCCGCTGCCATCAGCTCCGTCTCTGACCGCGGCAGCTTCTGGGCTTTCGCCAGCTTCGACCAAGTCGCGACCGCGGCAGTGATTTCCCAAATGATCTGATCCGCTTGGGCCACTTTGAGCCCGTAGTAATGAGCCGTCGCCCGTGCCGATTCAAGGTCCGAGGTCGGGTCGGTGGCGTCGATGGCGAGGGCATGTGTCGGCCGATCCACGCTGGGATTCACATCGTAGGCGGGCGCCAGCCGCCAACCGTCGGACGCCAAAATGAAGCCGTGGTTGCGCAGATGATCGTCAGTGTTGGACACCAGGATATTAAAGACCACGCGGCTCCAGAGCTGCCGCAAATCCACAATTCTGTGACGCACGCTGCCGCGGGTGCTCAGGAATTCCGCCAGGTCGAGATAGCTGCCGCCCTGCCCATCGCTGCGTCCCAGCAGGGCCATTGCCGAGACAAAGAAGCGCCTCCGCCCCGCCGTCGTGCGATCAAAGCGGCGGCAGGCGAAGGTGCGATGGCGCCCGGCAAGATCGAGTAAGCGGGCCGGCGGCACATCGATCCCCGCCTTCCGGGCAAGCTCGTGGGTCACCGTTTCCCACGCCCCGACGTCTCGCCGATCCTCCCGGCTGGGAAACTTGGCGATCCACAGCGCACCGTCGCTGTCGGTGAAATTCGCCTTCGGCCGCGCGCCGCCGAGCGAACTGCCGGGGGCCAGCAACGCGCCCAGCCACTGCGAAAACTCCCGCCGCTGGGGCGCATCCGGATCTTCGATCGCCAGCGCCGCTGCCTCCAATTCGCGCAAACTGGCGAGCGGCGGAGCTGCCATCGCCCGGTCGTCATCGAGGAATTCCGCCGCCGGGTTGCGCCGAAAGCGCAAGGCCCCGAGGCGGCAGCTGTCGTGCACCCCGAAGAGAAAATCCCATTCGCCCAAGGCGCGAGGCCGGCGTCCCTCGCTGCGGGCACGCAACGTTTCTCGGCGCTCCATCAAGAGCCGCCCCCACCGATCGGGCGCCGAATCCACAAAGATTCCGAAAGCCGACGCCACCCCTGCCGGGTAACTCTCGGACCCGTGCAACTGGAGTTGGGGATCCAATTCGAAAGCATCCGGCCGGCTGAGCCACGAGCGATCATAGGCAAACGAGAACACGCCAGTGCCATGCCCGGCCGCGTGAAACAACGTCCCCACCGTGCAGGCCTGCGGCAGGAAGTCGGCATCCAGCACCACTTCCACCTGCTCGCGGCTCGGTTTGGCGACGGGTTTGCTCATGATTTCGGGGTCCCTTCTCCGCTCGTCTGAGCGCTCCGGCGAGGCGCGGTCTGACGCACCGGCAGTTGCAGATCCTGCAGCTTGCGCCCGAGTTGATCATCGCTGGCGACCCCCTCAAGGCTGTCCTGAAGCCCGAGTACGCGCAGGACCGCGACATACGCCCCCAGGCTGGTTCCCGGGTCGCCCTTCTCGATGCGCGCCAGAGTCACACGCGTGATTCCGGCACGGGCCGCCACGGTAGAGGCCGAGTAGCTGCGCCGCAATCGGGCTAGGCGCAGTCGCTCGCCCAAGGCGTCGAGCTGCGTGGTCATGGCGGGAAAGAGCATAGGAATCTTCCGGGGCATCGTGAGCAATAGATTATCCCAAATTGGCCACTATTGTCCATTCTATTGATCATTCAGCCCCGCTTGGTCCGCTCTGGCCCACTGTCGCGATCGGGGTTCGCGGCCGCAACGGAGTCCGTTGCGCTCGTCAACCGCGACGCCTTCCCGCCGAGCCCTACTCCAGGCGAATGATCCCCCGCTTCACCGCGACGAGGATCGCTTGGGTGCGGTCGCTCACATTGAGCTTCGCGAGGATGTTCTTGAGATGCACCTTGATGGTGCCTTCGACGATGGCGAGAGCGGCGCCCACCTCCTTGTTGCTGAGCCCCTTGGCGACCAGCGCCAACACCTCCAGCTCCCGGCTTGAGAGCTGCGAAATCACCCGACCGTTCATGCGCATCGCGATTTCGGGCGGCAGGTATTGCTCGCCCGCATTCACACGGCGGATCGCCTCGAGCAGGCGCTCCAGCGCCATCTCCTTGGCGACAAAACCGGAGGCCCCCGCCTTGAAGGCCTGGAAGACCTCGTCGCCTCCGGCGTAGTTGCTGAAGACCAGGATGCGCACCGGCCCGAACTCGTCGCGCAGCAGCTGGATCGTTTCGATCCCGTTCCGCTTCGGCATCCGCAGGTCCAGCACGACGACGTCGGGACGATGCGTCCGGTAGGCCTCGATCGCCTCCAGTCCGTCCTCCGCCTCCGCGACCACCTTCATGTCGGGCTCGCCGCCCGCGGCCGTGGCGAGGCCCATGCGCATGACGATATGGTCGTCCACCAGCAGGATGCGGATCTTCGCTCGTTTCGCGGTTGAGTTCATGCGCTTGGTTGGTCGCTAGGGCGTCGGTACCCGGATCTGGATGGAGGCGCCGCGGCCCGGTTCACTGTCGATCTGCAGGTCCCCGTTGATCTTGCCAGCCCGGCCGCGCAGGCCGCGCAGGCCGAAGTGCCCGAGGTCCTGGGTGAGGACCTGCTGGGGCAGGAACCCGCACCCGTCGTCCTTCACCACCAACGTCACGGCGCCAATGGCGTAGTGGAGGGATACCGTCACCCGGTTGGCCGCGCCATGGCGCACGGCGTTGGTGATCGCCTCCTGGGCGATGCGCAGCAGGTGGTGCCGGGCCGAGGACGAGAGCAGCCGCGGCGGGCCGCTCATCTCGAACTCGATCTGCGGCGTCTTCGAGCCGATCAGCTCGGCCAGCTTGCGCAGCGCGTCGCCCAGATCGGCGTTCTCGAGCAACGGCGACTCCAGGTCCCACACCGCGTTCTGCACCTCGTGGCGGGTGAAGGACACCATGTTGCGGGCGACACTCAGCCGAGAGCGCACCTCGCCTGAAAGACTCGGGAGTTTCAGCGTGGCGTCCAACTGCAACATGAGTCCGCTCAGACCCTGCTGGAGGCTGTCGTGGATCTCGCCGGCCAGACGGTCGCGTTCGGCGAGGGTGGCGGCGGTTCGCGTCTCCTCCGCGAGGCGTTGCATGGCCGTGCGCAGCTCGTCGGTGCGTTCCCGCACCAACCGCTCGAGCGCAAGGTTACGGGATCGGGTCCGGCGCACAGACCATAGGACGACCACGCCCATCAGGACCACCCCGAGCGCGACGGCCATGACACCAATGTACCAGGTGCGGTACCATGGAGGATCGATCGTGAAGCTCACCGCCAGGGGTTCGCCGAGCGGTCCACAGGCGTTCACAAGGCGCACCTCCAAGTGGTAGGTGCCTTCGCGCAAATCGGGCAACGTGAGAACCGAGTCGGCGCCGAGGATCGGCCGGCCGTTCATCCGGAACTCGTACACCGGGGAACTGAGCGAGGTGTAGCCGCCTGCGAAGAAGCGGAACGTGAGGCTGTTCTGCGCAAAGGGCAGGCGGAGCCCCGCACCCAGGGCCCGCACGGTCTCGGATAGATCCCGCCCTGAGCGCCCGTCGATGACCGAGACCAGACTGGGCCGGACCGCCGCCGGTTCCCCTCCCCGATCGCGGTGGCGGGAAACATGGTAGAGCGCATACCCACCGGACACCCAGATGTCGTCACCCTCGAGCACCCAGACGAACGGCACCCGATCCTTGATGACGTCCAGCGCGGCGCATTCGTACGGGGAGCCTCCGCGGTCGGTCTGGATTTTGAAGACGCCCTCGGGATGGGAAGCCCAATAGGTGCCGGCGCTGTCCTGCCGCAGGCGGGTGATCCACGACCGCGAGGCGTCGAACACCCGCTGCAACTGCGGAGACTCGACCAATTCCTCCGTCACCTCGTCAAAATAGAGCCGCCCCTTCGGCGCGCCGCACATCGCCACGGTGTCGCCCACGACACTGACGTGGATCCAGGTCGCCTCGGCCCAGGGAAAGCGGTCGAACACCCGCACGTTCAGCCTCCCGTCCCGCAGGCCCACCCGCGCCGCCCGGTTGGGCCCCAGCTCGATCCAGGCGGAATTCCGGGCGGCGTGCACCAGCGTCGGATAGCCGACCCCCGGCACACGTGCGGCGCACTCGGACCAGCGTCCGTCCACCCGCCGCAGGGCGGTGATCTCGGCGGCGCCGATCACGTAACAAAGGTCCGGACTCACCATGACCAGCCGGTCGACGTTGATGCGCGGCAGGATCACGACGAACCGGCCGTCCGGCTCCCGCGCGTGGATCCCGTACGCGTTGGCGACAAGCAGTTGGTCGCCCTGCGCCGCGATGCCCCAGGTGCCGTTCTCCGGCTGGCCCGGGACGAGACGGAAGCCGTCGTCCGCACGGGCGGGCTCGGGGTTGCTCTCGTAGAGAATCCCGTTGGACGCGATCACGATCCGGCCCCGCCAGCGCACGAGCTGAGGCCAGCGGATCGGCACGCCTAGGCGCTGGTCAAAAACTTCGACCGGGATGTCGTAGAGCACCTTCTCGACGGCGAGCCCGGTCGCGATCCACAGCACTCCCGGCTCGCGGACCGCCAACCCGGTGACCTGGCGATACTCGGGACTCGCAAGCGAGGTGAGCAGCTCGCCGTTATCCGAAAGGATAAATACGCCTCGCCCCTCGATCGCCAGCGCGATCCCGCCGTCCGGCAGGCACACCAGATCGGACACCCGGCTCTTCGCGCGCTCGCCGAGCTGATTGGACCACGCCACCAGCTGCTGGCCGTCAAACAACAGCAACTCGCGCCCGAAGGTGGCGACCAGCAGCCGGCCGTCGGCCAGCTCCGTTGCCCGCTCGATGATCACCCCGTCCAGCGACGGTCCCCGCAACGGCTGCAGCGAGCGGGAGGCCCGATCAATTCGGTGAATACCGTCCGTCAGCGACGACACGAACAGCTCCCTGTGCACGGCGAACGTCAGCGAGACCTGGGGCAGCGGGAAGAAGAGATGCTCGTCGGTCGCGCGATCCCAGTAGACTACCCCGTTCCAGCCGGAGAAGCAGATCCCCGTGCCACAGGGGAGGATTTGCTCGAAGTTGGTGATCTGAACCCACGCCGGACTCGCGACGGGGACCACGGAGCGGGGTCGCAGCTTTCCCTCAGCCGTGCGCTCCGCGACGCCCCAGGAGCCCTGCCCTCCATAATAGGTGGTACCGCCGATTTCCCGAACGAACAGCGGCGTCGGCGCCTCGATCGAGCCCTTCTCCGCGATGTCGATCCAGGTCGCGTCGTTGAGCACATGCACAGAACCGTCGCTGACGACAGCGATCCGACCGAGGACATCGAACCCGAGTCGCGCCCCGCGGGACACGTTGCCGATCTCCGGAAGGGAATAGACCCGGTTGAACGGGAGCCCCTGGACTTCCGGCGGCCGCGGCTCCTCCGCCCCCACGCCCACGGCGGGCCGTAACAGAATAGCCGCGACCGTCGCTACCCGGCATGCCGCCACGCCGCGAAGAACCAACCGGGACAAGGTTGTGCAGGCCATGCGTTTTGGGGGCACTGGGGTGGCCGCCAACCTGCGCCTCTTCTTCCCGAGGTAAAGTGGTTTCCCGCGTGGAGCGCGGTAATGGCCGCGGCAGGAATCCGGGCCTTCAGCGGCGCGGCTACCACCCTGGTGGTAGCCGCGGTATCACCATCGCCTCGTTGCCGCGCCCGGAAAGGAAGGGGAGAACTTCACCGCGCCGAGCTTCTGCCCCCCAATCAAGCGCTCGTCGCCCCGGTTGCCTTCACCTACCCGGAGAACGGAACCTCGCACTACAGTCCCGCACCGTCGGTCCCTCTCGGTCGTCCCCTCGACCAAAACCCCAGATCAGGAATCGGTACCTAATGAAAACAGCAGCGTTAACCTCCGCGCTCCGGCGCGTTTGCCCGCAGGGTCTCCTCCTTGCCGGCCTCGTCGTCGCCTCGGCCACCGGCCTACAGGCTCAAACCATCACCACCAACCGGACCGGCACGCACAACGGTTTCTACTACTCCTACTGGAAGGACACCGGGTCAGCCACCATGACCCTCGGTTCGGGAGGCAACTACAGCGTGTCGTGGAACCTGGGCTCCGGCAACTTCGTCGGCGGCAAGGGATGGAGCACCGGCTCCTCCTCCCGGACGATCAACTACAACTGCGGAGCGTGGAGCCCCTCGGGCAACGCCTACCTCACCGTCTACGGGTGGACCACCAGCCCGCTCATCGAGTATTACATCGTCGACAGCTGGGGCAGCTGGCGCCCGCCGGGGGGCTCGTCCCAGGGCACCGTTTCCACCAACGGCGGCAGCTACAACCTGTACCGCACGCAACGGGTCAACCAGCCCTCGATCCAGGGCACGGCCACCTTCTACCAGTACTGGAGCGTCCGCACCGCCAAGCGCGGTACCGGCAGCAATGCCCAAATCTCGTTCGGCAACCACGCCAACGCCTGGCGGAACAAGGGCTGGAACCTCGGCAACCACAACTACCAGGTCATGGCCACCGAGGGTTTCCAGAGCAGCGGCTACTCCAACCTGACAGTTTGGTGACAAACACCTGCCGCGCCCGCTAACGCGGTCGCGATGCATGGCCACGTTCGCCTCGTCTGGGTCGGCGCCTCCCCAAGCCTTGGGTCTTGCGGGCCGGCGCCGACCCTCCTCTTTCCCCACCGCACGCCCCGCGAGCAAGCCTCGCCCCCTCCTCCCCGCCCCTCGCCGCCATGTGCCGTCTCCGCCCCTGCCTGCTTCTGGCCGCCCTCGCCGTCCCCATCGCCTGGTCGCAGACCGCCCCGGCCGACTTCGTCCTTGTCGAGGGCGGCACCGTCCTCCACGCCAAATCCGTGTTCCGCACGAAGGCCGTCGCCGTGCCGAGCTTCTACCTCGGCCGCTGCGAGGTGACCCAGAGGGAGTGGACCGAGGTGATGGGCACCAACCCCGCAGAGTTCAAGGGCGACGACCGCCCAGTCGAGATGGTCACTTGGTACGACTGCATCGACTACTGCAACCGGCGCAGCCTGAAGGAAGGCCTCGCCCCCTACTACACCATCGACAAGACCACCGCCGACCCGGACAACCAGAATCCCGAGGACGAACTCAAGTGGACCGTGAAGGTCAATCCCGGCGCCAACGGCTACCGGCTGCCGACCGAGGCCGAGTGGGAATACGCCGCCGGCGGCGGCCAGAAGAGCCGGAATTTCACCTACAGCGGCGGCGAGACGCTCGAAAGCGTCGGATGGTTCTGGAAAAACTCCGGCGAGGCCGCTCCCGACGGCCTCTGGAACTGGCCCACCATCGAACAGAACAAGAACCGCACCCAGCCTGTCGGCCGCAAGGCCCCCAACGAGCTCGGGCTCCACGACCTGTCCGGCAACGTTCGCGAGTGGTGCTGGGACTGGTACGGGGAGCCGGACACTATCGGCGCCGCCCCCGCCGGTGTACCGGCCGGCGCCTTGCGCCTCTGGAAAGGCGGCGGCTGGATGGGCGGCGATTTCTGCTGCGAACCCTCCTTCCGCGCCGGCTACGAGCCCCACAGCAAGGGCTACGACCAGGGCTTCCGCGTCTGCCGCAACCCCTGAGCCGCCCGACGTTCCCCGAGCCTCCCCATGCCCCGCGCGCTCCGCTTCTCGCTATTTGCCAACGCCGCCCTCGCGATCGTCGTCGCGGTCCAGCTCGGGCTGCACCCGGCATCGCCGCCCGCCGTCTCTGCGGCGTCGGTGGCCCAGCCTGACACCGCACCGTCCCGCGCAGCGATCGCCGCCGCCCCGGGGCCGGAGGCCAGCGCCCCCGGCGGAATTCGCGACGCCCTCCGCCAACTCGAGCAGCTCGGCCTCCCGCGCGAAGTCGTCGTCACCGCCCTACTCGGCGACATCCACCGCCGCTGGGACCGGCGGGTCGCCGAACTCGAGGAACGCTACGCGCCGCGCAGTGTTCCGGCCCGTGCATACACCGAACTCGCCCGGCAACGCGACGTCGAACAGGAGCGGGAACTCGTGGAGGCCCTCGGCGCCGATGGCTACCTCGCATGGGACAAGGCGCGCATCCTGCGGCTGCACAACGCCGGCAACGCCGCCTTGAACCCGGCGGAGGCCGACACGGTCTACCGGCTCCAGAAGGATTTCGACGCGCACATCAAGGAGCTGCAGATGGCTGTCGAGGATGGCGTGGCCGACCCCACCGACAGCAGCGCCCTCCACTCCCGCGCACAGGCTGCGCTCGACGAGGAATTGCGGCGACTCCTCGGCCCGCAACGCTACGATCAACTGCGCGGTCTCTCCGACCCTCTTACCGACGCCGCCCGACGTTACGGAGCCCTCAACCCAACGCCCGCCCAAGCCCAGTCCGTCGTCCAGACCGACGACGATTACCGCACGCGCGAAACGGCGTTGGCCCGCCGGCTGAAAGGGGATCCGGGCGCCGTCGACATCGCGGCCGAACTCAAAATCCTAAACGAGGCGCGGGAGGAAAACCTGCGCCGCATCTTCGGCGCTGCAGCCTACGAGGACACACGCCGCGAGACCGACTCCACCTACCAGCGGCTCGACCAGTTCGCCGAAGCCTGGGAACTCCGTTCCGAGGAGCTGCCCAACGTGTACGAGACCCTGCGTACGTTCGGAGAGCAGATGGAACTCACCCGCTCCGCCGCCGCGATGCGGGAGGCTGCCGGCGAGCGGGTGAATTGGAACGAGGTCAACGCCACCATCGAACAAGCACGCCGACAGACCGAGACCGGACTGGAACAGCTGATCGGCGCCAAGCGCGCTTGGCGCCTGAAGGAAAACGGTCTGCTGAGTACCCGGTAGTCACACTCCCGGGAGGAACCCACTGGACCAGGGGCGGCGACCACCTCCGAAGGCGCAGCGTCTGGTGCGCTGCACCCGGAAGCAGGAGGGCAAGCCATGAGACCTCGGGGCGACCGCCCCACGAAACCGCCCCATTTGCCGAGACGCCGCCGAGAAGCGCAGCGGATATCTGCGCCCTGCGTTTCCAAAAACACACTCCGCCGCTACCTTCGGCCCAAACCAATGCCCAGCCACCACCCCACCCTGTTCCGACCTACCCGCACTTGGCTCGCCCTCTCCCTGGCCTCCTGCGCCCTATCCTCCCTGGCCGCGCTTCCCGCGCCCGATCCCGACAATGGAGGGCTTACCCTGCCGCCGGGTTTCCGCGCCCTCATCGTCGCCGACGACCTCATCGCCGGCCGCAAGGTGGGCAACGATTCCGACCAACTCCGCTTCATCGCCGCTGCGCCCAACGGCGACCTCTACGCCAAGACCCTGCGCGGCGGCATCATCGCCCTGCGCGACACCGACGGCGACGGCCGCTTCGACCTGCGCCGTGAGTTCGGCGACGGCGGGGGCACCGGGATCGCCCTCCGCGGCGACTGGCTCTACCACTCCACCAACACCGCCGTTCTTCGCTATCCGTATCGTAACGACGAGCTCGTTCCCGGCGGCGCACCCCAGCCCATCGTCGTCGACCTACCCGACCGCCGCTCGCACAGCGCCAAATGCTTCGCCTTCGACGCCGAAGGCCGGCTGCTCGTCGAGATCGGCTCGCCCTACAACGTCTACAGCGAACCCGACCGCCAGCTCGGCGCGAAGGGCAAGGACGCCACCGAGTTTCTGCAAAGCTTCGGCGGATTCTGGCGCTTCGACGCCAACCGCCCCGGCCAGACCCAGGCCGACGGTTTCCATTTCTCCACCGGTCACCGGCACTGCCTCTCCATCGCGTGGCAGCCCGTGGCCCGCGAGTTCTTCATGGTGATGATGGGGCGCGACAACATGAATACCGTCGCCCCGGAATTCTACGACGCGCTCGACAACGCCGAGCGTGTCGCCGAGGAGATGCACCGCCTGCACGAGGGCGCCAACCTCGGGTGGCCCTACACCTACTGGGACCCGATCAAGAAGGCCCGCATGGTCGCCCCGGAGTTCGGCGGCGACAACCGCCGCCGCACCGAGCCCGGCCGCTACGCCGAGCCCCTCATCGCCTTTCCCGCGCACTGGGCTCCGCTGCAAATGACCTTCCACACCGGAGCACAATTCCCCGACCGCTACCACGGCGGCGCCTTCATCGCCTTCCACGGCTCGTGGAACCGAGCCCCACTGCCGCAGGACGGCTACAACGTCTGCTTCGTCCCGTTCGACCGCCAAGGCGCTCCGCTCGGCACCTACGAAGTCTTCGCTGCCAACGCCGGCCCCCAGCGCTTCCGCATGGGCGGGGTCGCCGTCGCCCCCGACGGCTCGCTCTTCATCAGCGAGACGGACCGCGGCCGCATCTGGCGCATCCTCTACACGGGCACCACGCCGGCCCCGGCCGTCGCCGCTCCGTCGACACGACCCACCCCGCCGGCAGAGCCCGCCCCCATCGTGAACTCCGACCACCCCGGCCGCCGGCTCTACACCAGGTACTGTGCCGCCTGTCATATGGCCGACGGTGCCGGCGCCGGTCAGCTCAACCCCGCGCTGGTCGCCAACGCCGTGGTCTCCGGCGACAAGACCCGCCTCATCGACGTCATCTTGCGCGGTCCCGCAGCAGCCCTGCCGGCCGACCGGCCGAAATTTGCCAACTTCATGCCGCCCTTTCCCAAGCTCAAGGACCGGGAGGTGGCCGACCTGCTCACGTATCTGCGCCAAACCTATGGCGGCACGACCCCCGTCACCCTTGCCGAGGTGGCCGCGGTTCGCGCCAGCAAATGAGGACCGGGCATACCGCCTCCGGACGTGCCGCGGCCCGCGGCGTCGGAATGGTCTGCCCAGACCTTCCTGGCTCCCGGGCTTCCCTCCTTCCGGCGGGTTGGAGAACCCCTGCCCCGGTTGATCCGCCCTGCCGCGCCCGAGGCGCCCACGCCCTACCCCGCCACGACGCTCGCGAATCCGAGCTTCGGTGCCGCCCAACGCCAGGAGCAGGTCGTGCTGCCGTCACCACCATCGATCGACAGCTCCTCGCTCCAGCTGCAGGCATTCTCCGGCTCGACCACCACCAACGACGGGCTGTCGCCCAGGCAGGTGAGCGGACGAAACTGGAACATCAACCGAGTCTCCGAGCTAAACCTACCATTAATCCGCTCCAAGCGGGCGAGCGAGCGCACGCCCTTGTTGATCTGCTCAAAAATGATCCAACGCCCCGTGGCGGCTTCCGCGCCAACGGCGAGAGCCAACCATTCGCTGGCCTGCACCATCCAGGTCCCCTCGGCGGCACCCAGCCGATTGAGGCGATACCATTGGGCGAGAAGGCCCTGGGTGCCCGCGAAACGCAGCGGCTCCGGCCGCTCGAGTTTCCACGAGGCATTCGGTTGAGCGAGGACGTGATAAGACTTAAAGGACATGGCGAAAGGGGGCGGAGTTGGGGGAGCGGACGGACGGCGAGGCGGAGACGCCGACGGGCCAAGGAGGCCCACCCCTAGGTCACAGCGCCTCCAGCGTTGAAGGAGGCGTGATGCAACTCGATCAGCTCGTCGGCAGTGAGCACGCGCCGCAGCTCGCGCGCCCGACGCCGGACCAGCGGCAACAGGCGCCGGACCCCCGCCTCGTCAACGACCTCCCCAGCCGCCCGCAGGGCCGCCGTGAGCGCCGCGCCGCCGGATTTCCACCCGATGGCGAAAGGCTCACGGCGACGCCCTACCACCTCCGGACCGAACGGTTCGTAGGTGCGCGTATCCTTGAGCAGGCCCGCACAGTGCAGCCCGGATTCGTGACGGAACGCCGCCGCCCCCACCACCGGGCGCTCCGGCGCCACCGCCCGGCCCGAGGCCCGCGCGACCAGCGCGGAGAGCAAGGCGAGCTTCTCGGTGCGCACCCCGCAATCGATCCCGTGAGCCACGCGCAGCGCCATCACCACCTGCTCGAGCGCGGCGTTGCCGGCGCGCTCCCCGAGGCCGTTCACGGTAACACTGGCCGCCGCGGCCCCAGCCTCAAAGGCCGCCAGCGTATTCGCCGTGGCCAGCCCCAGATCGTCGTGCGCATGCATCTCCAGGACAAAGCCCGGCACCCGCGCGTGCAAATCGGCCACCACCCGGGCGATCCCGGCCGGATGGCCGATGCCCACCGTATCTGCGAGCCGAATTCGGCGGGCCGGAGTGCAGGCGGCGGTGGCCACAAAATCGAGCAGGAAGCCGCCGTCGGCCCGGGTGAAGTCCTGAGCCCCGATCGAGACATACCGGAAACGCGCCGCGGCTTCCACGGTGAGTCGGCGCAATTCGCGCAGGACCCAAAACCGGTCCTTGTTCCAAGTCTGGAGATGCAGATCCGAGACGGGGAAGGAGATATGCACCCGTTGTGCGCCGCATTGCTGGGCGGCCACCAGATCCGCCGAATCGGCCCGGCACCACGCCAGCACTCGCTCGGTGCCGACCGCGTCGATGATTGCGCGCAAGTCGTCGCAGGCCTCCGGGCCCATGGCCGGGATTCCAGCCTCGAGCTCGGGAATTCCGGCCGCCACCAACTCGCGCGCGATCGCCACCTTGTCCTCGCGCGAAAAGACCACGCCGGCGGCCTGCTCGCCATCACGTAGCGTGGTATCGATCAGGTGCAGGCGTGAAGTGGTCATGGAGGAAGCCCGGAATAATGGTTGGAGGGAGAAACGAAGGGGGCTGGAGGCGCCCCCCAGTATCCCATGCTCCCAGCAGGCCGCGGACCAACCGGCGCCCCTCAATTGGAGGAGAGGCCCCAGTCCTCATGGCGGCGGGAATCCCCCTGCCGGGTACCGTCGCCGCGCTCAGGTCTCCCGGGGGCCGACGCCCCGCCGGGACCTAGTCCGCTGGGCTGATCGCGCCGTTCGGGCAGGCCGACTCGCAAGCGCCGCAATCGATGCACTTGGCCGGATCGATCGCGTAAACCGGGTCCTTTTCGGCGATCGCTCCCTCGGGGCATTCGGCGACGCAGGCGCCACAGGAGACACAGGATTCAGCGGTGATTTTGTAGGACATAGGAGTGGGAAACAGAATTCAGCGGGGAGAAAGAAATAGACCGCGCACACCGACCGATGGCTGGTTCGCCACGGTGGGGTGGGCTCTACGCCCGCCATCAGCGTGCGGAGGGAACAGGCGGGCGTGAAGCCCGCCCCACCGAAGAACCGGCGCGAGGCCAAATGCCCCGCGTCGTCGGCTCATCGTCTCACGTGAGCAGGTACTCCTCGGCTATGGTGTTGCTCTCGATCGCGTCGAGAATGGCGTCGATCGCATCGTTGTTGGGCACGCGATAGTAGTTTCCGGTCGGATAATCGACCATCACCGGGCCCTTGACACAGACGTTCATGCATCCGGTGACGGCCACTTCGACGCCCTCTAGGGACCGGTCCTGGATCTCACCCTGGAGGTACGAAAGCAGGCTCATGGATTCCTTCTTGTGGCAGACGCCCTGGCGTTCGCCGTTTGCACGGAAACTGCCGCAGACGAAGAGATGATGTGCTGGTTTGTTCATGGTAAGAAATAGTAGCGAGTAGCGGGTAGTGAGTAGGTCGGAGGGCGGAGCGCTTGCGGAGGTCCCTGCGCTCGCACGCGCCGTTGGTGGTGGTGCGGTGCTTCAGCCCGCACCGGCAGATTCGGAACGCGGGCTGAAGCACCGCGCTACGGTTCACTCAGCGCCTTCGCCGAGGATTTCCTTCACGGCGTGGCGATCGAGATTGAAGAGCGCCCCGGCGCAGATCGCCTGACGGACCTTGTCGACGAGCGTATCCGTCCAGGCCTCCTCCTCGACCTGTTCCGAGATGAACTCCTGCAGGAAGACCTGCGTGGCGTAGTCCTTCTCGGCGAGCGCGAGTTCGTAGGCGCCGTAGATCGCGGCGGTGTTGGCGCGCTCCATGTCATAGGCGGCCTTGGCCACGTCGGCGAGGCTGGCGAACTCCGAGCGCGGCGCCCCCACCCCGCCCACCTTCGGCATCGCGCCGCGGTCGACGATGAAATGGAAGAATTTCTTGGCGTGGGCCTGCTCCTCGGCGACCTGCTGATGGAAGAGCTTGGCGAAACCGTTCCAGTTCTGGTTCTCGCACCAATAGGCCATCGCCAAGTACGACTTGGAAGTGGACATTTCGCGGGTGCCCTGGGCGGAGAGGGAGTCGGTGATTGTGGGGGACATCGGATTTTCGATTGTGGATTTGAGATTCTCGATTTCAGACCGGCTTGCCGTAGGCAGCGTGCTTGCACGCGCTTCTTGGTCGGATCGAGTGCAGGCGCGTGCGAGCACGCTGCCTACAGTTCAGATTGTTTCCGGTTTCAGCTTTCAGCGTTTAGCGTTCAGCCCTACTCACCCGCACCCGGTGCCGGTGCCTTTGCAGCCGGTGCCGCAGGCGGTGAAGCGACGTTGCAGCCCCTTCGGAATCGGTTGATCAGAGAAGACCGCTGCGAGGCCCTCCTCGATCAGTCCTTCCATTTCGATGACTTCGATGCCGCTCTCTTCAACGATGCTCTTCGGCTTCGGCCCTGCGGCGGCGACCAGGAAGGCGCGGCAGTCGTGCAGCACCGCCGCGAGATCGCGCCAGCGGTGCTCGCCGCTGCCGGGCTCGGGAGTTTTGCGCACTTCGTGGAACTTGAAACCTGAGGACGTCGTATCGTCCTGCTTGAAGATAAGCACGCGGGCCGCCTCGCCGAGATGTTGGTTGACGAGCGCGCCCTCCTCGCTGGCGACGGCCACATACGGCCGGGCGCGACCGCCGAGCACGTCGGCTTGGGAGAAGCGATTGAGCCGCTCCATGTTCTCCTCGTTGAGCCCTTCGCTGATGAGGCCCACGGCATCGGCGCGGCAGCGCGCGCAGTGCGACATCTGCGGGAGATGCAGGCCGCTTTGCAGGCGGGCGCGGGCCATGTCCATGTTGTCCGGCGGCGCGAGCTCCTCGAAAGCGGCGCCCTTCACCGGGAGGAAGGCCATCACGTTCATGAGATCAGCGCCAAGGTCCTTCATGACCTTTGCCACCTCGGGGATATGCGTGTCGTTGATCCCCGGCATGAGGATCGAGTTGATCTTCACCACCACGTCCAGCTCCTTGAGGCGGCGGATGGCGTCGAGCTGACGTTCGAGCAGCAGCTTCGCCGCCTCGACGCCGCGCATCGGCTTCCTTCCGTCGCGGATCCACGCGTAGATCTTCGCGCCGATCTCGGGATCGACCGCGTTCACCGTGAAGGTGACGTGGCTGACCTTCAACGCCGCGATCTCCTCGACGTACGGCCCGATGCCCAGGCCGTTGGTCGCGAGGCAGAGGATCATCTCCGGATAGCGGGCACGGACGGCGCGCAGCGTGGCCATCGTCTCATCCGGATTGGCGAAGGGATCTCCGGGGCCGGCGATGCCGACGACTGTCAAATTCGGCACCCGGGCCATGACCTCCTCGAGGTACGGCACCACCTGCGGTACCGGCAGGATCGAGCTCGTCACTCCGGGACGGCTCTCGTTCATGCAATCGAACTTCCGGTTACAGAAGTTGCATTGCAGATTGCAGCGCGGGGCGACGGGCAGATGCACGCGGCCAAACTTCCCGTGCGCCTCCTTGCTGAAGCAGGGATGCTTGGTGAAATCCAGGGTCTGATGGACCACGGAGGGAACGTCTTCGCACTGCGAGTCGTCGGCCGACATGCAGGCGGAGGTCGTGGCGATCAGGGCGCTGGTGGTTTCATCCTTCATGGTAAAGTTCTCCGTTTCAGAGGTAGCTGTAACCGATGTCCGAATGCTCCTGCTTGGCTTCGAGCAGGGCGTTGACGATGCGGTCGAAGAGTTGCTGGGTGCCGGCGTAGCCGAGCAGTTGGATGCGTTGGGAACCGAGCCGGTCGTGGACCGGGAACCCGCAGCGCACCAGCGGCACGCCGAGGGAGCGGGCGAGCTTGTAGCCCTTGCTGCTGCCGATGAGCAGGTCCGGCTTCAGCTCCTCGATGCGCGACTCGATGTCGCCGAAATCAGAACCCTCGCGCACCTCCGTGCGGCCCCGCAGTTCGGGCGCGGCGGTGAAGAGCGCGTCGGCGAGGCGGCGGTTGCGTTCGCCGCTGGCGACGAGCACCGGAGTGATGCCGGTCTCGGCGAGGAACACCGCGAGCCCCGCGACCAGATCGTCCTCGCCGTAAATCACCGCCTTCTTGCCGGCGAGGTACTTGTGGGCGTCGACGTAGCTGTCGACCAGGCGGCCGCGCTCGGCGGCGACGCGCACCGGCATCGCTTTGCCGGTGGCCGCCTCAAGCGCTTCGCAGAAAGCGTCGTTGCCGCGCACGCCGACCGGCAGGCCAATGCGATGCAGCGGGACATTGAACTTCTTGTTGAGATGCGTGCCGGCCGTCGCCGGGGCGGCGGCGAGCGAATGGCCGAATTCGAGCGCAGCGACTGCGCGATCGAGCGCACGCAACTCCTCGACTGTGGTCCCGCCTTCGGGCATGCGCACGAAGTCCGACCAACTCGGGCCGTCGAGGGTCTCGGCGTAGTCGGGGACCAAGGTGATCTCGGCGCCCCAGGTCGCGCAAAAATCGCGCAGATGCCGGAGGTCGGCCGGGGAAACCATGCCTGGGAAAACCGCCAAAGGCGCTTTTCCCGTTTCGGGTTTCGGGTTTTGGGTTTCGGGAGTGCCCGCGAGCGTCTCGACGAGGGCCCTAACCGCGGCATGGAAACCCTCGGCATGGGTGCCCTTGAAGCTCGGCGTGGAGACATGCACCAACTCCGGGCGCTCGCCAGCCAACGGAATGTCACGATTCTCGGCCCGATACTCGCCGATCAACATCGGCATGTTCTCCCCCATCGTCTCGGACAGGCAGGTCGTGGCGATGCCGACGAGCTTGGGGCGATATTGCCGGCCCACATTGTCGAGCGCGGTGTGGAGATTCTTGCGACCGCCGAAGACGGCGGAATCCTCGGAGAAGTTCGTCGACGCGATGTCGATTGGCTCGCGGAAGTGCGAAATGAGGTAGCGGCGGATGTACGTCGAGCAGCCTTGCGAACCGTGCAGCAGTGAGACGGCGCCCGCGATGCCCTTGAACGCCAAGCACGCGCCCAAAGGGGTGCAGAGCTTGCAGGGGTTGGTCGAGCCGGACGGGAAATCGGGGTGCTCGCCCTCCGGCCCTTCAGGAGGCGGACCAACGACTCCGGGTTTGCAGGAGGAGCAGCTCATGCGACGGCCCTCCCCATTGCGGACTTCGGATTGGCGACTGCGGATTGCGGCTCGGACGCAAGGTCCAGCCCTACAGCTTTCCGCGATGCACGGCGCGGGACGAAATTCCACACGGGGCTCATCACGCTGGCGTGCACTTCGCGGCCGAAGTTCGCCATGCCGACAAAGCCGGCCAGGCACTCCTTGCGCTCGTGGTTGTGGTCGCAGAAACCGATGCCGAGCTTGTAGGCGATCGGCCGTTCCTTCACGCCACCGATAAAAAGATCCACGTCCTGCTCGAGACAGAACTTCGCCAGCTCGATCGGATTGGAGTCGTCGACGATGATCGTGCCGGGATCGCACATCTCCCGCAGCGTGTTGTAGTCCTCGGCGTCGCCGGTCTGCGTGCCTACAAGTGCGGTACGCATGCCGAGCGTGCGCAGGGCCCGCACGAGGGAGAAGGCCTTGAACGCGCCGCCGACGTAGATCGCGGCCTTCTTGCCTTTCAAGTCATCGCGCCACGCGCGGAGTTGCGGGTAGATCTTGCCGACCTCCTCGCGCACCACCGACCGCGCCTTCTCCATGAGCTCCTCGGAACCGAAGAACTTGGCGACGTCGTAGAGGGCGGCGGACATGTCCTCGATGCCAAAGAAGGACACGCGTTTGAACGGGACGCCGTACTCCGACTGCATCTTCTTGGCGAGGTGCGTCATCGAGCCGGAACATTGCACGAGGTTGAGCTTCGCCCCGTGGCAGCGGCGGATGGCGTCGATGCGGCCGTCGCCGGTGATGGTCGCCACCACCTCGATGCCCATGCGTTCGAGGTATTCGCGGATCACCCAGCTCTCCCCGGCGATGTTAAAGTCGCCCATGAGGTTCACGCTATACGGGGAGATCGCGGAGGTGTCGCCCGTGCCGATGAGATGAAAGACCGCCTCGCAGGCCGCTTTGTATCCGTCCTTCTTGGTGCCCTTGAAGCCTTCGCTGGCCACGGAGAGCACCGGGATGCCGGTGGCGGCGGCCACCCGTTTGCAGACCGCACCGACGTCGTCGCCAATCAGGCCCACGATGCAGGTGCCGTAGACGAACGCGGCCTTGGGTTGGTGCTTGGCGATCAGTTGCAGCAGCGCCCGCTCGAGCTTCTTCTCGCCACCGTAGACGATGTCCAGCTCCTGCATGTCGGTGGAAAAGCTGTTGCGGAAGAGCTGCGGGCCGGAGGATTGGGAGCCGCGGATGTCCCAGGTGTAGGCCGCGCAGCCGATCGGACCGTGCACGACATGGAGCGCATCGGCGATCGGATACAAGACGACGCGGGAGCCGCAGAACACGCAGGCGCGTTGGGAGACGGAGCCGGCCACGCTCGTCTTGCCGCAGTTCATCGGCCCGCCCGGCTTTCCCGCCTCGGCGATCGAGGTGGCGCGGGACGGGAGAATGTCGAGTCCGGAAGGCTGAACAACCGCAGCCTGAACGCTCGAACCGAAAGACCTGTCAGCGGCAGGTATGGTGCTCATGGTTCGTGTTTGGTTTCAGCCTTCAGGTTTCAGCCTTCAGTTCTTGGCAGTTTTCAGCTCTTGCAGTGCCCGTCGCTGCCGCCACAGCGGCACCCCTCGTGCGGGGCGGCGGCACCGTTCTTCGCTCGGCACTCGGCGTGTTGCGCAGCGCCCGCCGTCGCCAGTTGGCGGATCGCCTCAGGAGCCATGCGCAGAAGGGTCCACTCCTCCATAGGCTTCGCGCCAACGGAGTCATAGAGGGCGAGCGCCTTCTTGTTCCATTTCAGCGCGGTCCACTCCAGGCGGCCGCTGGAGCGGGCGTGAGCGATTTCTGCCACCGCGGAGAGTAGCGCGCGGCCGAGCCCGCGATTGCGGAAGTCCGGCCGCACATAGAGGTCCTCCAGGAAGATTCCGGGCTTGGCGGCGAAAGTGGAAAACGTGCGGTAGTACACCGCGAACCCCGCAGGCTTGCCGTCGAGTTCCGCAATGATCGCCCCGGCACAACGGCGCGGGCCGAGCAAGTGCTCGGTCACCGCGGCAGGGGAGATGGCGCACTCGTGGGAGAGCCCCTCGAACTCCGCCAGCTCACGGACGAATTCGCTCAGCAGCTCGGCATCCGTTGAGGCGGCAACGCGCAGGACCAGTCCGGCGGGTGCGTGTTGGCAGCATTTTTCGTGGTCGCTCATGGTGGTTGGTGAGGTTCGAGGCACAAATGCATTTCGGGTGCCAGTGCGTGGTTCGGATGCGGATATTTTCGGAGGAGAAATCGCGACATTTTCGTCGGTCGCGCGGAACGCAAAACATCGCAATTGGGCGGACGCGGCAGCGATGCGCGGCCGGCGCACGATCATTCCGGTGGTGGGGCGGGCTTTACGCCCGCCATGCGACACAGTCCAACTGGCGGGCGTAAAGCCCGCCCCACCATCTCGACCGGCGGTAGCGAAGTACTTCCGCTTCCCGTTCCGGCGAGTTGGGCACCGGGCAAAACCCAAAACCCGGTGCCCCCTAACCCCAAAAACCTCCTTGGGCCCCCCTAAGGGCCAAGGAGAACTCGGATCGCGCCCACCGATCGGGCGCGGCGACGGCGCGGACCTTCACTGAGCCAAGGTCTTCGCGCCGTCCCCTGATCGCTTTACTGCACCAATTCGAACCACTCTTCCTCGCACTCGCGGTCCTTCTTATCGAGGAGCGCGTTGATCATTTGATTGATCAGGTAGGTCGCCCCGGTGTACCCGACCGTCGGGAAGAACCGGTGCGCCGCGCGGTCGAGGATCGGGAACCCGAAGCGCACGAACGGCACGTTTTCGACGCGGGCGATCGACTTGCCGTAGGTGTTCGTGATGAGCAGATCGACGGGCTCGTTCTTCATCCATTGATGGAGTTCGAACAGATCCGCGCATTGCTTGATCTTCGCTTCGGGCACCGGGCCATCGAGCAGCTCGTGCATGCGCTTCTCGAACTGGTTGCCTGGCGTGCCGGTGATCGCGAACACGGGCTTCATCTCGAGCTCGAGCAGCAGTTGAGTGAGTGCGATGACCTGATCCGGATCGCCCGAGACCGCCACGCGCTTGCCGTGGAAGTACTGGTGCAGATCACTCATCAGATCGACAAGGCGACCGCGCTCCAGCTCGACGGAGGCCGGAACCTCGACGCCGCCGTAGTTACGCAGGGCATCGATGAAGCGATCAGTCGGGCCGACGCCGATCGGCAGCTCCATGAAGGCCGCGGGGACGTTGCACTTTTGCTCCAGGGTCGAGGCGGCCACGTGCGAGGCGAAGTGCCCCAGCGCGATGGTGGCGATGCTGTCGCCGGCCGACTTGATCTGGGCCACAGTGGCTCCGCCTTCCGGGTACATCTTGTACTGGCCGGTGAGCGGGCCATCGAGCACGTTGGAAGTGTCGGGGAACATCACGATGTCCACGGCCATCGCGGCGGCCAGGCGCTTGATCTCGCGCATGTCCGCGGGCTCGACGAAGCCGGGGATGACGTTGACCTGGTTGAGCGTGGTGCCCGTCTTTTCGGACAGGTAGTTCACCATGCCCATGACCATGTTCGAGAACCCGTACACATGGGAGCCGAGGAAGGACGGGGTGTTGGCGTGGATGACGAACTTCCCTTCGGGGACCGAGCCCTCTGCCCGGGCTTTGCTGACAATGCTCGGGATATCGTCGCCGATCACCTCGGACAAGCAGGTGGTGTGCACCGCCACGATCTCAGGATCATAGATCGTGAAGATGTTGCGCAGCGCCTGGGTGAGGTTGGCCATGCCGCCGAAGACGGAGGCGCCTTCGGTGAACGAGCTGGTGGTGGCCATCACCGGCTCCTTGAAATGCCGGGTGAGATGGCTGCGGTGGTACGAGCAGCAGCCTTGGGAGCCGTGGCTGTGCGGCATGCAACCGTGGATGCCGAGGGCGGCATACATGGCGCCGATGGGTTGACAGGTCTTGGCCGGGTTGATGCGGAGCGCCTTGCGCTCGACGATCTCGGCAGTGGTTCCGTTTAACATGTTGGTATCCTCCTAGTGGTGGTTGGTGGATCAGGCCTCCGCCTCGACGGCGGCCTTCTTTGGTTTCCAGGCCTTGGCCAGGCCGGCGACGACCTCGCGGATCGCCTTGTTGGTCGGGCTGTCGATGCCCTTGCCCAGCTCGCGGGCCGGATCGGCCGGTTTCTTCCAGGAAGGCGTGACGAGCTTCCAGACCTTTGAGTTGATCATGCGGTCGATCTCCTTGTAGAAGTTCGCCGCGCCGGTGAAGGCCGCATACGGGCCGCCGATGTCGTAGCTGTGGAGCTGCTTGCAGGGCACGCCGAACTTCTCGATGACGAACTTGTCCTTGATGCCCGAGCCGATGATGTCCGGCTTGTACATCTCGATCAGTTTTTCCATCTCGTGGTGGGAGATGTCGTCGATGATGAGGGTCGATTTCTTCATCTCGACCATCATGCCGTCGTAGTCCTTGAAGTTGAACCCGCCGGCCTTGAGGGCCTCCATCTGCTCCGGCGTCTTGCGCGGTTGATACCGCTTGGGATCGGCCTCGACCTCGATCTCCTCGATGTTACGGGAGTCGGCGTCGACCTTGATCGAGGGCAACACCGCGCGACCTTCGTAGTCGTCGCGATGGGCAAACTCGTAGCCGGCGGCCACGGTGAGCATGCCCACGTCCTTGAAGAGATGTTGATAGTGGTGGGCGCGGGAGCCGCCCACGAACATCGCGGCCGTCTTGCCCTTGAGGCGGGACTTCACGTCCTCGATCACGGGGCGCAGGGCGGCCATCTCCTGGGCGATGACCTCCTCGGTGCGGGCGATGAGCTTCTCGTCACCGAAGAACTTGGCGATCTTGCGCAGCGACTTCGCGCTCTGCTCGGCGCCGATGAAGTTCACCTTGATCCACGGGATGCCGAACTTGGTCTCCATCATCTCGGACATGTAGTTGATGGAGCGGTGGCACATGACCACGTTGAGGTCGGCGGTATGGCACTTGCAGATCTGCTCGTAGCTGATGTCGCCGGAGAGCGTCGCCGTGACGTGGATGCCGCACTTCTTCAGGAGGGTGTCGATCTCCCAGGCGTCGCCGCCGATGTTGTATTCGCCGAGGACGTTGATGCGGAACTCCTCCTTGTCGGGCTCGTCGAGCAGGCCGACCATGTGCTTGAACACGCCGTTGTTGGCGATGTGGTGGCCGGCGGACTGGGAGACGCCCTTGTAGCCTTCGCAGGAGAACCCGAAGACGTTGATCCCGAGTTCTTCCTTGGCCTTGCGGCAGACGGAGTGGATGTCGTCGCCGATCAGGCCGACCGGGCAAGTGGAGTACACCGCGATGGCCTTGGGCTTGAAGATCGCAGCGGCCTCGCGGATGGCGAGGGCCAGCTTCTTCTCTCCGCCGAAGATGATTTCCTCCTCCATCATGTCCGTTGTCATGCAGTACTGGAGGAAGTTGATCGGCTGGCCGGGCTTGATGCGGGCCAGGTTGCGGCGGGTGAGCCACGAGTAGTAGCTGCAACCGACCGGACCGTGGGTGATGTGGAGAATGTCGTGGATCGGACCGATCACGACGCCGCGGCAGCCGGCGTAGGTGCACCCGCGTTGGGTGATGATCCCGGGGACGGTGCGGGTGTTGGCGCCGATCTCCGGCGGCGTACCGGGATCATTGGCGAGCAGCTGCTTTTCGCGCTTCTTCTTGGTCTTGGGCGGATAGACCTTGAGCATCTCGGCGCGGGCAGTGATGGAGTCGGGCTGGGGCGAGGAGGGAATCGGATACCCTTCGCTGTCAAAGCCCTCGGCGGGAGTGTCGGAAAGTTCGGACATGGTGAAAACCTCGGTGGTTTCGGATGAGCGGGCGTGCTGGTTCAAAAAAGGCGCGGAGTGGCCGCGCTCCTGGTGGCGATGACGTCCGGTTGCAGGACGTGAGGCGGCTTAGTTGCCGAGCAGGCCGTACTCCATCAGGAGGTTCTCCAGCTCCTGGATCGTCAGCGGCTTGGGCTTGATGAACATCCGGTTCTGATCGATGGCGCGGGCGAGCGTGCGGTACTCGTCGGCTTGCGCGCACTTCGGGTTCCACTCGATGACGGTCTTGCGCTGAATCTCGGCGCGTTGGACGTCATTTTCACGGGGCACGAAGTGGATCATCTGAGTCCCGAGCTTCTCGGCGAACTTCTCGATCATCTGGCGCTCGTTGTCCACCTTGCGGCTGTTGCAGATGAGGCCGCCGAGACGGACGACACCAGACTCCGCATACTTCTGGATGCCCTTGCAGATGTTGTTGGCCGCATACATCGCCATCATCTCGCCGGAGCAGACGATGTAGATCTCCTCGGCCTTGCCTTCGCGGATCGGCATCGCGAAACCGCCGCACACCACGTCGCCCAACACGTCGTAGAAGACGTAGTCGAGGGCTTGGTCGTCATCGTAGGCGCCGAGCTGCTCGAGCATGTTGATCGAGGTGATGATGCCGCGACCCGCGCAACCGACGCCCGGCTCCGGGCCACCGGATTCCACGCACAAGCTGCTGCAAAAACCCGCCGAGCGGATGTCCGCGAGTTCGACGTCCTCGCCCTCTTCACGGAGCGTGTCGAGCACGCTGCGCTGGGCCAGGCCGCCAAGGAGGAGACGGGTCGAATCGGCCTTGGGGTCGCAGCCGACCACCATGACCTTCTTCCCCATTTCGACGAGACCGGCCACCGTGTTTTGCGTCGTGGTGGATTTTCCGATGCCGCCCTTACCGTAGATTGCGACTTTTCTCATGATGTTTGTTTTCTGGTTAACTGTTTTAAACTGCCTCAGGAATGCCTCCCCTCTTAGCGGCTGCGGTGCCAACTCGTGCCAACCTGCCGCAAGTCGCTGGTGCCCAGCGCGTAGAATCTTTTCCGGGCCTTTGGCCTGTCGAAATGGCCCGCAAAATACCGACATCCGCGTCGGAAACACGATGTCGGCCGACTGCGATGTCGGATCCGCTCCGGCTTGCTCCACCGTGGCGCGGGCGTGCCGGCCTGCGATCGCAACCTGTGCTGCTCAACAGAACGCCGGCACGGAGGCCGGTGTTACGCTCCCGCCGACCTGCTCATGCCCGCCTCTGGCTCGCCGCCTGCTTCGTCCACGGAGTGTCCGCCCCCTCCCTCCACGACCGCGCCCTGGGCGCCTATCTCGGCTTCGCCATCGGCGACGCCTTGGGCGCCACGGTGGAGTTCATGACCGCCGCGGAAATCACCGTCGCCCACAAGGTGCACCGCAACATCACCGGCGGCGGCTGGCTTCGGCTCAAGCCCGGGCAGGTGACCGACGATACACAAATGTCCCTCGCCCTCGGCGATGCCCTGCTCGCCGCCCGCGGCTGGGACCTGCGCATGACTGCCGACGCCTTTGTCGGTTGGATGCGCAGCCGCCCACCCGACATCGGTAACACCTGCCGACGCGGCATCCGCCGCTATATGCTGGACGGCACCCTCTCGGCTCCGCCCGCCGAAGACAGTGCGGGCAACGGCGCCGCCATGCGCAACCTTCCCGTCGTGCTGGCGACCTTCAACGACACCGGCACCCTCGCCCGCTGCTCGGTGGAACAGGCGCATCTCACCCACAACCACCCGCTTTCCGACGCCGCCACGCTCACCCTAAGCCGGCTCACCCAACTGCTGCTCCTGGGCGGCACCATCTCCGATTGTCGGCGCTGCGTTGGCGAATTGCTCGCCCAGCACCCCAAGTTCCGCTTCGAGCCGTGGCCGGGCAACACCAGCGGCTACATCGTGGATACAGTGCAGACCGTGCTCCACTCCTTCTTTCGCAACGACTGTGTCGAGGGCTGCATCGTGGATGTCGTCAACCGCGGCGGCGACGCCGACACCGCCGGCGCCCTAGTTGGCCAGCTCGCCGGCGCCTGCTACGGCGTCGCCGACATCCCTTCACGCTGGCTAAAGCAGCTCGACCCGCGCATCGTCGAACGCGTCCGCCGCCAGACCGACTCCCTTCTCGCCCTACCCCGCCCGCTTCCCATCCGCGAGCCCACCCCCATCGCCCCCCCCCTCCCCGCCGCCGCATGAACCCCGCTGCGCCGTCCACCAGCTTCAACCGCTGCAACCTGCCCCCCTGGGTGATCGCTTCCCGAGAATATCAGGAAAACCCCAAACTCCTCGAGATCGACGGCGCCCGGGCCACGGACCGCCGGCTCTTCGCGCAGCTCGCCGCCACGCTGGGGGCGGAGCAGCGCGGCCAGATCTTCCACGACTACCTCTCGGTGAAGTTCCGCCTCCACGAATGGGACCAGCACCAGGCCTCCGCCCGCGCCAGCTTGCGGCACAGCTATATCCGCTTCCTCGCCAACTGGGGCGTCGACAGCAACGGCCACGCCGGTGCCGTCCTCAAAGCCTGGGTCGAGAGCCGCTTCGGTCTGCGCGCCACCTACCACCGCGGCCTGCTCTCCTCCGACGAGACCGCGCGTGACCACTACGCCGCCGACCGCATGAAAGGCACCGCCCAGACCATGGGCGTGGCCATGCAGCTCGACCTCCTCTACACCTTTTGCCAGGACGAACTGCGGCGGCGCCATCCCACCCGCACCCACCTCGCCCTCTACCGCGGCACGCACGATCCGGAAGAATACGCGATCCACGACGACCCGTCGGCCGACAGCACGCTCGTGCGGCTGAACAATCTCAGCTCGTTCACGTGCGACCGGGAAGTGGCCTGGGAATTCGGGTCCTCCGTCTGGGAAGTCCAAGTGCCCCTGCCCAAGATCGTCTTCTTCAGTGGCCTGCTCCCCCGCCACCTGCTCGAGGGCGAGTCGGAGTACCTCGTCCTGGGCGGCGAATACCGAGTGAAACCGCTGCGTTACTGAACGCACCACCCACCCGCCGGCCCCCCTCCGGGCGGCCTCATCCTCCGGCCGCCAGGAACGCTCTCCACCCGCCGAAGACACTCACATCGCGCGCCGCACGCACCGCGACGGCTTCACACAGAAAACTCTGCACCGAGGTGCCATCCTCCAGGGTGACCGTGCCGATGCCCAGCGGCGCCGGGATGCCGGAGACGAACCGGCCGTAACCGGCCACAGATACCTCCCAGACCTCCACCTCGATGGCGGCCCCGTCCTCGCCCACCCGGACCAGCCCGGGCTTGGGGGGCACCGTGCCGGGGAGCGCGTAAAGCTTGTACACTGGTGCAGTCCGCGTGGTGGAAACGAGCTTCGCGCCGAGTTGCGTGAGCTGCCAGTTGAGCGGCAGCCCGCTGAGGTGCGCCCCACAGACCGCAATCCGGGTGGTGGGCCCCTCCGCCGGCAACGCGCGCACCGGGGCCGATTCGCCGAGGAAGCGCGCCCCAAGCCGCAACACCCGATCGTCGCAGAAGGCGGGGGCCACCAGCGTGACACCCCACGGCATCTGGCTCGCCAAGAACCCCGCCGGCACCGCGACGGCACAAAGATCGAGCAGGTTCAGATAGTTCGTGTAGTAACCGAGATTCGAGTTCAGCCGAACCGGGTCGGCTTCGACCTCAGCCACAGTATAGATCGTCCCAGCCGTCGGAGTGCACAGCACGTCGATGTCGGCCCAGACCGTCTCGGATTGCCGGCGCAGCGTCGCCAGCTTGTACATCGCCGCGAACGCACCGGCAGCCGTGGGCGCCTTCCCTCCTTCAAGGATCGTTCTCGTGACCGGATGTAGCGAATGCGGCGTCCGCTCGATGAAATCACCCAGCGCCGCGTAACGCTCGGCCACCCACGGCCCTTCATAGAGCAGGCGCGCCGCCGCGAGAAACGGTGCGAAATCGATCTCGACGATCTTCGCCCCGAGCGCGCGCCAGCGCTCCACCGCTTGGATGAAGAGGGCTTCGGCGCTGCGGTCGCCGAAGAACTCCAACTGGTCGGCGCGCGGCACCCCGACCCGCGGCGGCGAGGACTCGTCCGCCACCGGAGGAGCGGCCCGCCGGCTGTACGGATCCAGCGGATCGTAGCCCGCAGCGACGGCGAGGACCTCGGCAGCGGCGGCGACAGTGCGGGTGAAAATGGACACGCAATCAAGGGTCCGGCAGGCGGGCACAACCCCGCGCGTGCTGAGCAGGCCGCGGGTGGGCTTGAGCCCCACAAGGTTGTTGAACGCCGCCGGCACGCGGCCGGAACCCGCGGTATCGGTGCCGAGCGCGAAGTCGCAAAGACCGGCGGCGACCGCTACGGCCGAGCCCGAGCTCGAGCCGCCCGGAATATACGCCGAGCCATACGGATTCACCGGCACTCCGTAGGGCGAACGCACCCCCACCAACCCGGTGGCGAATTGGTCGAGGTTGGTCTTCCCGAGCGGTACCGCGCCGGCCTCGATCAGCCGCTGCACGACTGGCGCGGAGGCGCCCGGCGTGTACGCGTAGTCCGGGCACCCCGCCGTGGTCGGCAGTCCGGCCAGGTCGATATTGTCCTTCACTGCGAAGAGGCGGCGGGCCAGCGGCGCGCCGGCCGGGGCGGCGGCCACCCGTTCCAGGACCTCGGCCCGCGGCAGGCGCGAGATCCAGACCGGATCGGCGCCCCGGGCTTCCATCCTATCAAGCATTACACAGGCGGCGGGTTGCGGCATGTCAGACATCGGGTTTGATCACGACCAGCGGGTCGCCGGCCTGGACGGGTTTGCCTTCGGTGCACAGGATCTGGGTGATCTCGCCTGCCTCGGCGGGCAGCACGGAGATCTCCATCTTCATCGACTCGAGCACGACCAGCGCATCGTCCGGGGTGACGTGCTGGCCGGCCCGCACATTGATCTTCCAGACATTGCCCGGCACCTGGGCCACGACCGCCTTGTGCCCCGCGGGCAAAGCCGCGTGTTCGGTCACACTGGCAGCCGCCTCGCTCTCGGCGGAAAAGTTGAGCTGGCCCGACACCTCCCAGCGGTGGCGTTCCGCCTCGAAGGACTCTTGCTGCTTGGCCTTGAACCCGGAGATGGAGGTGGAATTGTCCGCGAGGAACTTCCGGTAATCGCGCAGGCGGAAGGTGGCCTCCTCGATACGGAGCTTGTAACGGCCGAGCGGGAAGTCGCGACGGAAGCGCAGGAGCTCCTCCGCGCTCACCTCATAGAAACGGATCTGGTCGAAGAAGCGCAGCAGCCAGGGCTTGCCGCTGGTGAAGTCGGCGGTCTGCCGCCAGCGATTCCACATCTGGACGGTGCGCCCGATGAATTGGTATCCGCCGGGCCCTTCCATGCCGTAGACGCACATATAGGCTCCGCCGATGCCGACGGCGTTTTCCGGAGTCCAGGTGCGCGCGGGGTTGTACTTGGTCGTGACCAGCCGATGGCGAGGATCGACCGGGGTGGCGACCGGCGCCCCGAGGTAGACGTCGCCGAGCCCGAGCACCAGGTAGCTCGCGTCGAAGGCAATTCGTTTCACCTCCTCGACGGAATCGAGCCCGTTGATGCGGCGGATGAACTCGATGTTACTCGGGCACCAGGGGGCGTCCTTGCGCACGGTCTGCATGTATTTGCGGATGGCGAGCAACGTCGACTCGTCCTCCCAGGAAAGGGGCAGATGGACGATGCGGGTGGGCACCTCCATGGCGTCGAGCGAGGGCAGGTGCACCTCAGCGTCGAGCAGGGTTTCCATCAACCGCTCCAGGGGCAGCAGGCGGCTGTCGAAGTGGACCTGGAGCGAGCGGATGCCGGGAGTGAGGTCGAGCAGTCCCGGCGTGTGACTCTCGCGCAACCACTCCATGAGGGCGTGCACGCGGAAGCGCAGCTCCAGGTCGAGCACCTGCGCTCCGTATTCAACCAATAGGTACTTGTCCCCCGAGCGCCGATAGCAGACCGCCGGCAGCTCGCCCCGCGCCGGGGTCGTGTGCAGCACGGCGGGCTCGGCTGGGGTGCGCGCCGCCGCCTTTCCGGCCCTGGGCTTGGGCACCCGCGCCGGGGCGAGGGTTTCGATCATTGCTTCCATCGCGGCCTCGCGCAGCCGCGCCTCGGCCGCCGTGACGGGGCGAAACCGCACCTTGTCGCCCGGCCGGAGCTGGCCGGCTTTCCACAGATCCGCCGAGATGATGGCCGCCGGGCAGACGAAGCCGCCGCAGCTTGGACCGTCGGGGCCGAGGATGATCGGCATGTCGCCGGTGAAATCGATCGCGCCGACCGCGTAGGCGTTGTCGTGGATGTTCGACGGATGCAGCCCGGCCTCGCCGCCGTCGGTCCGCGCCCAGCGCGGCCGGGGGCCGATCAGGCGCACCCCGGTGCGGGCGGAGTTGAAATGCACCTCGTAGGACGAGGCGAACAGGTCGGCGATGTCCTCGTCGGTGAAGAAGTCGGGTGCCCCGTGCGGGCCGTACAAGACAGAGATCTCCCATTCGCGGGAGTATTCGGGCACCAGCCCGGCCGGGAGCCGGCGCACCGCGGTGGCCTCGGCGTCTCCAAACACTGGACCGGGATTGGCCCGCAGCACGTCGCCGGTGCGCAGGGCGCGGCCGGCATGGCCGCCGAAGAGCCCGAGGGTGAACGTGCTCTTGCTGCCAAGGTAATCGGGGACATCGAGCCCGTGGCCGACCGCAAGGTAGGCGCGCATCCCGCCCTCTGATATGCTGCCAACGCGCAGCGTCTGCCCTCGCTTCACCCGGAACGAGCGCCAGAACGCGACGGGCTTGCCGTCGAGGGTGGCCGGCGCCGCCGCGCCGGTGAGCGCGACCACGGCGCTGGTATTGAAGCGCAATGCCGGGCCGGACAGCGTGATTTCGAGACCGGCGGCAGAAGGCGGATTGCCGACCAGGCGGTTGGCCAGCCGGAACGCCAACGCATCCATCGGACCCGAGGGCGGCACGCCGACATCCCAATGCCCGAGCCGGCCCGGGTAGTCCTGCACGGTGGTCTGAGTGCCACCCTCGAGCACCTCGATCGTCGACGCACTATAGGGCAGCTGCTCCAGGTAACGCGTGGTCACCTTTCCCGCACGGAAGCCGATGGAGGCGAGAATCTGGCGCAGATAGAGGAGGTTCGTTTCGAGACCGGCCACGCGCGTCTCGGCCAGGGCTTGTTCGAGCTTCGCCAGCGCCTCGGCGCGGTCGGTCCCCCGCATGATGAGCTTGGCCAACATCGGATCATAATACGGACTCACCTCGGTGCCGCGCTCGACCCAGGTCTCGGTCCGCAGGCTCCGGGGCACAACGAACTCCGTGAGCACGCCGGTGGCGGGCTGGAAGTTCTTCCCCGGGTCCTCGGAATAGAGCCGCACCTGGATCGCCGCTCCGGAGACGGAGCGTCGGAAGTCCGCCAGGTCGAGTTCGCCCGCGGCTTGCCGCACCATCCACTCGACCAAATCGATCCCGGTGACCTCCTCTGTGACCCCGTGCTCGACCTGTAGGCGGGTATTCACCTCAAGGAAATAGAACTCGTCGGTGGCGTCATCATAGACGAACTCGACGGTGCCGGCCGACTCGTAGCCGGCGGCGCGCCCGAGGCGCTCGGCGCAGTCGAGCAGACTGGTGCGGATGACGGCGGGCAGATTCGGTGCCGGCGTCTCCTCGATAATCTTTTGGTTGCGGCGTTGGATGGAGCATTCGCGCTCGCCAAGAGCCACGACATGGCCGCGCCCGTCACCAAAGATCTGTACCTCGATGTGGCGGGCCCGCTCGACGTACTTCTCGAGGAAGAGGCCGCTCTCCTTGAAGTTGGAGCGGCTGAGACGGTCTACCCGGGCGAAGGCCGGCTCGAGTTCCTTCGGGCTCCAGCAGAGTTGCATGCCGATGCCGCCGCCCCCGGCGGTGCTCTTGATCATCACCGGATAGCCGATGCGCGCGGCCTCCACCAGCGCCGTGGTGACGTCCAGAAGCAGGCCGGTGCCGGGCAGGAGCGGAGCGCCCTCGTGTTGGGCGATCGCCCGCGCGGTATGCTTGAGCCCGAACCGGCGCATCTGGTCCGGCTTCGGTCCGATGAAGACAATACCGGCGGCCGCGCAGGCCTCGGCGAAACCGGGGTTCTCCGAAAGGAAACCGTAGCCGGGATGGATCGCTTGGGCGCCCGTCTGTTTCGCCGCCTCGAGGATCTTCTCGACGGCGAGATAGCTCTGGGCGGCCGGGGCCGGGCCGATGAGCACGGCCTCGTCCGCCTGCGCGACGTGCAACGAGCCGACGTCGGCCTCGGAATACACAGCGACGGACTTGATGCCCATCTTCCGCAGGGTGCGGATGATGCGGCAGGCGATGGCACCGCGATTGGCGATGAGAATTTTGTCGAACATGAAGAGGCGCAGTTAGCAGTTGGAAATTGGTAGTTGGGGCGCAGGCGTGGGATTGCGCCAAAGGCGTAGGACTGCTTTTCTGGAACTGCTATGGCGACGTTCGCGCTGGATGAGTTGCGGGTATACCGGATGGCCGAGGACTTGGCCGATCTGTCTTGGGAACTGGTCGCCGGCTGGGAGCCGTTCGCCAAAGATACCGTGGGCAAGCAGTTGGTCCGCGCCGCAGACAGTGTGGGTGCGGCTATCACTGAGAGCTACGGGCGGGCGTCGCCGACCGATCATCAACGTTTCGTGCGCACGGCCAGAGGGTCGCTCTATGAAGTCCGACATTTTCTCCGACGCGCGGACAAGCGAGGACTGATAGGACAAGATACCAAGAAACCGATCCAGGCGCTGTTGTCGGAATTGCTGCCCGCATTGAACGCCTACCTTCGGTCTTTGGGGGAGTCTGGCAGCTGACGGCAGTGGTTTCATAGGCGAAGTGGTGATGGCGTTGGTTGGGACCAACTGCCAATTTCCAACTGCCAACTCCTCAACCTGACGCAGCACCGGACTCGGCAGGCCAGATCAGCACTTCGATCGGCGTCGGATTGTAGGCATTGCAGGGGTTGTTGAGCTGGGGACAATTCGAGATCAGGCAGATCACATCCCGCTCGGCGCGCAGTTCTACATAGCGCCCGGGACCCGAGACTCCGTCCGCAAAGGTCAGCCGGCCGTCGGGTGTGACCGGGACGTTCATGAAGAAGTTGATATTGCAGGTGATGTCCCGTTTGCCGAAGTCGAACTCGGCGTGGTGCGCACAACCGCAGGTGGCGGCAAGCTCCTGAGCGCCACGGATGAAGCTATCGCGACACGCATGCATGGACTCCTTCTCCGGCGCGTAGCGCATGGTGTTGCTCTCGCGCGAGCAGGCGCCGCCGAGGGTGTCGTGGCGGCCGCAAGTGTCGGCGACGATGGTGAGCAACACATCGCCCTCGGTGGACATGAGCCGCGTGCCGGTGGAGAGATAGAGCGCCCCTTGGTGGCGAATCGTATCGGAGGCACTGTAGCGATTCGCCGGGGAGTGGGCGTCGTAGAAGAGCGTGTCGGCGGCTTGGTTGCCCTCGACGTCGACGAGGCGGAGGAATTGGCCGCGCTTGATCTCGTGCGACCAGTAGTCGCCGGCCAAGACGGTCTTCCGGTAGAGGGCGGCCGCAGGGGCGAGTGGGCTTTCGGTGAGGGTAGGCATGGCGTTCAGGCGCGCAGCGCGAAGTAGGCGTCGTTGTTCTCGAAGGCGCGGGCGTTCTCCGGGCGCGAGAGGCGGCAAGGATCATCGGCGGCGACAGGGCCGGTGGCAGGAAGCACCTCGAGCTTCACTGGGCGCGGACGATAGACCGGGTCCGGGTCGAGCGGATGCTGGCAGGTATTGAGCACGACGAGCGTGTTCAGTTCGAAACGCAGCTCGATGAACCCGCCGGGCTGCGAGTGGCCCGCGACGAAGGCCAGTTTGCCGGAGTCGTCGGCCACCACCTTGCTGAAGAGATTGAGGTTGGGCACGAGGTCACGCTTCCCCAGGCCCCACTTGGCCAGCTCGACGAGGAAGCAATTCCGGGCGTTGCGTTGGTAGTCGTTGCGTACGGACTGGAAGTTCTTCTCGCCGTAGCGGGCCGCGGTGAGCTTGGCGTCACCGCAACCGCAGACGGTGTCGTGCCAACCGGCGGAGTCGGCGCAGATGGAGGCAAGAATACGGCCCATGTCGGAATGCAGGCAGTAGGGCGCGCGGAGGTGGAAGGTGTGCTGCCCCTTGAGGGTGTCGGGCATGTTGTAGCGCTCGACGGGCAGGTCAGCGTTGTAGAGCAACAGCCCCACGTTCGCTCCCCCCTCCAGGTCGGTGAGCCGAAGCCTCTTGCCCCGCGAAACAACCCCGGACCACATGCCGGCGTGGGTGAGCGTCTTGGTGTAGAGGGGCAAGGTCATCGGAGTGGGTTGGTGTTACGATTGGATGCGGTCGTGTTACTGCAGGGTCTGTGCCGAGGCCGGCGCGTGGTCGAAAATTCGTGCAGACGAATGGGGGCGGTACGGGGATTTCGCCGAAACAGCCGCAAAACCGATCAGCCCGTCGGCGCCTCGTTACTGGCAGGCTCGCCCCTGGACTAGCCGCAACACCGGCCGGCGCGCCCTGACGGACGCCCCACGTTCGGCCTACTGTAGCGGCGGGATGGCGGCAGCGGTGAGATTCAGCCGGCCGTTCTTCACGCCTTTGCAGGTAACAAGCTCGTCGGTGAGTTTGCGCAGCTGGTCGGCCGGGCCCTGCACGAGCAGGACTTCCAAGTAGTTGTGATGCTCAAGATGCACATGCATCGACGAAACGATGAGCAGGTAGTACCGGTGCTGGACCTCGGCGAGCGTCGCCTGCAGATCACGTTTCCGATAATCGTAGACAAGGCTGATGGTCCCGCCAACCGAGCCGGTGCCGACCTCGCTGGCAAACTCGACCAGGCCGTCGCGCGCCAGGGCGGCGATCGCCTGTGAGCGACTCTGGAACCCGCGCCGGGCTACCATCCCATCCAGTTCGTCGAGCAGGCTCTCGGGCAGCGAGACACTGAAGCGAACAACCCGGTCACGTTTGCGGCTGGGGCGCGGCAGGTCCGCAAGAGTGCCCGACTCCACGCCGGTCATCCGGACCGGTGCGGAGAGGGCAAGCGGAGTAGAAGGCTCAGAACATTCGGGCATACCGGTCGACTTCCCATTGGCTGACGGTGAGGTGGTAGGCGCGCCACTCCTCGCTCTTGTATTTGACGAACTCATCGCGCAGCCCCTGTCCGAGCGTCGTGGTGATGAACGGGTCGGCGGCGAACAACTCGACGGCCTCCTCGAGGTCACGCGGCAGGTAGCTGATGTTGCGCTTGGCCAGCTCGGCTTCGGACAGCTCGTAGAGGTTTTCCTCCTGCGGCAGACCGGGCTCGAGCTTCTCGCGCACGCCCTCGAGTCCGGCGGCGAGCAACAGGGTGGCGGCGAGGTACGGATTGCAGGCGGAGTCGGCGTTGCGGCTCTCGCAGCGGCCACCGCCCATCGGCACGCGGATGGAGTTGGTGCGGTTGTTCGTACCGAAGGAGTTGAAGACCGGCGCCCACGAGTAGTAGCTCATCGCGCCGCGGCGCACGAGGCGCTTGTAGCTGTTGACCGTCGGCGCGAGGGCCGCGCAGATCGAGCGGCCGTGGCGCAGGATGCCGGCGATGAACGAGTACGCCAGGGGCGTGAGCCCGAGGCCGCGCGGGTCGTCCTTCGGGTCGCACTTGAAGGCGTTCTTCCCCGAGGCCAGCTCGTAGAGCGACATGTTGAAGTGGGCGCCGTTGCCGGTCTTGTCGGCGAAGGGCTTGGGCATGAACGTCGCCAGCAGGCCCTCCTCGGAGGCGAACTGCCGGGCCATCATCCGGAAGAACACGTAACGGTCGCACATCGTGAGCGCGTCGGCGTACTTGAAGTCGAATTCGAACTGCGACTGCGCGTCCTCGTGATCGAGCGAATACATCTCCCAGCCGAGGCCGTCGATGGCGGTCGAGACCTTGTCCAGCCAGGTGTAGCGGTCCATGAACCGTTTGATGTCGTAGCAGCTCTTCACCAGGTTGTCGTCGGAGTTGGGGATGCTCAGCTTCCCGTCCTCGCCGTGCTTGACGACGAACACCTCGCACTCGATGCCGAGGTTGAAGCCGAGGCCGAGCGTGGCGGCATCGGCGAGCACCTTCTTCAGGGCGACGCGCGTATTGATGTCGTAGGGCTCGCTATGGAAGGTGTTGTCGGCGGGGAACCAGGCGACCTCGGGTTTCCAGGGCAGGATCGTCCCGCGGTCGAGGTCGGGCACCGACGCGATCTCGTCGTCGTTGGGGCGCTGGCCGAGGCCGTCGAGAGCGTAGCCCGTGTACAGCTCGGAGCCGTGGGCGAAATGGAGGAAGTAGTCGATCGGCACGAATTTGCCCTTGGGCACGCCATGAATGTCGACGTAGGCACCAACACAGTACTTGACGCCCTTGGCCTTGAGGGCGGCTTGGAGCTGGAGAATTTCGGTATCGGATTTCATCGCGAAAAGGGGAGAGGTGGGAAGTGAGGAAATGGAGAGGGGAACGGACGGATGCGAACGAGCGAAGGCGGCGTGATCGGCAGGGGGCTGAGGGGCGCGGTCGACAACCGAACCCACGCTTCCGCCCTCCGATCACTAGCGCCGCCGGGCCGCGACAGAAGGAGACTGCCCGCTCGCACTCGGGAAGTACGGCACGTCCGGGGCGAGCGCTCGCGCCGGCCGCGGCGCACCGTTTCAGCCCGGTCGGCCACCAGCCAGCGCATCAACCGCCTGCCCTGCCCCACCGTGGCCCGACTAGGATAACCGGTGACTCCGTTGGCGCTGGTGCGGTTCACCGGATGGGCAAAGACTAGGCCGCCGGTGCGATCGGGATCGTCGGCCTTCTTCACGAGCCGGTGGCGCACCAACTCCGGGGCGTGGGCCAGCATGAGCGCGGTCTCGGCGGCGTTGGCATGCCAGTCGGCGGCATCGGCGAAAAATGCCCGACGCACCCGCGGGCTCACTTCGGCGGCGTTGATGACGGTGACCATGAAGCCGTCGTGCCGGCTGCGCAGGATTTCCAGAGCGCAGCGCAACGGCGCAAAATTGGTCACGTGCGTATTGAGCAAGAACAAGCGGCGAAAGCCGGCGGCGAACAGCCAGTCACCGATGTCGGTAACAAGGGCGATGAGCGTCTGCGGTTGGAGGGCAAGCGTGCCCGGCCAGCGGTGCGAGTGGCCGAGCGAGCAGCCGTAGTGAAGCGTCGGCAACACGGGCACACCGGTGGCGGCGGAGACGGCATCACCGAGGAGTGTGGCGAGGCAGGCGTCCATGGCGGTGCCGAGATGCGGGCCGTGCTGCTCGGTGGCGCCGCAGGGCAGGATCGCGGCATCAATCCCGGCCGCCGGCAGCGCGCCGATCTCGGGCCAGGTGAGTCGACCCCAGGCGACCGGGGCGGCGCGGCGCGGGCGAGGACGAGTGGCGGAACTGGAGCGAGTGGCGGCCATGGTCATTCGACGTCGTCACCCACTTGGGTAAGGCGAACGATGGGCAGTTTCTCCATTTCCGCGGCCGGATCGCGGCGCGGGTGGATGAGTTCGTCGAGGCGCCGCCGCATGGCGAGGAACTCGGGCGAGTTCACCTGCGCCAGCTGCGGGGACGTGGTACTGGAACCTCGATGACCTCCTGCACTTCGCCCGGGTTGGCCTTGAGCACGAGGATCCGGTCGGCAAGCAGGATGGCCTCGTCGAGATCGTGGGTGATGAAGAGGATGGTGACATCGACGTTGCGCCAGATCTCGAGCAGGTGCGTCTGCATCTGGGCGCGGGTCTGGGCGTCGAGCGCGCCGAAGGGCTCGTCCATGAGCAGTATCCGAGGGTTGGCGGCGAGGGCGCGGGCCAGGGCGGTGCGTTGCTTCATGCCGCCGGAAAGCTGGGCCGGGTAGGTCTTCTCGAAGCGCGACAGGCCCACCAGGTCGATCCACTGGCGCGCCTCCGCCTCCGCCTGGTCGCGGCTCATGCCCTGCATCTCCAGGCCGAACATCACATTACGAGTGACGTTGAGCCACGGGAAGAGCGTGTATCCTTGGAAGACCATGCCGCGGTCAGGGCCCGGGCCGCTGACCTCGCGGCCGTCGAGCAACATCCGGCCGGCGGTCGGATAGTCGAGCCCGGCCACCATGCGGATGAGCGTGGATTTGCCGCAACCCGACGGACCAATGACGCAGAGAAACTCGCGGCGGCGGACCTCGAACGAGACGTCGCGCAGCGCCGTCACCGGGCCACCCTCCCCTTCAAACTCCTTGCCCAGATGCTCGACGCTGAGCACGACGGGGCGCTCGCGCAGCTTGCGGAAACGTTCCGCCACGGCGGGCGATTGCACGCGGTAGTCGGACTCAAGCATCGAAGCGGGCGGGAGACTCATGAGGTGGTTTCCTTTTCCGGTTCGTCCGGGAAGAGCACGGTGTAGCGATCGGCGAAGAGGCGGATGGCCAGGGTGCGCAGCCGGCTCGGCCGCGGATTCTTCCAGGGAAAGAGGCGCGCCCCGAGGAAGGCCAGCACCTGGTCCGTCGCCAGGCCGATGATGCCGATGATGACGATGGCCGCGTAGACATTGTCGAAGTTCCGGTACTTGGCCTGCTGGTTGATGAAGAAGGTGATGCCGGAGCTCACCCCGACGACCTCCGCGACGATGAGATAGGTCCAGGCCCATCCGAGCAGGATGCGCAGGTCGTTGTATAGGTCGGGCAGGCTGGCCGGCACGAGCACGCGCAGGAGAAGATGGCGACGCTTCGCGCCCAGAGTCTGGCCCGCTTCGATCAGGCCCAGGTCGGTCTTGCGCACCGTGTTGGCCACCACGAGGACCTGTTGGAAGAAGGTGCCGATGACGATGATCGCGATCTTGGGCTCCAGGTGAATCCCGAAGACGGCGACCATGAGCGCCCCAAAAGCCGGGGCCGGCATGTAGCGTACAAAGTCGACGAAAGGCTCGCTGGCCCGCGCCACCGAAGTATAGGCCCCGCAGAGGATGCCCAGCGGCACGCCGAACGCGGAGGAGATGAGAAAGCCCCAGAAGATCGTGCGGATGCTCATCCCCAAGCTCTCGTGCAGCCAGAGGTCGCCGCGCAGCACCGGAGCGGTGGTAAAGGCGGTATAGAGCGCGCGGCCCACCGCGTGCGGGGCCGGCAGATAGATCGGGTTGGCACGGGTGCCGGTAGGCACGAGCCCCCCTTCGCTCCGGACCCGGTCAACCTCCTTGGCGAAGGCCTCCCGCGGGATGAGCAGATCAGGGCGAAACCACGACACAGCACCCGGCTCCACCACCCGGACCATCGGATGCCAGAGGAACGGCACGTAGCTGACCAGACACCACAGCGCGAGCGGCAACAGGAACGCGACCACGCCAAGGAGCGAGCGCCGGCGGGGCGGCAGCTCTTGACGGATGGCGAACCAGTGGTGACGGGACATGGTGGGAGGGACGGAGGAGGTGGGAAGAGGTAGTTGGCAGTTGGCAGTTGGTATTTCGGCAGAAGAGGACGAGGCGGCGACACAGCGCCAGTGACGGCGGCGCCGTGGATCGCCGGGCGCAGGCAGCCCCGTGGTGACTCGAACCGAAGTCCGGCCACCAACTTCCAATTCCCAATTACCAACTCCCCCGACGCCGCTCTCAGGCGGCGGCGGCTCACTTCTTGAGCGCTTCGACGGTGACCTTGGCGTCGATGTAGGAGGCGACGTCCTGCGACTCCTTGTAGACGCCGTTGGTCACATTGAACTCGTTGGCAATCTTCGAGGAGCCGAGCAGCGAGTCGAAGCCCTCGGTCTGGGCGGCAAGGACCTTGACGCCTTCCATCAGCGAGAGGAAACGAGTGCCGGGCAGGAAGTACGCGTACTCCTTGGCGTCGACGCCGGCGCGGGCGGCCATGATCTTGATGGCGTCCTCGCGCGTCGCCGGATCGCGGATGTAGGCGACGACCTTGTCCCAGACGGCGACAAACTTCACCCAGTCGGCGCGGCGGGTCGCCAAGCTCTGGGGGGAAACGACCACCGCGTCATAGATCAAGCCGGGCTCATTGGCGCTCGAGTAGATGGCCTTAGAGCCGGGCACGGCCTTCAACGCCGCCCCGGAGTTGGGTTGCCAGGCACCGATTGCATCGACTTGGCCCGAGGCGAGGACCTGCGGGGTTTGGTTGGTCGGCGTGGGCACGAGCTCAACATCCTTCTCGGTGAGCCCGGCCTTCTTGAGGCCGTTGAGCAGGAGGAGGTGTTCGACGAAGCCGATCTCGATGGCGACCTTCTTGCCCTTGAGGTCCTTGATCGAGGCGATGCCGGGGTTGGCGACGATCATGTCGTTGCCGTTGGAAAAGTCGGTCATGAGGATCATGACATTCTTCGCGCCGTTGGCGCCGGTGACCAGGGCGTCGCCGTTGGTCACGGTGACGGCGTCGCATTTACCGGCGGTAAACGCCTCCATCGAGGGCCCGTATTCGAACCAGAGCAGCTCGACATCGACGCCCGCCTCCTTGAACCAGCCTTTCTGCGACGCGATTTCCAGAGCGGTCCAGCCGGGCCAGTCGGAGAACGCAACCTTCAGAGGCTCGGCGGCTCGCAGGCCCGACACAGCAAGGGAAACGGCGCAGACGATCAAGAGGCGGCGGAAGACGGAAGTGATCATAGACGGTATGGTGCTACGTTTTTGGCGTTTAGTGTTACGCCTTCTCTCCAGCAGAGCGTATGCCACGCCCAGGCAATAGCCGGGCCGCCCGGAATATTGTCACGGCCCTCCTGCCTCGCCCGGCCCGTCTACCGCCCCCGAGAGGCCGACCGGCTCGGCGGAGCCTCGCCCTCCACGGTCAACCATCGCGGTCCCTTGCCCGCGGCAGGTTGGGACAACGCCCCCCAACCCGCCCCCCCGCCGAAAACCTGCGCACTATTGGCCACCCCCGCCCCATTCCCTGCGCTGGGTATCCGACCCAAAAAACACCGGCCGCCGGCCCCGACGCCCTCCTGTGAAGCCCGCCCTCTTCCGTCACCGCCCGGCTAAGACAAAGCCGGCGCGCCTCGGGGAGGCGCGCCGGCAGTGACTTGCTCCGTCTGCTAGGCAAACAGAGGGAACGCCCGTGGGGGGCGAAGGTTCAGAGGGCGATATCGCCCCGTTCGTCGGTGCGGATGCGGACCACATCCTCCAGCGGGAGCACGAAGAGCTTGCCGTCGCCGATCTTGCCAGTCTTGGCCGCCTTCACGATCGAATCGAGCGTCTTGCCGAGCAGCGCGTCGGTGACGGCGATCTCCAGCTTCACTTTCGGGAGAAAATCCACCGTGTACTCACTGCCGCGGTAGATCTCCGTGTGTCCTTTCTGGCGACCGAAGCCCTTGACTTCGGTGACCGTCATGCCTTCGACGCCGATGGCGGCGAGAGCCTCCTTCACCTCCTCGAGCTTGAAGGGCTTGATGATGGCTATGATCAGTTTCATCGGAATAGGTGTCTGGAATGAATTGGGTTGAGGTGCCGGGGCGGCGGAAGCCTGCGGGAGCGCAGTCGCCCGGCCCCGGCCGGTGGTCACTTGTGGGTGCCTTGGAAGTCGGGGTAGGCCTCGTTGCCGTGTTCACCGATGTCGAGACCCTCGGTCTCCTCCTCGGCCGTCACGCGGATGCCCATGGTCGCCTTGAGGGCATACCAGAGAGCGAGCGAGATCGGGAAGACGAAGCCGCCGACCAAGAGCACGCCCTTAAGCTGGGCCACGAATTGGGCACCGGGGGTGAGCCCGGTGTCGAGCGCCGCGACCGTCTTGGCGATCTCAGTGTTGTAGAAGAGACCGACGCAGAGGGTGCCAAAGACGCCGTTCACCAAGTGCACCGAGAGCGCGCCCACCGGATCGTCGAGTTTCACCTTGTCGAAGAAGATGACCGCGAAGACCACGATCACACCGGCGATCGCGCCGATGATCGCGGCGGAGCCAATGGTCACGAAGGCACAGGGCGCGGTGACCGCCACCAGGCCGGCCAAGCAGCCGTTGAGGATCATGGAGAGATCAGGCTTCTTGAGCAGGGTCCATGCGGTGATGAGCGCTCCCAGCGCGCCGGTGGCTGCGGCCACGTTGGTGGCCACCAGCACGTGGGCGATGGCCGAGCCGTCGCCGGCGGACATCGTGGAGCCGGGGTTAAACCCGAACCAGCCCAACCAGAGAATCAGCACACCGAGGGCCGCCGAGGTCATGTTGTGACCCGGGATCGGATGCACCTTGCCATCCTTGCCGAACTTGCCCCGACGGGGCCCGAGGACGATGACACCGGTCAGAGCGGCCCAGCCGCCCACCGAGTGCACCACGGTCGAACCGGCGAAATCGCGGAAATTGCCGAAGAAGGCGGTGAGGCCTTCACCCGAGGGGGTCGAACCGAGGATGCCAGCGCCCCAGATCCACTTGCCCGACACCGGATAGACCAAAGCGACGAGAATGACGCTGAAGATCATGAAGGCGCTGAACTTGATGCGCTCGGCCACCGCGCCCGACACGATCGTCGCGGCGGTACCGGCGAATACGAGCTGGAAGAAGAACTTCGCCCACAACGGCACTGGGGTCCAGTTGATGGACTCGTAGTCGCCGCTATAGACCGCGGTCGAGAAGGGATTCATCGCCGCGTAGGCCGAGCCGAGGGCCGGCGAATTGTCCGGGTTCGGGAAGAAGTCGAAAAGCCCGGTCCACATTTGGCCGTTGCCGCCGAACATCAGATTCCAGCCGATCACCCAGAACGCGAGTGACGAGATCGCGAACACAATGAAATTCTTGGCGAGGATGTTTACGCAGTTCTTGGATTGAGCGAGACCGCTCTCCACCAGCGCAAAGCCAGCGTTCATCCAGAACACGAGCATGCCCGCTACGAGCACCCAGACCGTGTCCATGCCTACCCGCAGCGCACTGAGCGACGACGGGTCGATAGAGGGAGCCGCGGCCTGCACCGCGTCCTCCGCGAATGCCGCCCCCGCGGCCAACAAGGGCAGCACCAGGGCGATCTTGCCCAACGTGCCTACTCCCGGATTACGCCAATTCTTCATGATGTGTGTATGGTGTGGAGTTCAATGATGTGTGGCGTACCGTCGGGGCACGCACGTGTGACAATTGGGTTTTTAGCACGACACATGCCACCGCCACACAGCCGAGCATTTCCGCCCAAAATTCGTTCCGCACGGCCATCGCGCTCCAGTCGTGGCCAATTTCGCCCAACATTTGCGTCGGTTCCCTCCAACCAGCCCCCCGGCTCCACCGCGCCCCACGCCCCTCAGCGCGCGATCAGGTGCACACTTGGCGCTTTCACCAAGGCGACCACCTCGCAACCCGGTACGAGCTCGAATTCCGCCGCCGCCTGCCGCGTGAGCCGCGCCACCAGGGGAAAACCGCAATCGAGCTCGACGCGCATCAGCACGCCTTCATCGACCAGTGCCGTCACGGTGGCGCGCCAGCGGTTGCGCGCGCTGGTGTGGGTCGCCTCCCCGCAACGCACCAGCATCACGTCCTCCGCGCGGATGCTCACCAGCACCTGGTCGCTCCCTGCCGGCAATTGATCGGCCAAACCGTGGAGCCGCACTCCTGCCACTTCGACCGCCGCGAGCGCGCCCTCCCCACCAAGCAACCGACCGGGCAGCACCGTCTCCACCCCCACGATTCGCGCGACCGCATCGCTCGCCGGGCGCCGGAACACCTCCGCCACCGGGGCGTGCTGCAAGAGCCGGCCGCCCTCAAGCACCGCCAACTGGTCGCAGAGAGCCAGTACCTCCTCGCGGGCGTGGCTCACGAAGAGAATCGGGATGCCCAGCTCGTCGCGCACCCGTCGCAGGTGCGGCAGAATCGCCTCCTTGCGCGCCGCATCGAGCGCGGCGAGCGGTTCGTCGAGCAACAGCAGTCGCGGAGCGGAAACCAGCGCGCGCGCTAGCGCCACCCGCTGGCGTTCCCCCCCCGAAAGGCCACCCGAGCCCCGGTTGAGCAGCCCCCCAATCCCGAGGAGGGCGCAAATCAGCTCGCGCCGCTGAGGCCGGCCCTCGAGAGGCGCACGTCGTTCGGCAAAACGCAGATTCCCCTCGACGGTAAGGTGAGGAAACAAAGCCCCATCCTGCGGCACAAAGCCGATCCGCCGCCGCTCCGGCGCGAGATGCACGCCGGCCTCCCCGTCATCGAGCACCTCATCACCGAGCAGAATCCGTCCCGCCTTCGGTCGCCGCAGTCCGGCGACGAGCTCGACCAGAGTCGACTTGCCGGATCCGGACACACCGAACAACCCGGTTACGCGCCCGCCAAAATCGGCCGTCAGCTCGAGGGCAAATTCCCCGGCCGACCAGCAAACGCCGCAGAGGGTGAGCACCATAGGGCAGGCCTCCGTGCCTGCGGGCACGGGGGCGTCTTCGGGGCGTCGATTCGCGACGCCGGTCTCGCGGCTCCCGCCAAGCGCAACCGACGGCGCCGCGTTCTCCGATGGTGGGGCGGGTTTTACTCCCGCCATGACTGGAGCGTTCGCCTCCGCTTTCGTTTGCTCCGCCGTAGCCGGACGGCGCAGCCGTTCCGCTGAATCGCTGCGCCCTCCAGCTACCAAAGACACTTCCGCCTTCCGCCGCAGCAGCCGCTCACTCAGCGCCAACGCACCGAAGGCCAGCGCCACCGATACGCCAAGCAGGCCGAGCGCCGCCGAGTCGTTGCCCAGTTGCACCTCGTGATAAATGCCGAGCGCGAGCGTCACCGTCTCGCCGGGAATCATACCGGCGATCATCACTGTGGCACCGAACTCCCCAAGCGCGCGGGCGAAGGCCAGCACCGTGCCCGCCGCGAGGCCCCGCCGCGCCAAGGGCAACGACACGGTGAAGAACGTCCGCCACGGCCCAGCACCCAAGGTGCGGGCCACCTGCTCCAGGCGCTCGGGCACCTCCTCAAAGGCCACGCGAGCCGCGCGCACCAGCAAGGGCAGCGACATCGCGGCCGTGGCGATCACCACCGCCTTCCAGGTGAAGACGATCTCCACGCCGAACACACCCTGGCAGAGCACACCCAAAGGCCCGTGTTTGCCGAACAATTTCAGCAGCACCAACCCCGTCGCCACCGGCGGGATCACTAGCGGCAGCGCCACGAACGTCTCCACCAGCACCTTGCCGCGCCAGTTTCGTCGGGCCAGCAACCAGCCCAGCGCCACGCCCGGCGGCAGGATCAGCGCCGTACTGAGCACCGCGACGAGCAGGGTGAAGAGGGTGATCTGAAGCAGATCAGGCATACGCGGCCTCCGGCATCTCCCTTGAGGTGGATTGGTTCATTCGTAGGAGCGTGCTTGCACGCGATCATGCGCGCCGATCGCGTGCAAGCACGCTCCTCCAACGGTCACCGAGTTCGCACCAAAACGATCCGCCACTCGTAGCGACTGGGCGGTAACCGCCGCGCCGACCTGGCGGGCGTGAAGCCCACCCCACCGACAAGGCATATTCCTCTCCGATGGTGGGGCGGGGTTTACCCCCGCCAAGAGCGCACCGCCCGCACCGGACGGAAGCGGTGCAACCGCCCCTTGCCCATTCAGCGGCATGACCACGCCGGCCCTCATTCCGCCGCCAGAAACCCATGCTTCACAAACACCGCCTGCGCCTCGGGCGCTGCGAGGAATCCGACAAACTTCGCCGCCGCCGCTGGCTCCTTCGCGTCGCGCAACGCCGCTGCCGGGTAGGTGATCCTCGGCCCCTCGCCCAGGGCCACCGTCACCGCGATGCGCACCTTCTTCGAGATCAGCGCATCGGTCCTGTAGACAAAACCAGCGTCGGCGTTACCCGCCTCGACGGCCGCCAGCACCGCGCGCACGTTGTCGAGCGGCACACACTTGCCGATCACCTGCGCCCACAGTCCCAATTTCTGGAGATGCTCCTTGGTGTACGTGCCCACCGGCACGGTCGCCGGCTCGCCGATCGCCAGGCGCTTCACGTCGGCTTTCGCGAGATCGGCCAGCGCGGTCACTGGAGCGCCGCCTTCGGCAGAGACGACCACCACGAGCAGGTTGGCGAGAACCGTCCGCCGCGTACCCGCGGCGAGCAGCCCGGCCTTCTCGAGCTGATCCACGCGCAACTCGTCGGCCGAGAGAATGACATCGGCCGGCGCGCCCTCCTTGATCTGTCGCGCCAGGGCGCCCGAGGCGCCGAAGTTGAAGCGCAGCGTATCGCCCGTGGCCTTGGTGTAGACCGGCGCGAGTTCCTTAAGAGCATCGGAGAGGCTGGCCGCCGCAAAGACGGTCACCTCGGCCGCAGATGCCGCGAGCGCCAGCAGCGTGGCAGCGGCGAGGGACAGGATGCGAAGAGAGTTCATGGAGGCTTCGGTCATCACGATTCAATTGTCAGATTTCCCTGGATGGCGATCCCCGCGTGAGAGCACGACCCGCGAACCATCGCCTACTCGACCCCGACAAGGACCGAAGACGCCTTGATGAGGGCGAACGCGACTTGCCCTTCTTGAGCTTCAGCTCCGAGAGCGTCGGCTGTGATTGTGGCGGTGATCTCCACCTTCGGCGCGATCAGAATCGTGACCAAGGCGCTGACGGGGCCTTTGGTGATCGAAGTGACGGTACCAGGGAGGACGTTGCGGGCGCTGATTTTCATAGGTGTATTGAGTTCGAACTAAGCAGGGCCTGTGCCCGGAGCGCACAAGAAGTCGGTTCAGCTTTGGCTGCAGTACCGACAGGACCGGCACGGCCAGAGCCCGCCCAGACGTCTCCTCCCTGATGCAGCCGTCGAGTGTGGCGTCGTCGATATACATCATGGGAGAATCGCGATCGCGCGCTTGCGGGTGGGCCCGCTTGCCGTCAAGCGGGTAGAAGACTCAGTCCGCGGCTGGCCACGGTTCCCACCAGCGGTACCATCAGCGGTAACAAGCATCTCACCGCCCCGATCACGTCCAAGCCCACGTTGAGGGCAGCGCGGTCCACCAGCTGAAGCAGGACCGGTCTTCGACCGGTCGCATCCGGCCCGTGGCGATCCGGCCAGCGGGGCCCGGCGCATCCGGTCAAAGACCGGACCTCCTGAGTAGCGTCGCGGTCCACCAGCCCGGATCGCCGCTCTCATGTCAGTGCCTCCCCCACGAGTTGCTCCCACGGCTCGTCGAGGCGTTCGCCGAGGCGCAAACGCTCGCGCAGCCGGCCGAGGCGGCGGTCGAGCGCGGCAAGGCGCACGCGATTCGCCTCCTCCTGGGGCGAGGGTTCGATCACCTGTTGCACTGCCCCGTGGCGGATCACCAACCGCCGCGCCCCGGACAGCGCGAGCAACGGGTCGTGCGTCGAGAGCAGCACGATCTTCCCCTGGTCGACGAAGAACTCCAACGCACGGGTACGGTCAACCCCGGCGTTCTCGATCTCGTCGATGAGCACCACCGGCTTCGGACTCAGAAACGCGGCGTCGGCAATCATGAGCGCGCGCGACTGCCCGCCGCTGAGCTGGGTGAGCGGCGTCTCCGGTCCGAACGGCTCGCCGGCCATGCGGATCGCCGCATCGAGCACGCGCTGCATCGCCGACTCCGGCGCCGCGAGCGCTCGGCTTTCGGCATGCATTTTCAGGAACTCGGCGACCGGCAGATCCATGACAAAGTTCATGTTCTGGGTGATCTGCGCGACGATCTTGCCTTCGCCCGTGAAGCGCGAATCCGGGTCGGGCGCGTTACCATCAATCAACACCACCCGCCCCGTGGGCGTGTCGCCTTGGGCCAAACACTCGATGTCCGCCAGGAAGCGGCTCTTGCCCGCACCGGTCGGGCCGACGAGGCAAACGACGTCGCCGGGTTTGAACAACAGGTCGAACTGCTCCGGCCGGCCGCTCTTGTCGCGACCTCGGCGTATCTCCAGAGAGCGCAGCGGGGCGGATTCGCCCATCGCGGCGTTGGCGCCGAGGAACGCGGCCAGGCCGTCGACTAGTCGCTCGAAATCCCACCCGCTTTCGGTCCGGAAATCCCACGACTGCGCCTCCCACCACGCCCGCAGCGTGCGGTGCGCCGCACGCGAGGGCAGCTTGTTGAGCAGCAGAAACTCGTCGCAGCGCGAATCGGTGAAGGCCAGTTCGGAACCCGTTTCCGTCGGTCGGAGCGTGCTTGCACGCGATTCGCCATTGCCGAGCGATCCGCGCTCAGAATCGCCTGCCAGCAGGCTCCGACAAGAAACACCACCGGCGTTGTGTTCAGACATGGTGCGCTTCCTCGATCTGGATCTTGCGCACGGTGCCGTGCTGGTGCTCCTCACCGATCTCCGTCTCACCGAGACAGTAGGAGCAGACCGCCGCCGGCACCGAGAAGCGCAGCTTGCCGCCGGTGAGCGGCGCGTTATCCGGCGCGGCGTCGAGCAGCCGGCTCACCTCCCACGAGCCCTGGCCGGTGATGCCGTTGACGAAGAGCAGGCGCGCCTTCGCGTTCACCTGCCGCACGCGAAACGCAAAGACCTCGCGCTCCGCCTGGCTGACGATGTCGCCCTTCGTGACCAACACGACATCGGCCGTCTTGAGCATCGGGCCGATCTTGCGCGGCGTATGCACCCCGGCGAGATGATCGAGCACGCACACCGCGAGATGGCCACGGATATGCGGCGCACAGCGGTTGCACAGGCCGGCGCTCTCGCTCACCAGCAGATCGAGTCCCTCGCGACGCCCCCACGCCGCGCAGTCCTCGATGTTGGTGATGAAATAGTGGTCGGGACAGAAGTTGCCCGAGAGCCCTGTGATGGAGCGGATACCCGCGGCACGGAAACGCTCAGCATCCTGGCTGGCGAGACAGTCGAACTTCACCACGCCCACCTTGCGTCCGGCGCCCTGGAGATGGGCGAGCGCCTTGAGGATGATGGCGGTTTTGCCCGACGAGGGCGGCCCGGCGACGGTGACGAGTTTCATAGGGAGACTAGGGTTCGGGGCTTGGCGTAGGGGCGAGCTTGCTCGCGATCTTCGGCACGAGCCGGCCGCCCGACGTCGGAATCGCCTGCACGCAGGCTCCAACAATCGAAGTAGGACCCGACGCACTCATCGACCCGCCTCGTAGCCGCGGACAAACGCCGCGTTCATCGTGGCGGCGACGGCCGTGAGATCATTGGTGCGCACATAGTCCCAGCCCACCCAGCGCAGCTTGCCAGGCAACGCGGGCGCATCGGCGCGCCCGGCGGCGAAACCGACCTTCGAGAGGTGCGCCGCCCAGTCGGCGCCAGTGAGATAGTCGACCGCCGCGGAGGCCGCCGGCGAAGCGGCGGCTTTGCGGAACAGGTACAGCGGGTTGAGGTACACCCCCTCCTCGGGCCAGACGATCCGGGTAGCGGCGCGATGCGGACAGCTCTTCGCGAAGAAGTTCGGCAGGATGTAGAGCGCAGCCCCCTTCGGGTTCGCGGTGCCGGCCATCTTGGCCATCTCCGCCGGGTGAAAGAACTCGCGCACGTTGGCGCCCAGCGCCGCCAGACCCGCCTCGCCGTGGTCGCGACCGAGCCCGTACACAATCGACTCGTGGATCTCCCCCGGTTCGCCGCTGATGATCACCTCGTGCCGGAAACGAGGATGCAGCACGTCGGCCCAGGTGCGCGGCACTGGCCGGTCGCCCAGCCGAGCAAGATCGACCAGCAACACCTCCGGCACGGCGCCGTAGACGTGGAACTGCCCCTTGGGGTCGACCAGGCCGGCCTCATGGAACTCCGGGCGAATCGAGCCTGCCTCGACCCTACCGAACATCCCAGTGTCGAACCAGCGCCGCAGGAACTCGGGCCGGTTGTAGTCGCCGAAGCCGTTTTCGGAAATCACGTCCGGCAGCCCCGCGGCGTCCTCAATGAGCCAGAGTTCATCGTACGGGTTGGGCGAGTGGCAGCCGGCCGGCATGAACCACGCCGGCACTTCCTCCCCCTTCGCCTCCAGCGCACGAAAATGCCGGTGCAGCCGTTGCCGCAGCTCGTTGCGCAACGGGCACGGCGCATGGCCGAGAAAATCCAAGCGGCGGCGCTGGTTGTTTTCGGTTTCCGGAAAGACCGGGTCATCGTTGGTTAGATCGGTGGAGTCGAGGGATGGGTTCATTGCTTGAGGACGAAAGGAGCGGGAAGCGCGCCAGTGGACGCCGGATCTTACTGTGAGCCGGCACCTCGAAGGCGATCGGCACTTCGACGCGCGTGGCGACGGCACGACCATCCTTGCGGCCGGGGCGGAACTTCCAGCGCGCAACCGCCTGGAGGGCTGGCACGGCGAACTCCGGATGAGTGGTCAGCGTCACTCGCGCGGCGCGCACCGTTCCTTCGAGGCTAACCACAAAACACACCAACGCCTCGCCGCTCGCCCCGGTGCGCAGCAGCGCCGGCGGGTACTGCGGCAGCGGTTGCGCAAGGATGACCGGGGGTTGGTCGAGTTCGGCCAGCTCGAAGGCTGGAAACCGCGTACCGCGGCCAACCGTGTTAAGGAAATTACGGTCGGGACGGAAACCGGCGCCCCTGCCGGGCGCCACCGGCGCCACGCGAGCACAGGCAACGCTCATCGATCCAAACTCGGACCGAAACAGATCGAGTGGAACGATCGTCACGACGGGCAGCGCCAGCTCCGCGGCTGAGCCTGGCTCGAGTTCCGCATCCAACCGCTCCAGGTTCGAGGCCGGCTCCGCAGCATCGAGCGAGAGCGGAATCGCCGCTGCTCCCATCGGATCAACCAAGGTGATCGGATTCGCCTCCGACTCCGGCACCGGGGCGTGGGCGACACAACTGCCCCCGACGAAGACCGCGACGTGCAGCGCCGCCGCGGCCACCGCGGCCAACAACAGGTCGCACCACGAGCGACGGGGTGGAGCGTACCTTGCGGTGGGGCGGGCTTTACGCCCGCCATCTGTAGCCACTCGGGGAAGGCGGGAGTGAAGCCCGCCCCACCATCCGAAAACGGAAAGCCACAGTTCGCGAGAGATGATGCCGCCATTCTTCATGGTGTACCCGCGAAATCGGCACCGACCGCCGTTTCGCTCCAAAGCGCGTTCTCCACAGCCGCCAGAATGCTGGCGGCGTCAGGCCAGGCGACGCGGGCGAGCCGGTAGTCCAGCACCTGCTCGCCATGAAAGAGCCGCACCGTCCACGGCACTTCACTCGCCGACCGGGGGGTGTGGACCAGCGTCGCCCGCAGCGGACTGCAGCCCGTCGCCATCTCGAAACCGTGGGCAAAAAACGTGCTGCCGGCCAACTCCGCACGCAGCGGTACTCCGCGCGCGACGCCGAGACGCCGCAGCGCCGCCACGCCCACGCGCAGACCGAGGGCAAAATCGACGTTGCTTGTATCCCAGTGCATCTCGCGCGAGGCGCGCGCGGCATCGTCGGGCCGCTCCATCACCTTCGCCCAATGCAGCGGCACCGCGGCGTCGGGAAAGGCGTCGAAATGCGGTACATACGGCTTCACATCGACCACCGGGGTGCGGTGAAAGGCGTCGAGACCGCGCACGACAATGACGTTCTTCTCGCGCCGCAGCAGCGAGACGATGCAGGAGCCAAGCGCGGCCGGCCGGCACGGGGCGCGGGAACTGAACACGCCCTGCCCGGCCCGATCGTCCTCGGCCGGCAGCACCAGTGGCGGGGCATCGCCCCACCCTCGCGCGCGCAGCCACTCGGCGGATCGGTGCTGACGGTAGATCACCCACAGATGGGAGAAGTACTCGATGCCGACGAGGCCGGCCTCCAGCTCCGGCCGCAGCACGATGCGCGACTCGCTCTGGTAGTCGCAGCCATCGACAAAGGTCTGGTACGGCGAATCCACCACCCCGATCGGCGCGAGCGTGAAGGCCTCCAGCGGGTCCGGTCGCGGTGTTTTCATGGGCCGGGCGTGACGGTTTCCAGCCACGAAGCGACGAGAATCTCCCGCGCCTCGGCCTCATTCATTTCATACCAGTAGAAGAGCCGGTAGAACTCCCGTGTCTCGGCGACCATGTCGAACTTCACCCGGTCGGGGTACAGCACCCAGAGCAGCCACTTCACGCCGAGCACGCGCGAGGCGGACGGCGGGCGGTCGAACCAGTTGAACGGTGCTCCGGGGATCAGATACACGCGATTGTTTGCCACCGCCGGCACCTGTCGCCACGTCGGGTCGCTGAGCCACTCAGGAGTCCACGAACCGTCAGGCCGCGTCTTCTCCGGACAGGCGAGAATGACCTGCGGTTTCCAGGCAATAATCTGGTCGAGCGAGATGGACGCGCGCCCGAAGCCGCTCGTCTCGGCAAGCGCCGCTACGTTTTCGATCCCGAGATAGTCGAGCGGCTCGGTGTGCATCGAACCGTTCGAGTCGGTCTGGAGACCGCGCAGTCCCTCCGCGTAATAGACCGTCGGGCGCTCGGCGCTCGGCACCGAGTCGGCCAGCGCCTTGGCGTCGGCAAAGGAGCGGCGCGTGTAGTTGGCGAGGCCCTTCGCCCGCTCCTGCACTCCAAGCAGGCCGCCGATCAGCTCGTAGGTTGCGGCGGTGTCGAGCATTCGCCCGCTGGCGACATAGACAGGGATCCCGACTTGCTGCTGGAGTCGGTCCGCGAAGTCGATCGAGGTCCCGTCGTTGTACCCGATGGAGAGGATTACGTCGGGGCGCGCGGCCAGCAGCGTCTCGCGGTTGCCCTTGCCGTTCTCCCCGAACCAGCCACCGAGCGCAGGCAGGTCGTGCACGCTCGGCAGCAGAAAATGTTTCTCGGCCGCACCGAGCTTGTAGTTCCATCCAACCAGCCGTTCCGGCGCGAGCGTGTAGAGAAGCACTGCGCCGACCGGGCTGGTGACGTAGGCACGCTCGATCTGGGCCGGTACCTGCAACGTACGCCCCGCTCCGTCGACAACAGTGACGGTCGGACCGGCGGCGTGGACTGCGAGCGGCAACAGAATGAAAAGCGTAAGCAATTCGGCAACACGGCGGGTGGACCCGCTTGACCCCCAGCGGGTCGAGGGTTCAGCCCGCAGCCGAGCCGAGTATTCGCTTTCGACGTCGCACGCAACGAACGCTCCCCGCTCCGGCTCACGCACGCGACCGCGTTGGGGACAACGTGGTCCACCTGCGAAAACGGACATGGAGAGACTCAGTCGATGTGAGGAGCGCATAGAGGGAAGAGTCGGCCGGCGTGGTCGGTGAGATTCGCGACAACGAAAGGCACGCGGTAGATCACTTCGAGCCGTACAGCAGTGAGCGTTTCGCCGGGCGCCCCGGCTGGGGAAAGCCGCCCTTCGCGCACCACCGCCACGCGCGTCGCGCAACGCAGTGCGTGCTCGGGGTGATGGGTCGCCATCAGCACGCCGAAACCCTCCCGCACCAGCTGGCGCAGCATCTGCAGCACGCGCACCTGATTGCCGAAATCGAGAGACGACGCCGGCTCGTCGAGCACGAGGAAACGCGCCTCCTGCGCCAGCGCGCGGGCGACGAGCACCATCTGGCGCTCGCCCCCACTGAGCTCGGTGTAGCGCCTCTCGGCGAAAGCCTCCATCTGCACCGCGGCGAGCGCCGTCTCGGCCGCGCGCCAGTCGGCGGCAGTCGGCCCGGACCAGAGCGGCCAGCGCGCGGTACGTCCCATCGCGACGACATCGAGCACGCGGAAGGCAAACAGCGGCGCATGCGCCTGCGGCACATAGGCGAGGCGTGCGGCACGCTCGCGCACCGGCAACGTCGACCACTCACGCCCATCGATCTGGATACTTCCGCCGAGCGGCGGCAAAATGCCGGCGAGCGTTTTGAGCAGCGCGGTCTTGCCGGAGCCGTTCGGCCCGAGCAGGCAAACGAACTCGCCCTCCTCAACGGTGAGCGAGACTCCGGTGAGCACGCGCCGCCGTGTGTAGCCGCAGGAGACGTTTTCGAGGACGAGGCTCATGGGGTTAGTCGTTCCAACTGCGCGCGGCGCGGCGCAGCAACACGAGGAAGATCGGGATGCCGCAGGCGCACGTGACCACGCCCAGCGGCAACTCGACGACGAAAATCCAGCGCGCGAGATTGTCGGCCCAGAGCAGAAAAATCGCGCCGAGCAGCAGCGCCGCCGGCAGCAGGTCGCGATGGTTCGGCCCGATCATGAAACGCACGAGGTGCGGCACCATCAGCCCCACCCAACCAATCACGCCTGCCACGGCGACGGCAACCGCGGTGACCAACGTGGCACTGAGCAACGTGAGCAGTCGCACTGTTCCAGTGGGCACACCGAGCGCGCGGGCCTCGTCCTCCCCGAGCGCCATGACGTTGAGCGGCCAACGAAGCGCGAGCAGCACGACCACGCCGACAACCAACGGGGGCAGGAGCAACTTCACGTCCAGCGCCGTCACCGAGGACAGGCTGCCGAGCAGCCAGTACGTAATCAGCGGCAGCTTCGAGTAGGGATCCGCGAGCGTCTTGATGACGGCCACGCCGGCCATGCCGAGACTGCCGACCACCATGCCGGTGAGCACGAGTTTCAGCGTGAAGGTGCCCCCGCCCACCCCGCGGCTGAGCCCGTAGGTGAGCGCCACTGCACCGAGACCACTGCCGAAAGCCAATCCCTGAATGCCAAGCACGCTCCACGCGAGCATGATACCCAGGGCTGCGCCGAACGCTGCTCCGGAGGACGCACCGAGAATGTCGGGCGAAACGAGGGAGTTGCGGAACAACCCCTGGTAGGAGGCGCCTGCGACGGACAACCCAGCGCCAATCGCCAACGCCGCGAGGATGCGCGGCAGGCGAATGTCGTAGACGAGCGAGGACACGGTCGCGCGCGGGACCGTGGCGCCGGTCACGTCGAACCAGAGCTGGCCCAGATCGGACCAGGAAAGCGGATGCGCGCCGTAACGCAGAGAGATCGCAACGCTCCCCACGATCGCCGCGGCAAGCGCCGAATAGAGGAGCCACGGGGCGGCGATGGCCGGCGGGGGCGTTGTCGGTGGGGCGGGGTTTACCCCCGCCGTTTCCGCGGCCGGCCGGATGGCGGGCGCAAAGCCCGCCCCACCAACGGACGTGGAGCGCGACGCCGTTGTCGTCGCCTCGTTCATGTGGAGCCCTTCCCTGCCGCATCGGCGGTCGCGCGGCGTTCGATCTGGATCATGCGCGTGCCGCGTTCGAAGAAGGCGTGCTTCCCGCCCTCCTGCACGAGCTGGAAGGTGGCCGGCACGTCGTCGATCATCAGGCCGGCGATCATGCCGACTCCAAGTTCAAACCACACTGGCGCGAGCGGCACCGTCGGACCGACGAGGACCACAAACGCCTGCGGGCAGAGCTGGAGTAGGCGCACGATCGTCTTGTTGATCAGCGTCACGCCGGTGATGAAGACGAAGTCCGCCTCGGGCAGAATCAGCTCGCACGCCGGATCGGGCGCATCGCCCGGTTGCGGTTGGCGCTCGAGAATCGTGAGCTGGCAAACCTTCGCAATTCCCTCGAGCCCTTGGAAATGCCCGATCACGGCGACGCGTTTGCCGATGACGCGCGGGAGCATCGTGGCAAAGGCGTTGGCTCCGGTCTGGTGGGCGAAATAGTCCGCCTGCGCCCAGCCGAGCACGCGGGCCGGGGCGTTGTAGTACGAGTTGAGCGCGGCAAGGCCAAGGGCAGCGTCGGCAAAGTTCCACGACCTCGCCAAAGCAGCCACGGTGCGCAGGTCCTGGCCCGCGACGCGGCCGGCGAGACTCGGCGCACAGTGGGTCTCATGCACCGCCATCGCGAGGCCCATGGCGCCGGCGGATTGCACACCAAACCAGTGCAACCCGCCGGCGAAGGACGCCACCACAGCGTCTTCCGGCAACCCCGAGAGCAGACGATCGTAGATATTCCAGAAACCGGTGTCAGCGGTGCGCGGCGGCGCGACGAGCGAAGGAGCGGAAACGGGCATGGCGGTGGTCTCAGAACGTGTAGCGGACGTTGGCGAACCAGTTGCGGCCAGCTTCAGGATATCCGTCCTGGAGCTGGTAGTCCTTGTCGAAGACGCTGCCCACGCCGGCATTGGCGGTGATGCCGTGCGGCAGATGGAACGAGAGCTTCAGACCCGCGGTGGCGAAGCCGGAAGTCTTCGTGCCGTCGGTGTACGCGTAGCGCCACGAGGAGTAGTCGAGGCTCGGGATCACGCTCAGCCAGTGGAGCACCCGGTAGTTGGCGTAGAGCGAACCGGAATGCTCGGGCGTGTCCGTCGCCTTGAGCGCGGGACTGGTGACATTCTTCTGGTGCAAGTAGGTGTAGCTGGTGCCAACCTTGATGGCCTCGCCGGCGGCGTACTCGAGCCCGAGGTCGAGGCCGCAATTCTCCACCGTGCCCACATTCTGGTTCTGCAAGCGGGTGGTGCCATTGACCTTGCCCACGCTCTGGATGGAGTCGTGGATGCGGCTGTGGTAGAGACTCGCCTGGGTGGTAAAGCCGGCGGCGAGTTGCCCGCTATAGCCTATTTCATAGTGCACGGCGGTCTCCTGCTTCAGGTCCGGGTTCGGGAAGGCCGTGTTGAACTTGTACGAATAGCGATCCTTGATCGTGGGGAAACGGCTCTTGCGGGCGACGGTCGTGTAGACGGTGCCGGTGTCGCCGAGCTTGTAGAAGAGTCCGGTCTGCGGCGTGAAGCCGTCGAACGACGTGAGCCGCACGGGCGTGTTGTCGGGATTGACCTGATCGGCCCGCAACGCCTTGCGCCAGTCGTAGCCGACGCCGAGCAGCCAATCGAGCGCGGTGGCCAGATGCCAGGTATCTTCCAAGCCGACGGAGACCGTGCGGTCCTCGTAGAGGTAGTGCGCTTGGTTGGTGATCTGCTCGTCGTGGTGGTCGAGCTTGTAGTGCGCGGCGAGCTTGAGGGTGTTGGCCGGAAGCAACTCCGTGCCGGCCTCGATTGAGGCGCCATAGGAGTGGTCGCTGTAGTGGCTCGGGGCCCAGAAGCCGGTGCGCAACGTCGTGAACGTGGCGTCGTTGTACTGGTCGAGCGCGTTCTCGTACCAGTCGTAGAAGAAGCGCGGCTTGAGGTAGCTGGCTTCGCCGAGCTTGGTGTTCGAAACGTAATAGACGGTCTGCTTGTTCCATTTCGGCCAGCGCCAGTATTTCAGGTAGCCGGAGAGCGCGCCGGTGTAGGGCGGCGTGCCCTTCTCGCCCTCCTGACGAACGAAGCCGATCGCGTATTCGTCGGACGGGTTCGGCGTGTAGGCCACCTTGGCGCTGAACTTCCAGTCCTCGGAGGCGGCGTTCTCGCGGTCGTCGCCGTCCTCAGCCGCGACCGGCACGAAGCCGTCGGAGAGCGGGAACGAGTCGCGCTCGGTGGAGGAGACGCCGAGCTGCGCGTACCAGGATTGTTGTTTCGTTCCGACATTAAGGCTGGCCTCGTAGCCATCGCCCGAGAAGAAGCCGGCGGCGAGTTGGCCCTCGAACGCCTTCTGCGGCTGGCGCGAGACGAGGTTGATGGCGCCGCCCATGGTATTCGGGCCGTAGAGCACGGAGCTGAAACCCTTGGCCACGGAGATCGTGGCGATGTCGTAGGTCGTGAAACGCCCGAGGTCGACGTAGCCATCGTACGGCACGTAGGCCGGCACGCCGTCAATGAAGATCGGAGTCTGGTTGCGGCCGAAACCGCGCACATAGACCGAGGTCTCGTTGCGCCCGCCGAAGCGCGTGAGGGTCACGCCCGGCAGCGTCGCGAGCGCCTCGGCGACATCGCGCTTTTCGAGCAGCGAGATCTTCGCGGCGTCGAGCTGCACCGGCGTGAGGTCGGCCCCGGCCGGCTGCGCGCCGTAAACAGAGACGGTGCCAAGCTTGAAGACCCCGGAGGCAAGCGCGGCCTCGTTGGTCTTGTCGTCATCGAAGGCCTGGGCTAGGGTCGCAGTCAGCACCGACATGCCCAAGCCCCACCCAGTCACGGATTTGCCCGAGCGCGTAGCACGCCTACGGCTTTTGGAGGCGCAGTCCAGACCACACAGTTTGTCGTTTATCATAGACACGACGTCACTAGCACACGACATGCCGACCCCATGAGCAGCCCCGACAAAGACAATCCCCGAGCAGAAAAGGGCAGGTTGGCGGCCCTGCGCCACACCTCCGGCCTGCAACAAGCCGAACTCGCGACCCGCTGCGGGGTGTCGCGGCAATTTTTGAGCATGGTCGAATCAGGCCGCACGCAGCCCAATGTGCAGGTGGCGTTGCGCCTCGCCGCGGAGTTGGGCTGCAGCGTCGAGGACATCTTCGGCACCGTCGCCCCGCGCCACAGCCACGGCCTCGCCGTGCAGCTCGTCCAACCGCACCTGCCCGCGGGCACCCGCCTTGATGTCGCCAAGGTAGGGGTACGCTGGGTGGCCCACCCGGCCGACACGGCCGATTCACTCGGCGGCGGTTTTGGCGAATCCGATGCGGTTCTGGATTGGATCGAAGGCCGGGCCGAAGCGCGCCCGCACCGCTCCGTGGGCGACTTGGAACGCAACATCCTGCTGGCCGGTTGCGACCCCGCGCTCGCCCTCCTGCGCAGCGGCGAAACCAGCGGCCCCTCCGCCCCGGGCCGTTGCGCCTGGCTCAACGCCGGCAGCGCCCGCGCCCTCCAATTGCTCGCCGATGGCTGGGTGCACATCGCCGGGTTGCACTACACCAGTGGCGAGGCCGACGACAATCTCAGCCACGTGCGCCGCCTGGATCCCGGCCAGCACTGGCAAGTGCTGCGTTTCACCCGTTGGGACAACGGCTGGATGCTGCATCCCTCCGCCCGCGAACGTTTCCGCCGTACCGAGGATCTAGAGTCGGGCAACATTCGCCTGATCAACCGCGAACCCGGCTCCGGCAGCCGCCGCTGGCTCGACCACGAACTCACCCGCCTCGGCATCCCCGCCGCCAAGGTGGCCGGCTATGCCGACGAGCGCAGCAGCCACTGGGAGTGCGCACGCGCGCTGCGCGAGACGCAGGCCGATGTGGCCGTGGGCCCGCGCGCGATCGCGGCGATCTTCGGACTCGATTTCATCCCCGCCGGCGAGGTCGCCTTCGATCTGGTCGTGCCGAAGGTCTACCTCGACCATACCGGCGTGCAGGCCCTGCTGCAGCGCGTGCGCAGCGGCGCGTTCCAACGCGAGGCGCAGACCCTCGCCGGCTACGACGCCTCCGCCGCCGGCAGCCGCGCGGAATGAGCCGAAGACGGTGTGCCCTCGCAATTCCGATACTGCGAATGCCACGGTAGGGGCGTCGCTTGAGACGCCCTCAACGCGTGACCCCAGCTGAAGCAATGACACCGGGCGGCATCCCACGGGCTTCGCAAGCGAAGCCCCTACGGTCGGCGATTGGCTCACACCTCAGATCATCTCGCCTTCGCGCGGGCTCTGGTCGTCACGGGCGAGACGGACGATATTGTCCAGCTGCTGCATCCAATCCTTGGTGTGCACGATCCGTTCAACGTCCTCGCCCACCCGCGCGAACAACTCCTTCCGGCTCATCCGGCCCAGAGCGTTGGCGTCGGCCCGAATCACATAGAGCGCGTTATCGACCTCGAGGTTCTCGAACACCGCGAGGTTGTCGCAGTAGTCGATGAGGAAGTAGCCCACAAAGCCGCGGGTGCTGTGCAGGATTCTCCGCGGCTCGAGCTTCCGGATGCAATCGAAGCGCTCCCGCATCAGGCGGAACTCTCCCCCTCCCCGACCGGCGGAACGCTGCGCAATCCGCGCGAGCACGGCTTCGGTGGCCGCTTCGTCGAGCGGGCTCCACCCGAAATCTTCCGAGAGGCCGCGCCACGCGTCGGCTTCGGCATGATTGAGCGAGTGCACGCCGACAGCGCCCACATTCTCCTGCAACAGATTCACGCACCGCAGCAGCGTGTCGCGAAACTCCGGATGGGACGGATCGAGCGCCTCTTGCACTTGAAAGTGCACCGCGAAGCCCGCCTCGGTGCCGTGGTCGGGCAGCCTCCTGAAGCCGAGCAACGACAGCGCCGGCGGGAGCAGCTCGCGTTGCCACACCTCGCGATGAAACCTGGTGCGGTGCAGCCGCTCGCCGTTCCACGAGGGCGCACGGCCGTGCATGAGTTTGGCGTACTTCGGCAGATCCTTGCGCGCCTGCTCCTCGGGCACGGCGTTGGCGTGGCTCACGGCTCCGACATTGGGCGACGGCAACAGCACCCGTAACTCCGTCGCGAGGTCCGCCACCGTTTCGAGGCAGAGATGCCGGTAGGCCCCCGCTGCCAGCTCCGCTTCCGTGATGAGCTTCGTGCAACCCACAGCGCACAGCGCACCGGGGGCAAGTTTCGCGAGGCCGCCTTCAATGAGCGGGGGCAACTTCCGGAACGTCTTCTTCCACGGCAGCGGTGAATAGCGAGGCATCGCAGGGAGATGTTCACGAAACCGTGCCCGAGAGCCAGACCGGAGCTTCCAGCCAGACTGAGAATTCGAGCGGCCCGCAAGTCCGTTTGGGTGAAACAGGGCACTTAACGCGCCCGCTCACGCAATCGCTCGCGTGTCCGCGGGGAACGGCAAGGGGAGCTCATCGCCGGTGTCCTTGAGCGCCACACCACTGATGCCGCGCCGGGCGGACTCGAACAGCAATTGCGCGAGCTTCTGCGCGGCGGCCTTCGGCGGATAACCCTCGGGCCGGATATTCGACACACAATTGCGGTCGGCATCGGTGCAGGCCGCCCGCGGGGTGAAGGTGAAATACGCCCCGAGGCTGTCCGGAGAGCCCAGTCCAGGACGCTCCCCGACGAGCATCAGGGTGTGCCGGGCGACCAGCAGCTCCCCGATCTCGTCCTGCAGCTTCACCCGGCCAAACGGCGCCACGAAGATAGGATACAGTGTCCATCCGGCCGCCCGCAGGAGCGGGATCAGATGCGTCAGCACGGGGCCCACCTGCCGCTCGGCCGCCAGCGCCGAAAGCCCATCGGAGACAATGATCGCCAGATCCCGCCGGCCCCATTTGCCGCGGCGCATCACCAACGAGGCGCGCGACTCCGGGGCGAGCCGGCGACCCAGGTCGGGCCGCACCAGAAACGTGCGGCGGTCGGCCGCCGCGGTTTCCACCAACGCGGTCTCCAAGCCCGAGCGCCCCAGCGCCGCGCAGAGCGGGTCCACATGGAACTCCATCTGCACCGCATCGCGGGCGCGGGCATGCGAGAGCCGAAAATCAAGCAGCGTCGAGGTGCGGGCGCTGCCGCCCGCCCGGCCCAGCGCGATGCGCGCGCTGGTGTACCGCGCCAGCGCGGACCAGGAGTCCACTGTGGCCTGCGTGTTTGATTCCTCGATAGGTCGGGCTTCTTGCCCGACGCTTCCAACAATCGGCGAAACAGAGGAGTCGGGCGCAAAGCCTGACCTCCCGGCGGGAATCGGCACAATGCTAGGCGTACTCATGATTCCTCCGTGTAGGCAGCGTGCTTGCACGCGCCTTCTTGCTCTCGGCGTTGCCTCGGTCTGTCGTGGTGGGTGGGGCGGGCTTTTCGCCCGCCATCTGGGCGCCCATCGAACTGGCGGGCGTAAAGCCCGCCCCACCATAGGAAATTGGCACATGCGCCGATCTTCGGAGCGCGTGCGAGCACGCTGCCTACACCCCTACACATCCCACACTGTTCAACCGAGGGCATGGTCGATGAGGGTATGGTGTTCGCCCACCGGCAGCAGCTTCCGGCCGCCAGCCACGATGTTCATCTTCTCCAGCCACGCCTCGAACTCCGGCGCGGGCTTCAGCCCGAGTACCTGCCGGAGATAATGGCTATCATGGAAGGAGGTCGACTGGTAGCCGAGCATGATGTCGTCGGCCCCGGGCACGCCCATGATGAAGTTACAGCCGGCCACGCCGAGCAACGTGAGCAGCGTGTCCATGTCGTCCTGATCCGCCTCGGCGTGGTTGGTGTAGCAGATGTCCACGCCCATCGGCAGGCCAAGCAGCTTGCCACAGAAATGATCCTCCAGCCCGGCCCGGATGATCTGCTTGCCGTCGTAGAGGTACTCCGGGCCGATGAAACCCACGACCGTGTTGACCAGCAACGGCGAGAAACGACGGGCCACGGCGTAGGCACGGGCTTCGCACGTCTGCTGGTCCAGGCCGTGGTGCGCACCGGCGGAGAGCGCCGAGCCCTGTCCGGTTTCAAAGTACATGACGTTGTTGCCCACGGTGCCGCGTCCGAGGCCCAGGGCCGCCGCCTGCCCCTCCGCCAACAACGCGAGATTGACGCCGAAGCTGCGATTGGCCGCCTCGGTGCCGGCGATGGACTGGAACACGAGATCCACCGGGGCGCCGCGACGCATCGCCTCCAACTGCGTGGTCACGTGCGCGAGCACGCAGGACTGGGTGGGAATCGCGTAGCGGCGGATGAGCTCGTCGAGCAGTCGCAGCAGGGCCTCCAGGGCCGGCACGCTGTCGGTGGCCGGGTTGATGCCGATGACGGCGTCGCCGCAGCCGTAGAGCAGGCCGTCGACGACCGAGGCCGCGATACCCTTGGGGTCGTCGGTGGGATGATTGGGCTGGAGGCGCACGGCGAGGCGTCCGGCGAGGCCCAAGGTGTTGCGAAAGGACGTGACCACGCGGCGCTTGCTCGCCACCAACACCAGATCCTGGTTGCCCATGATCTTGGAGACGGCGGCGACCATCTCCGGCATGAGCCCCGGCGCGAGCGCGGCGAGGGTGCGATCGTCGGTCTCATAGCGCAGCAGCCAATTGCGAAATTCGCCCACGGTCAGTCCGGAGACCGGGGCGAAGGCGGCGGCATCGTGGGTGTCGACGATGAGACGGGTGACCTCGTCGTCTTCGTACGGGATAAGCAGCTCGTCGCGGAAACGCACCAGGGGCACCTCCGCCAAGCAGAGCTGGGCGGCCACGCGCTCCTCGGCGGAGGCGGCGGCCACGCCGGCGAGTTCGTCGCCGGAACGGCGCGGGGTGGCCTTCGCCATCAGCTCGCCCAACGAACGAAAGAGGTGGCGCTGACCACCGACCGTGCAGGACCACTGGGCCGAGGAACTCATGGCAGCGCCGAAACTGACGGGAATCGGAACATGGCGGCGGATGGTTTCTCGGGGCGGCGCCTCATTTCACCATGAGCTTGTTGGGCAGCCACAAAGCGATCTCCGGGAAGACCATGAGGAGCACGATGCAAAGGAACATGATCGCCGCGAACGGGATGATGGAGCCGTAGATGTCCTTGAGGGTGATCTCCGGCGGGGCCATCGCCTTCATGAGGAAGAGATTGTATCCGAACGGCGGCGTGATGTAGGCGATCTGACAGGTGATCGTGTAGAGCACGCCGAACCAGACCAGGCTGAAGCCCAGTGAGTTGACCAACGGGATGTAGAGCGGAGCCACGATCACGAGCATGGCGGTGTCGTCGAGGAACATGCCCATGATCACAAAGGAGACCTGCATGAGGATGAGCACCTGCCAGCGGCTCAGCCCCACTCGTTGAGGAAGAGACCCTCGATCGCCTTCACCGCGCCGAGACCGTCGAATACCGCGCCGAAGGCCAACGCCGCCATGATGATCCACATGAACATCGCGCTCACATTGAGCGTCTGCCGCAGGGTCTCGTGGAGCACCTTGCCGGTGAGGCGGCCGCGGAACCAAGCGATCAGCAGCGACGAGAGGGCTCCCACGGCGGAGCTCTCCACCAAACTAGTGATACCCAGCATGAACAGGCCGATCACCACAAACATGATTACCAGCGGCAGCATGCCCGCGGAGAGCAGCCGGAGCTTCTCGCGCATCGGCACGTTGCGCTCCTCCGCCGAAAGAATCGGCGCGAGCTCAGGCTGAAAGTAGCAGCGGACAACAATGTAGAGGATGAACAGCGCGGCCATCAGCAGGCCGGGCATCACGCCGGCCAGCCACAATTGGCCAACAGGTTGGCGCGCGATCATGCCGTAGAGGACGAAGACCACGCTGGGCGGCACCAGGATGCCCAGGGAACTGCCAGCCTGGATGACGCCCGACACCATGCGCTTGTCGTAATTGCGCTTCAACATCTCCGGTAGCGCGATGCTGCAGCCGATCGCCATGCCGGCCACGCTCAGGCCGTTCATCGCCGAGATGAGGACCATCAACAGGATGGTGCCGATCGCGAGCCCGCCGCGCAGCGAACCGGTCCAGACATGGAGCATCTTATACAGGTCGCCCGCGATGCCCGACTCCGAGAGCATGTAGCCCATGAAGACGAACATCGGCAGCGTGAGCAAGGGGTACCAGTTGAGCAGCTTGATGCTGGAGTTGAACCCCATCGCCACGGCGCCATCGCCCCAGAGCAGCAGCGCGCTGCCCACCGCGACAAAGCCGATCATGCCGAACACGCGCTGGCCCGTCACCATGAGCACCAGCATCGAGGCGAACATCAGCAGGACAATCATCTCCGGGCTCATCGCAGCTCCTTTCCGGTGGCCGCGGCCACATCCTTGATCAGCCGCGAGACGGCCTCGAGGAGCATCAGCAGGATGCCGACGGTCATGATGATCTTGATCGGCGCCATGGGCGGCCCCCAGGCGGTGAAGTTGCGCTGTTTGTATTCAAGCGCATAGAGCGAGCTGGAGACGGCTCCGTGGAGCAGCACCCCCACGTAGAAGATCAGGATCAGGTCGGTGACCGAATCGACAATGTGCTGGGTGCGCGGGCTCCAGCGCTCGCGAAAGACGTCCATGCGTACATGGGCTCCGTCCTGGAAGGTGAAGCCGCCGCCCAGCAGGTAGTACGCGGCCATGGTGAACTGGGCCATTTCCATGACCCACTTCGACGGCGAGTCGAACGCCACATTGGAGACCATCGCGTAGGTGAGGATGCCCATCATCACGAGCAACAGGTACATCGCGAAAAGGCCGACCCCGCGATTGGTGACATCGACCGTGCGCACATAGCAGCGCAAGAAAGTGACGACGCCGGTGCGCAGGCGTTCGAAAGCCTCGTCCGTGTTCGCCGCCATCTCGCGACGGCGGTAGCTCCCCCCCTCGAGAAAGACGGCGTCGGAGTGGTCCGTGGCCGGGCCGGGGCCGAACGGCGTCGAGGAGTCGGGATGGGCCTGCCCATGGGGGCCTACCGCATCGGAGAGTGGCGAGTCGGACATTGGGATGCTTCCAGATTTGTGTCACCGGGCAGGCGAAGCCCACGCCGGGGCACGGCGTGCCCCGGCCATCGGCCTCGAACACGGCCCCGCCCGCAGGCGGGACCGCGGTGCGCTCGGCGTAGAATCAGCCGCGATACGGGCGGCCGGCCTTCTCCATGAGGGCGTTGTAGTCCTTGAAGATCTGCACGACCTTGCCCGCACGCGGGCTGGTCTTGGCGATCTCGTCCCAGAACTTCACCGCCTCGGTCTCGACCGTCTTCCACTCCTCGTCGGCAATGGTGGTGAGCTTGAGCTTGGGCCCTTGCACGCGCAGCTTGGCTTCGCCGCCCCAATACCAGTACTGGCGGTAGTAGTGGGAGCTGTCCATGCACAGCTTGAAGAGCGTCTTGAGATGGTCGGGCACCTTTTCCCACGACTTCGTGTTCGCGAAGTACGAGCCGCACCAAGCGCCGGCGATGTTGTTCGTGAGGAAGTAGTTGGTCACCTCGGCCCAGCCCACGGTGTAGTCCTCGGTGATGCCCGACCAGGCGATGCCGTCGAGCTCGCCGGTGCGCACGGCCATCTCAGCATCCTCGTAGGGCAACGTCACCGGCACCACGCCGAAGCGCGACAGGAAGCGGCCCGCGGTGGGGAAGGTGTAGATCTTCTTCCCCTTCAGATCGTCGAGCTTGTTGATCGGCGTCTTCGTGGCGAAATGGCAGGGATCCCACGCCCCGGCGCTCAGCCAAGTCACGCCCTTGATCTCGTTGTAGGACTCCTCCCAGATCTTATCGAGGCCGAACCGGTAGAAGAGAGTGGGGATGTCGAGGCTGTAGCGGGTGGCGAACGGAAAGTATCCGCCGAACACCGCCACATCGGCCGGCGAGGCGATGGAGTCGTCGTCGCTCTGGACGGCGTCGATCGTGCCCGCCTGCATGGCGCGGAAGAGTTCGCTCGTCGGCACGAGCTGGTCGGCGCAGTACAGCTCGATGACCATCTCGCCGTTGGCGGCCTTGTTGAAGGCGTCGATCGAGGGCTTGATCACGTGCTCGGCCAACGCGGGTCCCGCATAGGTCTGTAGTCGCCACTTGATGGGGGCCTTCTTCGATCCAATCACGTAGGGGGCGGCGATGGCGGCCGCACCGCCGATGCAGGCTTTCTTGAGGAACTCGCGTTTATTCATGGGAGGAGAACGTCCGGGGACGATGGGTGGTGTGGAGTGGAGAATAGTGTGGGCGTGCGGCGCAGCTGAACGAGGGCCCCCCAAGGAGCCAATGCAGTCGCCGCGCGGCCGGGGGAGGCCCGAGGCGGGGTCGCGGGTCGTCGCCGCAGACCCCGCGTCTCAAAGCCCTGGAGCCACCGTTGAGCATGGCAGATGCCAGTCGCCCCGCGCATCTCCGGCGGCATCCAAAATAGCCCTCCAAGGGGCTGGGCGTGGCGAATCGTGCGCGCGAAACGCCACCCTCAACCAAAACCGACATTTCCGTCGGGCGAATTCGCGCAGGGCGAGCACACGGGAGCGGCGGGGCGGCTTCGGCCTTCAAGCGTCACTTCATGTCCGCGACACCGGCGGGGCGGCGCTTCCCCCGCCAAGCCCAGCCCCCCGCTTCGCCTCGGCGGCGGCGGCAACGGCGTCCGCCTTGAAGCGCTCGGGGTCGATCCCGTACTTCTTTACACGCAGGCCCATGATGCGCTCGGTGAGGCCGAGCTGGCGGCCGGCCTTGGCCATGATGCCGCGATGGCTCTTGAGCGCCTCGGCGATCATCTCGCGTTCCACAGCCTCGACCGCCTCCTCCAGCGTACCGTGAGGGGTCGTGCCCGAGGCCTCGCCGGTCTGGAGCGTCGGGGGAAGATGGAAGCCGTGCACCACTCCGTCTTGCGAGAGCAACACCGCCCGCTCGATGGTATTCTCCAGTTCGCGCACGTTGCCCGGCCAATGGTAGGCCATCAGCATGTCGATCGCCGGCGTGGAGATGCGCACGACGTTCTTGCCGTTTTGTTGCGCGTACTTCTCGAGGAAGTGGTCGGCCAGCTCCAGGATGTCGCTTCGCCGGTCGCGTAACGGCGGCACGTAGACGGGGAAGACGTTGATGCGGTAGTAGAGGTCGACGCGGAAACGCCCCTCCTCGATCATCTTCTCCAGGTTGCGGTTGGTCGCGGTGACCACGCGCACGTCGACGCGGATGGTCTGCGTGCCACCGACTCGCTCGAACGTGCCTTCTTGCAGCACGCGCAGCAGCTTGGCCTGCGTGGCGGCGGAGATCTCGCCGATCTCGTCGAGAAAGATGGTCCCACCGTCGGCGAGTTCGAAGCGGCCCTTGCGCAGCGCCAGCGCGCCGGTGAAGGCGCCCTTCTCGTGTCCGAAGAGTTCACTCTCGATGATGCTCTCCGGCAGCGCGGCGCAGTTCACGCGCACGAACGGCTTCTTGCGCCGCCCGCTGCCGGTCCAGATCGCAGTGGCGATGCGCTCCTTGCCCACGCCAGTCTCGCCGCGGATGAGCACGGTCGTCTTCGAGTCGGCGACCTGGTCGATGTGGAAATAGACGGTGCGCATCGCCGACGAATGGCCGGTCATGCCATCAGGAACGAAGCTACGGGCGATCTGCTGCTGCAGTCGTTCGTTTTCCTCGCGCAAAGTGTCGATGCGCTCTTTCGCCATCTGCCGAAAACGCACGGCCAACCCAACCTGACCGGCCACGAGCACCAAGAAGCGGGCATCGATCGTGAGAACCAGTTCCGAACTGGGGGGCCGAGTGAAGGACAACGTCCCCAATACTTCGCTGCCGTGGCGGATCGGCACGGCGATCAGGCTCTCACCCAGCGCGCGGGCCTCGGCGAACAGTTTCCTCTCCAGCGCGCTCCAGTCGTCTTCGGGAATGTGGTTGAGCTCCCGCAACACCAGCGGTTCACCGATGGTCGCCACCCGGCCGAGAAAGCCCTCCCCAAGTTTCTCTCGCATCGATTTGTCGCGGTGGTCGGCGTGGGGCCGATCCTGCATCTCCTCCACCATCAACTCGGCGCTCTCGCGGTTCACGATCGTGAGCAACCCGCGTCGCAGCGCAGTGGTGGCCGCCAGTTTCTGAAACAGCGGTTGCACCGCATCGCGCAACTCGAGCCCTTGGGCCAGCGTGGCGGAGACGTCGTGCAAGAGACGGAACTCCTGCAGCACCCGACACCCGCTCGCGTTGTCGGGCGGCAGATCAGGTGCCGGCGCACCGGGTCGTTCGGAACAGGAGTCACACGTGCTCATGAGTCGGCACCCAAACAGCAGGCCAGATGCCAGAACGACCACCCGCCCGCACCTATCTCTTCGCCGAGCCACGCGCCCAACAACCGCCGAGCCCGCCGCCGCTCCGCCCCCGGCGCGCTCGTCCTCGCCCCGGAGGCCGGCCTGGCGGCAACCGCACGGTGCCGGGCCGGGCTCCGGCGAGCCGGCACAACCCAGGCGTCACCGCAGTAGCGATTCACCGCCCCGTATGCATGCATAGGTTTCATGCTTCCGCCCGCGCCGCCGGCACGACCCTTGCTAAAAGCCCAGCCCAAGCGCTCGCCTAGCGGACGCGACTAACACCAAACCACATACCCAGAAGATGAAACTCCCGACCTCCCTGAAACTTGCCGGCGCCACTGCCGCCGCCCTCGCTGTCTCCAGCTCCTTGATGGCCGAACTCGAGCTCACCAAGGAATTCGGTCTCAGCGGCTACGCCGTCGGCTCGGCTTCGTACAACAAAATCGAAGGCAGCTCCTCCGACAGCAACATGGACCTCGACGCCTACAAGTTGCAGGGCGTGGCCAAGTTGGCCCCGGTGACGATCACCGGCAGCCTCTTCGCCTTCGGTACCGGCAGCGGCGACGGCTTTGGCTCGTCCCCGATCGTTCTCGACGCCTACGGCACTTACGACAACGGCAGCGGCACCACCGTGACTGCCGGAAAATTCCTGAGCTGGCTCGGCTACGAGGCCTTCGACCCCATCAACATGCTGCAGATCACCTACGCCAATGTGGGCACCACCGGGTTCATTCCCGCCTACCACACCGGCGTCAAGGTTGAGAACAGCACCGAGACCTACACCATCGGCGTGGCCGCCGTCGACTCCGTCTACGGCCCCACGTATTACAAGGGCGATGGCGACCTCGACAACGGCGTCGGCTTCGAAGCCTACCTCACCTACAAGGGCATCAAGGACGTCACCCTCTTCGGCGGCTTGGCCTATGACACCGGCGACGATTCCGACGTGAAGGCCTTCGCCGCCGATTTCTGGGCCCAGTACGTCACCGGCAAGTTCACCTTGGCCGGCGAGTTCTGCTACGGAAGCAAGGATACACCGATGGGCGACACCGACGGCTACTTCGTCCTCGGCCTGCTCAAGTACCAAGCCGACGAAAAGTGGGCGGCGACCTTCCGCCTTAGCGCCGGTGAGGGCACGGCCACCGACGACTTCGTGCGCGCCACCTTCGCCCCCTCCTATGTGGTCACCAAGAACGTCGAAATCGTCGCCGAGTACTCGTACACCGACTTCGATGGCGCCGACGGCCACTACCTCGGCATCCAAACCCGCTTCAAGTTCTGAGCGGCGCCCGCGCTGCTGAACTTCAACCCTCCCCATGCCCGGCGCGTTGCGACGCGCCGGGCCGCCTTCCCGACCCACCTCGGGAAACCCAGCCTCCTCTGTACCCACCCTTACCATGCACACCAACTGGAAAAAGCTCCTCGCCGGCTCCGCTCTCGCGCTCGTCGGCCTCTCCTCTGCCCTTCACGCCGCCGAAAAGACGGTCAAGGTCGGCGTCCTCCACTCCCTCTCCGGCACGATGGCGATCAGCGAGACCTCGCTGCGCGACGTGCTGCTCTTCACCTTCGACGAGATCAACGCCGCCGGCGGCATCAAGGTCGGTGCCGACGTCTACAAGATCCAGCCCGTGGTCGTCGACGGAGCGTCGAACTGGCCGCTCTTCGCCGAAAAGGCCAAGCAGTTACTCGAGCAGGACCAGGTGGCCATAACCTTCGGTTGCTGGACCTCGGTGAGCCGCAAGTCCGTGCTCCCCGTTTTCGAGAAGAACAACGGCCTGCTCTTCTACCCCGTGCAGTATGAGGGTGAGGAAGAGTCGCAGAACGTCTTCTACACTGCCGAGGCCGTGAACCAGCAGGCCACCCCCGCCGTCGATTACTACCTGGCCGAGGGCAAGAAGAAGTTCTACCTGCTGGGTTCGGACTACGTCTACCCGCAGACCACCAACCTCGTGCTCCTCGAGTATCTGCTCTCCAAGGGCGTGCCGCTGGAGAACATCGGTGGTGGCTTCAAGAAGGACGAGTCCGGCAAGATCATCTCGGCCGGCAAGTATACGCCGTTCGGGCACACCGACTACCAGCAGATCGTCGCCGAAATCAAACAGTTCGCCGCGTCTGGTGACGCCTGCGTGATCTCGACCCTCAATGGCGACACCAACGTTCCCTTCTTCAAGGAGTACGCCGCCTCCGGCCTCAATGCCGAGACCTGCCCGGTCGTCTCCTTCTCGATCTCCGAGGATGAGTTCCGCGGTCTCCCCGCCGACCAGCTCGTCGGTCAGCTCGGCTGCTGGACCTACTTCCAGTCGATCAACAGCCCCGCCAACAAGAAGTTCGTCGCCGACTTCAAGACCTGGCTCGGCAAGAGCACCGTCCCCGGCATCGTCAAGGACGGCCGCGTGACCTGCTCGCCCATGGTGCTCTCCTACGACGGCGTGTACCTCTGGAAGGCCGCGGTCGAAAAGGCCGGCAGCTTCGCGGTCGACGGCGTGCGCTCCGCCCTCAAGTCGGGCCTCGCCTTCGCCGGTCCTGGCGGCACGGTGACAACCCAGCCGAACATGCACCTCACCAAGAACGTCTACATCGGTGAGACCAAGGCCGACGGCCAGTTCAAGATCCTGAAGTCCTTCGAAAACGTCTACGGCGAACCCTGGCTGAAGGGTAAATTCAAGTAAGCCGTACGATCCGCGTTTTCTTCGCTCTCCGCTTAGGGGCGGCACCCAACCGGTGCCGCCCCTTCTGCGTTTCTGGAGATCGCGCAGCAGAGTGGTACGAGATCCGAGTAGGCAGCGTGCTTGCACGCGCCCCATGGGCGACGGTCGCAGCCCAACTCGTTCCCCTCGGCCGACTACTCGATCGCTGACCTACAATTCACAGCCGTGTCGACGCGCTCGTGGAGCGACGACAACGCCATCGGTGTCACTGAGCGGGGCACCTCCGACAAAACCGTAGCTTTTCGACCAGACACTGCGCATTTTCGGCCACTGGTCCGGGCATTCCGTCTTAATGGCAGGCCTTGAGTGCCGTCTGACGCACTCGGCTCGTCGCTTGGCCCGATCCTTGCGTAGGCGAGGTCACTACCTGTGAGAACCTTCGCCCGCTTCGCTCTCTGGCTTGTTGTCGTCGCCTGGCTATCGCCCGGCGTTGCCCAGGAAGCCGTCCCCGCCCGCGACACGATTGTGCGCGCCATCCTCGCCGAGTCTCCCTCCGAGCAGCGCGACCTCATCGTCTCCCTCGCCGGCCAGGGCGACCCGGCCATCCCGGTTCTCCTCGAGGCATGGCGCAAGGACTCCCTCTTTCTCTACGACGCCCCGGACGGCGCCCGTATCCCCGTTCAACTCGTCCGAGCCAAGGATTCCGCCGACGCCCAGTCCGCACTCCGCGTCGCCGATGGCCAACCGCTGCTCGACGCCACCGGTCAGCCGGTGCGCCTGGTGGGCGCGGATCTCGTGGCGGTAGAACACACCTCCGCACTGCGTCGCGCGATGAAATCCGTCGTCGATCTCCTCGACCTCGCCTCGCCGGAAGTGGAGAAGCGCATCCGGGCCGTACAGACACTCGGCTTCGCCCAGGCGGCCGACAAGCTGCCGATCCTGCACAAACGCCTCGCGGTAGAGACTGAGCCCGGAGTGCAAAAGGTCCTGCGCGAAGCCATCGCACTCATCGGCCTCAAGGCCCCGACCGACGACGCCAAGCTCGCTGCGCTCCTCGAGCTCAAGACCCTCAGCACCCTCGCCAGCTCCGATCTGGTGAAGGTCGCGCTGAAGGAGGCGCAGGCGGCGCAGAACCCCGTGCTCATCGACGCTGCCCGCTCCACCGTCCGGGCGATCGAAGGGCATCGTTCCACCGTCAATCTTCTGGGGACCCTCTTCCGCGGCGCCTCCCGCGGCAGCATCCTCCTCGTCGTCGCCCTCGGCCTCGCGATCACCTTCGGCCTGATGGGCGTCATCAACATGGCCCACGGCGAGATGATCGCGGTCGGCGCGTACACGACCTACGTGGTGCAGAATCTCTTCGGTGACGGCCTCGCATTGTCACCGTTTGGCAAATTTACCATCAACCTTCCCGGTCTCCACGCCACCGGTTGGGCTTACCAATCCTATTTCCTCGTCGCCATCCCGCTCAGCTTCCTCGCCGCAGCGCTCGTGGGCGTCGCCCTCGAGCGCGGGGTGATCCGCTTCCTCTACCGGCGGCCACTCGAAAGCCTGCTCGCCACCTGGGGCGTCTCGCTCGTGCTCCAGCAACTCTTCCGCTTTATCTTCGGAGCCAACAACGTTCAGGTGTCCAGCCCGGCGTTCCTCAGCGGCAACTGGACGATCAACGACATCCTGCTCGGCTGGAATCGGGTCTTTGTCATCGGGTTTGCCGGACTGATCGTACTCGGCGTCTGGTTGGTGCTCACACGCACCTCCCTGGGTCTGCTCATCCGCGCCGTGATGCAGAACCGGACGATGGCCTCCTGCCTGGGCGTGCGGAGCAGCCGTGTGAACATGCTCACATTCGGTCTCGGCAGCGGTCTCGCCGGACTGGCGGGCGCGTTTCTCAGCCAGATCGGCAACGTCGGGCCCGCACTCGGCCAGGACTACATCGTCGACTGCTTCATGACCGTGGTCGTGGGCGGCGTGGGCAACATCGGCGGCACCGTGATCAGCGCGTTCGGCATCGGCATGACCGACCAAGCGCTCCAGCAAATCCTGCTCAACCCCGTGCTCGGCAAGATCCTCGTGCTTGTCGCCATCATCCTCTTCCTGCAATGGCGCCCGGCCGGCCTCTTCGTCACCCGCAGCCGTAGCCTCGACTGAGGCCTCATATCCACCGTCCACGGCCAACCGTCCACCGCCCACAGTCCACCGTCTACCGTCTCCTGGCATGTCCCGCTTCGCCGCCTTCCTCTCCGCCCGCCGCAACCCCCGCGCCATCTCGCGCGGCGAACTCATCGCGGTCGGCATCCTCGCGGTTCTCGTGGTGCTAGTCCTGCCCTTCGCCAACCAGCAGGGCTGGATCTCCGACTTCTCGATCAATCTCTGGGGCAAATACCTTTGCTACGCCCTGCTCGCCATTTCGGTCGATCTGCTCTGGGGCTACACCGGCCTGCTCAGCCTCGGCCAGGCGCTCTTCTTCAGCCTCGGCGGCTACATGGTCGGCATGCACCTCATGCGCATGATCGGAGCCCTCGGACAATACCGCCAACCCATCCCCGACTTCCTCGTCTTCCTCGGCTGGACGGAGCTGCCCGCCTTCTGGAGGCCCTTCGACAGCTTCCCCTTCGCCCTCGCGATGATGCTGATTCTGCCCGGCTTCCTAGCATGGATCTTCGGTTACTTGGCCTTCCGCTCCCGCATCAAGGGCGTCTACTTCTCCATCCTCACCCAGGCCCTCACCTACGGGGCTGCGCTCATGTTCTTCCGCAACGACATGCTGATGGGCGGCAACAACGGTTTCACCGACTTCAAATTCCTCCTCGGCTTCGATGTCCGCGAAGCGGCGACACAGCGCGGCCTCTTCGTGGTCACCGCCGTCACGCTGCTCGTGGTCTATCTCGCCTGCCGCTGGCTCAACGGCACCAAGTTCGGCCTCGTGCAGCAGGCGGTGCGCGACGGCGAGAACCGCGCCTTGTTTTCCGGCTACGCCACCGCGCACTTCAAACTCTTCATCTTCATCGTGAGCGCGCTCATCGCCTCCGTGGGGGTGCGCTCTACGTGCCCCAGGTCGGCATCATCAACCCCAGCGAAATGACCCCGGAGAAATCGCTCGAGGCGGTCGTTTGGGTCGCTGTCGGCGGCCGTGGCACCCTGCTCGGGCCAGTGATCGGCGCCGTGGGCGTCAACGCGCTGAAGAGTTGGGCCACCCGCGCCATCCCCGATCTTTGGATTCTGCTTATGGGCGGCCTTTTCATCCTCGTCGTGCTCTTCCTCCCCGGAGGCATCGTGAGCATCCCGGGCAAGATCCGCGGCTGGTTCGCCAAGCGCCGTCCTGCTCCGGCTCTTGCTCCGTCGCCTGCCCCCGCCGAACCCGCCCCGTCCGAACCCTGATTCGAAGCGCCTGGGCCCAATCCGCACTCCGCATTCCGAAATCCGCATTCGCCTCCGATGCCCTCCGCCATTCTCACCGTCGAAGACGTCAACAAGACCTACGATGGTTTCCGCGCCATCTCCGACCTGCATTTCTATCTCTTCGAGGGCGAACTGCGCACAGTCATCGGCCCCAACGGCGCCGGCAAATCCACCTTCTTCGATCTCATCTCCGGTCGTGCCAAACCCGACACCGGCAAGATCGAGTTCGGCAGCAACCCGGCGACCACAATCGATCTCACCGCGCGCAACGAATACCAGATCAACCGCCTTGGCATCGGCCGGAAGTTTCAGACGCCCAGCGTCTACACCGAGCACACCGTCTGGGATAATCTCGTGCTCTCACTCAAAGGCCCGCGCGGTGTCTTTGCCTCGCTCTTCCACCGTCTCAACTCCTCGGATCGCGATCGCCTCGACGAGTTGCTCAAGCTCATCCGCCTCGACACCAAGCGCGACTGGAACGCCGGCCTGCTCGCCCATGGCGAAAAGCAGTGGCTCGAGATCGGCATGCTGCTCGCGCAGCAGCCCAAGCTCCTGCTGGTTGACGAACCGGCCGCCGGCATGACCGACGAGGAGACGCACCGCACCGGCGAGCTCCTTCTGTCGCTGGCCGGCAAGCACAGCATCATCGTGATCGAACACGACATGACCTTCGTCCGGCAGATCGCGCAGAACGGCAAGGTTACCGTGCTCCACCAGGGCACCGTGCTTTGCGAGGGCAAATTCGACGAAGTCCAGGCCAATCCGAAGGTCCGCGAAGTCTATCTCGGCCGCGGCAAACCGACAAAATGAGGACCGATCCGTCACAGAGATCACAGAGACCGGAGAAGTCCACGGAGATGCTGTCCCTTTGGTATGGCTGCCTCTTCTCCCCCTCCTTCTCTGTGCGCTCCTCAATCTCCGTGCCCTCTGTGACCTTCCTATCTTCCGCTTCCTGAGTCCCCGATTCTCCTCCCTCGCCGTGACCTCTGTGTCCAATCCTCTTCTCCTTCTCAACTCGGTCGAGACCGACATCGGCGGTTCGCGCATCCTCCGTGGCGTGAACCTCGAGGTGAATCCCGGCGAGGTCGTCGCCCTTATGGGCCGCAACGGTGTCGGAAAAACCACCACATTGCGCTCCATCACCGGCGTGCTCCCGATCCGGGCCGGTTCGATCACCTTCGCCGGCCAACCCATTCAACGCCTCGCCCCGGACGCCCGCGCGCGCCTCGGCATCGGCTACGTGCCGCAGGGCCGCGACATCTTCCCCCACCTCACGGTCGAGGAGAACCTCCATGTCGGGCTCGTCGTGCACGGCGTGAAGGGCCCCGCCGCGCGCACCGCGCTCGAACGGGTGTTCACTCTCTTCCCTGTGCTGAAGGAGATGCTCGCGCGCAAGGGCGGCGTGCTCTCCGGCGGCCAGCAGCAACAACTCGCCATCGGCCGTGCGCTGCTCACCGGGCCGCGCCTGCTCATCCTCGACGAGCCCACCGAGGGCATCCAGCCCTCCATCATCGACCACATCGGCGACACGTTGAAAAAGCTCAAGGAGGAGGAACTCCGTCATGATCTGCTCGGTGAGATCGCGAAGGCCGTGAAGACGCTTCACAACGAAGGCCAACTCGCCATTCTCCTGGTCGAGCAATATGTCGATTTCTGCCGCGACGTCGCCGACCGCTTCTACGCCATGGATCGCGGTGCCGTCGTCGCCGCCGGCCCCATCGCCACCCTCACCGACGAAGTCGTAAACAGCACCTGCAAGTGTAAGTCAGAACCCAGAGTATTGAATGCAGAACTCCGCACCAAACCTGATTCCGCAAGCATCCTCCGCTTCCGCCCCCTGCATTCTGCACTCTGCATTCTCCCTTCTTCCTTAGGCCCTCCGCCCCCATGCACCTCACCCCTCGCGAACGCGAAAAGCTCCTCATCGTCGTCGCCGCGGATCTTGCCCGCCGGCGCCAAGGCCGCGGTCTCAAGCTCAACTATCCCGAGTCCATCGCGCTCATCTCCTACGAAATCATGGAAGGCGCCCGCGACGGAAAATCCGTCTCCGAACTCATGAGCTTCGGCACCACGATCCTGAAACGCGACCAGGTCATGGAAGGCGTCGCCGAGATGATCCACGAGGTCCAGGTTGAAGCCACCTTCCCCGACGGCACCAAGCTCGTCACCGTGCACAACCCGATCCGCTGAACGGAAGTTCAAAGGGACAAGTATCAAGTGCCACGTCGGACTGTCCGCCGGCTCGCTACTCACTACCCGCTACTCGCTACTACCTCCATGACCCCCGGCGAAATCTTCACCCCTCCCGGCGCCCTGCCGCTCCCGGCCAACGTCGATCTGGCCACCGTCACTCTCGAAGTCGTGAACACCGGCGACCGCCCGATTCAGGTCGGCTCGCATTACCACTTTTTCGAGACGAACACCGCGCTCACCTTTGACCGCGCCGCCGCCCGCGGTTTCCGCCTCAACATCCCGGCCGGCACCGCCGTGCGTTTCGAGGCCGGCGACACCAAACGTGTCGAACTCGTCGCCCTCGCGGGCACCCGGGAAGTCTACGGCCTCAACTCCCTGGTCTCCGGCAAGCTCGATGCGGCTCCGAAAGGTAGGGACGTTTCTCCGAAACGTCCGTCAGCGCGCAAGCCCGCCCCCAAGAAGCGCAAATAGCCCCGCGCCTTCGGTCACCATCCGCCATCGCCCACTTTCCATCTGCCATGAATCTTTCCCGCCGCCAGTACGCCGAGATGTACGGCCCCACCACCGGCGACCGCATCCGCCTCGCCGACACCGAACTCTTCGTCCAGGTCGAGCGCGACCTCATCGCCGAGGCCGCCGGCTACGGCAACGAGATCAAGTTTGGCGGCGGCAAGGTCATCCGCGACGGCATGGGCCAGTCCCCCACCGCCTCCGACGCCGAGTCGCTCGATCTCGTCATCACCAACGCGCTCATCCTCGACCCGATCCTCGGAGTCATCAAGGCCGACATCGGCATCAAGCACGGCCGCATCGTGGGCATCGGCCACGCCGGCAACCCCGGTATCCAATCCGGCATCGGTTCGCTCTTTGCCGATCCGACCACGCGTAAGAAGAACCCGATGATCGTCGGCGCCTGCACCGAGGCCATCGCGGGCGAGGGCTGCATCGTTACCGCTGGCGGCATCGACTCGCATATCCATTTCATCTGCCCGCAGCAGATCGACGAGGCCATCAGCTCCGGCATCACCACGATGCTCGGCGGCGGCACCGGCCCGGCGCACGGCACCCTCGCCACCACTTGCACGCCCGGCGCCTGGAACATGCACCGCATGCTCGAAGCGGCCGAGGCGTTCCCGATGAACCTCGGCTTCCTTGGCAAGGGCAACTGCGCCACCAAGAAGCCACTTCGCGAACAGATCCTAGCCGGCGCCATCGGCCTGAAACTCCACGAGGATTGGGGCACCACGCCGGCCGCGATCGACACCTGCCTCGGCGTGGCCGACGAACTGGACGTCCAGGTCGCCATCCACACGGATACGCTCAACGAGTCCGGCTTCGTCGACGACTCCATCCGCGCCTTCAAGGGCCGCACGATCCACACTTTCCACTCCGAAGGCGCCGGCGGCGGGCACGCGCCGGACATCATCCGCGTCTGCGGCGAGCCCAACGTCCTCCCGTCGTCGACGAATCCGACGCGTCCTTTCACCGTGAATACGATCGACGAGCATCTCGACATGCTCATGGTCTGCCACCACCTCGACTCGAAGATTCCCGAGGACGTCGCCTTCGCCGAGTCGCGCATCCGCCCCGAGACGATCGCCGCCGAGGACCGCCTCCACGATCTGGGGGCGATCTCGATGATGTCGTCCGACTCGCAGGCGATGGGCCGCATCGGCGAGGTCATCTGCCGCACCTGGCAGACCGCGCACAAGATGAAGGTCCAGTTCGGCGCGCTCAGCGGCCCTTCGCACGCCGACGCCGACAACTTCCGGGCCCTCCGCTACCTCGCGAAGTACACGATCAATCCCGCCATCGCGCACGGCATCAGCCATGTCGTGGGCTCGCTCGAAGTCGGCAAGCTCGCCGACCTCGTGATCTTCAAGCCCGCTCTCTTCGGCGTGAAGCCCGAGATGATCCTCAAGGGCGGCTTCATCGCGTGGGCGAACATGGGCGATCCGAACGCCTCGATCCCCACGCCGCAGCCGATGTTCTATCGCCCGCAGTTCGGCGCCTTCGGCCGCGCACGCACGAGCACCAGCCTCACCTTCGTCAGCGAGGCCTCGCTCAAGCAGAAGCACGGTATCCGTGATCTGGGCCTCCAGCGCGAACTCGTCGCGGTGAAACGCTGCCGCAAGATCGGCAAGCGCGACATGGTCCTCAACGACACCTTGCCCAAGATCGAGGTCGATCCCGAGACCTACACCGTGAAAGCCGACGGCGTCCACCTCACCAGCGAGCCGGCCAAAGTCCTCCCGATGACGCAGCGGTACTTCCTGTTCTGAGCCAGTTCTCAGGCGATCCGTGCTCGGTGCTCGCCCTTTCCGGCCGTCCACCGAGTCCACTCCGTCCAGATCGTCCTCAAGGTCCACCTTCTACCCCGCCCGCCGTTGCTGCCTCACCCGGTACAGCCGCTCGGTGAAGCCGCCTTCCTGTTCGAAAGCCTCCGCTTGCGCCTTGATCTGTCGGTCGAGCAGCCCACTCGCCACCGCGATCAGCACTAGAGCCGCATTTGCCGCGATCTCCGGATAGGTGGACTGTCTGGAAATTTTGGACTCGGTAGACCGCAAGCGATCTTCACTGGTTGCTTCCTGCCCACGGAGTCCACTCCGTCCACCAAGTCCAGAGAGTCCACCTCGTCCACCCGCCGCAGCCCCGCGCTCGTGCTGCGCCCTCACCCACTCCGCCACCTCGTCCGCCGTGCAGTACCGCCTCGCGATCAGCTCTTCCCTTCTCGCATCTCCGCGCTCCCACAGCGCCAGCCCGCGTTGCCGCAGGAAGTCCTCGTAATCGAGCCGTAACTCCTCGAGCGAAGCCCGCGCCACATTGGTGAGTCTAAGCTCGGTCTTCTTTGAGGTGGCGCTGGCCTTGCTGCCCTCGGCGATGTTCTGCACCCCGCTTCGCGCGGCCTGTACCATCTGGTCGTGGGTGCGGCTTCTCCGGCTGATATACCGCTCGCAAAAGCGCACCGTCACATCGAATGCAAGCTGCGCGACTATGAAGCTCTTCAGTTTCCGGTACCCGCCATGTGGCATGGATCAGCCGCTCCATGCCCGGTACTGCATCCGCTTCCCTTCGAATGTCCATCCCCCCAGCACTCAGTCTGCCTCCCTCCGTCCCCGACCTCCCCCTCCACGCCAACCTCACAGCTTGCGCAGATCCGAACGCAGTGCGGGCATCACTTCCGCCACCACCCGCCGCAACTCCGTGAGCCGGTCCCGCAGCAACAGGCCGGTGGGCGCCACAAGACGTACGATCCACACTCCGGGCGCGAGCGCCGTCACCCCGCATAGACTACCCTCGCGATTGAGCGCACGCACCAGCGCCCACACCGGTGAGTCGGCGGTGAGGGCGGGCACGGCGATCACGGCAGTGCCGAACCAGGCTTCGCCCATCCCGTGGAACGCAGCTACGCGCGCCAACTCCGCGCCACTGGCGTCGAGCCGCTCGCGCAGCAGCAACCGGCCATCGAGCACGACCTCGAAGCCGAGACGCAGGCGCCGCCACGCCCAGCACTCCCCTCCCCCCACCCGACCGGGTGCGAGCTGGTCGACAAAAAAGACTGACGAGCCGGCCGCGACCTCGACCCGCGTGTGCTGCTCGAAATCCGTGTCGCGGTGGGGGAAGAGTGTCTCCGGGGAATATTCGAGACTGGAACCGGCTTGCGCGACGAACCGCTGGCGGCACAGCGCCGCACCGCTGCGCATCATGAAAGCGCGCGCCGCGGCAGGGGTAGTGAGCGAGAGCGCCGCCCCGGCCTCGACGGCGATATCAAGCTCGAGCTCGTCTCCGGCAAGAATGCCGGCCGTCGAATTGACCAACTGGACCTGCAGCACCCGGCCGTCCCAATACGGTTTGCTCAGGTGGAACGGCGCCCGGAACGACTGGCGCGCCCGGTAGGTCTCGCCACTCGGGCGCGCAGCGACGACGAGGTGCAGGTGCCCGCGCAGCGCGGGGCCCGCGGATGCATTGTTGGTGGCGCGGGCTTTATGCCCGCCATCCGGAGTCGCGACGCTCTCGAACATGGCGGGCGTAAAGCCCGCCCCACCACCGGGAACTGGAGACGGCGAGTTCACGCGGTCCTGGGCTTGGCCGCGAACAGCACCTCGCGCTCGATCCAGGCGATCACGGCGTCGAGCCCCTGCTCGCTCTTGAGGTCGCAGAACAGAAATGGTCGCACCCCGCGCTGCACCTTCGAATCGCGCTCCATCACGGCGAGGTCGGCCCCGACATGCGGCGCGAGGCTGATTTTGTTGATGATCAGCAGATCGCTGAAACGGATCGCCGGGCCGCCCTTGCGCGGAATCTTGTCCCCCTCGGCGACGTCGATCACGTAGATGAACGAGTCGACCAGCTCGGGGGAAAACGTCGCCGAGAGATTGTCGCCGCCGCTCTCCACCAGCACGAGCTGCAGGTCGGGGAACAACGCCTCGAGGCTACGCACGGCCTGCTCGTTCATCGTGGTGTCGTCGCGGATCGCCGTATGCGGGCAGCCGCCCGTCTCCACGCCCACGATGCGCTCGGGCGCGAGTGCGCTGTGGTGGCGCAGGAACTGGGCATCCTCGAGCGTGTAGATGTCGTTCGTGACGACGGCCATCGAGTAGCGCTCGCGCATCCGCTGGCAGAGCCGCAGGCAGAGCATGGTTTTGCCGGACCCGACGGGGCCGCCGACGCCGATACGAGGAGGACGGGACATGGTGGATTTCAGATTTGAGATCGCAGATTGCAGATTAAAAGACGCGCAGGCGCGACGGTTTGCCCGGAAGTTCCTGCGTGGTTCTCGCTACGAGATGAAAAGTCGGAAGTCGGCGGTCTCGTGGCAGGCCGAGGCGATGTCCCACCAGGGGTTACAGGCGCCGAGTTCCTCCAGCGGGCGGCTGGTTGCCGCGTCGATCTCGGCCGCCCCGGCGGCCAGCACCTCGGCGAGCAGGGTATGGCTGGCATTCTGGCCGAGTCGCAGGAGCTTCACGGCCGCCGCCACCAACGACGAGACCGAACCATAAAGCAACGACGCGAGCACGGCCTCCCGCGGCGCCCCAAGCGCCCGGCCCTCGATCGCGGCCGCCACACACGCCGGGCGCGGCCAACCACCGGCCGCCGCGCGCCGGTTGAACTCGGCGGCGAGCCCTTGGTCGCCATGCAACGTCACCGCAAAATCCAGCCTCTGCCCGCCAATCGCTGCCGAGGCCGCGCGCGTTTCGCGGGTGCCCCGTAACGCCGCTCCGAGTTCACAAAGCGAGCGCAGCGTCTCCCAGTCGGGCGCTGCGCCGGCGGCGTCCCACGCCCGGGCGGCCACGGGCAGATCCGTGCGCCCAAGCTGCGGCAGCACCTGGCCGAGCAGGAACTCGCGCAGCGTCGCCCGATCCCGCAGCGCACCGTCCTGCACCAGCCCCTCGAGCCCGAACGAATGGGCGTAGGTACCGGTCGGATAGAAGGAATCGGTCGTCTGCAGCAGCCGAGGAATCCAAGCGGCCGCGGTGTGGTCGGGCGGAGCACTCATGGGGCCCTCGGTTTAAAGACAAAGGGATGCACCTCGGCGGCGGGCGCATGGCTGTGCGGCGCGGCCCCGGCCGCGAGGCGATGCGGACGGAAGACCTCGGTGATCGCGCGATACTCGATTCCCATACGCTCCAATGACTGCCGCAACGCCGTGTCGTCGGGGGCGAGCAGCCGCTGCGGTTGCGCCTCGATGGGGAAGTGCAGGTTGCCCACCGCCCAGCCGGTAATCGCCGCGGCCGCGGGCGCGGCAGGGATCGGGATCTCGAGTACAGCCTCCGGCTCCTGCTGGATGACATAACGCGCCACGGCCGTGGCATACACCGTGTCGCCATGCGCGAGCGGGGTGGATAGCTCGAAGCCAAACTCGGTGCCATCGGCGGCCGTGGCCCGCCACAGCCGCTTGGCCAGTTGACGGCGATCCGCTGCAATCCGGACAAGGACAAGCTCGGAAACCGGAACGGAAAGGGCGGCGTGGACGAGTTGCATGGGGGACGGCCGAGTGGACGGGTCGCTGATTAACGCACACAACTCGTCCAAGAAGGGAACAAAAAAGCGGTGGCCGTTCGTTGCTGGGTGCGCATGCATACCCCGAGCAGGGGCCGGGCCAGCCGCTGAAGTTGTCGGGACAGCAATACGCAACCCGGCCCGCCGGGCGACGCCACGCCGCAAACAATTGCGCGAGTGGAAAATATTTTCTCGCCTCCCGTCTCCGGGCCCTAGTTACTCCACCAACGGCCGGGACCCATCCTCGCAGTTGCGGCCCCGGCCTTCCCCCGCTCTCCCCACAAGAAAGCGGGGGTTTCCGTATCTGGAGGCGGCGCGGCGGGGTCTGAACCGCGAGGCGGTTCAGCCTTCCCCCATTCGGCTAAATGGCTTCGCCATCCAGCTACGACCTTGCCCCGCGCCTTGCGATGGGCCTCGCCAGACGCCGCCCCTTGTCTAACCTCCCCAGTCGCATGCCCCATGCCCTTACCCCTTTCGACCAGACCGTCCTCGACCTGATCGACCACAGTCCCACCGGCTCGGTGCCGCGTACCCCCACCCACGACGAATCAATCACACGCCTGTTGGCGGCGCAGCAAGTCTACCACAGCGCCGACTTCAAGGACGGTTTCGTCACCACCCGCCGCCTCGCCAGCCAACCCCACTTCGTGGCGACCGGCCTGGCGGATCTCGCCGCCCATCCCGACGACCCCTCCCAGCTCGAGGCAAACGGAACGGTCTTCGATCGTTATGTGGCCTCCCTGCCCCAGGCCCAGCGCCTCCGCGCGGAGGCCTTCCGCCTGGCCACCGCCGGCCGACCAGTTCATCACCGCCCAAAGGCCGGCGGCGTACTGGTCCACGACCCCATCCACAGCATCTTCCTCGTCCCCGGTACCGGGCCCAAGACAGGCCTGCCCGGCAACTACCTGCGGGGCTCCCTCGACGAGCTCCCGGCCGCCGGTGGCCAACCCCGCTTTCGGATCCAAGTCCTGGACTCCGACACCGACGCCGCCGTGTGCGAATTGCCCACCCTGGCGGCGGCCCTGGAACACCTCCACGATCTGATCGAGAGCGCGCCCTTTCATCTGTCCGAACTCGAGGCCCTAGGCTTCGAACTGCGGTAAGAACTCGCGTCTTTTTCTGGAGACTGTTTGCCGCGCCACCGGTCAGGGCACCCTTGGCGGATTGCGCCCGCCGGCAGCCGGATAGCTTCGCCGCCCAGAGGGAAACCCGCGCGGTCATCGAGCCTGCAGCCACCCCCGGCGGCACGGCCGGCCCCCTCGCTCGCGACCGCTGCACCGCCCTCCCCTACGGCAAAATGGTTCGCCAGCTTTCGGCGCCTCGTCCGGACTCCGGACACCTCCCGATATGAATAAGCCGTCCAAGAAAGCCCAACCCGCAGCCAAAAAGAAGAGCGGTTCCCCGGCCGCCGATCGCGCCTTCACCGCCCGAGTGAAGAAGGTCCGCGCCGCCCACGAGACCTTCCTCAAACGCCCCAATCCCGTCGAGTCCTCCTGGGAGAATGGCGTCTACGAGCGCTTCAAATACCCGGTCGTCACCGCCCACCACCTCCCGCTGGAGTGGCGCTACGACTTCAACGTGAAGACCAACCCGTTCTTCATGGAACGTCTCGGTGTTGGTGGCGCCTACAACCCGGGCGCGTTCTTCTGGAAGGGCAAGGCCCACGTCGTCGCCCGCGTCGAGGGAGCCGACCGCAAGAGCTTCTTCGCCATCGCCGAGTCCAAGAACGGCGTGGACAACTTCCGCTTCTGGGACGAGCCCTGCGACATTCCGGAGATGCCCGGCGAGACCAATCTCTACGACATGCGCATCACCTTCCATCAGGATGGGTGGATCTACGGCGTGTTCTGCTCGGAATCGAAAAACCCCGACGCGGCCCCCGGCGACCTCTCCTCGGCGGTCGCCCAGGCCGGCATGGTCCGCACGAAGGATTTCCGCAAGTGGGACCGTCTCCCGAACCTGAAGACTCCCGCCTCGCAGCAGCGCAATGTCGTGCTCCATCCCGAGTTCGTCGACGGCCAATACGCCTTCTACACCCGCCCGATGGACGGCTTCATCGACGTCGGCTCCGGCGGCGGCATCGGCTGGACCCTCTGCAAGGACATCACCACCGGCAAGACCGGCCCCGAGTAAGCAGCGCACCGTGGTCATGTACTACGGAGGTTCGGATACGCGGTGCTACGCCGCGCGCACCACCGTCGCCCAGCTCGTCGACTGGTGCCTGAACACCCCTGAGGACGGCCTGACTACGCGCAAATGCGTCGACCAGCGCCTGGCCCTCATCCGCGCCAACAAAAAACTGCTCGGCAAGTAGGCGAAGTCGCCACCGATCACGCCCCCCCAGCCCGCGTCGCCCCGTGCGCCGCGGGCTTTTTGTGCCCGTCGTGGCCTGGGTCTCCAGACCCATGTTCTGCCGGCCGGCTTCCGACCGTGGGTCGCTGCTCCAGCACGACCCTGGCTTGCCGGTCACCAGTGCCCGACAGTGCAGACTCAAGAGCCGTGCCTCCTTCGCTCCGACCCTTTCGCCTCGCCATATTCGGCCTTGGTCAAGCCCCCGCAGTTCGCCAACCTCTCGCGCAACACCTCATCCCCATGCCTCCTCTTCGAATCTGCGCCGGCCTGGCCGCCCTCGCCGCTCTCGCTCCACTCGCCGCCCTGGCCGGAAATCCGCTCATCCCCACCGTCTTCGCCGCCGACCCCTCCGCCCACGTCTGGCCCGGCGACGACCGCCTCTGGCTCTACACCTCCCACGACCAGCCCGGCACCAACACCTATGATACGATGATCAGCTACCACGTCTTCTCGACGACGGACCTGGTCAACTGGACCGACTACGGCGTGGTTCTCCACCTCAAGGACGTATCCTGGGCCGCCAGCCACATGTGGGCCATCGACTGCGTGCTGCGCGACGGCACGTACTATCTCGTCTACTGCGCCATCGAGAAAGGCACCGGGTTCTTCCGCGTCGCCCTCGCCACCAGCCCGCGCCCCCAAGGGCCCTTCACCGACATCGGCCCCATCCAGGGAATCGAACGCGGCATGGATCCCTCCCTCTTCATCGACGACGACAACCAGCCCTACCTGCTCTGGGCGGGCGGCCGCTGCCGGATCGCCCGGCTCACCCCCGACCTTCGCTCCGTCGTTCCCGGCTCCATCATTGATCTCACCTCCCAACTCCCCGATTTCTTCGAGGGCCCATGGCTGCACAAGCGCGCCGGGAAATACTACCTCAGCTACCCCGGCCTGCCCGGCAGAAAGTGGCCGCAGCACATGTACTATGCCGTAGCTGACAACCCCCTCGGCCCGTACACCGGCCAGGGCGTCTACATGCGCGAGTTCCCCGCCCGCTCCGATACCAACCTGTACGACGCCGCTGGCGCGCTCAAGCCCATCGTCCCCACCCAAGAAGGCGTGGCCGTCGACGGCCTCCGCCCCGGCCCCTCGCGCGTCACGGTGCTGCTTGAGGCCGAGGCCGCTCCCTTCGCCTGCGGCGCCCTCGCCGGCGCCACCACCGCCACCGCGCTGCCCGGCTACAGCGCCGGCGGCTACGTCACCGGTTTCAAAGCACCCCACAATTCCGTCACCGTCATGGTCCAGTCTGCCCAGGCCCGGAAAGCGCGCCTCAAGATCCGTTATGCCGCGCCGGCCGGAGACCAACGGCTCAAGCTGCTTGTAAACCACACCTCGCTGCAGGTGCCCGACCTCGACCCCAAGGAGTACGAGAAATACCTCTCGTTCCCAGCCGCCGCCGACTGGGCCGAGTTCGATTGCGGCGTCGTCTCGCTGCGCGAGGGCGACAACTTCCTCAAGCTCTACACCGGCCGGCCCAGCGCCGACATCTCCATCGACTGGTTCAAGCTCGAGCCGCTCCCCTGATCGTCCGAATCGTTCCCATTCTCCCCGCTTAGTAGCGAGCCGCAGGTGATGAGTTGCGAGGATCCCTCCTGCTCCTGCTCCTGCTTCTACTCCTGCTCCTGCTCGCCGCGATGCGAGCCTCCAGCCGAGGCATCCTTTTTCCGCGCACCGGCTCTCCGTAGCGAAACTCGAGTTTCGGCCGCGGTGTCCGTGTCATTGGTCGTTGGGGAGTGCTCCTTGGCCTTTTGTCCTTCCTTGCCCCTCCGCGCCGGCCCGCCACTTTCCCCTCCCACTTCCGATGATCCCGCTCCCCTCCGCCTCATCCTTCCGCCTCGCCGTCCCGCTCGCACTCGCCGCTGCGTTCCCGCTCGCCGCAACCGCCAAGCCCGCCATCCCCGACGGCTGGTTTGTCTGGCCCGTCGTCGAGCCCGCCGCCGGCTCCGCGCTCGACACCTCGGCACTCAATCCAGCCCCGGCTGGCGCCAGCGGTCGCATCGGGGTCAAGGATGGTAGCTTCGTCACTCCGGAAGGCCGCCCCCTGCGCTTCTTCGGCGTCAACCTCGCCTCCGACGACGCCTTCCCCTCCGAGGCCGATGCCGAGCTGCTGGCCCGCCGCCTCGCCAAGGCCGGTGTGAACATCGTGCGTCTCCACCACATGGACAACTCGTGGGGTATCGGCACCGGCGGCAGCCTCTGGCCCAAGGACCAACCCGGGCGCCTCACCCTCGACGCCGCCCAGCTCGACAAGGTCCACCGCCTCATCGCCATTCTCGCGCGCCACGGCATCTACTCGAACCTCAACCTCAAGGTCTCCAAGACCCTCAGCGCCGCCGACGGCTTTCCGGAAACGGTCGCCCAGTTCCCTGATTTCCAGAAGCGCGTCGACTTCTTCGATCGCCGCATGATCGACCTGCAGAAGGACTACGCCCGCCGCCTCCTCACCACCAAGAACCCGTACACCGGCCTCTCCCCCGCCGAGGATCCCGCCATCGCCATCGTCGAGATCAACAACGAGAACTCCGTCCTCGGCTACTTCACACGAGACCTCGGCCAGGGCGCCAACCGTTTCGCCGAACCGTTCCGCAGCGACCTCCAGACGCAGTGGAATGCCTGGCTCGCCGCGCACTACGCCGACACCACCACCCTCGCGGCCGCCTGGGCCGATGCCTCCGGTACCGCCGCGCCTCGCCCCGTTCTCGACGCCGCCAAGGCCAAGTGGCACCTCCAGACCAAGCCCGGCACCGTCGCCACGATCGCCCCGGGAGCCGACGCCTCCGTCCTCACCGTCGTCGTCGAGAAGTCCGCGGGGCCCGACTGGCACGCCCAAGTATCCACCCACGGCCTGCAGCTGGAAGACAACACCGTCTATACCGTCGCCTTTGAGGCCCGGGCCACCACCGCCGGAACCATCGGCGTGGGCGTCTCCAACGACTCCTCCGCCCGCCCCGCCCAGGAGTGGCGCAGCCTCGGTCTCCTCGCCCAGGGCGCCATCAACACCGAGTGGAAGTCCATCCGCCTCAGCTTCCCGGCCCATTCCGTCGCCGGCAGCCTGGCCTCGCTCAGCTTCAACTGCGGCGCTCAGCCCAACCGCATCGAGATCCGCGCCCTCACCTTCCTCGCCGGCGGCGCCGGCCCCGTCCTGACGGCCGACCAGACGCTCGAGGCCCGTACTGTCGCGCTGCCGACATCCCCGTCCACCCGTCAGTGGGCCGACTGGATTGCCTTCCTCGCCGGGATCGACCGCGCCTTCGCCGAGGAGATGCGCGCCTTTCTGCGCGACGACCTCGGGGTGAAAGCCCCGATGGTGTGCTCCCAGATCAACTTCAGCGGCTTGCCCGCCCTCGATCGCGAGCAGTCCATGGAATTCGCCGACACCCACGTCTACTGGCAGCACCCCAATTTTCCCGGCGCCGGCTGGGACCGCGCCAACTGGACCATCGACAACTCGCCCATGGTCTCCGTTTTCGGCCCGCGCCGCTTCGGCGAATTGGGCAACCTCGCCTACCTGCGTGTCGCCGGGAAACCCTACGCGGTGAGCGAGTACGACCACGCCGCCCCCAGCGAGTACGTCTGCGAGATGTACCCCGAGCTCGCCGTCTTCGGCTGCCGGCAGAATTGGGATGCCCTCTATCCGTTCGACTTCGGCGCTTACGGGTCCCGCAACCCCGACGGTCGCATCACCAGCTTCTTCGACCAGATCAACCATCCGGCGAAGTGGTCGCTCGCCCCCTTCACCACGCGCGTCTTCCGCGGCGGACTCATCCCGCCCGCCGGCACCGTCGCCGAGTTGCGCCCCGGCACCCCGGTCTGGGGCGAGGCCCTGCATTTCGACATGCTCTGGGCCAAGCTCAACCCGACCGGGCCCTTCGACTTCCTCGATTGCCGCCTACAAGTCGCGAACCAGCCCGCCCCGTACATGGAACGCCGCCCGCACCTCCATCGGCGGAAACTGGGGCCACGGTCCCACGATCGCGGAACGCGTGCCCGCCACGATCACCCTGGCCGGGATGGCCGGCCGGAAGGTCTACGCCTTGGCCCCCGACGGCACGCGCACCCGCCAAGTGAAGACCAAGGTCGCCGCCGGGGCCCTCACCTTCAGCGTCTCCCCCAAGGATCGGGCTTTGCACTACGAGCTGGTGGCGGAGTAGGGGCGCCGCTTGCGACGCCATTTGGTTGCGCGTAGGGGCTTGCGACGCCCTTTGATAGCGGAGCAAGCGCGACGGGCTCGTGTTCTTCGGCGCGAACCACGTGAGAGGTGAGTTTCGACCTGTCCCTATTCAGCCCCGTGTTCTTCGGCGCGAACCACGTGAGAGGTGAGTTTCGACCTGTCCCTATTCAGCCCCCTGGCCGCTATTTGCCCGCCAAGATGACAAACGACTCGGTAGTCATCCCGGACGCGCGGATCAGCCTACGCAACGTACTTTGGGCGATCTCACGATGATCGGGCACCGACAACGAAGCCCAACTCCCCTCCTTCACCAAAATCATGTGACTGCCCTTCTTTCGCGCCAACTCCCAACCATCGCGCACGAAAGCCTTCACGACCACCCGGCCGCTGAGCTTGGGCAGTGTGGGCATCAGACCGCCACTTCCACCTGACGCGTCTCGATCGTTAGTGGCAGTCCGCGCTCGGCTCGCACCTCCAGACAAAGGGCGATGGCCTCGCGGATATTCTTGAGTGCCGCCGGCTTGGTCGCCCCCTGGCTCACGCAACCCGGGATCGCCGGGCACTCGGCGACCCAAGTGCCGGCCTCATCGCGGTCGATGGTCACGGTGAATTTCATGCGCCAACGGTTACCCACCGAGATCCCCCTGCGCAAGCGCGCGAGCCCCCCACGGCCACACTTCTACCGGTGCCCCCGCTTGCTCCCACCCGGGATGACAGCTCCGCAGGGTGACGATAGCCCTTCCGCCCGCCGCCCAACTCATCCCGGTGCCGAGCTTTACGCTCTCCATTTCCTGAACATGGAGGGCGAGGCTCAGTGCCGGTGCCCCTCCTCCTCCTCCGACACCGCCGCCCCAAAGAACGTAAGGGGCTCATGCACCCACTTCTCCTTTCTCCGCCCACCCCCGCATTGCCAGCGCCAGCGCTTTCCGCATCGTGCAACGCGATGCCTTCACCCACCCTCCTTGTCCTCGCCGCCGGCATGGGGTCCCGCTACGGCGGACTCAAGCAGCTCGACCCGGTCGGCCCAGGCGGGGAGACGATTCTCGACTACGCTGTCTTCGACGCCATCCGCGCCGGCTTTGGCCGCGTGGTCTTCGTCATCCGCCGCGACTTCGCCGAGGCCTTCAACTCACAGGTCGTCGCGAAATACGCCGGCCACATCCTCGTCGACACCGTGTTCCAAGCACTCGACGCCCTCCCGCCCGGCGTCAGTCTCCCGGCCGGCCGCGAGAAACCCTGGGGCACCGGCCACGCCGTCTGGTGCGCGCGCCACGCCATCACCACGCCCTTCGCCGTGATCGGTGCGGACGATTTCTTCGGCCGCGACGCCTTCCTCCAACTCGCCGCCTTTCTCAAATCGGCCTCCTCCTCCGGCTCCTCGACTGCGGGCGCAACCACCGGCTCGGCGTTCGCCATGGTGGGCTACCGTCTCGCCAACACCCTCTCCGAACACGGCGCTGTCGCGCGCGGGGTTTGCACTGTGGGCGCCGACAGTCGCCTGCGCACCGTAGTCGAGACCACCGGTATCCGCCGCGAGGACGTCGGGCCTGGCCGCACTTTCTCCGGGGCGGAGATTGTCTCGATGAACTGCTGGGCGTTCACCGCCGATTTCTTCCCCGCCCTCGACCGCCAATGGCGGGAGTTCGCCGCCGCCCGTGGCCACGAGCTGAAGTCGGAATTCTACCTACCCGAAGCCGTGTCCCAGCAGGTCGCCACCGGAGGTGCGATCGTCGAGGTGCGCCCGACCTCCGCCGAGTGGTTCGGCGTGACCTTCCGCGAGGATAAGCCCCGGGTGCAGGCCGCCCTGCTCGACCTCGCCACCCGCGGCGAATACCCGATGCCGCTCTTCCCCTCCACCGAATCGATGCTGTAGGCCAGGGCGCCGACCCCAGCCGTTCCCCAACCCGGCCACGAACAATCCCTAGAACCGCGTAGACGAGAACCCAAAGCGACACCGTTTCTTTGCGATCTTTGCGTTCCCTGCGGTTAACCTTCCGCTCTCAGACTCTCCGGGGCCTCCTCTTTCCTCTGTGCCCTCTGTGTCCCGCTCCCGCTTTTCCGACACACCCATGAAACTCTCCCTCGCCACTGCCGATGTCTTCGTGCCCAAGGGGGGCGACCCCGCCGCCGCGCTGGCGCGCGTCACCCATCTCTGCGTGGCCGCCCATCAAGACGACATCGAGATCATGGCCCACGCCGGCATCTGCGATTGCCTGGACCAGCCCGACCGCGCCTTCGGCGGGGTCGTCGTCACCAACGGCGCCGGCTCAGCGCGCACCGGTGCGTACGCCGACTACACCGACGAGCAGATGCAGGAGGTGCGCCGTGAGGAGCAGCGCCGCGCCGCCCTGTGCGGCGGCTACGCCATCCAGCTCCAGCTCGCCCATCCCAGTAGTGAGGTGAAGAGCCCGGCCTACGGCAAGGTCATCGCCGATCTCGTGGCCATCTTCGCCAGCTGCCGACCGGAGGTCGTGTATCTGCACAACCCTGCCGACAAGCACGACACCCACGTCGCCGTGCTCGCCCGCTGCCTCGAAGCACTGCGCGCGCTACCGGTCTCCCGCCGGCCCCGCCGCGTACTCGGCTGCGAGGTCTGGCGGGACCTCGACTGGCTCGTGGATACCGACAAAGTCGGCCTCGACGCCGGGCGCCGGCCCGAGCTTGCCGCGGAGCTGCTCCGGGCCTTCGACTCGCAGATCGCCGGGGGCAAACGCTACGACTTGGCCACGCTCGGGCGTCGCGCCGCGCACGCCACCTACCATACTTCGCACGCCACTGACCGACTCTCGGGCATCACTTGGGCGATGGATCTCACCCCGCTACTGGCCTCCCCGGCGCCCGACCTCGCGAGCTTCACCACCGCCGCCATCGATCGGTTGCGAGAAGATGTGCGGCTGCGAATCGCACGCGTGACGTAAGCGGCAAAGGGCCCTCTCCCCGTAGCGAAGTTCGCAGGAGCTTCAGGATCGTTCCGCCGTTCGGGCCAACGTCGCGGCCCCATCAACCGTAGCGGAAGCGCTTCGCTTCCGCAGGGAACGCAAGGCGTTCCGCTACCCCACAAGCACCCTTGAATCCCGGCGCTCGTTTCCCGTTTGAGCAGGGAGGCGGGCTTCCGTGATTCTCCACCGTCGCCTCCCTCTTGTCACTTGATACTTGTTACGTGACCCTTGATCCTGGTCCTTGTCACTTGTCCCTTGCCCCTTGTTACTTGTCGCTCCTCCCACGCCTCCGCCGCCTCCGCCGCCCACCGAACCGTGCTCTTCGCCTTCCTCACTACCTTCCTCTGGTCGTTCAGCGCCATCCTGGCCCGCAGGCTGGTCCAGTCGCTTGGCAGCACCCTGGCCAATTTTAGCCGCAGCATCGTTGCGACCGCCCTGCTCGCCCTGTGGGCCTTCAGCGCCGGCCATGGCACCGACGGCGACGGCTTCCACTGGTATCTGCTCAGCGGCGTCGTGGGTTTCGGCTTCGGCGACATCTCCCTCTACTTCGCCCTCGCACGCATCGGCTCACGGCTGACGCTGCTGCTCACCCAGTGCCTGGCCGCGCCGCTGGCCATCCTCATCGAATGGCTCTGGCTCGGCACCGCCCTCACCCCGTTCCAGTTGCTCTGCGGGGCCGGCGTGCTCGTGGGCGTCTCCGCCGCTCTGATTCCCAAGGACAACCCCCACATCCCCAAGGCCACACTCTGGAGCGGCATCGCCTTCGGCTCGCTCGCCGCCCTTGGCCAGGGACTGGGCGCTGTCATCAGCCGCAAGGCCTTCGCGCTCTCGCTGGCCTCGGGCGTGCGTATCGACGGCGGCACTGCCGCCTTCCAGCGCATCCTCGGCGGCCTGGTGTGCGGGCTGCTCGCCTGGTGGCTGTTGCGGCACCGCGAAGGGGAACAGCGCTGGTCGAGCCTCACCGGGGCGCTGCGCCTCCGCCGGTTCCAGTTCACCCTGCTGGCCGCCGCGCTCTGCGGCCCGGTGCTGGGGGTCGCCTGCTACCAATGGGCCCTGGCCACCGCCCCGAGCGGGGTCGTGTTGCCGATCGTGGCGCTGTGCCCGATCGCGATCATCCCCTTTAGTTGGTGGCTCGAGGGCGACCGCCCCAAGCCGCGCTCGCTGCTCGGCGGGGCGCTCGCCGTCGCCTGCGCCATCGCTGGCACGGGCCCGCTGAAACGGAAAACGAGGTTCTGGCGAACGTCCAGCGGTAGCCGGCGGGTTGGCCATGGTGCCGGTAAGATTGGACACCAGCCCTAGGAAAACAGAAGGCGCGCGCCGCATTGCTGCGGCGCACGCCGGGCCACCGTGTGGGGGCGATGACGCCGCGAAGTAGGTGGGCACGTTCTCCCTGCGCAAGCCGGGAGCTCCGCCCTCTGGAGACCGGCGAGAACAAGCCTAGGGCAAACACCCTACCCGCGAACCCGCCTTGTCTTCCGGTCCGCAGCGCCGTTCCCCCAACGTCGTTGCCCGTTGGCCGCCGCGGCAGCTGGACAGCGCAGCCGTTCCGCCCGGCCGCAAGGGGCCGCGGCGCCGTGCCTTCGCATCCGCTCTTTCACTTCGGCGTTCAACCGCAACCCGTCGGGCGGCTGGTGCTCCTCCTCGCTACCCGCTACTCGCTACTTTCCCTTGGCCCTTCCCTCGCCCCCGTTCTGGCTTCTTCATTCTGCCTTGGGTCTTCCGCCCTTGGCCTTGCCCACCGCCGCTCCCGCCCCATGATCCCGGCCATGTACAAGATCATCGGTGGCGACGGCCGCGAGTACGGGCCAGTCTCCTCGGCCCAAATCGCACAGTGGATCGCGCAGAATCGCGCCAACGCCCAGACCGTGGCCCAGGCCGAAGGCTCCACCGAATGGCTCCCGCTGGCCCAGCAGCCCGAGTTCGCCGCCAGCTTCGCCGCCCGCAGCCTGCCCCCGCCCATCCCGGGCGCCGCCGCCCCGGATCTGCCCGGCACCTCCGGCCCGACCTACTCCGCTCCCGCGCCCGCAGCCCCCTCCGCGCCGGCCGACCCCGCCGCCGCCGCCCACGCCTGTGCCGACCGGCCCTACCGCCTGAGCGTGCTCGATACACTGACACGCGGCTGGGAGATCGTCACCGCCAACTTCTGGCTCACCGTAGGGGCCTCCTTCGTGGCCATGCTGGCCAACGCGGTGGCCTCCTCCCTGCCGCTGGTGGGCCTGGTGGCCTCGATCGGCCTTTCCCAGGTGTTCTACGCCGGGGTCTACTGGCTGCTCCTGCGGGTGTCGCGCGGCGAGCCGGCCGAGTTCGGCGATGTGTTCGCCGGCTTCACGCGCGGGTTCCACCAGCTCGTGCTGCTCTCGGTGGTGATGTTTTTCTCCCTGGGCGCACTGGCCCTCATCGCGGCCGGCCCGCTGCTCTGGGCGCTCTTTCAAAGCGGGGTATTCTCCGGCGCCCAACCCGACCTCACCCAATTGCGAGGCCCGCTGCTGGCGCTGCCCGTGCTCACGCTGCCCCTGCTCTATTTCGCGGTCGCGTGGATCTTCGCCCCGATGCTCGTCATCGATCGAGGGCTCACGTTCGGGGAGGCGATGGAGCTCAGCCGCAAGGTCGCCACCCGGCGCTGGTTCAAGCTCTTCTTCCTCTATCTGGCCTTCATCCCGTTGATGATCGCCGGCCTGCTCTGCTTCATCGTCGGTATCTTTGTGGTGAGTACCCTCCTGTACGCCAGCTACGCCGCCGCCTACGAGACAGCCTTCGCCGACCAGCCGGATGCCTCCGCCGACCCGCGCCGGCCGGGCGCTCACGAGTGGCGCCGCTGAGCCCGCAGCCAACGAGCCCCTCTGCTGTAGGCACCGCGTTGGGGTGGCCGCTCTTCCGCTTGTAGGCCACCGCGTCGAGGTGGCTCCACTTCACCGGTAGGCCTCCGCGGTGCGGTAGCCCCGCCGCCCTTGCAGAAACTTGCAACCTTTTCGCCCCGAGACTGACTCAGGAATTCCGCTTCCCCCTGGCGGCCTACCGCATGAAGCTGGCCCTTTTCCTTCCACTACTGCTCGCGCCTCTCGCCGTCGCCCAAGTCGAGCGCGCGCAGATCGATTTCGCCACCGTGCGTGCGCTTGCCGCCGAGCGTGCCGCCGCCCCCTTCGCCGAGCGCGGTGAGCCGATGCCCCGCCGCCTCGCCGAGTTTACTCCGGCCGAGGTCGGCGCGATCCGTTTCGTGCCGGAGTATGCCCTGTGGCGCTCCGACCGCCTGCCCTTCCAGTTGCAGCTCATCCACCCGGTCCTCGGCGCCCCGCCCGCGGCCCTGCGCGAATTCAGCGCCACCCATGTGCAGCCGCTGCCCTTCGTGGGCAGCTATTTCACCTACGGCATGCTGCGCAATCCGCCCCGCCTGCTTCCGGAAATGGGTTACGCCGGCTTGCGCGTCCACAGTGCGCTCAACCGCGCCGAACACTTCGACGAGGTGCTCGTCTTCCCCTCCGGCGACATACTTTCGTGCGCTCGGCGCCGGCCAGAACTTCGGCCTTTCGCGCGGGCTTACCCTCGACAGCGGCCCGCTCACGCCCTCCGAAGAACACCCGCGTTTCACCGACTTCTGGATCGGCCGCCCCCTGCCCGGCGCCACCTCCCTCACCCTCTACGCCCTGCTCGACAGCCCGCGGGCGGCCGGCGCCTACGAGTTCCTCCTCACCCCCGGGGCCACCACCCTGGTCGAGGTGCGCGCCGTCGTCACCTTCCGCACCACCGTCGCCCAGCCGGGCTTCGCTCCCCTGTCTGGGATGTTCTGGTACGGTGAGAACACCGACCGGCCCGCCGGCGAGCCCCGCCCCGAGGTCCACGAGGCCGACGGCCTTTCCGTGCAACTGGCCGACGGCACCACCTTCTGGCGCCCGCTCCAAAACCCCGCCGGCCCCTTCGGCTCCGGCCTGGCCGTGGAAAAGCTGCGCGGCTTCGGCCTGCTCCAGCGCGACCGCCTTTTCGACCACTACGGCGACCTCGACTCCGATTTCCACCACCGCCCCTCCGTCTGGGTCGAGCCGCTGGGCGACTGGGGCCCGGGCCGCGTGCAACTGGTCGAGCGCCCCGCCCACGGCCCGCTCGACAGCAACATCTCCGTCTTCTGGGTACCCGACCGCCTCCCCGCCCCCGGCACCCCGCTCGAACTGCGCTACCGCCTGCATTGGACCCAGGAGCCGCCCACCGCCCCCGCCGTGGCCCCGGTGATTGCCACCCATGTGGGCAACTTGGAGCCCCTCGGTCGCCTCTTCTGGATCGATTTCGCTGGCGACGACATCGCCTGCCGCGACAACGGCGCGCCTGATGCCGACCTCCAGATCGGCCCTGGGGCCCGCCTGCTCCGGAAGTCGGTGCGCAAAAACCCCGCCGACGCCTCCTGGCGCGTGGCCCTCGAGGTGGTCGCCGAGGCGCCTGGTCGCGCCGTCGAGCTGCGTTGCCGCCTGCGCGCCGGCTACACCCCGGTAAGCGAAACCTGGGTCTACTCCTGGATGCCATGAGGCCGCCCCCCCCTCCCACCGACCCGGCACGGCCGCCCTTTCCCCCGCCCACCGATCCCGCCTGGAATGAGGCCCACGAGCGCGTGGAAAGCTACCTGCGCGCCCACCGTATCGCCCATCCCATCGTGCTGAGCGACCTCACCAACCACATCGTCGCCCGCGCTTGGGCCGAGGCCTCGGGCGACGTCCACGAGGAGCCGGTGACCCTCGCCCTACGGGAGGCCGACTCCGTCATCACCGCCTGGTTTGCCCGCGTGCTCGCCGGCGGCCGCACCCCCTCCCGCCGCCTGGGCGTGCGCGGGCGCCCGCCCTCGCCCTCGCCGATGCCCCGGGCCGCTGGCCCACCGCCTTTCTGGCCTCCTCCCCTCCGCCCCAGGAACTCGCCGACGCCATGCGCGCCGCCTACCTGCGAGCCGGTCCACGCCCCACGCCCATCAAGATGATGCCTCGCCCGATCTCGCTGGGCCGCATCGCCGCCGGCCTCGACTGGAGTTGGGAGCTGTTTGAGCGCTGGATACTCGTGCGCGCGCTCTTCCGCCTCGCCCTCTGCGGCGCCTTGGCCGCACTGCTCTACCTCGCCTTCCGGTGAAGCCCACCGTCCAACCCTCCGCCGGGTGCAAGTTGCGCCGTCGCCTATTGGTGGGCACGCTCGCCGCCCTGCTCACCCTGCCCGCCATCGCCCTGATGGCCGACCTCCATTGGCGCACCGGCCCCGACGCCTGGAAGGCCGCCCATCTCGCCCTCTTCAGCGTGCTCTCGGCCCTGGTCGCCTTCGGCTGCACCCAGGCCCTCGTCGGGTTTGCCCTGCGCCGGGGCCGCGGCGCCCCCCTGCGTATCGACCCCGCGGAAACCGACGAGGCGCTGCCGCCCGGCGCCACCGCCATCGTGATGCCGGTCTACAACGAGGAGGCCGGCCGCGTCTTCGCCGGCCTGCGCGCCATCTACGAATCGCTGCGCGACGCCGACCAGCTCGGCGCCTTCCATTTCTACGTCCTGAGCGACTCCACCCAGCCCAACCGCTGGGTCGACGAGGAGGCTGCCTGGGCCGCCCTGGTGCGCGAGCTCGGGGCGGCCGACCGGCTTTTCTACCGTCGCCGCCGCCTCAACACCAACAAGAAGGCCGGCAACCTCGCCGACTTCTGCCGGCGCTGGGGCGGGGCCTACCGCTACATGGTCGTGCTCGACGCCGACAGCCTGATGGCCGGCACCACCATCGCCCAGCTCGTGCGCCTGATGGAGCGCCACCCGCGCGCCGGCATCATCCAGACCGCCCCGCGGCTGGTGCGCGGCCGCACGCCCTTTGCGCGCTGGCAACAGTTCGCCAGCCGCCTCTACGGCCCGGTCTTCCAGGCCGGCCTGCACTACTGGCAGCTCGACGAATCCAACTACTGGGGCCACAACGCCATCCTCCGCCTGGCCCCCTTCATCGAACACTGCTCGCTGCCCGAGCTGCCCGGCCGTGAACCCTTCGGCGGGCGCATCCTCAGTCACGACTATGTGGAGGCCGCCCTGCTGGTGCGCGCCGGCTGGGGGGTGTGGCTGGCCGCCGAGCTGGAGGGCAGCTACGAGGAGTGCCCGGCCACGCTCATCGACTTCGCCAAACGCGACCGCCGCTGGCTCCAGGGCAACCTGCAGCACTGCTGGCTGCTCGCCGCCCAAGGGCTGCATCCCACCAGCCGGCTGCACCTGCTCCTGGGCATCCTCGCCTACGCGGCCTCGCCGCTGTGGCTGCTTTTCCTGCTGCTCTCCACCCTGCTGCTGTATCGCCAGCAGGCCACCGGCCTCACCTTCATCGCCCGCGACAGCCTCTGGGGCGGCTGGCAGGTGGGGTTCCAGGCCCAGGCAGGGGCGCTCCTGGCCGGCACCTTCACCCTGCTCTTCCTGCCCAAGGTGCTCGCCCTGCTCGACCTGGCGCTGCGCCGCGGCGGCGAGGCCTTCGGCGGCTGGCGCCGCCTGCTGCCCGGCGCCGCCCTGGAGACCGTCGCCTCCGCCCTGCTCGCCCCCATCCTCATGCTCTTCCACAGCAAGTTCATCCTCTGGACGCTGCTGGGCCGCGGCGTGGCGTGGGTGACGCAGCACCGCGGCGGCGACGGGGCGCCGGACTGGCGCGAGGCGATCCTCACCCACGCCGGCCACACCGCCACCGGACTGACCTGGGGCGCGGTGGCGGTGGCGCTCGACCCGGTATTCTTCCTCTGGTTGCTGCCGGTGCTGCTCGGCCCGGTGCTCAGTATCCCGCTCTCCATCCTCTCGGCCGCGTCGCCGGCCGCGGGCGCGCTGCCGCCCCTGCTCGCCACCCCGGAGGAGCTGCGGCCGCTGCCGGTGGCCCAGCGGCTGGAGGCTCTCGTGGCCGGGCAGGAGGTTGGCGAGCCCCCGCGCGAGTTCGCCGCCGACTACGGCCTGCTGCAGGCGGTGCTCGACCCGTATGTGAACGCCGTGCACGTCTCACTGCTGCGCGAGAAGGCGCTGCCGGCCGACGCCGACCGCGACCGTTTCACCGCGTTGCGCGAGCGGCTCATCGTCGCCGGCCCGGCCGCCTTGAGCCAGCGCGACAAGCTCGCGCTGTTGAGCGACGCCCAATCAATGATCCGGCTGCACCGTGATCTGTGGTCGCGGCCCGGGTGGCAGTTGGGCGACTGGTGGCGACAGGCGCTGCGGCAATACAACTACCTCGCCCCCGCCCCGCCCACCGCGTTGCACCGCTGAGGCGGTGCGCGCAAAAGGGCGACAGATACGGGCCACAGAGGTCACGGAGGGGGAGGAGGTCGCAGAGAAATTCGTGAGTGGCGCCGTCCCTGCCTGCGTTCTGCACTCTTCCTTCTGCCTTCCGCCTTAGGCTGGCCGTCCGCGTTCGTCCTCCGTGCCCTCCGTATCCTCTGTGGTGGAATCATCCGTTTTGGTGCCGTGACCGCCCTTCAACCTCAACCTTCAACCTCAACCGGTCGGTCAACCGTCCGCCCCATCTCCGGCGTAGTTGGACGGCGCAGCCGTTCAGTCTACCAACCGCTTCATTTCCCGGCCATAGGGCCCGGTGACGTCGCGCTCCGCCCGCCTCACCGTCCAGCGCCGCAGGCGGTCGAACACCTCCGAGAGGGTCGCCTCTGGAACCTTCACGGCGGGCTTTCCATTCAGCCGGACCTTGTAACGCCGCTCGCCCCACGCCCCTGGGGCGTCAATGAGCTCGACTTTGAGACCGGTGCGGGTGTCCTGATCCTGAAGCAAGCCCCCGAACCGGGCGAGGTCGGCATAACGCCCGGAAAGAAATTCTTCCCTGCAAATTCGCAACCCCTTGAACCAAGCAACCATCCGCACCGAGGTCATAAAACGCGGTGCAGGTGAATCCCTACTGTTCGCCTGAAGATGCACCGGGAAACAATCAGGACGCGAAAGGACCATGGGCCGTGGAGCACTTATGTCGTCAGCTACGTCGACGATCCGCCCGAGAGAGCTGAAGCCGTAGCCTTCTTCGCAGCCAAGAAAGGCCGCCTGTTCCGATGATGGAGCTCCCGGAAGAGCTCGGTTCGCTGAGCGAGGAGGAGGGCCAGCGGTTTCTCGATTCCCATCCACTACGCAAGGAATGGTCGATTATCGAGATCGCTGATGCCTACGAATTGGCGTGTTCGGACCACGAGCTCGGTATGATCGTACAAATCCCCGAGCTTCAGATCGTGAAGATATTATCGGACAGGATCACCGACGAAGGCATTCGGCATCTTAGCTCGCTGCGAGCGCCGGAAGTGATTTGCATCTACTCAAAGTCCGTTACCACTCGATGCCTCGAATACCTCGGAGGCCATAAGTCTCTTCGAAGTTTAGATCTACAAGGGGCTCCACGTGTATCACGTGAAGCGTACTTCTCCTTGATTGCAGAGCTTCCATTGATTGAGAGACCATATCCGCCGCCTGTCTAGAAGCATGAAAAACAGACGGCGAACCAGTCAGCAGAGCCAACGGCGAGATAGCGTCCGCCTTCCAATCTATTTCCACGGCTCGCCGTGGCTCACTTGAGGCGTTCGGCAAAACGATTTCATCACATGCCTGAATCCAACGCGAAAATCCCCGCGATCATCCGACTCAACCTATGCATTGGTGTAGGCGTGGCGCTGGGTCTAGCATACGACAATCTTTCAGTCGGAATCTCTACTGGCCTCATTTTCGGCCTGTTCACCCCGGCGAAGTATTTCGACGCCCATTTACTGGGTTCCGACGGAAGGTTCTCCAGTTCGCCGGGCTGCAATAGCTGCGGGTGCTTTCGGTTTCGTTACCCGCATATCGATCTTCGTGGCGACCTACGTGACCGGATTCGCCGTTGGCCTTTTCCGAGGGCTGGTTTCGTAGGCGATAGGCTTCCGAGAACAGATGAAGTTGCAGCCGAACAAGCCACCAGAGGGAATGCCGGGGAAGCGTCCCTCCCTGCGGCAGCGTCCGGTGTCCGGCATCCCTCACCTTAGCTCTGAGGACATCTGTCGAGCGAAATTTGAAACTAAATTGCCGCAGCCGACGGCACCAGGGGGCTGCCCTTTTCGCGGAGCCGTTTGAGGTAAATGTCTTCGTTATAAGGGACTCCGTCATGCCAGCATTTTCACAGGATGCGGATCCATTTATAGGCAAGTGCACGTAGGATAATATGGAATCCATGACCGGCCTGCTGGCGACGTTGAACATAAGCCGCCGACCAGACCGAGTGCTTACAAGCTTCCTTGACCCACTCCACGAAGGTCTGGCGGGTATGCTTGTCGCAGCGCAGGCGCCGGTAGACCTTTCGCATCCGGCCACTTTGGTCAGTCACCGGAGCGATCCCAACGGCGGCAGCCAGATCCTCGGCGCATGGACAGTTGTCGGCGAACTGGCCCAGCGCGACAAGCAGGCGCGGCGAGAGGATGGGTCCGGCGCCCGGCAACGCGTTGACCTGGGCGAGTTGGTCATCCGGTTGGGCCTCGAAGAGATCGGTTATGGTGGAATCGTAGCGAGTGATGGCGGCATTGAGCGTCTCCAACAAATTGACCAAGACGGAGCCTTCCAACAGATCGGAGATGGGTTCCTCAGCCGAAAGGGCCACCAGTGAAGACAGCACGGCGGCGCGCTGCTCCCAGCGGTCCGCGCTGCGACTGCCGTGTTTATGAAAGAAGCTCTTGAGGGTGGCGAGGCGGGAAGATTGCAGGGCTTGGGGCGAAGGCCACCGCCGGAGAAAGGCCAGATTCATCGCCCGCCAAATGTCCTCTGCATGAGCTGCAGGGCCTGGGGATAGTAGCGCTTGAGCACAGCCTGTAATCGGTTGGTGGTGGCCGTGCGCTGATTGACCAGTTTGCGGCGCGCCTCGCAAAGACGATCCAGCTCCACCAGAGCCGGAGGCGGCGGGGTCCAGGCCGTGAGTTCCGCGAGATGGTGCAACACAAAGAGAGCTTGGTGTTTAGCGTCGGAGCTATCGGTGCGCGCGTGGGAGACGACAAGGGACTGCCGGTACGCCCAAGTAGCCGAAGGGTTGAGGGCAAAAATGGCGGCCGCACCGCGGGGAGCGAAAAACGCCAGCAGGTTAGGAGCGGGTTGCTCGAAGGCGACGATCAGGCGGGCCAGCGGATGGTCGCGTTTGAGCTGCATCCACCACCGGTCGAGTTCTTCGGGCGCGGTGCTGACAGTGTGCTCGGCGAGGACACCGTCGACCGGGTGCAGGAGAACGACGGCCACGGAGGCGTCGGAACGATCCAGGGAGACGATCAGGTCATAGGTTGGAGTTGCCTCAGGAGTATTCATGGGCTGATTTGGGGTCGTTGTTTGATGCATTTGCGGAGCAGCCACCCGGCGACAGCCATAGGGAGGGATGTTTTCGGCATCGTTCTCTGAGTAGTCGTTTCAGGTGGAAGCAACCCGGGGCGGCGGAAGCTAAGGTCAAAGCGCTCGTATGCGCAGAGCGTTTGATTCCTGCCGCCCCGGGCCGCAAAGGCACCGAAAGCCAAATACCGGATCCTCCTGTTGACAACTCCGGACCATACTCTTCTGATACAGCCAACACCCTGCTCCCAGGAGAGCGGGAAGGGCTGCGCCCCTTCCCCTGCGCCCCATCCCATCTATTTTTGATTGTACCAGAACGATCACGGATCACCCCTATGAGGCGTTCGCCGAAAGAAATGATCACTCCACTATCAGACCATCCGGTGGCATGGCTCATCGCCACTGTGAATGTTGCTAGCTTCCTGATCGCAGGCCTTGGTGCCGTCTACATCGCCGTCCGGTTTCGGCGGTGGCATTGGCTTGCCATCACTCTCGCGGTACTGATGACGGTGGTGCCTGCGATCGAAGATTCAGCATCGAGCGGCACGATTCCTTATGCCCCGCATGAAGAGGCGGTGTCTATTCCGCCCGGCAGCGGTGCCGTCAGAGTCACCAAGACATTTACTCCATGGTCATATCTTTCGACCGCTGTCGCGCTTCTGGTTGTTGTCGCGATTAGAGATGAAAACCGGAGGGCGAACCAGTCGACACTTCCAACGCCGGTATGAAGGCCTATTTTCCAAGCAGCGTCGGGTCCCCGGCGTGGCAGATCTGAATCGTTGGCCGAAAGATGAAGCGCCTTCTATCAGTTCTCGCCGCAGTCCTCGTTTCCACACTCACCGGCTTTGCTGAAGCTCCTCCGATGAAGACTATCGCGTATCGTGGCGGCGTTATCAGTTTCCGAATCCCATCCGATTGGAAGGAAGAGTATCAGCCAGCAGGCGGCGGCATGTTCTATAGCGAGCGCTCTGGTGCCGGCACGCTGCGACTGAATGTGCTGACGTTTGAGGCGCCGGCTGGAAGTTGGCCGCCGATGGGTATACCCATTTGCGGCGTCACCGCTCGCGTCCGGAGAGCGCCTGATCAAGACGGCGCTCGGCGATGGCGTGAAGGTCTTCAAGAAGGAAGTCGAAGAAGAGAAGACTCAGCTCGACATCTACTGTTGGACAGTCGCGCATTGTGCGCCGCCGAAGAAGCTCTACCTCGCGAATTTCACCTGGGTGATTCTCCGGAGCCAAAGCGAAGATCCAAAGTTCCAGAAAGAGATCGAGCTTCTGACGGAGGAGATCTCGAAGGCTTTCTTCCATCCTGACCTCGGAACGCTATGAAATACGGAGGGCCAACCAGCGACCAGAGCGCAACGGCGGTTAAGTGCCCGCCTTCCAATCACAGTCCACGGCCCGCCGTGGCTCATCCGTAAGCGTTGGGCGAAAACAATCACATGCCATTACCAAAAGCAGAACAAGATCGGCAATCACGCCTTGAAGCCGTCGGCTACTTGCCGAAGCTTATAGACGACATCAATAGTCACGGCCTCGAACAACCGAACAAAAAGAAGCAGATCATATGCTCCTGTTTAGTGGTTTTCGACGTCATGCTGCTGGAAACTTACGTCGAAGGTCTGGTCACGGAAGCCCAGGAATTCTTGCTCCGCGAGCTAGATGACTATTCGAAGCTGGGGTGGGACGTTCTTCTTCCCGTTTCTGAGGATTTGAAGCAGCGGAAAGATCACCGAGCAGTTTGGTCGCTCGCTGGCGTTGGCTGGAAAGAAGAGCTCCGAAAGCGGAGGAAGACGCTACTGGAAGGGTTTCACACGCCGCGGCCTGAAAATATCGACGACCTAGTTTTTGTTACGCTGGGTCTCAAGGATATTTCGAAGGCTTGGAAATGGAGTGGAGCGTCACCCGACAGTCCGCAAGCGATTGAATGATTTGATCACTCTGCGGGCGCGATTGCGCATGATCTTCTGAGCGCCCCGAAGCTGACTTTTGATGAACAGCTGAAGCAGGGTTCGTTTGCAGTGAAATCATGCCTTATGTTAGCGAATCAAATCCGCGACCATATACAATCGCTTACCGGAAAGATTCCGTGGGACCCTGTTTCTCTAGACTAGATTAAACAGAGCCCAACCAGCGGTCACAGCGCAACGGCTCTATTATGTCCGTTTTAGCTTAATTATCCGTGGTTCGCCGTGGCTGACCCGGAGCGTTCGCCAAAAGAAGATGAACCACCGCTTCGCCCAGATTGTTCTGCTATTGTTACCAGTCGCCATATTGGCCGGGTGCAGTTCGGTGGCTCCGAGTGTCCCTGTCCCCGTGCAGGCGCCTGCCAGCCCAGCAAAGCCAAGCCCTACCGTTGTCACGATCGAGAATGCGCTGTCCATGCTCACTTCGCCGACGATTGTTCAGGCCGACATTCATGATGCGAGTCCCACCACGCTCATTGATCGCGATGGACGGCTCTACACTGTTGACGAGCACAATCCCGCGGACCGTGCGAAGGTTCAGCAAGCAGCCTTCGCGAGGCATGAGCGAGATCGCACATTCACTCTCTTCGTCGAATGAAAAGCGGAGGGCGAACCAGCCACCAGTACCAATGCCGGTCAAGTGCCCGCTTTCCAATCACTGCCAGCCGCCCGGCATGGCACACCTGAATCGTTAGCCAAAACATGAACCTCAAGTGCGCAATATGTGGCGAGGAACACGACGTAGCAGATTTCGCCTGGCATTTTCGAGAGCCGCTGCCGTGGTTGCTCGCGTCGGATGCTGAGCGAGCGCACTCCGCGATGACGGAAGAGCAATGCGAATTGGTCACGCACGAAGGTATGCATCTTTTTATCCACGCCCTCCTTCATATTCCGATCAAAGGAAGCGACGAGGTGTTCACGTGGGGTGTTTGGTGTTCGCTCAGCGAAAAGAGTTATTCAGAGGTTTCCGATAATTGGGAGAATTCTGAGCGAGTGGGCTTGGGACCGTATTTCGGTTGGTTGTGCAGCAAGATCCCTGAGTATCCCGATACCATGTATTTGAAGACTCACGTGCATCAAAGAGAAGTCGGGCTACGACCGACTGTCGAGTTGGAGCAGACTATGCACCCGCTCGCGATTCATCAGCGCGAAGGTATTGAGAGGGCAGAGTTGAGTCGGATAGTTTCTGTTTTATTCCATGATTATGAAAAGCAAAACAGAGGCTAACCAGGCGCTAGTGACAACGGCTATGACGCAAACTCCTTCGGCAACGTCCACCGCGCCGTTGTCACACCTTTAACGTTAGCCTAAAGGAATGACCATCTTCCAAATAGTCTTTCTAGTGCTGGCCCCTCTGATCGGTATTACGACGGCTGTGTTCTGCATTCGCGCTTTCCGTGTTCGATGGAGGTTTGGCTATCTCTTTCTTCTGCTCCTCGCGATGCTCATCGGCGTTTCCGATTGCGTCGACTATTGAGATTCAAAGCCGGCGACGCAGATCCAGGGCCTCCTTCCGGAGCACGTTTGGCAACGATGACGAAGGTGGTGGGCCACCGCCACCAGGACTTGCGTTGGTGCTTCTTTTCTCGGTCTGGTTACTGCATCGTGACGAAAAATCGGAGGCTAACCAGGCGCCACATCCAACGACTCTATGATGTCCGTTTTCCAATCAACGTCCGCGATTCGTCGTGGCTGAGCTGATGCGTTGATATAGATGCGTGGAGTCAACACCGGATAATAGAAAACTGGTCCGTCTCGGGTGGTGAGGCGGAGAGAAGTGAACTCCGCCGCGGTGGCGGCAGCGAACAACGTCCGGTCCGTACTAACAGGGCGACGTCATCTGGGATGTCTATCCCCTGGGGCCAAGGCCCCGTGAGCGAGCTGAAATACGCGGATCACAACCGCAGGAACAGATACCGTCGTGCCCGCATCAGTTTTCCGGGGGAGCCGTTCCGTGCGCACCGGAAAACTGTGGACATCGAGGCCGATGAACCTATCGTGCTTTTTCATGTGCTGGTCTCCTTTCTTGGTGGTTACGCGAGACGCCTCCACCATGCGGCTCGACTCGTTTTTCGCGAGCAACCCGCGTCCTTGGGGACCAGCACCTTCTTTTGCCAGCGACCGTTTCACGCATCTATAGTGTCTGGGCACAAAATGGACCATCCTGAATATCTTTCTCCGCTTCAGAAATTCCTGCGCTATCTCTTCCTTCATGTCTTGTCCGCAGCGGCGGTCTCGGCGAAGCAGGCAAAGTGGGTTGTCACTGGAACGGCAGCGATTCTGGGGGTGATTGTGGCGAATCTGGCCGCCGTGCATGAAGTGGTGAGCTTGTGGGCTCTCAAATTGGGGCTGGTGTCCCTAACCCTCTCGATGTTGATGGGGTTCTCGTTGTGCTGATGGCGATCGCGATCAAGCACTCGATACTTGTGACCGATGCTCTGTACAAGAAATTCGCCGAGCCCGAGGGGAAAGAGTCTGTCGAGGGTATATCGGAAAAACCAGCAGAAGTAATTGAGGCGATGGTCGAGCCGTTCTACGGACCGCTCAAATCATACATGCGGAGTAGCGCGTATCGTGGCTCGAGAGATTTCCTGGCTGCCGAAAAACGGAGTGTCTCCATGCTGTGCACAGTCGCATACTTTTCGCTCGGGCAGGGAATCCTGGGTGCGATTGGACTCCTCATCCTTGTTCTCGGAATCAAATAGAGACCCGGCCGAACCAGCGGTCACAGCGCAACGCCTCTACAATGTCCTTTTCAACCTCAGTATCCGGTGTTCGGCGTGGCTGACCCGTAGCGTTCGGCGCAAAGAAATGAGAGCAGCACTCATCACGATTGGCATTATCTTCCTCTTAGCGGGGATTAAGGTGATCGTCGCTCCACGGGCGGCGGCCGTCGCCAGTGCAAGCGATTCTGCTCATTCGATGACCTTTGACCAAGAGTTCCCGAAGAAAGAATCGTTCTATCCGGGATGGGCGTGCATCGGTTTAGGCGTGATCGTGGTTGTGGTCGGGTTACGCTCTAGGGGTCGCCTATTTGCCCCACCGAAGCCGCTGAAAGACCAGGATGCTGGGTCCGCAGGTTGGGACTGAAACCCGGGCCGAACCAGTCACTACAGCGCAATGCCTCTACGATGCTCATTTTAACTATAAAGTCCGCAGTTCGGCATGGCTGACCTGAGACGTTGGTGCGCCGAGCAAAGCGAGGCGCTTCCTGCCCGGTGAAAATCCGGGTCTTTCAACATCTAGCCAATAGAAAGGACCGAGTGTTGCGTCGATGTCAGCTAAACCCGAGAAAGAAGTCAGGCACATCATGATGGCCGCAGCGGTAACCACTCCGCCGGGTGAAACGGCATGGACGAAGCGTACACAGGGAAGTTCGCAGGCCGCAGCGGGATTCGCACTCCCCCGAAGGTTGATACAGCCCCGTAATAAGAGAGAGGCGGATGGCGACGCGTTTAACGCCGCGGAAGCCAGCACGAAGGAGACGCTTTGGCCAGTCTCCGGAGATCCGTCGGGGTCCACCAAGACCGTGGCATGGGAACAAGGAAGTGCACTTGAACTCGGGAGGCCCGCAACTCTCCCCGGCAGCGGGGACGGGAGGTCCGACCAAAAGAAGGGCTTCCCCAGGGAGTCGCGGGAGTCAGACCCGTGCATAGTAGTCCGAGACGGTAGCGCCGCTTGCATGCCGACGGGGCGGGCCGGCGAGCAACGCCAGCACAGCACTCACTCGGGGGCATGGACAGCGTCCCTCAAAGCGTGTCACGCTCCCTGCTGGCACTGAGACAGAAAGCGGCGGCGGAGCCCAAGTATCGGTTCCGCAGCCTGTATCGGATGATCGATCTGCCGATGCTCTACGAGTGCTTCTACGAGCTGCGCCGTGCGGCCGCCCCCGGAGTGGACGGTCTGGATGTCGCGGAATTCGGGGAGCGCTTGGACGAGCGGCTGGCCGACCTGTTGGAGCGCCTGAAGGCCCAGACCTATCGGGCGCAGTTGGTGAGACGGCGGTATATCCCCAAGCCGGGCAGCGCCAAACAGCGCCCTCTGGGGATACCGGTAGTAGAAGACAAGTTGGTACAGTTGGCGGCCAGTCGGATACTGGAAGCCATTTACGAAGCCGACTTCCTGGACAGCAGCATGGGCTATCGCGGCGGACGCGGAGCCCGGGCGGCGACGCAGCGACTCCAACATGTGCTCTTCCATGGGCGCATCGGCTGGATCGTGGAGGCGGACATCGAAGGTTTCTTCGACCACCTCGACCACGATTGGCTAATCAAGATGCTGGAGCAGCGCGTCAACGACCGGGGTTTCCTGCGGCTGATCCGCAAATGGCTCAAGGCCGGCATCCTGGAAGAAGACGGACGGGTGCTCCACCCGGCCACGGGGACGCCGCAGGGCGGGATTGTTTCGCCGATCTTGGCGAACATTTACCTGCACTACGTACTGGACCTGTGGACGGAGCGAACCGTGCGTCGCGGTTGCCGCGGTCAGTTGGGCTATATGCGGTATGCCGACGACTTCGTCTGCGGGTTCGAGGAGGAGACCGAGGCGCGTCGTTATCTCGACGAACTGCGCGGGCGGCTGGCCAAGTTCGGCCTCAAGCTCGCGGAGGCCAAAAGCGGGATTGTCCGTTTCCAGCGGAATGATCCCGACAGCGGCGCGTTCACGTTTCTGGGCTTCGACTTCTACTGGGGCAACACCCGGCGGGACTTCCGCACGGTGAAGCGGCGAACGAGCAAGAAGAAGGTCCGCGTGGCGTTCGCTGCCTTGAGTGAGTGGCTACGGGCGAACCGCAACCGGCGGCTGCGTTGGCTGGGTGAAGGGCTGTGCGCCAAGTTCCAAGGACATTGGAACTACTTTGGCGTAATCGGCAATTCGCGCAGCCTGCAGATCTACTGGCGCGGGGCGAAGCGATTGGTCTTCAAATGGTGGAACCGCCGCAGCCAGCGGCGCAGTTACAACTGGACGACCTTCGAGGCGATGTGGCAGACACTGGGGCTCCCGGTGCCGCGCATCGTCGAAACCCCGTACCAAGCCCAGCGCCTCCTGCCCCTGCCGTCATGACGATCATCCCCAGCCTTCTGCGTGCGCGCTCTCTTGACGAGCCCGGTGCGGGAATACCGCACGCCGGGATCAGCGAGGGGCCCGTCGGGCAACCGGCGGTCCTACCTTAATGGCGAAAGAAATGAGCGCGATCACTGATCTAGTCGGCCGCGAAAAGAACGACCCACATGTTGCGGAGTTTATGAATGCGCTCGGGGTCTGTGCTGACACCGACACATTTGGGGGCCTCAGCATTAGCGACTATCCGAAGCACGGGCTCTGTCTCTACTTCGACGAAGAAGAAGTACTAGTCACCGCTTACCTCTACGCTGAAGGGCACGATGGACATTCTCAGTTTCGCGGGGCGATGCCTCACGAAGCAGCCTTCACAAGTATGCGAGCGGATGTCCTATGGCAGTTTGGTGAGCCTGAGAGATCCGGTCCTACTTGGGATCGGTTTTCGTTCGGCACGCACCTCGTCCATTTTCAGTATGCCACGGACGAGGTGATACTGATGATTACTGTGATGGCACCGCAGATGAAGGAAGACCGGCCCAACCAGACGGTACATCCAACGACTCTATGACACCCGTTTTCCAATCACAGTCCGCGATTCGTCGTGGCTGACCTGAATCGTTCGCCGAAACCCAAAAGCGCGTGCCCAAGCTCCACACATCAGTCAGCGGTGCTGTCCGGCTGTTTTCCTATTGGATCGCTAATCGATCGATTGGACAGCCCGAGCTCGAAGGGATCGACTATTCGTGCATTTTCGAAGAGCCGAGCGCACTCGAGCAAGTGTACGCCATTTTCGTCAATGTTCTGGAGTTGGACGAGGAGGGGAAAGTAAAGAATACAGAGCAGGCAGAAAGACGCGCAGCGCAGTACATCCGGCAATATGTCGAAGGCCCGAAGTATGTAGTCAAACCGCCATTCGAAGAGTGGGAAGTTGCGCTTCACTAAGACCATGGAAAACATCGGGCGAACCAGCCAGCAGAGCCAGCGGCGAGATAGCGCCCGCCTTCCAATCTATTTCCGCGGCTCGCCGCGGCTCACTTGAATCGTTCGCCATAAGTCATGAGAGCCATCGTCGCCTTCCTTTCCCTTCTTCCCGCGCTCGCGTTGTGCGAGACCGCGAAGATCGAAGTTGGCGCTCCGCTTGCCGGCGCGGTTGCCTCGCTGGAGAGAATCGGAGCCGTCGATATCACCGGCGGCATGGAGATCGTGGGGCCGAAGGGTGAGTGGCCTTTGAAGGGCATCTATTGGGAGGTTCCTGACTATGATGCCGTCCTTGAGCTGACCGGAAAGAAAGAGAAAGTCGGCACCATCTGTTTCTGGACGAAGAAGGATTTTGGCGAGAGCAAGAGCCGTCGTGAAGATGCGCGGTGCAGCATCAAGAGCGCGACTTTCGATTCCGAGAAGAAGACAGTCGTCGTTGAGAAAGCGCCCCAAAAATGAAAAACGGAGGGCGAACCAGCGGCCAGAGCGCAACGGCGGGAAAGCGTCCGCCTTCCAATCACAGTCCACGGCCCGCCGTGGCTCATCCGTAAGCGTTCGCCGGAAGAAGCATGCCGACTCACATTCAGATTATTGCTGAGGATCGACCGCTGACCGAAAGCGAGAAAACCCTGCTGCGTTGGTTGCTGGAGCATGGCGAGACGCGTGGGCGAGATTTCCTGCCGCAAATAGATTGTGCCAGGGTTTCAGGGCGATGCGGCTGCGGCTGTGCGACGGTCGATCTGGCCGTCGACGGTTTGAAAGAACAAGAGAAGGGTCTGTTTCCCGTCGCCGATTTCTTCTACTGTGCGGTGTGATAGCTATGGCCCGGGTGATCGACTGGCCGGGCTCGAGGTATGGAGCGTCGATGGCCGAGAGACTCCGACCGAGTTGCCGGAGACCGACCGTCTCTTTCCTGCCGCGGCGCTGGAAAACGGAGGGCGAACCAGCGACCAGAGCGCAACGCCGGTTAAGTGCCCGGTTTCCAATCACCGCCAGCCGCCCGGCGTGGCTCATCCGTAAGCGTTGGGCAAAAAAGAAGATGCTAGAATCGAATCCATCTCTCATCGAGCAACGTGAAGCGCACTACGTCCGCTTTCTCGGACCGGCGACCGAGAAGGTCATGCACTCGACGGACATCAAACCCGTCCATGTGGACATCTACACCTTCCCTCCTACCGAGGCGCGCCCATTCTACACACTCATCACCGGTGGGATGTCCGACCTGCGGCAGTCGGTACCAGATAATTGCGATATCGCACCCAGAGCGGAGATCATGCTCTACGTAAGCGAGCCTCAAGGTTGGATGTATAATGTCCTTAAGGGGTTAGCGGAGATGCCTTCCTCCGATGACACCTTTCTCAGTTATCGGCATACCGTTCCGAACGGAAAGCCTATGACAGCCGTTCCATCTGCCCTCACGAGTTACTTCTTCGTCAATCCATTGATGATGCCCGATAGCTTCAGCCCGATGTTAGTAGATGGCGATCCGACGGACATTCTACACTTGATTCCGATTACCGAAGAAGAACGGCACTACGCGAAGGTCCATGGCGGCAGCGCACTCATTTCTCTGTTCGCCGAGCGTGGGCTGGACCCAGTAGTGGACGAGAAGCGCGCTAGTCTTGTGAGTCCCGATGAGATCTGAAAATCGGCCCAACCAGCGGTCACAGCGCAACGCCTCTACGATGTCCTTTTCAACTTCAGTATCCGCTATTCGGCGTGGCTGACCCGGAACGTTCGCCAAAAGCCATGAGCTCAACCCACACACCTCAGGAAAAGAAGCGCCTCAGCTACTCACGCGATCACTACAATCGGAATGGGGAGAACAATAAGAGCTGGAGGAAAGCGAAGCCTTTAAAGAAGAGAAAAGCGGTCCGGGCCTTTCGGAAAGCATCGAATGACCTCACCAAAGTTGTCGCTGGTGGAGCTGCGCCGAAGAATGCAGAAAAGAGGCTCGGCTCCATCAGGAAGAAGAAGATCTTGGATTGGGGCTCGATTCATTTGAGCGAATTTGTTGCCACTCGTAAGGCACAGCTTGCGAAGCGCGCGGGTAAGCCAAAGCGGGGAGAAACGGAGGCGAACCGGCGCCCACATCCAACGATTCTATGACACCCGATTTCCAATCACGGTCCGCGATTCGTCGCGGCTGAGCTGATGCGTTCGGCATGAAGATCACACTGTTGAGACATGCGCCCGTAGAAATAAGGGATCGTTGGATCTGCGGATGCCGATTGGAGCATCTACTGCGCGAGTACGATGCGGCGCCAGTAAGGCTGGGCGAGGCCCCGCAGGGCCTGCCGAGTGCAGTGACTGTGTATTCGAGCCCAGCCCGACGGGCGATGGACACGGCGGGTTGGTTGTTTCCAAATCATCCTATTGAATTGCTTGACGAAGCCAAGGAGGCGGCGTTCCCGCCGAAGTTACCGTTCCCGTATATTGGGCCTGCAGGTCTAGCATTCTTGCTTGCTCGCTGCGCTTGGCTCTGTGGTTACGCTCCGAACGTAGATGACGTACGTGCGGTGCGAGATCGAGCTGAGATACTGGCTAGAAAGCTAAGTGAGTTCGATCGAACAAGAGGAGATGTGGTATTGGTGACACATGGCTACTTTATGTGTTTCCTGGATCGGGCGCTGAGGAAGGATGGATGGGTTCGCTCGGGCAAATTTGCCGCAGGGCACCTCAAGCCTGTTTGCTACATTTGTCCATAGAGGGCTAACCAGACGGCACATCCAACGACTCTATGATGCCCGTTTTCCAATCAACATCCGCGATTCGTCGTGGCTGAGCATGTAGCGTTCGATGAAAAGGATGGCATCAGTCTTTGTCACTTGGTTTGCATTCGGCTTCGCTGTGTGCGTCGCCGACTCGTGGGTCTATCCGTCTACAGATCTCGTCGCTAGATCCGAGAACGGCATCTTTCGTTTTACCGCGTATTTCCCGCGTTTTGATCCTTCGCACGCCTCGTATCACACGTTAGCCCCTATGGAGAAGTCGAGCGCGTCGAGAGGGGACAAATGCATTGGGGTTCTCGAACGGACTGACGCAGGCAAAACTAGTGTTGTTTGGCGAAGGGTACTCGTGAACCGCGTTACCCCGCTTACTGCGATGGTCACAAACGACGGGCGCTACGTGGTTACTTTCGACAACTGGTTTGGCGTCGGCAAGGACCCGATAGTTGTCTATGATTCACGAGGGAAACTCACGAAGAAGCATACGCTGGAAAGTCTGCGGTTAAAGCAATTTAGGGAAGGCCGGCAGATTGATGAGCGCCCGTGGACATCGGAAGGTTTGATCAGCAGTAGCATGTCCAGTACGTACTGGAACCGCGATGCCGTTATCTTCTTCAATGACGCTTCAGACGAATTGATCGTTCATTTGTACTGGGGTTACCTATTCTCAGTGCGCCTCCGCGATGGCAAGGTCATGGATCGTAGTCACTTGGCGAGTGAGATCCCGCGCATCCGAGCCACGCTGAAGCGCAAAGCGGAGGTGGCACTTCAGGCAACCGATCCGAACGAACGAAGGTTCGGTGCGGTGATCGCAGGGAGCGATTCATTCCGGGAGTTCATTCCGCGACTGCGGGAGCTCCTTGACGACGCGTCTTTTGATCAAGGATGGACGACAGAAGAAGACGTTTATAGTTACTCGACCCGGGATTACAGAGTGCGTGAAGCGGCGAAAAATGCCCTCTTGGCTCTGGGCGAGCCGGTGCAAGATGTTGTGACCAAGGAGAGATATGACGATCCAGTAGATCGACGGAGGGTCGAAAAATTACGGAAAAAGAACATCGAGCCACCACAGGGAACGCCGGGAAAGAGCCTCTTCCCCCGGCGGAGCGAGAGGCCCGTCGCCCCTGACCTGGAACGTTGATATAGATGCGTGGAGTCAACACCGGATAATGGAAACTGGTCCGTCTCGGGTGGTGAGGCGGAAATCGGTGAACTCCGCCGCGGTGGCGGCAGCGAACAACGTCCGGTCCGAACAAACAGGGCGACGTCATCTGGGATGCTTATCCCCTGGGGCCAAGGCCCCGTGAGCGAGCTGAAATACGCGGATCACAACCGCAGGAACAGATACCGTCGTGCCCGCATCAGTTTTCCGGGGAGCCGTTCCACGTGCGCACCGGAAAACTGTGGACATCGAGGCCGATGAACCTATCGTGCTTTTTCATGTGCTGGTCTCCTTTTTTGGTGGTTTGTGTTAACGCCTCCACCATGCGGCTCGGCTCGCTTTTCGCGAGCAACCCGCGTCCCTGGGGACCAGCACCTTCTTTTTCCAGCGGTCGTTTCACGCATCTATAGTGTCTGGGCAGAAGAATCATGCCCGGCATAACGACATCCTATAGGAACCCGATCGGCTCTCATCTGGTATACCCGATGAGCCTGAGTGCTATCAGTAACCACATCGCGCCGGCTGGAGAGATTCTAGATGTGCGGGTCCATTTCTTTAGCTACAAATCACCCAAGCCAGGTGAAGTTCGAGAGCGTCACGAGATCTGCGAAGTTCGTTTTGATCCGAGCTCACGAGAAGATCGAGAGATCTATGTGCGGCCAGTTCCACGGGAGATCCAGAAGCAGATTCATGATCGGATCGGCACGGTGCTGAGCGGGACTCTTGCTCCTTGGTTTCTGGAGAAGCGCAAAGCCGGCTGGGAAGAAAGGGTGCATGCTCTCAGAATCTGGTTCAATGCGACGGCTGACTCCTTCGAAACAGATGAAGACAACAGAGCCTAACAAGACACCAGTGCCAATGCCGGGATCATGTCGCTTTTCCAATCGCCGTCATGTATCCTGAATTTGACACCTTAGCTCTTAGGCAAAAACACTATGGCAACCGACGACTCAGAGGAGCAGCAGTACGAAGAAGACGCGCCTACAGAGACGCCCTTTGATCCGAAGGAGGGCACCTGGTTCAAATACGGCCGAATATTCATGGATCGCGAGAATCAGATTTCTGATTTCAGAATGCGGTAGGAGTCACGCTTCCTAAGGACTTTCTGGCGTTGATCGGGGAATATTGCCAGGGAGGTTTCGATGGTTGGTACGAGGTCAGAAAGGGACCATTCGGAAGTATGGTATGGAACCATCTGCTGTTGATGAAGCTTCCCGACTCTGTTGATGAAGAGAAGGAAGACGCGCCGTACATGCGCGGAAAGACATTTATAGCGACTCGCCTTCTTGAGCGGAAGAAGGGGCTTTTCTATTCGGATGCTGGGGCACTGCGCTACTTCCCGTTTGGCACAGCCATATGTTTCCAATCCAGAGATTCGGCGACCGAAGGGTATTTGGCGTTTGATTTCGAGAATCGCGGACAGGTTGTGTTCATTTGTGAAGACCGGAGCGAAGCGATCGATGTTGCTCCGTCTTTCTCGGAAATGATGCGAAATTCCGTTTTCCAGTTTTACGGATGAAGAAGAAATCGGCCTAACCAGCGGTCACAGCGCAACGGCTCTATCATGTCCTTTTCAACTTCAATATCCGCGGTTCGCCGTGGCTGACCCGGAACGTTGGAAATTATGAATCTTCCCCCGCATGGCTCTATTTTCAAGGTTGAGGAGACCTTCGAAGGTCGCAAGATTATCATTCCTAAGCCGAAGAGGAAGCTTGGCGACATAGGCGGGATTGCATTCCTATGCTTTTGGCTCTGCGGCTGGGCCGTAGGAGAAATATCTGTTACACGCGCTGTCTGGAGTGCTATTCAAAACTCGAGATACGGCGGTGGGTTCTGGTTTATGGCCGCATGGCTCGGCGGCTGGACTGTTGGTGGAGCTTTTGCGATTAAAGCGGTCGTCAATTTGGCAAGAGGCGAGCCACCGGAAATCCTTGTGATCTCTGCATCGCAAATCACCCACCAAAAAAAGGGCACAAAAGTATACCTAAAGAACGATATCACTAAGGTAGGTCTCGAAACATCGGGTGGCGCTCACCATCTTTCGTTCGATGTCGGCGCTGATCGGGTTTACATCGGAGAGCATATTCGAGAACCCGAACGCGAATGGCTGTATGCCGTCATTCGGGAATGGAAGGAAGCCTAACTCGAAGTGAAGTCGGCGGCGAGACGCTGGCGGAGCCGCAGGGCGGGGGGCGAGCGGCTTCCGTCACGGTCGAGGCCGCGGGTGGCCTATATACAGAGCGAAGGGAGCAAGCCGGAGAATTGCACCACAGAGGACATCGAGGGCACGGAGAGCGGACGAGAGGCGGCGAGCCTAAGGCAGAAGGCAGAATGAAGGCGGACGGATGTCCTAACGAAAAGGGCAGAGTGAGGAAGGCAGAACGTCCGACAGGCGACGAGGGCCCGACCTTCTGGCGAACGTCGCTACGACCGGAACGCAGGCGGGCCGCCTGCGCCACCCCCGAATCTCTCTGTGTTCTCCTCCCCCTCTGTGATCTCCGTGACCTCTGTGGTGAAAATCGGGTTCTCTCTGTCTTCCTCGCGGGGTCGTTCTCCACGCGACCGCGCTCCCCGCGGGGGGGGGCCCCCCGGGGGGGGGGGGGGGGGCCGGGGGGGGGGCGGCGAGCCACGGACAGCGGCGGCCTAACGAAGAAGGCAGAGTGAAGAAGGTTGAACACAGGAAGGGACGGCGCCACCCACCAAACCCTCTTTGCTCTCCTCTGCCCTTGTCCTCTGTGACCAGGGCGGTTCATGGTTTCGCGTTTCGGGTTTCGGGAAATCGATCCTGCCATTCTTTGCGCTCTTTGCGTTCCTTGCGGTTAACCTCCTCCGAGTCTCTGTGCTCTCAGTGCTCTCCGTGGTGAATCTTCGGGTTCTTTGTTCTCTCGGACGGCGGCGCCGTCGGCGGCACCTTCTTGCTCTTCCCCCGAGGGTGGGCGAGGTTGCGCAGGACCCTGGAACCAACCACTAAGCCGTGAAACCACCCGGACTAGTTCGGCATGAGTCTTTCTTGGTGATGGGTTTTGTGACGCGCAGAAAGGCGGGCCCCGAATCCCCGGAAGCGTGTGTGGCGATCTGGAAACAGTTCGAGGCGTGCCAGGCGGAGATCAGTCCGCACAGCTTGGATGCGAGGTACTACGGCGTCAGCTTCGCCGCCGCCCCGGACGGGAGTTTTGACTACCTGGTGGGCATGATTGTAGGGAAGGAGTCGACACCCCCCGAAGGCGTGCAGGTACGCGAGGTGCCGGCGGCCACCTATGCCGTGTTCGCCTGCGAGGTGCACGCCATCGGGCCGACGTACGGCCATATCTTTGGGGAGTGGCGGGCGGCGTCGGGCTACGAGGTGGATCCCACGAAGTGCGTCTTTGAGCAGTATCCGCCCGCCACGGAGACCAACGCCCCCGTGCTCATTCATGTCCCGCTCCGGGAGTAGCTGAGGGCGGCCGGGTACGCTTCGGCGTTGTGACCCTGGCGACCCAAACCCTTGGCGGGGGGCCCTGCGCGGGCCGCTTCGGCCGTCGCAGTTCCCGCGAGACTCGGACCTCAGACGCAGCTCCCGTGCGCTCCGCAACGGGAGGTGCCGTGCGCGGCTCGTGGGACTACGCCAGGGTCTTGTGGAAACGGCCGACGGCGAAAGCCATCACCCCAACGCCGAGGGCGAGGAGCGCGGCGAACTGCGGCCAGAGGATGTCGAGCCCCACGCCCTTCAGGAAGATCCCGCGCACGATCACCAACATGAAGCGCAGCGGGTCGAGGAGACTGAGGTATTGGATCACCGGTGGCATGTTCGCGATCGGGAAGATGAATCCGGAGAACAACATCGCCGGAAAGAAGAAGAAGAAGGCCGTCATCATCGCCTGCTGCTGGGTCTGGCTGACCGTCGAGATGAACAGTCCAATCCCGAGGGTGCTGAGCAGGAACAGCGCGGTGCCGCCCAACAGCAACGGGAAGCTGCCGCGGAAAGGAATGCCAAACCAGAACAGGCCCACCGCCGACACCATGCCCACGTTGAGGAAGCCGATCACGGCGAAGGGGGCGCACTTGCCCAGGATGAACTCCACGGGCCGGATCGGCGTGACCATGATCTGCTCGATGGTGCCGGCCTCCTTCTCGCGCACGATCGACATGCTGGTGAGCATGAGGGCGATGAGCATGACCAGCATCGCGATGACGCCTGGCACGTAGTAGTTGCGGCTTTCCAGATCGGCGTTGAACCAGGCGCGGGGGCGCAGGTCCACCCCGCCGGCGCGCACGGTGCGGCCGGTCTGCCGAAGGGTGCGGTCGAGCACGAGCTCAGTGTTGGCGGCGGTGGCGATGGCCGTGCCGTAGTTGGCCACGAAACGCGCGGTGTTGGAATCGGAGCCGTCGACGATGAGCTGCACCGGGGTGGTCCGTCCGCCGTGGAGGTGCTGCTCGTAGCCGGAATCGATTTGCAGGATGGCGGAGGCGTCGGAGGCATCGATGAGGCGGCGGGCCTCGTCGTCGTCGAAGGTGAAGGCGACGGCGTCGAAGTAGGCCGAGCTGGTGAAGCGGGCGACCAGCGCGCGGCTGGCGGGGGTGTTGTCGCGGTCGACCACGTCGAGGCGCACGTGGCGCACGTCGAGGGTGACGGCGTAACCGAAGATCAGGGTCTGAATGACCGGGAAGCCGATGATGACCAGCCGCATTCGCGGGTCGCGCAGCACGGAGCGGAATTCCTTGCGCAGGATGGTGAGGATACGTTCCCACACCAGGGAGGGAGGGGGGGCCCGCCCCCCCCCGCGGGGGGGGGGGGGGCCGGGGGGCCCCCCCGGCGGGGCGGGGCGGGGGGGGGGGGGGGGGGGGGGGCCGCGGGGGGGGGCCGGGGGGGGGGGGGGGGGGGGGGGGGGGGGGGGGGCGGGGCGGCCCGCCCGGCGGGGGGGGTGGCGGTGGAGGCTGAGCGTTTCGCGCGTTCCGGGTGCGGCGGATGGCCAAGGCGAGCACGAGGACTGCGAAGGCGAGGAGGAACAGGGACTCGGGCCAGAGCACCTCCAGGCCCACGCCGCGCAGGAAGATTCCCTTCACCACCGATACGAAGTAGCGCGCCGGAATGATGTGGGTGAGGGCGCGGATGGGCGCCGGCATGTTGGCGATGGGGAAGGCAAAACCGGAGAGCAGGAACGCCGGCAGGAAGGTCGAGATCATCGCGAGCTGGCTGGCCAGCAGCTGCTGGCGGGCGATCGCGCTGATGAGGATGCCCTGGGCGAGAGTGGCGACGATGAACAGCCCGCCGATCCCGAAGAGCAACGGCACGCTCCCGCGCAGCGGCACCTGGAAGACAAATACTGCCATGAGCACGGCGATGAGCATGTTGGCCAGGCCGATGACCAGATACGGCACGAGCTTGCCGAGGATGAGCTCGGCGGGTCGCACCGGGGTGGAAATGAGCTGCTCCATGGTGCCGCGCTCCCATTCGCGGGCGAGAGTGAGGGAGGTCAGCAACGCAGCGATCAGGCCCATGATTACCGCCATGATACCCGGCACGATGAAGTTTTTGCTTTCGAGATCGGGGTTGAACCAGATGCGGGTGCGCAGGTCGAGTGCGCCGGCGGGGGAGGCGCCGGTGGCGCGCCGGACCTGCTCGACCAGAATCTGCTGGCCGTGGGCGGCGGTAATCGCCTGGGCGTAACCGAGCACTATGGACGCGGTGTTGGAGTCGGAACCGTCGACGATCGCCTGGACCGGCACGGCGCGCCCGGCGGTGAGCTGGGAGGCGAAATCCGGGGGGAGCACGAGCGCCAGCCAGGCGTCGCGGGAGTCGATCTCGCGCTCGAGCTCGGCGTAGCTGGAGACGGAGCCGCGCAGGTCGAAGTAGGGCGTGGCGGTGAAGCGGGCGATGAACTCGCGGCTCTCCACCGAGTTGCCCTGGTCCCAGACGACGAAGGGCACGCGGTTCACGTCGAGGGTGAGCGCGTAGCCGAACATGATTAGCATCAGCATCGGAATACCAATGGCGAGCACGAGGCTGCGCGGGTCGCGGCGGATGTGGAGGGTCTCCTTGCGGGCCACGGCCCAGAGGCGGCGAAGGTTCATCTGCTGACTTCCTGTTGGGTGCCGGCGGCGGCGTCGCGCGCTTCGATGAGCGAGACGAAAACGTCCTCGAGGGTGGGCACGATCCGCTCGATACGGAGCAGGGGAATCTGGGCGGCGGCGAGGGCGGGGCGGATCGCGGCGGTGGCGGCGTCGGCGTCGGGGGCAACCACGTGCAGGCCCTTGCCGAAGAGGGCGACCTCCTTCACCGAGGGGAGGCGCTCGATCACCCCCATGGCGTCGTTGGGCCGGGCGCAGTCGACCTCGAGCACGGCCTCGGTCATGTGGCGGGTCTTGAGCTCACGCGGGGTGCCGAGCGCGATGAGCTCGCCGCGGTAGATGATACCGAGGCGATCGCAGTATTCGGACTCCTCCATGTAGTGGGTGGTCACAAAGACGGTCACACCCTGGGCGGCGAGGTGGTAGATGAGGTCCCAGAACTGGCGACGGCTGTTCGGGTCGACGCCGGAAGTGGGCTCGTCGAGGAAGAGGATGGGCGGCTCGTGGAGCACGGCGCAGCCTAGGGCGAGGCGCTGTTTCCAGCCGCCGGAAAGCACGGCGGTGCGGGAGCGGCGGTGGTCGGCGAGTCCGGCCATCTCCAGCACCCAGGCCTTGCGCTCGACCTTCTTGGCGCGGGGCAGTCGGTAGATGCCGCTGTAGAAGTCGATGTTCTCCTCGACGGTGAGCTCGTCGTAGAGGGAGAACTTCTGGCTCATGTAGCCGATGCGCGTCTTGATGAGCTCGCTCGCGCACGATGTCGAACCCGGCCACGCGGCCCGTGCCGGCGGTGGGCGCGAGCAGGCCGCAGAGCATGCGGATGGTGGTGGATTTTCCCGCACCGTTGGGCCCGAGGAAACCAAAGATCTCGCCGCGGCGCACTGCGAACGAAATACCCGCCACGGCCTGGAACGCCCCAAAGCGTTTCTCGAGGTGCTCGACCTCGACGATTGCCTCGGCGGGGATGGACGGTTCGGCGCTCGGCTGGTTCAGTGGCGTCGCCAGGTGGCGGGTGGGAGCGGGTATTTGCGGCTCCGGCTCAGGGGCGCGACCGCGTTGGGGGCAACGCGGGCCACCTTTGGGGGTCTCCTGGTTCGGGTTCATCTGCTGACCTCCGGTTGAGCGCCGGCGGCCGACTCTTTCCGGGAGGCGATGACGGAGACGAAGACGTCCTCCAGCGAGGGCTCGATGGGGCGCAGCGAGAGCAGCTCGAAACCGGCGTCGGCGAGGTGGCGACGGATCTGCGTATCCGCCGCTGTGGTGTCGCGGGTCACGACGTGCACGCGGTCGCCGAAAAGGCCGACGGTGGCGCCGGTGAGGCACTCGCGCAGGAGCTGGGCGGTGCGGCGCGGAGCGGAGGTGCGCACTTCGAGCAGGGCGCCGGGCAGCAGGCGCTTGACCTCGGCGGGCGTGCCGAGGCCGACGAGCCGACCCTGGTGCATAAGGGCGAGGCGGTTGCAGCGCTCGGCCTCGTCGAGGTAGGCGGTGGAGACGAAGAGGGTCACTCCGTCGCGCACGAGCTGGTAAAGGATACGCCAGAAGTCGCGGCGCGAGACAGGGTCGACGCCGTTGGTGGGTTCGTCGAGGAAGAGCACGCGTGGGGTGTGGATGAGCGCGCAGGCCAGCCCGAGCTTCTGTTTCATGCCGCCGGAAAGGTTGCCGGCGAGGCGATGTTGGAAGGCGGTGAGGTGGCTGAACCCGAGCAGCTGCGCCGTGCGCTCGGCCCGGCCACGGGCGGGCACGCCGTAGATGTCGGCGTAGAAGTCGAGGTTCTCGATGACGGTAAGGTCGGGATACAGACCGAAACGCTGGCTCATGTAACCGATGTGCTCCTTCAAGGGGCCGGCGGCGCGCACCACGTCGTGGCCCGCCACCTCGGCGCCGCCGGAGGTGGGCGGGAGCACGCCGGTGAGCATGCGCATCGTCGTGGTCTTGCCGGCACCGTCGGGGCCGACGAGGCCGAAGATCTCCCCCGCAGGGATGGTGAGGTCGAGGGACTCGACCGCCACGAGGTCGCCGAAGGTGCGGCGTAGCTGCGTGGTGCGGATGGCGGGCATGGGCGGAGAAGGCAGAAGAGAGCCGGGCAGAAGCGGGGAGGCCGAACGTGAGGGGCGGAAGGCGCGGGACGCGTCAGCGCAGGACGGCGTCGGCGGGCATGCCGGGCTTGAGCTCGCCGGCGGCGTTGGGCAGGTCGATTTTGATGCGGAAGACGAGTTTCACGCGTTCCTTGGTTGTCTGGACGGTCTTGGGCGTGAACTCCGCCTCCGAGGAGATGAAACCCACGGTGCCGGAGTAGCTTTTGCCGGGGAAAGTGTCGGTGCGGACCTCGACCGGCTGGCCATGCTTGACGCGGCCGAGTTCGGTCTGGTGGACGTAGGCGCGTAACCAGACGTTGGACAGGTCGGCGACGGTGACCACCGGCGTGCCGGCGGAGACGAACTCGCCCGGCTCGATGTTGTGGGAAAGCACGACACCGGCGAAGGGGGCGGAGAGGCGGGTGTTGGCGATCTGGGTTTCGGCAATGGCGATGGCGGCACGGGCCTGGGCCACGCGGGCGCGGGCCTGGGCGATGGTCTCCTGTCGCGGACCCTCCTCGACGAGCTTGAGACGCTCGCTCGCCTCGGCGGCGCGGGCCTGGGCCACCGCGCTGGCCGCCTCGGCCGCTTCGTAGTCGCGGGGTGTGCTGACGTTTTGGTGGCGCAGATCCGCCTGGCGGGCGAGTTCGAGCCGGGCGCGTTCCTGCTCGGCGGCGGCGCTGCGCAGAGTGGCGCGGGCGGCGGCGACCTCCTGCGGGCGCGAACCGGCCGTGAGCTCGGCGAGCCCGGCCTCGGCCGCCGCCAGCTCGGTGCGACGCAAGGCGAGCTGGTCCTGCTGGTCGGTGGCGTCGAGGCGGGCGACGAGCTGGCCGGCGGTGACCGACTGGCCCTCGGAGACGAGGCGCTCGGCGAGGCGTCCCGAGATCTTGAAGCCGAGTTGGGCGTCGATGGCCTCGATGTTGCCGGAGACGCGGATCGGGTCGGAGGCTGAGGGGGCGCGGGTACAGGCGCCGAGGAGCAGCAGGCCGAGCAGGGGCAGCAGGGTGCGCGGGGCGGTCATACGGCGGGCGGCTTGGCGGGCGGGATCAGCGGGATGGTCCGTTTTCATAGGCTTTGCGGCCGGCGGGGGTGAGAATGCCGGTGAAGACGATGGTGAGCACGCGGTCGACGACCTCGTGTGGGGGAAGCTGGAGACGATCGAGCACGGCCGGGCGCAGCAGGCCTTGGACGGTGGTGACGACCATTTCGGAAATGAACGCGGGGTCGAGTTCCCGGCGAACCAGCCCGGCGGCGACGCCGTCGGCGAGCAGTTTGCCCCAGACGCGGGGCAGGATCTCGGCGCGGACGCTTTCCATGCGCGCGAAGAGGGCGGGGTGATGGCGCTCGAGATCGCGCAGGAAGGCCGGTGAGATCTCGCTGATCTGGCGCACGATGAAGGCCATGAGGCGGTGGGCGCGCTCGACGACGGGAGCGGACTCATCTTCGACGATCGCGCGAGTGCCTTGCCGGACCTCGGTGATTTTGGACTCCATCATGTGCGAGATAAGCGCCTCCTTGCCGGGGAAATGGGCGTAGAGGGTCTTTTTGCTCATGCCGAGTTCACCGGCGAGGTCGTCCATGGTGGTGCGGTGGAAGCCGAGGGCGGTGAACTGCCGGCGGGCAGCGGCGGCGATACGGGCGAAGGCCGAGGGATCGGGGCTGGGAGTGGGAGACGGCGGGGGAGTGGTGGGCTTGGCGGTCATGAAACGCCGGAAACTTGAATGGGTTTTTCGGTTTCCGGCAAGTATTTGTTTTCTCCCGGTACGGTTGAGCCGGCGGGGAACACCCGGCAGTGCCCGGATCGCCGACGCAGGCCCGAGCCCGAGCGGCGGCCACAGGCGGCTCGCGTCGACCCACCCGGCCGGGAGCGTTGGCAGCTTCGGCGGTGCGGCCGAACGCCCCCCGCCGGACCCTGTGCGCCGGCGAAAAGGTTCCCGCGCATCCGCTGGTCCAAGCCCGACAGGCCCGGCCAACAAAAAGGCCGGGCGCAGGGCCCGGCCGAAAAGCTGTGCTTGAGGATTGGATCAGTAACGACGGTCGCGACGATCTTCGCGATCGCCGCCGCCGAAGCCGCCACGGTCCCCGCGTCCGCCGCGGTCCCCACGGTCGCCGCCGCGTCCGCCGCCGCCGCCAAAGCCACCGCCACCACCGCCACCGCCGAAGCCGCGGCCACCGCCACCGCCGCCGCCACCGCTACGCTGCGGGCGGTCTTCGCGGGGCCGGGCTTCGGTCACGGTGAGGTTGCGGCCATCCATCGCGTAACCGTTGAGGGTCTCGATGGCCTTTTGGGCTTCGGCCGGGGTCGCCAGCGCGACAAATGCGAAGCCGCGGGAACGCCCGGTCATCTTGTCCACGATGAGTTCCACGGACTCGACGGTGCCATGCTGGGCGAACAGGTTCTGGAGATCCTGGGAAGTCGTGGAGAACGGGACGTTCCCGACGTACAGTTTGGTGCTCATGGATGATCCGACTCTGACAGTGCGCCGGCTGCTTTCCGCGCTGGTCCCGGGGGCCGGGCTTTCAAATCATCACTGAACTCGCGCTCACCTGACGACTATCCAGTTGTGGAAACTGACAACCTGCGCGCGGCTACCTCGCATCCGGAAAGGGGGGAGGCAAGCCGATTTCCCGGGGCCAGGGAGGCGGCGGGCGGGGCGAAGCCCTCCGGGCGGGCGGCGAGGGGCCCAGGGCCGGCCCGCCGCCGCGTGTATCCGAGAGCTTGTCATCCGGGGCAAACTGGTCGAGCGGCCGGCGTATCTGAATATAGGATTCCTGGGCGGGGCCGCCCGGCCCGGCCGTCCGGGCGGTGTCGCCGAACGGTGGTGGCTCCGGGGCGGGCCGCGGCCGGACGAAGCCGCGGTGCTGAAGTTCGGATACGGAGCGCGCCGGCCCCGGGTTGTATCCGGCTCGGAGGGCGGCGGGGCGGACGGGGCGCGCTTTCCGTGCCCAGAAACCGGACCGGCAGGGCGCCTCGGCGGGGCCGGGGGCGGGCCGGGCCCGGCCGGTTTTCCCTCTGGGGCGCGGCATTTTACCTATGAAAATGCTATTGCCATGCCCGGTGCGGGGGGTATCAAAAGCACTCGTATGGCAAAAAAGTCTCCCCGTAAACCCAACGCTGCTTTCATGAAACCCGTTCAGCCCAACGAGGCGCTTGCCGCCGTCGTGGGCTCGAACCCCCTGCCCCGCACGGAGCTCACCAAGAAGCTCTGGGCGTACATCAAGAAGAACGCCCTTCAGGACAAGAAGGTGAAGACCAACATCAACGCCGACGATAAGCTCAAGGTCGTCTTCGGTGGCAAGAAGACGGTGTCCATGTTCGAGATGACCAAGTTGGTCTCGAACAACCTCGTCAAGTAAGCCGCTTGTTCCTTTTCCCTCTGCGTCGGCGAGCTTCTGCTCGCCGGCGCTTTTGTGCGCCTAGGGGGCGGGGCAGGGCGCGGTCTTCCGTCGTTCTGTAGGGGCAGTAGGGTGCTCCGCCTTCCGAAGGTTGCCGCCCCTGCGCCTTCGGGGAGCCGAATGGTCTTTTTCCGCAACCACCATTTCCGGCGGTCCCGATTTGGCCGCAATGGTTGGCGACGTTCTTCCCTTCTCCGGCCGCGCGACCGTCGGCTTCAGCGGGGTAGCAAGCCCTGGAGCAGGGGCAGCCCGATCTTGGGAAGCAAGGACGCCCAATTCGCCGGTGGCTTGCCGCCGCCGGTGTGCGAAGTCGTCCCCACCCAGATCGCGCCTACGGCGAACAACGTCAGCACGCCAAGCAGCAGCAGATGCTCCAAGCCAAGGCGGTGCGGTTGCGGCGTCTTCATTGAGTTCGGCGCAGGTTGTCCCACGCTCGGCCTCACGCCCAGCGCAAAATGGCCCTCTGCTCAGGCTCGGCTTTTGGCGGGGGGCAGGGGGGGACCGATCGGCGAGCCCAACGAGGCTACGTCGCCTGCGGATCGCGGAACGAACGGACGCGCGCACCGTCGCCGCTGCCGCACGCGACTCGACGATTCGGAGAAGGCCCCTGGCAAGGCGCAGTTGGAATCGCCAAGAACGAGGATCCCGCAGACCGGCGACGGCCCGGCAAGAAGCGCGTCGTGCCTATTGAGAAGTAACGAAGGACACGGAGTGGGAACCGGCCGGATTCCCTCTCGCCGTCGACTCGTGCGTCTCTGCATGCTGCGCCGGTGCCTACTGTTGCCGCCCGCCGGTCCCGCGCTGTCACCTTGTTGATCCTGGCCACGATGGTCTGGGGGCTGAGCTTTCCCATCATCAAGACCCTGGGGCTGATCCAGCGCCAGCTGCTGCCGGGGAGCGGGACGTGGTTGGTGACCGCATGCACGGTGGCCCCGCGTTTTCTGGTCGCGGGGGTCCTGCTGGCGCTGTGGGGGGCCCGGGATCTGAGCCGTCTCACCTGGCTGGAGGCCAAGCAGGGGGCAGGGCTGGCGTTGTTTGCCGGGCTCGGGCTGCTGCTGCAGGTCGACGGCCTGCAGTCCACGGCCGCCTCGGTGTCCGCTTTTCTCACGCAGCTCTACGCGGTGCTCATCCCCCTCTACGTCGCGCTGCGCACCCGGCGGCGACCGACCGCGGCGGTGCTGGTGGCCTGCGTGCTGGTGGTGGCGGGCGTGGCGGTGCTGGGCCGGGTGGAGTGGGGGGCGGTGCGGCTTGGTCGAGGGGAGCTGGAGACGATCGCGGGCTCGCTGTTCTTCATGGCGCAGATCCTCTGGCTGGAGCGGAAGGAGTTCGCCGGCAACGGGGTGCTGCGCACCTCCACGGTGATGTTCCTGGTGCTGGGGGGCGCGTTCGCCGCGGGGGCGCTGGTGCTCGCCCCGCAGGCTTCCGCCCTGGTGGTGCTCGTGTCCTCACCGGGCTGGGTGGGGCTGACCCTGCTGCTGACGGCGGCCTGCACGGTGTTCTGTTTTGTGGTGATGAACGCCTGCCAGCCGAAAGTCACCGCCACGGAGGCCGGGTTGATCTATGCGCTGGAGCCGGTGTCGGCCTCCGCGCTGGCGCTGGTGTTGCCGGCTGTCTTCTCCGCCTGGACCGGTATCGCCTATGCGAACGAGGTGCCGACCTGGCACCTGCTCGTGGGCGGGGCGCTGCTGACGGCGGCCAACGTCGTCGTGTTGAGACCGTGGGTGCGGGCGGCGGCGCAGACCGCAGTGTAGTGCTGGTGCAAACGTCTCGGGATGGGATCGCTACGCCGCGACAATCGGTCAAAGGTGGGCCGCGTTGACCGCAATGGGGTCAGGCGCGATTGAGGGCACTCGCGCCCACCAGCCAGGGTCAGGCTATGCGGCCAGCCGCAGCTCGCCGGAACGGGTGAGGACCACCGCGTGGATCGCCTTTGACCTGAATCGATGCCGCAGCCGAGCTGGAGCTCGGCGTTCTCGGGCCATCAACGTGCGAAGCGGCCGGTGCGCAGGAAGGCGATGGCCTGCTCGGCGGTGCGGCGACGAAAGAGGATGAGGGTGTGGTTCCGAGGGCAGATGATGGGGGGCCCCGATCACGGGGCTGGCCTGGGATGGGAGGCGTCCCTAGCGGTTGGCCCGGACTTGCGCCGCGGGGCGCATGCCGGTAGGGTGCACGCGAGTTTCCGCGCATCACCTTCGACCCGAATCAATGCGGCGGCCGGCCGTGCATTCGCGGGTTGCGAGTTCGCGTCAAGGATGTGCTGGAAATGCTCGCCGCCGGTGCGACCGAGGCGGCGATCCTGGAGTCGTATCCCTATCTTGAGCGTGCCGACATCGAGGCATGTCTTCAATACGCGGCCCAGCAGGTGGACCACCCGGTGCTCTCACTGGCCAAGTGAAGTTTCTGGTCGACGCTGTTGCTCCGGCGCTTGCCCTCTGGCTGCGCGAGGCGGGGTACGAGGCGGAACATGTCGAATCCATCGAGTTGTTGCATGCCTCCGACAGCGTGATCTGGGCGCAGGCGTTACGGGATGGCCTGCGTGATCGTGACAGGGAGGACGCGGGATTTCGCCGCGCGCTCAGCGCAAGCCGCGCGGGCGCCGGTCATCGTCTGGCTGCGGGTGGGCAATGCGACGAACGTGGTATTGCGTGCGTGGTTTGAGCCGCGCTTGCCGGGAATCGTAACGTTTCTTCAGGGTGGCAGTCGATTGGTGGAGGTCATCTGAGCCTGCACCCTGCCGCCGCGCTGGGCTCGGCGGCATCAGGGCCATCAACGCGCGAAACGGCCGGTGCGCAGGAAGGCGATCGCCTGTTCGGCGGTGCGGCGACGAAAGAGGATGAGGGTGTGGTTGGAGGGCAGGACGAGATGATCGGTCCGGCCTTCAAGCCGTGTGCTGGTCTCGGCGACGGTGCCGTCGCTGGTGCCGTCGAGGAAGAACCAGCCTAGCGGGTTGATCGCGAAACTGCCGGCAATCACCCCGAGCTCGAAGTCGGCACTCTGGGGAAGCGTGCGCCAATAGGCATCGGGTCCGGTGCCGAGCGCTCCGAGATTGCGCCCGATGAGGCGCCAGATGATCGGCAGCTGGCGCAACCGGTCGGAGATCGCGCTGCCGTAGTGTGGCGGAACGATGGTGACGGCGCGGCCGAGGTTGGCCGGGCGGTGGGCGGCGAGGTAGCCGCGCACGATCAGCCCGCCCATCGAGTGGGTGACGAAGTGTAGGCGTGGCGCCCGTTCGAGCCCGAGCTCGGCGATTTTCGCCGCGAGCCAGCGCGGCCCGAGTTCGGCCAGCGGCACGGTGCGCGACGGATACCCGAGGTTGTGCACCTCGTAGCCGGCTCCCTCGATGAAGCGGGCGAGCCGGGCGGTGAAGCGCGGGGTGATGGCCACGCCGTGCAGAACCACAACAACTTCGCGGGCGGGGATGTTCATTTTCGGATCAGACATGGGCGGGCAGGCCTCGGGTACAGAGAACGGCTATCACCACAAAGCGCACGGAGGACACCGGGAGGGCAAGCCCGAGCTCTTCCATTCTGTGGATTCGGTGTTTCCGATTCCCGGAAGGCGTTAACCGCAGAGAACGCGAAGATCGCAGAGAATGAATGGGCTCTTTGTGTTCTCTGCGTTCTTTGGGGCCATCGACGCTCGCGCAGGAGCCTGACGCCATTTGGTGGACGCGATGGCCCTCGATCGCGTCTGACCGCGTTGAGGGCAACGCGGTCCACCTCAGGCAGTCGGTTAGGCACGGCTTAATAGGCGAACCGCTTCGTCGCTGGGCTCGGTGGGCCAGGTCGGCGCCCCGGCGTAAAGCGCGGGCCGGCATCATGTGCCGGCGCTCTCCGAATAGTGGCGACGAGCGAGGATCAGGGAGCGGCCGGTCACACCGGCGAGCACAACGGTGCCGCCGACCAAGGCCCAGGGACCCGGGCGCTCGTCGAGGGTGAGGGCCACCCAGATGGGGTTGAGCAGCGGTTCGATCATCAGGATCAGGATCGAGCCCAGGGCGGTGACGTGCTTGATCGCGCGGGAATAGAGCAAATACGAGAGCCCGAGCTGCAACGTGCCCAGCGCGACGAGCGCGCCCCAGCTGCGGGCATCGGGCGGGAGGCCGGTGACGAAGAAGGGCAGGCCGATGGCTGCCCCAATCAGATTGCCCAGTACGATCGAGTCGACGGGCTCGGCGTCCTTCTGCTTGCGGAGCAGCACGGTCATGAAGGCAAAGGCCACGCCGCTGACGACCGCGAGGATGCTGCCCAGCAGGCCGTCCGGGCTGAGTTGATCGGCGAAGAACAACGCCATGCCGGCGAAGACCACGGCGATGGTGAGCCAGTCGAGCCGGGTGACGCGCTCGGCCAACAGCCAGCGGCCGAGCCAGGCGACGAAGATCGGCGCGGTGTATTGGAGCAGGATGGCGTTGGCGGCGGTGGTGAGCTGGTTGGCTGCAGCGAAAAGGGCGGTGGTGCCGGTATAGGCCACAGCGGCGCCGAGCATCAGCGGAGTGATCCGCAGCCGCCAGCGGCGCAGGCAGAGCATCAGGAAGACCGCCGCGATGAGCCCGCGGCCGCCGGCGACGGCGAGCGGGTGGCAATGCACCGACTTCAGCAGCACCCCGCCCATGCTCCAGAGCAGCGCCGCACCGATGAGGCCCAGGACCGCGCGCGAGTGTTGTTGGCTCTCCGACACACCCCGAGCCAACCGGGCGGCGGTGCCGTGGGCGACGAAATTTCTCGGAGGTCCGGGGGTTGTGCCCCGGCGGATTCCCCCCACAGTCGCGCCATGCGACACCGTGTCTTCGGACCGACCGGACGAGCTGTGCGCGAGATCGGGCTCGGCTGCTGGCAGCTGGGGCGACGTCTCAGAGAGTGACGCGCTGGCGACGCTGTGCAGCGCCTACGAGCAGGGCGTGAGCTTCTTCGACACCGCCGACGTGTACGGCGCCGGGCGCAGCGAGGGGATGGTGGGCGAGGCGGCGGGGCTGACGCCGAAACGCTGCAACGCGTGGCGTTCGCCTTTGTAGGCTCTGCCCTGGCGCGCGGCCGCACCGCCGCCGGGCTTTTCTTTCGGGGCACTTTCCGCATCGTGGCCGGCCGACACCATGAACGACCGCCCCGTTCCCTCTTTGCCGCTCGGCTGCTGTTCTGCGCAGAAACGCGCGGTGGATGAGGACGTGTTTGTCGGTCGCTTCGAGCTGGTGGACACGAGATGCGCGCGTCTCGCGAACGCCCACCGGCACGACCATTTCGAGCTGTTCTGGTTGCGCGGACCGGGAGTCCACATCAACGACTCGCGTCGGTACGAGTTGCCGGCGGACCGGCCGTCGCTCGTGTTGGTGGGGCCGGGTCAGGTGCATGGCTGGGAGCTCCGTGATCGGTTGAGCGGGACGGTGGCGTCGTTCACGAGCGTGTTCTTCGATGGCCGGGAGCCGCCACCGAGCACGCTGCACGACTATGGTTTCACCTACCGGGCGGAGTTGCCGCCGGTCTTGCCGGCGGGGCCGGAGCTCGAGGGGGAAGTGGCGCCGCTGGTGGCGCGTTGCGAGCGGGAGTACGCGGAGCGCGCGGCCCGCTGGGACGAGGCGCTACGGGCGGCGTTGCGGCTCATCCTCGCCAGTGCACTCCGTTTCCACCGCCGCAACGAGCCGGCTGCGGCGTCTTCGGGCCCGGGCCATGAGCTTGTGCGATGCCTGCAGGCGCTGGTGGAGGAGAAGTTCCGTCACCAGACTTCTGTGGCGGCGTTCGCCCGCGATCTCGGGGTGACGGCCGGGCACCTCAACGAGGTGGTGCGCGGGCAGCTCGGGACGACCGCGGGCGAGCTGATCCGGGCGCGTCTCCTGCTCGAGGCGCGCCGGCTGCTGATCCACACCGAGCTCACGGTCGCGGAGATCGCCTACCACCTCGGGTACGAGGATCCTTCGTATTTCGCCAAGACCTTTCGCCGGGTGAGCGGGCGCTCTCCGGGCGAGTTTCGCGCTTCGATCCGCGAAGGCCACCGTACGATCCGCGAATAGTACCGGAGCGTGCGGTTGTGGGGCCGGGCGGCGGCGCGGAACGTCGGTGACGCATGAAAGCTGTCGCTCTCACCCGTTATCTTCCGATCAACGATCCGGCGTCGCTTGTGGACGTGGATCTGCCGAAGCCGACCGCCGCCGGGCAAGACCTGCTGGTGCGTGTCGAGGCTGTTTCGGTGAACCCGGTGGACACGAAGATCCGTCGCTCCCGCCCCGGCGTCGTCGAATCCTCGCCACGCGTGCTGGGCTGGGACGCCGCGGGCGTGGTTGAGGCGGTGGGGCCGGAGGTCACATTGTTCAAGCCGGGCGACGAGGTCTTCTACGCCGGCTCAATCATGCGCCCCGGAACGAACGCCGAGTTCCATCTCGTCGACCAGCGCATTGTGGGTCGCAAGCCGCGTTCCCTCTCGTTTGCGGAGGCGGCGGCGCTGCCGCTCACGGCGTTGACGGCGGGAGAGGCGTTCTTCGACCGGCTGGGAATTGATCCTCACGGTGCGCACTGCGGCCGGACGCTGCTGATCATCGGCGGTGCCGGCGGGGTTGGCTCGATCGCCATTCAGCTGGCGCGCCTCGCAGGGCTGACGGTTCTCGCCACGGCGTCGCGCACGGAATCGCGGGCGTGGGTGGAGAAGCTGGGCGCGCACCACGTGCTCGATCATGCCAAGCCGTTGCGGCCGCAGCTCGAGGCCGCGGGTGCCAAGCACGTCGACTACATCGCGAACTTTACGGATACCGACGGGTATTGGGATGCGATGGTCGACCTGATCCGCCCGCAGGGCCGAATCGTGACGATCGTCGAGCCGCGCGGCCCGGTGGCTCTCGGGGCGTTGATGGGGAAGAGCGCCAGCGTGGCCTGGGAGCTGATGTTCACGCGATCGATGTTCGGCACGGACGATATGATCGAGCAGCATCGCTTGCTCGACGAGGTCGCCGCGCTGGTCGATTCCGGGCGCTTGCGCACCACACATGCCGAGACCCTCGGCCCGATCAACGCGGCCAGTCTGCGCGGCGCTCACGCTCGCCTCGAGACCGGGCGCACCATCGGGAAACTCGTGCTCGCCGGCTGGTGAGTACGCCAAATCACAGAGAGTCAACTACACGAATATCATGAGCTGCATCATCGCCACATTGCGCGCCAAGCCGGGACAGGCTGCGGCGCTCGAGAGAGTCCTGCGCGAGCAGGTGGTCAACACCGACCGGGAGGACGGTACTCTCGTCTACGAGTTGGTCCGTCCGGTGGACGAGGCTGACACGTTGATCGTCTACGAGAGGTACCGCGATGACGCCGCGAAGGCCGACCACCTCGCGAAGCCGTATCTCGCCGAGGCGTTCAAGGCTGTGGCCTCGTTGGTGGCCGAGCCGGTCTCGCTCCGGCATTTGGTGCTTCTGGCCCGGGTCGGGCGCTGAGTTGCTGAAGCCCTCTCGTTTGGAGGGGGCAAATAGGGACAGGGGGCTAATAGGGACAGGTAGAAAATCCCGTCCCCGGGGCGGCCGGTGTACCCGCGGGCAGGAGCCGTTCGTCCCCCGCGCTGAAGGGCTGAGCCGCTGCGCGGGTTGATGGGGGACTGAACGGCTTCGCCGTCCAGCTCAGGCAAAATGGCGTAAGGCGTAAAGCCCGCTCCACCGCAATGCCCTAGGCTGAAGCGCCGGGCCACGGCGGGCTACTGTTTGACGTGCTCGCGGGTTGTGCCGCGGCGGTTTCGCTCCCACTGTCCGGTTATGAAACACCGCATCTTCGGCCCGACCGGCCGCACCGTAAGCGAAGTGGGCCTGGGTTGCTGGCAGTTGGGCGGCAATTGGGGCGACGTCTCCGAGGCCGACGCTTTGGCCACGTTGTGCAGCGCCTACGAACAGGGCGTCACCTTTTTCGACACGGCTGACGTCTATGGCGACGGCCGCAGCGAGCGGATGGTGGGCGAGTTTTTGCGCGAGACGAAGGCGAAGGTCTTCGTCGCCACCAAACTCGGGCGCCGCGGCGACCCGGGCTGGCCGGGCAATTTCACGCGCGAAGCGATGCGTCGCCATACTGAGGATTCGCTGCAGCGGCTGGGCTTGGATTGCGTCGATGTAACGCAGCTGCATTGCGTGCCGTTCGAGGTGCTGCAGCGCGGCGAGGTGTTCGAGACCCTGCGCGAGCTCCAGCGCGAGGGGAAGATCAAGTCCTTCGGGGCGAGTGTGGAGACGGTGGAGGAGGCCCTGTATTGCCTGGAAGTCCCGGGCCTGGCGTCGCTGCAGTTCATCTTCAATATCTTCCGCCAGAAGGCCGTCACCGAGTTGCTCCCGCGCGTAAAGGCGAAGGGTGTCGCGTTCATCGTGCGCCTGCCGCTGGCGAGTGGGTTGCTTGTGGGGCGCTACACCTCGTCGACCACGTTCGCCGAGACCGACCACCGCAGCTTCAACCGCGACGGGCAGGCCTTCAACGTGGGCGAGACCTTCGCCGGGCTGCCGTTTGCCAAGGGCGTGGAGCTGGCCGAGGAGCTGCGGGCGCTGGTGCCGGCGCCGATGAGCATGGTGGACTTCGCCCTGCGCTGGTGCCTCGACCATGAGGCGGTGACGACGATCATCCCGGGGGCGCGCAACCCGGCGCAGGCCCGCGGCAATATCCACGCCAGCAGCATGGCCCCGCTGCCGCCGGCGCTGCACGCGAAGCTGGCCGCGTTCTACACCGCGAAGGTCGCCGCGCACATCCGCGGGCCGTACTGAGCAACGACAACACCGGAATGAGCGGGTTTGTTGACCTCTTGCCCGACCAGTTGACGAACGTGCACCGCGTTGACCTCAACGCGGGCGGACGCGATTGAGGCCAATCGCGCCCACCTGTTTCGCGTAGTGGGAACCATGCCGTCGCTCATCCGTCGCCGCTTTGCGTTGCCGCCGCCGGCGCTGCGGCCGTTCGTGGAACGGCTGTGGTCGTGGGAGAGCGACGGCCCGGTGCCGTTGCCCCTGTTGCTGCCGGGCACCGGCGCGGATTTACTCTTCCACTACCGCACGCCGTTTCTCGCCGTCGCGGTCGACGGGACGCGGCATCGGCTGGCGGCGGCGCACATTTCCTGCCTGCGCGCCTGCTCTTGCCGGTTGGTGGCGCAGGGCCCGGTGGGCTTCCTCGCGGTGCGTTTCCGTTCGAGCACCATCCGGCATCTGGGGATGCTGGCGATGGGGGACCTGATCGGCCGTTTCCCCGCCGCGGCGGAGCACTTCGGGGCGGAGATCGACCGGCTCCCGGCGCAGTTGGCGGGCTTGCCGGACTTCGCGGCCCGGGCCGAAGCGGTGACGCAGTTTCTTCTCGCCCGGCTGGAGCGTTCGGCGCCCGTGCTCACGCCCGGCGACGGGGCGGTCGACGCGCTCTACTACGCCGAGCCCGGGGAGACTGTCGCCGCGCTCGCCGATGACTTGGGTTACAGCGCGCGTCAGCTGGAGCGTCTGGTCGGCGAGGCCGCCGGGATCACGCCGAAGCGTTTCCTGCGTCTGGCGCGGCTGCACCACACCGTGCGCCATCTGCTGCTGACGAAGGAGGTCGACTATCTGGATGCAGCGCTGGCGCGGGGCTACTACGACCAGGCGCACTTCATCCATGAGATGGGCGACCTGACCGGCCGCACCCCCGGGCAGGTGCTGACGCCGGGGGCGTTCGTGTCGCATTTCTACAATCCGCGGCTGCCGCGTTGAGGTAGAGTGGGGCGACAACCCGCTCGTATGAAGAACATCATCGCCACTTTGCGCGCCCGGCCCGGCCAGGGCGGCGCCCTCGAAACGATCCTGCGTGCGCAGGTCCAGCTCACCGCCCGGGAGCCCGGCGCGATGGTTTACGACCTGCTGCGGCCCGAAGATCAGCCCGACACGCTTGTCGTGTATGAACGCTATCGAGATGCGGCGGCGAAGACCGAGCATCTCGCCTCGGCGTCGCTCGCCGAGACCTTGAAGCAGGGAGGGCCGTTGCTGGCGGAGCCGCCGGTGTTGCGGCACTTCACGACGGCGAGCTGCATCCGCCATGAGCAGACGATGGTCGAGGGGCGCGCCGCCGAGGTGGTGGTGCTGCCGCTCGGGCCGGTCAGTCTGGTGTATGCGCGCACGGAGAAGGGGATCCTCGCCTGCGGCGCGATCGATCCGGCGGCGCTGGAGCGTTTCGGCATCGCCGCCGCGCGGGTGCGGCCGACGACGGGCAGTTCGATCGGGAGCCTGGCCGAACTTCTGGCCGGCGAAGTGCGCGAGGCGAACGCGCCCGCGCAGGCGCTGGGGATTTGCGCCGGCATGACGGGTCAGGCGGCATTCGAGAGGTTGTGATTCGAGGCGGTGGTGCCCTCCACGGAGGCTAGCGTTTCTCCTGAAGGCGAGGCGCCGAGTCCGATTGAGAGCGTCCTCGCCGGGGGGCGCAGTGACGATGAGGCGTCGCAAGCGGCGCCCCTACGGCTGGCGGCGCCGTGAAACGCAGAGGTGAACGAGCCGGTTCGGGTCAGGTGCCCGGTGGCAGCGAGGAGAGGTAGAGCTCCTCCACCTTCTTGCGCGCCCAGGGCGTGCGTCGCAGGAACTTCAGGCTCGAGGAAATGCTCGGGTCGAACATGAAACAGCGCACCGGCACCCAGCGGGCCAGCTCCGCCCAGCCGTGGTGTTCGACGAGTCGCTGGAGAATCGTTTCGAGCGTGATGCCGTGCAGCGGGTCGTTGGAGCGGTGGGCGGGCGTGGTCATGGCCGAAACGGAATCTAGAAATGAGTGGCGACTTGGCCAGCCTGGATGCGCGGCGGATTCAGGTGTCGAACACGGCGGCGAGGCGCGCGAGCAGGGCCTCGGCGGTGAAGGGCTTCTGGAGGAAGCCGTTTAGGCCGAGTTCGGCGAACTGCGGCAGCGCCTCCCGTTCGTCGAAGCCGCTCATGAGTACCACGCGCGCTGTGGGAACTTGGTTGCGTAGTTCACGCAGCACGGCCCGGCCGTCGAGGCGGGGCATCGAGAGGTCGAGCAGGACGCAGTCGACAGCGCCGGGATGCTTGTGGAAGAGCTCCAAGACCTCGGCCCCGTCGGAGGCCAGCAGCACGCTGCAGCCGTGGCGGGTGAGGATGAGTTTCGCTGCGGCGCGCACCGTGGCCTCGTCGTCGACAATGAGAATGGTGCGGCTGGGCCGTGGGCTTGTGGTGGATCGCGGGGCAGGGGCCGGGGCTGCCGGCAGTGCTTCGGTGGTGGTCGGGAAAAGCAGAGTGAAGGTGGTCCCGAGGCCCGGCGTGCTCGTCACACGGATGGCGCCGCGGTGGGCGCGGACGATGCCCAGCACGGCCGCCAGCCCGAGGCCACGGCCGGTGAACTTGGTTGTGAAGAACGGATCGAAGATCTTGGATTGGGTCTCTGGAGACATGCCGCAGCCGGAGTCGGCGACCTCCAGGCAGACGTAGTCCTGGGCGGGCAGGTCGGGGGCCAGGTAGGCGGCGGCGAGGTAGTTGCGATCGACCTGCTTGAGACTGGTGGAGACGCGCACCACGCCCTCGCCCGAACCTACGGCTTCGGCCGCGTTGATCACCAGGTTCATCACGACCTGTTGCAGTTGGGCGGTATCGGCCTGGATCGGCGGGAGCCCCTCGGCCAGGGCGAGGGTGAGGCGGCAGTTGCGGCCGAGGGTGTGCCGGAGCAGTTCGGCGGTGCTGCGGACAAACTGGCCGAGCTCGAGCGGGCGGATGACGAAGCGGCCCTTGCCGGAATAGGCCAACATCTGCCGGCACAGTTCCGCGGCGCGGTGGGCGGTTTCCTCGATGAGTTGCAGGCTTTCGGCCCCGGCGGTGCCGCCGGGGAGATCGTCGCGCAGAAGTGAGGCGCTGCCGATAATCCCGGTGAGCAGGTTGTTGAAGTCGTGGGCGATACCGCCCGCCAGTACGCCCAGGCTTTCGAGCCGCTGGGTTTCGCGCAGCTTCTGCTCCAGTCGCCGCCGATCGGTTACGTCGTGCACCAGGGCCAGTCGGGCGGGGCGGCCTTCCCAGACGAGCGGGTGGGTGGTGAGCTCCACCTCGATCACCGTGCCGCACCTGAGCCGGTGGTGGCACCCGGCCGCGCAATGGACGGTGTGGGGGGCCCGGCGTGTCTCCTCGATGTGGCGCAACAGATCCGGCATCTCCTCCGGGGGGCGGAGGTCGCGGGCGGTGAGGGCGAGGAACTCCGTGCGCGAGTAGCCGTACTTCGCCACGGCGGTTTCGTTGACCTCGAGGAAGCGCAAGGTCTCGAGGTCGTAGACGAACATCGGATGCGGATTGGCGGCGAAGAGCAGCCGGTAACGCGCCTCGCTGTCGCGCAGGGCCTGTTCGGCGGCGATCTGCGCGGTGACGTCGCGCGAAATGGTGACGAGGCCCTGGACGTGGGCGTTGCCGAGCTCGTTGCGGGCGACCGCTTCCATCCAGGTGTAGTTGCCGTCGGCGTGGCGATAGCGGTAGCGAGCAGTGATGATCTGGGCGGGTTCGGCGAGCGCTCGCGCCATGGCGGACTGGACGCCGGCGCGGTCGTCGGGGTGGATGTAGTCCATCGTGGACCGCCCGAGCATTTCGCTGGGGTCGTAACCGTGGATACGGGAGGCGGCCTCGGAGTTGAAGATCAGGCCGCCGTCGGCGCCGATAATGCTGATGATGTCGGGGGAGAGCGCGGTGATGGCGCGCAGGCGGGCCTCGCTGGCGCGCAGCGCCTCCTCGGCTTGGATGCGGGGGCCGACGTCGCGGGCATTGAGCAGGGCGGCGGGCCCGCCGGTGGAGGCGCCGGGGAGGTAGCGGAGGCGGGTGTGACTCCAGAACGTCCGGCCGTCGGCGTGGCGGTCCGGGCTGGCGGCCTCGAACGGCTGGCGGGCGAGAAAGGCGGCCCACCCTGGCAGCGCGGCCGGCTCGGCGGCGGGGGGCAGGCGGGCGGGAAGAGGCCGGCCCAGCATCGCGGCGGTGGCCGGGCCGTAGAGGTGCTGGGCCCCGTCGTTCCAGAATAGCACGACGCCGGCTTCATCCAGCAGGACGACTGCGTGGGCTGGGTCCTCCTGCAAGGCGTGGAGGAGGGCGTCGGCCAGGGAGGTGGGCGGGGCGGCGGAGCCGGTGGACGGGGCAGGTGGGGGAAGCTCGGGCAACGCAGGGATCGTGAGGCGTCCGCGCCCCGGCAAACAAGCGCTTTTCGAGGGCCTGGTCGGGGCGGGCCGAGGGACGCGGCGCGGTGGGTCAGGTGGGCAGCGTGGCGGCGAGGGTCTCCAGCAGGTCCTCGGCGGCGAAGGGTTTCTGCAGGAAGCCGGCGAGGCCGTGTTCGGCAAAACGCTCCAGGGCCTCCTCGCGGTTGTATCCGGTCATCAGCACGACGGGCAGCCCGGGGGCGAGGGAGTGGATCGCGCTGAAGGCCGCCACTCCGTCTATGTTGGGCATGGTCAGGTCCAGGAGCACCGCCGCCAGGCGGTCGCGGTGTTGGTGGAAGAGGGCGACGGCCTCGGCGCCGTCGGCGGCGGTGATGACCTCGAAGCCGAGGTGCCCGAGCAGATCGCGCAGGGTCTCGCGCAGAAGGCGCTCGTCATCGGCCACGAGCACGGTGCGGCCGCGGCCGGCCAGCCGACGGGGTGTGATGGGGGGTGTGGCGCGCACCGGTTCGTTGCTGGCCGGTAGGAAGACGCGGAAGACCGCGCCGCGGCCCGGCTCGCTCTCCACCTCGATGGCGCCGTCGTGGGCGCGGACGATGCCGAGCACGGCGGCCAGCCCGAGGCCGCGTCCTGTGAACTTGGTGGTGAAGAAGGGGTCGAAGATCCGCTCCTGTAGGTCGCGGGAAATGCCACAGCCGTTGTCGGCCACCTCAAGCACGACGTAGTGGGCGGCTGGAAGCTCGGGGCCAAGGTGGGCGCGGGCTAGGCGTACCGGATCGAGCTGGGCGTTGGCGGTGGTGACGCGGATCACCCCGCCGGTGGGCTCGGCGGCCTCGGTGGCGTTGATGAGCAGGTTCATCACAATCTGCTGGAGCTGGCTGGAGTCGGCCCGGATGGGCGCGAGGTCGGGACCGAGCTCGAGCTGGAGGTGGTGGTGATGGCCGGCGGTACTGCGCACAAGGTCGGCAGTCTCGCGCAGCACGGCGTTGAGATCGACGGCGCGCACAAAGAAGCGGCCCTTGCCCGAGTAGGCCAGCATTTGTCGGCACAGGTCGGCGGCGCGCTGGGCGGCGGACTCGATGAACTGGAGGTTGTGGGCGATGCCCTCGGGCCGGTTCAAGTCCAGGCGGGCAAGCGAGGCGTTGCCCATGATGATTGTGAGCAGGTTGTTGAAATCATGGGCCACCCCGCCGGCGAGCACGCCCAGGCTTTCGAGCTTCTGCTTTTCGCGCAGGCGGGCCTCCAGCCGCTCGCGCTCGGCGGTCGCTTGTTTGCGGGCGGTGATGTCGCGCTGGACGCCGATCCAGTGGGTGACGCGGCCGCGAGCGTCGCGAATCGGCATGACGCGCGCCTCGACGTGGAAAGGGGTGCCGTCCTTGCGGTAGTTGATCAGCTCGGAGGTGAAGACCTCGCCACAGGCCATGGCGACGCGCATGCGTCCGATCTCGTTGCGATCGCTCTCGGGCCCCTGCAACAGGGACGGGGAGCGACCGATCGCTTCCTCGGAGGAATAGCCGGAGAGGCGGGTGAAGGCGGCGTTGACGAGGATGATACGCGGCCGTGGGCAGGCCGGCGATCCGGCGTCGGTGATGACGATGGAGTCGTAGGAGTTGATGACGGCGGATTCGAGCAGGCGCAGTCGCTCGGCGCTGGAAAGCAGCGCAGCAGTCGCGTCGCCAGCGCCGGGTGGGTGGGCGCAGTCGTCGGAAGTGTGCACGGAAACGGGGGCACCGTTGATCGGCACGGTGGTAGACGTGGGGCGATCGCGGATGCGGTGAGTGAGGAAGTGGGGGCGAAGGATCGCCGGACGAAGAACAGGTAGCGGGCGCAGGTTAGGGAGAAAGGGCGTTGCGCCAAATCCAAACCGCGAAGAGCTGGGTGGATTGTGAGTGGGATTGCCACGCAGGTGGCGCGTACCCTATGCCTCGGATTCGTTTCATGACCGCTTCCTCCCATGCAGGTAACGTGCCGCTGTCCTCCGATCAGACCCGACGCTTCGGCGCGGTGGGCCGGCTGCTCGGGCGCGCCGCGCTCGAGCGGTTGGCGGCGGCGCGGGTGTGTGTGATCGGTCTGGGGGGCGTGGGCTCATGGACGGTCGAGGCGCTGGCGCGCAGCGGGGTGGGGGGTCTGACCCTGGTCGATTTTGACGAGGTGTGCGTGACAAACGTGAATCGCCAGCTCCCGGCGCTCACCGAGACGGTCGGCCGTCCGAAGGCGTTGGTGATGGCGGAGCGCGTAGCCGGGATCAACCCGGACTGCCGGGTGGAGCCGGTGGTCGAGTTTTTCACCAAGGAGAATTTCGAGCGCCTGCTGGCTCCGAGCTACGACTTCGTGGTCGATGCCACCGACAGCCTGCAGCACAAGCTGCTGGCGATTTGGCAATGCCGGGAGCGCGGCTTGCCGGTGCTCACCGTCGGGGCCAGCGCGGGCAAACGCGACGGCACGCGCGTGACGATCGCCGACCTGGGCGAATCGGAGAGCGACTCGCTGCTGCGTTTCGTGCGCAAGCGCCTGCGGCAGCGGCACGGTTTCCCGCGCGCCGAGGGGGTGCCGTTCGGTGTGCGCTGCGTCTACTCGCCGGAACTGCCGGTGTATCCGTGGGCTGATGGCCGGGTATGCGCCACCCAGGAGCCCGGGGGCGAGACGGCGCTCGACTGCGAGAACGGGCTGGGCAGTGCAACCTTTGTGACCGGAGCCTTCGGTTTCGCGGCGGCCGGCGAGGTGGTGCGGTTGCTGACGAGCGCCGGAGCAGGAGCGCCGGAGCAGGAGTAGGAGCGGATGGGTCGTATACGATTTATAGGACCCATCCGACCTATTCTCTCCTGCGCGCCCCGGGCTCAGCCGAAGAGTCGGGCGAAGTTCTCCTCCACCTGGGCGGTGAGCGCAGGGAGCTCGACCTCGCGCAGCCTGGCCAGGCCCCGGTAGGTGGCGGCGAGGTTGGCGGGGTGGTTCACCGCCTCGCCACCAGGGGCGGGAGGTAGCGGATACTCGATCCAGTCGGCGGGCGGCGACATCGCGGGGGCGTCGGTTTCGACGAGCAGGCGGTCGGCGGGCACGGCGCGGAAGGCGAAGCGGTGGGCGGTCTTGCGCTCCGCGAGGAAGGCGCCGTTGAAGGAAAAATACGCCCCGAGCGCGGCAAAGCCGGGGATCATTTCGGCGGGCCCGCCGTAGGCGTGCAGCAGGACACCGCGGCGCGGCAGCGGGCGGGAGCGGAGGAGTTCGTCGAGCTGGCCCCACGCCTGCAGGCAGTGGATCGAGGCGGGGCGGTCGAGCTCCACCGCCAAGGCCAGCTGGGCGAGAAACACTTCGATCTGTTCGGGGAGAGCGGCGGGTGGGAGTTGGCCGGGCGGTAGGTCGCCTGGGCGGGTTCGGCTGAGTATCCAGCGGTCGATGCCGATCTCGCCTACCGCGGTGCGCGGCTCGGCGAGAAGGCGGGCGCGCAAGACGTCGAGCCATTGTGGTGAACGCCCTCCGACGTCCCACGGGTGCAGGCCGTAGCTGGGGCGCACGAAGGGGAAGCGTTGGGCCAGCGCGGCGACGCGCGGCCAGTTCTCCTCGGCCGTGCCGTTGACGATCATCGCGCCGATATCGAGGCGGGGGCACTCGGCGGCGATGGCGTCGAGGTGCGGCGCGAGCCAGTCGTCCTGGAGGTGGTTGTGGGCGTCGCAGAGCATCGGGTGGCCGGTCGGCGCCAACCATGCGCGGAAAGAGGCCGACGACAGCGAGAAAACGTGCGGCATCCCTGTTTCTTCGCGGACGGCGTGGGGGCGAGGATTCCGGAGCATTCAATCCTTGTGGGCCGCCGCGATGGAAGCGGCGCAGGCCATCGGGCGCATGCGGCGGATTGTGAGGGCGCCGCCCCGGCCGGCCGCCAGGCATTCCCGCAGGGGGGCACCCGCGGTGGCCTACGGCAGGAACCGGCCGTCCGCGAGGCCGCCCTGCGTCACGGCTGCGATCGTATGGCCGCCAGGGCGGTGAGCGTGGCCCGGTTGCCGGGCTCGGCCAAATGGGCCACAAGAGCGCGGGCGGTGGCCGTGCCCACAACCGGAATGAGCTCGCCGTAGGTGGCGTTGGCCAGTTGCTCGAGCCGGGTGAAATGTCGTCCAAGCTTCTTGGCGGTGGCGGTGCCTACCCGCGGCAGGCCCAGGCCGTTGATCGCCCGCCACAGTCTGGCGTGGCGGCTGCGTTCGATCGCGTCGAGCAGCGCGTCGGCGGAGGTCGGGCCGAAGCCGGGCAGGGCGAGCAGATCGCCGCGACGCAGCCGGTAGAGATCGGGGATGTCCCGCACGAGGCCGCGGTCGACGAGCATCGTGATGGTGGCCGGCCCCAGGTCCTGGATGCGGACCCCGTGGCGTCCGGTGTAGTGGTCCAGTCGTTGTCGGACCTGCGCGGGGCAGATCGGGTTGGGGCAGCGCACCAAGGCCTCGCCGGGGCCCTGGGCCACGGCGGTGCTGCAGGCGGGGCATTTGTCGGGAAAGACGTAGGGTGCGCTCTCGGCGGGGCGACGCGCGAGGTCCACGCCGGTGATGTGGGGAACCACGCCGCCGGCCCGCTCGAGGGTGACGGTGTCGCCCACGCGCAGGTCGAGGCGGGCAATCGTATCGCGGTTGTGGAGCGTGGCGCGCGCGATGGAGGCGCCGGCGAGCGGCACCGGGACGAGCTCCGCGACCGGGGTGAGAACGCCGGTGCGCCCGATTTGGATCGAGATGGCGCGCAGGCGGGTCGAGGCCCGGTCCGGCGGGAACTTGTAGGCCACGGTCCAGCGCGGCGCCTGTTCGGTTTCGCCCAGCGAGCGGCGCAGGGGCACCGAGTCGAGCTTTGCCACTGCGCCGTCCGCGGGGAAGGGAAGTTGGTCGCGTTGGCGGGCCACTTCGCCTACGGCCGCCCAGAGCTCATCTGCGCTACGGGCGAGGCGGGTGACGGGGATCGTCGGCAAGCCCCAGGCGTTGGCCTGCTCGAGGAACTTCTGCTGCGAGGCGGGTTGGGTGGCGGTTGGTTCCCAGGCTCCCCAGCCGTAGAATACGAGGGCGAGGTGGCGTGCGGCGACCTCCGCGGGGTCGTGGAGCTTGGCGGTGCCGGCGGCGAGATTGCGCGGGTGGGCGAACGGGGGCTCACCGGCGGCCTCCCGCTCGAGGTTGAGGCGCGCAAACTCCGCCGGAGAGATGTAGAGCTCGCCGCGCAGTTCGATCAGGGCGGGTGGCGGGCTGTGCGCCCCGGCGGAGCGGAGAGTGGTCGGCAGGGTGGGGATGGTGCGGACGTTGGCGGTGATCTCGTCGCCCTCCGTGCCGCTGCCTCGGGTGACGGCGCGGACCAGCCGTCCGTGCTCGAAGGTGACGCTGATGGCGAGCCCGTCGATCTTTGGCTCGACCACCAGCGCGGCGTCGCGGCGGCCGAGCCGGGCGAGGAGCAGGCGGTGCCAGTGCCGCAGTTCGGCCTCCGTATAGACCTTTTCAATTCCGAGCATTGGTGCGCGGTGACGCGCGGTGGGGAAATCGCCGTTGCGGTCGTCGCCCGGTGGGGCCGCCTCGGGCGGCGCGGCGGCGGCCAGGGCCGGGAAGTCCGCTTCCAGTGCGGCGAGTTCCCGCCGAAGGGAGTCGAAGGTGGAGTCGGTGATCTCTGGAGCCGAGCGACGGAAGTAGAGCTCGTTGTGGCGAGCGATTTCTCCGCGCAGGGCGGCGATGCGGGCGCCCGCATCGGCGGTGGTGGCCGGCACGGCGGCCGGGGTGGGGGCTGGGGCGCCGAGTGGAGGCGTGGCGGCGAAAGCCGCGACGGAGAGCAAGAGAAGAGCCAGCACGGCTGTGTGGGCCAACGCGGGCCGGCGGCCATGGGTAGGGCTGCCGTTCATGCGGGAAGAGTGCGCGCCCCGGCGGGTCCGGGCAACGCGAAAGCCGGGGGGGGGCGGGGCGGCGCTTGTGGCAGGGGTTGGGGGCCGCGGGGAGGGCGCTCCGGCGGGGAAGAGGAGTCCGGATGGCGGGCGCAAATACGGAGCAATCGCGCGGCCAAGGAGCAGTCGACCTTCGGAGGATGCGCATGACGCCGACCCTCGCGCTGGAGCGGGGGAGGGACGCAATTTGGTGCTTGGCATTTCGCGAAACAGCGAAATAGTCGGCGCCAACATGGCCAAGGTCACCCTCACCCAACACAAGCAGCGCGCCGCCGTCTTCAAGGCGCTGGGGCACCCGGCGCGCCTGCAGATCGTCGCGGCGTTGGGCGGTGGCGAGCGTTGTGTGTGCGACCTAGTCGAGGCGGTAGGATCGGGGTGGTCGACGGTGTCGCGCCATCTCACGGTGCTGAAGTCGGCCGGGATCCTGGCCGATGAAAAGCGCGGCCTGCAGGTTTTCTACCGCCTGACGCTGCCTTGTGTGAACAGTTTTGCCGACTGCCTCGATGCAGCGAAGGACGGCGCAAGCGTGGAAGTGCGCCGGTGCTGCTCCAAGTAATCCTTTCTGCTCCCTATTTCGTCAGTCCGCCAAACAGCGGACCAAATACCAATGAAGGCCCAATTCTCTCGAATCGTGATCCGTCTGCTGGCCTCCGTTGTCGGGCTGGCGGCCTGGTGGCTGCTCTACCGCAACCTCGCGGCGATCGCCGCCTGGTTGAGCTACACCATCTCCGGACTGGAGCGCGGCACCCACCTGGGCGCCGCGGTGGAGTTCTTCCTCTACGAAGCGCCGAAGGTGTTGATGCTGCTCTTGCTCGTGGTGTTTGGGGTCGGCGTGGTGCGCACCTTCTTCACTCCTGAACGCACGCGCCGGTTGCTGGCGGGCCGGCGCGAGTCGGTGGGCAATGTCCTGGCGGCGCTGCTCGGTACAGTGACTCCGTTCTGTTCCTGCTCGGCGGTGCCGCTTTTCATCGGGTTCGTGACGGCGGGCGTGCCGCTCGGGGTCACCTTGTCGTTCCTGATTTCCGCTCCGATGGTCAATGAAGTCGCGCTGGTGCTGCTCTTCGGGATGTTCGGCTGGAAGGTGGCCGGCCTTTACCTCGGCACGGGGCTGGCGGTGGCGATCCTTTCCGGCTGGACGCTTGGCCGCCTGCGCCTGGAGCGCCATGTCGAGCCGTGGGTCTACGAGAACATGGCCGGCAGCCCCGGCGAGTCCGGTGGTGACGAGGGCACGGCGATGAGCTGGTCCGGGCGGGCGCAGGCCGGGGTGACGGCGGTGCGCGAGATCGTCGGGCGCGTGTGGCCCTTCGTGCTGCTCGGCATCGCCGTCGGCGCTGGTATCCATGGCTACGTGCCGGAGAACTTCATGGCCTCGATCATGGGGCGCGACGCCTGGTGGTCGGTGCCGTTGGCGGTGCTGATCGGCGTGCCGATGTATGGCAATGCCGCAGGTATCATCCCGGTGGTGCAGGCGCTGCTCGGCAAGGGCGCGGCCCTTGGCACCGTGCTGGCCTTCATGATGGCGGTCATCGGTCTCTCGCTGCCCGAGGCAATCATCCTGCGCCAGGTGCTCAAGCCCCGCCTGATCGCCACCTTCTTCGGCGTGGTCGCCGGCGGTATCCTGCTCGTCGGCTATCTCTTCAACTTCCTCCTTTGATCCGCTGCTTCAGCTCTCTCGTTCCTCAACTCCCTCATTCCCTTCTGTCCATGAAACGAATCCAAATCCTCGGCACGGGATGTGCCAAATGTCAGAAGCTCGCTGCGGTGGCCGACGAGGCCGCGCAGGCGCTCGGCGTCCCCTATGAACTGCAGAAGATTACCGACCTGAAGCACATCATGAGCTTCCGGGTGATGAGCACGCCGGCCCTGGTGGTCGACGGCGTGGTGAAAGTCTCCGGGCGCGTGCCCACCGTCGACGAAGCCAAGCAGTTGCTCGGCTGAAGCGCGGGACCAAGCAACGAACCAGCTTCACCACAGAGGGCGCGGAGGACATGGATGCTTGAGTCCAGTTCTCGGACTCGAATCGCCCGCCTCCCGTGGCCTCCGCTTCGTGTCTGCTGGGCGCCCTGTGGTGCACCTCTCTCTCCATTTCCTTGATCATGAATACACCAAGCATCGGATTCATCGGCGGCGGGCGCATCGCCCGTATCTTCCTCGCAGGCTGGGCTCGCGCACAGAAACTGCCGGCGCGCATCGTTGTCGCCGACCCGAGCGCCGAGGCGCTCGCGAAGCTCAAGGTGCAGTATCCCGGGGTCGAGTCGACCTCCGACCTCGCCACCGCGGCAGCGCAGGACGTTGTCTTCCTGGCCACGCACCCGCCCGTGCTGGCCGAGGCGGCGGGCCGCGCCACGGTCGCGCTCAAGCCGACGGCGATCCTGGTCTCACTCGCGCCGAAGTTCACCATCGCGAAGCTCACCGAGCTGCTCGGCGGCTTTGCGCGGATTGCCCGTTCGAATCCCAACGCACCGTCGATCGTCGGGGCCGGGATGAACCCGGTCGCCTTCGGCGCGGCGCTCACCGCCGAGGACCGGGCGACGGTCACCGCGCTCTTCGCCCCGCTGGGAGAAAGCCCCGAGGTGGCCGAGGAGAAGATCGAGGCTTACGCCGTGTTCACCGCGATGGGACCCACGTATCTGTGGTTTCAGATGCAGGCGCTGCGCGAACTCGCGGTCTCCTTCGGGCTCAGCGGCGCGGAAGCCGACGCCGGCCTGAAACGTATGGTCTGCGGCGCCGCCCGCACTCTGGTCGACTCCGGTCTCACCCCGGCGGAGGTCATGGATCTGGTGCCCGTGAAACCGCTCGCCGAGATGGAGCCGCAAGTGCTCGAACTCTACCGCAATCGCCTCCCGGCGCTGTTCCAGAAGATCAAGCCCTGAAGCTCAATGAAGTGGGCGTGACCACAGAGAATACGGAGGGTACAGAGGCAGACGGACGAACGTGAGCATCTGCCCGCGAGCCGTCCCTACCGGCTCTCGTGGTCCCTGTCTCCCCTGTGGTTCAAGCCTTCCGAATCCCCAAATCATGAAAACACTCGTTGTCCTCCTGTTGTTCACCGTCGGTACTGTCTTTGTACGCGCAGCCGACGTTGCCGCGGCCGAGCCAGCGGCGGCGCCGACCCTGCCGCGTCTCGTCGATCTCGGCGCCGGGAAATGCATCCCCTGCAAACAGATGAAGCCCATTCTCGCCGAGCTCACCCGCGACTACGCGGGGCAGTTCGAGGTCGTCTTCATCGACGTATGGGAGAATCGCGCCGCGGGTGAACCGTACGGCATTCGCATGATTCCGACACAGATCTTCTTCGGGGTGGACGGCAAGGAACTCGCGCGGCATGAGGGGTTTTATGCGAAGAAGGATATTCTCGCGAAATGGCAGGAGCTCGGCGTCGCGCTGAAGGCACCCGCCGCGGCGACCCTACCACCCGCCACGCACTGAGCCGATGGAAGCGATCTTCATCTGGTTGAGCGACGCCATGAACGGTGCCCCGTGGTTGGCGGTGGTCGCCGCCGCCGGCTGGGGCGTGGCTAGCCTGGTGCTCAGCCCCTGTCATCTGGCGAGCATCCCGCTCATCGTCGGCTTCATCGCCGAGCGCAAGGATACCACTCCGCGCCAGGCCTTCGGCTACGCGCTGCTCTTCGCGCTCGGTATTCTACTCTCCATTGCGGCCGTCGGCGGGGCCACCGCCGCCGCCGGACGCATGCTGGGCGATGTGGGCCCGTGGGCCAACTACGTCGTGGCCGCCGTGCTCCTGCTGGTGGGTCTGCACCTGCTGGAGATTTTGCGTCTGCCGTGGGACCGTGGCCTCTCATTGCCACGCTTTCAGGGTAAGGCCGCCGCGCTGCTGCTCGGTCTGATCTTCGGTGTGGCGCTGGGGCCGTGCACCTTCGCCTACCTCGCGCCGGTGCTGGGCGTGATCTTCGGCGTGGCGCGCACGCAGCCGGGTTTCGCGGTGCTGTTGCTGCTCGCCTACGGCATCGGCCACTGCGTGCTTATCGTGGCCGCCGGCGTGTCCGCCGAGCGGGTGCAGCAGGTGCTGGACTGGCACGGCAGCTCCGCTGGCTCGGTGTGGCTGCGCCGGGGCAGTGGACTGCTCGTGCTGGCCGGTGCGGCGTGGCTGGTCTTCGGCGCTTGAGTGTCTCGCGTTCGCCTGCCGGTTGCGCCGGTGCAACCGGTTCTGGGGTCATACCCGGAACCAGCGCGTGGCGGCCAGCGTGGCGGCGGTGCCGAAGCCGACGAGAATCACGAGCGGCTTGGTCACCGAGCCGAAGTCGCCGCCGAAGCTGATCAGCCGATGCAGCGCGTCGAGGGCCCAGCCGGTGGGCACGCAATGACCGACCGCGCGCAGGGACTCCGGGACCAGTTCCAGCGGGAACCAGCAGCCGCCTACCGCCGCCATCACAATGCTGGCCAGCACGCACACACCGACGACGCGGTCCGGGGCGTCGAGTAGCGAGCCGATTAATATGCCCAGCGCCGAGGCAACCCACGCGTAGACCAGCAGCACCAGGAGCACTCCAGGGAGATTGGCGCCGACGTTGAGGCCGAAAACGAGTTTTCCGGCCAGCAACAGGAAGGCGATCTGCACCGCGCACCCAGCAGCCAGAGCCCGTAGAGCTGACCGGCGATGAGTTCGCCGCGACGCACGGGCAGCGTGAGCAGCCGTTTCAATACGCCGCTGCGGCGCGTGGCGGCGATGGTGGCACCGCCGAAGATGAGCAGGTTCATCGTCAGGAAGTACACGAGATTACCCGGTAGGGAGAATCCGATGCCGCTCGGGATCGGGTTGCGACCCGCGAACTTCGCCTCCAGCGCGACCAGCGCGGGCCGGGCCATGGTGGCGCGCAGCGCCGCTTCGGTGGGCGGCCAAGTCCGCGTGGCGCCGGCCTCCGTGCCGGCGGTGGCAGGCTGCGCGGGTGCGGAAGCCGGTGTTTGTGCGGAGTTGGAGATCGCAGGCAGGGACGCCTGCGCCACGGCGGGCGGAAGAGCTGAAGATTGAAGTGTTGTGACGGAGCCACCGGCTGTGGCGGCCTCGAGCAGGTGCGAGTTGAGGGCGACGAGCGCCCGCAGCAACCGCGCTTCGATCACTAGCGCGTCGCCCTGCGTGTCGTTGCGGCCCGGGAAGGGCACGAGCTCGACGTTGGAGCCCTGCTTGGCGAGTACGCGGGCGGTGAAATCCGCCGGTACTCGAATAGTTAGGATCGGCTTGTTCTTTGTGTCCTTCACCGGATCGAGGCGCCACAGGCCCTGCGCGCTCAGGACGTCGACGAAGACGTTGCCGAGGAAACCGGTGTCGGCGTTTTCGATGAGGATGGGCGGGAAGCGGTTCGCGGTTTCGCCCTTGCCGAAGGAGAATCGCCCCATGACCGCCACAAACGCCAGCGGCAGCACGAAGAGCCAGAGGTAGGCGGTGCGGCTCTTGAGGAAGAGGCGCAGTTCGTTGTGCCCGATCGTCAGGATGGCCTTCATGCGCGGCCTCCTTTCGCGAAATGGCGGCGGAAGAGCCCCGCGGCCAGTGCCAGCAGCGCCGCGCCGAGCAGCGCGAGCTTGAGCGCGACCGGCAGCCACGCCGTGGCGGCGTCGCCGTATTCGACGGCTCGCGCCGTGGAGGCGAACCAATGGGTCGGCAGGAGTGGCATCAGGTGCATCTGGAAGAAGGGCGGCAGCATCTCCGGCGGGAATGCGCACCCGCCGGCCATGCCGAGCAGCAGGCTCACCATCGAGCGTACGGGGTCGGCCCGGCGTTGGTCGGGAATCCATGCGACGATGACGGCCATCAGCCCGGCGACGAAAAACGCGTAGCCGACCGCAAGCCCGAGCAGGGCGAGCGGCCGGTGCCACGTCACCCCGAAGGCTGCCGTGCCGCTGCCAAGGATGATCGCAGCGCACAGGAGCAGCATCAGGCCCGTGAACACGACCTTGGCGCCGAGGAAGGGCGTGAGCGATACGTGCAGCGTGCGGTAGCGCGCCAGCGTGCGCAGCTCGATCTCCCGGTGGAGGTCGCCCATGCCCAGGCCGCCGAGGAAGAGCAGGAACATCGCCGCCAGACCGAGCAGCAGGTGACCGAAGAGATTGAAGCCGGATCCGCCAGCAGCGTTGCCGGAGGTGGCGCCTCCCGCCTTTGTATAGCCGACGAGCGGCGGGTTGAGGACCGGCCCGAGCGAGCGGAGCTTCTGGCCGGCCTGGGTGAGCAGCGGGCCGATCTGCTCAAGACTGGGGTCGCCGTCCAGTACGTCGCGCAACGCGGCGAGTTCCGGGGCGAAGTTGCGTGCGAGGCCCTCGAGCCCCGCGGTGAGGATACCGAGACCCTCCTCAATGACGGTCGGCTTGATCGACTCGGTCGGGTTCTTGATCAGCTCGAGCGCGACCTTCTTGCCGTCGAGAAAGTCGGCGGAGAAACCGGCGGGAATGATGACGACGGCGCTGAGCTGGCTGTCGTTGAGCTGGGCCAGCGCCGGGCCGCGTTCGAGCAGTACGGGTTCGAGCGGGACATCCGAGCGGCGCTCGTCGCCAAAGCTGCCCTGGTTGAGTCCGCCTCGCAGGAAACGCGTGACGATGGTGTTGTCCTCGTCGACCAGCGCGAACCGGATGCTGCTGATCTTTTGCTCTTTCTGGTGGCCGCCGAAGGCGAAACCGATGATCCCGGCGACGCACAGCGGCGCGAGGAGGAAGATGACCCACGGCAGCGGGTTACGCCGGGCACGGGCGAAGTCTTTGGCGAGCAGGGTGCGCAACATGGCGGGTTACTCGCGGAGGTCGCGGCCGGTGAGCTGAAGGAAGACGTCGTTAAGGCTCGGCCGCTTGAGGCTCACGTTCTCGGTGCGCACCGGCAGGGCGAGCAGCTCGCGCAGGCAATCGGCCGGATCGCGTTCGCCCAGTGCGGCGACGACGAGCTGGCGGTCGGTTTGCTGGATCACGCGGAAATGCTCGCGGAAGCCGGGCCAGGTGTCGGGCTGGGTGCCGGCCCAAGGGCCCTCGAGGGTGAAGAGGCGGTCGCCGCCGAGGCGTTCCTGCAGCTCGCGCAGCGTGCCTTCGGCATGCATACGGCCGTGGTCGACGATGCCGATGCGGTCGCAGAGGGACTCGGCCTCCTCGAGGTAGTGGGTGGTATAGAGCACCGCGGTGCCGGCGGCGCGTAGGCCGCGGATGAACTCGAGGATGTTGAGGCGTGCCTGGGGATCGATGCCCACGGTCGGCTCGTCGAGAAGCAGCAACTGCGGGCGGTGGAGCAGGGCGCAGCCGAGGTTCACCCGGCGTTTCATGCCGCCGGAAAACGTCTTCACCGCATCCTTGGCGCGATCGGCCAACGTGAGCGCCTCCAACAGCTCGGCGGTGCGGAGGCGGGCAGTCTTGGTGTCGAGCCCGGCGAGGCGTCCCCAGAACTGCAGGTTCTCGGCGGCGCTGAGTTCCTCGTAGAGGGCGAGGTCCTGCGGCACCACTCCCATGAGTCGTTTGGCTGCCTGCGGGTCGGTGGCGAAGGGGCGGCCGCACACGGAGACATTGCCGGAGTCGGGCCGGAGCAGGCCGCAGATCATCGAGATGGTGGTAGTCTTGCCGGCGCCGTTGGGGCCGAGCAGACCGTAGATCTCGCCGGCTTGGACGGTGAAGCTCACGCCATCGACGGCGCGCACGGCGGCAAAGGCCTTCGAAAGGCGGTCAACCTGGAGCAGGGGCGGCATGGCGGGCAGTGTTGTGGAATTGCGGACGAAGTCCAGCGGCCGGAGGTCATGGCCGGCCGGGCGGAAGGTCATGGCGGGCGTGAAACCCGCCCCCACCAATCGGATGATTCGGAGGAATGGTTGGTGAGGACCTCGCAGGGGGAAGATCCCGCTCGGCCCCTCGGAGTAGCTGGAACGCGAAGCGGTTCAGCAATCTGACGGCGGAATGAGCGCCGTCCAGCTACGGGGCGCGCTTGCGCGGCAGGGCCCGGTGAGGGCATAGTCGCGACGTGCGAATCGCCTCCTCGCTGTTGCTTTACCGGTTGGTCCGATCCCGGGCGTGGGCCGTGGCGGCACTGCTGGCGGGAGCGGGGTTTGGCGCGGAGGGGGCGGTCGACGACGCACCGGTGCTCTTGAGGCCGTATGTCGTGGAAGAGCAGGGGTTGGGTCCTGGCGTGGTCTGCGGCGGCGAGCCGGTCGAGCGCAGCGCGGGGGGCAGTCTCGCACCAGTGATGCAGTGCTCGCTGGCGGACCTGCTGGGTGGATCGGCCGGGCTGGTGGTGCAACCGGGGTTTGGCGAGATCGATCCGCCGCGCATTTCCGCCCGTGGGTCCGGGCTGCAGAGCGCCCCGGTGAACCGTGGTTTGCTGGTGCGGATGAACGGACTTCCGCTCAACGCGGCTGACGGCACTTTCAATACTGCCTTGATTGAGTCGGCGTTCTTCGAGGGGGTGCAGGCAAGGCCGGCCTCGGGGAATTCCGCCTCCTCAGCGTTGGCGCTGGGCGGGGCGCTCGATTTCCTCGGTTATGCCCCGATGCGGCTGGCGGCGGCGGGCGGGAGCGATGGCCTGCGCAAGTTCGTCGCCCAAGCTGGTGCGGCACCGTTTCCCGTGATCGAGCGGCAGCGTGCCTATCGCGTAGCGGGCGCCTTCGCCGCGATGCAAGCCGAGGGCTGGCGGCTGCAGAGCGCTCAGCAGCGCACGGCGGCAATTGCACAGACCGCATGGGGACGCGGCGAGGAGTATGGGGTGCGCGCCAGTCTCTATGGAACGGAGGTGAGCTATGATGTGCCCGGTCCGCTCACGCTGGGGCAAGCGGAGGCCAATCCCGACTCCCTGTCCGCGATGGCGGCCGCCGACCGCCCGCGGAGGGAAACGCAGTTTGGCCGGCTTGCTGTCACTGGGGAGTGGAGGCGCAGTGAACTCGGCTTGAGCGGCGCCTTTTCGGTGCAGCAGACCGACGACTGGTTCCGCCAACTGCGCAGCAACGGCCTTGTTGCCACTCGTGGTACCGATTGTGCGGCCCAATTGAGCGGTCGGATGCGGATGCTTTCGGTTGGTGCCCTTTGGCTGGGGACCTGGCGTGACCAGCAACGCTTCAGCAATCTCGCGGGCGTCACCGGCCCGCGCTTCGCCGATTTGCAGCAGGAGGCGCACAGCGTGGCTGGCTGGGCCGACAGTACGTGGCGCCTGGGAGGCGACTGGGAGTTCACGACCGGGTTCTCTTGGCTGTACGCTGATCGCGTCGTGGATGGCAGCGTGGCTGTGCACTCCGATTACAGTGCGATCCTTCCCCGGCTCGGCGTGGAGTGGCGTCCAACGTCGCAGTGGAAACTCTTCGCTCGCGCCCAGCGAGGGACCGAGGCGCCGACCTTCGATGATCTGGTCACGGTGCGTGGCGCTTCAACGAAGCTCGCGCTGGCGTGGGCGCCGTTGCGTCGGCAGCGGGCCGACACGGGCGAGGTGGGGCTGCGCTACGATGGCGGCAGCCCCATCTCCTTCGGGGTGACGGCGTATGCCGCCAATTGGCGCGACGAGCTGTTGCGCCTGGCCGACGCCAGCGGCGCGGCGCGCGGTACGGTGAATGCTGGGCCGACCTGGCATCGCGGGATTGAGAGTTCGCTGAGCTGGGTGGTGTCGAAGGGGAGACATCGGCTGGCGTGCTGGATTGCGCACAACTGGAACGTCGCGCGTTTTGCCGGCGATCCGGTCTATGGACAGAATCGGCTCGCGGGTCTGCCGGAGCATGCAGGGGCGGCGGAGCTGGAGTGGTCGCACGACCACGGGACGTTCGCCGCGTTTGGAGCGAATTGGGTGTGGGGGCGGACGTATGCCGACCATGCGAACCGGCTTTCCTATCCGGGATATGCGCTGGCGAGTCTTCGGCTCGGCTGGCGCAAGGACCGGTGGAGCGTCGCGCTGGAGGTGGGGAATGTTCTCGACCGCGGGTACATTGCCTCGACGGCCGGGGTCGTCGACTTGGCGCGCGAGCCGGCCGGCACGGCGGTGTTTTTACCCGGCCGGCCACGGAGCCTTGTGGTATCCGTGGAGCGGCGATGGTGATGGGCGTGCGTGTCCGCGGGGCTTCAGGGCACCGTGCTTGCCCGCGCTCCGCAGGCGCGCTGGTACGCCCTTGTAGGTCAGGGCGCTGAACTGGCCGGTGGGTCCAAGGGCCACCTCCCCGCGGGAGCCTACGAGGATCGGATCTAGAGGAAGAACGCCAGCGGCAGGTGCAGCAGGCCCCAGAGGGTGAAGCGCAGCAGGGCGGGGCGGCGGATCGTGCGGGCAAGCGAGGCGAAGTAGACGCCCTTGGCCAGGGTATTGACCATCATGGCCACCAGAATGGCGGCAATGAGCAACGGGGCGGGCGTCGGGTTGCCTTGGACCAGCGAGAGGATGAACGGGTCGATGTCCACCACGCCGACGACGCCGGCGAGCGCGAGCAACGCCGAGCCGCCGAAGTGCGCCTGCACTAGCTGAGTGGTTACGCCGAGCACCACGAAGAGCAGCGCGAAGCCGAGCGCGGGCAGGATTTCGAATGGGTTTTGCATCGAACCGACCGGGCCGCGGGCGGCCGGATCCTCGGCGGGACGCACGAACCAGGCGAGCAGCAGGCCGGTGGCGCAGAGCGCGGCGAGCTTCCAGGCCAGCGCCGGAACGAAGGCGCCGTTGAGAAAGGCGACCAGCGCAAGGATCCGCAGATACATCACGCTGCTGGCCAGCAGGGCGGCTTGGAGGGCATGATGCGCCTGCCCGGGCTGTTGCTGGGCGGCGCGGCCGGCCGCCACGCTCACCGCGGTGCTCGACACGATGCCGCCGGCCAGACCGGAGAGCCACCAGCCGAAGCGGGCGCCGAGCTTCTTGATCATGAAATAGCCGGCGAAGCCGACCGAGGACACCATCACCACGATCCACCACAGTTTGTGCGGATTGATGTGGTAGGCGGTGAACTCGCGGTCGGGCACCACAGGCAGGATGAGCGCGGTGACGATCAGGAATTTGAGGACGGCGAGGAACTCGGCGTTGTCGAGGGCCTCGACCAGGCCCTCGAAGCGCGCCTTTTCCGAGAGCAGCAGGGTGCCGATGATGCCCAACGCGAGCGGTACCCAGGGTGGGGCAAGGAGGGCAAGGGCGCCGATGGCGAAGGTGAGCAAAACGGCTGCCTCGGTGGTCCAGCCGATGCGGTTCTCCCGCTGCTTGGCGTGGTATTCGAGGCTGCGTGGCCGGCGATGGCCACCAGCCCGACCGGCACAGCAAAGGCGACGCCGAGATTGTGGAGCCAGGCGCAGGCGAAACCGAAGAGACTAACGAGGGTGAACGTGCGCACGTCGGCAAAGACGCGACTCTGTTTGGCGGCGCCGGAACGTTCGCGTTCAAGTCCGATGAGGAAGCCGAGGGCGAGCGCGAGGATGAAGCGCAGTTCGGAGTGAAGGTCGGAGAGGGGCATGGGGGACGACGCCGCGCGCCGCCGGCTCCGAAGTTGGCGCGTATTCGCTGGTCTGACAAGCGGCGGAATGCGGCGGGGTGAGGGGCGGCCGCCGCCCTTCGCTGGTCGCCCATTCGGCCCGGCAGGCCAGTGGCCTCCCTGTCTGGAGGGGGGCGTTTCCAGAGAATACTTCATCGCGGTGAAAACCGGCCGATGACTGGACACCACCAAGGATCCTCGCCCTCGGACATTCTCAGGCCCTGCGGCCAGCTGAATGCCCGTGAACACACCACGTCTGTCGCCAACACTCATGAAGAAATTCCTCCAACCTCTCGTTGTGCTCGGGCTGCTGTTGCTGACTGCCGCCGGCTACTCCCAAGACAAGAATCTCTATGTCTTCCTCTGCTTTGGGCAGTCCAACATGGACGGTTTTCCTGCACCCTTGGACGAAAAGGACAAGATCGGGGTCGATGAACGTTTCCAGCTTCTGGCCGCCATCGATTTTCCCGAGCTCGGCCGGAAGAAGGGCAGTTGGTACACTGCTGTACCGCCCTTGTGCCGCCCCGGCAATGGGCTGTGCCCGGTCGACTATTTCGGCCGCACTTTGGTCGCCAAGCTCCCGGCCAGCATCAAGGTCGGAGTTGTCAATGTGGCCGTGCCGGGCTGCAAGATCGAGCTGTTCGACGAGACCACGTACAAAGCCTACGCGGAGACGGCTCCCGGGTGGATGAAGAACTACATCGCGATCTACGAGGGCAATCCGTATCAATTCCTGCTCGCCACGGCGCGGGAGGCCCAGAAGGCCGGTGTGATCAAAGGCATCCTGCTGCACCAGGGCGAATCCAACACCGATGACCGGGAATGGCCCAACAAGGTCAAAGTCATTTACGAGAATCTGCTCAGGGACTTGAATCTGAAGGCCGAGGACGTGCCGTTGCTCGCCGGGGAAGTTGTGGCGGCGGACCAGAAGGGCGCCTGCGCGCCGATGAACCGTATCATTGGTTCTTTGCCCAAGACCATTCCCACCGCCCATATCGTTTCTGCGGCGGGATGCACGAGCCGGCCGCCGGACAATCTGCATTTCGACCTCGCGGGTTACCGGGAGTTGGGCAAGCGGTATGCGGAAACCATGCTTCCCTTGCTGGGCAATCCGCAGTGACCGCGGTGCGGGCTTCGGCCATCGGGTGCGATTGCCCGAAGCAATCGAAAAGGGGCCGAGAAACATCGGCCTCAGGAGCGAAGGCGATCCGCTGCTGCCATAGTTGATCCGTCAGGGCCACCGCAACCGGGTGGCCGATGGCTGCGGGCAGGTTGCGGCCCGCGCTGCCTCGCCGCCGGGCGACCATTCAACCCGCCCCATCTTCAACAAGGATGTGGCGGGCTAAGCTCAGAAGCTCCGCCAGAGGCGGAGCGGGTGTAGGCTAGGCCGGTGCCCGGCCCCTTCTCACTGCGCTCCGGCGTGGCGGGCGTTGAGGGTCTTGAGCGTCAGGCGCTGCTTGCCGAACGGCTTTACTTCACCGTGGGTCTGGGCCTCAAGGGCGGCGCCCGCCACCATCAGCAGGAGGGCGTCGAAGAGGGAGGTTTCAGCCGGAGCGGCCAGGGAGCGGATCAGTCGTGTCTTCATGGTGGTGTTCGTTTGGCGCAGCGCCGTGTCGGGCGGAGCTCAGATCGGTGCTGCTTTGGTTGGTTCAATCATCGCTGGCCATTATTGCAGGAAGCGGGCCGTGGTGTGGAATTTCTGCAACTTTTCGCGTGCCGCCGGGTTTTCCGCTCATGAAAACATTTCTGAAGGTCACGCTCCTGCTCGGTGCGATGGTGATTGTGCTGCTGGCCCTGCCGGGCTTGGCGAGCAGCCTGTTCGGTGGGATATTCAGTGGCATGGCGGCGCTGGCGCTACTGGTGGTGGGCGGTGTCCTGATTCTGGGACTGGCGATTGTCGGCGGTGGGACCGCGGCCGTGGTCGCCCTGGCACTGCTGCTGGCGCTGGGGTGTGTTGTATTGGCCGTGTTGCTGCCGATCGTGTTGCCGCTGCTGATCGTCGCAGGGTTGATCACACTGATGGTGAAGTTGGTGCGGTTGGCCACTCGCCGGGGGCCGGCTGCGGTGGTGTGAAAGCAGGGTATTGGCGCCGTTCCGACGGCGCCCGCACCGCTCCGCGGTTGCCTCGGGGCCGGGGGGGCGTCACACCCGGCGGTGATGAATTGGAACGAACTCTGCCGCGTGGCGCAGGACACTGTGGACCGCACCCGTGGGCGGTTGCCGGTGCCCATCCGCTCGTTGGCGGAAGGGTTGCCGGTGACTCTGCTGCCCTTCCCCGAAGGGGCGATGTTGGAGGACGAGAACGTGGAGCCGGACATCCTTGGGTTGTTCGTTGGCGGGGATCTCGAGCATGACGCCGGGGCAACGCCGATGCTGCCGGCGCAGATCTTGTTGTTCCTGGAAAACCTCTGGGACCATGCCGAGGGCGATCTGGCGGTCTACCGCGCCGAAGTGCGTATCACGTATCTGCACGAACTGGGGCACTATCTGGGGTGGGACGAGGACGAGATTGCGCGGCGGGGCTTCGAATAGCCTTCGGCCCGGAAAGGTGGCCCGCGCCGTTTCGGAAGGTCGCGTCTTGCGCCGAACGGCCCAGGCAAGAGGAGCCAACGTCGTTCCCGGGTTGCCTGTCTGATTTCAGGAGCGTCGTTTGGCAACAGCCCGGAGAGGCGAGTAACCGGTACCGAAATACGGTGGCGCCCTTGCGAGCAGACGTGCTTTCGTCGCCGCCCTCGGGAACAGGTCCTCGATTACGGCGCCCCCGACGATGCTTGCTGCACTTCCGCGGCGGTGCGGAGTTTCAGTCCGCCGACAAAGGCGCTCAACGCGGCGACGTCGGCGTCGGACAAGGTCTCGTGGCCGGCCATCGCGGTGCCGGGTATGCCGAAGCGAATGACGCGGGCCAGCGCCGCATGCGTCAGGGCCGCGGTGTCGCGCGTGGTGCGTGGCCGGGGACCGGAGACGAGGTCGGCGGGCGGCAGCGCGAGCTTCGCGGCGAGCGGGCCGCGGCCGCGCGCGTCGTCGCCGTGGCAACTGGCGCAGAGGGGGCCGAAGAGCTTGGCGCCGCGCTCAGAATTGTCGGTGACAGTGGGCGGAGTCCAATCGGCGATCTGCCGGGCTCGCGCTTCAGTGGTGTCGCTGCCGAGCGAGGCGAGGTAGGCAACGAGCGCTTCGCCGCGCGGATCGGCGGAGCGGAAGAGGTGGGCGTAACGGGGCATGGCGGAGCCGGGCGCGAGCGTGCGCGGCGCTTGGAGGTGAAGGCGGTTCCAGTCGGGCGAGCGACGGTTGCCGACGTTCTGCAGATCCGGACCTTGGCGACGGTTGCCCGGCAGCGGCGGTTCCTCCTTGAGCATCTCGGCCAGCGGACGCGACGGGCCCCAGAGCAGTTCGTCGTTGGTTCCCGGCCGTACGAATTGCGAGTGGCAGTGGATGCAGCCCTCGGCGATGTAGACCGCGCGGCCGGCGGCGATCGTGCTGGCATCGGTCGGATCCGCTCGATCCGCGGCTCCGGATCGTGGGGCCGGCAGGCAGAGGAGCACGAGTCCTGCAGACGCGGCGACACTGCGCCCGCGCAGCGAGCCGAGCAGCATGACCGCGAGCGCGACGCCCGCAGCGAGGAGAAACCCATCGGGGATGGTCCGCTGGTCGAGCGCCATGCCGATGCCCAGCGCCGAGCCGATCCAGCCGGCCAGAATGTAGAGCCAGGCGGCGCGCGCGCGGGCGCCGACTCCTCCCGGGGGGCGGCGGGTAAGAGCCGGCAACGCGACAAGCGCGGTGGAGTAGAGCGAGACGCCCACCGGGTAGAGCAGGTGCCAGCGGGTTGCGGCCGGGCCGCCGTGGGCGAGCGTGAACGAGGCTACGAGAAGGCCGGCTCCGGCCAGGGTGAGGACGAGGCGCAGCAACCCGCGGTCGAGCAACCATCCGCCGAGAAGCGCGGCGGCGAGATGCACGGCGGCGTTGGTCCACAGCTGGCCGGAGGTGGCCCAGGTGAGAGCACGCAGTTCCGGGCGTTCTTGGATCAGGAGGAACGCCGCGGAGTCGAGCCATACGAGCGCGGTGCAGGCGGCGAGCAGCATCCAAAAAGGAGAGCGCGCCCCGGCCGCGGACGAGGGTGGGCCGGCGGCCACCGGCTCAAGGGCGGCCAGCAACGAGGAGGCGAGGACCCCGAGGGCGCAGGCGCCGGCACTGATCCAGGCGTGTCCGGTTGGCGATGTCGTGAAGACGGCGGGGACGTTGCAGAACGCGTACGCCAACCCGGTGCCGGCGCCCGTGCAAAGACCAAGCGGTGCGCCGGCGAACAGGCGGTGCAGGTTGCCGGCGACGTTGACCGTGAGCCAGCCGAGCCCCAGGCCGGTGAGTGCGGCGACAGCTTCGAGCGGGATCCTGCCGGGCAGGGATGCCGCCAGTACCGCGGCCGCCCCGCAGGTGAGGAAACCAAGCGTGATCGCACTGGCCGGCGAGCGGCCGGCGAAGCGGGCGGCGAGCAGACTGCCGAGCACGCCGCCGCCGCCGAGCCAAACAAGCCCGAGGCGCAGGGCTCCAGGGCTGGAGGCGCGGGCCTCCATTAAGTGCAGGAGCGCGAACTCGGCAAAGAGCAGGAAAAAGACGTACGTTGCCGCGATTGCGACAATGCCGGGCAGCGGGCAGGATGGTGACGGGGCCTTCAATGAGTTGCGCGTATCAAGCTGTTTTGGGCAAACGGCCGGAAGGGAGGTTCGCTTCCCCGATACGTCCGCGGCGGCTTCAGTGAAGCCGCCCTACCTCGGAGCTCATGCGAAACCATGGCTGGGTTGGTCACCCGCATTTTGCTTTCCCCTCCGGCTCGGGCCAGCCGGCGCGCAGCAGCCAGATCTGGACTGCGGCAAGGGTGAAGTCGGCAAGCGGGATACTTGCCCAGCCGAGGCCGAGGTTGTCGAGGGCGACCTGGGTGGCGCAAAGGCGCCGGCGGCGAGGCGGAAGAGGATCGTCACGCGCCAAACGGCCCGGAGGAAGGCTGTGTCGCCTTTCTTCAACCACTCGCGGAGCGCCCACAGGTAGCTCCAACCCACCGCGCCCACGAAGGCGCCGACGAAGGAGATGAAGAGCGCGTCGGGTTCCGGGTCCACGCCCATCGCGGCGAGCGCGGAGGCGGGCGCGAACACCAGCCAGGGGCCGGTGATGGCGTCCATGCCGCCGGCGAGGGCAGTGTAGGCGATGGTGAGGGAGCGGCGGCGCTGCGGTGTCATGGGGCGAGGTTGGCGGTGCGGTGGGCTGGCGTCCAGTGCGGGGCGGTGCTTCGCGAGGTTCAGGCAGCCAAGGGGGGCCCAGGGTTTGGTCCGTATTGACCGAGACGATCAGGGCTCGCCGTTCATGGGCCAAGGCGGTTTGCCGCAGCTCCCGCGAGGAGGTCGGAAGTGCGGTTTCGGAAGGAGGCGGTCAGCCACCAAAGGCTGGCGACGGTCATGGCGGCCCCGGCGAGCAGGCGGACAAGATAGAACAGGCGTGTCGTGTCCCCGCCGCCGAGGACGAGCGCTGGGGCGGCGCCTTCGCGCCAACCAAGCGCGAGCAACAGCGCGATGTGGAGCGCGGCGGCGAGTTGCCAAAGCCAGAAGGGGGTTCGGGCACCGAGGGCGGATTGCACGCGGGACGAATCGCCAAGGTGGAGAAGAAATACCATGTTCACGCTGGTGATGAGGCCGGCCATCGCGAGGTGGGAGTGGGCCACGAGGGCGTTGGTGAATTTCAACCGCTCCGAGAAGCCGGGCAGGAAGGTGATCCAGCCGTCGGCGACGAGCAGGGCGCCCCAGACCAGCGCGGCGACGAGCCAGCCGCGGGCCTCGGGCCGCCAGACGAAGCGGCGCCAATCCCGGGCAAGCAACGGCGGTGCGAGAAAGAGCAGGCCCAGGGTTATGATCTGATCGCGGTCGTGGTGCGAACCGTGGCCGTGGTTGGCGGTGGCGAAGACGCTGAGTGCCGCGATGAGTATGGGCCAGGTGAGACGGGAGCGGCGCGCGCCGGGCTGTAGCGGGAGCGCGACCATCCAGGGCATCGCGGCGAAGACGAGGAGCAGCCCGAGGGTGGAGCCATAGAGACTGACCCCGGTGGCGCCTCCGCTGTTTGGATTTACCGGCGGAAAGAGGTTCGGCCCGGCGGAGAAATACATCATGGTGGGGACGAGCAGCAGGCCGGCGATCAGCGCGAAGCGGAGGAGGGTTGGGGAAGGCTGAAGGCTGAAAACCGAAGACTGAGGACGGAGGGCGGCCGCAGGTGCAGCGTGCGCTGACCCGAAACTCGAAACCCGAAACCCGAAACTGTTTTCCCCCGCCAGGCGGCGGAAGGCGTGGTGGGCGAGCACCGCCCAGAGCGCGGTGAGGGCGAGGGAGAAGCCGATGCGCGCCGCGCCGGTCCAGTCCAGGAAGAGCTTGCCGCTGGCGCCACCGCCCAACCACGACACGGCACCGAGGAGCAGGGCGGCGCTCCACGCAGCGAGCACGACGAGCGTGTGGCGGTTGGCGGCGCGGCCGGGCACAAGGAAAACGCGCAGGAGGAGCCCGACCAACGGGAGCGCACACCAGCCGTAGAGTTGGGCGTTGTGGTGCAGGGGCATCCAACGGCCGTAGGTGAGCGGGGCGAGAGCGTCGTTGAGCTCCGGCCATAGCAGCAGGGCGGCGAGCAGCAGGCCCGCGAGATTGGCGGCCGCCAGCCAGCCGAGACTGAAGCGCGCGACGAGATCGGCGAGATCGCAGACGGGAGAGCGGAGCCCGGAGGCAGGACAATCGGAGGGCGGGGCGGACGAATGGCGTGGGCGGAGTCCTTGACCCGCTTGGGGAAACGGGGGCCCGCCCGCAAGCGGGTGCGGGGTGCTTGGCTGCTGGGCCGCGTTGCCCTCAACGCGGTCTCCGAGCCGAGCCGAGAAACCAGAGGCCCGTGGCATCGTGCTAGAGCGGGAGCACGCGGCCCTTGGCGACGCGCAGGATGCGGTCGCAGGCCTCGGCGAAACGGCGCTCGTGGGTGGCGACCAGCAGTGCGGCACCTTCGCGGCGCACCAGGTCGCGGATGAGTTCGAAGACCTTGTTCGCCGTCTCCTCGTCGAGCGAGCCGGTGGGCTCGTCGGCGAGGATGACATCGGGCTTGTTCATCAGTGCCCGACAAATGGCGACGCGCTGGCGTTCGCCGCCGGAGAGATCCTGTACGCGGTGGCCGCGGCGGTGTGCGATGCCGACGGCCTCGGTGAGTTCGTCGATACGAGCGCGGGTTTCGGCGGCCGGCCGACCGGCGGCCAGTGCGGGCACGGCGCAGTTCTCGGCGACGGTGAGGTCGGGGATGAGGTTGTGGAGCTGGAAGACGAAGCCGAGGTGGCGGCGGCGCAGGCGCACGCGGTCGGCCTCGCTGGCGAGCGGTTGGCCGAGCACCCGGATTTCGCCGCGGTCGGCTCGGTCGAGGCCTCCGACCAGGTGCAGCAGGGTGCTCTTGCCGCTGCCGGAGGGGCCCCAGAGTGCGACCATCTCGCCCGGAGCGACAGTGACGTCGGCGCCCTCGAGCACGGAAATGCGGCCGGAGTCGAAGGCCTTCCAGACGCCGGTCACCTCGACGGCGGGCACGGAGAGGGCGGAACGGGGAGCCGTTCCGCCACGGGAGGAAAGAGCGGAGCGGTCATTCATAACGCAGGGCCTCCGCAGGTTCGATGCGGGTGGCGTAGAGCGCCGGATATAGGGCGCCGGCGAGGGCGGTGAGGAGCGCCGTGCCGACGATGCCGGCGAGCACAAGAGGGCTGACGACGGCTTGCACGTAACCGTGAAGCTGGGGCACCTGCTGGATCGCGAGAAGCACCCCGAAGCCGAGCGCGAGGCCGAGCGCGCAACCGGCCACGGCCATCGCGAGCGCCTCGGTGACGATGATGCGGGCGACCTGGGGTTTGGAGAAGCCGCAGACGCGCAGTACCGCAATCTCTCGGATACGCGTGAAAACGGACATGAGCATGGTGTTGGCCACGCCGAGCCCGCCGAGCAGGAAGGCGCAGATACCCACGGCCCAGCCGGTGAGCTTGAGGATGCGGAACTGCGAGTAGCCCTGGGCGAATTCGCGGTTCTCCAGCGCGATGAGCTTGGGGAAACGACGGGCCACTTCGGCTTTAAACGTCGTGGCGCCGGCGGTGTCGGTGAGTTTCACGGCGATGATGGAGGAGAGCCCTTCGCGGTGGAAGAACTCCTGCGCGGCGGCAAGCGGGAGGAAGACGCCCCCGTCCTCAAAGCCGTTGGCGGTGCGCACGATTCCTGCGACGCGGAAGCTGGAGTGGCCGAGCGGGATGGAGTCGCCGAGGGTGACCTTAAGGAAGGCGGCGGCGCGTTCGCCCAGCACCGCCCCGTCGGCAGGGCCGAAGGCGGCGGCGCTGCCGGCGATCCAAGTGGCGCCTGTCAGGCGCGGGTTGTCGTGCTCCACGCCGAAGGTGGTAATGATTGGGTGATCCGGGGCGGAGACGATGCCGAAGAGCACGGGATTGGCGGCGGCGACTCCGGGGAGGGTGCGGATCTCGACGGCGGCCGCGCCAGGTACGCTGCTGAAGAAAAGGTCGGAAACATCGCGTTCGAAGACGAGCACTTGTGAGTCCGTATCGAGGATGCGCTCGAACATGCCGATGGCGCCGAGCACGATGGAGAGGATCGTGAGCATCGCGGCGCAGCCGAAGGCGATGCCGGCGACGCCGATGCCGGTGCGCACCCAATGGCGGCGGAGGTTGACGCGGATGAGCGCGGAGAAAGTCATGCGGCAGAGTAGCGGGTAGTGAGTAGCGGGAAGGCGAAGAGTCGGGGAGTAAAGCCCCTCCCACAGTCATCAGACTGAGTCGAGAGGGGCGGAGAGCTGGCGGTGGAAGAGCTGGAGGACCGACCAGAAGCGCCCGCAGGCGACGAGTTCGCGAACCGCGCCGGCGGCGAGTTTCTCCAAATGCTGGAGCCGGGCGCGCGCGAGCGGCAGTCCGGTGGCGAGGGCGAGGTTGGGACGGCCAAGAGCCGAGTCGCGGCCGTCGGTTTTCGGCGCGCCGGTGGCCGCGGAGAGTCGCAGGTCGCGCAGATCGTCGAGCCCTTGGTAAAGAAGGCCCCAGTACACCGCGAGGCGGCGAAGCTGGCGGCGCTCAAGCGGGGAAGCGCCGGCGGCGATAGCGGGCAACTCGAGTGCGAGTCGAAGCATGGCGGCGGTCTTCCCCATGGCGGCGCGGCCTACCGCTCGGGGGGAAGGAGGGGTGTCGGCAAAGGCCAGATCCCGTGCCTGGCCGGCGACCAGCCCGGCGCAGCCGAGGCACGCGTCGAGGGTTTCGGTGGTCTCGGTCCGTAGGTGGAAAGGGAGGGCGACGGTCGCCTCGGCGACGAGGGCGTAGCTGCGATTGATCAAGGCGAGGGCGCCGAGGATGGTCGCGGCCTCGCCATGGAGCCGGTGGGCGCAGGGCCGCCCGCGGCGGGTGGTGGCATCGTCCATGCACGGCAGGTCGTCGAGCAGGAGCGAGGCGGTGTGATAGAACTCGACGGCGGTGGCCAGCCGGCCGGCGATCTCTTCGTCCACATTTTGGGCACGGCCGAGGGCGAGCACCAAGCGCAGGCGGAAGAGCGAGCCGGGTTGGTTGATGGCATCGGCAAGCACGCCACGGAGCCGGGGTTCAAGTCCGCCGAGTGCCGGGGCGTGGAGCTGCAGGAGGCTACCGGGTGCGGGGGCCGGTGGCGCTGCGAGGTTCTGGTGAGGGGCGGCCGTCATGGTTCAGGCTGCGGGCTTGGCGACGAGGGCGAAGGAGATGGTGACAGCGGGAGCGACGGTGAGCATCCCGAACTTGCGGATCTTGGGCAGGCCCCAGTTGCGGTGGTCGATCGTGGTCGACCCGCGCACGGCCCAGCCGGCGGCGGTCTTGGTGATCGTCACAGGGAAGCTGATCTCGCGGGACTGGCCGTTGAGCGCGAGCGAGCCGGTGGCAGTGAAGGTATCGGCCGTGGCTCCGGGGGCGAGTTTGACCAGCAGGAAGACGCCTTCCGGGCTCTTGGCGGTGGCCCAGGTGAGCATCTCCTTGTCGCGGGCGGCGTCTCCCGTTTTCAGATCCGCCCAGGCGAAGCGGACGGTGGCGGCCGAGATGGTGCCGGTGGAGGCGTCGGCATCGAGGGTGACGATGGCGGAGTCCAACTTGCCCGTGAAGCCGTGCATCGTGGCCCGGGCGGCGACCTCGATCTTGATCGAGGCGGGATCTACGGTGAATGGCGCCGCGGCGGCAAAGACCGGGAATAAAACGGCGCAGGCAAGGAGAAGAAGGCGGTCGATCATAGCGGCACGATAGCAGATCGTTGTGAAGGGATTATGAACCGGAAATGAAATCGGATTCATAATTGGCGGGGCCCTCGTGGGTGAGCTTGTCGTGGCGTTGGCCGGCGGTGGGCTCGGTCGGCTACCCCAACACAGCCGCCAGTTCGGGGTTAAGCGCGAAGGCGGCGCGCACGGCGGCGAATCCGTCGAGCAATTCCGCGGGCGAGCCGGCGGCGGGGAAGACGAGATCGAGGGTGGCACCGGTGCAACGTACAACGGCGTCGAGTCCGGGTACGGTGAGCGTGCATTCGCTGCAGTCGGAGGGGTACGTGACGGCGAGTTGGTTGTCGGCCTCGAGCGCCTCGACCAGATCGATCACCGCCTCCACGCGGACGCCCTTCTGGAGGGCAAAGGTGAGCTCGCTGAAGCGTCCCGAGAAGACGGATTCAAATTCCGGTCGGCGGACCAGTTCGGCGTTACTCAGGTCGCGCAGCGTCTGCGTGATCGAGTAGCGGGACGGATCGGCCTCCTCCAGGGCGTAGGCCAGCTCGAAGGTGAAGTCCTTGGCGGTGAGCACGGCCACCGGGCTGGCGACCTGGAGGGTGAGTTCGAGGCGCTTGTAGCCGAGGGCGGAGCGGGCGCTCTGGAAGAAGGTTTCGGCTGTTGCCTCGAGTTCGGTGGCGCAGAGCTTGGCGAGGAAGGCGGCAGTGGTGGGGTTGGCCGCCGTGGGCAGGGTGTGGCGCCCCTTCTGGAAACCGGCCAGCGATTTTACGGCTCCTCCACTGCGGCCCAGGAAACCGAGACCGGTGACGATGGAGGAGGGAGTTGCACCCGACATGGTGCGCAGCGAAGCCGGTCGGCCGGGCGTCCGCGAGTGCGAAAGACGGGGAACGGGAGCGCCGCCTGCCCGATGGCCGGGCGGCGGCCGCGCTGTCGGGAACTGGACAGGTGCCGTCATGTGAAGCCGTGGTATGGAGACGCAGGTGGGTCGGGTTGACCTCAACGAGGTCAGGCGCGATTGAGGTCCATCGCGTGCAACAGCAAGTCTCGGCGCGTGGTCGAGCGAGCGGCTACGCCTTTGGCGTGTCGTCGGGCTTTGGTGGAGGCGCGGGCGGGGCCGGCGGCAGGGCGGCCTCGGCCTGGGCCAGGCGATCGGCCTTGATCTGTTCGAGCTCCAGCGGATGGTCCTCGTGCATCTCCTTCTCGGTGAGCCGGCCGGTGATCCATGACAGGTTCATCGGATACGCGTCGGGATTGAAGACCACGAAGTAGAGGTGCCAGACGATGATCGCCAGGGTGGCGAGGATGGCCTCGTAGTAGTGCACCGTGCGACAGATGTCGTACCCGAGTTTTGTGAACAGGCCGATGGCGGTGTTCTCGAACCAGAGGAAGGCGCCCGTGATGCCCATCAGCACCGAGCCCCAGATGAGCGCCCAGTATTCGGCCTTCTCGATGTAGCTGAATCGCCCGAACTTCGGCTTCTGCGAGGAGAGGCCGAAATTGTAGCGCGCCATCGCCAGGGCTTGGGTGAAGTCGTGGCCCCGCGGCAAAAGGTCGAGGAAGAGCTGGCGGCCGCGCGCGGTGAGCGCCAGATAGCCGCCGTGCCAGAGTCCGGAGACGACCATGAGCACTGCGGCGAGGCGGTGGAGCAGGTTGCGCCACTCGAAGAGATGGTCGCTCCAGCCCCGGATCCAGACCACCCACCAGGCCTCGGGAAAGCGCAACATGAAGCCGGTGACCACGAGCAGGCTGAAGCTGACCACCAACGCGGCGTGGTGCAGGCGCTCGTTGAGCGTCATGCGCAGGTAGAGCCGGTGCGGGAGCGGGGCGGGGGCCACCAGCACGCCCTTCTGGATGGCGATCTCGCGGCGCACCTTGCGGAGAAAATCGGTGACGTTGTGCACGACCATCCCCCCCCACGATCAGCACGATCATCCAGACGTAGAGGGTGGCGATCCAGTGGATGATCGGGTTGGCGCTGGCGGCCGTCTGGTTGGTGTGCACCGAGCCGACGGCGAAACGGGCGTTGGCTCCCGGGTGGCATTGGCCGCAGGTGCGGGCGAGGTTCGCCTTGTGGACCGGCGAGGTGGGGTCCTGGGAGTTGCGGATCTCGTGGGCGCCGTGGCAGCTCGAGCAGTTGACGGCTTCGGTTGAACCGCCGCGTGTCGCCAAGCCGTGGTAACTGTCGGCGAAGGTCTGGAAGCGGTCGGTGGGCATCCCGTAGCGCTGGCTCAGTTTCACCGAGCTGTGGCAGGTGCCGCAGACCAGCTGCGAGACGTTGCGGGGCGAGACGGTCGCCTGTGGATCGGTGTGGACGAGGATGCCGTGCTCACCGTGGCAATCGGTGCAGACGGGGGCGTCCTTGTTGCCCTTGGCCAATGCCAGGCCGTGCACGCCGGCCCCGTAGGCCCGGGCCTCCGGCGCGTGGCAGGCGGCGCAGGTGGCGGGAATGTGTTGGGAGTTCACGCGCGAGGCGCCGGCCATGGCACGGTTCATCTCATGGCTGCCATGGCAGTCCACGCAGTTGGCGGCCTTGGCATTGCCCTTGGTGAGCGCCTTGCCGTGCACGCTCTGCCCATAGCTCTCGATGAAATGTGCGCCCATCACCGTGCGGGCGGTGACGCGGGGATCGGAAAGATGGCAGGACAGGCAGAGCCGGGCCTGTTCGGCCTTCACGTGGAGTTGGTCGGCGCTGCCCCGCGTCACTCCCTTTTGGTGACATGAGATGCAGGTCGGCGCCTCGGGGTGGCCGGTGGCCAGCGAGATGCCGTGGGCCGAGGGCGGGAAGTGCTTGGCCGCCTCCTCATGACATTCGCCGCAGAGCTTCGTGGCGCCCTCGCCGGCGAAGGCGGAGGATTTTCCGAGAGCGGCCTGGATACCGTGTTTGCCATGGCAATCCGCGCAATCGGTCTGGGAGGTCAGGACCAGGGGCTTGGCCGCAAAGTCGGGGTGGAAGCCGTGGGTCTTGGCAAGGGTCTCATGGCAACTCAGACAGTTGACCCGGGCCGGGGTCGCGGTGTGGGGGAGCGCCCCGGCGTCGACCCCCTCGTGGCAGTCGATACAGTCGAGCGTGGTGTGCACGGAGTGACCGATCTCGGCGTTGCTGACGGCTGGGGCGGGTTTGTCGCGGGCGGCGGCCGCTGGCGTGCCGGATGAACTGTGACAATCGAGGCAGGCCCGGGTGGGCGGTGCGGCGGTGGTGGCAACGGCTACGCTCAGCGTCCCGCCGAGGCATAGGGCGGCGAGCGAGCGGGCGAAACGGCGCACGATCAGGGATGGGGGTGTCATCGCGCGGGTTGAGGTAACGCCGGAATGCCCCGAAAAGACAAGCGTGGCGGTGTGGGCCTCGTCGGGGGGGGCGCCGCGGGCGGGCTCAGTTGGGGGAGGTGCGACAGCCGGGGGCGGGTCGGCGGGCCAACCGGACGGCAGCACGCGGCGGTGCGGGGCTCGCAGCGCCGGCTGAACGAGCCGACGGCACTGCCCGACTAGGGGATCGGCGCCCCTCAATGGCCGGAGCCCGACGTTGCGGTCAATCGCCAGTCCAAGGCGGAATTGCGCGTTGACCGCTGGGCAGTTCGGAGAATCTGCGCGCGGCGAGCGAAGCCAGCGGCTGCGCTTCAGGTATTCCCCTAGCGGCACGGGGTTGCCCTAGGCCCTCGCCCTCAGCCAAGCTCGGGCCCACGAACATGAGAATTCCCGGAGTGTGGCGGGCCAAGGAGTCGGTCGGAGCGCTGCGGTTGTTCCAGCGTTGCCCGGTGGCGCTGCCCTGGTTCCGCTACCTGCGGGATGCGGGGCCGCAAGGGGAGTTGCTCCGCTTAGTGCAGGCGTTGGAGTGCTCCCGGGCCGTCGGTCCCTCGCGGGGCAAGGCCGTGCTGGTGGTCTTCCTGTGGCTGATTGTATCCAGCCGCGAGATCGCGCTTCATTTGTGGCGGTACCGGGCGCTGGGACGCACCGACCCCACGGCGCCGGGGACGGCGAGGCAGCTGTGCCAGATGGTGGGCGCGCTTCTTGGCGACAATATCAGCCCTCACTCCTACTATCTGTTCCATCTCTACCGCAGGGAGCATTGGGTGGCGCGCCACCGGTTTCTGCTGATCTGGCAATTACAGCCGGTGTTTGTGGCCCTCGACGAGGCCGAGCGTGGCGCCTTGGAGGTGGCGAACGACAAGCTGGCCTTCTGGCAGCGCTGCGGCACGGCGGGGCTGCCGGCCGTGCCGGTGGTGGCGGCCGCCCGGGCCGGGCGACTCGTGGAACCCTTCGCCGGCGCCTGCCCGCCGGCGCTGCCCCCCGTCGACCTCGTGTTCAAACCGGTCGATGAATACGGCGGGCACGGCATTGAGTTCTTCTTCCATCAGGCCGCCTCCGGGCATTGGAGCGACGGCACACGGACGCTGGATGCCGGCGGAGTGCTGGAGCATTTGTGCCGGCGCGCGCAGCCTGGCGGCATGGTGCTGCAACCGCGTATGGCGAACCACCCGACCACCGAGCCGCTGTCTAACGGTTTTCTGGTGACGCTGCGGGTGGTTACCGAATGGATCCCCGGCCAGCCGCCCTATCTCTTGGCGGCGTGCTGCCGCATGCCCAGCGGCGACGGCCGGGTTGCCAACTTGAGCGGGGCGCCCGTTCTTGCCGCCGTCGATTTGGAGACTGGTCGGCTGGCGTTGGCCGAGCGCCCCGAGCCCGGCTCCGGTTTGCTGGAGTGCCATCCCGACTCCGGGCAGCGTATTGCTGGCGTGGCGCTGCCGTTTTGGGCGGAGGTGTGCGCGCTGGCGCTGCGGGCCCACGCGACGTTCGGGCCGTTTCCCACCGTGGGCTGGGACATCGTGCTCACGCCCGAGGGGCCGCTGTTGTTGGAGTTCAACACGCGTTGGGCCTCCTCGATCCTGCAGTTGCATGGGCAACCACCCCTTGGCCTCACGCGGGGCCCGGAGTGTTATCTGGCGGCGTATCGGCGGCTGTGCGGCGCGAAGGCCTGACCGGCCGCGGGCGCCGGGAAGTGAGGTCGGGGAGCGGGGCGGGTAGGTCGTTTTCGATCGGGCGTACCGGGTTCGGCCCCGCAGGCGTGTGCGTCTATGGTTTGGAGGAAGGCGGCGCCGGCGACGGTAACGTTCGTTTGTGGCCGCGCGTGGGCACCCTTCGGGAGCCTCACCCCGGCTGGTCGCTGCGGGTGAGCACCGTAAAGCGTGCGGCCAGCAACAGCGCGCAAAACCCGAGCCCCACGGCCATCCCCGACCACACCCCGACGGGCCCGAGGTGGAGGGCGAAGCCGGCGATCCACGCCGTGGGTACCGCGAAGACCCAGTACCCGGCGAAGGTGATGGCGGTGGGCAGGCGCACGTCTCCCAGGCCGCGCAGTGCGCCCATGGCGGTCACTTGCGTGCCGTCGAAGATCTGGAAGAGGCCCACGACGATCAGCAGCCGTGCCGCCACGGCGACGACTTCCGGGTCGCGGATGAAGCCGGCGGCGATTTGGGGCCCCGCGCCGACGAGAACTAGGCCGAAGCCGGCCATCAACACAGCCCCGGCTCCGATGCCGCCAAACCCGATCACCCGCAGCCGGTGCTGCCGGCCGGCACCACGGGCGTGCCCGAGGCGCACGGCCAGCGCATGGGAGAGGCCAAGGGGAAACATGAAGGTGGTGGAGGCGCAGTTGAGGGCCACCTGGTGGGCGGCCAGGGCCACGGTGCCGAGCCATCCCATGAATACTGCGCTCACCGAGAACAGCGAGACCTCGAAGAACAGCTGCAGGCTCACCGGCCATCCTTTGGCGAACTGTGCGGCGAGTTCGGCGCGGCTCAGCGGAGCCCACCAGCGCGCCGGCTGCATGGCGGCGAGGGAGCGGCTGTGGCGTAGGTGCCAGCCCAGCGCGGCCAGCACCGCGACGCGGGCGATCAGGGTGGCCCAGCCGGCGCCGGTGAGGCCGAGGGCGGGAGCACCGAGGTGGCCGTAGATCAGAATCCAGTTGAGGCAGCCGTTGAGCAGGACTCCTCCGAGCACGCAATACAGGGGTGTCCATGGTTCATGCAGTGCCTCGTAGAAGCTTTTCAACGCCACGAAGCCCAGGCTCGGAAGCAGCGACCAAGCGACGATGAGCAGATAGGGTCGCGCCAGGGTGATGACTTCCGGTGGTTGGCCGAGGTGGTGGAGCGAGCCGGAGAGCGCGGTGATGGCGGCGGCCAGCGTCACGGCCGCCAGTGCGGCTAAGGTGATTCCGTGGCGCAGGGTCTCGCCCGCGTCCCGGAGCCGGCCGGCGCCGAAGGCCTCTGCGGCGCGCACGGCCACAGGAGTGAGCAGTCCGATGCCGATGAGGAAGGCCAGGCCGAAGAGGGCGCCGGCGAAGGCCGAGGCCGCCAAGGGCGCGGCGCCCACACGGCCGACCATGACGCTGTCGGTGAGCCCGAGCAGGATTTGGCCGACATGACCGACAGTGATCGGCAGGGCCAGTCGGAGGGTGGGGCGCAGTTCGCGCCATATTTCAGCGAGGGCAGGCACGGGAGGGAGTCGGAGTGAGGGACGGATCCTACTCTTAACGGCCCACTGAAGGGAACGAAGGAAACAGGATTTGTGTGGGCCGGTTGGAGTGGGGCGGGCTGCGCCGGAGCAATCCCATGGGTGCGCTGTCGGCGCTCGCCCAGCTCCGACCGCTTAAGTGGACGACCGTCTACTTAAGTGGTCGGCTAGCTGAGACTATGCGGGAATGCGCGCTGGAGCAGCGCGCGGCGCAACGAATGGACCTCTTGGCCCAAGTAGCCTTCCGGCAGGAGGACGGAGGGTAACAGCGGATCGAGGTCGAGCGCGCGGAGCCAAGCGCCGCGTTCTTTCGCTAACCAGATGCGCCAACGCTGGGATGGATCCGTGTCGGCGGGCGGATGAGCCAGTAGGCCGAGACACTCGCGGTGGGTTTCGGCGAGTCGTGCGAAATCCCACGCGCCGTTGACCAATGCGGTATCAGACTCTCCCGCGAAGGGCCGGCCTTCGAAAAAGAGCAGCGCCTCGGGGTTGGCCGTCAACGCGCGTACGGCGTCTCGCAATTCAGCCAGCGGATCGGGTGAAATCCACACGCTGCCTTGTAGGTAGCCGAGTCGGGCTTGGTGCAGCGTGCGGCGAAGGCGGGTTCGCGCGGGGCGTTCGTGCTCGGCGACATCAAAGAGTACCATGCGCCAGCGTCCATCCCATGGACGCGCCCAGCGCGCGGCTGGGGAGACTCCGCCGTGGGCGAGGGTCTGGCCCATTTCGGTTAGGCGAATGATCCGGGGGTCGGCCGGTTCGGGCAGGGTGATGACGCCCCGGGCGGCGAGGCGACGGAGTTTGCGGTCGAGCGGTTCGTCGTCGTATCCACCGCCGGTGAGGCTGCCGACGGTAGGCCGCATGAGCGCCGAGGCCGCGTCCCCGATAGCCTCGGCGAGGCACTCAAGGAAAATGAGTGTGCGAAGGTGGAGGTTTTTGGACATGGCGGGAGGGGGTTCGGCCTCCGACCGCTTAAGTAGACGGCCGTCAATTTAGGCGGTTCGGGCGTGTTTGGCGAGGTGGGCGATAGGTGCGAGCGAGGGGGACCGCGGCGGGATCGGGGCGGGGCCACGAGGGCGAAACCTCGTCGGGGAGGGTGGTGAGCGCCCAGCAAGGGCAGGGAGGGATGGGGGCGTAGATTTCGAAAGGCCAGCTCGCCCCGGGTCAGCGTTCTTCGGGCAGCACTTCGGCTGGGGACGGGGTGCGGACCGCTTAAGTGGACGACCGTCCAGTTAAGCGGTCCGCATGTGTATCCCGCGCTTCAGGGCAAAGGGGAGGACGGCGGGACCACGGGGCGTTGGGAAGGCTTCAGGGCCAGCTCGCGGCTGCTCTCCCTTGGGCTCGCCCCGGGTCAACGTCCCTCTCGCCGCGCAAAAAACGACTAGCCTTTCGCAAGCGTTGCCGAGCTTGGCAGGGTGCGGCTGTGCAATACTGCTCTGTTAGTCGAATCGTCTACCACCCAACCTCTCCACCACCGTGATCAAGCCTCTGCAACCGAAGTGCGTCGCCATGGACGCCAACGAAGCCGCAGCGTCGGTCGCCTACCGCCTCAATGAGGTGTTTGCGATCTACCCCATCACCCCCTCGTCGCCCATGGGCGAGTTCTGCGATGAATGGGCGGCCAAGAAGAAGCTCAACCTCTGGGGCCAGATCCCCGAGGTGATGGAGATGCAGTCCGAGGCCGGCGCCGCCGGTGCGGTGCACGGCGCCCTCCAGGCCGGCGCGCTCTCCAGCTCGTTCACCTGCTCCCAGGGCCTGCTGCTGTACATCCCGAACATGTACAAGATCGCCGGCGAGCTGCACCCGTTCGTGCTGCACGTCACGGCCCGCGCGCTGGCCACCCACGCGCTCTCGATCTTCGGTGACCACGGCGACGTCATGGCCTGCCGCCAGACCGGCTTCGCGATGCTTTGCTCGAACACCCCGCAGGAAGCCCACGATTTCGCCGCCATCGCCAGCACGACCACGCTCGAAGGCCGCGTGCCGTTCCTTCATTACTTCGACGGTTTCCGCACCTCGCACGAGATCCAGAAGGTCAACCTGCTCTCCGACGACGACCTGCGCAGCCTGCTCAGCGAAGAGGCCGTCTCCGCCCACCGGACTCGCGCCCTCACGCCGGACCGCCCCGCGATCCGCGGCACCGCGCAGAACCCCGACGTCTTCTTCCAGGCCCGCGAGGCCGCCAACGGCTTCTACGACCGCCTGCCCGCCCTCGTCCAAAAGAAGATGGACGAGTTCGGCGAGCTCACTGGCCGCAAGTACAAGCTCTTCGACTACTACGGCGACGCCCAGGCCGAGCGCGTGATCGTGATCATGGGCTCCGGCTTCGAGGCCGCCTGCGAGGCCGTCGACCATCTCAACCAGAAGGGCGCCAAGGTCGGCGTTCTCTCCGTGCGCCTGTACCGGCCGTTCGCCATCGAGCACTTCCTCCAGGCCCTGCCCGCGACCGTCAAGACGATCGCCGTGCTCGACCCCGGCGAGCCGCTCTACATGGATGTCGTCACCGCCTTCGCGGAGTCCGACACCCGCAAGGTCTCCAAGATCATCGGCGGCCGCTTCGGCCTCGGCTCGAAGGAATTCACTCCGGCCATGGTGATCGCCGTCTACGACGAGCTCACCAAGGCGAAGTCGAAAAACCACTTCACCATCGGCATCTTCGACGACGTCACCCGCACCTCGCTCGACTACGACACCGAGCTCGACACCGAGAAGGACGACGTCACCCGCTCGGTCTTCTTTGGCCTCGGCGCCGACGGCACCGTTTCGGCGAACAAGAACTCGATCAAGATCATCGGCGAGGAGACCGACTTCTTCGCCCAGGGCTACTTCGTATACGACTCGAAGAAGTCCGGCGCGATGACCACCTCGCACCTACGCTTCGGCCCGCGCCCGATCCGCTCCACGTATCTCATTCGCCAGGCCAACTTCGTCGCCTGCCACCAGTCCACGTTCGTGGAAAAGGTGGACATGACCACCATCGCACGGCCCGGCGCCACCTTCCTGGTCAACGCCCCCGGCACGCCCCAGCAGGTCTGGGACAGCTTCCCGCTCGAGATGCAGGAGGCGATCATCGCCAAGAAGCTCAAGGTTCACGCGATCGACGCCTTCAAGGTCGCCAAGGAGAGCGGCATGCCCGGTCAGATCAACACCGTCATGCAGACCGCCTTCTTCGCCCTGGCCGGCATCCTCCCCCGCGAGGAGGCCATCGGCCAGATCAAGAAGGCCATCCAGAAGTCCTACGGCAAGAAGGGTGAGGACATCGTGAAGAAGAACTGGACCGCGGTGGACAACTCCGTGGCCGCCCTCAACGAGGTCACCGTCCCGGCCGCGCCGACCACCAAGCGCCGCCGCCCGCCGGTGGTTTCCGCCGATGCGCCGGACTTCGTCCAGCGCGTGACGGCCCGCATGATGGCCGGCGAAGGCGATCTGCTCCCCGTCTCCGCTTTCCCGATCGACGGCACCTTCCCGCTCTCCACCACCCGGTGGGAGAAGCGCAACCTCGCCCAGGACATCCCGGTCTGGGACGCGTCCCTGTGCATCCAGTGCAACAAGTGCGCGCTGGTCTGCCCGCACGCCGCGATCCGCACCAACTTCTACCCCAACGCCGCCCTCGCCGGCGCCCCGGAGACGTTCAAGAGCACCAAGTTCCGCTCCAACGAGAATCCGGACTGTGGATTCACCATCCAGGTCGCCCCGGAAGACTGCACCGGTTGCACCCTGTGCGCCAAGGTTTGCCCGGCCAAGGACAAGTCCAACCTGCAGAAGAAGGCCTTGATGATGCAGCCCCAGCCCGCGCTGCTCGAACAGGAGAAGCGCAACTGGGACTTCTTCCTCAAGCTGCCGACGCCGGACCGCACCCTGCTCAAGACCGACCTCAAGGGCTCGCAGTTCATGCAGCCGCTCTTCGAGTTCTCCGGCGCCTGCACCGGCTGCGGCGAGACCCCGTACGTGAAGCTGCTCACCCAGTTCTACGGCGACCGCCTCCTGGTGGCCAACGCCACTGGTTGCACCTCTATCTACGGCGGCAACCTGCCCACCACGCCCTATTGCACCGACGCGGCGGGCCGCGGCCCGGCCTGGTCGAATTCGCTGTTTGAAGACAACGCCGAGTACGGCCTGGGCCTGCGCCTCGCCGCCGACCAGCTCGAGATCAAGGCCCAGCTGCTCCTCACGAAGTTCGCCGCCCAGGTGGGCGACGGCATCGTCGAGGCGCTCGTCAAGGCCGATCAGTCCACCGAGGCCGGCATCGCCGAGGCCCGCCGCATTGTCGGCGCGCTCAAGCAGAAGCTCGCCACCGTCGACCAGCCCGAGGCCAAGACCCTCATTCAGCTCGCCGACTACCTCGTGAAGAAGAGCGTGTGGGTGCTCGGCGGCGACGGTTGGGCGTACGACATCGGCTACGGCGGCGTCGATCACGTCCTCTCCACCGGCAAAAACGTGAACATCCTGGTGCTCGACACCGAGGTGTATTCGAACACCGGCGGCCAGAAGTCGAAGTCCACGCCGATGGGCGCGGTCGCGAAGTTCTCGGCCAACGGCAAGGACACCGCCAAGAAGGACATGGCGCTGATGGCCATCCAGTACGGCAACGTCTACGTCGCCCGCGTCGCCATGGGTGCGAAGGACTCGCAGACGATCCAGGCCTTCCGCGAGGCCGAAAGCTTCAACGGTCCGTCGCTAATCATCGCCTACAGCCATTGCATCGCGCACGGCTACTCGATGGTCAACGGCTTCGACCAGCAAAAGCTCGCCGTGGAGTCCGGCCACTGGCCGATGTTCCGCTACGATCCCCGCCGCCCCGCCCGCGGGGAGCCGGAGTTCGTGCTCGATTCGGCCGCGCCGAAAGTTGCGCTCTCGCAGTACACCAAGAACGAAATCCGCTACCAGTTCCTCCACAAGGCGGACCCGGTGCGCGCGAAGATGCTCGGCGACACCGCGCAGGCCAACGTCAACACTCGCTGGGCCGTGTACCAGCAGTTGGCCGACGCCGCCAAGGCCGCCGTGGCCCCGAAGGCCCCGGTCGTCCCCTCCGCCGCCCCGGCCGCGTCCTGATTCCTTCCGCCTCTGCGGTGCTGGAGTGTGCCTCGCGTGCACTCCAGCATCCGGAGTCGCTCCCCGCTTTACCCGATACTCCTTCAAGCCCGACCGAGTCTTTGAACTCGGAACCCGAAACTCGAAACTCGGAACCCAACATGGCCCTCGACCTCTCCACCACCTACCTCGGCATCAAGCTTGCCAACCCCATCATGCCCGGCGCCTCGCCGCTGGTCGACAGCCTCGACCGTGTGAAGGCCATGCAGGATGCCGGTGCCTCCGCGATCGTGATGCACTCCCTCTTCGAGGAGCAGATCGACCGCGAGATGAAGGCCGAATACGCCCACCTCCGCCGCCACGAGGACGTCTTTGCCGAGGCCGCCAACTTCTTTCCCGAGAGCGACGACTACGCCCTCGGGCCGCAGGAGTACCTCGCGCACATCCGCAAGATCAAGGAGACCTGCAAGCTGCCGGTGATCGCGTCGCTCAACGGCACGCAGATCGGTGGCTGGGTCGAATACGCCAACCTCATCCAGCAGGCTGGCGCCGACGCCCTCGAGCTCAACCTGTACTACCTCGCCACCGACGGGGCCATCTCCGGCGAGGAGGTCGAGACGGACGTGCTCGAGATCGTGCGCACGGTGAAGGCCGGGGTGAAGATCCCGGTGGCGGTGAAGCTCTCGCCGTTCTTCTCCTCGCTCAGCCACATGGCCAAGGAGATCGAGCTTAACGGCGCCGACGGTCTGGTGCTCTTCAACCGTTTCTACCAGCCCGACATCGACCTGGAGGCCCTCGAAGTGGTGCCGAAGCTCGATCTCTCCTCTCCCGAGGAGCTGCGTCTGCGCCTGCGTTGGCTGGCCATCCTGTTCGGACAGGTGAAGCTGCCGATGGCCTGCACCGGCGGCGTGCATTCGGCCCACGACGTGGTGAAGTCGATCCTCGCCGGCGCCAGCGTCGTGCAGGTCGTCTCCTCGCTGCTCAAGCACAACCCGGCCCACATCCGCACGCTGCTCACCGGGCTGGAACAGTGGATGCAGGAGAAGGAGTACGCGTCGGTCGCCCAGATGCGCGGTGCCCTCAGCCTGCAGAACTGCCCCGATCCGGCGGCCTTCGAGCGCGCCAACTACCTCAAGATCCTGCAGGTCTGGCGGACCAACTGAGGATGGCGGCGCCCCGCCGCGGGCTGCTGAAATCCTATGGGCGAAACGCGGACGTTTCTTCGCTATCGAATACTTCCCACGGCCCGCCGGTTCTCCGGCGGGCCGTTTCGTTGTAGGCGGCGTGCGTGCACGCGCCGACGGAAGAGGACGGAGCCAAGGGGGGCAGCGTGCAAGCACGCGGCCTACGGTCAGGGCGGGACCACGGAGGTGAGGCGGGCGCGCAGCACGTCGGGCTGGAAGGGCTTCTGGAGGAAGCCGGCCAGACCCTGCGCGCCGAAACGCGACACGGCGTCGTGCTCGCTGTAACCACTCATCAAGACCACCGGGAGCGTGGGCCGCAGCCGGTGGATCTCCCGGAAGGTTTCCGCCCCGTCGAGCTCGGGCATGGTGAGGTCGAGCAGTACCGCCCGGAAGTCGTCGTGGCCGGAGTGGAAGAGGTCCACGGCCTCCTGGCCGTTGACGGCGGTGACCGTCTCGTAGCCGAAGGAACGCAGCATGCGCACTAGCACGCTGCGCACGGTGTCCTCGTCGTCGACAATCAGGATCCGGCGGGCGGCGGGCGCGGGCGGGCGCGCCTCGATCGGCAGGGATGCGGTCTGCTCGGCGGCGGGGAAGAGCACGAGGAAGGACGAACCCTTGCCCGGCTCGCTCTCGGTCTTGATCGCGCCATTGTGGCCGCGGATGATGCCCAGCACGGCGGAGAGGCCCAGCCCGCGGCCGGTGAACTTGGTGGTGTAGAACGGCTCGAAGATGCGTTGAAGCACGTCGGGGGGCATGCCGGATCCGTTGTCGCTGACCTCGACAAAGACGTACACGCCTTCGGGCAGATCGGGAGCGAGGTGGGTCTGGTGCAGGTATTCGCGGGTGGCGCGCATCGCCCCGGTGGTGATACGGATGAGGCCGTCCTTCTCTCCGATGGCCTCAGCGGCGTTGGAGACCAGGTTGATGACCACCTGGCGCAGCTGGTTGACGTCGGCCTGGATGAGCGGGAGGTGCTTGTTGAGGAAGAAGCGCAGCTTGGCCTTCTTGGAGGAGGAGAGCTCGAGCAGCGGGCCGGCTTCGGTGATGAGCTCGGAGAGATCGAGGAGCTGGACGACAAAGCGGCCTTTGCCGGAGTAGGCGAGCATCTGGCGGCAGAGCTCGGCGGCGCGTAGGGAGGCCTTCTCGATTTCCTCGACACAGTTGTAGGGCGGGGTGTCGGGGGAGATGTCGAGCTTGGCCAGCGAAGCGTTGCCGAGGATACCGGTGAGCAGGTTGTTGAAGTCGTGGGCGATGCCGCCGGCGAGCACGCCCAAGCTTTCGAGCTTTTGGGTCTCGCGCACGCGCGCCTCGGTCATGAAACGCTCGGCTTCGGCGGCCTTGCGTGCGGAGATGTCGCGGGCCACGACGAGCACGCCGCGCGGCGAGCCGTCCTCCCCGGCGAGCGCGGTGGCATTGCAGAGCAGCGGGATGGGTTGTGCTTTGGCATCGGCGACGAGGCCGATCTCGGTGTCGCGCACGGTGCCGCGAGCCAGCGCATCGGTCCAAAGCTGGCGGGCACGGGTGGCGTCGGCGAAACGTTGGCCGAAGTCGGCACCGATGAGGCTGGAGCGCTCGGCGTGGGTGAGGGCTTGGGCGGCGGGATTGACGTCGATGATGGTGCCTGCCGGATCAAGGACAAAGACCGGATCGGGGCTGAGGTCGAGGAGCTGGCGGTTGTAGCGGCTGAGCTCGTGGAGCTCTTCCTCGGCGTGTTTGCGGTCGGTGATCTCGTGGACCACCCCGGCGAGGGCGGTGGGGTGGCGGTTGGTGTCGCGTATGGTGCTGCCCAAGGCGTGGAACCAGCGCACCGAGCCGTGCTGGTCGAGCATCCGAAATTCGAGGTCGAAGCGGTGCGCGCGCCCCTCGGTGGTGGCGAGCCATTGGGCCTGGGTGCGCACGAGGTCGTCGGGATGGACGAGTCGGGCCCACTCGGAACCGCTGCGGACCGAGCCGGCGGGGAAGCCGAGGAGGTGCTCGAGGATGCCGTCGGCCAGCAGGGTGCCGTGCTCGAGGTCGTAGTGCCAGATTGAGGTGCGGCCGGACTGCAGGGCGAGGCGCGCCTGGAGGGGCGACGTAACGACATCCTGGACTGAAGTGACGGCGGAGGAGGGGCGGGGAAGCGGGTCCATCTGGGGGGCGGGGCGGGCCGGAGCGTGAAGGGAGCGGGATTATCCCGGGCAGGCCACAGATGGCAAACCCAACGACCGGGGGTCGATACCCTAATCGCCCGGCCCGATACGGGCTTTCCCTGCAGGGCCGAGTGGGGCAGGCTGGCGGCACCTCATGTTGGCCGCCTTGCTTACGACCGGACTCTTCGCCGTCACCGCGGTGTTTGCGCGGCGCGCCGCGCTGGCTTTGGGCGCCACGGCGGCGAACTTCTGGCGGCTCGCGCTGGCCACGGTCGTGCTCGGCGTATGGACGGCGCTGGTAGGGCGCGGGTTGGGCGTGGCGGGGGGCTGGTTCTTCCTGGGGGGCGTGGCGGGCTTCGGGCTAGGAGGGCTGGCGATGTTTCACTCCTTGCCGCGGGCGGGATCGAACCTCTCCACGCTCACGGTGCAGTGCGGCTCGGTGGTGGTGGCGCTGGCGGGGGAAGGGCTCTGGCTGGGCACGGTTCCGACGGGGTACCAGCTTGCCTGTATCGGTGTGATTCTGGCGGGGGTGTTGCTCGGCCTGGCGCCACGGGGGCTGCCCCAATTCGCCCCGCGTCAGCTCAGGATCGGGGCCGCGCTGGCGGCGTTGTCGGCCTGTGGGCAGGGCGCGGGTCAGGTGCTCAGCCGGCACGCCTTTGCCGTAGCGCGCGGGCTGGGCGAGGCGGTGAGTCCGCCAACGGCGGCCTTCGAACGCGCGGTGGCGGGATTGCTTGTGGCCGCGCTGGCGCTGGGAGCGGTGTGGGCGTGCCGGAGGAGGGATGCGGTGAGGGGCGAGCATGGGTGCGCGCCCGCTGGAACCCCGCGTGCGGGAGGCGAAGACGGTAGCTGCGCCCCGGTTGCCCAGTCTTCAAGCTTCTGCGTTCGGCAATCAGTCCTGCGCAGGGCTGCGCCCTGGGTGGTGCTTAACGCAGCAACCGGCCCGGTGCTTGGGGTCGTGTGCCTGCAGTGGGCGTTGCGCACGACGCCGGCCGGGGTGGTACAGTCGGTGGTGGCGCTGGCGCCGCTGCTCACCGCGCCGTTGGCGTGGCGCTTGGGCGAGGCGGTGCCGCGGGGTCGGTATTTTGCCGGTGCGGCGGTGGCGGTGGCGGCCACGGTTGCGCTGTTTTCGCCGGAAGTCGTGCTGTGGGGGAAGCGGTGAGCGGATGCGCCGAGGCTAAGGACGAAGATTGTTGAACGCCGAAGACGGAGGTGGAACGCGGGAAGTAGTCGAGCCCACGATAAAGGCCTCTCGGAGAATCGGGGTAAGGGGCGCCGGAAAGGGCCCGCGGGCAGGCCCCGCGCTCGGGGCCATTCGGGGATATTCGCCGGGGCGGCCATTTTCGTTTGGCCAAGAATCCGACGCCCAGCTACATCCGAGGCATTCTATGGCAAACTGGGAATATAAGGTGATCTCCAGCGGGAAGCATGGCATGGCCACGATGGCCGCCCTGGAGCAGCACCTCAACGATTTGGGACAGCAGCAGTGGGAAATCATCGACTGGCACACGGCGCCGGACAATCCACTGCTTTTCACCGGGTTGGCTCGCCGCCCGATCCTGCGCGACTGGAAGCCCGACGAGATGCCCGCGGCGCAGGAAGCCGCGCGTGCCGAAAAGGTGGTGGAGGCCAAGGAGCGCGACGCCTGGCGCGATACGCTCAAGGAGGAGCTCGCCTTCATCACTGAGGACAAGGACGAGGAGGGCGATGCCGAGGCTGATACCGAGGACATGTTTGATGTGCTGCGCCCGCTCATGAAGCGCAGCCTGCGCGGTCCGGGTTCGGTAGGTTCGATTTCGTTCCTCTCCCGCAAGCTTGAGCAGGACGAGAACGACCTGATCGGCGCCTTGGCCGAGGCCGGTCTGCCGCTGGTGGAGGATCCGAAGGCCGTGCCTCCGTCGATCCAACACGAGGGCGAATTTTTCTGGCTCAACAAGAACAGCCGCGGTGAAGTCTGGCTCAATAGTGGTCCGAAGGCGCCCGCGCCCAAGCCGGTTTTCGAGCCCCGCCCCGAGCGCCAGTCTGTGCCTCGCGCGGAGCGGGCACCGGAGCCCGCAGGGGTGGAGAGCCAGCCGCAGCCGCGCGACGAGGCGGCCGAGCTAGGGGTCGAGCCGCAATCCGAGGACGCGGAGCGCCAGCCCGTGCCCGAGCGTCAGCCGCAGGCTCGTTCTGAGCGTCAGCCGTCGCAGCGCCAGCCCGACCCGCGCGGGGAGCGTCAGCCGCGCCAACCCCAGCCGCGTCAGCCGCAGGGGCGTCAACCCCGCGATCCTCGCGACCTCGTGCCCGCCGACGATCGCGGCGCGCCCGCCGGTAACGGCGAAACGAATTCCGATGCCTCGCGCGCCCCGGATTCCCGGGGGCAACGCGCGCCGCGCGACGCCGCGCCGGCGGGTTCCCCGGGTGCCTTGCCCGAGGGCGAAGCGTTGCTGCAGAAACTGCGGCCGATGATGCGCCGCAACCGTCGCGGTCGCGGCTGGTCGGGGAGCACTAGCTATCTCTCCCGCGCGCTGCGTCAGCAGGAAGCCGATCTGATGGCCGCGTTTGCGAAACTCGGGCTGGTGTTGGGCGACGATCCGACGGGGAAGCCTGTATTCGTCGAGCTCAACGGCATGCTCTACTGGCTCAACAGCGGGCAAGGCGGACAGATCTGGATCAACGCACGCGAGCAGCGTGCCGGCGAGGCGCATAGCACCGGCGAGGAGGACGAAGGTCCTGGTGGCGCGCAGGCGCCGGGCCCTGCTGCCCCCGTCGCTGAGGCGTCGTCGTCTTCGGCCGAGTCCGGCGAAGCGGCGCGCACGATCGAACCGGCCCCGGTGGGGGAACCCGCCCCGGTGCAGGAGCCGGTCGCGGCCCCCGCGTCCGAGCCGGAGGTTGTCGCGTCCGAGCCCGAACCGGCGGCAGCGCCCGTCGCGGCGGGCGCGGACGACTCGGTCTTTGGCCGTATCCGCCCGCACTTCACCAAGAACAAGCGCAGCCTCGCCTTCAGTGCGGCGCCCGGGGCCCTGGCCGAGGTGCTCGGGGTCGCGCAGGCGGATCTTATCGACACGCTGGTGCGGGCCGGCTTGAGCGTGCCGGCCAGCGACGAGGACAAGCCGGTGTTCGCCGAACACGCGGGCGAGATCTTCTGGTTCAATCGCAATGCGAAGGACGAGCTCTGGCTCAACGCCAAGGCCAAGCCGGTGCGCAAGCCCGCTGCGGCGCGTACCCGCACGCGCAAACCGGCGGAGTAGACCGTCGCAACGATTGTTCGCGGCCCGGGCCCCAAGCCCGGGCCTTTTTGTGGCTGGCTGGCAACACGCCCCGGAAGGGGGGCCTCTCCTCCCGGGGCGCCGGTCACTATAGGTTGGTACCGTACGGCGGGCCGAGGCCGGGTGGAATGGGCGAGGTGACGGTCCGGAGGACGTTGCCGCTCACCGGTACTCGACCCACTCGGGGGTGGAGTATTGATCGATCAACGCTTGTTCTTCGTCGTAGCCAAATTCCGGCCAGCCGGGGTGCTCGATGTCGGCGCCCAGGGCGGTGGCGAGGGTGGCGGTGAGTTCGTCGTGGAAACGCTCCCAGTCGAGGGTAGTCGCACAGGCGGGTTTCCAGATCGAGCCTTGGAGGAGCAGCCCGTTCTTGTTCCGCTTCTGCGCGGCGCCGGCGATCTTCGCGCGGCTCGCGCGATGCACGACGTCGAAGATCTCCGCGCGCTGGAAGCAGACCCCGGCCGGGCCGGCGGGGGGCGCCCCCATCCCGGCGGCCGGCTCGGCTTCGTCGGCGGTGGCCACTCGCTTCTCCAGTTCGGCCGGAACGCCCTGGGCGACGAGCGCGCTGGCCAGGGCCTCATGGACAAGGCGGTAGCTCTCCGTGGCGCGGGCGTCGTAGAGGGGGTGGCGCCGCGGGATGACGAGGGCGTAGGTCCAGTCGTCGGTATGATCGACGACCCCGCCGCCGGTGGCGCGCCGGCAGAGGTCGCGGGCGTCGGCGGGCAGCTGGGGTCGCACGAAGGCGATCTTCTGGCTGTAGCCGAAAGTCCATGCCGGGCCGCGCCACTCGTAGTGGCGGAAGCGTGCGGCGGCGGGGCGCGGGTAGCGTTGCAGCAGGAGAAAATCGTGGGCCATGTTCTCCGGGGCGTTGGCGGTGCGGACCGGGAGGACGTCGAGGGTCATGGGAAAAGGGGTGGCGCAGGCGGGGCGGGGAGGGAAGGCGGAAAATGCGGCGGGCCGCCGCCCCGGGGCGTGTCCGTTGTCTCAAGTCGAGGGAGGGCGAGTATTTGCGTTTGAAGCGGGCGCTGGGGCGGGGCACGCTGCGGGCTGCGCCGGTTTTCCGGTGAACACCGGGCCCTTAGCTCAATGGTTAGAGCAGGGGACTCATAATCCCTTGGTTGTGGGTTCGAATCCCACAGGGCCCACCACCGCCGGAGGCGCTGATGCATAGACCGTTTGATGGTTTTGTTTCGCGCGGAGTGGAGACGGGGAGGGTTGACGCTCTAGCCCTTGGGCCGCGCGGCGTCGGGCGCTGCTCGTGCGTACTATGGCTAGTATGCAACGCGTGTTGAACTGCGGCTGAGGACCTCCACTATGGCGTTTTATGCATTCCCCTATGCGTTTGTGTTTCCTCTTGGCGGTCACCTCCGGCTCAAGCCTCTTCGGCGCCAATGTTGCGATGAGGGTGACCGATACCAACTACCTCGATGCCCAGGGCTTCAGCGTGTTCCTGTACGACAGCACGTACCATCCGGTCTTCGTCGACCAGAAGAACACGGCGATGGAGATGATTCTCCACGGCCAGCGCATCGCCACCAACGGCGACGTGCGCCTGATGCCCACGCCCGAGCAGTGGGACCTGGTCGCAACCCTCAAGGGCCGTCAGGCCGAAAAGGCGGCCAACACGCTCACCGCCACGCTCGCCTTTCCGACCTTTGATCTCGGCTACACTCTCGAGGTCGCAGCTGAGCCCGGCGGTGTGCGGGTCAGTATCAATCTCGACAAGCCGTTGCCGGAGCAACTGGCCGGCCGGGCGGGCTTCAACTTGGAGTTCCTACCCTCCCTCTACATGGGCAAGGCTTTCCTCGTGGACGGTGCCACCGCGGGCCTCTTCCCGCGCACGCCCGAGGACCCGATGATCAAGGTCCTGCCATTGGCTGGCGAACCGAAGAAAGCGTACTACCTCGAGGACTGGGACAAGGCCAAGGGCTACACCCAACCACTGCCATTTGCGACGGGCAAGACCATCACCTTGGGCGTCAATGATGCACTGACGCGGGTGAGTATACAGTCGGATACGGCGGACCTCATGCTCTTCGACGGACGCAGTCGCGCGCAGAACGGCTGGTTTGTGCTGCGCTCGCTGATCCCCGCGGGCAAGACCAAGGGAGCGATTGTGTGGCACATCCGACCGGACGTGATCCCGAACTGGACGCGGCCGCCGATGATCGCGCACAGCCAGGTCGGCTATGCGCCGGGTTTCGCCAAGGTGGCGGTGCTCGAACTCGACCCGAATTTTAGCGGCCCGAAGACGGCCAAGGTGCTCCGCCTGATGGAAAATGGGTCGTACAAGCAGGCGTTCGAGGGGCCGATCACACCGGCCACTCCTTGGCTCCGTTATGTCTATTCGAAGTTCGATTTCACTTCGGTTCGTGAGCCCGGCCTTTACGTGATCGAGTACGCCGACCAGCGCACCGCGGCTTTCCCCATCACCAAGGATGCCTACGCCAATAGCTGGAAACCCAGCCTGAGCCACCACATCGCGATCCAGATGGACCACGTTTCCGTGCGCGAAGGCTACCGCGTGTGGCATGGCGCCTCGCACTTGGATGATGCCATCCTGGCTCCGGTGGTGGGCGAGCAATTCGACGGCTGGAACCAGGCCGCGGCCACCGATGGGAAGTTCAAGGGTGGCGATCGTATCCCCGGGATGAACGTGGGCGGCTGGTATGACGCCGGCGACTTCGATCTCGAGGAGCCCGCGCAATTGAATGTGATCCAGCATCTCGCGCTGGCCTCGCGGGAGTTTGATCTCAAGTACGACCAGCTTACGGTTAATGAAGCCGCCCGCGCGGTGGAATTGCACCGGCCCGACGGCATCCCGGATGCGGTGCAGCAGGTTAAACATGGTGCGGCGTACATCTTGGCGCAGTACCGCGCCTTCGGCCATTCGATCCGCGGCACGCATGAACCGGATCTGCGCCAGTACACCCACCTGGGTGACGGCGCGACGAAGACCGACGGCCGCATCTATGACCCGAACCTCGGGCCCGACGAAGTGAAGGGCGAGTTCTCCGGCAAGCCCGACGACCGCTGGATCTTCTCCACCACCAACCCGCTCTTTCAGTGGCAGGCCATCGCAGCGCTCGCGGCGGCGGCCGATACGTTGAAAGGCTGGGATGATGCCGCGGCGAAGGAGTGCCTCGATACGGCGATCAAGGCGTGGAACGACGAGAAGGCCAATCCGACGTCAACCCCCAAGGGCGGGTGGAACTTCGGCGGCGATCCGGAGGCGGCTCCCGCCGCCGGCGTGCTGGCCGCCTCCCAGGGGGCGGCGACCGACGCGCCAGGCGCCCAACCGGGCGCTGTCAGTCCAGTAGCGCCGACGAGTTCGACCGCGGCACTTGCACCGGCTGCTCCTCCGGCCGCCTCGCGGTGGGCCCGTTTCCGCGTTGGGTTGGATTGGGCTGCGGCGCTGGAACTGACCATCGCCACGAAGGGCGCGGAGCCCTACAAGTCCCGGGTAAAGGAGTTGCTCCCGCAGATGATCGATGGCGAGCAAATGGAGTTCCGCGGTTGGATGGCCGTCCGCGCGCTGCCCTATCTGGACGCGAGCGAGAAGGCCCAACTGCGCGAGGCGGTGAAGACCCATATGGCGGGCCTGGACAAGGAATTGGCCGGCACCCCGTTTGGCGTTCCCCCGAGCCTGCGCACGTGGGGCGGATCGGGAGCCGTGGTGGACATGGCGATCCGGATGTATTTCCTGCACCGGGCGTTTCCGGATCTGGTGAACCCCGAATACACCCTTCGTGCCGTGAACTACATTCTCGGTACGCACCCGGTGAACAGCACGTCTTATGTCGCCGGAGTCGGTACGGTCTCGAAGACGAAGACCTACAGCTTCAACCGCGGCGACAATGCCTATGTTCCTGGAGCCGTAGTTCCGGGATACATCATCATCAAACCGGACTTCCCGGAGTCCCTCGACGACTTTGGCTTCCTCTGGTTTGAGCATGAAGCCGTCGTGGCCGGGTCGGCAGCCTGGGTAGTCGCCGGCTGCGCCGCGGAGGCGATCACCCGGGAGGTTCAGCCCAAATAGCGGAGCCGTGCTCGCGCCGCGCGGGCACGGCGCAGATGGGCTTCAGCAGCGCTGAAGCCCATTGCGCTAGCGAGGACCACCGGGACAGGGCGGAAGCGGTACGCCTCGCGCCCGACGAAGGGAAGCCGCCCTGGTCGGGCCCGGTGAAGGATTCGCCGGCCAGAAACGGGTGAACGGTTGCGCCGCCGAGGGATCAAGTATCCTCCCCGCATGTGTGGCCGTTACCGGATCAAGGACACCGACCAGATCACCGCGCACCTGCTTGAGGCTTTCGGGATTCCGCCCTGGACGTTGACGGCGCGCTACAACGCAGCGCCCAGCCAGGAGTTGCCCGTGGTGGTGGGCGGCGGAGATGGGCGGGCCCGGATTGCGACCATGCGCTGGGGCTTCGTGCCGTCCTGGGATGAGTCGGAGAAGCCCAAGCTGGCGCCGATCAATGCGCGAACCGAAGGGGCGTTCGCCAAGCCCCTGTTTCGCCAGGCGATCCAGCGGCGCCGCTGCTTGATCCTGGCCGATGGTTTCTACGAATGGCAACGGCTCGCGGGCGACCGCAAGCAGCCCTTTGACATCCAGCTGCGCGGCGGGCGGCCGTTTTGTTTCGCGGGAATCTACGAAGCGGCGACCGCGACGCGGCCGGACACCTTCCTTGTCTTCACCACGCGTCCGAATTCCGTGATGGCGCCCATCCACGATCGTATGCCCGTGATACTGACGGGTGATCGTGCGCGCGAGTGGCTGGTGCCCGGGCCGATCACCGCGGAGCAACTGACCGGGTTCGCCGAACCCTATCCGGCGCAGGACATAGTTGCGCAGGCGATCGGCTCGCTGGTGAACAGTCCGCGCAATGATTCGCCGGCGGTGCTTGGCCCGGCCGGCCCCGAGGCTGAGTTCCACCTGGAGTAGGGGATCCTCATTGGGGGAAGCCTTCCCGCAAACCGGTGACTATTTGGAGGCCGTCGGCGGATCGAGGGCGGCCGCCGAAGGCTCGGGCCCCGCCGAGGTGACATCGAGGGCGAAGATCGGTACCCCGGTCGACCACTGGCTGTAGCTGACAAGCCATGATTGGTCACCGATCGACCAGCCTCGCATCCCGGTCTCGGTTGTGGCACCGCTGATGAGTGCGGAGAACGCCCCGGAGTCGCGCACCACGCGGATGAAATAGGTGGTGTTGGCCTGCAGCAACAGGGGAGGTGTGGGAATGGTCGCGTATCCCAAGGTGGCGCTGGTGCACAGCGCGCCGGCAAGCGCGAGGATGCGGAGGAGCGGGTGGCGGCTGAGCTTTATGCGCGCCAGCGTGGTAGCATCGCAAGCACCGAGTGTCCAGCCTGTGGTGGCGGAAAACGGACGGAGCCGGGGAACGCAGAAGGCTGAGGGACAGAAGGCGGAAGGTAGTGGCGGGAAGCGAGTAACGGGTAGGCGGTGGCGAAGGGGAAGCGGAAGGCGGAAGACGCAGTGGGGAGCGCCGAAGGCTGAACACGGATCGTACGGATTCGGGGAGGCTAGGACAGAAAGGGCCCGGAGACTACCCTTCCGGCGGCGGCGAGGTGAGCAAACTGGACCGGGCGTTGTTGGCCGGTACGGCATCGACAATACCGGGCGGGTTCTTCAGCTGGCTCTCGATCGCCAGCGAACCGCCGCGGGCCAGCAGCGCGGGTTCAAGCGCGAGGGGCACGGCGGTGCTGGCGCCCGCCTCAAGCCACGGAAGGACGACTGAACGGGACGTACCATTCAGGGCGACAGCCAACTCGAGCCCGTTTACTCCCCGAGCGCTCCGGTTCTGAATCACGACGTGCAGGGCGCCGGTGGCCGGGTCAAGGAAGTGGCTGGAGACGGCGGTGTCGACCCGGTTCGGATCGTTGCCGGCCAGTGCCCAGCCGAGATTGAGTGAACCGTGGCCGTAATCCGGATCGTTGCCGGGGGCGCCGCCGTCGCTGGAGTGGGAGGTGAGCACCGCGAGCGCTTGGGCCGCGGTCAGTCCACGGTTCTGCGACAGCACGGCGGCGATCGCACCGGCAACGATCGGGGCGCTGCCGGAGGTGCCGTCGAAGAGCACCCGGGTGCCGTCGGCCCAGGCGGTCTGCAGCCCGTATCCGGGGGCGGTGAGCTGCAGTTGCGGGCCGGAGTTGGAAAGAGCACCTGCTGGCCGACGGCATCGACCGCCCCGACGGAGACCACGCGCGGGTCGGCCGCGGGCCAGCTGAGCTGCGCCGCCTGGTCGTTGCCGGCCGCCGCCACGAGCACAACGCCCCGGGCCACGGCGTAGTCGATGGCCCGGGTGAGCACCGTGCTCGCCTGGTCGGCACCGAGGCTGAGGTTGATCACCTGGGCGCCGGCATCCACGGCGGCGAGGATCCCCTGCGCGACTGTGAAGACGTCGCCGGTGCCGTCCGCCGCCGTTACGCGGATACTGAGGAGGCTCGCCGCCGGGGCGACGCCGATTGCATCGGGTGCGGCGCCGGCGGCGAGGGCGGCGACCGCCGTGGCATGCCCGTCGATTGCGCCGGTGCCGGTCGTGCCGAGCCCGAGGTCGAGGCTGCGTAGCCGCCCGGTCCCGAAGGTGGGGTCCGCGGCCACGCCGGTGTCGAGGATGGCGATGGTCACGCCTTGGCCCCAGGTGGCGTTGCTGCCCGTCAGGCCAAGCACCTCCAGCAGATGGTTGCCGACGGGAACCTGGGGATACGCGATGCGTTGTTCCGGGGTTGGTTGGGGAGGGGGCAGCAGGAGGATGTTGCCCTCGGCGGCGAGCGCGTCCTCCCCGCCGGCGGCCGCCAGATCCTGCGGGAAGCGGTCGGCCGATGTGAACTGTACCCGCACGGAGTTCAGCGTGTCGAGCCGGGCGAGCACCCGCAGGCCTCCCCGCCCGGCGCCGGCCAGAAACCGCTGGTAGGCTGCCGCGTCCGTAAAGATCAGGACCGCCTCGTTGGGACGGGCGTTGGATCCGTCTGCCGGTGCGCGGAGGCCGGAGCTGGAAGCCTCGGGACGTGGAGCGGGTGGTGGGTTTTCCGCGACGGTGGGAGGTCTCCGCGCCGCCGGGGCTTTGGTTGTTCCCGTCCCGGCCTTCGGGGGTGCTGGCGCGCGGGCCGGTCCACGCCACCATAGTAGCGCGAGCAGGGCGAAGGTCGCAGCTCCGAGGAGGATAAATTTAATGCGCGGATACACGGGTTCAGGAGGATGGAGCGAACGGCTGCCGCTTTTGAGGGGAAGTGTTCCCAGCGGGCGAGCCGAGCATGCGCGGCGAAGCGGCGGAGGCGGCGGGGCTGGTGAAGAAACCGAGCGATGGGTTCATGGCGATGGGCGCGGGTGGTTCCTTGGCAACGGAGTGCCCCTACCAGTGCCGCGCACAGACGCGCAACGCAAGGTCGGGCCCGTCGGCTGTTCGCGCCTGCTCCGGCATCGGCCCCGCGCTGGCGGGCCGCAGGTGAAGCGGGGTCGGATAGGGGAGCAGGGGACTGAGCTGCTCGGCGGTGGGGCGCGCTTTTCGGCTGCCAGTTCTGGAGAGGCCAAAAATGGAGGGGATGATTGTTCCGCCGGGCGAAGGGGCACTCGGAGGCTGAGCGGGTTCGCCGGCCGGTTACGCGGGCCGCCGTTTGGCAAGTGACCGACCAATCGCCTTAGCACGTGATGCCGTCCGGCTTGGTTCTGAAGCTGGCTTCGACTGATCTAGCGACCTCCAGAGCGATGTGAGAACACGAAGGACAGGAGCGGGGCGGAGAGGAAGGAAGAACGCAGAGTGAAGAAGGAGGGAAGGGAAGGGCTGAAGGCCGAATACTGGATGCGGAAGGCAGAAGGTCGGGGTCGTCACCGGGGAATGCCGACTCCATGCGACGCGTTGGGTAGGACGAAGTCGCTCCGCAGTCGGATTGCCTTTCACTTCCTTCGGCTCCTTGCTGGTTCAGCGCCCCATGTCCATCTCCCGAAAACGGTTCTTCTCCATTGCTGCCCCGCAGGATACGACGATCTACGTGCGACCGGGCTACAACCGCATGTTGGCCGAGGAATTCGAAGCGCTGAAGGTCAAGCGCGTCGGCTTGGTCAAGGACAAGGTCGAGGCCCACAGCCAGGGCGATTTACGGGAGAACTTCGGCTTCAAGGCCGCCAAGGACGCGATCCGCGCGGTGGACCGCAAGATGACCGCCCTTGATCGCTTCGTCGCCCGCAACGCCTTCATCGAGGTCGATCCCGCATCCTGGCTCACCAAACCGACCGACACCCTTCAACTCGGGCACGTGACCAGCATCGAGAAGCGGGATGTGCCGGGAAACCGGAAACAGGTTTTCACGTTTCTGGTGACGACGCATGGCGAGACCGCGAGTGACGCCGATTCGGGGATCGAATGCCTGCCGCATGCCTCCCCTCTGGCCGCGGCCGTGTTGGGCATGGCGGCCCAGGCGAGCCGCAAGGTCACGCTGCCCGCAGGAGATGCCATTCTGACCGTCCTCTCCATCCGCAATCCGACCCAAACCGAGCTCGATCGCCTGCTCACCGCGATCAAGCCACCCCAAGTCGACGACGAAGCGGAATAGGAGCTCCGCACGTGCATCGGTAGTCCGGATCGCGGCCTTGGAGGTTCGTCACAGAGGTCGCGGAGGGGGAGTAGGGCACAGATTGCGGAACGCTGAAGGCTGGCTGAAAACCAGCGGGGCCGGGAAGTGGCCACCCAGAGAGGCGCGGAAACGCACAAAGAAGGGGATTCCGGTTTTCGTGAGTTCTCGTGCCTCTTGCTTGAAGAAGTGGGGCCGCGACGAGCGTCGCCGATCGGCTGGCCGCGGGACCACGATCCTAGATCTGTTGGCGAGCGAGGAATCTGGGAAGACGGAGTTGGGTTCGGTACCCCGCAGGCGAAGGCGGAATCTTGTGTCTAGGCCGATGCTGGTTCAACGAAAGTGGCAATGACAGCCCCACTCAGTCCGCCCCCGATCCGCTCCCGTCGCCGGCGCTTTCTGCGCTGGGCGGCACTCGCGCTCGCTGTGCTGCTCGCGGTGGCTTTTTTGGGCCCCCGCGCGAGGTTGGATTCAAGGTTGCCCGAGGGGCGGGCGGCTGTGCCGACGGATCTGCTCGCCCTGCCCGCTTGGCTGGCGGCCAGCGAAACGAAAGCAGGGCCGCTGCGTCCGGAAACCGAGAAGACGATTCTCTGGGCGGATCCGACGTCGCCAGCGAAGACCGAATTTGCCGTCGTCTACTTGCATGGCTTCTCCGCCACGCGGCAGGAAACGGCCCCCTTTCCCGAACTGCTCTCCGGCAAGTTGCAGGCGAATCTGTTCTACACGCGGCTGACCGGCCACGGGCAGAGCGGGGTGGAATTGGGGCGGGCGACCGCCAACGATTGGCTTGGGGATGTCGCCGAGGCGATGGCGGTGGCCCGGGTGCTCGGGCATCGCACGATCGTCGTGGGGACGTCCAGCGGAGCGACGTTGGCGCTGTGGTGGGCGGCTACGCAGCCGGCAGACGAGATACAGGCGCTGGTCTTGATCTCCCCGAATTTTCTGCCGCGCGACGAGCGGGCGCGGTTCGCGCTCTGGCCGTGGGGACGTCAGGTCGCCCGGCCTTTAACGGGAGGGATGATTGACTGGGAGGCGACGACCGAGGAAGCCGGGCGTTTCTGGACCACCCAGTGGGACTCCGACGCGGTGGTGGAAATGTTGACTCTGCCCCGAGCGGTCGAGGGGCTCGACCTGGGGCGCATCCGCACCCCGACGCTGATCCTGCATTCCCCCGAGGATTGGGTTGTCAGTCTCGCCGCGCTGCGCCGGCGCCTCCCGGACTTCCGCGCCCAGCCGTTTCGCGTAGTTGAAATCCTTGGCTCCGACGACCCCGCCGGACATGTACTCGCCGGGCGAATCCTCTCTCCGAGCACGACCGGGGTCGTGGTGCAGGAGTCCGTCGATTTCCTGGCCTCGATCGGCGCCTCCGGCGGGCCAGCGCCGCGCTGAGCCTTAGGCGTGGAAGCCGCGAGTTTCGGGTGCCTCACGGCCACTTGTGTGAGCCGCGGTGGGGCGGTCATTGTCCAAGGATCTGTGTTACGATCCACGGCGAACCCCGATGCTTTCACCCTCCAAACTCAACGGAAGGTCGCCGAGCGACGCTGCGCTTCTTCTCCAGAACGTCGCGATTGGGCCGCCTTATCCCTTGCCACGCCGGCATGGCGACGATGCGCTTGTCACGGTCGCAAACCCACAGCCCCATCGACCGGTGGATTCCAGCCGCAAACCCGAACAAGCCGCCTGCGCGGCCATCGCCGCCCTTCTGAGCGCCATGCCGGTGGGTTTTACGGGACTACAGGGCGTTCAATCCCACCGCCCGCCGTGGTATCGCCCTGCGCGAAGTTTCGCTGAAGACCGGCCCTTGCGACTATGGGGAGCTGACCAAGTGCGACAAAAGCCAACCTCGACATCTTCTGGCTCAAGATGAGGCTCTCGAAGACAGCGCGAATCTGCTCGCTCCCGGCATCATCGCCGCCGCCCTCGAATCCACCCTGAAGGAATGAGGACAGCGAGGCTGGAGCCGCACAATCACGCCTGCTGGAATTTCACCATCGCATACTATGGCCTTCACCGAAGTCGAAATCGCCGAACATACCGCCACGATCGAGGAGATCCTCTGGTCCCGGCACCGTCCGCCACTGCATATCCGCGAACTGATGAGGGAAGGGCAACGCTTCACCGATCAGTCCATCGAGTTCTTCTACGTGCGCCCCGCCTTCGGCCGGCCCGGCACATTCATTGAAGAGCCCATCGCCAAGGTGCAGTATGTGCGCAGCCGCGGCGTCTGGCGTCTCTATTGGCAGCGGGCCGACTTGAAATGGCACGGCTATCAGCCTTGCCCGGAGGCAGAGTCGCTAGCCGCCGCCCTGAATGTGATCAATCAGGATGCCTGCAATTGTTTCTTCGGCTAGACCCGGCCCATGTCGCTTTCACCCGAGCAATTCCGTGCCCTCTATGCGCCGCTGCTCGGTTGGATCCAGCGCACGTTGATCTCAGGCGCGCTGACCATCGTTGCCGGGTGATTGGTTTACTGGGGCGCGATTGGCCGACCGACCTGGTCGGTAACGAGGGACAGGTTAGCAACGTGATTCAACGGTGCCGCGATACAGTTCCAGCGCCTGAGATGGATTCAGTCTCCGCTGTCGCGTGTCCGGGGCCCCCCGCCATCGTCTGGTCCGGCGAGGCTGGGAGGGGCCGCTGTGCCAAGCGGATTGACGGTGAAGTTCTCGGACCAGAGCTTTTCTCGCCAAGAGGTGACGATCGCTCGCACCCCGCCGAGTTCGATCGAGTGGTGACGATCGGGGTAGTGGCGCAGATTCGTCTCCGCCAACTGAAACACGCGATCCGCTGGGCGCAGGCGATTCTTCTGGAGGAGGACAAAGGCGCGGGCCAGCTGGATGAGTCCCTTGTAGAAGGCTCCGTCGGGGCCGTTGCGATCGGGCAGCCAGAGGTCTTCGAGCAAGTCGTGCGCTTCGTAGAAGCGCTGCTGGTTGAACGAGTGGAAGTACGCCAGATAGCGTGCGTCCAGTCGGTGCCCGGCGAAACGTGCTGCCCGTGATGCGACGGCGCTGCTTTTGCGGGTTATGGATCCGACAGTAGCACGAGACGCCTGCGTTGTCGGCCCTTTAGGTGGTTGGATGGCCAGCTTCTCGGGCGTTGTTGGCCGGCTCGTTGACTCGCGCGGGCCGTGGGTGGTTCGTGTATTTCAACGGACGGCACGGTGTCCGGACGAGAGGAAGCCGCCGACGATTGGTTCAGTTGAACCGGAGGGATGGAGGGAGCTCCACAGCGCCCAGGTTCCGCCGAATCGCTTTCCTGGCCGTGAACGGCCGGAGGAGCAGCCTTGAGGAGAAATTGGGACGTATGACCGGAAGTGCATTGCGTCGAGATGCGGAGGGTTGGTGCGTGATACCGAATACGCTCCACCATTGATGTAGGGCAGTCGCTTCTCCACGTTCCCGCCCAGGCGAGCTACAGCGCCTGCCGGCCCAGATCATGGCGCTGCTGAATCAGTCTCAACCGGCCAACTTGGTTCGACCTGTGCCCGAGAGGATCAATGCGGCTGACCTTCCCGACTCAAATACTACCGCGCAGGCTCATGGGGCGGAACTCCCGCCGAGTCTCCCCTCGCAACCCCAGGCGGGCGACAGTTGCTTGGACGGGAAGCTCGTCCAGCGCACGAAACGATCCGCTCAGGGTAGGTTTCTGGGACGCTCCAATTGCCCTCGTTGCGGACATACCGAGAACCTGTAGCGAAACTGCGATAGGTTTGGCTCAGGGAGGCCAATAGCCGCAGGTCAAATACGTGGCTGCGAGCGGCAAAAGCATCACCGCCCGCGGGCTCGCTTAGGTGCAGATGGGCGCCGGGCAGGACTCCTGCGGCCGGGCCGCGCCCGCGTTGGCGATCCGCAGCGCCCTTGTCTCCAATACTGGCTCCGACGTGACCGCAGGCCTAGTCGTCGGGCCGTGAAGAGCCATGGCGTCGCGTGATTGGATGATCAGCCCGGCCGGCCGGGCTTTGGCATCAGGCGGTCAACCGTTTGTGGGGACGCAGCGACAAGATGATCTGGCGAGCAGGCGAGGAATCGCCGCTCAAGCGGTTTTGTACCAAGGCCAGCGTTTCCTGTGCGAATTGCTCCCACGGAATCGCGATGGTCGTGAGGTGAAGGGCCTCGGCGATGGGCGCGTTGTCGAAACCGACGACGCTGGGGGCCGGCCTAATGCCGCGAGTCTCGAATTCAGCCAGCAAACCCTGCGCCAGGCGGTCGTTGCAGCAGAAGACACCGGTGACAGTGTCTTCAAAAACTTGGGGCGCCGCTCTCCGGCCGTGTTCGACAAACCACCCACCCGAATGGATGATTCGCGCGCCGGGCACCAGCGCCAGGAATCCCTTGACCCGTCTGGCGCTGCGCTGGTCGTTGTCGGGACCGGCGACGATCACTAATCCGCTCGGGCTGCAAGGGCGCTCCAACAGAACCTGGGCTGCGCAAACACCGCCCGAGAAGTCGTCGGTACGCACGCAATCGATGTAACTGGCACCCAATCCGGGTGGCGGGCTGTCCTGCAGCAGAACGCAAAACCGCCGCTCGTTCGCCCGGCGCTCCAACAGACCGGGGCATTCCCATATCACAGGAAGATGTCGCGCGCGAAATCGGACTTCCGTGTCGACCAGGCTTTGGACAAACGGGATGTGGGCGTCGCGCAGCGAACGCACCAATCGCTGGAGCAAGCTTGCCCCGAAACTCCCCGGCGACTGCGCTCGTCGCGAGAAGATCAGCTGCACTCCTTCGATACGTTCGGCTCGGCCGGCGATGAAGGTTCCGCTGGAGATTCGGCGCTCCAGCCATCCTTCCCCAACGAGCTCCTCCAGCAGGCGGTGTGCGGTTTGGTAGCTGATACGATCTCGCTCGGCTAGCGCCCGGTTGGAGATGAACGGATCGCCCGGACGGTGGAAGCCGTCGCGGATTCGTGCGACCAGCTTGGCTTTGATTTCTGCGACGCGGGCTGATCGTGGGCGTGCCATGTCTGATCGGTAGTGATGGACCGAGGCCGAGGGTGCCGATCCGCGTCAAGATGAACAGAATAATTGTCATATCGGTTTGTGGCCGGTTGTGATACTTCCAAATGGAATCGCGTTCCCGGTTCGGCGAAGGTGAGGCCATGCGGTCTAGCATGAAACCAGCACATGAATACATCGAGAAGGCGCGGCTCCTGGTGGATGCCGTGGAGACACAGCTTTCGGCGATCGATCGGGCGGCCGCGTGGTTCGCCGACACGATCGGGGCCGGGCGCATGGTGCATGTATTCGGGGCAGGGCACTCCCGCATGATGGTCGAGGAGATGTGGCCCCGCTACGGTTCGTTCCCCGGCTTCAATCCCCTCGTGGAGTTGTCGCTGTCCTTCCACAACCTGGTCGTCGGCGCCAATGGTCAGCGCCAGGCGATGTTTCTGGAGAATGTGAGCGGACTCGCCCGCCGTATCCTACGAAACTTTCACCTATCGGCTCAGGATAGCGCGCTGATCATCTCCTCGTCGGGCTGCACTGTCGTTTCGCTCGAGATGGCGGAGGTCTTCCGCGAAGCCGGCATCCGGGTGGTCGCGATCATCTCGCGGGCACATTCCGATGCCTCGGTATCTCGCGACCCACGAGGCCTCAAGCTTCAGGACTTCGCCGATCTCGTCCTCGATACTGGTGCTCCCGTCGGAGACGCGATGATCCGGCTGCCGGGGCTCGATACCCCGGTCGCCCCGGGCTCGACGCTGGGCGGCTGCCTCCTGATCAACACCCTGAAAGCCGAGATTGCCGCCCGCCTAATCGCCATGGGCCAGCCTCCGAAGGTCCTCACGGCCGGGGCCATCATCGGCGAGGAGCGGGCAATCCGGCTTTTCGAAGCCGCCTACGATGAACACGCCCAGCGATTGGCCAAGCTCTTCGCCGAGGTGCAAGACGCGTCATGAAAACGCGGATCTTGTGGCCCGTTTCCGAAACCCCCGCGGCGGCCGACGCTTTCGCCCCGCGCGGAGCAACTAGCGACCTTGCCCCTTTCTCCCTGATACAATGAAGATGAAATCCCTTATGACGCTCCTCGCCGCCAGTTCTGTTGCCATGGCATCAGCATCACCGGTCGGTCGCTGGATCGATGACGCCGACCACCTACCGGCGTTCGAGCTCACCGCCAGTCTGCCGCTGAAAAGCACCGATGCCGCCGGCCACATCATGCCCGTGCGGGAGGACCCGATCTTTCTGTTGGGCAACTACCGCCTCTCGCTCTTTGTCCACGGCAGCGGGCTCTACCAAGTTGTTACCGGGGAGCGTCTCTGGGCGAGGATGAACGCGCGGGGCAACAGCTCCGGGGCGAACCGGACCCGATTGACCGTCCGCGGTGCCGAGCGAGGCGAGGCGACTTACGATCTTGTCGGCATTGACTCGCTCGCCGCGAACCCGGCGCTCTGCCGGCGCACGTTCGGAACGGGATATGCGACTTTCGACTACTCGATCCCGGGCCTCGAGGTCACCCGCACCCTCAGCGTCGCTCCGTCCGAGCGCGTCAACCAGGGCAATCCCGGGTTCGTGATCTCGATGACGCTCCGCAACACGGGTGCGGCTGCTGTCGAGCTCGCCTTGGACGAGTCCGTTCTCGCCGACTACGAACTGATGGTTGAGCGACTCCGTCCGGAGGGCTCACGACTTGTTCGTTACGAACACCGCATCGGGGTCGATCAGTCTGAGGCCGCCGTCCGTTGCGATCTGATTCCCTCCTCCGCTGATCCAACCGCCTTGCGCCAGGGCCGCCACGACTCTTCCTGTTTCGAAGCCTTTCCGCCTTCGCTGCAGCTGCTCGGTCTGTCCAAGACTGGCCCGGGCGAGAAGGCCGAGATGTACTCCGAGCCCGCCGAGGAGGGTGGCCAACTGATCGGCGAACGCATCACGTTCCCCCTCGCTCCCGGAAAGTCGCGAACGCTCCACTGGGTGGTCGGCCTCGAACCTGTTCAGGGTGAGAACCAGGCCCGCCTGCTCGCCGCCCGGGTCGATCCGGCCGGCGTGGCACCCTTTTTTCGCAAGGAGTGGTTGCGGGCTTTGCCCGTCATGCAAAGCGAGAGCGATCCGCTGTGGAAGCGCGAGATGACCTGGCATGCTTACGTGTTGGAGGCGATGGCCACCTACAACGAGTTCTTCGGCGAAACCTACATTCCGCAGGGCCAGACCTACGACTATGAGATGGGGCTCACCGCGGCGCCGCGCGATCACCTGCAGCATGCACTGGCGACGTGCTACACCAATCCCGCCCTCGCCAAATCCTGCCTTCGTTACGTGCTGAAAAAGATGACATCGATCGGCGAGCTTCCGTACACCACCAACGGATTGGGACACACGTCCAACTCCGCATGGAACACCAGCGACCAGCAGCTCTACCTCTTCTTCGCCGTCGGCGAGTACCTGCGCATCACCCGCGACTACGCGTTCCTGCGCGAAACCTCGGAGTTTCTGCCGTTGGAGGCCCACTACGTGGGCACCACACTGGAGAAGCTCGAACGCGCTTTCAGCTACTTGCGCGACGAAGTGGGCACGGGGCCGCACGGTCTGGTGCGCCTCATGAACTCCGACTGGAGCGACATGATCTATTCGGACACCTCCGTGTTCCGCTATTTTTGGACCGCCGAGTCGCACATGAACAGCGCGATGGTCCTTGCCGTCTTTCCGGGTCTCATCGCCGAACTAGAGGCGGCGCGCGTCGCGGGCCCGGACGGCGAACATGCCGCCCGGCTTGTGGGATCCCTCCGACGCTACCTCGCGACCATGCGCGAGGTCTTCTATCGTGATCTCGGCGAACGCACCTTCTCCCGCCGACTCTACTTTGATGCCGCCACATCCTGGGGACACGACAACATGCACATTGAACCCCAGTCCTACTTGATGTTGGCACCCGACTTCCCGCGGGAGCGCAAGCTGCAGCTCTGGCAGGAGGTGCAGGCGCGTATCATGAAGGACGAGCAAATCGGGCCGCGGCAGCGCGAGGTCCCAGAACGCGATTGCATGTACGACGCGGGGACGGGCGAGAATGGCGGCGTCTGGTTCGCGCTCGCCGGCCCCATGGTCGTGGGCGTGGGGACGGTGGACCCGAAGGCCGGTTGGGCGATGGTGCGGCGCCTTTCGATGGACGCCTACGCGAAGACGTTTCCCAACAACTGGGTTGGCCAATGGACTGCGCCGGAATGCCTGAACTCAGTGATCACAGGGCCGATGGCCGGCCTGCCGCGAACCGGCAACGACTGGATGTGGATGTCGTTCCCCGTCTACTGCGCCCACGCCCATGCCTGGCCGCTCTATTGCTACCACCGGCTCAAGGAGCAATCCAACTGATCGAATGCCCCAATGAGAATGACACTCCCTCCTCGCCGCTTCACGCTCCAGCGCCGTGGGTCAGTGGTCCTCCTGCTTCTCGGTCTCGCACTCTGGCCCGGGGCCGCCGCGGCCGGGGACAATGCGCCCAAGAACGCCGGCTCCCCGCCGACCAAATCAGACCGTCCAGCGCTTCAGGTCGGCATGAGCGCGGAACAGGTGAGCGCCTGCATCGGTAAACCGCACAAGGTCAAAGCGCTCAAACAGAAGCAAGAAGGGGTTCAGTCCGAGGTTTGGTTCTACAGCTACCGCGTCCCGGCCGGAATGCGCAACGTGGCGATCGGCACGCGTGATGATGCGCCCTATGTCGACGCATCAGGCATAAGGCGGATGACCCAGCTCCCCGTCTTCCAACAGGTCCAAGACTATGTGACGGAGACGACCGAACTCCTGATGGTGAACGGAACCTTGGCCGCGACCAAGCGTTACCGTCAGGCGTCGCACGGCAGCTTCTGATTCGTCGCCAGGACAACCTCCGCCATGCACGCCGCGCGCGTGACCAGGCTTGGGGGACCAAGCAGCCTCGTACGAACAGAAGTGCCGGAGCCGGGCGATCCGATGAGCCCACGAAGGCGGTTTTCGGGTACTTCGCCTTGCCCTCCGATGCGCATCCACCGGCTTGAGCGCGCGTCGCGCACCGGCGGGGGGCGCGCGGGGTACGGGCGGAGAAACGAACACCGACTGCGCCTGGCGGGTCGGAAGTCGGAATGCGGGCCAGTCGGTTGGCCTTGAGGGTCTGTAATCGTGGCCAATTCGAGGCAGTGACTCCAGCAAGCGCGAGTCGCGGCCGGCTGTGTAAAATGATGACGCCCGCCATCACCAAATGCAGCCGCTGGTTGGCGGATCTATTATTGCTGGCATTCTTTTTTTCAGGGATCCTTCAATACGAAGGCCCGCATCTCATTGAAGATGCGGGCCTTGGAAGTTGGCGTCCCCACGGGGATTCGAACCCCGGTTCTCACCGTGAAAGGGTGGTGTCCTAACCAGGCTAGACGATAGGGACGTGACGCGGAGGGCGCACCCTAGGTTTGCTGCCGGGGTGCGCAAGCGCGAATTCTGCCTGCCTTCATTTCACCATCGGCAGCGGCACCCCGTTGCCGAGCGCCTGGCGCACCGAGCGGGCCAGATCGTCGCCGTTGAAGGGCTTGGGCAGCAGCACGATGTGTCCGAGTGCCCCCAGACCGTCCTCCGTCACTCCGTCGTTGCAAAATCCCGACATAAGCACGACCGGAATCTGCAATGCGGAGGAGCGCAGGGCCTGCACCAGATCGTGGCCGGTGAGGTGCGGCATGGTGAGGTCGGTAATCACCAGATCGAAGCGGGCTGGCTCGGCTCGCAGCGCCACGAGTGCCTCCCGGGGATCGTTGAAGACGGTGGCGCGGTATTTGAGCTGCTCGAGGCGGGCGCCCACGAAGGTTGCCACCGACTTCTCGTCGTCCACCACTGCCACGCTCTCGCCGTTGCCGGGCACAATCAGGGTGGTGGTCTCCGCCTTGCGTTCGCTGTCGTTGCAGACGGGCAGCAAAATCTCGAAGGTGGTGCCCACCCCCGGGGCGCTGGTGACGCGCAGCGCTCCGTTGTGGGCGCTGACGATGCCGCGCACGAGCGCCAAGCCCAAGCCGGTGCCTTCGCCCACCTTTTTGGTGGTGAAGAAGGGCTCGAAGAGGCGTTTGAGCGTGGCCTCGTCCATGCCATGGCCGGTGTCCTGGATGCTCAGGCACAGATAGGCGCCCGGTTTGAGCTTGGGGTTGGTGTCGGGTGGGGATTCCCCAAAGACGACGGGGGCGACGCGTACGGTAAGCTTGCCGGTGCCCCCGCGCATGGCGTGCACGGCGTTGGTGCACAGGTTGAGCACGACCTGGTGGATGGCGGTGGGATCCGCACGAACCCGGCCCGACTGGAGATCGCGTTCGATCTCGATGGTGGAGGGCGCAGAGGCCCGGACGAGGCGCAGGGCCTCGGCCACGCTGTCGGTCAGCTCCAGCGGTTGCTGCTGGGCGCCCTTCTGCCGGGCGAAGGTGAGGATCTGGGCCACCAGGTCCTTGGCACGCATGCCCGCCTTGCGGACCTCGGCCAGGTCGTCGTGGGCGGGGTGGTCCTCAGGAAGGGCGAGGCTGGCGATCTCGGTGAAGCCGAGGATGCCGGTGAGGATGTTGTTGAAATCGTGGGCGATGCCGCCGGCGAGGGTGCCGATGGTCTCCATTTTCTGGGCCTGGAAGAGCTGGGCCTCGAGCAGGCGGCGCCGGTCGAGGTCGTGGCGGGCCTCGGTGACGTCCTCGTGGATGGAGAGGTAGTTCTTCACCCGGCCGTCCTTGTCGAAGACCGGGGCGATGCTGGCGCGCACCGCGTAGTCCTCGCCGTTGGCGCGTTGGCAGGTGAAGTCGCCCTGCCAGGTGCGGCCGGTGCGCAGGTCGCGCCACATCTCAGAATTCAGATTGGTGGGGTTGTGGGCGGAGAGCAGCAGGGAGGGGTCCTGGCCGGTGAGGTCGGCGAGGTGGCGGCCGCTCATGGCGAGCAGGCGGGCATTGGCAAAAAGGATGCGGTTGTCGGCGTCGGTGATGAGCACGCCCACCGGGCTTTGCTCGATGGCCTCGGAGAGCAGGTGGATCTGTTCCTCGGAGTGTTTGCGGTCGCTGATGTCGCGGGCGATGCCCTCGACGGCGATGAGTTGGCCCAGTTCGTTGCGCACCGGCACGAAGCGTTGCTCGGTGACGACAGTGTGGCCGTCGCGGGTGATCCAGCGGATCTCGCGCATGCCCAGGGGGACGATACGGCTGCGCGCGATGGCCCGCAGGGCGTCGCGGTCGTGCGGGTGGGCGATGCGGGCGGCGAGCTCGGGATCGGCGTAGAATTCCTCTGGGCGGTAGCCGACGATCTGCTCGATGGCGGGGCTGATGTATTCGTAGCCCGGGATGGGATCGAAGCGGTAGCGGAAGATGGCGTCGGGGGCGTTGGCGGTGAGCCGGCGGAAGCGCTCCTCACTGGCGCGCAGGGACTGTTCGGCGCGGAGGCGCTCGCGGTGTTCGCGCGTCTCGGTGAGGGCGCGGCGCACCGCGGCAGGCAGGCGGGCGAGGGAGCTTTTGAGGACGAAGTCGGTGGCACCGTTGCGCAGCGTCTCGACCGCGGTCTCCTCGCCGAGGGCACCGGAGACGAAGATGAAGGGAATACTCGGACAAAGCTCGCGTTTGATCGCGAGGGCGGTGAGGCCGTCGATGGAAGGGAGGTTGAAGTCGGAGATGATCAGGTCGGGGGCTGTGGGCGCGAGGGCGCGCCGATAGGCCAGCGGGTCGTCGACGTGCTCGAGGGTGGCGTTGAGGCCGTCGTCGGCGAGCAGGGCGCGCACGAGCTCGTAGGCGCCGAGGTCGTCCTCGAGGTGTACGATGCGCAAGGGGGAGGCGCTGGGCTGGCTCATGGGGAGGGGGCGTTCAGGCCCAGCGGGAGGCGAGGCGGCTGAGCTGCTCGATCAGTTCCACGATGCTGGTGGGCTTGACGAGATAGGCATCGGTGCCCAACTCGCGGCTACGGGCGATGTCGGCCTCCTGGTCGGAGGAGGTGAGGACGACCACGTGGGTGCGGGCGAGCCGGGGATCGGCGCGGATCTGGCGGAGGACCTCGTGGCCGTCGACCTTGGGCATTTTGAGGTCGAGCAGGACGACGGAGGGAGGCGAGTCGGGGGCGTGGATGAAGGAGTTGCGCCGGAAGAGGTAGTCGAGGGCCTCCTCGCCGTCGCTGGCCACAACGATATTTTGGCCCAGGCCCAATTCGTGCAGGGCGGCGATGGTAAGCTCTGCGCCGGCTGGATCGTCGTCGATGAGGAGGATACGCGGAGGGGCATTCACGGCGCGGAGGCGGTTGGGGGAGGCGGGGAGAGATATACGGGAAGTGCAGCCGGAGTCCACTGCGGGGTGGGGGCGGAGGACCCTTGATTGGGCGAGGGCGCCGGGTGGGCCACGCCAAGGGCCGATCGATCCGGTAGGTGCGGAAGGGGCGAGGGACTGTGGGCCATGGGACGAGGAAGTACAGGCAGGGTCGGTCGACGCGCCGCCGGGAGGCGGGGCAGCCCTTCTATCGGTTGGGGCGGCCGGGGCTTGAGCGCGGGGAGTGACCGGGCTGGGCGAATTCAGCGGCGGCGAAGGGTTTCGGCTCGCGTGGGGCGGGGTGCTGCGCTCAATCCTCGCCCCGATGACCGCCGATCAAATCGCTTCCGCTCTTCCGGCCCGCGCTGTCACTGCCATCGAGGGCCTGCCGTTTCCTCGCATCGCTTCGGGCAAGGTTCGCGAGCTCTTCGATTGTGGCGACGCCATCCTGATGGTGGCGACCGACCGGCTTTCGGCTTTCGATGTGGTGCTGCCCGACGGTATCCCGGGCAAGGGCATCCTGCTCACGCAGATCAGCAACCACTGGTTCAAACTCACCGAGCCGTTGTTGGCCAATCATCTCTTGCCCGACCAGATCGGGGAGATGAAGCGCCGTGGCATCACCGATCCGGATCTGCAGCTGCGCTCGATGATCGTGCGCAAGCTCAAGCCGCTGACCATCGAGTGTGTGGTGCGCGGTTACCTGGTGGGCAGCGGATGGTCGTCGTATCAGAAGACCGGCGAGATCTGCGGGATCAAGCTGGCGGCGGGCTTGCGCCAGGCCCAGCAGCTCCCCGAGCCGCTGTTTACGCCCACGACCAAGGCGCCCAAGGGGCAGCATGATGAACCCATCAACGATGCCCAAGGCGAGGCGGCCATCGGAGCGGAGCTCTACCGGCAGGTGAAGGCGATCAGCCTCGAGCTTTACAAGTTTGGCCGCGACCGTGCGGCGAAGGCTGGCATTGTGCTGGCCGATACCAAGTTCGAGTTTGGCACCGATGCTGCCGGTAAGCTTTTCCTGATCGACGAAGTGCTCACGCCCGACTCCTCGCGCTATTGGCCGCGGGCCGAGTATCGGTTGGATTGTTCTCCGCCGAGCTACGACAAGCAGTTCGTGCGCGACCATCTCTTGGCGATCAAGTGGAACCAGACCCCGCCGGCGCCCACGCTGCCCGCCGATGTGATCAAGGGCACGCAGGACAAATATCTGGCCGCCTGCCGCGAGCTGCTCGCGCTCTGAGAGCGGGGCGCTCGGGGCCAAGTACCGAGTGCTAGGTGCCATGGGCCAAGTAACAAGGGCCAAGTAACAAGTACCAAGTACCGAGAGCCAAGGGATCAGGGGCGGACATGGCCGAAAGCGGCGCGTGTGAGCACGCTGCCTGCGAGCGGAAGCGGAAGAGCAGGAGCAGGAAAAGAGTTGGGCTACACAGAGGGCAGCGAGACGTGGAAGGTGGCCCCGGCGTCGACCACGCCCTCGGCGCGAATGGTGCCGCCGTGGCGCACGACAATGCGTTTGACGTTGGCCAGGCCGATGCCCGTGCCCTCAAACTCGCTGGCGTTGTGGAGGCGCTGGAAGACGCGGAACAGTTTGCCGGAGTAGGCGGGGTTGAAGCCGGCACCGTTGTCGCGCACAAAAAAGGTGGCCTGCCCGGGCACGGCAGTAGGTTCGGGCGGGAGGGTTCCCAGCTCGATGATGGCAGGTGCACGGTGGCGGGTGAACTTCACTGCGTTGCCCACGAGGTTGGCGATGACCTGATGCAGCAGGGCCCGGTCTCCGCGCACGGTGGGCAGGGAACCAACGCTCCACTCGATGGCTCGGCCCGCCAAATCAGGGCCCATCTCCCGGCGTACTTCCTCGACCAACTCGGCGAGGGCCACCGGGCCCACCTTGATGTCTGCTCGCCCGATACGCGAGAACGCCAGCAGGCTGTCGATCAGCCCGCCCAGGCGCACGGCCTCGGCGGCTATGATGCCAAAGAAGCGCTCGGACTCGGTATCCACGGCGCCGGCCGTGCGCTTGTGGAGCAGCTCGATGAAGCCGGCGATGTTGCGCAGGGGGGCGCGCAGGTCGTGCGAGATGGAGTACGAAAACGCCTCCAATTCATGGTTGGCGAGATGCAGGCTGGCATTGGCCTCCTGCAGGGTGGCGGCGATACGGTCGGTGGCCTGCTGGCTGGCGTGCAGTTCGGTATTGAGCTGCTCGACCTCGGCCACCCGGTGAGCCAGTTCGGCGGTGCGGTCGCGCACGCGTTGTTCGAGCTCGGCGTTGAGGCGGCGGATGGCCTCGGCGTCCTCCTGTTGTTTGGTGATATCGGCGATGGCGCCGAGGATACGGGGCGTTCGGCCTTCGGCATCGTTGATGCGGACGGAGCTGGCCATGAGGTGCACCCAGGTGGCGTCGGCCCGCCTGAACCGGTAGATGGTGCGTTGGATGCGGTTGTGGTGGATGATGGCCTGCCAGCCTTCGGCGACGGCGGCGCGGTCCTCGGGATGCACTTGCTCGGACCACCAGTTGGGATCGTGGCTGTCGAGGAATTCGGCGGAGTAGCCGAGCATGGCTTCCGTGGCGCCGGCCCAACTGCCGCGGCCGGTCGTGATGTCGAAGTCGAAGACGAGTTGGCCGGTGTGCTCGATCGCGAGGCGGAAGCGTTCCTCGCTGCGATGGAGGGCTTCCTCGCGGCTTTTCCGCTCGGAGATGTCGCGGATGAAGATGAAGAACCGGGACTCGGCGCCGGGGAGGTGGTTGATGCTGATCTCCACATCGACGATGGAGGCGTCCTTGCGGCGCAGGCGGGTCTCGAAGCGGTCGAGTCCGGTGCGGGCGATGCGCGCGAGGTGGGTGGTGACGGCGGTCTGGCTCTCGTTGGCTTCGAGATCGGGGATGGAGTGGGCGAGGAGTTCGTCGCGGGAATAGCCGAGCATGCGGCAGATCGAATCGTTGACGGATTGGATGCGTCCGTGGCGGTCGATGGTCCAGAAGCCGTCGAGGGCGGTCTGGACAATGGTGCGATAGCTTTCCTCGGCCTGCTTGCGCTCGGTGATGTCGATGAGGGTGGCGGCGACTCCCTTGGCGGGGTCGGCGGGGTCGAGGAGGCTGACGCTGATCAGGATGTCGATGGGCTCGCCGTTCTTGCGGAGCATGCGGGCCTCGGTGGTGCTGCTGCCTTCGCGGGACAAACGTCCGTAGAGTTCGGCTTCGACCCGTTCGAAGGTGGCCTCGTCCGGGTAGAGCATGCCCGTCGATTGCCCGAGCAGCTCCGCTTCTGGGTAACCGGTGGCTTGGCACAGCTTGGGGTTCACCCGGAGCATTCGCCGATTTACCATCAGGGTGATCGGGGTGGGGCTGGCCTCGAACAGGCTGCGGAAGGCGACCTCGCTTTCGCGGAGGGCGGCTTCCGCGCGTTTGCGCTCGGTGATGTCAAGCAGGGCCCAGATGGATCCGGCCTGGAGGTTGCTTGGATCGACGGCCTTCCCGGTGATCTCGCACCAGATGATCGTTCCGTCGCGACGCTTCATCCGTGTCTCGGTCGAGTAGATGCGGCCGGCGGAGAGCGCGGCATAGCCTTCTTCGCCCACGCGCCGGTAATCCGCGGGATCGGCATAGTTGATCGAAGTGTCCTTTCCCTCGATCTCCTCGGGGCTGTACCCGAACATCTGGGCGAAGGAGCGGTTGACCCACTGGTGCCTTCGGTTCTTGAGCAGGCCGATGCCGGTGGTGACGGTATCGAGGACGGTCCGCTGCTCGGCGACGAGCTGGCGGAAGCGCTTCTCGGTGCGTTTGCGCTCGGTGATATCCAGCCCGATGAACGTGACTCCTTGCGCGAGGTCATCCGGAACGATCGGGGCGCCGCTGAGCAGGATGTCGAGCATGGTGCCGTCCTTCCGTTGCCAGCGGGTTTCCATGACGCTCATTGGTTTCCCGGTGAGCTGGCCGTACACGGCGCACGCGGCGGCGAAATCCTCGTCGGTCGCATGGAGAACGCGGGTTGATTTCCCGATGAGTTCTTCGCGGCTGTAGCCGGTGAGGCAGCAGGTTGTGTCGTTGACCTCTTGAACGACGCGGTTGGCCACGACGCCGATGGCGGTCGGCGCCGCACGGAAGATGCTTTGGAGGCGCGCCTCGCGGTCGCGGAGGGCTTTCTCGGCCTGGACGCGGGCGGTGACATCACGGAAGCGCCACATGCGCTCGTATTCCGCGCCGGGCGTGCAGACCGGGGCCGAGAATCTCTCGATGATGCGTCCGTCTTTGAGGTGGAGGGTGTCGTGGGTCTTGGCGTCGGTACGGTAGATGGTCTCGACGCCGGCGGTGAACTGTTCGGGGTTGGCCAGTTGGGGGGCAACGTGCGCGAGCAGGAGGTTGTCGTCCTTGGTGGCGGCCAGCGCCGCGGGGACGGACCAGATTTCCAGGAAACGGGCGTTGCGGTGGGAGACCTGTCCGCCGGCGGAGACCACGAGCAGTCCATCGTCGATGGAATCGAGGGTGGCGCGCAGCAGGGCTTCGGTATGGTGCCAGGCCTCTTTGCCGTGTTCGACGTCGTTGAACATCACCAATACGGCGTCGGGGTGGCCGGCGCTGTCGACGAGCGGTACCCTGGAGGTGTCGACCCAGTGGCGGGTGCCGTCGGGGTGGAGCAGGGTTTCGACGCTGTGCAGCTTGGGCTGGTTGTGTGCGATGACTTCTTGGTCGTCGGCGCGGATGATTTCGGCCTCTTCGGGGGGGCGGGGCAGGTCGAGGTCGGTCTTGCCGATGAGCTGTGCGGGGCGCTCGGCCCCGAACGCGCGGGCGAAAGACTGGTTGCAGCCAAGGTAGCAGCCGGCGCGATCCTTCCAGGCGACTGCCTGCGGCATCAAGTCGAGTATCTGAGCGAGCAGGTCGCGGTTTTGGCGCAACTCCTCCTCGGCAGGGGGGCGGGGAGCGGGGGCGGGCAGTTCCTGGGGTTCACTCGAGTCAGAGGCCGCGGCCCCGCGGGGATTCAATTGATCCGGGGCGAGCAAGAAGGGCGTTGGGCGTGGCGCCATGGACTTGGGTGCGCGTTGGGAGGATGGCGACGGGGAGCGGGCCTCGGCGTGGAAGGCAGGGACTCCGGTTATCGGTCATGCGGCGTGGCGCTTGAGCGTTGCGCGTGGGGTAGGGGATGCTCACTGCTCGATGCCCGCTACTCACTACTGTGTGGAACAGAGCAGGGGCCACGTCACCGCCGTGGCCTACAAGGGGGGGCAGTATGACCGAAGGGCGGGCTCCAATCGATCCGTTCTTGCGGTCGTGGCGGCTGGGCTGGGCGGGCACGGATGCGGCCTCCCTCCCCGCTGTTTGCCTCTTTCCGCGACTTGGGGCGGTCGAGGGCTTGACACCGGGAAGCGCGGTGGGCCAACTTCCCCCTCTTTTTCCCTTACCATGCAACCGACCTATCGCCCGCATAAGAAGAAACGTGTTCGCAAGATCGGGTTCCGCGCCCGTATGGCCACCCGCGGCGGCCGCAAAGTGCTCGCCTCGCGCCGCCTCAAAGGCCGCAAGCGTCTCACCGTTGTCTGACGCCCCGCAGGGCCGTCTCCGTCTCCAAGCGACGCAGCGCGTCCGGCGCAGCGTCGATTTCGATATCGCCCGCGAGGGCGGCCGGCGTTTCGACGCTGGCTGGTTTCTCCTCTGGGCATACCAGCGCGACGACGTTCGGCCGGCCCGGCTGGGGGTCGCCGCTTCGCGCGCTGTCGGCGGGGCTGTGGTCCGCAACCGCTGCAAGCGTGTCCTGCGCGAACTCTTCCGCCGCCACCAGCACGAGCTCCCACCCGGGACCGATGTGGTGATCTCGGCGCGTCGCTCCCTGCCCAGCGTCGGGACAGAGGATCTCGACAAACGTTTTCAGAAAACCCTCCGCAGAATTGTCGGCGAACCGTCAGTCCAGCAGTGATCCCACTGGGGGCGCGGGCCACTCTGTCCTCCGACTGGGGCGGGCGGTCTGGTGCTCGCCGCGCTGGGCGGTGATAGCCGCGGTGCGGGTCTACCAGTTCGGCATTTCGCCGTTGCTGCCGTTGTTTTTCGGGCCTGCGTGCGGCTGCCGGTTTCACCCGACGTGCTCGCATTACGCCGTGGAATCGCTGCGGCGTCACGGCCTGCTGGCCGGAGTGTGGCTGGCGGCGCGGCGGTTGTTGCGCTGCCATCCGTTGCATCCGGGCGGCCACGATCCTGTCCCTGAATCTTTTCGCTGGCTACCGCGTACCGCGCGGCCGGCCGTCCCCTTCGCGCTGAATTCCCGCCGCGTTACCCGCACCCATGGATAAGAAGAATACGATAATTGGCGTCGGCCTGCTGCTCGCGGCGTTTGTCGCGATGTATTTCACCAACAAGAACCAGCCGCGGCCGCCCGCCCCGGCTTCGGTTCCAGCGGTGGCCACGGCGGCCGGTGCACCGGCCGCGGCGCCCTTGGCCGCTGCCGTCGCCCCGGGCTCCCGGCCCTACTCAATGCCTGCGGGCACGCCCGACGACCAGCAGCTCGTGGCGCTGTCCAACGACAGCCTCGTGGTCACCTTCAGCAACTACGGTGGCGCGATCCGCGATGTGGCTTTCCGCCAGCACCCGGCGGTGAAGGGCGCCCCCGAGCCCTATATCTTCAACCGGCAGCACGTGGCCCCCATCTTGGCCTTCGTCGGTTATCCGCAGCTTGATGCCAACACGGTCTGGGAGCTCGCCGAACGCGTCACCGGGCGCGTGGCCTATCGCGCGGTCACCGACGGCAAGCTGGAGGTCGTGCGCACTTTCGTTTTGCCCCAACCCGGCGAGCCCGGCGATCCCTATCGCATCCAAGTCACCACGACCCTGCGCAATCTTTCCGAGCTCCCCCTCGGCGCCCAGCGCGTGGCGCTCAACCTGGGCACGGCCACCCTGGTCGACCAGCACGATACCGGCACGTATCTCAACGCGGCCCTCTGGGACGGAGAGGATATGACCTATGTAGCGGCCACCGACCTGGTGGGCGGCGGTTTCCTTGCCGGTATCACCGGCGGGGACACCGCGCCCAAGGCCTTCATCGAAAAGCCGGCGAAGGCCGTGTGGGGTGCGGTGAAAAACCAGTTCTTCGCCTCGATCTTCACCCCCGACCAGCCCGGCACCGGCGTGATCGTGCGCCGCGTGAAGGTGGCGACCGACCGGCCCGACTCCGACATCAAGGCTTACGGCGTGACCAGCGACTTCTATCTCGAGTTTCCCCGGATCGAACCTGCGGCCACGGCCACTCTCGGGGGCAAACTCTACGTCGGCCCGAAGGAATACAGCCGCCTCAAGGAGTTCGAGAAGCGCGAGGAGAAGGCGATGCAGTTCGACGGATACTTCTTCAACCGGATTTTTCTCGCCGGGTTCTTTGCGCCGCTGCTGCTCACGCTCTTGGTCTGGTTCCAAAGCTTTGTGGGCAACTGGGGCTGGGCGATCATCCTCACGACGCTGCTGCTCAAGATCGTCACCCTGCCGCTCACCCTCAGCGCAGCCAAGTCGTCCAAGCGCATGGCCAAGATCCAGCCGCGCCTGAAGGAGATCAACGAGAAGTACGCCGACAACCCGCAGAAGAAGCAGAAGGCCACGATGGAGCTCTTCAAGGAGGCCAAGGTGAACCCTGTCGGCGGGTGTCTGCCCATCCTGATCACGATGCCGTTCTTCATTGGCTTCTTCGCGATGCTGCAGACCTCCTCCGAATTGCGCTTCGCCGAGTTCCTCTGGGTCACGGACCTCGCCTCGCCGGACACCGTCGGCCACCTTTTCGGCATCCCGATCAACCCCATGCCGCTGCTGATGGGCGTCACCTCGTTGGTGCAGATGCAGCTCATGCCCACGCCGTCGATGGACAACGCGCAGGCCAAGATGATGAAGTTCATGCCGCTGATGTTCGTGTTCTTCTGCTACACCTTCGGCTCCGGACTCGCGTTGTACTGGACGATCTCCAACGCTTTCACCATCGGTCAGCAGCTCATCATCAACCGCATGCCCGACCATGACCCGCTTGTGCCCGTCCCGGTCGGCGGCGTGAAGAACGTCACGCCCACCGGCAAGCGCCCGAAGAAGAAATAGGCTGGCGCGTGTCGCCGCCTTCCCCTTTCACTTTCTTTACCCCCAAACACCCAACCTCCTTTCACCACCATGTCTGGACATAGCAAGTGGGCCACGATCAAGCGCGCCAAGGGCGCAACCGATGCGAAGCGCGGCAAGGTCTTCAGCACCCTCGGCAAGGAAATCATGCTCGCCGCGCGCTCGGGGGGCGGGAGCGTCGACTCCAACGCCCGCCTACGCACCATCCTGCTGAAGGCGCGTGAGGCGAACATGCCCAACGAGAACATCGAGCGTGCCATCAAGAAGGGCACCGGCGAGATCGAAGGCGTGGTCATCGAGCAGATGACCTACGAGGGCTACGCCCCCGCCGGGGCCGGCATCATCCTGGAAGTCACCACCGACAACAAGAACCGCGCCGCCAGTGAGGTGCGCTCGGTCTTCACCCGCTACGGCGGCAATCTGGCGCAGACCGGCGCCGTCTCCTTCCAGTTCAACCACTGCGGCCAGTTCCTCATCGGCAAGGCCAAGACCACCGAGGATAAGCTCATGGAGCTCGCCCTCGACGCCGGGGCCGAGGATGTGAGCACTTCCGACGATGGCTTCGAGGTGATCTGTCCGGTGAGTGTGTACTACGCGCTTTCCGGCGTGTTCGAGAAGGCCGGCATCAAGCCCGACTCCAGCGAGATCGTCTACCTGCCGAAGATCCCGCTGGTGCTCAACGCCGCCGACGCCGCCCGGGTGCAGACGCTCCTCGATGCCCTCGAGGATCTCGACGACGTGCAGCACGTCTTCTCCAACCACGAGGTCGGCGAGTAGGCCGGCGAGCCCGTCTCCGTTTTTTAGGCCGCGCAGGTTCGCCTGCGCGGCCTTTTGCTGTCGCGGCACGTGGCTTTTCCTCCGCCATTCTCGCGTGCAAGCACGCTCCCACAAAGGCCAGAACGCCGGCTCACTTCGGCGTCACAAAGCCCAGCGCGTAGTGCCAGACCGGGCGCGAGAGCTCGGCTGAGAAGGGGTTCGGGCGCGCGAAGTCGGGCAACCATTCCGAGCCCGGCACGAGCTCTTGATAGAACCCCTCGCCCAGGTCGAACTCGTCGATCAGGGCGACAAGGCGCGCGTATTCCTCGGCGCTGAGTGCGCTGGCCGGCGCCGGCCGCCCCGCCAGCGCCTGGATGGGGGTGTATTGAGTCATGATCGAGGGCAGCGCGCGCCCGCCAAGGTGTTGGGCGAACCAGGTCAGGACTGCCCGGCTGTCGTCCAGTTGCCCGGGCAGGACGAGGTGCCGCAGGATGAGGCCGCGGCGCAGCAGCCCCGCCTCGTCGTACTCGAGCGGATAGCCGGCGGCCATCGCCAGGATGGCCGCGGCGGCGACCTCGGGATAATCGGGGGCCAAGAAGTAGCGTGCGGCGGTCGCGCTCTGCCGCGTTTTGTAGTCAGGAAGCCAGACATCAACGGTGCCCTTCAACGCCTCGACCATCTCGACGCGTTCGTAGCCCGAGCTGTTCCAGAGCACCGGGAGGGTGAGGCCAGATGCTCGCGCGAGGCCGATGCCTTCGATGATGCCGGGGATGAAGTGGGTGCCGGTAACCAGGTTGATGTTGACCGCGCCAGCCGTCTGCAGGGCCAGACAGATGGCGGCGAACTCGGGCGCCTCGACATCGCGGCCCAGGCCCTGCTTGGAGATCTGATGGTTCTGGCAGAAGGTGCAGCCGAGGGTGCAGCCGGAGAAGAAGACGGTGCCCGAGCCGCCTTTGCCCACCAGTACCGGCTCCTCCCCGAAATGCAGCGAAGCCAGCGCGAGGCGCACTTGGTTGTTTTGGCCGCAACGGCCTTTTCCACCCGAGCCGCGGTCCGCCGAACAAAGGCGCGGGCAGAGCAGGCAGGGGCCGTAGGAGGGAGCGTCGGGCATGGGCGGAGGCGCGGATTGTTCAGTGCAAGCGGGAGGGAAAACGAGCGGATAAAGCGGGGCGGCCGCCCGAAGGTCGGCCGCAACGGGCGAGGACGCGGGGTGAAGGGGCAAGTCACTAGGAAGCGAAGGGACAAGTAGCACGGACCAAGGGACAAGTGATGGCCGACGATCGCGGGCGGACAATTTGGAGGGCGAGGCTCCGCCGAGCCGTTTCTGCGGTCGTTGTTGCGGGCCGAGACAGACGCCACGTCCCTGGCGCAGGCCACTGCCCCAAAACCTCCGCTCGCCCCGTTGACGCCGGCCCGAGCATCGCCACCATCCCGGCCCGTGAACGACTCCTCCGACACCGACTTGGCGCGCCCTGAGCCCGGCGAGGTGGGCCTCGTGGAGGTGCGCGACTTTGTCTCCACGGAGCCGTTCGCCTTCGACAATGGCCAAACCCTGCCCGGCTTCACGCTGCGCTACGAGACCTACGGCCGGCTCAACGCGGCGCGCGACAACGCGATTTTTATCGCCCACGCCCTGAGCGGCGACCACCACGCTGCCGGCATCCATTCGCTCAACGACCGCAAGTCCGGCTGGTGGAACAACATCATCGGGCCCGGCAAGGCGGTGGATACCAATCGTTATTTCGTCGTTTGCGCCAACTGCCTGGGGGGCTGCGTGGGCTCGACGGGGCCGAGCTCGCTCAATCCCGCGACTGGCCGCGCTTGGGGCATCGCCTTCCCGCAAGTGACCATCCGCGACATGGTGCGCGCGGACAAACGCCTCTTCGATCACCTCGGAGTCACCGCGTTGCAGGCGGTCATCGGCGGCTCGATGGGCGGCATGCGCGTGCTGCAGTTTGGCATCGAGTATCCTACTTTTGTTCGCCGCCTGCTGCCCATGGCCACTACGGCCCGCGAGAACGCGCAGGCGATCGCCTTCAACGCCGTCGGCCGCGAGGCCATCGTGCAGGATCCCGACTGGCACCGCGGCGAGTATCCGAAGGGCGGAGGCCCGCGGGTGGGCTTGGCCATCGCCCGGATGATGGCGCACATCACCTATCTTTCCGACGCCTCGATGGAGCAAAAGTTTGGGCGGCGCAAACGCGACGGCGCGGCCGGAGTGGAGCATGCGGCCACCTTCGATGCGCAGTATGAGGTGGAGAGCTACCTGCAGCACCAGGGCCAGGCGTTCATCAACCGCTTCGACGCCAACTCCTACCTCTACATCACCCGCGCGATCGACGACTTCGACCTGGCCGGCGCCTATGGCTCGCTCGAGAAGGCCTTCCGCGAGGTGCGCGCGCGCACGTTGTGCGTGGCCTTCACCAGCGACTGGCTGTTCCCCACCGCGCAGAATCGCGAGATTGTCCTCGCCCTGCTGCGTGCGGGGAAGTCGGCCAGCTATGCCGAGTTGGTCACCGACTTGGGCCACGACTCCTTCCTGCTCGATTCGCCCCAGCTCTACGATCTGGTGCGCGACTTCCTCGCCGCGCCGGCGGAGTGAGCCGAGGGGCCTGTGTACCGACGCTTGCGAAGAGTCGGCGCGTTTGCCTCAATACGGCCTTCGACCCGATGGCGGCGCTCCGCCGGTTGACTTCGGGGTGCCACGACCTTCCACGAACTCCCTCACCCCCATGAAACGTGTCCTCTCCGCGCTCTTGACCGCCTGCGTCGGTCTCGCCGCTCTCCCGACCCACGGACAGGTGTCGGTTACCTCCCTTGGCGTCGCCTACACCGAGAACTTCGACACGCTCAGTAACACCGCAGGCCTGACAACCGCCAACCTGACCAACGGGTGGCTCATGACGGAGAGCGGTGGCGGCGCCCGGGACAACGAACAATATGCGGTGGCTGCAGGCGAATCGAACACCGGTGATACCTACAGCTTCGGCGCGGCTGGTTCGACGGAGCGCGCCTTGGGCGGGCTGCGCAGCGGCACCCTGATCCCGGTATTCGGGGTCCAGTTCGTCAACAACACCGGGGTGACGATCACGAGTCTGGATATTTCCTATGTCGGCGAGATGTGGCGTTTGGGCACGGCGGCCCGGACCGATCGGTTGGATTTTCAATACAGCCTCGATGCCGTTTCTCTCGCCTCAGGGGCCTGGACCGACGTCACGGCCCTCGGCTTTTCGTCGCCCGACATCGTGACGGTGGGGGCGAAGAACGGGAACCTTCCCGCGGAGCGGACCACGGTCGCCGCTTCGATCAACGGTCTCGCCGTCGCCAACGGGGCGGTCGTTACGATTCGTTGGACCGATGTCGATGCGAGCGGCGCCGATGACGGTCTCGCCGTCGATGATTTTGGGCTTACCGCCATTCCAGAGCCGTCGACCTATGCGTTGCTGTTTGGGGTGGTGGCGCTGAGCTTGGTCATCGTCGGGCGGCGGTGCCGCCGCTGAGGTTTCGTCTTCCTCCACGGGCGAAGCGCGAGCAGGGGGCGGAGCGGGGTTGGGCGTGAAATCTCGCCGGGCGGCATTTGTACAACCGGTGCCGCCGGGTTTAAGGATGCCCCGGGTGGGCCGATGGACGAGGTGGCTGCTCCCGTTCCGGGGTTTGTGGCCGCTCTCGCATGCTCACTACCGGCAATCGCGGCTCGCCTCCTCCTGGACTGTCACGGGGGGCTGTCCTGGGTTTGGCGTTCGTGTTGGTGCTCGGCGCGGCGGTATGTCTGGTGCTGGCGGCGGGCAGTTGGACGGAGCTGCGGACCTGCCGGGCAATGGCCCGAAATGTGGCGTTGGTACGCGTGGTGTCCGACGCGGTGGATTCGTTGCAGGACGAACGCCGCCTGGTGGCCTTGGCTGCAGCCGGTATGCCCTGGCCGGGCACGCCGGAGCTGTTGCGTGAGCGCTCGGCGGCGGCGGTGGCCCGGGCCTTGGTGGCACTGGAGGAAGCGGCGATCGAGCCGAGGCTGGGCGAGGAGCTTGCCCGGGGGCTGCGGCCCCTGGTCGAGGCGGCGGGGCCCCGGGCGACCGAGCGGCTTTCGGAGGGTGTCGATGTTTTGCTGCACCTGGAGCGGGCGGCGGTGCTGGCCCCCACCTCGGGTGGCGTAGGCAAGATGATGGCGATGGGCTATGAGCTGCAGTTGCTCCACGAGCAGGTCTCGCAGTTGCAGTACTCGATGCCGCTGCGGGCGGGCGCCGCGGTGGAGGTGCCGTTGGAGTTGATCGGAATATACAGCCGGGTGGAGCAGTTGCTGGTGCACCCGCAACGGGTGCTCTCCGGGCGGGTTGAGGCGGGGTTGGTGGAGCTGGCGAAGTCGCCGGCGTGGACCGAGTTCTCGGCCGGGTGCCGGCATCTTTCGGCCGCCGATCCGGTGCGGCTGGCCGGGGCCGGGGCGGCGGTGGGCCGGGCCTTGGCGCGCATTCGCGATCAGGAGCAGGAGGCCTTGGCGGCCCGGCTGGCGGCCAGCCTGGGTGCGGCCGAGCTGGGGCTGGCGTTGCCGTTGGTCTGTTTTGCGGCGCTGCTGGGATGTGGTGGGGCCGGGTTCCTCTCCTTGCGGAGGCTGCGCGGCGAGTTGCGCAACCGGGTGGCTGTCCAGGAGGAATTGGAACGTACGCGAGACTATCTGGTGCACTTCCGGCAGGCGATGGATGCCCAGGCGGTGGTCGCGGTGACAGACGCCACCGGTCTGATTCTCGAGGTGAACGACCGGTTTTGTGAGACCAGTGGCTACAGCCGCGCGGAATTGCTGGGGCATACGCACCGGATGATGAAGTCGCCCCACCACGGGCCGGAGTTTTACCGGGACATGTGGCAGACCATCCAGTCCGGCCGTGTTTGGAAGGGGGAGGTGTGCAACCTCACCAAGACTGGCGCGGTCTGCTACTTTGATACGGTGATCGTGCCCACCCTCGGACCGGACGGCCGGCCGGAGCGCTACATCGCGGTGCGGCATGACGTGACTGAACGCAAGCGAACGGCCATGGAGCTGGAGCGGCTCGCACTGGTGGCGCAGAAAACCACCGCCGCGGTGGTGATCACCGATCCCGACGGGCATGTGGAGTGGGCCAATTCGGCCTTTGAACAACTCTCGGGCTACCCCCTCTCGTTGCTGGCCGGACGCTCGCCCGGGCGCTTGTTGCAGGGAGCCGGAACGGATCCGCAGATCGTAGCCCGGATGCATGCCGACCGTGTCGCCGGTCGCGGTTTCGAGGCGGAGCTGCTCAACTACCGGCGCGGCGGCGCGCCGTACTGGGTTCAAATCAAGGCCGATCCCGTGCTCGGGGTCGACGGCCGCGTGCTGCGCTATGTGGCGGTGGAGACCGATGTCACCCAGCGCCGACGCAACGAGATCCTGCACGCCAGCATCCTTGAAAGTGTCGCCTATGCGCTCATCGCCACTGATGCCCAGGGCACCATCGAGGTGTTCAACCGCGGCGCCGAACTGCTGCTGGGCTACCGGGCCGAGGAGATGGTGGGCAGGTCCACGCCCTCGATCATCCACGACCCCGACGAGGTGGCCAACCGGGCCGAGGTGCTCACCGCGGAGCTGGGCCGGCCGGTGAGCCCGGGCTTCGAGGTGTTCACTGCCAAGGCGGAGGCCACGCGAGCCCCCGATGAGAATGAATGGACCTATCTGCGCAAGGACGGCTCGCGTGTGCCGGTGCGCCTGGCAGTCGCCACGATGTGCGACCGCGAGGGCCGAGTGACCGGTTTTCTGGGTATCGCCCAGGATATCACCGCCCAGGAGCGCACCCTTGAGCGGTTGCGCAATAGTGAGGAGCGCTGGCAGTTGGCCATTTCCGGCAGCAACGACGGGGCCTGGGAATGGGACATTCTCACCGATCGCATGTGGGTCTCCCCGAGGGATCGCGAGATCCTCGGCCTGCCCCAATCCGAGGAGCAGGTGCCCCGCAGTCTCTGGCTGGGCGCAATGCACCCCGACGACGCCGAGGAGATGCGCGAAGCCGTGCAGCAGTATTTCTCCGGCCAGTCAGCGGTATTTGAGAACACGCATCGGGTGCGCCGCCCCGATGGGCAGTGGCGTTGGGTGCTGAGCCGCGGCAAGGCCGTGTTTGACGCCCAGGGGCGACCCCAACGCATGCTCGGCACCCACACGGATGTCACCGCCAGCCACCTGCTCCAGGACCTGCTGCGCGAGAGCGAGGCGCGGTTGCTGGAGGCGCAGGCGGTGGCGCGCATCGGCAGCTGGTCGATCGACGCCCGCACCCGGGTGTGCGCCTGGTCGGCGGAGGCGGGCAACATCTTCGGGCTGGCGGTGCGCAGCGCCCGCCTGGCGCTGCTGCTCCGGTTGTGCCCGGCGCCCTCGCGCTCGGTGTTGCGGGCCTCGCTCGGGTTGGCGTTGGCGCGTGGCGACGGCACCCAGTTCGACGCCTGCATGCTCGGGCCTCGCCGCCGTGAGATCTGGGTGCGAGTCACCGTACGGGCCGAGAGTCTGTCCGGGCACGTGGTGCGCGTGTATGGGACGGTTCAAGACATCACCGAGCTCCACGAGGCCGAGCGCCGCCAGCGCGAGATCGCCCAGCGGCTGGAGAAGCTCGCCGCGCAGGTGCCCGGGGTGGTGTTCCAGCTGGTGGTGCGGCAGGACGGTTCGGCCTGCCTGCCCTTCGCCAGCCCGGGGCTGCGCGAGATCTATGGGCTGGATCCGGCGGCGGTGGTCGAGGACGCCGGGGCCGTTTTCGCTGCGATGCACCCGGAGGATTTGCCTTTGGTGCAGGCCTCGATCCGCGAGTCGGCCGAGCGCCTGGCCCTGTGGACCTGCGAGTTTCGCGTGCGCCGCAGCGACGGCACCTGGCGATGGGTATTCGGCAACGCCATGCCCGAGCGCCTCCCGGACGAGGCGGTGATGTGGTACGGCATCAATACCGACATCTCCGCCCGCAAGGACGTGGAGGAGCAACTGCGCGAGCACGAGAACTTCCTCAAGGAGCTCTACAGCGGCATCGAACTGCCGATCTGGGTGCTCACCGTGATCGGCGAGGACGAGTTCCGGTATGTGGGTGTCAATCCCGCCTACGAGCGGGTCACCGGGCTGAGCGAGGCCTTCATGGCCGGCCGCAGCCCGCTCGAACTGGCGCCGCGGGTGGAGGAGGAGGCCTGCCGGCAGATGCAGGACCATTATCGCGACTGTCTGCTGGCCGGCACCACCATCAACTACGAGGAGCTCATCCCCAGCGACAATCGCCAGCGCTGGTGGCTTACCCAGGTCAAACCTGTGCGCGACAGCCGCGGGCGCATCGTGCGCCTCATCGGTTCGGCCATCGAGATCACCGAGCGCATGGAGATGGAGCAGCGCCTGCGCGAGAGCGAGGAGCGCTTCTTCCTCATCGCCCGGGCCACCAGCGACGCAGTATGGGACTACGATCCGGCCGCCGGTGAGTTGTGGTGGAGCGATGGCGTCACCCGGCTCTTCGGTTACGAACAGCCCGGGCCTACCGCCGGGCTGCGCTGGTGGTTCTCGCGCATCCACCCCGAGGACCGCCAGCGGGTGGAGAACGACTTCGGGGCGGCGCTCGCCTCCGACGCGGACCGTTGGGAGTGCGAATACCGCTTTCTCCACGCCGATGCCCGGGTGCTCGTCGTCTTCGACCGTGCCCTCATCCTGCGCGGCTCCGGCCACCGGGCCATCCGGGTGGTGGGCGGCATGATGGACATCACCGGGCAGCGCGCCGTGCAGGACGAAATGCGACTGGCCAAGGAGGCCGCCGAGGCGGCCAATCGCCAGTTGCACGACTCGGTGCAGCGCGCCAACCAACTCGCCCGCGAGGCGGCCGCCGCCACGGTGGCCAAGTCGGAGTTCCTGGCCAACATGAGCCACGAGATCCGCACCCCGCTCAACGCGGTCATCGGCATGGGTGGTCTCATGTTGGGCACCGAACTCAACGCCCAACAACGGGAGTTCGCCGAGACCATTCGCTTGTCGGGCGATACGCTGCTGGCGCTGATCAGCGACATCCTAGATTTCTCCAAAATTGAGTCGGGCAGCCTCGAGCTGGAGCAGGCCCCCTTTGATCTCAACGACTGTGTGGAGTCCGCCCTCGATGTGCTGGGACCCCGCGCGACCGAGAAGCATCTTGACCTGCTCTACTGGATCGAGCCCTCGGTGCCGAGCATGCTCGTGGGTGATGTTACCCGGTTGCGCCAGGTCGCGGTCAACCTGGTGGGCAATGCGGTGAAATTCACTACCGAGGGCGAGGTGTATGTGGGGGTCGAGAGGGTCGCGATCGAACCCGACGGCCGGTTGCGGCTGCGGTTCACTGTGCGCGATACCGGGATCGGGATACCGGCAGAGCGTATGGACCGGCTCTTCAAAAGCTTCAGCCAGGTCGACGCCTCGACCACCCGCCGCTACGGAGGCACCGGGCTGGGACTGGCCATCAGCCGGCGGTTGGTCGAGTTGATGGGTGGGAGCATCTGGGCGGAGAGTGAGGCCGGGCAGGGCAGCCGCTTCATCTTTGAGGTGCTCGTGGGGCTAGGTGCGCCGGCCGTGCCCGGGTTCGTGCGGCCCGCCGTGGCGATGGCCGGCCGGTCGGTGCTGATCGTGGACGGCAACGCCACCAGTCGGCGTATCCTTTCCGGCCATTGCTCTGCCTGGGGGCTGGTGCCTCATGCCGTGGCGCGGGCGGAGGAGGCCCTGGAGTGGCTGCGGCGCGAGGTGCCGGTCGAGGTGGCGATCATTGACCAGTCGCGCGACGGGGCCGAGGGGCTCGCGCTGGTGCGCCGGCTGCGCGAGCTGCCGGGCCGGGCGCCGCTGCCCGTGTTGTTGCTTTCTCCCCTCAACTCGCTCGGGCCTTTGCCCCCGGAGCTTGGCATCACCGGGCAGGTACCCCGCCCGGTGAAGGTGGCGGCCCTGCGCGATGCGATGGTGCACGCGCTCGGCGCGACGGTGGCCAAACCGGTGCGCCCGGCGGGGCCGCGCCACAAGCTGGCGGAGGAGCATCCGCTCACTGTCCTGTTGGCCGAAGACAACGTCACCAATCAGCGGGTGGCCCAGCTTATCCTGGGGCGTTTCGGCTATCGCGCGGACGTGGCCAACAACGGCCTGGAGGCCCTCGCCGCCCTTGAGCGGCAGCGCTACGACGTGGTCTTCATGGATGTGCAGATGCCCGAGATGGACGGCTTGGCGGCGGCCCGCGAGATCTGCGTGCGCTGGCCGGTTGAACGCCGCCCGCGGATGATTGCGATGACGGCCAACGCCATGGTTGGCGACCGCGAGGCGTGCCTGACGGCGGGCATGCACGACTACGTATCCAAGCCGGTGCAGCCGGCGGAGCTCGAGGCGGCGTTGCGCCGAGCCATCGGCGCGAAGGTGGCAAGGGCGGGAGCCAGTGAGCAGGCACCGGTGACCGGTGGTCAGTGAACGGTGAACGTTCGACAGTTGGCAGAGGGGCGAAGGGACAAGTTACAGGGACCAAGTGACAAGTGCCGGCGGGCCCGTGGGTCGTCCCTTCAGGGCGACTGGGCCGATGTCGCTCTCGGATCAGACGCGGGCACGGAGCCGGTCGGCTCAGTCCTTGAAGGCGAAGTCCCGCGGGGATTCGGGGCCGGTGGCACGCTTGAGCCCGCGGCGCACGGAAGTGAGGCTCTCGCGGATGAGATCGCCCATCGACTCGCAGACGAGGAAATCGGGGTTGGCGTAGTGCTCGGCTAAAGCGGTGCGCAGCTGGACCACATGGTCCCCCGGGGCGAGCTCCTGTTTCGCCATGGCGTCGAGCAGCCGTTCGAGCCGCTCGCGGATGAGGTCGGCGCGCTGGATGATGAGGGTCTGCTCCTCGCGTTGGTATTGGAGGGCGGTGGTGGGGTTGAGATGCCGCATGCAGAAAAGCGCGAGGTGGCGGTTCTCCGGGAAGAACTGCGGCCGGTAGAAGTTCTTGCGCGGGCTGTACGACTGCTGGTCGAAGTCCATCGCGCGGAAGCGGATCGTGGGTTCGTCGAAGTCGGGCACTACCAAGGCCACGAAGTTGTAGGCGCGCATGTCGCCCAGCAGGCGGATGAAGCAGCGCTCGTTGAACTTCACCAGCTCCTTGGCCACGCGCACGGCCTTGAGGTCGCCACGAGGTAACCACTGGTCAATGAACACATCGCCCGGGATGCCGATGACGTGTTCCTCCACCAACGTCTCGCCGCAGGTGAGGAAATTCATGCGGTTGGGCGAGAGCAGGTGCTCAAGCTCCAGTCCGAACACGCGGGAGGCGTCGGCCTTCTTGAGGTAGAAGTAGTCCTGGTTGTCGTTGTAGGAATTGACGATGCGGATGCGGAACGGCAGCGAGTTGCCGAAGGTGCAGTAGTCGATGCGGTCGACGTAGAGGTGCTGCATCAGGGAGAGGTCGCCTTGCACGCGCAGTAGGGCGTAGAGACGGGTGAGTCCGGCGTTGAGCCGCTCCATGTCGTGGCGGTCATAGAGCACTGTCTCCCAAAGGGTGGACTCGCCGGCGGAGTCGAGTAGCGGGATGGATTCGCGGAAGTATGACAGGTCGCGGTAGAGCACGGGCAGCTCCTGGTCGCGGCGGTAGTGCGCGAGGTAGTCGCGCAGCGCCGGTACGATGGGGTAAGCGGGCTTGCGCTTGGTGGGCGAGAGCGGCTGCTGGCGCGTCGGCATGCGCGCACCGTAGCGGCCGGCGCGGCCGGGGCAACGCCGGCCGCGACAGGAACGCGATGAGAAGCAACCCCGGTGGGCGAGCGGCAGGGGCCGCTCAACTCAGCGGCGGGTTGCGCCACTCGGCCGGCAGCAGGGAAGCGATGCCGTGGGCGGTCATCTGGTAGTAGAGCCAGAAGACCAGCGCGCCGAGCCCGATGAGGAAGAGCGCCTCGCCCAGTCCCCCCGCGCCGCTTTTGCTGGTGCGGTGCAGGGTCTGCACAAGCTTCTCCATCGCGGGCGAGAGCAGGAAGGCCACCACTGTGCCCCCGAAGAGCACCAGCAGGATCACCGTCGAGGTGCGTAGAAATGGGTCGTCGACCACCTCCGCCTTGTAGCTGACCACGTTGTTCACGAGGTTGAGCAGCAACAGCAGGCAGGGGAGGATGTAGTAGTTCTTTACGGCCGCAGCTTTCTTCATTCGGAGGGCGAGCGTGGGGAACGCGTGGGCGGAATTCAACTCCGGGGAGGACCCGGCGCCGTGCTGGCCTGCACGCCTGCGAGGATGGCGACGCATTTCGGGGGAGTCCGCCCGCCTCGGGCCCTCGCCTCGCGCCTTGCCGTGGGGGCGAGGATGCCGTTGGCTGCCTAACCACTTCCCATGAAAACGATCCGCGAGTTCGCCGAAGCCAAAGCCGAGGGGCGCAAAATCGTCATGGTCACCGCCTACGACGCCTGGTCGGCGCGGCTGCTGGCCGCCGGCCCGGTCGACTGCCTGCTGGTGGGCGACAGCGTAATGATGACTCTCTACGGCGAGCGCGACACGCTGGGCGCCACCACCGAGATCATGGCGACGCATACCCGTCTTGTTGCCCGTCAGGCGCCGGACAAGCTCATCATCGCCGATCTGCCTTTTCTGGCCGTGCGCAAGGGCAATGCCCACGCGCTCGACAGTGCTGCCGCCCTTCTGCGCGCTGGCGCCCACGCCGTGAAGGCCGAGGGGGTGCGCGGCCACGCCGACGTGCTCCACCATCTGGTCGAGTCCGGCATTCCGGTCATGGGCCACCTCGGGCTCACCCCACAATCCGTGCATGCGCTCGGCGGCTACAAGGTGCAGGCCAGGGAGCCAGCCGAGGCGGCGCAGTTGCGCACCGATGCCGTCACGCTCCAGGAGGCCGGTTGCTTCTCGGTGGTGCTGGAGTGTGTCCCGGCCGCGTTGGCCAAATCCCTTACCGAGGCCCTCACGATCTCCACCATCGGCATCGGCGCCGGGGCCGACTGCGACGGACAGGTACTCGTGATCCACGATCTGCTCGGCATCAACCCCGACTTCAAGCCGAAGTTCGTGCGCCGTTTCGCCGATACCGCCACAGTGATGAAGGACGGCATCGCCGCCTACGCCGAGGCCGTGCGCGCCGGTACCTTCCCCGACGGGAAAGAAAGTTTCCGGTGAGAAACAGCCCCAAGACAGGTCAGCAGAGGACACTGAGAGGAAGAGGAGAACACAGAGAAAATGTGCAGACTGCTTCACCTCTTGCTCGCCGTCGTCCTTGCCGGGCTGGCCGGATGCCAGACTCGCGGGCTAGTGGGCGAGTGGTACAACCCTCCACTCGCCAAGTGCCAAGCAGTTCTTGAATTGATGAGGGATGGCACCTACTCGTACGCACAGCATGGCAGTGCAAGAGAGGTCGCATATGGGCGGTGGTGGCAGATCGAGAAGAACGTCGTTTTACTGGTACCAAACAATTTGGCACAGGCACAGTGGTTCGCGCGGATTGAAAGGAAGGGATTGATCGAGTCGCAGATTGAAGCCTCTTCTGGATATCCGGATCTTGCTCCCGGGTTGTGAAGGAAACGAGAACTCGGCGCACGCGGCCAAACTCTCCGTGATCTCCTTCCGCTCTCTGTGCTCTCTGTGACCATTTCCGAACGCGTCATCTAGCCTTTCATTTTCCGAGCCCCCGCCATGGCCTCCAAAAACATCCTATTTTTCCTTACCGGTTCCATCGCCTGCGCCAAGGCGACCACCACGATCTCCCGGCTCGCCCAGGCCGGAGTGACGGTCCAGACGGTCGTGACCCCGGCGGCGCTGCACTTCATCGGCAAGTCCACGCTCGAAGGTCTCACCGGGCGTCACGTCTACTCCGATATGTGGGCCGATGGCGCGGCGCTCGATCACATCGAATTCGCCCGCAATGCCGACCTAGCGATTGTCTGCCCGGCCACGGCCAACTCGATCAACCGCCTTGCCGCCGGCATCGCCGACGATCTGTTGGGCACGCTCTTCCTCGCGTGGGAGCTCGACAAGAAGCCGTGGCTGGTCGTCCCCGCGATGAACCATCGCATGTGGCAGCATCCCGCTACGCAGGCCGGCACAACGAAGCTGCGTGGTTGGGGCGTGCGTTTCATTGAACCCGCCGAAGGCATGCACGCCTGCGGTGAAGGCGGCCCCGGCCGGCTACCCGACCCTGAGTCGATCGCCGTCGACGTGCTCAAGGCGCTGGGATCATGAAGATCCTTGTCACCGCTGGTGCCACACGCGAACCGCTCGATGAAGTGCGCTTCGTCTCCAACGTCAGCTCCGGGGCGACCGGCGCCGCGTTGGCCGACGCGTTGTTCAGCCTCGGGCACGAGGTTGTGTTGTTGCGCGGCGAGGGGGCGGTCAGGTCTCAGCAGGTGCGCGACGGCGAGACGTTCACCTCCTGCGCCGATCTGCTCGCGAAGTTGCAGCGCCGGCTGGTGGGCGGCAGTTTCGAGGCCGTGGTGATGACTGCCGCCGTAGCCGACTATCGGCCGGAGATGACGCTTTCGGGCAAGATCCGCTCCGATGCCGACGAACTCATCGTGCGGTTGGTGCGCAACCCCAAGATTCTGCCTCAGCTCAAGGACATGTCGCCGTGTCCGTTGCAGGTGATCGGATTCAAGTTCACCGTCGGGGCCGATGCCGACGCGCGCCGCGCCGCGGTATCCGCACAATGGGCGGGTGGAGGGGTCGATGCCACGGTGCACAACGATCTGCACGAGATCCGCGCGGCCGCGGTGCATCCGTTCTACCTCTGGCGCGATCCGGCGATCACGCCGGTGCTGCTTGTCGGGGTGCCCGCGCTTGCGGCGGCGCTGCACGCCGGGTGGATGGAGGCGGAATGAGGTGCCGTTTGGAGGAACCTGCTTGCATGCGATTCTGTGCTTGGCGTCGCGTGCCAGCACGCTCCCACAGAAGGCAGTCGGCCCCATAGGGCCTATACGTCCAATAGGACCTATGTTCCGTCCGCTTCTCCTCACTCGAATCGCGCGGCCTGCCCGGTGGAGGAGAGCACGGCGCTCCAAAGCGGACTCTGGGGATCCACTTGTTTGGTCGTGGCGACGATCTGCTCGATGGGTACGTGGATGAATTCGTCGTGCAGGTGGCCGATGACTAAGCCGGTCTTGCCGGCCATCGCGGCGTGCACGGCGTGGCGGGCGAATTGGTCGCAGAGCACGGCGTCCTCGGAATCTGCGGGCACGCTGCGCACGAGATAGCTCGGGTCGATGTAGCGCAGGGTAGCTTCGATCTTTTCGGCTTTGAAATGGGCGGCGATCCGGTCCCGCAGAAAGGGTCCGATGTCGGCCAGCTTGGTATTACCGGAGGCGTCGGTGCCGCCGGTGGCGGCGAGCAGCCCCTGGCCGGCACCCTCAGCGACGGCGATGAGGGCGTGGTTGCGCGCCAGTACCCGTTTTGTGAGGGCGGCGAGCAGCCCGCCGGGCCCGTCGAGCCGGAAGGGGATCTCGGGGATGAGGCAGAAGTTCACGTCCTGGCTGGCGAGGGTGGCGCCGACGGTGATGAAGCCGGCGCTGCGGCCCATGAGCTTCACGATGGAGATGCCGTTGCGCACGCTGTGGGCCTCGGTGTGCGCGCAGGCCAGCATGGCGGAGGCCTGCTCCACGGCGGTCAAGTAACCGAAGGTGCGCGACACGAAGGGCACGTCGTTGTCGATCGTCTTGGGGATGCCGACGACGGCGAGCGGGTGCCCGCGTCGCCGGGCCTCTTGGAAGAGGTCGTTGCCCCCGCGCTGGGTGCCGTCGCCGCCGATGGTGAAGAGCATGTTCACCCCGAGGCGGATCAGATTGTCGACGGCGAGGGCGGTGTCGACCGGGCCGCGGGAGGTGCCGAGCAGGGTGCCGCCTTCCTGGTGGATCTTGTCGACGGCGTCGCCGGTGAGGCGCAGGGGCGGGCGGCCACGGGCCGGGTCGAGCCCCTGGTAGCCGTCGCGGAAGCCGAGGATCTCCTGCACGCCGTAGCCGTGCTGGAGCTCGAGAAAGAGCGAGCGGATCACGTTGTTGAGTCCCGGGCACAGGCCGCCGCAGGTGACGATGCCGGCGCGCACCGTGGTCGGTTCGAAGAAGAGCCTGGCGCGTGGGCCGGCTAGTTCGAACTCGTCGGTCGGCGCGGCGGGCGTGGCGGGGTTGCGCAGCACCGTCGCGGGCAGGCGGAGATCGTCGCGCACGTGTTGGCGCAGCGGGGAGGGGAAACGGGGTTCGCCGAGAGTGGTGATAGTCATGGAGGGGCGGCGGTGGTTGGCCGGGGAGCGAGCGGGGTGAGTTGTGGCCGGAGGGTGGGTGGAGTTCGAGCACAACCTGCGGGGTAGCCGCCGGCTCGTGCTCTTCCTTCCCCGGTTGCAGCGGGAGGGGATTCCGGGGCGTTGGCGACGAAGCGCTTGCCAGCTTCGCCACACCAGTGGCCAGGTGGAGCAGGCGCGGAAGGGGCAAGTAACAAGGGCGAAGTGACAAGTGGCGGGGGCGAAATGTCGGAGAAGGAGAACGAGTGGACGCCCTCACTCCCTTCCTGTCGCCCTCAAGGTTGTGGTGGCGAACCGGCGTCGGGTTCATATCGTGGCCGACGATGCGCGCGCTCCTCCTCAATATCGGTAATACCTCCCTGCTGGGCGGGGTGGTGGTGCGCGGGCAATTGCGGGCGCGCTTCCGGGTGCCGGTGGGCGAGGTGGCGACGACGGCCGGGCTGCGACGCGTGCTGGAGGCCCGGGTGCGCGGAACCGTCGAGCGGGTGGCGCTGTGTTCGGTGGTGCCGGAGTTGACGTTGCCGGTCTGCGCGGGAGTGAAACTTGCCTTGGGTGTGGCGCCCCGGGTGTTGCGCGCAGAGTCGGCCCACGGGCTGGACATCGGCTACAAGCGGCCGCGGGAACTCGGGGCCGATCGGGTGGCGGCTGCGCTCGGGGCGCATTCGGCCTATCCGGGGCGCGATTTGATCGTCGTCGATTTTGGCACGGCTACGACGGTGACAGCGGTGACGGCCGCCGGGGCGGTGGCCGGAGGTGCAATTCTGCCCGGCTATGGGTTGTGGTCGGAGATGTTAGCGGCACGTACGGCCCAGTTGCCCAAGGTCAACGGAACGGTGCCGCGGCAGGCGCTCGGTCGGACACCCAAGGAGGCGATCGCCGCCGGGCTGCATTTCGGCCATGCCGGGGCGGTGCGCGAGTTGGTGAACCGCATTTCCCGCGAGGTTTATGACCGGAAACGCCCCCTGATCTTGGCCACGGGTGGAAACGCCGCCCGCTTTGAACGTGAGAATGTCTTTGCCGAGCACGTGCCCGACCTGATTCTTCTTGGCCTCTACGCCTATGCCTATGCTTAGGACATTTCTTCGTGCGAAGCTGCATCGCGCCACCATCACCTCGGCCGACCTCGACTATGAGGGTTCGGTCTCGATCGACCGTGCCCTCTGCCGGGAGGCTGGGCTGCTCGAGTTCGAGCAGGTCGATGTCCTCGACATTGGCAATGGCGCACGTTTCACGACCTACGTGATCTATGGCGAGCCGGGCCAAATTCAGGTCAACGGCGCTGCGGCGCGGTTGGTCAACGTGGGCGACCTTGTCATCATCTGTGCGTACGTCGCTCTGGAGGCCGGCGAGATTGCCGGCCACACCGCGCGGGTCGTGCAGGTTGGGGGCGACAACCAAGTCGTCGCGGTTCACACCAAAGCGCTCCATCAGCCGTAGCGGGTCGCCAGATCGGGCGACTGCAATTGGCGGATCCCGCCTTGGCGCGGCTGAAGATGGCGTTCGCTGTCCAGTGCGGCCGTGGTGTGGACCGCCCGAAGGGCGCGCGCGCCACCGGACAGCTCTGCGCCGGGCGGGTCGCTACCCGGCGGCTGGGGTGGAATACTCGAAATCCGGGCTTGGCGCGGAGGAGGCGGGGCGTTTGCCTCAGTGCTTGCCCCTAACCCGGCGAGCCCCTCCGCCGGGCCGCCCAGCCCCGAACCTTGTACCTGAACCATGGATAAGGCAGCTTTGTTGAAGACCATTGAGGAAACGTTGGTGAGCGAGTTCGCCCAGCAGAATAATGCTGCGGAGGATGCGCACAAGGAGGCGACCAACGACGAGAGCCGTGCCGAGGATCGTTACGACATGCGGGGCCAACTGGCCGCCTATCTCGCCGCTGGGCAGGCCAAGCTGGCCGACGGTGTGGCCAATGCAATCAAGGCGTTCCGCAACGTGCCGGTGCGCATCTTTGGCCCCGGTGAGCCGGTGGCCGTCGGGGCGGTCGTGCGGCTGGAGACTCCGCGCGGGGGCAAGAGCGTCTATTTTCTCGGGCCGGCGCATGGCGGGCTCGAGGTGCGGGTGAACGGTGACGAGGTGATGGTGGTGACCCCGGCTTCGCCGCTGGGCCATTCGCTCATGGGCCGGCGCATGGGTGAACGCGTGGCGCTTCCGCAGGGAGCGCGCACGGTCGAGCACACGATCTCGGCCGTGGAATAGTTGGGCGGTGAAGGCTCCGGCCGCGCCCGGGGTTGTTGCCATGCCCAAGCGGCGGGCGCCAGTGTTGCCCGGTCCGCGGGACGGCGGTGGGCGAAGTGGGTATCTGCGTACGAGTTGGGGATCTCGGGTGTGTCGGAACCGGTAGTTGGAGTGACCACACTGGCTCTCCAAAGGGCGGCGCAAGCACCGCCCCTTCGTCGGATTGAAGGGAGGCGGCGTGCGGACCCCCACGTTCACCGGAACGCGAAGCGTCCGGTTCAGAGCTGCTTGTGGCTGCCGTCGCAGGTCGCGCCGGTCTTGCTGTGCTTGCAGCCGCAGAACCAGGTCTTGCCGGTGGTTGCGGCCTTGAACGGGGTCGGGGTGAAGGCGCTACCCTTGTGGGCACCGTCGCAGAACGGCTGTTTCTGGCTGAGACCGCAGGAGCACCAGTAGTAGGTTTGGCCGGCTTCGACCGGCACGGCAAAGGGGGCTTTCTGGGCGATCTTGGGTTCGTTCATGGGAGCAGTTGGTGGAGGCGGGTTGTTCCGGTAGGCGCCGCGGGGCGGCGGGGAGGCACGAGCATGTCGGGATCCGGGCCCGTCGCAACTGTCTGGTGATCGTTAGCGGGCGCGGCCGCCCTACATTCGTGCTTCTTGCCCACGTTGGAGCTGGAGGCACTCTCCGCGGTAGCCCATGCCGAACCTTTTCATCATCGCGGGACCCAACGGGGCGGGAAAGACGACCTATGCGCGACGTTTTCTGCCGGAGGAGTTGCGTGTCGCAGAGTTTGTGAACGCCGATTTGATTGCGGCAGGCCTGTCGCCGTTCGCACCCGACAAGGCGGCGTTCGAGGCCGGCCGGCTCATGCTTCGGCGCCTGCGCGAGCTGGCGGGCCGAGGGGAGGACTTCTCCTTCGAAACGACGCTCTCGGGCCGGGCCTACGCTCCGCTGCTGCGCGATATGAGGGCGGCCGGGTATCGGATCTGGCTCGATTTTCTCTGGATCCCTTCACTCGACGTGACGCGCAGTCGCGTGCGGCAGCGGGTGGCCAAGGGGGGGCACGATATTCCCGACGGAGTTCAGCTCCGGCGTTTTCATCTGGGGGTGCGCAATCTCGCCGAGCTCTATCGACCACTGGTGCAGCGGTGGCGCTTGCTGGAGAATACCGGTGAGACTCCCCACCTCGTGGCCGAGGAACAGGACGGTCGACTGGAGGTGTCCGACGTCCCGCTGCTTGCCCGAATTGAGCGTGAGGCTAGCATTCGCATCATGCCCGAGCTTCCTCCCTTCAGCGTCGAAGAGCCCTCCGTCTTTCAACCGGATGCGAATACCCGCGCCTCGATGCGGGCCATGAGGAAAGCCTTCGCGGATGCGGTGCTGGAGAATCTGCGCTTTGGGTTGCCGGTTATCCAATACCGCGATGGCAAGGTGGTGGAGATTCCGGCCGAGGATTTGGCTCCCTTCGCCCGTCGCATTCTGGCGGCCAACGGCGAACTGCTCCCGGAGGAGTTGGCACCCCGCCGAGTCGGCTGAGGGCGGTGGGTCTGTCTGTGTGGCGACGTGCGCAAGAACGTCGGGATGGGGCCGGCGAAAGGGCACGTAGCTCTTGGCGGGCTTCGCTATCCGAAAGTGGGGCGGCTCTTGGGGCGGCCTCCGTCCACAGGAAGGGCCGGTCGCGAACGACCGGCCCCTTGGGTGGCTTGCAGAACAGCGGGCGTTGTCGCCCACCAAGAGTGTGTTCAGTGCACCAGCGCCGCAGTGGGCGCGGCTGCGGCGGGCCGCGGCAGCAGCGCGCGGACGGCATTCTGGCCCTTGCGGCTGTAATCGATCGACTCGCCGAGGATACGGCCGGCCTCGTCGGGGGCGTGGAAGCCGGTGGAGTTCTCCGCCTCGACGAAGTCGAAGAAGAACTGCGCCTTGCGCTGGAACTCGCGGCCGTCCTTGAGTTGGGCGTCGGTCGCTCCCGCGGTCTGTGCGGCCTTCAGGTCGTCGATCAGGTCCATGAGCGCATTCATGGCCACGTTACGCAGATTGTGGAAGCGGGTCTGGATGATCTCGACGCGCTCCTTGAGCTCCTGTTCCGACCACTTGTGGCAGGTTTGGCAGGAGCGGTTGATGTTGAGGAGTGGGCTGCGCACGTGGTGGTCGCTGATCTTGTGGGCGCCCTCGCGCTTGTAGGGCATGTGGCAGTCGGCGCAGGCCACGCCGCTGCGGGCATGGATGCCCTGGCTCCAAAGCTCAAATTCAGGATGCTGCGCCTTGAGCGTGGGCGCGCCGGTCTCCTTGTGCGTCCAATCCTTGAAGCCGACCGCGTCGTAGTAGGCGAGGATCTGCTCGACCTTGGTCCCGTTGTGCCAGGGGTATGTGAGCTTCTTCTCCGCGCCCTTGAAGTAGTATTCTACGTGGCACTGGGCGCAGACGTAGCTGCGCATCTCCTGCCGGGTGGCGTCGCGGTTCACCTCGTAGTCCTTCACGCCCTGGGAGGCCTTGAGGTTGCGGATGCCCTCCATGAAGGAGGGCCGGGTGATGCGCAGGGCCATCGTCTGGGAGTCGTGGCAGTCGAGACAGGAGACGGGGTGCTCGACAAGCTTTGCGGCCTCGGGATAGGGCATGGCACAGATCTTCTCGAAACCCTTCACGATGTCCCCGTCGCCGGCCTTCTTGTAGGCGGTGTACATCGAGGCGTGGCAGTTGAGGCAGGCGCCCGGTTGCTTCACGACCTTCTGGCGGTCGGTGAAGGTCTGATCGGCGAGCATGTAGGCGTGCCCGCGCTCCTCGCGAAAATCGGCGGCGAAGGCGTAGCCGGCCCACATCTTCTTGAGTCGCGGATCCTCCTCGATCTTCGACTGGGCGACGATGCTGCGCGGATCGGCGTCGGTGGGCGTGCGCGGCAGCGCCTCGCTGCCGCCGAAACGGGTGCGCTGCTGGTCGACCGTGCGCTTGTAGTCGTCGTATTGGAGTGGAAAGTTCTTTCCCCAGATGGCGGGGTCGGTGGTTTCGTCGGTGAGCTCGACAACGCGGAAGAACGGGACCCGCGCCTCCTGTTTGCGCTCGAAGATGTTCATCAGCAACGCGAGCGCGCCGACGGCCCCGAGCGCGGCGAGGATGGCGGCCAGGAGGAAACGGTTGATGGAACCGCGGCGGGAGGAAGGCAGGTGCGAGTTCATGACGGAAAGCGATGGACGATCGACTGTGGCGGGCGGCGGAGGGCGAAAGGGGGAGGAGCTGTAGTTGAAATTCGGAATTCTGGCCTTTGTGGATTTTGCCTCACTTCATATGCCCGACGTGGCCATGGCATTGGATGCAGGAGAGCGTGTCGCCTCCGGCGTGGGGCGAGGCGATGTCGTGGGCGAGGTCGGCGTGGCAGCGGCGGCAGGCGTTCTCGGTGATGCGCCGGCTCCGGGCGCGGGCCTGGATGTTCTCGGGGTAGTTACCGGTCGTGAAATAGAACGAGTGCCAGAAGCCGTTGTCGGCCTTGGTGGTGTACTTGCCCAGCAGGTCGTGGGGCGTGTGGCAGTCGTTGCAGGTCGCCACGGAATGGTGGCTCGACTTCATCCAACCGGCGTACTGCTCCTGCATCACGTGGCAGTTGGCGCAGGCCTGCGGGTTGTTGGAGAGGTAGGAGTACCCCTTCGCGTAGACGAACGTGTACGCGCCCACGCCGAGCGCCAGCCCCACAAGGCCGCCGAGCAACGTGCCGGAAATCACGCTCGCTTTCATTGAGGTGCAGCGTGGGCCGGGTGCTGGCGGGGGCAACGCTCCGGCCCGGGGAAGCTTGATGCGCGTCAATGGGTATTGGAATTTCTCTTCGGCGCGAACGCCCGCCCCAGATATCGGGGCGGGGCAGTCCGTCCCGCCCAGCGCGGTGGCAAGGCTGTACCGCTGGAATGGGCCACCGGCCGGGCGCCGGCCGAGCCTTTCCTATTCGCCCAGCAGGCGGGCGAAACGGACGCGCAGGGCGGGCAGGTCGCGTACCGCGACGGCGGCGCGCTCGATCCGGATCAACCCGGCTTCGCGCAGCCGGGCAAAGGTGCGCGAGAGCGTTTCACTGGTAGTCCCCAGCTCGGCGGCAAGCGTGCGCTTGGTCGAGCGCAGCTCGATGCGGCATTCCCCGTCGTCGTCGGCCGGGGCGCGCTTCACCAGCCAGTTGAGCAGGCGGGTTTCGACATCCTTGAGGGTGAGGTCGTCGAGCAGGCCCACCAGCACGCGTAGGTGCTGGCTCATCGCGCCGAGCATGCGCAGTGCGAGATCGGGCCGGCGGCCGAGCAGCGCCAGCATCGGCACGCGCGGGATGAGCAACACCGTGCTGGCCTCCACCGCGCGGGCGTCGGCCGGATACCCGGTGCCGGAGGCGAGGGTGGCCTCGGCGAAGGACTCTCCAGCGCGGAAAACATGGATGACCTGCTCCTTGCCGGCGGGGCTCACGCGGTGCACGCTCACCGCGCCGCGCTGGACCATATAAAAACCTTCGCTCGGCTCGCCCTCGTGGAAGAGCAGGGTGCCCTTGGCGAGCGGTTTGATCACGGCGAAGCCGGCGATCACCTCCAAGTCGGCGGCGGGCAAACCGGCGAAGAGTTCGCATCCGCGCAGAGAGTGGGCGAGGGCGGCGGAGCGCAGTTCGGCGGGCCGGGACGGCATGGGGGCAACAAAGCGAGCGCGGCCGTTTCAGTCGCGCACAAAATCGACGCGCCAGCTGGCATCGGCGAGGCGCTCCGCGCGGGCGGTGTATCCGGCCGACCGCAGGCGTTCGATCAACGGCGAGGGGAGGAAGGGCGCCAACACCGTGAGCCCTTGGCCGGGCTGCAAGGTGGCGATCGCCGCCTCCACCGCGCTGCGTGGCTCCTCGCCCCGCGCAAGCAGCGGGCGAACATCGAGACGTTTGTTCTTCGAGACGGGCATGGTGGAAGGAAGGCGGAACGGAGAAGGTAGAACGCAGAATGCTGAAAGAGGAACTCCGAACTTTGAACACAGATCCGGAGACCCGTGCCACGAGCTACTCCATTCCGTCGCCGTTGGATACCGGGGCGGGGGCGTCGCTCTCACGTACGAGGGTAAGCAGCATCGAGAACGCCTCCACCGCCCTCACCGAGTGGGCTAGCCCCGGCGGCATGTGGAGCAGTTCACCCGCACTGAGCGTGCGCTGCTCGCCGCCGAGGGTCCATTCGCTGCGGCCGCTGAGAATCTGTACGAGGGCGCGCGCGGGGGTGGCGTGCTCGGTGAGTTCTTGCCCAGCGGCGAAGCCGAAGAGCACGACGCGCGTGCGGCCCGCGGAGAGCACGGTGCGGCTCACGATGCCGCTGTCGGAGAATTGTGTGGCGGCGAGCAGTGGCAGGGCGCCGGCGATGGTGGATTCGAGCAGGGTTCGGGCGGACATGGTTGGGAAGCTAGGCGGTTGAGCGGATCAGGGAAACGCGAGGGCTAATACGGCGCCGGCGCCAAGGGCCGACTCGAGCGCGCCCACGGCCGGCGCCCGCAGCTGCGGAGCGAGGGGGCCCAGCAACCAGAGTGCGCGGATCAGGAGCATTAGGGCGATGCCGAGCGTTGCTCCTGGTGCAATACCGGACGCGGCTAGCGCGGCGGCCAAGGTCGTGCCCGTCAGCGAGGCGACGATCGCAGGGCCACGCAAGGCCGGTTGGCCTTTCCGGCTACGAAGGTAGGCACGTATCACGAGCACCGTTGGCACGAGGCGCAGGAGCATCGCTGCGGCGAGGCCCGTGGCGGTGGCGAGGGGCAGTTTCGCCAGCGAGCCGAAGGCCATCGGCAGGAGGGCGAAGGCTGTTGCGCCCGCGAGCTCGGCGGTGGCGGCGCGCGCCTCGCCTTTGAGATCAAAATACACGAATGCAACTGCAGCTGGCAGCGCCAGTAGGAGGGGCCAAAGTGCCATGAAGCCGCCGCGCCAGCCCGCCAACACCCCGCCGGTGGTCGCAGCTCCCGTGAGCACGAGGGCCAGCCAGGCCGCGGCCCGGCGTCGCGCCGGTTCAGCGGAGTTGTCGCGCCAGAGGCGCAGTGGCCTGCGGGCCAGAAAGAGCGCCAGCACTGCCACTGCGAGGGCGGCTCCGGCGGCCGAGGGTGCAGCGATCAGTCCCAACGCCACGGGTTCCAGCGCGATGCTCCAACTGCCGTGGTCGCGAGGTAGCAGCAGATCGGTGAGGCGGATGGAGTGGCGTGCAGGCACCGGCGCCACTGTAGTCGATACGGCGCCCGGCGGCGTTGACCGCGATCAAGCCGAGCCCGAACATTCACATCACCGCTGATGGCGATATGCACCCGGAGTCATGTTGATTGCCGTGAATAACACTCTGGGTGTCCGGGCTAGGGCGTGGCTCGGGCCTCCGTGCCTGTCGGGTTAGGTTTCGCCGGCACGGAGGCCGGTGCCACGAGGAGTTATTGTCTGCTCCTCGCTCGCTTTGGTTGCAGCTCTCTTACGCCAGGAATTCGTGGTCGAAGGGCCTCATTCCTCCGTTGTTCTTCGCGCGGATTGATAGGCGGTGAGGCGCCAGCCTAGGCGGGCGTCGAATCGATACACCGCGAGGTAGCGAATTTTCAGCGGCCGCGAGCTTTCGGCGGTACCGACGAGCAGTTCGGCCGAACCGAAGATGAGTGCCACCGCCTCGGCGAGAATGCGAACCTCGCGCGGCCCTGGATTGAGGGCGAAGTAGCGCATCTCTCCCGAGTTGAGGGCGGCGAGCAGTTCGGGTTTGGTCTGGATGCGCCCGTCGGCGTGGCCGAAGATCAACTCGTCGCCGCAGAGCAGTTCGAGCGCGCGGGTGTCGGCGGCCACAAGTGCAGTGGTCCGTTGGATATCGGCGGCGACCGCGGCCTGGATGAGCTCAGTGGTCGTCTCGTTCGGCGTGGCAGGGGCTCGCTCTGCCTGTTCGATCCGAATGGGTGCCAGGGACGGGGAGCTGCCCAGATCAGCGGCCGCGCCGAGGCAGACGGCACCAGTTGCGGCGAGGGCCCAGACGAGGGTCGACCGGAGACACATGCGACGAGCGTAGGGACGTGACGACGGCTTGGCCAGCATTGGCGCGAGGGACGGGTGGCGCGGGTCTCCTGACCCGTGGCTGGGGTTGGCCCGTCAATTCGGCGGGGCGGGAGGCTGGAGGTAGGAGAACGACGTTCTTGGGGAACGTCGCTACAGCCGAGCAGCGCTGCGATCGTCGCTACGGGACTGCGGGCGGCAGGGGCGGATTCTGCTGGCGGAGCTGCGCGATTTGGGGCGGGGGCGCAGGTCTCGGAAGGTTCCGCTCGATGGCTCCAGTTTTGACCTGATTTCAGCGGGCCGGGCCGCATGCTGCTCGGATATGAACGAAGCCTGGCTGCACTTTTCCTTCTTCGGCGCCCCCGTCACGATCACGGGCTGGAAGCTGATTGGCTATGTGGGCACCGTGATGTTTGCCGGGCGCTGGTTTGTGCAGTGGTGGGCCTCCAAGAGCGCGGGACGGGTGGTGGTGCCACGGGTCTTCTGGTACATGAGCGTGGTCGGTAGCATCATGACCCTGTCGTATTTTGTTTGGGGCAAGAACGACTCGGTGGGCATCCTGCAGAACGTCTTCCCCTCGTTTGTGGCAGGGTACAACCTGTGGCTCGACGTCAGCCACCGGGGTTGGAATCGCCAGAAGGTGCAGGCCACGTAAGGCAATTGTGCGGAGCGGGGCGAGGGCCGCTGGCGGGGCGCCGTCCCTACTTCGAAACGTGACAAGCGGCCCGCCCTGAAGGGACGGGCCACGTTTTCTCGCCTCAGAACGGATCAGGCTCGCGGAATACCGGGGTGGCTTCGAGGTGGTGGCCGGGCGGCAACGAGAGCGGTTCACCCTGGGCGGGAAGATCGTCGTTCTTGAAGAGCTGGATCGTCACGGGATCGACCGCGTCGGAGGTCTCCCACGACCATTTGCCGATCGAAACGAACTCCATCGGGATGCCTTTGTCGCGGCTCAGGCCGGGGCCGTCGCCACGGATGAATACCTTGTTGCCGATGCCGATGTAGGCGGTGACGAGCAGGCGGGTGTACCCGTCGGCCGTTTTGGTCGGGGCCGCAGTGGCGGCGGGATCGTCGTCGTAGACGATCTCCGGTTCCGCGAAGCCGGGGAGCACGGCCTCGCCTAGGCTGCGCGTGGTGGGTTTGCGGCGGGGCTCGCGTTTGGGCGGGGTCTCGGTGGCGGAGGCCGGGTCGCTGGCGGTCGCTGGGTCGGTCTCGGTGGCTCCGGCCGCGCTCGCGGCCTGTGGGGCTTCCTCGGGCAGGGGGCCGGGGGGAGAGGGCGCAATCGGATCGCGTTTCCCCCGGGGAAACGCAGTGAGCTGCATCACAGGGAGTGCGGGGGCTGGGGCGGCGGGCTGCGCCTCGTCGGAGGTGTCGATCTCCTGCTCGGTCGTCTCGGCTTCGTGGCGAATCCGGCGCGCGGCGCGGGGAGCGGCGGTCTCGACGGCGCAGACGGCGGCGTGAAGTTGGTCGATCTTCTTTTGCAGGGCGGCGTCGATCTCGCGCTCAAGATGGCGGAGCGCGGCGGCCCGGTCGGAGAGGCGGGAGTCGACGTTCTCGGCGGCGACGATGGTCTGGCGCACGCGCACCTCGACGGCGGAAAAGGCGGACTGGAGCTCGACGGCGGCCTGAGTCATGGCCTTTTCACTGCGGGCGGTGGCGGAGACGAGGGCCGGTTCGAGCTCGCGGCTCTGTTTCACGGCGGCGGTGAGGGCGGGCATGACCTGCTGCTCGGTGGCAAGGAACTCCTTGGTTGCGGCTTGGATCTTTTCGGCGATGGCCGTGAGGCGTTGGCCCTCGGCATCGCGCAAGGCCTCGAGCTCCTTGAGCATGGTGGCCTTTTCCTCGTCGTCGCGGGTCTGGAGCTGGGTAGTGAACTCGGCGATCTTTTCCTGCAGGCGGTAGGGCAGGGTCTCGGCGGTGTGCACGGCGCGGGCGGTGGCCTCGTGGGCGGATTTCAACTGGCCGGCGATGGAGGCGATGGTCTCGGCGGACTGGTGCAGCCGGGTGTTCTGTGCCTCGAGCTTGAGTTGGAGGGCGGCCTCGGCCTCGTGTTGGCCGGCGGCGAAGTCGAGGAGGAAGGGGAGCACGCCGAGTACGCTCCCAAGGGCGACACAACCGAAGATCATGCTCAGCGCGGTGGCCGAGAGCGGGGAGGGGGCCAACAGGCCGATCAGGCCAGCGAGGACGAGCAGGACGCCGTCGCCGAGGAAATACGGCCATTTGGGCGGGCGGGGGGAGTGAGGTAGGTTCATCGCGCGAAGCTGGGGCTGACGAATCTGGAGACGGATTCAATCTCCCAGAGTGGGCGCCGGCAGCAAGGCCAAAGCCGGGGTGTGCGAGTGGACGTCCACCCTCCGGCGAGCGGGGCCGCTGCGTTATTTGTCCGAGTTCCTCTAATGAATGAGCGGTTTGGATCGGGAAAGGAATCGACCGGCGAGGGGGGGGCCCTAGCTTCGCTCGGAACCCCCGAATCCGATGACCCCATCCCTCTCTCCGGAGCGCCCGCAAACCGCGGTCGCGAAAGTCTTCAAGCACCCGATTTTTTGGGTCCCCACGCTGTATCTGGCGATGGGCATTCCGTATAACGTGATCAACAGCACGGCATCGTCGATGTACAAGTCGCTCGGTGTCAGTGACGGCCAGATTACGGTGACGCTGGGTTTCATGGCTTACGCCTGGTCGATCAAGCCGCTCTGGGCGGCCTTTCTCGATATGTACCGCACGAAGAAATTCTTCGTGATCGCGATGGAGTTGCTCATGCCGGTGCTTTTCGTGGGCGTCGCGATGTCGCTGCCCTTTGCGGGTTACTTCCGGATAAGCATCGCGCTGCTCTGGGTCGCTGCGTTCGCCTCGTCCACTCAGGACATTTGCGGCGACGGCATCTATCTCACCTCGATGAACAAGAAGAAGCAGGCGAGTCTCGCCGGGGTGCAGGGTATGTTCTGGAATCTTGGCAAGGTGCTCGCCACGGGTTTGCTGATCAGCCACATGGAGGAGGTCGCTAATGGCCGCGGCTGGTCTGTGCAGCAGATGTGGAGCGGTGTTTGGATCGTGGTTGCCATTACAATTGCGCTCTTTGCCGTTTACCACCTGTTCCTCTTGCCCACGGGCAGCATCGCGCATCGGCCGCACAGCGCCAAGCAGGTGATCGGAGACTTTGTGGGTTCGGCCATCACTTGCTTCCACAAGCGCGCGTTCTGGGGCATGATCGCCTTCGTGTTTCTCTATCGCATTGGAGAGGGCCTGATCATGGTCGAAGGAAAGCTCTTCATGCAGTCGTCTATCGAGAGCGGTGGCCTTGGATTGACTGTGGGCCAAGTAGCCAAAATTGATGCGGTCTATGGGACCATCGCGGCCATTGCCGGCGGCATTCTTGGAGGCCTATTTCTTGGCAGACTCGGCCTGCGAAAAGCGCTCCCCATCCTCGGGCTGTGCCTGAATATTCCGCACTTCACCTTCGTTTACCTCAGCCATTATGGAGCGGCGAAACACGGACTCGACTACGGCACCATCGCAACCTTGGTGAGTATTGAGAAATTTGGGTACGGCTTTGGCTTCATCGGCAACATGGTCTACATGATGCAGCAGTTCGCCCCGGGGCGCTGCACGATGACGCACTATGCCTTCGCCACCGCGTTGATGAACTTCGTGCTTGCGCCCACCACCATGATCTCCGGCCCGCTGGCGGAATATTTGGGGTTCTCGACCTTTTTCATTGTGATGATGTTCGCCTCGGTGCCCAGCGTCTGGGCGGCCTACAATGCCCCGTTTCCACTCGATGGTGACGATCATAAGGGCTCCTCCGAGGATGAGGCCAAGGGCGTGGTCATCACGCCTGACGACCCAACTCGGTTGAGCGAGGCTGAGCAAAAGGTGCAGCGTACTGCCGGACGCGCCTCCGTGTATGCGATGCTCAACGTCCTCGCCATTCTGATCCTCGATGCCTATTTCCTCGGCCGGCTGCAGGGCAAGGTCGTTGGCAGCGGCAAGTTCGAATTCGGCCTCCTTCTCGCCTGCGCCGCACTGAAGCTGTTCCTCACGTTGCGGGCATTCCGGATTGCGAATCAGGCCATCGCCGAGAGCGCCGCCTGCCCCGGCAATGCTTATCACGCCAACGCCCGTGGGGCCAAGATTGCCACCTGGATTTGCGGTGCCGTCACGATCGCGATCGTGGCCTTCGGGGCGCGGATGGCGTTCTGATCATCGAGACAAACTGAGTTCGGACCGGCGAGCCCTCGGGCCGCCGGTCCTTTTTGTCGAGGCGGGGTCGTCGCCCGCGGCGAGGTGTGCGGTGGCGGAGGCGGGCTTGCGTCGGGTGGAACGGGCCGTTCTGCTCGATGGCTTATGCTCGAGATCCGCATCCCCGCCGGTGATTTCGCCGGCTACATTTTCGACTGCGACGGCACGCTCATCGATTCGATGCCCGTGCACTACCGCGCCTGGGATGCGGCCATGCGGCGCAACGGCTTGGGCGAGAAGCTCAGCGAGGAGCTGTTCTATTCGCTGGGCGGGGTGCCGACCCGCCGGGTGGCCGAGTTGATCGCCCAGCACTACGGGCTCACGATCGACCCCGAGGTGGTGTTCCACCAGAAGGAGGATCTCTTCATGGAGATGCTGGCCGATGTCGCCTTGATCGAGCCGGTGGTCGCGTTTGCGCGACGGGCTGTGGCCGAGGGCAAACCGGTGTCGGTGGCTTCGGGTGGCCCGCGCGTGGTGGTGCAGCGCTCGCTGGAACTGGCGGGCCTGGCACCGCTGTTTCAGGTGGTGGTGACGGCCGACGACGTGGTGCACGGCAAGCCCTCGCCCGATATGTTTTTGCTCGCCGCGCAGCGCATGGGTGTGGAGCCCGCGCAATGTCTGGTTTTTGAGGATGCCGAGCCCGGTCATCGGGCGGCGGAGGCGGCGGGGATGCCTTCGGTCCACGTGCCCAGCCGCGGGCCGCGGGTGAAGTGAGTGGTCGTGCCGGCTAGCAGCCGACGGCGGGCTTGCGCAGCACACCAAGTTTGCCGGCGAGGATCTCGAACGGCAGCGCCCGGGCACGGGCGAACTCCTCGAGGGCTTGACGCGATCCGTCGTAGACGTGGTCGACCTGGCAGTCGTCGACCACGAGCAGGCCGCCGGGGCTGAGGCGCGACCAAAGCAGATCTAGGGCGGCAACACTGGGCGCGTAGAGGTCGACGTCGACCAGGCCAAAGCAGAAGCGGCGCGCGGGAGGCAGGGCGACGGCGGCGACGTCGCCCGCCAGAATATCCACGCGGCGGATGCCGTTGAGGCGCATCGTCGCCTCGAAGACGCGGCGGGAGTTGACGGTGAATTTCTGGAACGCGCGGTCGTCGGCGCATTTGCCGCGCGTGGCCACCTCGGTGTCGACGCTGGCCGGGGTGAAGCCGCCGAAGGTGTCGATCACCAGGTACCGGCGATCGGGGCACACCTCGTCGAGATGCCGGTTGAGGAAGGCGGTGGTGTAGCCGCGGTAACAGCCGACCTCGGCGAAGTCGCCGGGGACCCGGCGGGCCTCGTCGACGAGGGAGACGAGCGCGCAGAGCTGGGTGGGCGAGAAGGCGTAGCGGTAGCGGTAGAGCGAGAAGTGCCGCAGTGGGGAATAGAAGAGGGCCGTCCGCGCGAGCCGGTCGAGGAGGGTGGCGAATGCGGAGTCGGTGGCCATCGGGTACGCGAGCCAAGCGGGGGAAGCGGCGGCAGGCAAGGTCCGGGGAGCGGCGCGCGGAACGAGCGGGGTAGCGGAACGCCTTGCGTTCCGGACGGCAGGCAAGGCCTGCCGCTACGCGGATGCAGAACGTTGCCTCACACTTCGACCAGATCCTTCTCCACGCGCAGGTTTTCGATGATGAAGCCCTGGCGGTCGGGGGTGTTCTTGCCCATGAAGAACGAGAGCAGGCCGTCGCTGTTGTGCAGGTTCGCCAGCGAGACGGGCTCGAGACGGATGCGTTCGCCGATGAAGTCCTTGAACTCGCCGGGGGAGATCTCGCCCAAGCCTTTGAATCGCGTGGTCTCCGGGCTGGCACCGAGCTTGGCGGTGGCGGCGCGCTTCTCCTCCTCGGAGTAGCAGTAGATCGTCTCCTTCTTGTTGCGCACGCGGAAGAGCGGCGTCTCCAGGATGTAGAGGTGGCCGTTGCGCAGCAGGTCGGGGAAGAACTGCAGGAAGAACGAGATCAGCAGCAGGCGGATGTGCATGCCGTCGACGTCGGCGTCGGTGGCGATGACGACCTTGCCGTAGCGCAGGCCGTCCATGCCGTCCTCGAGGTTGAGGGCGGACTGGAGGAGGTGGAATTCCTCGTTTTCGTAGATGACTTTCTTGGACAGGCCGAAGGTGTTCAGCGGTTTGCCCTTCAGGGCGAAGACGGCCTGCGTGGCCACATCGCGCGTGGCGGTGAGGGAGCCGGCGGCGCTGTCGCCCTCGACGATGAAGAGGGTGCTGTCCTCGGAGCGCTTGTCGCGGTCGCCGAGGTGGAAGCGGCAGTCGCGCAGCTTCTTGTTGTGGAGAGAGGCCTTCTTGGCGCGTTCGCGGGCGAGGTTGCGGATGCCGGCGAGATCCTTGCGCTCGCGCTCGCTGGCCTGGATCTTGAGGAGGATGGCGTTGGCGGCCGTCGGGTTTTTGTGGAGCCAGGCGTCGAGCTGGTGCTGGAGGAACTGCCCGATGAACTGCTTGACCGAGGGGCCGTCGGGGCCGACGTCGGTGGAGCCGAGCTTGGTCTTGGTCTGCGACTCGAAGACGGGCTCGACCACGCGGATGGCGACGGCGGCAAAGATGGACTGGCGGATGTCGGCGGCGTCGAAGTCCTTCTTGAAGAACATGCGCACGGTCTCCACGAGGGCCTCGCGGAAGGCCGCCAGGTGGGTGCCGCCCATGGTGGTGTGCTGGCCGTTGACGAAGGAGAAGTACTCCTCCCCGTAGTGGGCGCCGTGGGTCATCGCGATCTCGATGTCCTCACCGTCGAAGTGGGCGATCGGGTACAGAGTTTCGCCGCTGAGGTTCTTCTTGAGGAGGTCCTCCAGGCCGTTCTCGGATTTGAAGGGCTTGCCGTTGAAGGTGAGGGTGAGGCCGCGGTTGAGGAAGGCGTACTTCCAGAGCAGATCCTCGATGAACTCGGGGCGGAACTTGTAGTCGGCGCCGAAGAGGGCGGGGTCGGGAGTGAACTCGATGATGGTGCCGTTGCGGTCGTCGGTCTTGGCGACCTTGTGGTCCTTGGCGAGTTTGCCGGCGACGAACTCGACAACCTTAGTCTGGCCCTCGCGCACGGCCTGGGCGCGGAAGGTGGCGGAGAGGGCGTTGACGGCCTTCTGGCCGACGCCGTTGAGGCCGACGGACTTTTGGAAGGCGGCCGAGTCGTACTTGGCGCCGGTGTTGATGACGGAGACGCACTCGAGGAGCTTGCCCAGCGGGATGCCTCGGCCGTAGTCACGCACGCGCACGGTGCGGTCGGTGAGCTCGATCTCGATCTTTTTGCCGAAGCCCATCGCGAACTCGTCGATGGAGTTGTCGATGGTCTCTTTGAGGAGGACGTAGATGCCATCCTCGGCGTGGGCGCCGTTCCCGAGCCGGCCGATGTACATGCCGGGACGTAGCCGGATGTGCTCGGTGGACGAGAGCGTCTTGATGTTGGCTTCGGTGTAGTTGGTCGAGGCGGAGGCCATGGCGGAGGAAAGTAGCGAGTAGCGAGGAGCGGGTAGCGAGTAGCAAACAGCGGAGCGCGGGAGGCAAGAAGGCAGAATGCTGAACGCTGAACGCGAAGGAGCGTAGGCCCTAGGCGTGCGAGGCAAGCTTGGAGTGCGGGGGGGGCGGCCGGGCTCGCCTCGACCTTGAGATCTGTGCGAGCGTGTCCGCTCTTGGAAACCATGGACCACCTCCTGCGCTGTCATCCGATCACCGGCGACAACTTCGTCCGTGGCGAGAACTGCGACCTGTTCGACGACCAAGGGCGCCGCTTCGTCGACCTCGAATCAGGTAGCTGGGCCGCCGTGCTCGGCCACTCTCATCCCCGGGTGAACGCCGCGTTGAAGGCGCAGCTCGACCGGGTGATGCATCTGGGCGTGCGCTGGCCCAACCATCTGGCGGAGGAGGCAGCGGTGGCCGTGCTCGGGCTGGTGGGCGAGCCGGACGGCAAGTGCACGTTTCTGAGTTCGGGTAGCGAGGCGGTGGAGTTCGGCGTGCAGGCCGCGCGCCGCGTGAGTGGTCGCCCGTTGTTGGTAACATTCGCCAATTCGTATCTGGCCGCCTTCGGCTCCGCCGGGGCGAAGCCGGCGGCGGAGTGGTGTCTGATCGACCCTCTCGAGTGGGCGGCCGATCCCGAGCGTTGTCTTGCGGCCATCCCGTTTGAGCAGGTCGGCGGTTTCGTCTTCGAACCGGGCGGTGGTGGGCCGACTTTTGGACGGTTCCCGGCGGGGGCGTTGGTGCGCGCAGTTGCCGAGCGGGTGCGGGCGGCGGGAGGGCTGCTGGTGGTCAACGAAGTGACGACCGGCTTGGGCCGAACTGGCCGTTGGTTCGGCTATCAACACTACGGCCTCCAGCCCGACATTGTCGCGCTCGGCAAGGGGCTCGGCAACGGCTACCCGATCAGTGCGACGACTTTCCGGCGGGAGGTGGCCGAGGCGCTGGAACGCAGCGGCTGCCATCACGCCCAATCGCACCAGAACAACCCGCTCGGATGCGCGGTGGCGCTCGAGGTGATCGAGACTCTTCGTGAGGGCGGCTGGATCGAACGAGCGGAGCGGTTGGGCGCGTGGTTGCTGGGCGAACTGCAACGGCTGAAGGCCCGGCATGGCTGTATTCGCGACGTGCGGGGCCGCGGGCTGCTGCTCGTTCTGGAGCTGGACCCGGCGGGACCCTGCACGGGCACGCCGCTACAAGCGGCTCTACGGGAACGCGGCTTCCTGGTCGGGTGTTATCCGGCCGGTTACGCGGCCGGCACCGGCGTGCGTGTCGATCCTTCGCTTACGGTCGAAGAGCAGGACCTCGCGCGCCTGGTGGCGTGTCTGGACGAGATCCTTCCCTGAGCCGTGAGCATGCATCGAGCCGTAGGGGCGTCGCTTGCCGACGCCCATTGGGCGAGGTGTATTGCCCTATCCCGCGTGGGGCACGCGGAAGCAGCCGGATGCGTCGGTTGCCGATCGGGGGCATCGCCCCATCGGGCACTTCGCCGCCGTGGTAGGAGTCCGCGGTGCTAGGCGGGAACCACGGTGGTGACGTCCGTGAACGCTTGCAGGTCCCGGTCGAAGGACGCGATCTGCTCCCCGTGCTCGGCGGCGGTGGCAGCAAGATAGGCATCACCGAAATCCACGTTCGCTTTGGCGACCCGATGCAGGGCGTCCAGCACGCGGTGACGCTGCTCAACCCCGACTATGGCCGACTGGCATAACGGAAGGATGAGCGAAGCCGCTTCGGGCCGCGCGTGTTTGTAGATCCGAGCCAGTACGTAGAAGATTTCGGCGACTGTGACCGCGGTGATGGACAGTTCGACTTTTCCATCTTTGGCCCGGGCGAAGAGCCGCGCCGCCGCGGGGGACTGCTTTGGGTCGTCGTTGCGCAGGAAGCGCAGCACGACGTTGGCATCGAGGTGGTAGTGGGCGGTCACTTTTGGACCTTCCCCTTCTCACTGCTGCCGGCCCAGGCGTTGCGGGCCTTGGCCTTCTCGTCGGAATCGCGGCGCAGGGTGGCTCCAGCCGAGCCGAACAGCGACAGGATATCGGGCACAGGGCTAACCCGCGCACCGCCGTCAGGCAGTTCTTCCCAGACTAACTCGAGCGATTTCCAGCGCGCGCGGAACTTGGCGGGGATCGTCGTCTGGCCTTTACTGGAAATCCGGGTCTTTACCATGAGCTTCTCTCTTTACCGGAAACGGTTCGGCCGTCAACTGGCCCAGGCGCTTGGCTGGTCGGGGCAAGTTGCAGTAGTCGACAAAGTACCGGAGCTGCACGTGTCGGTGATCCGTAGGCACGGCGGAGGTGGGTCGCTGCGCGGCGAGTTCCTCCGCGGAGTGAAGTTGCAGGAGGAGGGGACGGCCAGGAAGGCCGCGGGAGCGAATAAGGCGCCGAACCGTGGCGTGTTCTGGTCGGCGCTGGGGCTGCAGCTAGCTCGGACGAATGGACCTTGCCGACGGGCGCTCGACGCCGGGCGGACTACTGGATCGGGCGAGCCAAGCGCTTGGGGGACTGAGCGTCCTCGATCTTTTCACACTGGCGGTCCGCGGGGGAGAGGTGGCAAGCTGGGCGACGATGAAACCCCTGATTGCGCTCGTGGTGGCGGCGGTGTTGGCGACGTTTGCCTTCGGTACCGCGCAGGTGCCGGACAGGCTGATCCTCGACGGCAAGGAAGTGCCGCTGTTCGAGAACCCGCTGGAATTCCTTTGGGTTGATGAGACCGGAACACCGGTGCTGTTTAGCTCGGTGTTCTCGGAGCCTCCAACTACTCCTGAGGAGCGAAAGAGGATGGATGAGTTCTATGACCGTCGGCCGGAGGCATTCCGAAAGGGTGGTGGGTCATCGGCCAACTGGCGTGGCTACGTGGCGACCTGGCAGATCGAGGGTCCCGAGCGGGAAGCTTCCGGTCTTCGCCGAGTGGTATTCTGGCAAGGTCCGGGCACCACAGGGTGAGATGCTCGACTATGTCCACATGGGCTATGACTCGAGGTATGAGCGTGACACGTTTCTTGATTTCAAGAAGGGCATGCTGGTCTCGCGGGTCGACATCGAGAACACCGGCAAGAACCTCTATCGCAGGGAATACGCCCAGCCGTGGAAAACCTATGGAGACGAGGGAGGCACGGACTGGGGCTGGATCGACCCTCGACTGTTCAATTACGCGTGGATCGAGACACTCATGGACTCTGGCGCGCCTTTCCGAACACGGGGAGGCTTCTCTCGGCAGCAGCCGAGGCGCGATCATGTCTGGCTGGAGAGGCAAAAGGCGAAGGCGGCTTTGGTGGTTTATGAAATCCCCGAACGCTGGAGTGATGCGATTCCGCTTCATACGCTTCCTGACGGTGAGCCGCCGGCCGATGGCAAACTGGTCGAGATCGAGTGCCGGTTTGTGAAGAACGGCGAGCGGCAGGAGTTGCACGTGAGCAGCATCCGTGAGCTCAAGCCGAGCGAGGCGCTGTTTCACACGGACTTCCCCGAGTTCATCGAGAAGTGGCGGAACGAGAAGAACGCCGTGCAAGAGCGGAAGGCCGCGGAAGCCACGAAGGCGGAATGAGTGCTGCAAGGTGCCGCGTGGGTCGCTGCTTCAGCACGACCGGCTGGGCGCTGTGCTCGCAACTGGTGCGCGAATTATGTCGGGTGGGGCGCCCTGAAGGGACGACCTGCGCGGTGCCAGATTCAGATGCAGGGGGCGTTTTGCGTTGAGGCGATGACGCGGCCTGCGAACGATGGCGTGCATGAGTCATGCGCAGCACGGCGGCGGAGGTGCGAGTTTCCTGGAGCTGGGTCGGAGAAAAGACCTGGATGCGGACATCGCCAACACGATCGTGCGGTTGATGGACTGCGTGAGCTTTGAGCTGGCGGAGGACAAAGGGTCGTTCTTCCGCCGGCTCTTCGAAGGGAAGGATGTCGAGCCGCCGGCCGGCGCGGCGCCGCGGGTCGACCGGAAGAAGCTCGAGGCGGCTTGGCGCTGTCTCGAGCAGCGGGAGTGGCTCAGTCTCCAGGGCGGCTCTGGTAAACGGCCGGTGGTTTCGCTGGAGCCCTTGCGGGGCATGCGGCGACTGCGACAGCTCCATTTGAGCGATAATGCCGTAGGCGACTTGGCGCCGCTGAGTGAGCTCCTCTCATTGGAGGAACTGTCGCTGGCCAAGAACCGGATTCGGACTCTCGACCCACTGCGGGGGTGCACGTCGTTGCGCGAGCTCAACTGCAAGGCGAATCCGATCACGGACTTTTCGGCACTGGCCGTTCTACCGGAGCTGAGGACGCTGGAGATCTCGGCGGATCAGGTCCCGGCGTTCTGCGGCTGTGGCGCCCTGCTGCAGTTGCGGAAACTGAAGATCGTGGCGCCGGGAGCCGTGTCTTCGCTGCGGGACCTGCCGCCGATGCCCAAGCTGATCGGTCTCGACGTGGATGGGCTTGAATCGCTCGAGGGTCTTGATCGTTGCCCGGAACTGTTGAACCTCAACGTACGTGGGACCTTCGGTTCGCTGGTGCCGGGTGCGAGCTTGGCGAGACTCACGGTTGGATACTTCTCGACTGATCGGGATCTCGATTTGTCGCCGCTCTCGGCACTATACGCGCTGCGGAAGTTGGGGTTCTGGAGAACAGGACTGACGAAGCTTGAGGCACTCAGCCGGCTGCCGGTGCTGCACGAGGTCGGTGCCTGGAGTGGCGCGGAGAAGGCGGAAGGTTTGGCGCTGCTCCGCTCCTCGTTGAGCCCATGGGACGATGAGTTTGGTGCCAAGGCTGCGCGGACTCTCCCTGCTGCAGAATTGCGCGTTGTCAGCCGTTCGGAGTTCGACCGGTTCGATTCATCGGAGCCCTATGGGCTTCGCGCCGATGAATGCGACGAGGCGATGGTGTTGGCCGAGCAAGAATGGCTGCAGAATCGTCTTCGATCTTCGTTGTCCATCGATCTGACCGACGAAGAAGACTTCTGTTTGCCGATTGATCGCATCGGCTTTCGGCGATCGCACACGCTGATGATCTACAGTCTGAAAGCCTTCACCTCGTTTGGAGAGATCGTGCGCCGGGTGCAGACGGTTCTCGGCGAGGCGAAGAACGACTGGATCATCTATTGCCAATCGAGCCTGTTTGAAGGGCCGGACGAGCAGCCTGCGTGGGCGAAGGACTTCGTCGTCTGGATCTACCCCTCGGAGATCTGGGTGACGGCGGAGCACGAGGCGACCGTGCGCCGGCTGCTGTCGTTTTCCGACGACTGAATCACCCCAACCGGTTGATCGTACTGGCGGCGTAGCCGGCACCGAAACCGTTGTCGATGTTCACGACCGTCACCCCGGGGGCGCAGCTGTTGAGCATGGCCAATAGTGCTGCGATACCGCCGAAACTCGCGCCGTATCCGACACTCGTGGGCACGGCGATGATGGGCTTGTCCACGAGGCCGCCGAGCACGCTGGGCAGCGCGCCCTCCATGCCGGCGACGGCGATGATGGCGCGCGCGCCGCGCACCTGCTCCAGGCGACCAAGCAGGCGGTGCAGGCCGGCCACGCCGACGTCGTACACCCGCTCGACACGGTTGCCGAAGACTTCGGCGGTGATCGCGGCCTCCTCGGCCACGGGTAGATCGGAGGTGCCGGCGGCGACGATGGCGATGTAGGTGGTCGGAGGAGTCGCAGGCGCGGCCGGGCGGCGGACGATGGTGCGCGAAACGGGGTCGTGCACGAGCGTGGGCGAGAGATCGCGGGCGGCTTCCCAGTGCGCGGCGTCGACGCGGGTGGCGAGGATCGCGCTGGGGCCCTGGAGCATGCGCTCGAGGATACCGCGGACCTGCGCGGGAGTCTTGCCGGCGCAGTAGATCACCTCGGGGTGGCCGGTGCGCAGGGCGCGGTGGTTGTCGATGAGCGCGTAACCGAGGTCGGCCGACGGGAAGTCCTTCAGTTCCGCCATCGCAGCGGCGAGGTCGGTTTCACCGGTGCGGTAACGTTCGAGGATCTGGACGAGGGATTCGCGGTTCATGGAACGGAATACGGAGAGTTCACCACAGAGGACACGGAGGGCACAGAGGGACGGAACGAGAAATGCCCGAAGGCAGATGTGAGCGACAGAAGGAAACGAAGGGCGGAGGCCGGAGAAGACGGACGAGTCACCGAGGGCACAGAGTCGGAGGAGCGCACGGTGAAGGAAGAGAACTCAGGGCGCTGGAAGGTTTGTCGTAGAGCCTTACGGGAGGGGAACGGCAGTTTGCGCGGCGATTGTGAGGAAAGCGGACGAATGATTGCTCTGTGTTCTCCTCTGCTCTCTGTGCCCTCTGTGCCCAAATCGGATCAGGCCTTCGCTTCGCGTTGGGCCAGCTCGGCGAGGACGGTGCGCTCGACTTCGCGCAACGGGAGGTTGCGGGACTCGGCGAGACGCCGAAGATCGTCGTGCTCGGGTTTCGACTTCAACGCGCGGCCGTCAAGCCAGGCGGTTTTCACGCGCACGGTCCCGAGCGAGGTGGCGACTTCTTCAAAGGTGCGTTCGAGGGCGAGCTTGCCGACTTCACGGCGGCGCAGGCCGAAGGTGGTCGTCTCGCGCAGAATGAGCTCGGCGAGTGCGGCCTCCTTCTCGGGAGGGCAAAGCACGGAGAGCGTCATCGCCGGGCGCGACTTCTTCATGACGATGGGCGTGATCCACGCATCGGAGGCGCCGGCGGCGAGAAGCTTTTCCAGGACGTAGCCGGCGGTCTCGCCCGTCATGTCGTCGAGATTGCATTCCAGCACCACGGCCGTTTCGCGCGAAGCGGCGGGGGCGGCGGCCTCGGCGGGGCGGGTGGAGGCGAGAAAGACGCGAAGGATGTTCGGGATCGGGCCGTCCTTGTGGCCGATGCCGTAGCCAATGCGCTCGATCGTGAAATCCGTCTTGTCGGTGAAGGCGTCGGTGCTGGCGACGAGGATGGCGGCGCCCGTGGGCGTAGTGGCTTCGAAGGGAACGGTGCCGAGGCGGGTGGGCGCGCCGCGGAGCAGGTCGGCGGTGGCGGGTGCGGGCACGGAGAGGCGGCCGTGGGCGCATTTCACGAACCCGCCGCCGAGTTCGATGGTGGAAACGAGCACGCGGTCGGGGCGAAGCCACTCCAGGGCGATGGCGGCGGCGACGATGTCGACGATCGAGTCGACGGCGCCGACCTCGTGGAAGCCGACCTCGGCCACGGGCATTCCGTGGATCTTTGCCTCGGCTTCGGCAATACGGGCGAAGATGGCGAGGGCGCGGCGCTTGGTGGCGTCGGCCAGGGTGCTGCGCTCGATCATCGCGACGATGTCGCGGTGGTTGCGGTGCTCGTGCGGCTCGTGTCCGGGGGCGAGCGGTGTTTGGAGTTTGGTGACGGGCTTGTAGGCCAGGGCGTCGACCTGGCCTGTCGGCGCGGAGGCCACGTCGGCGCCGTGGCCTACAGGGGGCGGCGCCTCGCCGTCGAGGAGGACGTCGCAGCGGGTGCCGCCGATGCCTTTGCGGGAGTCGCGGGTGAACTGCAGGCGCCAGCCGGCGAGGCCGAGCTTCTTGAGCTCCGTGGTGAGATGCTCGGGCGGCACGCCGAGATCGACCATCGCGCCTAGGTGCATGTCGCCGGAGATGCCGGCGGAGCAGTCGTAGTAGAGAATACGTTCAGGCATGGGCGGAATGGCGGAAACGAAGCGTTTCCGCTACGGGGAAGGGGCGGCGGCGATGCCCACCGGCAACGCGCGGTTGAGGCTGCCCATCTTGTAACCCTCGAGCTCGAGGCAGACGTAGCGGAAACCGGCGGCCTTGATCTCGCGCGAGAGGGTGTCGAGCAGCACGGGATCGAAGAAGCGGGTACGCTCGTCGGGCGCGACCTCGAGGCGGGCGATGTCGCCGTGGTGGCGCACGCGGCATTGGCGGAAGCCGTGCGCGCGCAGCGCTTGCTCGGCTTGCTCGATGGCGCGGAGTTTTTCCAGGGTGATACGCTCGCCGTAAGGCACGCGCGAGCCGAGGCAGGCGGCGGCGGGCTTGTCCCAAGTGGGCAGGCCGAGCTGGCGGGAGAGTTCGCGGATCTCGGCCTTGTTCAGACCGGCGGCGCGAAGTGGGCTGGTGATCTTGAGCTCGGCCAGGGCGGTGAGGCCGGGGCGGTAGTCGGACTCGTCGTCGAGGTTGGAGCCGTCGAAAATCGTCTCAATGCCATGGGTGCGGGCGACCTCGGCGATGCGGGCGAACTCGATCTTCTTGCAGAAATAGCAGCGATTGACCGGGTTGGCGGCGACGGGTTCGTCGAGCTGGGGTCGTCGATGAAGTAGTGGCGGATGCGGGTGAGGGCGGCGATCTGCTTGGCGGATTCGAGGTCGTTGCCCGGCATCATCGGACCGGTGACGGTGATGGCGATGGCGGCATCGCCCACGGCGTCGCGCGCGGCGCGGCAAAGGAAGCTGCCGTCGACGCCGCCGGAGAAGGCGACGGCCACGCGGCCGTGCGCGGTGATGATCTCAAGCAGGCGGCGGTACTTGTCGGCGAGCGTGGAGGGGGAGGGGCTCACGGTGGGTTGGTAGGCCGCTTTTCTGCGCCTCCCCGGTGGCCGAGGCCAGAGCAAACGCCGGTGGATGCATCGGGGCGGCGACGCGGTGGGGCGCTGCACCGCTGTTGCATTGGTTCAGGCGGCGACGGGCGAACCGTCGTTCGGAGCGAGCGAGCGTTTGTGCAGGAGCAGGGAGAGGCCGAAGGCCGCCGCGCCGCCCGCGAACAGCGCGAGCATGCCGAGCGAGAGCGCGAGGCCGGTGCCCCAGAGCAGCGGGGCGAGTAGGGCGGTGACCAGGGCGTTGCCCGAACTCTGCACAAAGCCCTGGCAGGAGGAGGCGAGACCGCGGCGTTCGGGGAAGAGATCGAGCGCCAGCAGGGTGAGGCTCGGCATCGAGAGTGAGCAGCCCAGGACATAGACGACCAGTGGCAGGATGCTCCAGGGCAACGCGGGTGCGTGCCAGAGATGGAAGGTGAGGTTGCCCAACGCCGCAGTCGCCATGAAACCGTACGCGAGCGCCACGGTGCGGCGGTTGCTCAGCCGGCCGGCGAGCCGGCCCGAAAGCCAAGTGCCGATCAGCATCCCTCCGGTGATCGGTCCAAAGAGCCAGTAGAACTCGGTCTCCTCAACGTGGAGCAGTCCGAGCAGGAAGGCGGGGGCCGAGACGATGTAGATGAAGAGCGCTGAGAAGTTCAGCGTGATCGCCAGCACGAGCGTCACGAAGGGTGCGGAGCGCAGCGCCTGCCAGTAGCCGCGCAGCAGCGAGCCGGCGTGCAGGGGCAGGCGGCGGGCGGGGGGGAGTGTTTCCGGTAGGGCGCGCCAGCAGCTCCACCACAGGATCGCGGTGAACAGCGCGAGGAAGGCGAATACCGAGCGCCAGCCGAACCACACGTGGAGCCAGCCGCCCACGATAGGGCCTAGGGCCGGGGCGATGGCGAACATCACGGCGATGCGGCTCATCAATCGCCGGGCTTCGGTGCCGTCGAGCAGGTCGCGCACGATGGCGCGGCCGATGATCATGCCGGCACCGGCGGACATGCCCTGCAGCGCCCGGAAACCGATCAGGGCGCCGATGTTCCACGAGGTCATGCAGCCCAGCGACGCTATGAAGAATACGGCGAGCATCGCCAGGGTCACCCGGCGGCGGCCCAGGGCGTCGGAGATGGCGCCCTGCCAGAGCGTCATCGCGGCGAAGGGGACCATGTAGGCCGTGAGTGTTTGTTGCACGAGTACCGGAGTGGCGCCGAACTCGTGGCCGATCTCGCGGAAGGAGGGCAGGTAGGCGTCGGTCGCGAACGGTCCCAGCGCCGCGAGGGCGGCGAGCAGCATGGCCAGCCCGCGGTGGTGGTGGGCCGCGGCGGTGGAAGGCGGGACTGGCGACGTCGAGGACAAGAGGAAGATCCTGCCAGGAACCCGAGGACGGCGGCAAGCGGTCAACCGAGGGGGGCCGGCGCGGGGACGGAGCGGTGCTCGCGCTCGGTGTGGCGGCTCCCCGCAGGAGCCGCGCCATCTACCTTGGTCAGCGTAGAAGCTCGAATACCGGATGGTGTGCGATGATCCAGAGGCCGATACCAATCAGGACAAACGGGCCGAGCTTCGTCGACCAGCGGCGCACGAACGGCCCCCAGGTCGGATGGCGCACCGCGGCCCACGCCAGCGCACACCACGCAAAGGCAAGTACGCCGAAGGCGGCGGCGGTGATCACTTTCTGGGCGAAGGTCTGGATGGCGAAGGCGGGGATGTAGGCGCCGAGGTTGTCGGCTCCGTTAGCGATCATCACGACACTCACCGTGCGCCACGAGGCGGCGCCGGTCGGGGCCTCCTCAGTGTGGGGGTGGGCGAGCCAACGCAGGCCGAGGGCCAGCGGGGCGAGTCCGAGCCAAGGTAGCCAGTCGGGCGGGGCGGCGAGGGCGAGCCAGGCGGCGGCGAAGCTCACCCCGGTGAGCACCGCGAGGCCAACGAGTTGGCCCAAAACGATGGCGCGCGGGCGGCATCCTGGTTGGGCGAAGAACACCATGAGCAGCACCAGGTCGTCGGCGTTGGTGGCGACGAACAATACCGTCGCGAGTACGATCGTCTGAAGGAGGTCGAGCATCGCGACAACGGTCAGGGGGTGAGGGGAAGCCAACGCGAATACTGACCTGGGCGCAGCGCAGCGCAGGAGGAGGCGGGGCATCCGGGGCGACTCATGGCGGAAGCAGACACGGCCGCGGCGATCGACTCCAACCCTAAAACACGGGAGCCGAAGGGGCCCGAAGGTACCCGGTGGTTCCTGCGAACCGGGCCGCCGTTGGATGGGCGTAGCAAGAAACGGGAGGAGGGTGGGCTTCGTCCTGTTCGTGCCGGCAGTCGTCGGGGGAGTGAATTGGGCTCGTCGGCGGGCGGCGGGAACACCAACTTCGAGCCCGTGCTCAGGCCTGCCTTCCACACTCGCAGCGTGCTCCGTCCCCGCGTTGCGAAGCCGGGTGAGCCGCGACTGCCCGTGGTCGGGTCGGTGGGGGTGGAGGGGGTATCCGGGCCGAGCCGCCGGTGCCTGCCCTTCCCTCGGGGTGACCGCCGTGTTTCCTGCTCATGTACCGCCTGATCCATTCCGCCGATTGGCAGATGGGGGCGCGCTTCGCCCAGTTTGGCGCCCGCGGGGGACGCCTGCGCGAGGCGCGGCTGGTCACCCTGCGCCGCGCCCTCGCCCTCGCGCGTGATCATGCCGCGGATGCGTTCCTCATTGCCGGCGACCTTTTTGAGGACAACCAGGTCGATGACTCGCTGGTCGCCGCCGTGGTCGACTGCTTCCGCGCGCACCCCGAGCTCCGGGTGTTTCTCCTGCCGGGCAACCACGATCCCTATACTGGCCCCGACTGTGTGTGGCAGCGCCGGGCGTTTCTCGCGGCGCCGGCCAACGTCCATGTCTTTCGCGAGGCGGGCGTGGTCGAGCTCGGCGACGGGGCCTTCCTGCTCGCCTCGCCGCTGCACCAAAAACTCTCGACGACCGACCCGAGCCTGAAGCTGGCCGAGCTTGCCGCCGGCCTGCCGGCCGACGCGCTCAAAATCGGGCTCACACATGGCGCGCTCGCCATCGAGGCTAAGCACCAGCCCAACGACTTCCCCATCGCGCTGGACGCCGCCTCGCGCGCTGGGCTCGACTACCTCGCGATCGGCCACTGGCACAACTGGCTCGCCGATATGGACGGTGGACGAATCGTGATGCCAGGCACGCCGGAGCCCGATCGTTTCGCCAACGACGCCAGCGGCAATGTCGCCCTCGTCGAGCTCGACGCCCACGGCCGGCCGCCGCGGGTGCGGGCGCTGCCGGTCTCCACGCTGGCTTGGCGCTCGCTCGCCTTCGATTTCCTCTCCGCGGAGGCTTCGCGCGCCGGGCTCGCCGCCACTATGGCCGAACTCGCACCCGCCGCCGAGCGTACGGTCTTGCGGGTGACGTTGGCAGGCACCGCCTCGCCGGCCGCGCTCGTCGAGGTTCGCAGTTGGGTGGAAGCGGCGCTCGCGCCGTTCCTGGTCGGCCAACTCGTGGATCGCACCCGCGTCGCGCTGGGTCCGATTGAACTGGCCGATCTGCGCTCGCGCCACCCGATCCTCGCGCAGGTGCTCGCTGATATCGACCGACTGGAGATTCTGGCCCCCGGTCAGCTCAGCGCTCAGGCCGCTCCTGCGAGCGCAGATGCCACGCTGCCGGAGAACGTTCCTGCCCCGTCCTCGCTTACGCTGGCGGAAGTGCAGGCGCTGCTCGCGCCCTCGAAGATCGATCTCACCCGGCTTGACCCCGAGTTCTTCGGACAGCTCCGGCGACTGTTGCTGCAGACCCTGCAGGAGGTGGCGTCGTGATTCTCCACGCCATCGAGCTCACCGGCGTCGGCCGCTTCCGCGAGACCGTGCGCGTCGGGCCCTTCGCCTGCGGGCTCAACATTCTGGCCGCGCCCAACGAGGCGGGGAAAACCACCACGCTGCGTGCGGCCGCCCGCGCGTTGTTCGACAAACACACGACCAAGGGCGAGGAGCTGAAGTCGCTCCAGCCGGCCGGTACTGATCTCGCCCCGCGCATCGCGGTCGAGTTCGAGACCGGGGCCGGCCGTTACCGTATCGAGAAGACGTTTCTCCAATCGCCCCGCAGCCTGTTCAAGGTCTGGCAATCCGGCGCGTGGCAGCCCGTGGCCGAGGCCGACGCGGCGGACCAGCGAGTCCAAGATTTGCTGCACACGTCGTTGCCCGGCCGTGGCGCGACGCGGCCGGAGCACTGGGGTTTTCTGGGTTTCCTCTGGGCGCGCCAGGGCGAACCGGCCGCTTGGCCCGGCCTCGACGATGCCGCCGTTGGCCAACGCATCCGGGCGCGGCTGGCGCGGGTGGAGCTCGATCCCGTGATCGAGCGGCTGCGCGGTCGGCTCGGCGAAGCCGCGGAAGCGCTTTTCACCTCCACTGGGCAAGTCCGTGTGGGCGGGGCGCTGCGCCAGGCGGAGGACGATCTCGCGGGGATCGAGACTGCTCTCGCCGCCCTGAGGCAGACGCGGACGGATCTCGAAACGGTGGCGCAACGCCATCGGCAGGCGGAGGCCGACGTGGCCCAACGCGAGCGCGAGCACGCCGAGCGTGAACTCGCGGCGGTGACGCTGCGCGACCAGGCCTCGGCCGCCGAGCGCCTCCGCGGGGAACTCACCGCGCGGCAGCAGGCCCTCGGCGCCGCGCAGGAGAAGCTCGGCGCGGTGGCCGCTGATGAGGCGACGCTGACCAAGCGCCAGGCCGCGGTCACCGCCACCCAGGCGGCATTGGCGGCGGCCGAGGTGGCCGCGCAGGCCGCCGAGCAACGTCTCGCCCAGCTTCGCACTCGGCTCGACGAGCTGCAGGCGGCGCGCCCGGAGTACGAGAGTCGTCTCCACGCTTTGCGGGCGGAGCTGCAGCGCAGCCAAGCGCTGCTCAAACTCCGGCAATTCGCGGTGATGGCCGACGCGCTGGCCCGGCAGGTGGGCAAGGCCGAGGCGGCCGCCGCCGAAATCGCCGTCCTCGAGGCGAAGCGCAACCAGCTCCCGGCGCTCACGCCGCCCAAGCTGCGCAAGCTGGAGGAGCTCGCCGAATCTGAACGTACCCTACGCGCCCGGTTGCAGGCTCTCGGGCTCACCGTCGAGCTCACCCCGGAGCGGGAGGCGCGAGTTGCGGTGCGCGATGGCGGGTTGCCCGAGCCGCGGTGGCAGGCGCTTCCCGCCGGCGAGATCACGCGGCTGCACAGCCCGCAGGCGCTCGACCTCACAATCGAGGGTTGGGGAAGCATCGCCATCCGTTCGGGCGCGCTGGAGGCGCGTAATGCCGCCTCCGAGCTCGACGAGGCGGGGCGCATGTTGCGCGAGGCGCTGCAGGAAACTGGGTTGGCGTCGGTCGACGCCGCGCGCGAGGCGCTTGCCGCCCGCCGGGAGATTGAGGCGTTGCTCAAGGCGGCCCAATCCGCGCTCGGGCCGTATCTGGGCGAACACGCCACGATCGAGGCGTTGCGGGCCGCGGCCGCGGGTGCCGCCCGGCGCAGCGATTCGCTGGTCACGACGGTTCAGCCAACCGGCGAGGAGCAAGCGCTGGGCCTCACCGAGATCGAAGCAGCCGAGGCGCGGCTGACCGAGGCGGTGCCCGCCGCCGAGAAGGCGTTGAAGGATTTCGACCGGCAGCTCGACCTGTTGCGCACGGACGAGCGCGGCGCGGTGAAGGCCGGCCAGGAGGCCGCGCAGGCCGTGGGCGAGCAGCGCGCCGGACTCCGCACGTTGGAGACGCAGATCGCCGACCTGGTGGCGCGCTACCCCGAGGGGCTCGCCGCCGCCAAGACCGCCGCGCAGCTTGTCTTCGTGCAGGCCGAGGCCCGCGTGGCGGCGACGAAGGCGGACCTGCCGCCCGATTTCGAGAAGCTGCCCGAGCGCAGCAAACGCGCCGCCGCCGCGCTCCAGCAGTTGGTGGACGAGTTGCGGGCGCTGCGCACGCAGCGCGACCAGGCCAAGGGCACGTTGGAGACCCTCGGCGGGCAGGGACTGTATTCGCGGGAAACCGAGCTGGAGGAGCGCAAGGCGGAGGCGGTCCTGCGCCGCGACGCTGCCCGCACGCGCGGTTGGTGCGCCCGGCTCGCCCACGATCTGATCGAGCACCGCAAGCAGGCGGCTACCCGGGCAGCGCTCGCGCCGCTCGAGCAGCGGCTCACCGCCGCCTTGTCCGAGATCACCGGCGACACCACGCGCCAGGTTTTTCTGGACGAGGCGTTGCAGATCGCCGGGCTCGGTCGCACCCGCGAGGAGCTGTACGCGTTCGAGAGCCTGTCGCAGGGCACGAAGGAGCAGCTGCTGCTCTGCCTGCGCATCGCGGTGGCGCAGGAGCTGGCTGCCGACGAGCCGCAACTCCTCATCTTGGACGATGTGCTGGTGAACACCGATCCCGTGCGCCAAGAGCGCATCCTGGATGTGCTCACCGGTCTCTCCTCCCGTCTCCAGATCCTTATTCTTACCTGCCATCCCGACCGCTACCGCGGGGTGGGGCAGGCGATTGCGCTCCAGCCAGTGGCGCCGTGAGGAGCGAGGGCGATCCGGTGGCGCACAAACAGGGGGCGCTCTTCCGGCCCGGGATTTCGGCCCTCAACTGAGGAGCCGCGCCCCGGGTATCTGTGAATCCAGTGTCGCCAGCTTTGCTCCGTGCGCTTTTGCCAATTCCACGAGGTGGCCGGCAAGTTGGGACTGTGGCACTCCTTCTTTTCGATCGGCCCACCGCGCCGGGCCGCGGGGCAAACCAGGTGCGGCCGGCGTCGGCATGGCGGTGGACGACGCTGCGGTCCTGCTGCGGGCTGAGGTGCGCCAGTAGGTGGTCAGGCGCGGGTGCTCGGAACTGGTATTCTTACCTGCCTCCAATGGGGCCCTCGAGGCTGGAGATAGAAGCCGTAAGGTGAAGGACGGGCAGGAGAAGTAACAAGTGGCAAGTGCCCAGGTAACAAGAGAGCCGAGGTGGACCGTGTCGCCCCCAGCTGAACTGCATGAGTTTGCTCAGTACGACCACTCGGCGCGCAGGCCGAGGACGGTGGCGGGATGGCGGCGGCCGTCGTCGCGCGGCAGCGGATTGAAATGGCGCTGGATGAAGGCCTGCAGGACGAACGACGTCGCTAGTTGGGCGCGGTAGGTGAGCTCGACGGCGGTCTCGGCGGCGGCGAGCGCCGCGTCAGTGCGGCGGAAGGCGCGGCCGTACTCGGTGTAGGAGAGGGCAATACCGGCGATGTCGTCGGCGCGGCCGGGCAGCGGGCCAAACCAGTTCAGGCCGGCGTCGGTATACCGGTGCACGACGCTGCGGTCCTGCTGCGGGCTCAGCCCGGCGCGCCAGAAGACGGCCAGGCGCGGGTGCTCGGCGTCGGCGGCGAGGAGGACGAGATCGTGAATGACGTAAAAGCTGTGGATGCCGCGCACGGTGGCGTTTTCGACGCCGGCGTTGAACGCGGTGAAGTCGGCGAAGCTGCCGGAGTGGAGGGCTCCACCGGCGCGCAGGGTCGAGGCGCGGTCGCCGAGGGTCGAGCTGTAGCTCCCTTCGTAAAACACGACGAGGCCTTGGCCGGAGCCGTCATCCCAATCGAAGCCGTGGTTAGCGCGTTCGTCGGGGCCGGGGCCGCCGTGATAGGCGCCGAGTTGGAGGGAAACCCTGCCGTTGGGTGCGGCCGAGAAATGCGCGCCGGGGGCGGCGACGGCGTAAATCGGGTACGCACTGCCGCCGCCAAGGGCGAAGGCGTGCGGCGTGGCGACTTGCGAGGGCAGCGCTCCGAGGGCGGAGTGGGCAAACAGCCCAGCGTAGGCGGAGCCCATGAAGTCGTCGTCGAGGGCGAGTTGGCCGAGCTTGAGGGCGTAGCGGCCGTGGGCCCACGACTGACGGTAGAAGAGATTGAAGACGCGCAGTTGATCGGAGGCCAGGCTGCCGCTGACCGGATTGGCCCCTCCGGTATGGTCACCGAAGTTCGGATCGCTGTGCCGGTTTTCGACCCACAGCACCTGAGCGAAGAGGCTGCCTCCGGGCGGGCCGCCGAGGGGGGCGAGGTCGAGCTCGAGGCCGAGATCGATGAGGGTGTTCCAGTGCGAGCCGGCGCGTAGGCCGCCGGAGACGTTGTCCCAGAGTTCGCCGGTGACGGTGAGCGAGGGGGCGAAGGCCGACGGCTCGACCGTGGCCACGGGGGCCTCGCCCGCGCGAATTGAGAGGGATGCGAGGAACAGAGAGGCGAGGATCGGCGCGAACTGGGGCGAGCGGCTCATCGGATGGCGGCTGGCTGATAATCGGTCCATGGGGGCAAACCCGAAGCGGGAAGTGAGCCGAGGAGAGGAGGGGGAAGGGGTGTCCTCGATTTGGGGAAATGGAGTTGGTGGGTCGAAGTTCGAAAGAATGGCGGGCGTGAAGCCCGCCCCACCTCAGGCGAGAGCGTCGAGCGCCGGGGCCGCCTCGCCCGCTTTCTGGACTGGTCGCTGCTCGCGGTTTGCGGCATCCGATTGGGAGCTTCCGCTTCCCTCTGCGCTGAGCCCATGCACATCCCCGACGGATTTCTTGACGCGAAAACGGCCGTGACGGCCGCCTCCTTGGCGGTGGTCGGGCTCGGTGTGGCATTGCGGCAGGCGAAACGTGAGCTGCCGCCGCGGCGGGTGCCGCTGCTGGGGCTGGGGGCGGCCTTCGTATTTGCGGCCCAGATGGTGAATTTCCCGGTGGCGGGTGGCACTTCGGGTCATCTCATCGGTGCGGCGTTGGTGGCGGCGCTGCTGGGCCTGCCGGCGGCGGTGATCGTGATGGCCACGGTGCTCATCGCGCAGTGTTTTCTTTTTGCCGACGGCGGGGTCACGGCGCTCGGGGCGAACGGGTTCAATATGGCGGTGGTGGCGCCGATGGCGGGGTTGCTGGTGTTTCGTCTGATCGGCCGCGTGTTGCCGGGGCAACGCGGGCAGGTGGCGGCGATGGCGTTTGCCGGCTGGTGCTCGACGGTGGCGGCAGCGGTCGCTTGTGCGGGGCAACTGGCGTGGTCGGGCACGGTGGGTTGGGCGGTGGGGCTGCCGGCCATGGTGGGTATTCACATGATCATTGGGCTGGGCGAGGGAGCGATCAGCGCACTGGCGTTTTACGCGGTGGTGCGGGCGCGACCGGAGTTGGCCGCCGGGGCGGTTGGGTCGGCGGGGGCGGGTCTGGTGCGTTATGGACTGCTGGCGACCCTGGGCGTGGCGTTGTTTGTGGCCCCGTTTGCGTGTCCGTGGCCCGACGGGCTGGAGGCGGTGGCGGCGAAGTTGGGTTTTGAGCACCGGGCGGCCGTGGCGGCGCCGGCGTGGCTGGCGGATTACCAGTTCCCCGGAATCGCGTCGCCCGGCGTGGCGACGGCGGTGGCCGGGGCGATAGGGGCACTGGTGGTATTCGGGCTGGCGGTGCTGCTGAGCTGGGTGGTGGTGCGGGAGAAGCGTGAGGACGACGGTAGGTGAGGCGCGGGTGTCGCCGGACGGGCGCGTGGGAGCACGCTGCCTACGGACGGGGGCTTTGTTGGCGCGGCGCGATTTCCGGCTTTGCGGTGGCGGGGCGTTTCGGGGTTAGCTGCGGACCCAACCATGAGCGGCATCCATTTCGGCGCCTCGCCCGCCCATCCCCACGCCGCTGCGGCGGGGGCGGGACCGCGGCTGGAGGGACTGCTGCAGCGGCTGCCGGCGGGACCGAAGTTCGTCGCGCTGCTGGTGCTGGTCGTTGGGACGGCGGTGTTGCCTGTCGCCTGGATTTGGTGGCACGCAGTGGTGGCAGCGCTCTTGGTAACCGCGATCGTGGTTGGGCAGGTGCCGGTGCGGCCGTTGCTATGGCGGTTGCTGTGCTTTGCCCCGTTCGTGGGGGGCGCGGCGGTGGCGGCGGCGTGGCACGGAAGCACCGGGCCGGGCTGGCGGGCGGTGGCGCTGCGCGGCGGACTGTGCCTGTCGGCGGTGGTGGTGTTTGGCGCGGTGACGCCGTTTGCCGCGTTGCCCGGCCTGCTCAAGCGGGTGGGGGTGCCCACTTTGCTGGTGACCACGCTGGCGTTGATGCACCGCTACCTCTTCGTGCTCTCCGACGAGGCGCAGCGGATGCAGCGGGCACGGGCCAGCCGGACTTTGGTGCGGCCGCGGCGTCTCGCCTGGGGGCTGCCGGCGGAGATCGTGGGGCGGTTGTTCGTGCGCGCCTCGGAGCGGGCGGAACGGATCTATCTGGCGATGTGCGCGAGGGGCTGGCGATGAGGACGGTCCAAGCAAAGGCGATTTTGTGTCTCGGAGTGCCTTTGGGTGGCGCAGGTCTACGTGTCTGCGAAACCCGACCCCGCAGGCACACAGGCTGGCGCCACGAAGAAGGCGTTGCGTGACAGCCCTCTCACGCGAGTTTCTTCACATGATTCCTGCGATCGAGATTTCCCGACTGAGCTACCGTTACCCGGATGGGACGGAGGCGTTGCGCGAGGTGAGCTTCACGATCGCCCCGGGAGAATGCGTGGGGTTGCTCGGTCCGAACGGTTCGGGCAAGTCGACGTTGCTCCTCCATCTCAATGGTATCCTCCCGGAGAAGCCGGGGGCGGAGAGCGCGGTACGGATCAATGGGATGGCGGTGACGGCGACCCAGATCGAGGCGGTGCGCCGGCAGGTCGGGCTGCTCTTCCAGGACCCGGACGACCAGTTGTTTTGTGCGACGGTGGCGGAGGACGTGGCGTTCGGGCCTTCACAGCTCGGGCTGGCCTCGGACGTCGTGGCGGCGCGGGTGCGGGTGGCGATGGAGCGGGTGGGGCTGGCCGGCTACGGGCGGCGCACGCCGCATCACCTCAGCCAAGGTGAGAAGCGCCGGGCCTGTCTGGCGGGCGTGCTGGCCTACGAGCCATCGGTTCTCGTGCTCGACGAGCCGACGAGCGGGCTGGATCCGCGCGGGCGGCGGGAATTCAAGAGGCTATTGCGCGAGGTGAGTGCCACCAAACTGGTGGCGACGCACGACCTCGAACTGGTGGTGGAGCTGTGCCCGCGCTCGATTGTGCTCGATGGCGGGCGTATTGTGGCCGACGGACCGACGGTGGAGCTGCTGGGCAATGAGGAGCTGATGCTCGCCCACGGGCTGGAGCGGCCGCATATCCTGCAACACCGCCACCCGCATGCTCCTTTTGCTTGGAAGGGGCGGCCGAGCAGTGGGGCCGAGGCCGGGAGCGGCGCGACGGGAAGCGAGTCGTTTCGGCGGGTCGGGTGAGGGTGTGCGGCGAACCTATGGCAGAACGAAGAGTGCAGAGTGTTGAAGTGAGGTCCTGCGCAGGGGACGGCGGAAAAGTGGCAAGTAACAATGAAACAAGTGACAAGGGGCGGCGCACGGCGGACGGAGGGTCGCGAGCAGTGGACCGTTGGCCGTGTACCTAGGCCGTGGCCGGCAGGCGGGGCCGGTAGCGGACAACAAAAAGCCGGAGCGAAGACCGCTCCGGCTGGAAAGGGAACCGCGATCCAATTGGATCAGTCTGCCCGCCTGCGCGAACGGCGGTAGCCGACTACGGCTAGCGAGGCGCCTCCGAGAAGCAGTGCGTAGGTCGAGGGCTCGGGAACGACGGTGAGGGTGAGGTCGTCGAAGGCCAACGTTGAGCCGGCGCCCGCGTAGACGCCGAGGCGATCAAAGGCGCCGTCGCCGGTGAAGGTCCAACCCGCGGCGACAGTGGGTGCATTGGTCCAGGTGAGCTCCGAGCCGGAGCGCCAGATCGAGATCGTATCCGCTCCGTTGGCCGCGTAGTCGATATGGATGAGGAAATAGGACGGACCGGCGCTCATCGTGGCGGGTGCACCGGAAATACCGGGGATGGCGCCGTTGGTGCTGAAGAGGTCGCCTGCACCTGCCGCCCAGGTGTTGGTTGTGCTTCCGCTCACACTACCGACGCCGACCACGATGCCGGGATTCGTATCGGTGCCACGGAGGAGCTTGATGTTGTCCCAGACGTCGGTGGCGGTGGTGCTTCGCTGCGACGAAAAACTGATCCACGCATCCCCGCCAAAGGCCGCGGAATTGGTGTAGGTGGCGAGCGTCGGGGTGACGAGGGCGCTGGCGGCGCTGGGGAGATTGGCGGTGCCGGTGATGCTCTGGTTGTAGACGATGCCTCCGATGGTGGTGTTGCCGACCATGTTGGTGCCGCTGGGCGTGGAACCGGAGCCGAGCGGCGTCGAGATTGCGGTCCACGAGCTCTGGGTGAAGGTCTGCGTGAGCACCGTGGGCGGCGGTGCGAGCTGGGCCCACAAGGACGAAGCAGCAACTAGAGCGACAGCGGCAAACAAGCGGTGGGACAAGGGTTTCATTGAGCAGCGGTGAATTCTGCAATCGGATAGCCCATGCGCCGGTCCGCTCTGGGCGGAAAGGACCTCCGCGGCCTTGAGGGCCGGGAGCGTCTGCTGGTGGCGGATGAGTATTGTCGCGTTCAAGAGTGGGGGAATCCCTTAGTTGAGGGCTCTATTGACCAAGCGGTAAACAAAGCGTCAAGGCCCTCGTTCCCTCATTTTGCTGGGTGATGGCTGCTTTGGCAGAGGCATGGTGGAGGACGAACCTAGGGCCACGGCGGCCTGAAGCGAGGATCTCCGGGGGGAGGACGGGCGGTTCGCGCGGCGCGCAACTCGAGCCTACGGCGACGTTGCCAAAGCGGGCTGGCTCGGTTCGTTTGCTCGCGTGGAACTGAAATGGCGCCTTTCTCACGTTCGTGGCTATCTGGAACTCGGCATGGTCAAAGAGGCCAAGGCCGAGCTTGATGCCATTCCCGAGGACGAGGCGCGCCGGCCGGAGGTGGTGGCGATGCGCGTGGGGCTGCTCCAGGCCACCGAGCAATGGCGCCCCCTGCGCAAGTACGCCCGGGAGTTGGTGGCGGTGGATCCGGGCGAAGCCGGTTGGTGGATCATCTGGGCCTACGCCGCCCGCCGGGCCGATTCTGTGAAGGCGGCGCAGAAGGTCCTACGCGAGGCGGAGGGGCACCACCCCAAGGACGCCACCGTGCAATTCAACCTCGGTTGCTACGCCTGCCTGCTGGGGGATCTCGCCGAGGCCAAGGCCCGGGTGGTGCGGGCGATCGCGATCGACAACAGCTTTTTGAAGAACGCCATCGATGATCCCGATCTACTGCAACTGCGCGAGGCCGAGCCGGATTGGATGAATACAGACAGCGGCACGTCACCGGAGTCTTGAGCCAGGCGCGGGCGGCTACGGCGAGCGACGAACAGGGGGCAAGAGTGGGCGCGCCAGCCCCGGGCGGCGGGTGGGACGTGCCCAGAGGGCGTTCCTGCCGGGCCAGTATCCCTCTTGAGTTTACGTGCACCAGAAGGGCGGGCGATGCTGTTAGGCGTTGGCCTGGAGTGGGATAGCTTCGAAAGGGCGACTTTTCAGGGAAACCCTGATCAACGATTGATTGACTCACGTCGGTATCTGGATGTTCTGGGCGACGTTCTTTACTAATTTTGCTGAGGGAAGCGTCCCCGATGAGGCGCCAGTCCCCGCTCCAGCTTTCCCAAACCCGGTACGAACTACTGGGCTCGAGAAACGCCGAAGCTCTGTGTCTCCCACAGGGTGGAAGCACCAAACCAAAAGGAGGATCTATACTATGATCACCCTCATCATCGCCTGCGTGGCTGTTGCCGGTCTCTTCATGATCGCCGGGTACGACTACCGCAGCGTTAAAGAGTAAAACACCTCCGGCCCGGACCTTAAGTCCGGGCCGGAGTCATTTTCAGAGATCGAGATCGATCGGGCGCGAGCCCGACGAATGAGCTGTTGTTCGCAGGGGCAGGCAGGGGCCGCGGCCTCCATGCCGCCGCAGTGAGGGTTGGGGCCAACCCGGTCCCCTCAACGTCTGCCGATCCCGCCGGTTGCGGGCCTGCTCCGTATCGCGTGCGAGCACGCTCACACGAGTGAATACTGCCGGGGCCCTCGACCTGCATGGAGGGATTTGTTCCCGTCAGCGTCGGGTGTGCGCTCCGGCTGCGGTTTGCATGAATGGGGTCTTGGCATAGCCTCCGCGCCGTCCCCATGAAACATCCTCTGATCCTCGCCACCATGATCCTCTCTCTCCTCGGTCTGCGCGCTGCAGCGGAGCCGCTGGCCGTTGGCTCGGCCGCCCCCGCGCTCGTCGCCACCAGCGACGCCGGAACCGCCCTCGACCTGGGCACCCTCTACAAGGAGGGACTCGTGCTCGTGTATTTTTATCCCAAAGCCGACACCTCCGGCTGCACCGCTCAGGGTTGCAGCCTGCGCGATGCCTACGCCGAGCTCACTGCCAAGGGGGTGCGGGTGGTGGGCGTGAGCACCGACGACGTGGCCGCGCAGAAAGCCTTCCGGGCGAAATACCAGTTCCCGTTTCCGCTTCTGGCAGACACCGAGAAGGCGGTCACAGCGGCTTTCGGTGTGCCCACCACGATGGGCTTTGCCTCGCGGCAGGCCTTCCTCATCAAAGAGGGCAAGGTCGTCTGGCGTGACCTCAAGGCTAGCACCAAGGAGCAGGCCGCCGACGTGCTGGCGGTATTGAAGACGCTGTAGGGCGTACTCGCGGTTGGGTGGGGGCGGGAGGGGCGAGACTGGGCTGTTGCGATAACGTAACAATATGCCGCTTGCGGAATATGCACGCATCGGCATATTGGCGGCCATGGAGCTCGTTCGTATCTACGAATGCCTGTGTGACAGCACCCGGTTGCGGTTGCTCGCGCTGTTGGGCAGCGGGCCGCTGTGCGTGTGCCACCTGCAGGAAATTCTCGGCGAGCCGCAGGTGAAGGTGTCAAAACATCTCGCCTACCTGAAGGAGCGCGGGCTGGTCGAGGCCAGCCGCGAGGGCAATTGGATGGTCTACTCGCTGCCGGCCAAGCCGCCCCGCGAGCTCGCTGCCAACCTCGCCTGCTTGCAGGACTGCGCGGCCGAAGAGCCTGTTTTCCGCCGCGACGCAGTCGCGCTCGGCAAGGTTCGCGCCCGCCTGGCCAAGGCGGACGCCCTCCCGTGCTCCGCGCGTCCCCTATGATTTCAGCCACGATACTGGCTGCTGTGTGCCGTGGGTTGTCGTGGCGTTGACGCGCCATGGCGATCCACGGTTTTGGCCACCCGCTTCAACATGAGCACCACCAAACCCACCGTTCTCATCCTCTGCACCGGCAACTCGTGCCGCTCGCATTTGGCCGAAGGAATCTTGCGCGCTGTCGCCGGCGATCTTCTCGACGTCCAGAGCGCCGGATCCAAACCGGCTGGTTACGTCCATCCGCTCGCCCTCGTGGCGATGCAGGAGATTGGCATCGATATCACCGCGCACCGCTCGAAATCCATGATCGAGTTTATGGACAAGAAAGTGGAGACGGTGATCACCGTCTGCGGCAACGCCGACCAGGCCTGCCCGATCTTCCCCGGCCAAGTTAACCGTCACCATTGGCCCTTTGAGGATCCGGCGCACGCGGCCGGTACCGATGCGGAGAAGCTCGCCGTCTTTCGCCGGGTGCGCGACGAGATCCGCCGCACCTTCACCGCCTACGCCGACGGGCGCCGCGACCAGCTCAAGGCGACCCAGTAGGTCCAGTCTCCGACCGGACATTTTGGATTCCGCCACGCTCTCTTCTCAACCCCAGCCCGACCGATCGGAGATCGGTCCTACTTGGTTTTCGCTGCACCCTGTCCTCGCCAAATTCCGTTCTCTGCCATCCGCCATGTCCGACCACGTCGCCAAGAATCTCTCGTTCCTCGACCGCTATCTCACCCTGTGGATCTTTGCCGCCATGGCGTTGGGGGTGGCCTTGGGCCATTTTGTGATCGCCGACCCGGCGGCGTTCTTCGCGCCGATGACCGTGGGCACCACCAACTTGCCCATCGCGCTCGGGCTCATCCTCATGATGTATCCGCCGCTCGCGAAGGTGAAGTACTCGCAACTGCCCAAGGTCTTCGCCGACACGCGCATCCTTACGCTGTCGCTCGTGCAGAATTGGGTCGTCGGGCCGGTGCTGATGTTCCTGCTCGCCGTGCTGCTGCTGCGCGACCACCCCGACTACATGGTGGGCCTCATCCTGGTGGGCATCGCGCGCTGTATCGCGATGGTGCTGGTGTGGAACGAGCTGGCGAAGGGGAGCCGCGAGTACGCCGCCGGGCTGGTGGCGCTCAACAGCATCGCCCAGATTCTCTTCTATAGCTTCTTCGCGTGGCTCTTCATCACGGTGCTGCCGCCGTACTTCGGGCTGGCCGGCGTCGTCGTGGAGGTGCGTATGATCGACATCTTCTGGAGCGTGATGATCTATCTCGGTATCCCGTTCGCGGCTGGCGTGCTCAGTCGTGTGATTCTGGTGCCGCTCAAGGGCGAGGAATGGTACGAGCGGAAGTTCATCCCGCGCATCTCCCCGATCACCCTCACGGCGCTGCTCTTCACCATCGTGGTGATGTTCATGTTCAAGGGGGAGGCCATCGTGCAGTTGCCCCTCGACGTGCTTCGTATCGCCCTCCCGCTTTGTCTGTATTTCGCGATCATGTTCTTCGTGAGCTTCGCCATGGCGAAGCGTCTGGGCGCAGATTATCCGCGCTCGGCGTCGTTGGCCTTCACCTCGGCGGGCAACAACTTCGAGCTGGCGATCGCGGTGGCCATCGCGGTCTTCGGGCTAAACTCCGGCGTGGCTTTTGCGGCTGTGGTGGGGCCGCTAATCGAGGTCCCGGCCTTGATCGGCCTCGTGCATGTGGCGTTCTGGTTCAAGCGGCGGTTCGAGTCGGCCAAATGATCGCACCTTTCCCGGACGACAGAAGATAGCTACGGAAACGAAGGCGGCTCGGAAGGCCTTCGTGGAACCGCCAAACTTTCAGTCCACCACCGGCCATTTGCTCCGGCCATATTCGTTGCCTTCTGTCGGTTCCAACTGGCCTTTCTTAATCTATCCCATGGAATACGTACCCGATTCCGAAACACTGCGTGCTGAAGTCCGGCGCCGCTACGGCTCCATCGCCATGGGCGAGGCCACGTTGTCCTCTTCGGCGACGCCGTCGTGCTGCGGCACTCCGTCGGCGGATGCGCCCGCGTCCTGCGACTGCGGGTGCAGTGCGGACGCGCAGGCGCGCACCCTGGGCTATTCCGAGGGCGATCTCGCGGCCGCTCCGGAGGGCGCGAACCTCGGTCTTGGCTGCGGCAATCCCGTCGCCATCGCTTCGCTGCGGGTGGGCGAGACGGTGCTCGATCTGGGCGCGGGCGCTGGTTTTGACGCCTTTCTGGCCGCACGCGCCGTCGGCCCGACGGGGCGGGTTATCGGGGTGGACATGACGCCGGAGATGGTCGCCAAGGCGCGCGCCAACGCCAAGCGCAGCGGCTTTGCCCAGGTCGAGTTCCGCCTGGGCGAAATCGAGGCGTTGCCCGTCGCGGACGGCTGCGTCGACGTCATCATTTCTAACTGCGTCATCAATCTGTGCCCGGACAAGCGACCGGTGTACCGCGAGGCGTTTCGCGTGCTCAAGTCGGGAGGGCGGTTGGCGGTGTCCGATGTGGTCGCACGCGAGGAACTCCCGGACGAGGTGAAGCGCGATCTGGCCCTGCACAGCGGGTGCCTGGCCGGGGCGACGCCGCTGGCCGAGCTGCTCGCGATTCTTCGCGAGGTAGGATTTGTGGATTCGGTGGTACGTCCGAAGGGCAACAGCGACGTGGTGATCGGCAGTTGGGAAACGGGCGCCGCGGTCGAGGCGTTGGTCTTCGCCGCGGAGGTGACCGCGGTGAAGCCCGGTACCGGCGGTGCGCCGGAATCGGCGGCGCAGTGCTGCTGCGGCTGAGCCGAGGCGGGTGGTCCCCGATGGACGTTTTACTTTTTCGATCCAGATGTTGATGAATACGAAACCGCAGCGCGCGGCCCGCGACGAGGCCGCTCTCGACCCGGCCTCGCTCTACACCGCGCATCGTGAACGCGTGCACCGCTCGCTCGCGCGCCTGGTGGGCGAGGCGGAGGCCGATGATCTCACGCAGGAGGTATTTGTGCGCGTGACGCGCGCGCTGCCTGAGTTCCGCGGCGAGTCGGCTGTGTCCACCTGGATTCTGCGCATTGCCCGCGGTGTCGGGCTCGACCACCTGCGCAGTCGGCGCCACCACGAAGCGCGGCGTACCGTGTCGCTGACCGTGCCCGCCACCGAAGGCGGGGAGGTCGGCGCGGATGGGGCCCTCGCGGCGCCGGAGCCGCACGAGGAGGCACAGGCGCCCCGCCGGTTGGTACTGGCCGAGATGAGCAGCTGTGTGCGCGAGTATGTGGCGCGGCTCGCGCCGGAGCATCGGGTCGTCATCGAGCTGAAGGATCTGGAGGGCCTTTCGAATCCGGAGATTGCGGACCGCCTGGGTGTGAGTGTGGCCAATGCCAAGATCCGGCTGCACCGCGCGCGGCAGGCGCTGCGGGGTGAACTGGAGCGCGGCTGCGACTTTTACCATAACGAGGACAACGCTCTCGCCTGTGATCGGAAGAAAGCTTCTTCGGCCGCCGGATTGTCCGTATCTCCCGCAGCAGCGATCTCGTCCAAGGAGGTGAGGCCGGTCGCCCGCGCACGACGCGCCAAGGCGACTGGCCGGAACAAGACAAACGAAACCTCCATGAACATCTCTTCCAACTGCGGCTGCGCCGCTCCCGCCAGCCCCAATGCCTGCGCCACTCCTGCGGCCGCCTTTTCGCCGATCGCGGCTGAATACGTGGCCCTTGGGGCAGCGATCGGCTCCAACTGTGAACCGTGCCTGCGCTACCACGTGGCTGAGGCCCTGAAGGTGGGCATCTCCCTGCCCGACATCGCCAAGGCCATCGCGATGGCTGCGAAGGTGAAGGACACCCCCGCCCGCGCCATCCTGAAGCTGGCCGAGCGGCTCACTCAGGTGGGCGAGTCGAGCGTCTCTTCGTCCTGCGCCGTGCCGGTACCTGGTATGGCCAGCGGTTGCGGTTGTTCGGCCTGATTTGCTGAGGGTCGCTTTTGCAGCGCCGGAGCCTGTCCGCAGGTTCCGGCGTTCTGTTGTCTGCTTCGCGTTCTCGGTGCCTCGCCCGGGCCGAATCGAGGGACTCTGCGTGAGCGTGTCCGCCTCTTTCCGCTTCCATTGCCTCGCGGCGCCCTTCGCGCCTCGTCCGCCCCCAATCTTCGGACAAGCAATCCGCAACACCCACAATGTCCTCTGCACGGAAACCTTGAACACGGACGGTGCCATCGGACGGAGGCACCACCTTCCGGAAATCCCGGAGCGTTGCCCCGCTTGACTGATAACTTGACTCACGCTTGACTTACGGCTCGTGAGCTACGAGCCGCAGTTCGTCATCACCCCGAGCCTCCTCTCGCAGGTCGAGGCCGTGGCGGCGTTGCGTGAGCGTATTCTCGGCGCTGCGGTCGAGCTCTCGTGGATTCCCGCGCTGCAGAAGGACTCCCGCAATCGCAACGCCCATGCCTCCACCGCCATCGAGGGCAACCCGCTCACGTTGGAGCAAGTGCGGGCCCTGGAGGAAGGCCACGAGCCCGCCGCCTCCGATGCCCGCTCGCGGCGCGAGGTGCTCAACTATTTCGCCGGTTTGCGCTATGTGGAGAAGCACGTCGCGGCCAGGACGATCCGGCACGACGACATCTTCGAGCTGCACCGTATCCTGGCGAAGGGCGTCATGGATCAGGGCGAGGCTGGGCGCTACCGGTCCATCGCGGTGCGTGTCGGCAGTCATGTGCCGCCACCACCGGCCGACGTGTCGGGGTTGATGTTCGAACTGCTCGACTGGTGGAACTACCAAGCCCGCGATCTCTCGCCTGTGCTGAGCTCCGCAATCCTGCACTATCGGTTCGAGGACATCCATCCGTTTGCCGATGGCAACGGGCGAACCGGTCGCGCGCTGGCGTTGTGGGAACTCTATCGCCGCGGATTCGACACGCATCACATCTTCTCGGTCGATGAGTTCTACTGGGAGGATCGTCCCCGCTATTATGCGGCGCTGGAGGCGGTGCGTGCGGGTGGTGAGGATATGACCGGCTGGCTGGAATACTGCGCCGAAGGGCTGCGCCAGACCTTGGAGCGGGTCTGGCTGCGGGTGCAGGCGTACAATCCGAAGGCACCGGGCAAGCTGGTGTTGCGTCCGAAGCAGGAACGGCTGCTCCACCTTCTGCGCGACCACGCCAGCATGGCGCCAGCCGAGCTTTGGACGGCACTGGCCGTTTCCCGCCAAGGTGCGATGGATCTGCTGCGGCCCTTGCTGGAGGCCGGAGTGGTGGAGAAACGCGGCAGCAAAAAGACTGGGCGCTATGCGTTGCGCCGGACCTGAGTCCGTCGTGAAAGCAGTCTTTCGCCGCGTCGTCGGCTTTTCATTCTACGCGGAGCGCTGCTGACGCTCCGCGGTGGGAGCCTGCGGCGACGGTTTGAACTGCGCGCCCCATGTGTCGTAGATAGGAGCATGAACGACGAAGCCGTTCGGAGAGCGGAGGACCTTTTCCTCCAGGGCTACAACTGCGCGCAGGCGGTCAGCGCCGCCTGCGCCAGCAATTGTGGCGTGCCGCCTGAGATGGTGGTGAAACTCGCCACCGGATTTGGCGCCGGCATGGGACGGACCCAGGAAACCTGCGGTGCGGTCACCGGCGCGATCCTCGCGCTTGGCCTACGCGGCGGGCGAGCGCTGGGCGATGACAAGACGCGCACGGAGGAGACCTACGCCGACGTGCGGGCGTTGCTGGAGGCGTTTGCCGCGCGCCACGGCAGCTGCAACTGCCGCGAACTGCTCGGTGGTTGCGATCTGCGCACGGAGGAGGGGCAGCGTGATTTCAAGGCCCAGGGATTGTTGCGCAGCCACTGCCTTCAGTACGTGAGGACGGCGGTGGATCTGGCGGGGTAGGAGGGTATTATCGTTTCCTGGCATGAACGCGCTCTTGGCTTTTGGTGATCCTGGCGCGGGTTAAGGGAACGCACAAACAGATCGCCCACGCGTTCGCCAGGGCCTAGGGAATGGCTCCATGCGATGGATGAAGCACGCGTTGGCGTTGTTGATGGTGATGGGGACGATCCCGGCTCCGGCCGCTCCGGCGGAACCAAAGGAGGCGGAGGCGCATTGCGCCGCGCGGGTTGCAGAGCTGAGTGCGTCGGGTTTTCGCATGGGTTGGCGCTTTGGGTTTTCGACCAAAGAGGCGTGCGATGTAGGTGAAGGCCGCTTCGTTGTGCCGCCGGGGAGCGGAGGCCACGAGGTGGTCTTTTGGGTGGAGGCCGACCGTGTGGTGAATTTCCGGTTGTTGGCGGCGGATGGTCGTGCGCTGGCCGAGTGGAGTTCGGGGCGCGGCGAGTGGACGGGGGCACTACAGCTGCCCGCGGGCGCGTACCGGGTGAAGATTGCGGCGGCGGGCAAAACCACGGGGGCCGCGTATTTCGGACTCAAGGGATCGGCTCTTCCGGATATCCCGCTTGATACTGCGCGGTGGCAGGAGATGCCCGCCGTCCCAACAGCCGGCTACCGGTGGCCGTTCCTGTTGCGAGTTCCGGCGGTGGTGCGTGCTCCCTTTATTCTGGTGGCGCCGAACAACACGGGATTTGCGACCGCAGATCTCGAGATCCTTCGCGCGGACGCCGCGAACCAAGGCCGGTCGGATGGCGAACTCGCCGAAGCTCTCGGCTGCCCACTGCTAATCCCGCTGTTTCCGCGTCCGCCGCAGGGGGAGCGCAATCTCTACCTCCATGCCTTGAGTCGGGAGGCCTTGGTCGCCCCGCAGGAAGAGTGGCGCCGGGTGGACTTGCAGCTCCTCGCCATGATCGATGCGGCGCGGGAGGTACTCGCGCAACGCGGTACGAAAGTGGACTCCCGGGTTTTGCTGTGGGGTTTTTCGGCCTCCGGTGATTTTGCGCAGCGCGTCGCGATACTGCATCCGGAACGTGTGCGGGCGGTGGCGGCCGGCGGCTTTAGCTGGCCGCTCGCGCCGCAGGCAAAGGAAGGAGGGACGGTGCTGCCGTACCCGATCGGGGTCGGCGATCTGGATGGATTTGGTGCGGCGCAGCCAAGCGCCGAGGCGTTGCAGGCGGTGCGATGGCTCCTTTTTCGAGGGGAGAAGGACGACAACGAACCCCTCGATTATCCGGAATGCTTCTCGCCAGAACACGCGGTGCTGGTGCGAAGCCGGTTCGGCGTCACGGCGGCCGAGCGCTGGGAGCGGGCGACTGCGCTCTATACTGCGGCGGGGCTGAATGCGGAGTTCGTGCTTGAGCCGGACGCTGGCCATCTGGTCACCGCGGGCATGCGTGCCAGGGTGGAAAGGTTCTTCGCGACAGTCGTTGGGATCGAGTCGCAGGCCCGGTGAAGCCGGGGATCCTTCTGTGGCGCGATTTGTTGCTCTTTGATGGTGCTGCGGGTTCGCGCTCGCTAGCCATTGCGGGTGCATGTCAGCGTCGCCGCCTCCGATGCCCGACCCCGCCGAACAACCGCCCGCCGACACTCCCGCCGTCACTAGCAGTGAGCGGTGTTACCGGTGTTTCTGGCCGAAGCGGCTGTGCTGGTGCGGGAGCATCCGCCCGATGGCGACGCGGACCAAGGTCGTCCTCCTCATCCATCCGAAGGAGTTCAAGGATCAGCGCACGGGCACCGGCCGGCTCACGCACCTGTGTCTGGCCGACAGCGAGCTGATCATGGGCATCGGCTTCGACGAGCACGAGCGGGTGCAGGAACTCATTCGCGATCCAGGGAATTTTCCGACGCTGCTCTATCCGGGGCCGACCGCGCTCGCATTGCCCGGCGGATTGCCGGCCGAGAAGCTCGGTGGGCGGCGGCTGGTGGTTTTCGTCCTGGACGGCACCTGGTCGTGCGCGCGCAAGATGCTGCGGCTCAGCCCCAGCCTCCAACGGCTCCCGCGCCTGATGTTCCCGCCGGCAACGCCGAGCCGTTTCGTGATCAAGCAGCAGCCGGCGGAGGGCTGTCTGTGCACGTTGGAGGCAACGCACGAATTGCTCCTCGCCCTCGAGGGTGCCGGGCTCGACCGCTATCCGGATCCGTCGCAGTTGCCCGACTTGCTCATGCGGATGCAGGACTATCTCATCAAGTGCGCGAGCGATCCGTCGCGCGCCGGTTATCGGCGGCAGTCCTACGGTACGCCGGAGGCGCGGCGGGTGACGCGGGGCAGCGACAGTGGGCGCCCGATGAAGTTGTTCGGAACGATCGGCGGGTGAGAGGCGCCAGCGGGCGGTAGGCCGGCGAATGACTCGTATTCGTCCTATGGGACCTATACGACCTATACAGGCGCTGTGGCTACGGTTTCCGGTTCTCTGCGGACTGCCGCCAGAAGCCGTGGCCGACCCCGTGATAGGCCCAGGCGAAATAGGCCGCGATCACCACGGTCACCGCGCACAGGCCTCCCCAGAAGAGGGGCCAGTGGGTGACGCCATCGCGCGTTGTCAGGAAGTACCAACCACCGGTGCCGAGATAGCCGAGCAGGTTGCTCAAGCCGGAGGTCAGCATGGCGAAGAGGGCCTGGGCGCGCGCCTGCATCGTGCGCTCGACGCGCTCGGCGAGGTAGATCTGCGCCACAATGGTGAAGAGCACGTAGCAGGCGCCGTGGAGCGGAATGCCGGCCAGGAGCGTGGCGCGGGTGTTGCAGGAAAACAGCGCGTAGCGGCCGATGCCGAACGCCAGCCCGAGCAGGATCACCCACTTGAGCCGGATGCGGCGTAGGAGCGCCGCCAGCGAGAGCAGGGCGATCACCTCGGTCGTCTGGGCGAGCGCCATGGTCGCGGTCGGGTGCGCGATGCCCAGGGCGGTGAGGTGGATCGGGGCGTAGGGGTAGAAAGCGGCCAGCGGGATGCCGAAGAGTGTAACCGTGAGCAGGATGGTGCGGTGGTCGGGATGGCGCAGCAGGGCGAGGGCATCGAGTCCGAACACTTCCTTCCAGTTGCGCGCCCGGGCGGCGGTGGGCATCCGCCAGGGTGGGAGCAGATAGGTGGTGAATCCGATCACGACGAATACCCCGCTGGCGACATAGCCCGAGAGCACGGAGCTGTCCGCGGCCAGCACCCAGCTTACCGTGCAGCCGGCCACCATCCAGCCGGCGGTGGCCCACATGCGCATCGGGCCGAACTCCGCGCCGGGATTGAGCAGTGCCGCCAACGCGATGGTCGTAAGCAGGCTCGAACACGGGGTGTAGCACAGCGAGTGCAACTGCATGCACGTCAGCATCGCCCCACCACCCCAGCCACGGTCGATGGCGGTGAACATTGCCAGCAGCGAGAATCCCGCCAGCCAGTACAGCCAGCGCAGCAGTTTGACTGGCGGCAGGCCACGGTCCGCCATCGAGCCCACCAGCAGCGGAGCGACGAAGGCCGCCACGGCGTTGCAGGTGAAGGCCAGCGCGATGAAGCGCTCCAGTCCCGCGTGCTTTAGTACGTTGCTGAAGCATACGTTCCAGAGGCCATAGCCGAACCACTGGAAGAGGAAAAGGGTCGCGAGCGGAAGGAAGGTCGCTCTGGGGGTCGGGCCGCGCATGGATGGGCTAGCACGATCCCGGCGTTTTTCGGTTAGGCAATGAGGGAGCATGTCCGACCGTCTGAAACACGGAACGGTGGAGACGGCTGGAGGCGGGCGGGGCTGGACCGGAGGGGCCGGGTGGAGGGACCGCGCTGGAAGCGCCCCGCAGGGGAGGAAGGCCCTTCGGGGATGAGTCGGGCGTCAGATGCATCATTCTGCGATGCCATGGGGCTGTGGGAAAAGAACGGGGTGGATTTCCGGCGGGGGGCGTCCCACTGTTGACCCTCAGCCCCCCGAAATTCAATCCCCCCAACACCCGCCCCCTGGGTAAAATCACATGTCCGGCGATAAAATAACTTACCGCGAGAAGTTCTCCTACGGCTTCGGCGACTTGGCGTCTGTCCTCTATTGGCAGACGTTCATGCTGTACCTGACAATCTTTTACACCGATGTTTTCGGACTCAGCGCTCTGGCTGCTGGTGCGATGATCGGCTTAAGCCGTGCCTTCGATGCCTTCTTTGACCCAGTAATGGGTATGATCGCCGATCGCACTAATACTCGGTGGGGCAAGTATCGTCCGTATCTGCTCTGGTTCTGTGTGCCGATGGCAATTGCAGGCGTGTTGACGTTTACCTCACCAGGAGACGGGGTCTCCTCGACATTACTCGGCATTTTTGGCGAGCCGGTTCGTACCGGATGCGGCTGGATGTCCAGCGCGTTCTCTTGGTTGGCGGGTGCGACGGAGGGGTTTCGTTCGGTCTATCTGGGTTTTGTCCCGTCATTGTTTGCGAGCTTGGGCGACATGTCGCACACGCTCCAATCCGAGGTGAGCGGGCGGCTCATCTGGGCCATTCTTACCTACAATGGTCTCATGTTCATCTATACTGCCATCAATATCCCGTATACGGCGATGTTGGGCGTTATCTCCCCGGACTCCAACGAGCGCACAACGCTTTCCTCGATCAAGTTCGTCTTCGCCTTCTCCGCCGGCATCATCATTTCAGCTGTTCTGATGTTTTTGGTGATCGGATTGGGCGGAGGTGAAGCGATCGAGAATCAACGGCGTGGGTGGCAGTTGGCCTTTGGACTCGTCGGTGTGGCAGCGGTGGTATTCTTCTTAATCACTTTCTTCAATACGCGCGAGCGGGTGAGCCCGCCGAAAGAGCAGAAGACCTCGATTGGCCGTGACCTCAAGGACTTGTTCACAAACGGGCCATGGGTCATTCTCCTTTTCACGACGCTGACATTCATTCTCTTCGTGGCGGTGCGGAGCAGCGTGACCGCCCACTACATCAAGTATTTCGTGGGTACCCAGCAGGTGAACCTCCCATTCTTCGGCGTGCGAACTTGGGGTTTCACGGAGTTCGTTTCGGTGTTCAACACGACAGGGCAGATTGCCTCCCTACTTGGCGTGATTGCCGTCCCGTTCTTTGCGAACCGAGTAGGTCGCAAGAGCGCCTTCATCTCGATGTTCGTCGTGGCGCTGCTCTCGACTGCCTCGTTCTACCTCTTGGACCCGAGCCAGATTTGGCTAATTCTTGGGATCAATTTGATCGGATCTGTGACGGGAGGCCCCTTGAGTGCGTTGATCTGGGCAATGTACGCTGACACCGCCGACTACTCGGAATGGAAGAGAGGCCGGCGTGCGACCGGTTTAGTGTTCTCGGCCTCCATCTTCTCACAGAAGGAAGGTTGGGCGATTGGAGCGGCGGTGGGCATGGGCTTGCTTTCCTGGGTGGGATTCAAGGCGAATGTTATTCAGACTCCGGAGACGCTATACGGCTTGAAACTGCTGATGAGCCTTATCCCCGCAGCGTTCGGCGTAGCCTCAATCGTCCTCGTGATCTTCTACCCGCTCAATGAGAAGAAGGTCGCGCAGATCGGCGCCGACTTGAAGGCGCGCCGCGAGGCGGCTGGCGAGCCGGCCGGGACCTGATTCCGCGGACCTCGTTTTTCCCCAAAGCGCGCCGGTTCCCCGGCGCGCTTTTTTTGGGGGGTGGGGACGGCGCTCCGACGCCGGCCGCTGTAGGCCAGGGCGCTGACCTGGCCCTTCGCCGGCTGGGCCACCTCAACGCGGTGGCCTACACGGACAGACCGGTGCGGATGCTTCGGACCTTCGACCGGTTCAAGTCGGAGCGGCTTCCCTACCTTCAGGACCCCTTCGGCAGTTTGCGGGCGAAGGCCGCGAGCGTCTCCGGACTCACATGATGCTCGATGCCCTCGGCGTCGCGCCGGGCCACCGCCTCGGGCACGCCCAGGCTGCAGAGGAAGGCGAAGACGGTTTCGTGGCGCTGGCGGCATTCGGCGGCGAGGGTGCGCCCCTTCTCGGTGAGGAAGATCGCGCGGTAGGGCTCGCTTGTCACCAAGCCGGCGCGACTCAGGCGCAGGATCGCGCGGTGCACGGTCACATGCGTTACGCCGAGTTCGTGTGCCAGGTCCACCAGCCGGGCCTCGCCGTGGCGCTCCGCCAGCGCCGCGATCGCCTCGACATAGTCCTCCGCCAATTCGTTGGCGTGGGCGGCGCGAGTCTGCCGCAGGGCCTCGACGGTGGGGCTCGGGCGGGCTTTGCCCCGCGCGGCAGTCGCGCGGGCGGAACGGGGTACGGCAGGCATGAATCGCAGCGTAGGGCGGAAGCCGGAAGCTTGACGAATCGGAAATTTGTAGCATGTGCTACACGTTATGGCACCCGCTACAACACCACCGCTCCCGCCGCCCGATGCCTTCGGCGACGACATTCTCAAGCGGTTGGCCGAGCGCGAGGCCGACGGGCGCGCCGACGACATTGAGACGCTGGCCGGCACGCTGGAGGTGCCCAAGGACCGGCTCACGCGAGCGATCGAGCAGCTGGCGCGCGATGGCTGGGTGGTGCGTGCGGAGTCGCGTTACGAGCTGACCGAGCCCGGGAGGGTTCGTGGCCGGCACTTGCTGCGTTCGCACCGGTTGTTGGAGACGCGATTGGCGCGCGAGACCGGTCTCGCGCCGGAGAAATGGCACGCCACCGCCGACCGCGCCGAGCACAAGCTTACCCCCGAGGCCGCGAACGCCTTGGCGGACGCGTTGGGCAATCCGCGATTCGATCCCCACGGCGATCCGATTCCCGATCGCGATGGCCGTTTCTCACCGGCCACGGCGCCCATGTTGCTCGACTGGCCCGAAGGGCATCCGGCGTTCATCGTGCATCTTGAGGACGAGCCACCCGCGCTCTACGCGAACCTGCACAAGGCCGGTCTGGCACCAGGTACGACGGTGCGCCGGATCGGGCGCACGCTCGACGGCGTACAGATTGAGGCCGATGGGCGCACGCTCACGCTCAGCCTGGGCGAGGCAGGGCTGGTGCATGTGGCCGCACCGGCGGCGGGCCGGGCCTCGATCAGTCGTCGCCGCTTGGCCGATCTGGCACCGGGCGGTGCCGGCGTGATCGCCGGACTGGCCCCGGTGATTCGGGGGCGTGCGCGGCAACGCCTGCTCGACCTCGGGCTGGTGCCCGGCACGAGCATCGTGCGCGAGTTCACCGCCGCGTTGCGCAGTCCGATCGCGTATCGGGTACGCGGCACGCTGGTCGCGCTGCGCCGCGAACAGACCGAGGAGATTCTGATCGAGGCGGGGGAGGCGAAGGCATGAGCACCTGCGGGACGGACAAAGCAGCGATTCGGCGTTTCCCCCGTGGTGGGGCGGGCTTTACGCCCGCCAGCCCGCTGCAGGGGAGGCGCGTGCGAGCACGCGGCCTACCTCGAGAGAGGTGCCGGATCCACCGGATGGCGGGCGTAAAGCCCGCCCCACCGTTCGGAAGGCAAGCGGCACGTGGCGGTGCGTCGGAGGGGAGAGTCGTATGAACGTCCCGAATCCAGCCCCCACTCCCGCACCCAAGCTGCCGCCAGCCTGCGAGGTGTGTCCGTCGCGGCGTACGGCGTTGCGCCGGCTCGGTGTCCAGGTCGGCAGTGCGGATTTCGTGGTCGCGCTCGCGGGCAATCCGAACACCGGCAAGAGCACGGTGTTCAACGCCCTCACCGGCCTGCATCAGCATACCGGTAACTGGCCGGGCAAGACGATTGCCCGCGCCGAGGGTGACTTCGCCTTCCGCGACAAACGCTACCGGATGGTCGACCTGCCCGGCACGTATTCGCTGCTCAGTGCCTCGGCCGACGAGGAGGTGACGCGCAACTTCATCCTCTTTGGTCGGCCCGATGTGACGGTGGTGGTGGTCGATGCCACGGCGTTGGAGCGCAACTTGAACCTGCTGCTGCAGGTGTTGCAGATCTCGGACCGCGTAGTGGTGGCCCTCAACCTCATGGATGAGGCGCGTGCGCATCGGGTGGAGATCGACGTGCGCCATCTCGCCCGCGAGCTCGGGGTGCCGGTGGTGCCGTGCGCGGCGCGCCAGGGCGATGGGTTGCCGGAGCTGCTCGAGGCCTTGGCGCAAGTCGCCACTGGCGAAGCGCGCGGGCGGCCGCCGTCATTGCGGCTGGATCTGCCAGAGCTCGAGGGGGCGATCGCTGAGGTTGGCGCCGGACTGGCGACGGCTTTCCCCGGCCTGCCGCAGCGCGAGTGGATCGCGTTGCGCATGCTCGCCGGCGAACGCGGGCTGCTCGATGCGGCGGCCGACGGCCGGCTGGCCGAACTGGCCGTGGGCGGCGAGGCGCTGGGCGAGGTGACGGCGAAGGAGCCGGAGGCCCGGCGGGTGAGTGCCGCAGCAGGTGAAAATCGCGACCTCGCGGTGGAGGCCCTGTTGACCGAGGTGGAAAGGCGTCGCTGGCGGCTGCCCCCGAATCTTCATGACTTGTTGGCGGAGGCGATCTACGGCCAGGCCGGACGTATCGCCGATGGCTGTGTGCGGCGCGAGGGGCAGTCGGCGCGGCTGGTCTGGCAGAGCCGGGTGGACCGCTGGCTCACCGGCGCGTGGACGGGTTTTCCGCTCATGATGCTGTTGTTTGCGGCGGTGCTGTGGCTGACGATCACCGGAGCGAATGTGCCTTCGGGCTGGTTGGCCACGCTGCTGATCGATCAAGGCCATCCGTGGCTGAAGGAACTGCTCCTGTCGGCGTCGCTGCCGGCTTGGATCGTGGGCCTGTCGGTCGACGGCGTGTATCTGGCGACGGCGTGGGTGATCAGCGTGATGTTGCCGCCGATGGCGATCTTCTTCCCGGTCTTCACGTTGCTGGAGGATCTCGGATACCTACCGCGCGTGTCGTTCAATCTCGACCGGTTGTTCCAGTCGGCGGGGGCGCACGGCAAACAGTCGCTCACTCTGGCGATGGGCTACGGCTGCAACGCGGCCGGCGTGGTGGCCGCACGGATCATCGACTCGCCGCGCGAGCGGCTGATCGCGATCGTCACGAACAATTTCGCACTCTGCAACGGCCGCTGGCCCACGCAGATCATGCTGGCGACGGTCTTCATCGGGGCGCTGGCGCCGCAGCGCTGGAGCGGGCTGGTGGCGGCGCTGATGGTTGCCGGAATCATGATGCTGGGCTTCTTCCTCGCGCTCGGTGCCTCGTGGACGCTGAGCCGCACGGTGCTCAAGGGCGAGGCGAGCTTCTTCAATCTGGAGCTGCCGCCGTATCGGCCGCCGCAGGTCTGGCGCACACTCTACACCTCGCTGATCGACCGCACGCTCTTCGTGCTGTGGCGCGCCATCGTCTTCGCTGCGCCGGCGGGCGCGGCGATCTGGCTGGTGGCAAATGTCCAGGTTGGCGGCCGCCCGATTGCGTTGTGGATCATCGAAGCGCTCGATCCGGCGGGGGCTGTGCTCGGACTCAACGGCGTGATTCTGCTCGCCTACGTGGTGGCGATTCCGGCCAACGAAATCGTGATTCCCACCGTGCTGATGCTCACCTCCCTGGTTACCGGCGTGGCCGGAGCCGGGGCGGGGGTGATGTTCGATGCCGAAGGCGGGGCGCTGCGCGGTATTCTCGAAGCCGGTGGATGGACGACGCTCACGGCGGTGTGCCTGATGTTGTTCAGCCTCTGTCACAACCCGTGTTCGACCACGCTGTGGACAATCTACAAGGAGACCCGCAGCCTGAAATGGACGGTGGTCTCGGCGTTCATGCCGATCGGCGTCGGGGTGGTGTTGTGCTGGGCGACCGCGCTGGTGTGGCGCTGGGTGGTATAGGCCGCGGAAGGGACGGAAACGGCAAAGGGACAAGTAACAAGGGTCAAGTGACAAGGGGCGGAGGGCGCGGAGTTAAGGCAGAAGTGAGAGTGCCGAAGGCAGAGCCCTGAATGCGGTCGACGTGGCCTGTGGCTTTAACCCATGTCCTTTGACCGTCCGCTCTTTGCGGTCGCTGAACTCTCGTGATCAACTGCCTGTTTCGCGGATGGCGGGCATGGTGCCCGCCCATCATCGAGCAGAGTGAAGAAGAAGTTGGTCCGGTGTGAATGTGCGGCGCGAGGATTTCGGCGTCGCCAAAAGGAGGAGGCGGTAGTGGGCTGCTCCCACCGATGGAAATCATGTACCACGTCGCGGCCGGGGAAGTGAGAAAGGGGGCAGATCGGCAAAGCGGAGTTGCTCCAGCGGATCGCGACCGGGGAGTTCGCCCCCACCAATTTGTGCTGGCGCGAGGGGTGGCCGGCCTGGAAGGCGCTCGGCTGTGGCCACTTCGTCCGGGCGCAGATCAAACGGGCCAAGGGAGGGGCACTTGCGGGCGCTGTGGCCTTGGTGGGGCTCACCCTGGGGTATGTGGCGGTCACGAAGACGGCCTACTCCATCTTCTTGCCCGCAGCTTCGTCCTATGACGTGGAGGCGGAGACCATCAAACTCGACATGCGCAATGATGCGCGGTTGATCGCGCAGGCCGCAGCTCAGCATTTCCTAGAGGCGGAGGACAGATGGGTGCTGTTCTCCTATGATCGCTCGACGGGAAAGGAGACCGGGCCTTTGGCTGTATCGGTCTCGCGCATCAGGAGTGGCTATACCCTGGTGCCGAAGCAGCTGACTCGGAACGGGACTTTTCAGTTGCTGCATCCCCGGGTCGGAGTGCCGCTGACCTTCTCCTCCGGCGGGCGATTGGTGGAGTGAGGCGGGTGTCATGCTGTATTGGACGCGGAGGCGAGCGCTGCGGCACGGGCGGAGCCTCGCCCTCTCCATGGGGAACAGCCGCACGGGCGCGTCTCACCGCCGACGGTTCTCCCTGCCAACAGCTCTACAGCCGAGGTCCCCTTGCGGCGGCACGTTGATCGGCGCCTGTGTGGCGGGAGCGAACCGCTACGGGACTGTGACCGGTGGAGGCTCGCTGCGAACGTGGCGCTTGGGGTCGAAGTTGATGCGCAACTTGGCCCCGGCGCCGAAACCCGTGCCGTCGGGACCGAAGCTGGCACGCAGCGCACCGCCGAGCAGGACGATGCGGCCGCTCTTGCGCCCTCGAAACCAAGGCACTTCCCAGATCACGCCGGGCCGCAGCGTCAGCGTATCGTCTCTCGTGTGGCCGAAGAGACGGGTGGAGGCCCAGGCCGCCTCGAAGGTGTAGTGCAATGATTGCCGGTCCCACACCGCGCCGGCGGTCAGCTCAGTGGCGTGGTCGTCGAGCTGGTTCTTGTGCAGATCGCGGGGCCGGTCGGTGTGCTGGACGAAATCGACCCCAAGGCCCCAGAAGAGGCGGATGTTGGGGTTGGAGTCGAGGCGGCGCGAGGAGGTGAAGTACGGACTAAAATGTCGCAGGCCATCGGTAAGTTCGGCGGGCGGCCGGCTAACTGGTGTGGCAAAGTCGAATCCAACCGCGGAGTCCCAGTTGGGGAAGGGGCGGCCGTCGAGGTTGTATTTGGTGCCGAGGGCCAGCGTGGAGAGACCCACCTGCGTGAAGAGACCGACATCACCGATGCCGTGGCTGAGATAGGATTCTGTCGTGATGCTGGCCTCCCATTTCGAGGTAAGGCCGTAGCGCAGGCCGGTGGTGAGGCGCAGGTAGTCGCGGTTGGTGAAGTCTCCGAGGTGGGGATGCACGGAGATCCGGAGGTCGCCGGAGGGGAGAGTCTGCGGCAGGTGGCTGGTGAACACTTCCGGGATGCGCAGATCGTCGCCGACGATAGGAGCGGCGGAAGGGCGGAGGTCGGCAGTCTCGGCCGGGGTTTCGGCGAGGAGCACCAGGGCGGCCAGGAGGGCCGAGGTGCCGAGGCGAAGCCGGCTCCCAAGAGTGGAGGGCGGGATAGCGTTCAACGGTGTGGGGTAGGATTGAGTCCGAAGACCGGGCACCCACGAGCCGGTTCCCAGTCGCCGAAGAGTGAAATCACGTTGGGCGTTCGCCGCATTCCTGCAACGAAGGATGAACAAAAGGAGGGAAGCTGAATCGGGGCTGGCCCGAGTCTGGGGCTGGGGCAGACGGCAGCGTGGGGGGCGACGCGGCGCATCACGGGCTGGTAGCCGGGCATGGTCGAAGCCGAGGCGCATTAGACCCGTGCGTGCTACGAAAACAAAACCCGCGCCGGGGTGGGCGCGGGCTTGGGAAAACGCTGACGGGAGGAATCGGAGCTATTCCGCTGCGGCGGTGTCGCCGTTGGGGGTGCTGGCGGCGAGGATCGTGCCACCGGCGACGTGCACCTTCTCCATGATCATGACGCGGATCTTCTCGGCGACCTCGGGCTTCTCGATAAGGAAGGCCTTGGCGGCTTCGCGGCCTTGGCCGATGAGGTTGCCCTCGTAGGCGATCCACGAACCCTTCTTCTCCAGAACCTTCTGCTCGAGGCCGAGGTCGATGAGCGAGCCGGTGCGCGAGATGCCCTCCGTATACATGATGTCGAATTCGCACTCGGTGAAGGGCGGCGCGACCTTGTTTTTCACCACTTTGATCTTGGTGCGGTTGCCGATGACCTTGCCCGCCGGATCTTTGATCTGGCCGATACGGCGGATGTCGATACGGACAGAGGAGAAGAACTTCAGGGCGCGGCCGCCGGGGGTTGTCTCCGGGCTGCCAAACATTACGCCGATCTTCTCGCGAATCTGGTTGGTGAAAATGCAGATGCACTTGGTCTTGCTGATCACCGCGGTGAGCCGGCGCATGGCCTGGCTCATCAGGCGCGCCTGCGAGCCGACGGTCGCGTCGCCCATCTGGCCGTCGAGCTCCTGCTTGGAGATGAGGGCGGCGACGGAGTCGATGACGATGACGTCGATCGCGCCGGAGCGGATGAGCGTCTCGGTGATGGTGAGGGCGTCGTCGCCGCTGTCGGGCTGGGAGACGAGGAGGTCGTCAAGATTCACGCCGACGACACGGGCGTACTTCGGGTCGAGGGCGTGCTCGACGTCGATGAAGGCGGCCAAGCCGCCCTTCTTCTGGACCTCGGCGATGATGCTCAAGCAGAGCGTGGTCTTGCCGGAGGATTCGGGGCCGAAGATCTCGATGATGCGGCCGATGGGCAGACCGCCGGCGCCGAGGGCGAGGTCGATGGCGATGGAACCGGTAGACTGGGTTTCCACCTTCATCTTGGTGGCGTCGCCTAAGCGCATGACGGAGCCTTCGCCGAATTCCTTGGTGATGGAAGCGAGGGCCAGGTCGAGATTCTTGCGCGCGGCGGCGTCGGCGGCGGCCGCGGGGCTGGGCTTGGATTTGTCGGCGGGAGCGGCGGGCTTGGACATGATGATTTCGGGAGCGGCGAGTTTGCGGGGGGGACGGGCGCCGACGCTTGAGGAAACGGGAGGCGAGGCAAGTGAGATGTCGGGGGCGAAGGGGGAGGTCGGGGCGGGGACGAGTTCAGAGATCATGCCGCAGAGATTAGCAGCCGGGGCCGGACATTGGCCGTCCGAGGGTGCGGGCGCACAGATCAAGGAAGAATGGAGAAAGCAGAGTGCAGAAGGAAGAACACGGCGGGGACGGGGCGGACGGGAGAGGCCAAGTAACAAGACTCAAGCGACAAGGGGCGTCGGGGTGGTGTGGCGGTGGCGGCCTACAGGATGGCGCAAAAAGGCCGGCACGCCCGAGCCCATCGGTGTGCCGGCCAACAGACTACACGCAGAAATTACTTGATCGGCTTGAGGCGCAGAAGGGCGACGTCGTGCGATTCCAGGCGCTTGGTGAAGGCCTTCTCGGTGGTGCCGGCGGCCTTCTTGTCCCAGAGGTCGCGGATCGCGCAGTTGCCGAGGAACCCCATGTGGGGGAAGTCGATGGAGAGCTCCGCGGCGGTGTCGCCGGTGTTGAGCAGGGCGACGGCCCATTCGCCGTTGGCAAGTTCACGTACCCAAATTTCTCGGCTGGGCTCGGCGCGGAAGCGCCAGCCTTGTTTGCCGAGGGGGTCCTGGTCGATGGCGACGACTTCCTTGTTGGTCATGACCGCGAGGATCTCGGGGCTCATGTGGCGCACGTCGTTGCCGGCCATGAGCGGGGCGGCGAGCATGCACCACATGCTGAAGTGGGCGCGCGATTCGGCGAAGGTGAGGCCTTCGTTGCCGACTTCGAGCATGTCGGGGTCGTTCCAATGGCCGGGGCCGGCGTATTGGCCGATGCCGTTGCCTGGGCCGTCGGCGGGCTGCACCTGCGAATATTGGAGGTCGAGGATCAACTTCCAGCCCCGTTCCCAGCGCTGGACGGCGTTGTAACTGTCGGTGATGTCGCCGGTGGTGCGCCAGAGGTGGCCGACGTCCTTGGCCCATTCCCACGGCTTGCTGTTGCCCCATTCGCAGATGCTGAAGACGACCGGCCGGCCCGCGGCGAAGAGCGCGTCGCGCATGGTGGTGTAGGCTTCCTTGGCGTTGCGCGTCTCCGTGAAGCACCAGTCGTATTTGAGGTAGTCGATGCCCCAGGAGGCGAAGAGGCGGGCGTCCTGGTATTCGTGGCCTTGGCTGCCGGGATAACCCCCGCAGGTTTTGGAGCCGGCGCAGCCGTAGATGCCAAACTTGAAGCCTCGTGCGTGCAGGTAGTCGCCCAGGGCCTTCATGCCGGAGGGGAATTTCGCCGGGTCGGGCACGAGGCTGCCGTTGGCGTCGCGGGTGCGCAGGGCCCAGCAGTCGTCGAGGACGATGTAGTTGTAGCCGGCGTCGCGCATTCCGTTTTTCACCATGGTGTCGGCCGTCTCCATGATGAGCACTTCGCTGATGTTGGTGGCGAAGGTGTTCCAGGTGTTGAAGCCCATCGGCGGAGTGGGGACCAAGCCCTCGAATTTCTGGGCGAGGGCGGGCAGCGTGGGGATCGCGGCGGCCAGCAGCAGGCTGAGGAGTCTTTTCATGGAGTGGTTCTTGGGGATGGTGAGTTCGCGGGGGGCGAAATGTGATAAGGCGGCGAGGGCGGTTTGCTGTTCATGCTTCGAGGACTGGGCGCTGGCGAGTTTCGAAGATTGATGCTTATGGTGCAAAATGTGATGTTGCCGTCGTCATGCCGCCGCTCCCCCCCGACCCCGCCGCCGATCCGTTCGCTGTGGTGCACGCCGCCGCCGAGGAGCGGCAGACGGAAGTCTCCTATCGCTACGACAATGCTACGCGCGGCGATCCGGACCGGTTGGTGATCCAGCGCACGCTGGGCGGGGCGGCCTATTTCCGCGACGCGGCGGGAGCGCAGTCGGTTCCCTCCGGGCAGGCGATGCTCTTCACCCATCGGGAGCCTACGGGCTATGGTTTCCCGCCCGGGGCCACAGAGCCGTATCGGCATCGGTATCTCGCATTCTCCCCGGCCGGGGTGCGCCCGCTATTCGAGCGGATCCGCGGGGATTTTGGATCGGTGGTGCGGTTGCCGGAGGAGTCGGAGGTGGCGGCGTTGTTCGATGAGTTGTTCCATGGGGTGCAGCGGCGCAATCTCCGCGATCGATTCCAGGAATCGGAGTTGCTGTATCGGCTGTTGATCGCGCTCTACCGCGAGCAGGTGCAGGGCGCCCGCGAGCGGGATCCGGTCGAGTTCGGGCTGCACTATCTGCGCAGCCATTTTCGCTCGGCGATCAATCTCAAGGGAGTGGCGGTGAAGTGTGGCATCACGCGCGAGCATTTCATCCGCGAGTTCGGGGCGCGCTACCGCGAGGCGCCGGGCGCGTTGTTGCGTCGCCTGCGGTTGGAGCACGCGCACACGATGTTGGCCGCCACCGAACTGGGGGTGGCCGAGGTGGCCCGCGCCAGCGGGTTTGCCAGTGCCAATACTTTCGGCCGCGCCTATCGCGCGCGTTTCGGCCGCAGCCCAGGCGAGCGGCGGGCGGCGCGCGGGTGAAGGGTGGCGAGCCGGGTCCGGTCGTCGATGCGATTGTGATACGCTCACTCTTCTGTCCCGATCGGGACATGCGAGTGAGTGCCTAGGGCGACTCTCCGTCACGGCCGGCTTCGGCGGACTCCCGGCTGTGGACAGGCGCTGCGCCGCACCCCGGGGTTGATACCGGTCTCCGCCAACGTGAAGTGTGATCGACGCCGGCTGCAGAAGACGCTGGGATTCGGTGGCCCCCCGAGAAGCCCGCCATGTTCACCAAACACGATACGAGCGACTATGCACCGGCACTGCCCGGCATCGAGCGGCGGACGCTCTGCCATGGCAGCCGGATGCTGATGACCGAATTCCGCCTGCGCGCCGGGAGCGTGCTGCCGGCCCATGTGCATCCGCACGAGCAGACTGGTTACCTCGTCAGCGGCCGGCTCCGGTTGCGCATCGGCACCGAGGAGCGCGAACTGGCCCCGGGCGACAGCTGGAGCATCCCCGGCGGCGTGGAACACCAGGCGACGATCCTCTCGGACTCGGTGGCGCTGGAAGTGTTTTCCCCAGTGCGTGAGGATTATCTACTAGTGCCGATACTTCCGGCAGGTGACCGGCGCGACCTGTCGAACGACACCGAACCGGCACCGACGCGAGGTGCGGGCCTAACGTCGGAGGTCACGGATTCGCAGTGGCCAGGAAGCGCAATCCCCGGTGGGGCCAAGCGCAGCGAGAACTTGGCGATTGACCGGGCAGTTGAGGCGGACGCTGCCTTGTTGCACGAACTACAGCGTCTCGCGTACCGCAGTGAGGCTGAATTGTACGACGATTGGTCGATCCCGCCGCTGACCGAGCCGCTGGCGGAGACGGAGCGCGCACTGGCGGAGCAACTCGTGCTCAAGGCAAGCGTAGGCGGCCGCATCGTCGGAGCGGTGCGCGGCCGTCTGGCGGCCGATGGCACCTGCCATGTCGGCCGGCTGGTCGTGCGACCGGAGGCGCAGGGCCGCGGGCTGGGCACCCAGTTGATGCGGACTCTGGAGGCGGGGTTGCCGGCGGCGCGCCGCTTCGAGCTGTTCACCGGCGAACGGAGCGCACGCAACCTGCACCTATACGCGAAGCTTGGTTACCGCCCTTTTCGCACCGAGCCACTTTCGCCGCGCGTGACGCTGGTGTTCCTCGAGAAGGTTCGGGGGGCTTGAAGCGATTCGGTGGCTGATGGCGATGCGGCCGCGCGCTACATGCAGATGGGGATTCCCTTCGAAAGCAGGCGCACCGTCGACCAGATCACGATGACGGAGACCACAAGCCCGACGCCGTGCAGGACCAAGCGCGGCCAGTGATCCCAGCCAAAGAGTTCTCCGTGGCTCATCACGGTGTCGCAGGCGAATGCCGCGATTTCGAGGATGCCGCAGAGTGGAATGGCGCACAGGAGCACTGCCGCCAACCGGCGCAGCTGCGGCACCGATTGGTTGGCCTCGAGGACGAAGAAGATCCCGCCGCACGCGAACATCAAGGGCAGCGGAAGCAAGGTGACGCGGAGCATCGTGGGGAAATGGGGTCGGCGCGCCGTGTTGGCAATGACTGGGCCGGGCCCGTTGCCACTGGTAGTTGCATCAAGCTCGCGCGTCTCTCTCGTGCTCGGCCGGCTTCAGGGGTTGCCCGAAATGGTGCACCCCGGACGGAGATACGGAGACTCTGTGGCATGGTCGGCCTGGCACTGGGCCGACGGACTAGGCACGAGCGGAAGCGGCCGCCTACCGGAGGCGGGCGAGCCGGACGGTTGGGCAAGGCCCTGTCGTCCGGCCCCGGCGCGGCCTAGGGCGCCCGGAAGGTGAAGCGGGCCTTGTCGTCCTGGGGATCGAATTTGGCGAGCGTGATCGTGCTGGCGCCGATCGCGGTCAGGGCGTATTCGGCCTTCGAATCAGGGACCTGCTTCGGCATGATGCGATACGTGCCGTCGACGAGCTGGTCGATCCGCCAGAGTTGTTCGGGCGCCCCGGTGAAGGAGGGCACCGTCACCAGTTCGGCCTCCGCCGTGGCCGCCAGGGCGCGCTCGGTGCCGGCAATCGTGATCTTGAAGTAGGGCGCCCCCAAGTAACCGCCGCCGTTGGCGACAGGCGTGATCGCCCACTTCTGGTGCGGACGGACGATGTAGTCGCCGAGGCGTACTTCGACGGCTCCGGTGGGCCAGTCCTTCGAGACCACCGCCACTTCCTGCAACGGCAACGGGGCCGGCGGCACCTCGGGCGCGGTGGGCGGAGGCGGCGTGCCGGCTCCGGCAGTTGCAGCGGCCGGGCTTGCCGCGGGGCCACCGGCGGAGCTGCCCCACGGACGGTAGCGGGTGTGCGGCATCGGAACGGTATCGACGGCGAGCTCGAGCGCATAGCCGGCGCGCTCGGATTGGATCACGTAGGTGCCGGCCGCGAAGTTGTCGCCCGCGACAGGCCAGCCATCCCTCCACAGGAGGGGGCGGATGTCCAGCACGCTGCGGCCGCCGCGATCAAGGTCGGCTTCGTAGTGGCAGGAAAACTTCTGCACGCCGTCGCCGAGATCCAGCAGGCCGAAGTGGCCCGGACCGATGAAGCGACCGCTGGCCGCGACCAGCAGCTTGCCGCCTCCGCGCAACATATCGACGCCCATGTTGTCCAGATAGGGGCCGGTGATTTTGCGCGAGCGGCCGACGCGAATGTTGTAGGTGGAATTGGGGCCGGAACAGCACGTGCCGTGGGTGCCGAGCAGGTAGTACCAGCCTTCGCGGTACATGAGGTAGGTCGCCTCGCAATCGATCGCGATGTCGACGGCCGCATTGCCCTCCCTCCGCCGGCCGGTGGTCGGATCGAGTTCGACGAGCCGGATGAAGCCGAAGTAGGTGCCGTAGGAGAGCCAAAGACGGCCGTCGTTCGGGTCGAGGAGTAGGGCGGGGTCGATCGCGTCGCAATCCTCCGCGCCATCGCTCGAGGCGACGACAATGGCCTCGGAGTACTTGAAGTCGGGCGAGGCGGGATCGAGCGTCTTGTTCCACATCGTGAGGATGCGGCCGTCGTGGCCGCCGCCGAGGCCGCCACCGGTCGCGCCGTAGACCACGAGGTAGCGATCGCCGAGCTTGAGCACGTCGGGCGCGGCGCCGCCGCCGGGCCTGACCCCGCCGCGGAGCCACGTCCAGCCGTCGGCGGAAATCAATCCGCCGGCACCGGTGCCGAATGTGTAATACTTGCCATCACAGAGAGTGATGGTCGAGGGATCGTGGATGTAGGGCTCGCCCTCCACGGCCAGCGTCGGGCTGGCCGCCGCGAGCGCGAGCAGGGTGGAGGCAGTTGCTGCCAGAACGGAAGATTTCATGGGGCCGCGGGGATTACTTGCCGGAGTTGTCAAGACGGACGGTGAAGTCCCGGATCGGCTCGCCGTTCTCGTCGATGAACCGCGTGCAGAAGTCGCTCATGCCGGGGCCGTTGATCACGGCGCCGCGGAGCACGTTGCGACCCTTCTTGAGGGTGATGCGTTTTGAGACGCAGTCGTCCATGACCATGCGCCGGTCGCCGGTGAGGACCACGGCTTCCGCGCCGTTGAGCCACCACATTGAGGCGGAGTTGGAGCCGACCGCTAGGCGGACGTTGGGGATCTCCTGCGGGCAGTCGACCACGGTGACAGCCCAGAAGATGACCCCGTAGACGCGCTTGCTCAGGCCATGGGCGAAGCGAAAGAGCTTCATGTTGAACCGGGTGGAATCCACAGCGTGCCAAGCGAGTTCTTCGCCTTCGGCGGTCACCTTGTCGCCCGCCTGTGGGACCACGGAGAACTGGCCCGGGAAATACTCACGGGTGAGCTCGCGACGGATGTAGGTGTCGACAAAACCGGCGTTGCCGCGGTTGGGTTTGTTGATCGGCTCCAAGAGCAGCCAGCGCTGGATAAAGCCATCAGCGTCCGGCGCTTTGGGCTCGGTCGCGGCCGGCGTGAAATACGGAGCAGGGCTGGGCGGTACGTTGACGGCATCGGCGGCGATGGCGTGCAGGGGTGCCAAGGCAACAAGACCGAGCAGCGTCGCGAATCCACGGGGTGATTTCATGGGGCGTTGGCGGCGACGATCCGTGGTGCGCTCAGCACCGTCAATGAAAACCTGGGATCCATGGATCGGTCGCGGGCGTGTGCTCTCCGGGCACGGGCATTCAGCCGAACCGAATCCGGATTACCGGCTCGCCAGCGTCGTCGCCATTCCCACGATGCAGCGGCCATGTCGCTCCCGAAGGTTTACCTTCCGCACCCCTTTTCGACCCCTGCTGCCCTTCTGGTGTTGCTTGCCCTCGGCGCCGTGTCGGGGCGGGCGGAAACCGCCACCCCCGCCATGACCGCCTCCTCTCTCATCGCCTCCCCGCGCGATCCGCGCATCCAGTACATGGGCCGTGTCGCCTTCGCGGGCGAGGCCGAGGCGAAGCTCGGCTTCCCGGGGGTGATGATCCGCTTTGCCTACCGCGGCTCTGCGCCGACGGTCCTGCTGGGCGGGAGCTCGGCGTACTGTGCGTTCAGCCTATCGATCAACGGCTGGGAGCCGGCCGTGGTCCGCCTGCCGGAGGGCCGCAGCGAGCTGCCGCTGCCGTCCGGTCCGGCGCCGGCTAGCGGCTGGGTGGTCGAGTTGACGCGCCGCAACGAGAGCTGGCAGGGCGTGGCGTCGTTCTTCGGGCTCGCGCTGCCGGCCGGCTGCGAGCTGGTGGCCCCGCCGGCCTTGCCCACGCGCAAGCTCATGTTCATCGGCGACTCGATCACCTGCGGCGAGGCGATCGACCGCTTGCCTCCCGAGCTCGACAACACTTCGCGCATGGCGAACGCCCCGCGCTCCTACGGCATGCTGCTCGCTCGCCAGCTGCAGGCGCAGGTGCATCTGGTCAGTTACGGCGGTCGCGGCGTGTTGCGCGATTGGCAGGGCAAGATGGACACCAACAATGCCCGCGACTTCTTCCCGCTCGCGCTGCCCGACGATCCGGCGGCGAGGTGGGACCATAGCCAGTATCAGCCCGACGCGATCGTGGTTGCGCTGGGTCAGAACGACCTGAACGCGGGGCTCATCGACGAGCCGGTATTCACGGCGGCTTTCGCGGCCCTGCTGGGGGATCTCCGCCGGGCGCATCCGGGGGCGGCCGTGCTCTTCACCGAGAGCCCGATGCGCAGCGAGGACCCGGCGACCGAGGACGGCCGGAAGCGCGAGTTCCAGCGCCGTTGCCTGCGCACGGTGATTGCGGCCGCCCACGCCGCCGGCGACTCGCGCGTGGCCTTCGCTCCGCTGCACCAGTATTCGGGTACGCCGACGAATGCCCACCCAGTGGCCTTCCAGCACGAGCAGATGGCTGCCGAGTTGAGCGGGCCGTTGCGCGAATTGGCGAGCTGGTGACGGCCGCAGGACGGCGGCTCCCAGGATGAGAGTTGAGTGCTGAAGGCGGAGCGGCGGTGGTCTCGCCTGCAGCCCGGCGCGCCGCAAGGGCTGAAGCCGCGTGCCACGGCCCGCGTGCGCCCCGTCCCCGCCCCGCATTAACCCTGCACTGCATCGCGGGTGCGGGATTTGATTTCATTTGGCCGGAGGACGGACCGAAGCAGAGACTCACGCTCCGCTGGCCTCTTCCCCAAATGAAATTCCTCCCCGCCCTCACCCTCTCGATCGCCCTCTGCTGCCCCGCCTTGCGCGCGCAGGAGGCGGCGAAAGCCCGCTATCTTGATCCCGCGGTGTCGGTCGACGAGCGCGTGGAGGACCTGCTGCCGCGTCTCACGCTCGAGGAAAAGCTCGGTCTGATTCACGCCGACTCGAAGTTCAGCACCGCCGGCGTGCCGCGGCTGGGGATCCCCAAGATGTGGATGTCCGACGGTCCCCACGGGGTGCGCGAGGAGATCAGCCTCAACAGCTGGCGCCCGGCCGGCCGTACCGACGACTTTGTCACTTGGATGCCGGCTTCGATCCTGCTGGCTTCCACCTGGAATCCCGAGCTCGGCATGGCTTACGGAGGCGTGATCGCCGACGAGGCCCGCATGCGCAACAAGCACATCATGCTCGGGCCGGGCGTGAACATCCAACGCACCCCCCTTAATGGCCGCACGTTCGAATACCTCGGTGAGGATCCGTGGCTGGCCTCCCGGATGGCCATCGGCACGATCCGCGGCATGCAGGCCGGCGATGTGGCGGCCTGCGTGAAGCATTTCGCCGTCAACAACCAGGAGGTGGAGCGGGGGCGGGTGAATGTCGAAGTCGACGAGCGTACGCTGCGCGAGATCTATCTGCCGGCCTTCGAGGCGGCGGTGCGCGAGGCCGGGGTGTTGTCGTTCATGGGCGCCTACAACAAGTTCCGTGGCCAGCACTGCTGCCACAACGATTACCTCCTCAACAAGGTGTTGAAGGACGAATGGGGTTTCCGCGGACTGGTCATGTCCGACTGGGGTGGCACCCACACCACCGACGAGGCGGTGCGGGCGGGGCTCGACCTTGAGATGGGGTCGCGTGGCGCCTACGACGACTACAAGCTGGCCCGCTCCTTCCGCGAGGGGATCGAGCGCGGTGAGTACCCGATGGCCCTGCTCGACGACAAGGTGCGCCGCTGCCTACGCGTGCTCTTTGCCATCAAGGGCGTCGACGGGCGCCCAGCCGGCTCGCAGAACACCCGCGCCCACCAGGCCACCGCCCGCAAGGTGGCCGAGGAGGGCATGGTCCTGTTGAAGAACGCCAACGCGCTGCTCCCGCTCGACCTCACCAAGATCAAGCGCATCGCCGTGATCGGCGACAATGCCGTGCGCACCCAGGCCCACGGGGGCCAGAGCTCCGAGATCAAGGCCTTCTACGAGATCACCCCGTTGGCCGGCCTGCTCGCCCACGTCGACGGCCGCGCCGATATCACCCACTCGCTCGGCGTGCTCGCGCCCAAGTATCGCCGCCTCGAGGCGTTGACGTATGATGTGACCGGTGCTGCCCAGACCAACGAGGAGCCCGCGCCCGCGCCGGAGTCGACCCTCAATCCCGCCGAGCTGGCCGACCGCGCCGTGGCCGCCGCCAAGGAGGCCGACGTGGTCATCTTCGTGGCCGGGCTCAACCATGAGCGCCACAACGATACCGAGAGCAGCGACCGTCTGTCGCTTGAGCTTCCTTACGGCCAGCCCGAGCTGATCGCCCGAATCACCGCCGTGAATCCACGCACCGTCGTGGTGCTTGTGGCCGGTTCCCCGGTGGCGATGGATCCGTGGCTGGAGAAGGTGCCCGCGGTACTCCAGGCTTGGTACGCCGGCATGGAGGGCGGCAACGTCCTCGCGTCCATTCTCTTCGGCGACATCAACCCCTCCGGCCGTCTGCCCTGTACCTTTCCGCGCAAGCTCACCGACAACCCCGCTCACGCCTCCGGCCTCGCCCGACACTATCCCGGTGAAGCGGGTACTGTGCACTACGACGAGGGGCTCCTTGTGGGCTACCGCTGGAACGACGCCAAGAACGTCGAGCCGCTCTTCCCCTTCGGCTACGGCCTGAGCTACACCACCTTCGACTACAGCGGCCTCAAGATCGCCGCTGGCGGCGATGCGGGCGCGCTCGCCACCGTCGAGCTTGAAGTATCCAACACCGGTGCCCGCGCCGGCGCCGAGGTCGTGCAGGTCTACCTCGAGCCGGTCGCCCCCGCCGTGCCCCGCCCCGTGCAGGAGTTGAAGGGGTTCGCCAAGGTTCTCCTCCAGCCTGGCGAGAAGCGCACGGTGCGCATCCCTCTCGGGGCGCGGGCGTTTTCCTACTACTCGGTGGAGCGCAAGGCCTGGGTGGCCGACGCCGGCGAGTACCGCATCAACGTCGGCCATTCCTCGCGTGAGTTGAAGGTGCGTGGTGCCTTCAAGCTGACGACGGCAGTTGAAACCCGCTGAGCCCCGCGCACGGTTCGGCACTCGCCCCCCTCAATGAAGCGTCTCCTTCTCCAGACCGGCGGCCCCTGGCATCCCGTCGAGGCCCAGGCCGCGCTCATCCGCTCGTGGTTGCCCGAGGATTGGCGATTGGAGACGGCGTTTGGCAACGACGCGCTCGACCGGCTCGACCAGGCCGACCTCTATATCGCCGCCGGCATGCTCTGGCCCGAGCTCGACCGGCCGCTGCCCGACATGGCGTGGACCCTCGCCGGCATCGCGGCGCATCCGTACGTGCGCCCAAGCGAGGCGCAGCGCGCGAAGTTTCGCGCTTACGTCGCCTCCGGCCGGCCGACCTTGGCCTTCCATGGCGGCATCCTTTGTTACGAGGACTGGGCCGAGTATGGCCAGCTGCTCGGGTTCCGCTGGCACTGGGGCTACACCGGTCATTCGAAGTATGAGAAGTTTAAGGTTGGCGTGGCGACGGATTCGCATCCGGTCGTCGCCGGGGTGCGCGACTTCGAGGTGACCGACGAGTTGTATTTCAATGTCGTGCTCCCGCCGCTCCTGCCGGTGCGGGTGCACGCGAAGGCGCACTTCGCCGAGTGGGTCGATTTCCCGATGGTGCTTACCGCCGAGGGCGAGGCCGGGCGCATCGCCGGCGCGGGCCGCACCGCCTATCTCGCCAACGGCCATGCGCTGCAATCGCTGGAGCCGCCGGCCATCCGCCAGCTCTGGCTCAACACCCTGCATTGGCTGTTGCGCACCTGAGCGCGCCACCGCCCCCTTTCCAGAATCCCCTCATCCCCAGTTTATGAATTCCCCGTTCCTGTCCGCCACCTGCACCGCGCTGCTTGCGGCTGCCGCGTTGTCCGCCGCCGAGCCGGCCAAGCTCACGCTCAACGACCTTGAGTACCTGGAGATGCCCGGCCTCAACGTGATGCTGGCGCACGACTACTATCCCGAGGGCCACCAGGGTGGCGTGGGCGTCATCCTCAACGGCCAACGCATCGCCACCAACGGTGACCTGCGCCTGGACCGCACCCCCGGGCAGTGGCAGCCCACCCCGGTCGTCGGCAAACGCGTGATCGACCGCGCCAGCGGCGAGGTGCGCGTGCAGTGCTCGTTTCCCGACGAGACGCGCAACCGGAAGGGGTTCAACCCGATCGAGTACCCGGATCTGAAGTTCACCTACACGGTGCGCATCGTGCCCGAGGGCGCCGCCTTCCGCATCCTCGTCGACCTCGATGCCCCGCTGCCCGCCGAGTGGATCGGCAAGGTCGGCTTCAACTTCGAGCTCTTCCCCGGGCTGCTCTTCGGCAAGTCCTTCGCCACCGAGAGCCAGACCGGGATCTTCCCGCTTCAGGCCAACGGCCCGGGCACGGTGGATTCCGCCGGCGAATACCAGCAGGCCTCGCTGGCCACCGGTCGCAGCCTCGCCATCGCGCCGGAGAACGATGCGCTGCGCATGACCATCCGTAACGACGATGGCGGCACGCTCGAGCTTGTCGACGGTCGCGCGCAGCACAGCAACGGTTGGTTCGTCGTCCGCTCCACCATCGCCGCCGGCGCCACCAAAAGCGCGATCAACTGGCTGGTTTCCCCCCACGCGCTGCCCGGTTTCCAGTCCGCCCCGGTCGTGCAGGTGTCGCAGGTCGGCTACCATCCCGCCCAGCAGAAGTGGGCCACAATCGAACTTGATCGTAGCGATGCGCGCCGCTTCCCCATCGTAGTTTCCCGCATCGGAGCCGACGGCAAACTCGAGAAGGCGTTCGAGGCCAAGGGCGAGGAGTGGGGGCACTTCCTGCGTTATCACTACCTGCGCCTCGACTTCACCGCACTCACCGCGCCCGGCATGTACGTGGTGAGCTATGGCGACGTGCGTTCGAACCCCTTCAAGATTGGCGCCGATGTTTACGGCCGCCACGTCTGGCAGCCCACGCTCGAATACTTCCTGCCGATCCAGATGTGCCATATGCGCATCAACGACCGCTATCGCGTGTGGCACGGCAGCTGCCACCTCGACGACGCCCGCATGGCGCCGGTGGGCTTCACGCACTTCGACGGCTATGCTCAGGGCCCGTCCACGCTCTGCAAGTACCAGCCGGGCGAGCCTGTGCCCGGTCTCAACCGCGGCGGCTGGCATGATGCCGGCGACGACGACCTGCGCGTCGAGTCGCAGATCGAGACCGTCTACGGCCTCGCGCTCGCCTACGAGAGTTTCGGCGTCGACTACGACGGGACCACGATCGACCAGGCCCACCGCGTGGTCGAGATCCAGCGCCCCGACGGCCAGCCGGACATGATCCAGCAGATGGAGCACGGCCTGCTCACCGTGCTCGGCGGCTACCGCTCGTTGGGGCGGTTCTACCGCGGCATCATCGTGCCGACCAAGCGCCAATACGTGCATCTTGGGGAATTCAGCATGCAGACGGACAACGTCGTCTTCGACCCGAAGACCGCCCCCTCCACCCCGCTGCCGATCGACGGCGGGGTCGTCGGTTCGCCCGACGACCGTTGGGTTTTCACTGAGAACAACCCCTTCCGTGAGCTTAACACCGGCGCCGGCCTGGCCGCCGCCGCCCGCGCCCTGAAGGTCGCCAATGCCGAGTTGGCTGCCGAGTGCCTGCAGGTTGCCGAGACGATGTGGAAGATCACCGACGAGACCAAGGGCGCGACCGAGCCGTGGATGAAGAACGCCCCGAGCCCGCGTATCACCCTCGCCGTCGAGCTGCTGCTCACCACCGGGAAGCGAGCCTACGCCGACTATCTGCTCTCCCAGCGCGGCAAGATCTGCGACAATATCCGCGGCAAGGACACTCGCCCGCGCACCCCGCGCGTCGGCTGGATCGTGGGCCGGGCGCTCATCGCCATCGGCGACGCGTCGTTCACCCGCGAGGTGACCGACGCTGTGAAGGCCTACCGCTCCGAGGTTGAGGCGCTCGAGAAGAAGACCCCGTACGGCGTGCCCTACGAGCCGGACATCTGGGGCGCCGGATGGCAGATCCAGGGCTTCGGCATGGAACAGTATTACCTGCACCGTTGCTTTCCGGAGATCTTCCCGCGCGAGGCGATGCTGCACGCCCTCAACTTCATCCTCGGCTGCCACCCCGGTTCAAATACAGCCTCCTTCGCTTCCGGCGTGGGCGCGAAGTCGGCCACCGTGGCCTATGGCTTCAATCGCGCCGACTGGGCGTACTTGCCCGGCGGCAGCGTGTCGGGCACGGCGCTCATCCGACCCGACTTTCCCGAACTGCTCGAGTGGCCCTTCCTGTGGCAGCAGACCGAGTACGTGCTTGGCGGCGGCACCACCGACTACTTGTTCCTCGCCCTTGCCGCGGATCATCTCCTCAACGAGTCCCCAAAATGAAGACCGAGCTCGCTTTCCTCGGGTGCCTGGCGTTGGCCGCGTGCCTAGCCCATGTCGCCGTGCAGCCCGCCCGGGCGGCCGCCGCCGTCTGGGGCACCACCACTTGGCGGGGGGAGCGGGCCTATGCACTCAGCAATGGGAGCTGGCGCGCCATCGTCTCCGTCGATCGGGGGCGGTTGGTCCATTTCGGGCCGGCCGCCGCCGAGAAGAATCTGCTCTTCGAGACTTCCTCGCGGGATAACCCGTTCAGTTGGGGCGGCCATCGCGTGTGGCTGGGGCCGCAAGCGCTCTGGGGCTGGCCGCCGCCCGACGCCTGGGAGCGCGCCGCTGCCGAGCAAGTGCGGGTGGCCGGCGACCGGCTTGAGCTGCTCATGCCCGATGCCGGTCGCGGTTTTCCAAGGATGACGCGCATCTATGAACCCGCCGGCGACCGCCTTGCCTGTCGCATCGCGGTCGCGGGTGGTACCCAGGCCGTGCAGGTGATGCAGGTCCTGCAGACCCCGCAGGCGACCACGGTCGACCTCCGGCCGGCGCCGAGTGCGCAGTGGCCGCGTGGGTACTTCCGTTGCGGCGGGGAGGTCGGCCCGTCGATGCAGCCCGAGTTCGCCCTGCCGGCCGGGGTGGAGGAGACCCCTGGCAAGGTACGCATCCGCTTTGCTGGCAAGTCCGACAAGTTGGCCTTCCCGCCGCAGACCCTCACGGCTCAGGTGGCCGGGACGAAGTTGACGATGGCCTTTGGCGAAAGCCGCGGGGCCGAGCTGGCCGCCCCCGACGGAGGCTTCTACACCCAGGTGTATATTGGCCACCCAGGGGCGCCGGTAGTGGAGATCGAGCAGCTCTCGCCGCAGTGGCAGGCGGGCGAGGCGGGTGAGTTTTCGATGTACCTCGAGGTCGTGCCCGGGCCTGCGAAGCCGTAAGGCCAGATACCCGACTGGTCCACCACTGGCCAAGCGGCCGGGCGTGGCGTGGCGGTTGAACGGTTTCGGAAGCGCAGTTTGTGGAGGCTTAGGGCCGATCCGGGAGAGGAAACCCGACGGTCTGCACGCGGGCTTGGCACACTCGGGCGAAGTGCGCAGCCTCGGAGCCGATGGACTACGAGATTGTCTGGCCGGCCTGGTTGATCGCAACGCCCCTGACCCTGCTGTTCCTCTGGCTGGCCCTGCGCGGTGGGCGCCGGCTGCGACTGCTGATGGATACGCCGACCTCGAAGGCGCGCGGGGTGTTCATCGGGCAGGTGGAGTTGGCCGGGAAGGCCGTGGTCGCCACGCCGGTGCGGAGCTATCTGGGCGGCTGTGTATGCGTCTGGTATTCCTATACGGTGGATGAACAGTGGGAGCGCTGGGAAACGGAGACTACCACCGACAGCAAGGGCCGTTCGCAGACGCGCCGGGTACGCAAGACCGGTTGGTCGACCGTGGCCGCGGGGGGAGAGGCCCCTGATTTCTATGTGGAGGACGAGACTGGGGCGGTGCGGGTGCGCCCGGAGGGGGCCGAGGTGGAGCCGCAGGAGGTCTTCGCCCAGACGGTTGGCCGGAGCGACGCGCTCTACTACGGCAAGGGCCCGGCCGGGGGCGTGAGCGATTCGACGGGGCGGCGGCGGTTTGTGGAGAAGGCGCTCCCGCTGGGCTGCCCGGTCTTTGTCGCCGGACGGGCGCGGGAGCGTGAGGATGCGGTGGCTGCGGAGATCGCCGCCGATGCGGAGGAGCATCTCTTCTTGATCAGCTGCCGAGGGGAGGAGCGCGTCCAGCGCAGTTACCGTCGGCAGTTCTGGGGTTTCGGGGTGGCGTTGCTGGTACCGTGGCCAGTGGCCTGGCTGATCCAGCTTTCGGAGCTGCCGGAGGGCACCGGGCCGCTGTGGCCGCTGGCTGCGCTGGTGGCCCTGCCCGGGGCGGGGTGGCTGTTCGGCTGGCTGTGGACGACGTTCAACAGCTTGGTGCAGCTGCGCAATCGCACCGCCCAAGCCTGGTCGCTGGTTGAGGTGCAGCTCAAACGGCGCGCCGACCTAATCCCGCCGTTGGTGGCGGTGGTCGGCGGCCTGCGCGACCACGAACGCCACGTGCAGGCCGAGCTGGCGGCGTTGCGCACCCAGACGATGGCGACGCCAGTGGGGCAGGCCGGCCCGGATTTCGCCGGCACAGCGGAGGCGGTGCGGGCGGTGGGGGAGCGGTACCCGGCGCTCAAGACCGACGTGGCCTTCGTCGGGCTGCAACGCGAACTCTCCGACACCGAGACGCGCGTGGCCCTTGCTCGGGACTATTTTAATACGATAGCGACCCATCTGAACACCCGGCTGGAGCTCATGCCCGACCGCTGGGTGGCCACGCTGGCGGGGTTGCGGCCGCGGGTGTTGTGGGCACCGGAGAGCTTCGAGCGGGCGGCGGTGGGGGTGGGGGCGGTGAACAGTGGCCAGTGAGCGGCGGCCGGTGGCCGGGGAGCCGTGGCGGGCAAGCGGGGCGCGATTGGGAGGACGGGGCGCGGGACTACGGGGCCGGGGACTCGGGCCTCGGGGGGCGTCGGGAAGACGGCGAGCGGCGGTCTTTCGGGCTCGCGGGCTCCAGGCTGGGGCAAGGGGCTCGGGGATGGGCTCGACATCCTCGCGAAGCATCGTATGCAAATAGTGAAGCGCGTGCCGGGGGAGATTCTCGGCGCTGTGCCTAGTTTGTGTTTTTGCCCAGCCCCCCGATCATGCGCCGGCTTCCACTGTTGTTCATCACCCTGCTCACCTTTGCTGGCGTCGGCTTCGCCCAGAATATCGGCGACACGGAGGAGGCCGTGGTGCGCGACCTGGGAGAGCCCAACCTGACCCGCGAGGTGGGCGCACGGAAGATCCTGATGTTCTCCGACGGCACCAAAGTTGTCCTCGAAGGGGGCGTGGTGGTGGAGGCATCCGGTGGGTCCTCGGGCGGGAGCAGTCGGGCGACTCCGCGGGAGGTCCGGGCGGGAGAACCAAGCCGGGTGCGGCCGGCCAGCACCCGCAGTCCGGAGCAGCCCCGCAGATCCAGTACACGGGAAGGACGCGCGGGACGGGGGCCCGCCAGCCCCGGGGCGATCCTTTTCGTCGTGCTGGGCGTGTTGGTAGTCCTGGTATGCAACGTCTTTTACATCATCGCGGCCTTCTCGGAATCCATTCTTTGGGGGCTGGGCGTGCTCTTCGTTCCCTTCGTGTCCATCGTCTTTCTCGTGCTCTACTGGGATCGGGTGAGAAAGCCGTTCTGGGTCTCGCTGCTGGTGGGGCTGCCGATGGTGTTTCTCGGCGGGTTGATCCAGGCGGTGTGATGGCTGCCAAGGGGTTGTGAACTGCAATCCCACGTTTTCCAGGCTTGTCAGCTGCAGATTTACCGAGAAACCTAAGGCCCTCCCTTTCTCTCCCCATGAAATTTTCCGACGGCGAATGGCTGATGCAACCCGGTGTGAACGCCTCCTATGCGACCGAGGCGTATGATGTGACGCAGGTCGGCGACACCCTCGTGATCGATGCGCCCACCCGAGCTATCAAGCATCGCGGTGATACCTTGGGTGGCCCGCTGCTGACGGTGAAGCTGAGCTCGCCGATGGAGGGAGTGATCCGGGTGCGTCTCGAGCATTTCACCGGCGGGGCGAAGCAGCAGCCGGTGATACCCTTGCAGCCGCAGGCCGCGCCGGCGGTGGCCATCGAGGTGGGCAAGGACGAGGCGGTGCTGCGCTCCGGCGGGATCGCGGTGCGCGTGAAACGGCCTGGTTGGGAAATTAGCTTCGAAAGCGAGGGAAAGAGTCTTACTCGCTCGGCGTGGCGTGGCATGGCTCACGCGCAGGTGGCGGGCAAGGGCTCCTTCCTGCACGAGCGCCTCCAGCTCGGCGTCGGAGAGAATGTTTACGGCCTGGGCGAACGCTTCACGGCGTTTGTGAAAAACGGCCAAGTGGTCGAGAACGACAATAAGGACGGCGGCACCGGCTCCGACCAGGCCTACAAGGCGGTGCCGTTCTATATGACCAACCGCGGCTACGGCGTGCTCGTGAACGAGACCGGCCCGGTGTCGTTCGAGGTGGCCTCCGAGCGCGTGGCGCGCGTCCAGTTTTCCCTGCAGGGCGAGAGCCTGGAGTATTTTGTGATCTGCGGACCCACGCCTAAGGACGTCCTGCGCCGGCTCACCCAGCTGACCGGCCGGGCTGCCCTGCCGCCGGCCTGGTCGTTCGGGCTGTGGTTGACGACGTCGTTCACGACCAGCTACGACGAGGCGACCTGCATGGGCTTTGTCGAGGAGATGAAGCGGCGGGATCTCCCCCTGCATGTCTTCCACTTCGACTGTTTCTGGATGCGCGAATTCGACTGGTGCAACTTCGAGTGGGATCCGCGCACCTTCCCGGATCCCAAGGGCATGCTACAGCGTTTCCATGAGCGCGGGCTGAAGGTCTGCGTCTGGATCAACTCCTACATCGGGCAGCGTTCCAGGCTGTTCGCCGAGGGCAAGGAGCATGGCTATTTCATCAAGCGCACCGATGGCAGCGTGTGGCAGAGCGACAACTGGCAGCCGGGCATGGCGGTGGTGGATTTCACCAACCCGGCGGCTTGCCGCTGGTTTGCCGGTCACCTCGAGCGGTTGGTGGACATGGGTGTGGACTCCTTCAAGACCGACTTCGGCGAGCGTATCCCGGTGGAGGGCGTGAAGTATTTCGACGGCTCCGACCCGGTGGGGATGCACAATCTCTACGCGGTGCTCTACAATCAGTGCGTTTTTGAGCTGCTGGAGCGTAAGCGCGGAGTAGGAGAGGCGACGCTGTTCGCCCGCTCGACCTATGCTTCGGGCCAGCGTTTCCCCCTGCACTGGGGCGGCGACTGCTGGTCGACCTTCGAGGCGATGTCGGAAACCCTGCGCGGTGGCCTCTCTCTGGGCCTGTGTGGCTTCGGTTTTTGGAGCCACGATATCGGCGGCTTCGAAGGCGGCGGCCCGGCCGCGGTCTACAAGCGTTGGCTGGCGTTCGGGTTGCTTTCGTCGCATTCGCGCCTGCACGGTTCCTCCACCTATCGGGTTCCGTGGAACTACGACGAGGAGGCTTGCGATGTGCTGCGCCAGTTCACGAAATTGAAGTGCAGCCTCATGCCGTACCTGTACGGGCAAGCGGTGGTTGCCCATCGGGAAGGCGCCCCGATGCTGCGCGCCATGTTGGTGGAGTTTCCCGACGACCCGGCGAGCGATACGCTCGATCGCCAGTTCATGCTGGGGGACTCGCTGCTGGTGGCGCCGGTATTCAACGCCGAGGGCGACGTCTCCTATTACCTGCCCGAGGGGCGTTGGACCCATCTGCTCAGCGGCGAGGTACAGGCCGGGCCGCGCTGGCACCAGGCCAAGCATGGCTACCTCAGCCTGCCGTTGTTCGTACGCGCCGGCTCGATCCTGCCGGTTGGCGCCAACCACGAGCGCCCGGACTACGATTTCACCGCCGGCACCGTATTTCGCATCTACGAACTGGCTGACGGCGCCACCGCGACGCGCACCGTTCCCACCCTGCAAGGTGCCGACGCCGTGCGGATGACCGCCAGCCGGCAGGGGGCCCAGATCAAGGTGACGGTGGAGGGGCCGGCCACCAACTGGAGTGTCCAGATGGTCGGTGTTCCCCGTCTCGCAACGGTGCAGGGTGGGGTGGCCGCCGAGCACCCCGCAGGCGTGGTCGTGCGGGCCCAGGATGCCCAACTTTTGATTACGCTGGGCTAGGGCGGCCCCGTCCCGCCACGGTTCGGGCCTTCAGGCTCCCCGTTGCCCGGTTGCGGTCTGCCCGCGCCGGGCATTTTCGTGGCCGGCGGAGGTGCAGGCGCATGCGAGTTGTTGCTGGAACTGCCCCATGCATCCCCGGGCGAAGGCGGCATGGAGCAGCGCGAACGCATGGCGCCAACGATGAGAAACAGCGCAACGGGGAAGCGCAGTTTGGACTTGCCAGGAGGAAGACAGCCACGGCAATTTAGGCCGAAATCACCCCCGAGGTTAAATCAAAGCCGGCAGACACCACCCATCGGCATTTTGATCGAAAACTGAAATTTCCCCGCCCGAATCCAGCTAGTGGACGACCAAGGTCCATTAGATTTAACGAAACATGACCGAGCTCAGCAGCCATTCCTGTCACACGTTGGAGCGATTCATCCGCTCCGTGTGGGTTGGCGCGGCCGCGTTAAATTGCAGTTCTGATTCGGCCCGGCTTCGCCTTCCCCAATCCGTCGCCCCGAGCGGCGCACCGCGGGCCAATGCGGCGCGGGGCGTTGCGGGCCCGGGCTGATTCCCCTTTTCGCGTCCGGCCCGGTGGCTGGCCGCGGGAACACAACCCACAGAACAAACCATAAACGCTATGACCCATATGCCCTTGCCGGCGGTCCGATACTCTATCGCCGCTGCGTTCCTGCTTCTTGCCGCAGGAACTTGCGCCTCCGCGCAGACCGCTCCTGCCCCCGACGCCGTCTCCCCAAAGACGGACGCCGCGTCTGAAGACATCGTTGTTCTCTCGCCGTTCGCCGTGACCGCCGAGAACGCCGCCCGCTACCGCGCCACTGACACTCTCGCCGGATCCCGTATCCGTACCGAGTTGAAGGACGTCGGTTCCGCGATCAGCGTCGTAACCGCCGAGTTCCTCCGCGACACCGGTTCCCGCAACAACCAGGACCTGCTCGTTTACACCACCGGCACGGAAGTCGGCGGCGTGGCCGGCAACTTCGCCGGTCTCGGCAACGGGCAGGCCCTCGACGACACCGGCGCCCGCATGAATCCCAACCAGAACACCCGTGTTCGTGGTTTGGACGCTGCGGACAACACCCGTGACTTCTTCCTGACGGACATCTCGTGGGATTCCTTCAACGTCGGCCGCGTCGATTTGCAGCGCGGTCCGAATGCCATGCTCTTCGGCATGGGCAGCCCAGCCGGCATCATCAACGCCAGCCTCAACTCGGCCGACTTCGCCGACAAGAACACCATCGAATTCCGCACCGGCAGCTACGGCAGCATGCGCGGCTCGGTGGATCTGAACAAGGTGCTGCTCGACGATGAACTCGCCCTGCGCGTGTCCGCGCTCGACGACAACACCAAGTACCGCCAGGACCCGGCCTTCAACCACGACAAGCGTCTCTACGCGGCCCTGCGCTACGATCCGAAGTTCATGCGCTTCGAAGGCGCCCGCACGACGATCAAGGCCAACTACGAAAAGGGCCAGGTCAAGGCCAACCGCCCGCGCGTGTTGCCCCCGGGCGACTTGATCACGCCGTGGTTCACCGACCCCAGCCTCAAGGGCGTGGTGTTGGATCCCCGCACGGTTGGGCAGACCAACGTGGCCTTGGTTACCGCCGCGCACGCGGCCGGCGACCTCGGCATGGGCGCCCGCCAATCCTCCTTGGATGGCGGCGTGGCCAACCCGAACTACAACCCGCGTATCGGCTCCTTCGGCCGTAATTACGGCGGCATCGTCGCGATCTTCGCGGACGAGAACGGCGGCGGTTTCAACCTGGCCCGCACCGACGTAGGCACCTCCGGCGGTTTGAAGTCCGACGGCACGCGCGATCAAGGCATCGGCGGCATCCCCTGGACGATCATGGCCGGCGTCATCCCGTTCAAGGATGCCGTCAGCAACATCCGGAACTCCGATGGCTCGCTCAAATACCCGGACGCTGGTTACGGGTTGTACAAAAACTACGTCCTCACGGATTCGTCGATCTTCGACTTCTACAACAAGCTGCTGGACGGCCCGAACAAGCGCGAGTGGTCGAACCACGAGGCGTTCAACGCCGGGCTCAGCCAGACTTTCTTCAACAACCGTCTCGGTTTTGAGGCCGTCTACGATCATCAGAACTACGATCGTGGTCAGGAGAACATGATGTCCGACTACGGACAGTCGATCACCATCGACATGAACAAGTATGCCGTTGACGGGGTGCTGAACCCCAACTTCGGCCGGGCTTGCGTCGTGTCCGACGGCTTCGCGAACAACACCTACCAGAGCGAGCGCGACTCCGCCCGCATCACCGCCTTCGGTGAACTGCGCGCCGAGGACTTCATGGCGAAGGGCTTCCTCACCAAGCTGCTGGGCCGGCACATCTTCACGGGCCTCTACAGCAAGGAGACGGCCGATACCGAGATGCGCAACTGGTTCAACTACGCGGCCGATGCCACTTATGGTGTTAGGGTTCACGACACGTTGCTGCGCAACCGCGGCGTCAACATCCTGAGCTACTTCGGCCCCAGCTTGGCCGGCCGCTCGACCCTGGAAGGGGCGAATCTGCCCAACCTGACCGGCAAGCAGATCCCGACCTCGGGCCTGCTGCACTGGTATGATTCCACCTGGAACTCCACGGTCAGCCCCGGTGCGGCTTGGACCGACCCGTACGGCAACGCCAGCACGCAGTCCGAGAACCCCGCCAACTACGTCGGCTGGGTGGATCGTCCCATCGACGTCATCAGCCAGGCCGCTGGCGATGTGGACAGCCTGACCACGAACGCTTCGCTACGCCGCTCGAAGGTTTCCTCCAAGGCCGTCAGCCTGCAGTCCTACTTCTGGGACGGCACGCTGGTGGGCACTGCCGGCGTTCGTAAGGACACGTCCAAGGCATACACGCGTCCGACCGCTATCAATCCGTTGCCGAAATTTGCGCCTTTCGACACGGTCGACCTCGCCAGCCCGCTCTATCGCATTCCTTCCATGGTGGACCAAGACGGTGTCGTGAAGGGTACTTCGCGCAGCTACAGCGTTGTTTTGCACACGCCCAAGGAGCTCCGCAATCGTCTGCCGGGTAACACGGATCTCTCCCTGCTCTTCAACAAGTCGGAGAACTTCCAGCCCCTTGCTGGCCGTACGGATGCGGTCGGCAATGCGATCCTTCCCCCGAAGGGCAAGACCCGTGAATACGGTTTCGCGATCAGCACTTGGGAGGACAAGGTGTCCTTGAAGGTTACCTGGTACAAGACCACCGTCACCAATGCCGGTCTCTCCGGCTTCAGCGGTGATTACATGCTGCCCGCCGCCGAAGCGTGGGGCTACATGTTCGGCAAGCAGAGCATCGAGCGCCTCAACAGCTACGGCTCTTCGAACAACGGCCTTGGCGGTTACACCCCGAAGGACGCCACTGAGACCGTCGCTCATGCGATCGCCGCCGGTGATGCGATCGTCAATGCCTTCCTCGCCAACCAGCCTTCGGATGCGTGGTACTCCTCCTGGGGTATCGATCGGACCCAATACAAGGGCTGGATGAACTGGACTAGCCCCCAGGGCTTCACGGTCACCGGCGATACGATGTCGAAGGGTACGGAGTACGAGCTCAACTTCGCTCCGACAAAGAACCTGAACATCTCGCTCAATGCCTCCAAGACCACGGCGCAGCGCACCAACATGGCCGAGTCCATGGCCGTGTGGGTCGAGAGCCGCTGGGCGAAGTACAACACCCCGGTGATGATGGGCAGCGAGCAGGTCGGCGTCATTGGTGACGTGCGTCTGTGGGGCCCCGACTGGGGTGGCGGCAACGAGACCGTGCGCGGCAAATTCGGCCGTGAGTTCATGGCTCCGTACCGCCTCTACCGCATGCAGGAGAACACCAACGTGCCCGAGCTTCGCCCGTGGCGCGCCAACTTGGTCGTCAACTACTCGTTCGACAAGGGCTTCATGAAGGGTGTCAACATCGGCGGCGGCTACCGCTGGCAGGATGGCAGCGTCATCGGCTACAAGCTGATGAACGGCGCCACCGCCACGGATCCTAAGGTTTATGACCTCGAGAACCCGTACATCGGCAAGGCCGAGACCAATGTTGACCTCTGGGTCGGCTACGGCCGCAAGGTCACCGAGAAGATCGACTGGCGTATCCAGCTCAATCTGCGCAACCTGACCACCAAGAAGGAGCTGATCCCGGTGACGGTGCAGCCCGATGGCACCATGGCTGTGGGTCGTATCTCCGATCCGTGCACCTGGTCGCTCACCAACACGTTTACGTTCTGATCCGCCGGTTGAGCCACCGGGGATCGGATCCTCGGGCGGCTTGACCCGATCTGAATCACTTCAAGAGCCGGGACTTCGGTCCCGGCTCTTTTTTTGCGCCTGCGCGCTTCGCCGCTTGCGAAGCGAGCCGTTGAACCGCTCACGCCCTTCGCTGGGCCACTCGACCCAACGCCCAGCCCGCTTCCATTGTGCTTCCTTGCGGCGGGGCCGGGCTCGTGTCTCATTTGCCTCAGCATGCCGCTCCTTCGCCCAGCTGACGTTTGAAACTTTTCGGCCGGGGCGGCGTCTATCTGCCGTCGGGCCCACACGCCCCATCCTCTTTTCCTCCAAAGGAGATCCTACCATGCGCTCGAAATTTCTTCTCTTTCTCTTCAGCGCCGCCGTGGCGCTTTCAATGGGAACGGTCGCCCAGGCAGGGGACCGCGACCATCGCGATTCCCGGGACCGTGACCGCCGGGAGTCCCGCGACAATGATCACCGGCAACGGCAGGTCTCCCAACGGGATGACCGCAGCCGCCATGACAACAACGACCGCCGCCGCCATGATAACTATGACCGCGGACGCCATTGGGACAGCCATGGACACCGGGTCTGGTCCCACGCGCAACCGCGCGTGCGCTTCCACGTGGGCCACCGGCCGCCGCCGATGCGCCATGAATACCGGTCGCATCGTCCGAGTTCCCGGCACTATTGGATTCCCGGATGCTGGCGCTGGCGCGCCGGCTATACCAACTGGGTGTGGGTGGGCGGGTATTGGGATCTGCCCCCGTACGAGCACTATGTTTACGTCGAACCTCGTTATCTCGAGGAGGACGGACGGGTGGTGTATATCGATGGTGGTTGGAGCGAGCCGACCTACGCCCACGACGGTGAGGCCAACGGCGCGGTGCTAGGAGCCGTGGCCGGTGGCATCATCGGGCATCAATCCCACAATACCGGCGCCGGCGTGGTAGTCGGAGCCGTAGTTGGCAGTATCATCGGCCGCGAGGCCGACAAGGAGGATGCGCAACGGCGTGCCGCCGCCCAGCAGAGGGTCGTCTACCAGTCCACTCGCTCGACGCCGACGCGCAGCATGGAGCCGGTGGATCCGGAGCTCGCGGCCGCCCAGGAGCGCGCTCGAGTGGCCAAGGCGCGGTTGGCCGAGGCGAGGCAGGCCCGCGGCAGTGCGGATGCCCGGGCTGCAGCGCTCAAGCAGGCCAATGACGAAGCCGCCGCCGCCGAAGCCGAGCTGGAGTCCGTCAACGAGTAAGCGCCTTTGATCTGCTTCTGGCCCGATCGCCCGTAATGGGGATCGGGCCTTTTTCGTGGTGTGGCGCCGGCCTCCGTGCCGGTGGCTCGGGCGTAGCCTCTCCAGAGAAATGGTCGCACGGCGCTGGCTAGCTTCCGCGCCGGGCTGGGCCTCGATGAATCCTCAGTGTTTGGCCTCGGTGCGAGTCAGCCGGTAGAGCCGCGCTCCATGATAGGGGACGACCGGGGCGAAGCGACCGGATTGCTCACCAAGATCGGTCTTCGTCCACAGGTCGCGGACGCTCACGGGGGCCGGCCCGGTGAGGGCGGCGAGGTCGACCTCGACCGGCAGGCCGGGGCCCTGGTCGGTGTTCGCCTTCGTGCCTATGACCGTGAGGAAACGTACGCTGCCAGGCACCTCCTGTGCCTGCTGCGCGGTGACGGTGGCCGTCGCCTGGAAGCGCACCGCGCCGGCGGGTACCGCGTATTCGATTACTGCCGAGGCTTGCGCACTTATTCCCGGGAAACGTTCGCCCTCGTCCTTGCGGACTGCGGCGCTGTCCCATTGCGCGTCGGCCTGCGTCCAGGCGGTGTCGGTGAGCGGGCGTTCGGTGCCGTCCGCCATCACCCAGCGCGGAGCGAGCCACTGCACTGGGACGAAGCCGTCGAATTCGCCCACCGGCTCGGCGACCAGGAAGAGAGCTTGTCCGTCGCCGACGGGGATGTCGATGGCGCTCACCGCGCCGGAACCGCTGCGCAGGGCGGTGGACTGGTGGCGGGCATTCTCAGGGTGCAGCCGCACCCGGTCGCGGGCGTTGAAGAGCGCCATGTAGATGTCGCCATTGGCCGGATCCGTGGCGGTCCAGGCGATGAGGCCGTCGTGATCGAAAAGTGGCCGGTTGTCGGTGCTATGCTGGTTGACGGCGAGCACCTCGCCGTTGGTGAGCAACGCGAGGGTGAAAGGATCGGTCTTGGTCAGGTCGCCGCCGTGCATGAGCGGCGAGCGGGCGATCGACCAGAGCGTCATCAGCGTGAACTGCTCGTCAGGGGTGAAGCGGGTCGTGCGGGTGCCGAGGACCAAGCTGCCCAGCGGCAGCATGTCGGCGTCGGGCCAGGCGCCGGAGCAGCGGTGTGGGTTCCAGCGGGCGAGGCGGGCGAACTGTTCGCGCAGCGCCTGCCAGCGGTCCCAGAAATCGTCGCTGATGCGCCAAAGGTTGGCGTGGTTCACCACGTGGTCGGCGGCGCGGATGTCGGTAGCGCCGGGCGAGAGGCTGAGCAGCATTGGCCGGCCGGTGCGGTCGATGGCGCGGCGGATCGCCTCGATCTCGGGTTGGTTCTGGAAATAGGGCCGGCTGAGGTCGTCGACCTTCACGTAGTCGACGCCCCACTCGGCGAGCAGGGCGAAGACGGAATCGTAGTATTCCTGCGCCCCGGGCTTGGATAGGTCGACCCCGTACATGTCCGGGTTCCATGGGCACACATGCACCTTGTCGGCGATCTCCGCCGCAGTGTGGTCGGTGCCGAGGATGGGCAGGTTGCGCTCGACTGCCTGCCGGGGGATGCCGCGCATGAGATGCACGCCGAACTTGAGTCCGAGACCGTGGACGTAGCCGGCCAGCTCGGAGAAGCCGCGATCACCGGCCGAGGAGGGGAAGCGATTGGTCGCCGGTTGCAGTCGGCCGTAGCCGTCCATCATGAGCACCGCGTCCTTGCGGTATCCGTGGTCCTTGGCACCGGGTTCGTACCATTGGATGTCGACCACGATGTACTGCCAGCCGTGCGCCTTGAGGTGGGCCGCCATGTAGTCGGCCTGCGCTTTGGTCTGCGCCTCGGTCACCGTGGTGGCGAAACAATCCCAGCTGTTCCAGCCCATCGGGGGTGTCGGTGCCCAAGTGCGGAAAGCGGTCGTCGGAACGGCGGCCGAAGAGAGGCCCGCCATGCCGGCGAACGCGGCAACGGGCATGAGGGAGCGGAGCGGCCGGGGCAGGTGGGAGAGCATGGGGCGCGGAACGGTTGGGGTGGCGGCGCTGGAGGCCCGCGCGCCGCGAGCAGGCTGCAGCGGCGGCCGGCCGGAGACAAGCGTCCGGCTCGGCCGCGACTACGCGAATCTTGTCACTTCAGCTCGAGCACGACGACGGACTTCGCCGGGAGCGTCACGGTGAGCTTGCCGTCAGCGACGGTGGCGCCGGTGAAGGCGGCGGGCTGGACGGCGTGCGGCGCGGCGAAGGTGTTGTGCGAATCCATGGCCGGGGCGGTGAGGATGCGGCCGGTGGCGCCCTTGGCCGTGAGGCCGACGAGCGTGGCGGAGACGGTGGCAGACTCGGTTGGCAGCACGTTCACCAGCGCGACGTAGACCTTGCCGTCGGTGGCGAGGGCGGCGGTGGCGCTGACAGCGGGAATCTTCTCCTTGCCGAAGGCGTAGTCAGGGGTGACCAGCTTGATCGGCAGCACCGTTGCGTCCTGGAACGGTTTGTACATTTCGAAGGCGTGGTACGTGGGCGTGAGGATCATCTTCTCCTTGTCGGTGAGGATCATCGCCTGGAGCACGTTGATGATCTGCGCGATGTTGGCCATGGTCACGCGGTCGGCGTGGTCGTGGAAGATGTGGAAGTTGAGCGCGGCCAGGAGGGCGTCGCGGATGGTGTTCTGCTGGTAGAGGAAACCGGGGTTGGAGCCGGGCTCGACGTCGGTCCAGATGCCCCATTCGTCGACGACCATGCCGACCCGCTTCTCGGGATCGTACTGGTCCATGGCCGCGAGCTGCTTGGTGAGGTACTCTTCCATGCGCAGGGTGTAGCGCAGCGCGGCGAAGTAGTGGTCTTCAGCGAAGCCGATGGAGGCACCTTTGCTGCCCTTCCAGCTGTCGGAAGGCAGGGTGTAGTAGTGGAGGGCGAGGCCGTCCATCTGCTTGCCGGCGATCATCATCATCTTCTCGGTCCAGTCGGTGTCGCCGCCGCTGGAGCCGCAGCCGATACGCTGGATGCGGGCGGAGTCGCCGCCGTAGTTTTTGATGAAGGTGTTGTAGCGGAGGAAATTGTCGGCGCAGAACTCGGCGCGCATGTTGCCGCCGCAGCCCCAGCTCTCGTTGCCCACGGCGATGAAGGGTACGCGCCAGGGTTTGTCGCGGCCGTTGGCGCGGCGCAGGTTGGCCATGGGCGAGTCGGCGGCGGAGGTCATGTATTCAACCCACTCCTGCGCCTCCTGCACGGTGCCGCTGCCCACGTTGAGGCAGATGTAGGGAGCGATATCGAGCATCTCGCAAAGCTCGAGGAACTCGTGGGTGCCGAAGTGGTTGTTCTCCACCACGCCACCCCAGTTGGAGTTGTAGATCGAGGGGCGCTTCTCGCGCGGGCCGATACCGTCGCGCCAGTGGTATTCGTCGGCGAAGCAGCCGCCCGGCCAGCGCAGCTGCGGGACCTTGAGCTGCTTGAGGGCCGCGAGTACGTCGTTGCGGTAGCCCTTGGTGTTGGGGATGGGGGAGTCGGGGCCCACCCAGATGCCTTCGTAGATGCAACGGCCGAGGTGTTCGGAGAACTGGCCGTAGATGTACTTGCTGATCTTCGGGCCGGGTTTCGAGGCGTCGACGATGAGTTGGGCATCGGCGGCGGAGGCGAGCGGGGCGGCCGCGGCGAGGAGAAGGGCGGCGCTGGCGAGCAGGGGTTGAAGGCGCATGGTGGGAATGAACGGGTCGGCTAGGGCGAAGACCATCCGCTGCAGACTTGACCGTCAAGCAGGGGGGCTCGGGGAGGGTGGAGGGGCCGCGGCTTCGGGCGTGCGTTTCGGCGACGGTGTGACAAAAAGGGCGGGCGTGACCTCTGTTGTGCACTTCCTGCTTCGGGTGCTCTTCCCCAACTCCGCTCGTCGCTCAGGAATGGACACGGTGCTGCGCAGCCTCGCGGTGTTGGTCATTGCTGGCTGGAGCTGGCGCTATTTCACGATCTCGCTGCAGGACCTGGGCGAAGCGCCCGGGTGGATGCACGGGGTGCATCTCGTGTTCCACGAGGCCGGGCACTCGATCTCGGCGATGCTCACGAACAGCCGGGATTTTGTGGTCTTCATGGGCAGCGGATTGCAGGTGCTCTTCCCCCTGGTGGTGGCGGGCGCGTTTTATTGGAAGAACAACGACGGGGTGGGGGCGGCCCTCGGCCTGTGGTGGGCGGGCCACGCCGCGCTGGATGTGGCGCCGTACATCGCGGATGCTCGCGCCCTCGACCTGATGCTCTTGTCTGGTGGAACCGGCAAGGAGGTGGAGGGCCACGATTGGGAGTACCTGCTCACCCAGTGGCATGCGCTTGGGCTGGATACCGTGATCGCCGAGCGCGTCGCCACCGGCGGCCGGGCGGTGATGCTGGGGGCACTGCTTTGGGCGGCGGCTAACATCGTTTACGATCGCCTGCTCCCGGTTGAGGCTGCCGACGGTGGCCTGTAGGGGGCGGCGGCGGAAGGGGCGGAATCGAGGACTGAGAGCATGGGGGCAGATTGGGCTTCTACTCGCCTTTCCCTCGCTGGGGCTTGTGTAGGGATGCGGATTTCGGGCCGGTCCACGGGCCACCTCGACGCGGTGGCCCACAGGAATAGGGGCCTAGCGTGGAGTGAACCGGAGGATGCCGATCCCGCGAGGCCCCTATCTTTGGGAGTCGGCTCTCATTTCGCCACGCGGATGATCTTCGGGTCGGTCTTGATGAGCTGGAGGACCTGCCCCTCGCTCTTTTTCATCAACGCATAGGTGCGCCCGATCGTGTTGTTGGCGTAGTCCTGCCGGTGCTCGGCCGCTGTGTTGCTCGCAGTGCCGATTTCGTGGGCATCGGTCACAGACTGGGCGAAGTCGGCCCCGTAGGTGCGGGCCAGCCAGTAGCTCCAGAGTACATGGCGGGTGAAATCCTCTCCGTAGGCGCGTTCGGTGCGCGAGAGGCGTAGGGCGACACGCTCGGCGTATTCCTTGATCCGGAGCAGCAGTAGTGCGCGCTGGGGATGGTCGCACAGGATCTGCTGCTCGGCGGCGGTGAGGGGGCGGGGGTAGCGGCGGGAGAGCTCGGCGATGTCGGATGCGTTGAAGCGCAGCCAGGTGGCACCGTCGCGCCGTACGGACTCCAGGCGTACGGCGAGCGGGCGGTTCTTGAGTTTGAAATGCAGCCGGGCCCCGAGGCTGAGGTTGCGTGCAGTGTGGCCGTCGCGGGCCAGCGACTGGAGATCGGTCGCGAGGGCGGCCAGGGTGGAGCGCAAGTCGGTGTCGACGGCGAGGGCGGCGATGGTGAGGAAGCCGGCGTCGATCCGCTCGATGGCGACGCCGTATTCGTCACCGGCGAAGGGCAGGTCGGCGGCCGCGGGCGGCACGAAGGCGGTGTCGAGATGAATGCCCTCGACGGCGAGGTCGGCGGTGAGGGGGGCCCAGTCGGTGAAGCGGAGGTGCAGCGCGGCCACCTGGACGGGCAACGTATCCGGAGTGGGCTTGGCAGCGGTGGATGGCGGCACCAGGTCGACGCGCCACGCTTCCCAACTCAGGTGGGCGGGAGGGCGCACGGCGGCCTGGTTGAACTCGCAGCGCGCCAGGCGCAGGCCGGTGCGCTCGAGGGTTGCGACCAGGCGGGGCAATGCCGCGCGTGTGCCCACCCCCAGCAGCCATCCGCCGGCAAGATAGACTCCGGCGATGACGAGCAGCAGGAGCAGCAGCAGGGAGAGGAACAGTTTCTTCAGCACGCGGGGCCAATCGAGGCCCTGGCGCCGGGGTTGGCAAGCGCCGGGGTAGGTGGACACCCCCTTCGGCGGGCAAGCGCTGAGGTAGGGCGGTAGGGCGACGTCTCCCGGGGGAGTGCCCTATTTGCGGGCGGCGGGCGAAAGTTTGCTCCGCCGCCGCCGATTGCTGAGGAACCAACCGCAACCGTTCGTCGCTCGGAATCCACTTTTTGCGGCCCAGCTGGATCAATCGGCCTTCAAACCATATTTCCTGTGCTTCCCCTCTCCCGCGCCACCTTGCACGGTGCTTCCCACGATCCGCTTGCCGGCGGCGACCTGCCGCATGGTCCGGTACCGGGGCCGACCGGGGCCGCGGGTGAGCGCGGAGACCTGATGCCGCTGCGCGCACAGGCCGCACCCCGACCTGTCGAGTCGGACGAGCTGGCCCTCGAGCCGCCCCGTGAGGCGATGCCGGTGGATGGCGTGCAGGCAGCCCGGCAGGTGGCCGAGGCCGACCGCCTCAGACGCGACCGGCATCGCCAGGAGGCGCAGCGGCTGGAGAGCCTGGGCGCCTTGGCCGGGGGGCTGGCTCACCAATTCAACAATCTCCTCACCGTCATCGCCGGCCATGCCGGGCTGGCGGCCGCGGATGCCGCTCCCGGGTCGAACCAGGCGCATTCGCTGGCGGAGGTGCGCGCCGCGGCGCAACGGGCCGCCGTGCTTTGTCGGCAAATGCTGGATGCCGCGGGGCATTCGGTGGCCGCGCGCCGCCCGCTGCATCTGGAAACGTTGTGCGAGGACGCGCTGGCGCGTGCGCGCGCCGCGGCCGGGGCGCGTTGCCGCATCGAATATCTGCCCGCCCTGCTGCCGTTGCCCCAGGTGCGCGGCGTGCCGGCGCAATTGCACCAGGCACTCTCCACAGTGCTCCAGAACGCCTTCGAAGCGGTTGGCGAGGGGGCCGGCCTGGTGCGCATCGCGCTTCATGATCAGCTGCTCGATGCGGTGCAGGCGGCCGCCCTCGCGACGCCGTTGCGCCCGGGAAGACATGTGTGTGTGGAGGTTTGTGACGACGGAGTGGGCATCCCGGCCGACAAGCTGGGGCGAATCTTCGAACCGTTCTTCAGCACCAAGGGGCTGGGGCGCGGGCTGGGACTGGCGGCTGCGGCGGGAATCCTGCGGGCCCACGGGGGGGCGATCGGCGTCGAGAGCCGTGAGGGCGCCGGTTCGACGTTCCGGATCTATTTGCCCGCGTTGGAGGCTTCTGCGGCGGGCAACTGAGGAGGCTTTGCCGGACGTAGAACCTTTGGCGCCTGGCGGCGCTCGAGGAAGGGAGGGGCAGAGGGCTCACCGGCGAACCCCGAACCCGCCCGGATAATGCGCTGTGCGCAGCGCGGCCTTGCCTGCTGGCGGCATGTCCGATTTATCCGCCAATCGTGAAACCACGCAAAGTTGCCATTCTCACCGCGGGCGGTCTCGCCCCTTGCCTCAGCTCCGCCATTGGCGGCCTCATCGAGCGCTACACCGAGATCGCGCCGGAGATCGAAATCATCGCCTATCGCAGCGGCTACAAGGGCTTGCTGTTGGGCGACAGCTACAAGGTCACCCCCGAGGTGCGCGCCAACGCCCATGTGCTCCACCGCTTCGGCGGCAGCCCCATCGGCAACAGCCGAGTGAAGCTCACCAACGTGAAGGACTGCGTGAAACGCGGTCTGGTGAAGGAAGGCCAGGACCCGCAGAAGGTCGCCGCCGACCAGCTCATCAAGGACGGCGTGGACATTCTCCACACCATCGGTGGAGACGATACCAACACCGCCGCGGCCGATCTCGCCGCCTTCCTCGCGAAGAACAACTACGCCCTCACCGTCATCGGCCTGCCCAAGACCATCGACAACGACGTCTTCCCGATCCGCCAGTCGTTGGGCGCTTGGACGGCCGCCGAGCAGGGCGCGCGCTATTTCCAGAACGTCGTCGCCGAGCAGGGCGCCAATCCGCGCATGCTCATCGTGCACGAGGTGATGGGCCGCAGCTGCGGCTGGCTCACCGGCGCCACCGCGCAGGCGTATCGCAAGATTCTCAACACGCAGGAGTTCGTGCCCGGCCTCGGCCTCACCAAGGGCAGCCTCGACGTGCATGCCGTCTTCATTCCCGAGATGCAGATCGATCTCGCCGCCGAGGCCAAGCGCCTGAAGGCCGTCATGGATGCCGGCGACAACGTGAACATCTTCATCTCCGAGGGCGCGGGCGTGGAGGAGATCGTCGCCGAGATGCAGGCCAAGGGCCTGGAGGTGCCGCGCGACGCCTTCGGTCACGTGAAACTGGATGCCGTGAATCCCGGCAAGTGGTTTGCCGAGCAGTTCGCCAAGGTGCTCGGCGCCGAGAAGACGCTGGTGCAGAAGAGCGGCTATTTCGCCCGCGCCGCCGCCGCCAACGCCGACGACCTGCGCCTGATCAAGAGCTGCACCGATCTCGCCGTCGAATGCGCCATGCGCCGCGAGGGCGGCGTGATCGGCCACGACGAGGACAAGGGCAACGTGCTGCGCGCGATCGAATTCCCCCGGATCAAGGGTGGCAAAGCGTTCGACATCGACACGCCGTGGTTCGGCGAACTGTTGGCCGCCATTGGCCAGACCAAGGGTCCCAAGGCCCACGTGAAACACTGAGGATCGCCGGAGGACCGGCGATCCTTCGGGCGGCGCCACGCGTTTGTCGCAGCGACGAACGCTGCTACGCCGCCCGGTGGGTTGAAGGTGAGCGTTTTGATTTAGGACCGGCGCCGTACCCGCGAGGGGCGGCGCTTTTTCTGTCACTGGGCTGGTTCGACGGCTCTTCCTCGGTGCTGTGCGGCCCCGGGGCACGGCTTGGCGAGGCTTCGCCCGAGCCGGTTCCTCGTTTGGCGGGGCGCCGAAGGCCCCGGGCGGAATCGGGGCGGCAAGGGTAGATGCGTTGCGGGCGGCGCCTGTTCGGCCACAGGGCGGCGGCCGCTCCACCGCCTGCAGGGAGCCTCCGCCCTCGGTGGGTGCGGCACGCAGGGGTTAGGCAGATCTGGCGAGGCGCCGCAGATTGTCGCACACGATCGCGGCGGCGATGGCGGCGTTGAGCGACTCGGCGTGGCCGAAGGACGGGATGGTGACGCGCTGGGTGACGCGGGCCTGCACGGCCGGCGAGAGTCCGCGGCCCTCGTTGCCGATCACCACCACGGCGGCCGGCGGCGCGGCGAGGGTGTGGATGCTCGCTCCGTCCAGGTCGCAGCCGAGCACGGGCACACCGGCGGCGGCGAGCACGGCGGGCAGGTCGACGCGGTGGATCTCGGCGCGGGCCAGTGAACCTTTGCTGGCGTTGACGACTTTCTGCGAATACGCGTCCGCGCAGCCCTCGCCCAGCAGCACGCGGGCGCAGCCGTACCAGTCGGCGATCCGGAGGATGGTGCCGACGTTGCCCGGGTCCTGCACGGCATCCAGGGCGAGGGTGATCCCCTGTTGCAGTAGCCCCGGGGCCAACGGCGTCGGTGTGGGGCGTTGCAGGACGGCGAGTACCGACGAGGGCGAGGGCAGGTGGCTGATCTTCTCCATCTCGGCCGGGGTGACTTCGCGCATGGTCTGCCCGGGCGCCGGGGCGGTGGTCCAGTCGGCGGTGACGTAGAGCGTGCCCACGAAGCGCTGGCTGCGGAGGAACTCGCGCACGGCCTTCTCGCCCTCGACGAGGAAGACGCCGGCGTCGCGGCGGGCGCGGTCGTCGTCGCGCAGGGCCTTGAGCTGTTTGATCTCGGCGGCGGAGAGCATCGTGCGGGGGAGCGAAGCGTTGTGGGGTGAGATTGGCGAGCCCGGGCTTGTGACGGCCCATTGGTAGAATGGGAAATGGCTTTGGGGTGCGGCAGCGGATCGATCCTTGCGGGGCGCGGCCGGGCCGGGTCATGCTTTGGGCATGAGCTTGCTACCGCTTCGTTGGGGGATCTTGGGCACAGGGGCGATCGCGCGGCAGTTCGTGCAGGCCGTGCTGGATTCGACCGGCGGGCGCCTGGTGGCGGTGGGCAGCCGCACCGGGGAGGCCGCGGCGACCTTTGCCGCCGCCTTCGGCCATCCGCGGGTGCACGGCAGCTACGAGGCGCTACTGGCCGATCCGGAGGTGGAGGCGGTCTATCTCGCCACGCCGCATCCCTGGCACGCCCAATGGGCGATCCGGGCGACCGAGGCGGGCAAGCACATCCTCTGCGAAAAGCCGCTGACGTTGAATCTCGAAGACGCCCGCTGCGTGGTGGCGGCGGCGCGAGCGGCGGGTGTGACATTGATGGAGGCCTATATGTACCGGGCCCACCCGCAGACGGCGAAGCTCGTCGAGCTGGTGCGCAACGGGGCCGTGGGGCGGCTGGGGCTGGTGCAGGCGTCGTTCGGCTTCCACTGTCCCTTCATGCCCGGGCACCGGCTGTTTGCGAACGCCTTGGGCGGCGGCGGGATCCTGGATGTGGGCGGCTATCCCGTGTCGATGGCGCGGCTGTTGGCGGGTGCAGCGTCGGGGCGGGCGTTTGCCGATCCGGTGGTGGTGACCGGAGCGGCGCGGCTGCACCCCGTTGAGGGCACCGACCTGCATGCGGCAGCGACGTTGAGGTTTGATGACGGCCTGCTCGCGCAGGTGGCCTGCGGGGTCTCCCTGGAGATGGAGAACGTGGTGCGCCTCTTCGGCGAGGAGGGCTCCATCTTCGTGCCGGAACCGTGGATGCCGGCGCGTGCCGGCGGCGTGAGCCGGCTGGTGCTGCAGCGGCGGGGCGCCGCCCCCGAGACGATCGAGGTGCCGGCGGAGCGCCCACTTTACGTCTACGAGGTCGAGGCGTTTGCCGCCGCGGTGCGCGCCGGCCTTGCCGAGGTGCCGGCGATGACTCCGGCCGACACCCTGGGCAACATGGCGGCGTTGGACGCCTGGCGGGAGGCCGCCGGCGTCGTGTATCGGGGTGCTCAGGCCTGAGGGACCGCGGCAGTCGGTGGCGCGGGTGCTGGCACGCGAATGCCCGGGTCGCGTGCGCGCACCCTTCCACAACCGGAACGGGGTTGCTCGGCCGGTGGAATCCGGTCGGCAGTCACCGACAAAAAAGCCCCGCCCTTGCGGGGCGGGGTCGGGAGAACGGGGGGCGCGGGCTAGCTTGTGATGGGGACGCCGGCGGCGGCGTCCTCGGCCATGAGCACGAGCAGATACCAGCCGAGGATCACCAGGTAGCCGATCTCTTGATGCGCGGAGGCCTTGAGTTCGACGGTGACGATGCCGCCGACCTTGGCCGCGGCGGTGTCAGGCCGGATGGTGACCAGGCGGTCGCCTTCGCTGTCGAAGAAGGCCCAGGCGTTCTGCCAAAAATTGACGCAGCGCCATTGGTAGCGTTGCTCGGCCATGGCCTCCAGATAGCCGGCGCCGGTGTTGCCCGGGCGGAAGACGGCGAAGTCGTAGTCGGAGTTAGGCAGGCGGATGGTGACGCGGGGATTGAGGAAGCCGGCGGCCTTGAAGGACCAGGTGCCGTCGGGCGAGCGGGCGACGGCGGCGGATCCCACGTTCTTGCGCCAGCGCAGCGTGGCGACGATCTCGTCGCCCACGACCAGTTCGTATTCTTGGCGCAGCTGGCTGGGCTGCCGCCAGAGGGCGTTACGGCCGGCGAGATCGCGGATGGATTTGGTGACGTTCACAGCGGGGCGGACGGAAGGTTCGGCGACAGGGGGCCGAGGGGGGAGGCCCAAGCGAAGGGGCGGGGAGTAGGGACGGGGATCGTCGGGCATTGCAGGGGGGAGGCTGGCAGGCTCAACCAGCTAACGCCGTAGGGGCGGAAACGAAACGCTCCTTTTTGTTAAAAACCTGTACCGGCTCGGTTTGACGGGAATTTGACAACGGACGAGGGGCGCTCGTGGCTCCGAGGTTTTAATACCCGGCACCCGTCGCGGCGGCGCCGCCCCGCCACTCGGCCAGGATCGCCCCTGCGTTGGAGGTGCCCAGCCGGGTGGCCCCAGCGGCGAGGAGGGCGAGGGCGTCGGCCAGAGTGCGGATGCCGCCGCTGGCCTTGAGTGCGATGGGGCCGGTGCGGGCCGCAGCCCAGGCGCGCAGGTCCTCGGCCCGGGCCCCGGCGGAGCCGAAACCGGTGGAGGTCTTGATGAAATCGGCCTTGGCGGCCTCGCAGAGGTGCAGGGCGGCGAGCTGCTGGGGCGCGTTGAGATAGCAGGTCTCCACGATGATCTTCACCAGCAGGCCTAGGGAGTGGGCCTCGGCGGTGAGGGTGGCGATCTCTTCGCCGGCCTCGGCGGGACGGCCGGCGCGCAGCGCCGGGTAGTTCATCACGATATCGACTTCATGAGCCCCGGCGCAACGCGCGGCGGTGATCTCCGCGCGCTTGGCGGCGGTGGAAAAACGGCCGCTGGGGAAGCCGATCACCGTGCCGATGCGCAGGCCGGTGCCGGCCAACTCGCGCGCGGCGAAGGCGACATTGGCCGGGTAGAGCATCACGCAGGCGAAGTGGTGGGTGGCGGCCTCGGCGCAGAGTGCGGCGAGCTCGGGCTCGGTGGCATCGAGGCGCAGGTTGGTGGAGTCGAAGGTGGCGGCGAGTTCGGCGGCGGTCATGGCGGGATGGGTGGGGCGCCTCGGCCCGGCGGAGGGCCGGGCGCAGCAGGCCGCCGTCGACCGATGAGTGGCCGGGCGAAGGGCGGGAGGTGCAAGGCCGACGCTGGCGAAAGGCGCGCGGCACGGGAAGGCGATTCGCGCCGGGCGTCCGCCACTCATCCCGGCCGGCAACCGTCCGAATAAAACATGGCGCCTCCGCCGCCTCCGCCGCTACGTTGCGGCGATGCCCGAACCGGAGCCCTCCGTCCCCGAGTTGCCGCTGCCCCGGCATACGCGTCTGTATGTGGCGTGCCAGACGGCCGGCTGGGGCCTGTGGACGCTGGTCTACATCGGGTTGGTGCTCGCCCAGGGCGAGGTGACGATCAACGGCGAAGTGCTGCACCGCCAACCGCTGGCCAAGGACATCGCGATGATCGTGGCCCTCAACAGCATCGGGTTGTTGCTCACCCATGGCTACCGCGCCTTCCTGCGCCGGCGCGGCTGGGTGCGGCTGCCCTGGCTGGCGCTGCTGCCACGTATCCTCGCGGCGGTGCTGGTGTTGGCGGGCTTGTGGACGGCGCTGGGCTGGCCCCTGCAGCACCTGCTCGGCGAGCAGATCGAGCAGACCGTGCAGGTCAACCCGGCCACGGTCGCCATCTACAGCATCTTCAACGGCGCGGTATTCATGTTCGTGTGGTCGGCGCTCTATTTCGGCTACCACATCTTCGAGCGGTATCGCCGCTCGGAGGTCGAGCGATGGCAGCTGCAGAGCACGGTGAAGGAGGCCGAGCTGCGCGCCCTCAAATCGCAGATCAACCCGCATTTCATCTTCAACTCGCTCAACTCGCTGCGTGCGCTCATCGACGAGAATCCGGCGCGGGCCCGCGCGGCGGTCACCCAGCTGGCGAACCTGCTGCGGTATTCGCTGAAGGCCGGCCAGCTGGAGACCGTGCCGCTGGAGGACGAGCTGCGCGTGGTCGACGACTATCTGGCGCTCGAGCAGGTCCGCCATGAGGACCGGCTGCGCGTGCGGCTCACCGTCTCGGCCGCGGCCGCCGCCGCCGCGGTGCCGCCGATGCTGGTGCAGACGCTGGTGGAGAACGCGGTGAAGTTCGGCATCGCGCCCCGGCGCGAAGGCGGCGAGATCGTGTTGGAGGCGGACTGCGTCGGCGGGGAGCTGCGCCTGCTGGTGCGCAATCCCGGTACGCTGGGCAACCGTAGCGGCTCCACCGGGCTGGGCCTGCGCAACGCCGCCCAGCGCCTGCGGCTGCTCTACGGGGTGCGTGGGCGGTTGGAACTGCGCGAGGAGACCTCCGGGGTGGTGGTGGCCGAGCTGCGCCTGCCAGCCACCGCCCCGCCCGCCGCCGCCTCGGCCGCGGTCGGTCCCAAGGAATCTGCATCATGAAAACACTGCTCATCGACGACGAGCGCCTCGCCCGCAATGAACTTCGCCGGCTGCTCGCCGTGCATCCAGAAATCGAGATCGTGGGCGAGGCGGCCGACGCCGAGGCGGCGCGCGAAGCCATCGCGCGCCTGCGGCCCGACCTGGTCTTTCTCGACGTGCAGATGCCCGGGGAGGACGGGTTTGCGCTGCTCGAGTCCCTGGAGGCCCCGTTGCCGCAGGTGATCTTCGCCACCGCCTACGACGAGTTCGCCGTGAAGGCCTTCGAGTTCAATGCGCTCGACTACCTGCTTAAGCCCGTAGATCCCGCGCGCCTGGCTGCCGCTCTGGGCAAGCTGGAGGCCGGCGGCGGAGCCGGGGCGGACAGCGGCGCGGGCGAGCCCGCACGGACCGGCCGGCTGGAGGCGCACGACAAGGTGTTTGTGCGGCAGGGCGACCACTGCTGGTTTGTCGAGGTACGCTCGATCCGTCTGTTGGAGAGCGAGGGCAACTACACGCGGGTGCATTTCGACTCCGCCCAGCCGCTGCTCTTCCGCTCGCTCAACGCGATGGAGGAGCGGCTCGACGCCAAGATGTTCTTCCGGGCGAACCGCCGTCAGGTGATCAACCTGGAGTGGATCGACACGATCGAGCCGTGGTTCAGCGGCGGGCTGTTGGTGCAGATCAAGGGCGGCCCCAAGGTCGAGCTTTCGCGGCGACAAGCGCAGGAGTTCCGCGAGCAACTCAGCCTGTGAGGCGGGCGGCGCCGGACTCCGTGCCTGCGGGGCCCCGCCATGGCTTCTTGTGTCCTCCATCGCGGCTTTCGCCCCGATCCCGGTCGTTTTCGGTCGCCCCGCCCGCCCGCCCGTCCCACTTTCTCACCACCATGATCGAGGCCCGCCAACTCACGAAGGTCTTCCGCGACCGCAAACGCGGGGCGATCCGGGCGGTGGATGCGCTGTCGCTGCGCTGCGCCCCGGGTCGCATCTACGGCTTGCTCGGGGCCAACGGCGCCGGCAAGACCACCGCGTTGCGGCTGCTCGCCACGCTGCTGCAGCCGACTTCCGGCACGGCCGCGGTGGCTGGATACGAGGTGACGGAGGCCCCGCAGCGGGTGCGCGAGCAGGTCGGTTTCTTGGCCGCGAGCACCGCGCTCTACGGCCGGCTCACCGCGCGGGAGATGGTCTGCTATTTCGGCCGCCTGCACGGCCTGCCCGAGGCGGAGCTGGCCGGGCGGCTCCAGCGGCTGGCCGACGAGCTGGAGATGCATGCGTTCCTTGATCGGCGCTGCGACGCTCTCTCCACCGGGATGAAGCAGAAGACTTCGATTGCCCGCACCCTCATCCATGATCCGGCAGTGATGATCTTCGACGAGCCCACGCTGGGGCTCGATGTGATGGCGGCCCGGGCGATCGTGCAGTTCGTGCGCCGCTGTCGCGACCGCGGCAAGACGGTGATCTATTCCACCCATGTGATGAGCGAGGTGGAGAAACTCTGCGACACGGTGGGCATTATCCACAACGGCCGGTTGGTGGCCGAGGGCACGCTCGAGGAGTTACGCGGCCGTTTCGGCGAGCGGGATATGGAAGAGATCTTTGTGAAGGCCGTCGGTGGGGAGGCCGAACACCATGCCGACTGAACCGACCCCGCCGCGCACCGGCCGGCTATGGCGCAACACGCTCACCATCTACGCCAAGGAGCTGCGCGACGCGCTGCGCGACCGGCGCACGCTCATCTCGATGATCGTTGTGCCCACGCTGGTGATGCCGGTCATCATGCTGGTGGCCGGCACGGTCGCCACCCGGATCGTGCGCAAGGCACAGGCGGAGGCCTCCCCCATTGCCATCCTCGCCGGGGCCGATTCGGCCGCGGTGGTCGCGGAGCTGCGGGCCGATTCCCGTTTCCGGGTGGTGGAGACTCCGGACTACCGCGGGGCTATCGCCGACAAGCGCATCCGCGCGGCCGTGGCAATCCCGGCCGGGTTCGAAGGCGCGTTGGCGCGGGGCGAACCGGCCACGGTGACTCTCTACCACTATGAGTCGGAACTGCGCAGCGGGATGGGGGTGGGCGCGTTGGAGGACTTTTTCCGGCAGTTGCGCGACCGCACGGTGGAGCGGCGACTGGTGGCGCAGGGCCTGCCGGCGGCGCTGGTGCGCCCCTTCGCGGTGAAGCGCGAAAACGTGGCGCCGCCGGAGAAGGTGGGCGGCAACCTGGTGGGCGGGTTCATCCCGTACCTGATCATCCTGTTGTGTTTCGCCGGGGCGATGTATCCGGCGATGGACCTGACGGCCGGCGAGAAGGAACGTGGCACGCTCGAGACGCTGCTGTGCAGCCCGGTGCCGCGCACCGCCATCGTGCTGGGCAAGTTCCTCACGGTGCTCACCGCCTCGCTGACGACGATGCTGTGCTCGTTCCTGTCGATGGCGGGCAGCTTTGTGGTGGGCACGCGGATGCTCCTTGGCCCGGGGGGGGCGGCGTTGCCCGGCCACGCGATGCCGGCGATCGACCCGCTGGGCGTGGCCGGCGTCGTGGCGTTGATCGTGCCGGTGGCGGTGCTGTTTTCGGCGCTGCTGCTGGGGCTTTCGCTGCTGGCCCGGACGATGAAGGAGGCGCAGAGCTATGTGTCGCCGCTGGTGTTGGTGATCATCCTGCCGGCGATGATGGGCATGCTGCCCGGGGTGGAGCTCGATGCGAAGCTCGCGCTGGTGCCCATCCTCAACCTGAGCCTTGCCTGCAAGGAGATGCTCTCGGGAGTGTGGCACTGGCATTACATCGCCCTCATCTTCGCTTCGACGGTGGTGTATGCGGCGGCGGCGCTGGCCGGGGCGGTGGCGTTGTTCCGGCGAGAGGCGGTGCTGTTCCGCACGTAGACGAGGGGGCGCTGCCAAGCCGCCCCGGTCAGTTTGCGGTGGGCCGGCTGGGGTGTTTGCCGCAGGCCAACCCCCGTCGTTCGACAGTAAAGACCTTGTTAAGATTAGGGCCGAACGGCCCTAATGGTTATTTTCACAGCGAAATTTCGGGCGAAATGGCCGATGTGTTGAACCCGCCGATTTCGCCCCAGCCGAGCCGGTGCCCCGGAAAACCCCGCTTGTCTTGTCCGCGCCTCGCCGTTTACCTCTTCTCCCACACCCACTTTCTTTCCCGCCTTGACGAAGAAAATACTGATCGCCCACAGCAACCCGAAGGCGAAGCGCACGTTGACTCTGCTGCTCGCTGATGCGGGTTTCGATATTCGCACCGCCGCCAAGGCGAGCGAAGCTGTCGACTTGGCCAAGCACGAGTTGTTCGATCTCGCCTTGATCGAGCAGGTGCTGCGCGTGGGCGATTCGGACATGCTGGCGGTGATCCGCAGCGAACAGCCGCTGCTGCCCGTGTTTCTTTGCGCCAAGGACTTGGCTCTGCCGGCGATCATCCAGGCCATCCGTCTGGGGGTGGCCGATGTTTTCAACCAGCCGGAGGATTTTAAGGCGATCGCGGAGCGGGCCTGCAGTCTGCTGCGCCCGGGCGAGGCTTTTACCGGAGGAGAAGCCTTGGGTGAGATCGACACCCTGCCCGCCGGCGCTCCCGCCGTGGCCGGCAAGGCTGGCGCGAAAGCCCCACCGGCCGCCGCTGCCGGCGACAGCGGGGTCGTGGCCCAACAGCTCGCGGCCCTCAAACAGGAGCTGGTAAAACTTTCCAAGCAGCAGAGCGAACTGGCGGTCGAGACCGAGAATCTGCGCGCCGAGCGCGAGGCGCTCCAGAGTGAGGTCGAGACCCTCCAGCAGACCCGCGGCCAGGCGTCGAAACTCGAGGCGGACACCGCGACCGCGCGCGCCCAACTGCAGAAGATGCAGGCCGAGGCCAAGGAGGCGCAGAAACAGATCGCCGCCCTGGAGTCCGCGAAGGTCGAGGTGGAGCAGGAGCGGGCGGTGCTCGCCAAGCAGCAGAGCGACTTCGCGCGCAACCGCGGCAAGCTCGATCAGGATACGGCGGCCGTCCAGCGTGCCAAGAATCTCGAGACTGAACTCACCGCCGAGAAGGCCGCGCTGGAACAGCGGGCCATCGACGTCGAGGAACGCCTCCACCAGGCCGAGAGCGAACTGGCTACCGCGAAACAGGTCGAGGCGCGCCTCGCTTCCGATCGTCAGGAGGTCGCCGCCCTCAAGGCCGCCGCCGAGAAGGCCAACGCCGAGGCCGCCCGGCTCAAATCCGAGCTGGCCGTCAAGCTCGAGCGCCAGAAGCAACTCGACGCCGTCGCCGACGACCTCGCCAAGCGGGAGCAGGCCCTGACCGAGGAGCGCAGCCAGCTTTCCGACCTGCAGGCGCAGGCCGAGCAGGCCCTGGCCGAACGCGCGCAGGTGGAAAAGGCGCGCGCCGAGCTCGCCACCGCCGCCGCCCGGCTCAAGGAGCAGGAGACTTCCCTGGCCAGCAATACCAAGGGCTTCGAGGAGAAACGCCGCCAGCTCGCGGCCGAACGCCAGCAAATCGAGGACGAGCGCGTCCAGCTCGACGAGCAGCGTGAGGGTGTCCATCTCACGGAGAACACGCTGGCCGAGAAGGAAAAGGCGCTGCGGGCCGAGCGCACCGAGCTCGACCTCAAGCTGACGCGCCTCGAGCGGCTGAAGGCCCGCGAGACCGAGCTCGACCGTCGCGAGAAACAGCTTACCGCCTCCGCGGAGGCAGTGGCCTCCGAGCAGGCCGACCTCGAGAATGCCCGTCGCGAGGTGGCCGGGTTGCGCGAAGAGCAGGCCCAGGTCCGCGATCACACCGCCAAGCTCGAACGCGACACCGCCGCGCTGGCGGCCAAGCAGAAGGATTACGCCCGTTTGCAGGGGCAGCTCGAAGGCGAACGTCAGGGGTTGGCCCGCCAGCAGGACGTACTCAAGATCCAACTCGCCCAGGTGCAGGCTCAGGAGTCGGAGCAGGCCGACCAGGCCGCCGCGCTCGCCGCCGACCAGGCGGCTGTCGAGCAGCAGACCAAGTTCTTGGAGCAGAGCAAGGCGGCCCTCGCCAAGCGCGAGACCGAGCTTGTGGCCTCCGTCGCCAAATACGAGACCGACAAGGCGGCCCTGGCCAAGGAGAAGAGCGAACTGGCCGGCGAACGCGAGTTGGTCGAGGGCGAGATCGCCAAGCTCGAGGAATTGCAGCTGCTCAAACAGCAGCTGGAGAAGGCCTCCGAGGCGTTGTCGCAACGCGAGGACAAGCTCAAGTCCGCCGAGGATCGGTTGGCGCAGGAGCAGGCCCGGTTCGGCGAGATCAAGAACGCCGACGCCAAGCTCAAGCAGGACAAGTCCGCCCTCGCCATGCGCGAGGCCGAGCTGACCGACCGCGAAGCCAAGCTCGCCGAGGAGATGGCCCTGGTGGCCCAGGCCAAGCGCAAGCTCGAGGAACTGCAGACCCAGGAGAAGGCGCTCCGGGAAAACGAGGCCCGCATCGCCGAGGACTCCAAGAAGCTTTCGCAACGTTCCAGTCAGCTGTCCGCTTCCGAGGCCGCCCACGAGGCCGCCGCCGCCCAGCTCAAGGAAGGCCGTGCCAAGCTCGCGCAGGAGCAGGCCGCCGCCAAGGCCGCCGCCGAGAAGGCCAACACCGAGGCGGCGGAGGTTGCCGCGCGCAAGGCCAAGCTGGTCGAGCAGCAGAAGGAATTCGAACAGTCCAACGCCAAGCTGGCCGCCGACCGCTCCAAGCTCGCCGCGGAGGCCGCCGAGCTGGAGGCCGCCAAGGGCGAGCAGCAGCAGTGGGAGTCCGAGCTTGATGCCGAGGCCAAGCGAGTGGCCGCCGAGGCCCAGAAGTATGCGGAGGTCGAACAGGGCCGCCGTGAGCTCGACCAGGCCCGGGCCCAGCACGAGGCTGAACTGGCCGCGGCCAAGACCGCGCTGGACAAGGAACGCGCCGCCGCCCGCGAGGAGGCCTCGCGTATTCAAAGCCAGGGAGCCGATCTCGAGGCCCAGGCCGCCGAGCTCAAGGCCGAGGAGCAACGCCTGGCCGGGCTGCAGGACGAGGCGGCGCGGGTGCGCCAGGAGGCCGAACAGCTCGTCGCCCAGCAGGTGGCGATCGACGAGCGTACCGCCCGACTGAAGACTTTTGAGGCGTCGGCCCGCAACGAGAAGAGCCGCATCACCCAGCTGGAGGCGCTGCTGGAGAAGGAGCGCGCCGGGCTGGCCGCCGAACGCGAGCAGCTCTTCAAGCAGATCGAGGAGGAGCGCCAGCTTGTGGAGCAGGAACGCGGCGACCTCCAGACCGCCCAGAACAAGCACCGCAGCGAGACCATCAAGGTCGAGAGCCTGCGGCGCTCCCTCACCGAGCAGCAGGGCACGCTCGAGCAGCAGGCGACGATGATGCGCCGCCAGCGCGAGGAACTTTCCCAACTCGACTCCTCGCTGGCCGACCAGCGCGCCGAGCTTGAGCAGCAGTCCGCGGAGCTCACCGCCCGCACCGCCGCGCTCGACCGCGAGCGCGCCGAGCTCGGCACCGGCCGGCAGGCCACCGGCGACGTCGCCGCGCGTCGGGTACAAGTGGAGCGCGAGACCGCCGCCCTCAAAGCGGAGAAGGACAAGCTGGCTCGCCAGGCCCGCGATCTGGAGGAAGAGAAGGCCCAGCTTGCCGCCAGCGAGGCCGACCTGCGCGCCGCGCTCGCCGCCGAGCAGAAGGCCGCCGCCGCCGCCCGGGCCGAGTTGGAGGCCGTCCGCAAGGCCGCACCCGTGGCCAAGGCCGGCGCCTCCGACGCCGAGCTCAAGCAGCTCGAGGAGCAGCGCAAGCAGCTCAAGGCCCAAGAGGCCCGCATGCGCGAGGAACAGAGCGTGTTCGAGGACGAGCAGCGCAAGCACAGGGAGAATACCAGCCAGCTCGAGCGCGAGCGCCAGGAGCTCATGCAGGACATCGAGTCTTGGCAGATCCAGGAGGCCAATCTCAAGGGCTACGAGGAACGCCTGCGCAAGCAGCAGACCCAGCTGGAGGCCGACAAGGTGACGCTGCAGAAGCGCTCCGCGGCCGCCCCGGCCGCCGCCGCCGTAGGCGAAGAGAAGGTGCGTTCGGGTTGGGACCAGCTCAACAAGGCCACCGCCGCCCTCGAGTCCGAGCGTAAGAATTTCGAAAGCGAGCTGCTCGCCCTGCAGGAGCAGGAGCGCATGCTCAAGCAGCAGGAGGACCGGATCCGCGCCCTGGCCGCCAAGCTCGAGGTCGACCAGAAGAAGTTCCAGGACATGCTGGCCCAGTTGGCCGACGGCGAGGCTGCCACGGCCCACCCCGGCGAGCAGAAGAGCGTGAAGGGCATCTTCAAGTTCGGGAAGAAGTGATCGGATACAACTTCCGGTAATGCGACGGCGGGCCTCGGGCCCGCCGCGCTTGTTTCCGGAGCCGGCGAGCCGACCCGGTTTGTCAACGGCCGCCGCCCCGCTTCCTTGCCGGCGATGACTCCGCCGCCCGCTCCCCGCAACTCTCTGGCCGAGACGGCCTCTCCGTATCTGCAGCAACATGCCGCCAATCCGGTCGCCTGGCTGCCGTGGGGCGAGGAGGCCTTCGCCCGGGCGCGGGCCGAGCAGAAGCCGGTCTTCCTCTCGATCGGCTATTCGACCTGCCACTGGTGCCATGTGATGGCGCACGAGTCGTTCGAGGACCCCGCGATCGCGGCGCTGCTCAACACCCATTTCGTGCCCGTGAAGGTGGACCGCGAGGAGCGGCCGGATGTGGACCGCCTCCATATGGCCTACGTGCAGGCCGTGACCGGGCAGGGCGGCTGGCCGTTGAGCGTGTGGCTCACGCCGGAGTTGGAGCCGTTCTACGGCGGCACCTATTTTCCTCCGGCCGACCGCTGGGGCCGGCCGGGGTTCGCCACAGTGCTGGAGCAGATCGCCGCGGCGTGGGCCGGGCGGCGGGAGGACGTGTGCCGGGAGGGGGCGAGGGTGCTGGAGGCGCTGCGGGCGCCGCGGCCGACCGGGGCCTCGCAGGAGGGATCGCACGACGCCGCAGCGGCGATCGGGCGCTGTCTCGAATCTCTGGAGGACCAGTTCGACCCGGAGCACGGCGGCTTCGGCTCGGCCCCGAAGTTTCCGCGGCCGGTGGGCCTCAACCTGGTGTTCCGGGCGCTGGCGGGTTGCACCGGCGACGAGGCGGCAGGATGGCGGCAAGTTGTGGAGACGACCCTGGGAGCGATGGCCGCCGGCGGCGTGTACGATCATCTTGGGGGAGGCTTCCACCGCTACTCTGTCGACACGGGCTGGCGGGTGCCGCATTTCGAAAAGATGCTCTACGATCAGGCTCAGCTGGTCGTGGCCTACCTCGAAGGCTGGCAGGCCACAGGGCGGGAACGGTTCGCCACCGTCGCCCGCGAGACGCTCGCGTATCTGGAACGCGATTTGGCCGGTCCGGAGGGCGGATACTGCGCGGCGGAGGACGCCGATTCGGCGCGGCCGGAGCATCCGGCGGAGCACGCCGAGGGCGCCTTCTACGTCTGGACACAGGCGGAGGTGGAGACGGTGTGCGGGGCGGACGCCGGGCTGGTCTGCGCGCATTTCGGCATCGAACCGGGGGGCAACGCCCCGGCGGGCACCGACCCGCAGGGGGAACTGGACGGGCGGAATGTGCTCTACGTTGCCGCCTCGGGCCGGCCCGCAGCGGAGGCTGAGCGGCTGGAGGGGGCGAGGGCAGAGCTCTATGCCGCGCGGGCGCTGCGACCACGGCCGGGGCGTGACGATAAGATCGTGACGGCGTGGAACGGCCTGGCGCTCTCGGCGCTGGCCCGGGCGGCGCAGGTGCTCGACGAGCCCCGCTGGTTGGAGCGGGCGCGCCGCACTGCGACCTATCTGCGCACCGCCCTGGTGGAGCCGAAGACGGGCCGGCTCTGGCGCAGCCGTTGCGGCGGCCGGGCGGAGGTAGCGGGCTTCGCGGAGGACTACGCCTGCTTGATCGCGGGGCTGCTCGATTTCTACGAAGCGGGCGGCGGGGCGGAGTGGCTGCGCTGGGCGGCGGAGCTGCAGGAGCAGATGGATGCGCTTTTCCGTGACCCGGCCGATGGCGGGTATTACGGCAGCGCCGCCGGCGACGCATCGATCCTGGTGCGCATGAAGGAGAGTTACGACGGGGCGGAGCCGGCGGCCGGCTCGGTGGCCGCGCTCAATCTGCTGCGGCTGGCCGCGTTGCTGGGACGGGAGGACTGGCGTCGCCAGGCAGAGGAGACGATCGCCAGCCTGCGGCCGCAGTGGTCGGTGGGGCCGCACGCCCTGCCGCAGTTGTTGGTGGCGGTGGATTTTAGCCGGGAACCGGTCCAGCAATGGGTCTTCGCCGGCCGCTCCGACGACCCGGCGCTGCGGGCGCTGGTGCGGGAGTCCCATCGGCGGCTGGAGCGACCGCGGGTGATTCTCTGGGCGGATGGCGACGCCGGGCAGGAGTGGCTCGTGCGTCAGCGCCCGGAGTTGACCGCGATGGTGACGGTGGGTGGGCGGCCGGCGCTGTATCTGTGCCGCGAGGCGACCTGCCTGCCCCCGATCACTGAGGTGGCAGAGGTGGCACGGGTATTGGGATGAAGCCAAGACCGGAAGACGACAGAAGGGATTGCCTGCGGCGGACAGGGCGGCGATATCCCTCGGATGGCCAACGAAGACAGCGATCGGCTTGGGATGCTCGAAACCCGCTATGCGTTTCTGGAGAGACACGTGGCGGAGCAGGACCGGGCCATGCTGGAGATGGCCAAGCGCATCGACCAGATGGAGGCACGGTTGAAGCAGTTGCACGGGCGGGTGGAGCGGGGCAGCGAGGGGCCGACCATCCCCGACGAGCGGCCGCCGCATTACTGACTTCGTGTCTCGCTCGCGAGGAGACGAAGGCCACGGGGGCGTGGCAGCCCACTGGCAGGAAATGGGCGCATCCTCTCGAAAGCGACTTGGAGTGAGCCGCTAGGCTAGTGGCTGTCCGCGAGCGAGGCTTCGCTGGAGGGCTAGGCTCTGCCCGAGCCGGTTCGGCCCCGGGGGCGGCTCACCGGGAGACTCGCTCTGGGCAGGGTTGTGGTGGGCGGGGGTTTGCACCCGTCCCTCCGATTGTGGGAGACCGGCAGTACGCGAAGGCTGACGGCTAAACCGGCACTAAACACGGCTTGCCGGGAGGCGCGCCCTCCAGAACAGCGTGCGGCCATCGATGGCGCTCCGAGCGCGTATCGCCGTCAGAGATCGTGTGAAATGGCCGGGCGAGCGGTTGCGGCTCGCCACGTCGGGGCCGACTTCCACACTGCCCCCCAATGAGCCCAGTGCCCGAGTTGTCCATTGTCGTGCCGTTTTTCAACGAAGAGGAAAACGTGGTGTCCGTGCTGGACGAGATCCGGCGCGCGCAGCCGGCGGCCGAGGTGATCGCGGTGGACGACGGCAGCGGCGACGCCACCTGGGAGCGGATCGGCACGGTGGCCGGCGTGCGAGGGGTGCGGTTGCCGCGCAACATGGGCCAGAGCGCGGCGATGTATCGAGGCATCATGGCGGCCACGGGCGCGGTGATCGGCACGATGGACGGCGATGGACAGACCGATCCCGCCGACTACGCCGCGATGGTGGCGGCGCTGCGTCGCGACGGCGTGGATGTCGTGATCGGCTTCCGGGCGACGCGCGAGGACACCTGGAGCAAGCGGGTGGCTTCGAAGGCGGCCAACGCGATCCGCAAGGCGGTGCTGCATGACGGGGCGCGCGATACGGGTTGCCCGATGAAGATTTTCCGCCGCGAGGCGAGAGTGGCCCTGGTGGCGTTCAACGGCATGCATCGCTTCATGCCCGCGCTCTTCCGCGGCGCAGGTTTTACGGTGGAGCAGATGCCGGTGCGCCACCGCCAACGCCAGAAGGGGGTTTCGAAATACACCAATTGGGGGCGGGCGTTGCGCGGGTTGTATGATTTATTCGGCGTGCGCTGGCTGCTCAAGCGTCGCGTGGTGTTTCGCGAGGAGGGCTGAGGCGGAACCATTCAATCAAACCGTAGGGGCGTCGCTTGCCGACGCCTGTTGGGCTCGGTGTATCCCGGCAGCCGGTGAAGAACGCGGGGCGTCGCGTGGCGTGCTTCGCAACGAAGCACGTTGGGCGTCGGCAAGCGACGCCCCTAGGCATGATCACGACTGCGCCGGCGGGCGTACCTTTTCGCGAGCCTGCACTTGCGCCCGGTGTGTCCGGCAGTCCACGATCCGGGCATGAGCATGCTTCGCGCGTTTCTCCCCAAGGGTCTGTTGGTTCTGTTGGCTGGGCTGTCGCTGGTCGGTTGTACCTCGGTCCAGAAGGCCGGCATCGTGGTGAGCGTGGTGAAGGTCGCTGCCACCGAGGTGGCGTTGACCGACCGTAAGGTGGTGCTGCAACTGCGCCTGCAAAACGAGAACCTCATGGCCATCGCCCTCGCGAGCACGGTGCACAAGGTCTATTTCAACGGGATCTATTTCGGCGAGGCTGTGGGCCGCAAACCCGTGGCGTTGATGGAGCGTGGCGATGTGCCCTACGAGGTCACGCTGACGCTCGCGGACGCGGCGCAGGCGGCCCGGCTGCGCGAGGTGCTGCAGAGCGGGGTGGTCAACTACCGTCTGGAGACCCGGATGCTGTGCGATGCCGGCGGCGAGGACTTGTATCTGGTGTCCAAAGATAGCGGGCAGCTGCCGTCGCGCTGAGCCGCGGTGCCCCTCCTCGGGGGGGGCGTCACCATTTCCGCCGATGTTGCTCACCTGTCAGTCCGGTTTCGAGGAACTCTTGCGTGCCGAAACCACGGCCCGTGGGCTGGGAGCGGTGCTGGCCAGCGGCGCCGGTTGGCTGCAGCTGGAGGCGAAGCTGGGCATGGAGTTGCCGGAGCTTTGTTTTGCCCAACGGGCTCTGCTGGAGCCGGTCGAGATCGCTGGGCCGAGTGTGAACGCCATCGCCGGGCAGCTGTGCGAGTGGTTCGCCGCCTCGCTGCGTGGCGAGAAGATCGAGGGGGCGTGGCCGATCGTGTGGCAGGCGCCGATCGAGATCCCGGGGCTGGGCCGTCGGCTTGGGGCGGTGGAGGACGAGTTTGCTGTATTGCTGAAGAAGCGGCTCTCGCGGGTGGCCAAACTGGCGACGCCGTCATTGCCGCGTGGTACCGGACCGGCGCGCGGGCTGTTTGTTTTTGCGACGGACTTTGGGCGCATTTTCGCCACCCGCTCGGTTTGGCTGGGCGGGCAGCGGCGCATGGCCGACGATTCGGCGGCGCCTTCGCGTTCCTACCTCAAAACGGAGGAGGCGTTTGCGATCCTTGGACGTGAACCTGCGCCAGGCGAGACCGTGGCCGATCTCGGGGCGGCGCCGGGCGGCTGGAGCTACAGCGCTGCCAAGCGTGGCGCGCGGGTGGTGGCGGTGGACAACGGCCCGCTAAAGGGTGGGGCGCTGGACAATCCGCTCATCGAGCACCGCATGGAGGACGCGTTCCCGTTTCGCCCAGCCGAGGGGCAGCGGTACGATTGGATGTTTTGCGACATGGTTGAGGACCCGCGCCGGGTGTTGGAGTTGGTGGTCCGTTGGACGCGGGGCCGCTGGTGTCGGCATTTTGTGGTCAACTTGAAGTTCGGCCATACCGACGCCCTCGCCCTGCTGGACACCCTGTTGTACTCCAGCGAGAGCCCGCTGCGCGATTGTGCGCAGGCGCATGTGCGGCACCTGTTCCATGATCGTGAGGAGTTCACCCTGGTGGGGTCCTTGGCGGAATGAGGCGAGCAGGAGCGATTCGCGGGAAGGTCGTTGACAGGAGGGCGCTGGATTAGGTGAATGCGAGGTCCACGCCGGGTTAAGTAGTGGTTCTGATGCTGCGTTTGTATCGTCTGTGCTGTTCCTCGGCATCGTCCCTGCTTCCGGTGAGGTTCCGACCAACCAGTACCATGAAGTCCGTCCAAACCGCCCTCCTCGTCTACGCACTCGGCACTGCAATCTCCTTTGCAGTCGCGGGTCTCATCATGGCCATCGGCCGTGCGATCCGCTTCGCGGAGCAGCGCTCGGCTGGCAAGGACTGACCGCCTCCTTCTCTAGCCAATTCTACAAGGAGGCTTTGTGCCTAATCTACTGGATCTTTTTCAAGGTCTCGGCTCCCTCGCGCAGTCCGAACCGACCATTCTATTGTCCCGTATCGGCCTCATGCTGCTTGGCATGGTGCTGGTGTATCTCGGCAAAAAGGGCGTGCTGGAGCCGTTGCTGATGATCCCCATGGGTATGGGCATGGCCGCGGTCAATGCCGGCGTGCTCTTCCTCGATCCGAGCACGGCGGGCCATATCGTCGGCGGCTCGGCGCCGCTGGTCGACGCGGCCGCCCAGCAGTCGATCGTGAGTCAGGCGGCAGCCGGCCAGATGCCGGGGACGCTCTTCATGGCCCCGTTGGTGGAGAGGACCGACAACCTGATGACCATCCTGCAGATCGATTTCCTGCAGCCGATCTACACTTTCGCTTTCTCCAACGGCCTGATCGCCTGCTTCGTCTTCATGGGAATCGGGGTTCTGTTGGACGTGGGCTACGTACTTGCCCGTCCGTTCGAGAGCATGTTCCTCGCGCTCGCGGCCGAACTCGGCACGATCGCGACCTTCCCGATCGCGGTCATGTGGTTTGGGCTTTCTCCGAAGGAGGCCGCCTCGGTGGCGATGGTCGGCTGCGCGGACGGACCGATGGTGCTCTTCACCTCTCTGACCTTGGCCAAGCACCTCTTCGTGCCGATCACTGTGGTGGCTTATCTCTATCTCGGCCTGACCTACGGTGGGTATCCCTATCTCATTCGTGCGCTTGTGCCGAAGAAGCTGCGGATGATTCCGATGCGCCCGAGCAGGAAACCGCCGATCGGCAGCGGGGCCAAGCTGACCTTCGCGGTGGTCGCCTGCACGGTGCTCTGCCTGCTCTTCCCGGTGGCGGCGCCGCTCTTCCTCTCGCTCTTCCTCGGTGTGGCGGTGCGCGAGGCCGGACTGAAGGATATTGAGAGCTTTATCGGCGGACCGCTGCTGTACGGCTCCACCTTCTTCCTTGGGTTGCTTTTGGGCGTGCTCTGCGAAGCCAATACCATTCTCAACCCCGTCGTGCTTAAGCTTCTGGTGCTTGGGATTCTGGCCCTGCTCTTGTCCGGGATCGGAGGCCTGATGGGCGGTTACGTGATGTATTTCCTCAGCGGCCGTAACTACAATCCGGTGATCGGCATCGCCGGAGTGAGCTGCGTGCCCTCGACGGCGAAGGTGGCCCAGAAGGTGGTCGCCGCCGATGCCCCTGGCGTGATCATCATGCCCCAGGCGCTTGGAGCGAACATCTGCGGTGTGATCACCAGTGCCATCCTCTGCGGCATCTATGTGACGCTGTTGAAGTAGACCGCTCGGCTCACTTGTCAGCCCCGCCTCTTCGGAGGCGGGGCTTTTTGCTATACGGAAGCGGCGGGAATCGCCCGATTTGCCCCGCAAAGCGCAGTGCGGGCAGACAGAACCGGGGAACCCGCAGGCCGGGTGATATCGGGATGGAACTGGCGCGCCCCGCACCTCGGATGGCGGGCGTAAAGCCCGCCCCACCGGGCGGAGGCTTCTTGAGAGATAGCGAGGAGTGCGAGGTGTTAAAGAGTTGGATAACGCTATCCGGGGCTACGGCTTTCAGCGGGCAAGGGAATGGGGAGTCCTCGGCCCTGGGGGTATTGTTTGCCCTTCGTCCGGAGTGCCTTCGTTCCCTTCTTTCGTCTGCAGAATTCTGGCTCAGATCCGCCGGTCGGCCATGGCCGGGCCGTTCTTGATCCAGCAGGTCTCCACCAACAACGCCGCCAGGCCAAAGCAGCAGACGAAGAACCCGGTGAGCATCCGCAATTGCCGCGCCTCGGCGTAGCGGAACTCCGCGGGAGGGAGTTCGCGCACCACCTGCCTGTTCTGCTGGAGGACGGTGCGGCCGTCGGTCAGGCGTTGCGGGCGGGCGAAGGAATTGAGGGCGAGGCAGGCCAGGCAGTTCACGAAGGCGAAGAGCAACAGTCCCGCCGCGGCGCCCTTCATCCAGCGGGGGATGTCACCGAAAATCTCCGACCGGAGGTTGCGCCGGGGCACCCGGCGCCAGAGCTGCAGGACCACCAGCCAGACCACGATGAGCACGGGCAGGAGGAAGAGGACGGGATAGTAGGTGATCCCGGCGAAGGTGAGTACGTACGCCACCGCCGCCGCGCAGGCGGCGAGGGTCGCGATCCAGAAGGGCAGGCGGAGCTTGAGCGGCACGGGGAAGATCTACTGGAGGCGGGCAAACGGGCGAGCGCCGACTCTTGAGTGGTGGCAGCGTTGCAGGGGGATCCGAGCGGAACGCCCCCAAGCGGGAGATCTAGGGAATCAGGAAACAGGCGACAGTGCCTCCGGGCACTAGCGCCTGGTCGAAGCGGCGATCGAGAGTGGCGAAGCGGGCCTGGCGATTGATGGCGAGGGCGAGCAGGTAGCAGTCGGTGAGGTCTTTGGTGGCGGGAAGGGTTGGCAGTTGCCCACAATCGCAGAGGGAAAAGGAGTCGGGCCAGAATTGGTGTCCGGGTTGCGAACGCAGGGCATTGAGCAGACGGCGGGCGGCGTCGGTCGAGCCGGGGCCTTGCGGGTATTGGGGGTGGCCAATGATGCGGATGAAACCGTTCTCCGTCAGAGGGCAGGTGGCCCAACCCTCCCGATGCGAGCGGGCGAACCACCGCGCAACCTTTTCATGGTGCACATGGAGCGGATCGGCCAGCGCGATCAAGGCGTTCACGTCCAGCAGGTACATGGCTCAGACGCCCTCCGCATCCATCATCTGGCGCACGCTCTCCGTGGTCAGCGTAGCTGAGGCTCCCGTCCGTCTCAGGCGTGGCAACCCGTGGGGGCCGACCTCGATCAGATCATCCGCGGGAGGGAGAGGGCCGTCGCTCTCCAGCGGCTGGATTTCGCGCTGCAAGGCATGCTCCACGAGGGCGCGTAAGGTCGTGCGGCGACGGGCCGCAACGATCTTTGCCTCGATGAGCAGGGCATCGGAGATTTCCATCGTGGTCTTCATATGGGTAGCCAGATGGGAATATGGGACCATGGCAAGTTCGGACGTCAAAGGCGAGCCACGCTGGGCGCCGCTAGCCCTGCGGACTGGCTAGCCGGAGTTCGCTACGCGGCCTCGAGTCCGGCAACCGGGATTGTCGCCTCACACAGGTGGGCGGAACGCGCCGCCGGGTTAGGGTTTCGGGTTCGAAACGGACAGATCGAGATAGAACCCGGCGCCGAGGTTGCCTGGGGTGCGGAGTTTGAGGGGGCCGACCACGTACGGAGTACACGGAAGCGTTGCATCGCCACATTGGTCTCCGTCGACTGGTACATGCAGATCGAAGCGATCCTTCTGTGAGAGCGGGAAGCGATGCAGGCGGGTTGCCCGCGTTTGCGAATGGCCGATCTCCCAGAGACTCGGTGGTACGGAGGGCCAACTCTGCCGCAGCACTCCAAATGCGATTCCCGCGAAGAGGACCGGGGCGGCGAGCGTGCACCATCGTCCCTGCAGCGGCCGAATGGCCAAGATGACGGAGGCCGGAAAGGCGGCGAGGACCCAGAAGGCGCCTTCACCAAAGCGCACGTCCGGGGCCGTAAGGAACCAGGACAGCAGGCTCGCGAGACAGCCGAGTAGAACGGCAGCCTCAAGCACAGGTTGGCGCAGTGATCCGCGGCGGCGCCGCCAACACCAGCCCGCCACGAGTAGCAGATTGAGGCCCGCCCCGGCGTAGAGCAGCCGGCAGGCGACCGTGTGCCGGAAACGCTCCCACCACGGCGGCACCCACGAGCGCAGACTGGCATCCAAAGCCCGGAGATAATCCGGTCCGGGCTGCCGCGCCCAGGCCTGGATGATCTTGTATTGGCCGGTCACTGATTGCATCTCGGCCGGATGTCCGGTTTCGACCGGATGGGCGGGCACCGCCCACGCGACATCGAGCCGGCCGAACGCTGCTGGATACAGCAGCCAGCCGGACTGGATGGCATTGCGCGCCAGGAATCCGAGAACCAGCAAGACGGGCAGCGACGCGAGCAGGGCGACGGTGCGGAAGGTGGTCCCTACTGGGCGGCGCCTCCTCGCCAACCCAGCCATCGTCGCCAGGGCAGCCATGAGTGCCACAAAGGCAAACACCACACCACCGCTTGGCTTGAAGCCGAAGCCCACCGCGGCAATGGCGACCAGAGTAAGCCAGGGAATCCACGCGCCGCGCGAGTCCATTGGTTGCCGATGCCCGGCAGAGGCCAGTCTCCGCCCATAGCGCAGGACAGCGGCGACCAGGGCCAACTGGGAGAAATGAATGGCGGAGTCGCTATCCAGGCGGGGGGCGAGGCCGGCAATCTCCCAGAGCAGGAACGGCGCGGTGCAAAGGCAGAAGAGGCGAAGCGGGAGGCGCCGGGGGCCACGATCGAAGACCAAGAACAGGAGCCATTGTGCGATGACGGCCAACGGGATGAAGCCGGGCATGATCCACGCGGTCCGCCCGTCCCACCAGGCGTTGTCGACGAGGGCCGCCAGCAACAGATACCCGGAGGGGACGGCGAGCCGGCAGTGCAGATTGGCCAGGCCGGGAACGGCCGGAAAGGCGTTGGCCCAGCTCACCGCGGAGTAGTGGTAGAGGCCGGTGTCGTAGGAGAGTGTTGGTGCAGTGTTTGCCAAGCGGGCCGCTGCGAGAACCGCCACCGGTAGGAACAAGCCGAGGAGCAGGATGAACCTTCGGCGCCAGCCCGGCCGGAGGCGGTCGAGTGCGAAAGGGCCGGAGGGGGCACGGGCGCAGGAAATCAGCCCGACGGCCGCGATGGCGCCCACCCCGAGGAGGACACGCCCATCCAAGGGAAACACCAGACTCGTTAGCTGGGCGATGCCTAGCAGCGTTGCGAGACCGACCCAGAACAGATCGAACAATCCCACGGTCGACCAGCCCGGCCTCTTTGACCTGAATGTGAATACCTGGAGCGCAAAGCACCCCAGGCCCAGGATCAATAGGGTGAGCGTGGACCAGGCCAGGCCGAGGACGATCATTGTAGTGGGCTGCAGCTGCGGCGAACGCCGTTGTCAATCGGGCCGGTGGAGGGACCGGTTGAATTCCCTTCTCATCTACGGCGACGATGCGATGGTTGGGTTTCCCTTGTCAAGGAACCGCAGGATACAGGCTCTCCGTGTAGCTGGCTGTTTCATTGGAATGGGCGTGGGAGGAGGGCTGGGCTGGCGCACCGACTCCCGCTTGCTGTCCCCGGCCGGAAAGGCCGGTCGCGGCGAGGGAGGCGCGGGGCGGGGCTGTTCGTCGGCCGGTTGCGCGCCTTCGGGGTTGCGCGCCGAGGCCGTTCGGGCTCTCGTGCGGCGTGCGTTCCTTTTCCCGCAGTTCCGACAATCAGCCCTCCACTCCCCGCCCTGCTGCTTCCACGGCTCCGCGGGAGGCCTATCGCAGCCAGCCGCGCGATTTCGGGCGCGACCAGTCCCGTGATACGGTCCGTCCGGCCGCCCGCGAGGGGGTGCGAGAGGTGCCTCGGGAGCTGTACCCCCGTGAAGGGCAACCCCGGCCCCGCGCCGAGGAGCGCAGCCGCGAGATCCCCGTCTGCGGATTGGCGGCGGTGAAGGCGTTGTTCGAGGCGCGGCCCACCGCGATCAAGCGCCTCTTCTTCGACTTGCCGACCAGCCGGCGTGTGGGGCCGATGAGCACCTATCTGGCGGGCGCGCGGAAGATCTATCGGCAGGTGTTGCCCGACGAACTCGAGAAGGTCGCCGGCACGATTCACCATGGAGGCATCGTCGCGATCGTCGATCAGGAGCCGTTGCGCAGCCCGACGGGCTCCGATCTCGCCAGCTGGGCGAAGGCGGGCAAGCCGATCGTGCTGCTCGACCGTATCGGCAACGCCCACAATCTCGGCGCCATCGCGCGCACCCTGGCCTTTTTTGGGATCGAAAACCTGGTGGTCGCCGCGGGTGAATCGGCGGCACGTCCCGGCGAGTCGAGCTATCGAGTGGCCGAGGGCGGCCTGGAGCATGTGCAGGTGTGGGTGGCGGCCGATTTCGCCCGCTTGTGCGCGGAGCTGCGCGCGGCCGGTTTCGCCGTGGTGGGCACTGCCGTGCGCGGACCGGAGCTGCGGGCGTTGCGCCGGGAAGAGTTTCTGGCGAAGAGCGCCGGCCGGAGCGCCGAAGCGGCGAAGCGGCCGATCGCTCTGGTGCTGGGCAACGAGGAGGCCGGCCTGGCCCCCGAGGTAGCCCAGGCCTGCGAGCGGTTGGTGCGTATCCCGGGTTCGGGGAAGGTCGAGTCGCTCAACGTCTCCGCGGCGACGGCCGTTCTGGTGGCCGCGCTGATGATCGGCTGAGTCCGGTTCCGCGTTCGAAGGCGCCTGACTCGGGGTTTCCGATGAGAGCGGAGAGCGCTTCGGGCGATCCTGGGTAGGCGTCGGCGAAGCGGTGCGAGAGGCGCCGCTGCAGCCGGTGGCGTCGCCTCGGGCGACTGCGCGTTGCAGTACTGTAAATTCGGAGTCTCGCACCAACGTTCGTTCGTTTCCAGGTTCTGCGCTTTCGTAGCGGAACCGCTTCCGGTTCCGGACGCCGCGGAAGCGGCGCCGCTACGCAGAGCCCGGACTCGGATCGCAAGAATCCCACGTGCCCCTGGGTCGTGCGCGTAGGGCGCGTACCGGGCCGCACTTCGGCCGGAGCGTTTGGGTGAAGGGATTGCCTCCGGGGCGGGCTTTCTCGCCTAGTCCGCGCAGCCCTTCCCGAATGCACCAGTCTACCAACACCCTGTGCTCTACTTCCGAAACGCCGGAGGCGGACGCTTCATCGCTGGCGGGCGCTATCGCCGAAGGGAGGGATCCTCCGCGCCTTCTGCTGGCATTCTGTACCGGCGACGATGGCGCGTCGGTGATCTTGCGGGGCATTGCCCACTATCAGCAGACGCATGGCGGATGGAGTGCGCTGGCAAATGAGCGCGGAATGGTCGGTCGACGACTGGAGCGCGCGGCTTTCCGAGGGGTGGGATGGGGTGATCAGCCAGCACCCTTCGGCGGCGCTGGGTGCAGCGTGCGCCGAGCGCGGTCTGCCACTTGTGGCACTGGACGATGGGCCGCCGGATGTCACCGCATCGAGGATTCGACCGGACCATGGGGCGCTCGGGGCGATGGGGGCGGAGTATTTGCTCGAGCTTGGTTTGCGCAGTTTCGCCTTCGCCGGCCGGGACGGGGCGGGTTCGGCGGGCGCGCGTGCCCACGGATTTGTGGAGGCGTTGCGATTGGCAGGACACAATGCCGTGGTCTCCACCGCGGTGAGCGCGGCCGCCGATGTGGCGGAGGGAGGATTAGCCGAGGTCCCGGAGCTGGCGCGCTGGCTGCGGGGCCTGCCGAAGCCGGTGGGCGTGATGGCGTGTGATGATCGACGTGCGACGCAGGTGCTGGAGGCGGCACGAGTGGCCAGCTGCCTGGTGCCCGAGGAGATCGCCGTGCTGGGGGCCGACAATGATGGCGTGCTTTGCGAGTTGGCCACGCCGACCCTATCCAGCGTGGATCCGGGGTTGTTCCAGCTTGGCTACCGGGCGGCCGAGCATCTGGCACAACGGCGGGCCGGCCACGCGGCGGGGGCGTGCGACCTCCGGCTCGACCCGGCGGGGGTGGTGGCGCGACGCTCGACTGCCGCCCTGGCGATCCCCGATCGAGCAGTGGCGGCCGCGGCCCGCTACATTGCGGCGCACGCCTGTGAGGGATTGACGGTGGCCGAGGTGGTGCCGCACGCCGCCGTCTCGCGGTCGCAACTGGAAAAGAAGTTCCGGCAATACCTCGGTCGCTCGCCGCAAGCGGAGATCCGCCGGGTGCAGGTGGCGCGTATTCGGCAGTTGCTCGTCGAGACGGATCTTCCGCTCAAGGGCATCGCCGGGCAGACGGGCTTCGCCTACATGGAATACATGTGCGTGGTCTTCCGGCGCCTCACCGGGGAGACTCCCGGGGCGTACCGCCGCCGGTTCGCGGGCGGCGGCGTGGCCGCGCCGAACCCGCGGCCGGGGTTTGGCGAATAGCGACTCGGGCGGGAGCGCGACTTCGCGGCCGGCGGTTGGTCGTGGATAACCGGAATCAATTCGCGTGGAAGCGAATCACACGGGAAGGGCGCCCGTACGGGATAGTTGCTCGTCGCAGGATCGGTTGGCTGCGGTCACGGCTCATTGAGCGGTGCCGCCGTGGTCGCCCAGTACTGCAACACCGACTTTTGGCCCGGATACAAGCCGGACCGAACGCCCACCCGTGCGCCACGGGTCGGGCCGCCCCACATGGGCGGACCGAAGTCCCCAACGAAAAGATCATCCATGACTAGTAGAATCATTGCGGCGGGCGCCTACGCCTCTGCCGCCGTCGTGTCTCTCTCCCTGCCGGGGCTGGCCCAAGCGCAGAGTGCGCCACCGGCTGCCAGCCCCCCGGCTGTCGTCGACGAGGAGGTCGTCGTCCTCAGTCCCTTCGAAGTGAATGCGGCGGAGTCCACCGGGTATGTCGCCACCACCACGCTGGCCGGTTCGCGCATCAACACCCAGCTCAAGGACGTCGGTTCGGCGGTGAGCGTTATCACCTCGGAGTTCATGCGGGATACCGGGGCCACCGACAACAAGACGCTGTTGCAGTACGCTACCGCCACGGAAGTGGGCAGCATCGGGGGCAATTTCATCCGGGCCAACTCCAGCAATCAGCAGGAGGAAAATACCTTCACGAGCCCCAACACCAACACCCGCGTGCGCGGCCTCTCCGCCGCCGACAACACCCGCAACTTCTTCATGAGCGAGATCCCGTGGGACGCCTACAACGTCGACCGGGTGGATATGCAGCGCGGCCCCAACTCGATCCTCTTCGGCATGGGCAGCCCGGCGGGTATCATCAACTCGTCGACGAAGACGGCCCAGTTCCGCGATGCCGGCGAGGCCGAGTACCGCTACGGCAGCAACGGATCCAATCGGGCTTCGCTGGACGTCAACCAGCAGATCCTACCGGGGGAACTCGCCGCGCGCGTAGCGTTATTGCGCAACGACGAACGCTACCAGCAGAAGCCGGCTTACAGCCTGGACAAGCGGCTCTTCGCCACCGCGCGCTGGGAGCCCAAGTTCCTCAGCAACGCGAGCAACAAGACCACCCTCAAGCTCAACTACGAGGTCGGCCGGGTGCGCAGCAACAACCCCCGCGCCATCACCCCGCTCGACTACATCACCCCGTGGTACACCAGCATGGGGCGGGCGACCTACGATCCGCGCACGGTGCAGGACAACAACGCCCACTTCAACGCAGACCAGACGAACTACTATCCGGCCAACTACGGCCAAGCGATCGCCACCCGCGCGAACGGCACCGCCAACCCGGATTTCCAGCCGTGGATCGGCAACTTCGCCCAGAGCTTCGGCGGCCTGTTGGCCAGCTACGGCGCCGGTAATCCCGCCTTGCAGACGCTGGAACTCTCCGAGTTCTCCAACATCAACGGGATCAACTCCGCGGGCGCGATCGACGGAGGGGTCGGCGGCCTGCCCTACTCGCGGCGGGTGAGTGTCGACAGCTTCTCGTCGGTCATGAACGAGACCAACGCCCCGTACCGCTCCTTCGGCTTGTATCGCAACAACACGCTCACCGATGCCTCGATTTTCGACTTCTACAACAACCTGCTGGATGGCGGGAACAAGAAGGAGTGGCAGAACTTCAACAACTTCAGCGCCACGCTCACGCAGACGTTCCTCAAGCAGAAGCTCGGCTTCGAGATCGCCTACGACAAGCAGAACTACGACAACGGTCAGCTCTCCCTGATGACCGACCAGAAGGCCGGCATCTACGTTGACCTCAACGCGGTCAATCTGGACGGCGTCCCCAATGCCAATGTGGGCAAGGCCTTCATTTCCGACAGCGGCCTCTTCGGCAACAATTCGTCCGAGGTGATCCGCGAGGCTTCCCGTATCAGTGTGTTCTTTGATCACGACTTCTTTGCCGACCGCAAGGGCGGTTGGGCGAAGAAGCTGCTCGGGCGCCACACCATCAGCGGCCTCTACAGCCAGGACAGTTTCTGGCAGGATCGGCGCAACTACATGCGCTGGGGTACGGATCTGGCCTATGCCGAACTGGTGAGGGCCAACGCCTGGTCGCAGGCCTGGAACAACAACCAACGCACCATCAATCCCGTGGTCTATCTGACCGAGGGGTCGTTGGCGGGACTGCCCTCGGCTTCCGGCGCCAACATTCCGCGCGCGGGCAGCGCCATCGCCGTGCCCGCGGCGGCGAACATGCGTTACTTCGACTCGAGCTGGACGGCCACCGGCGTGGACCCCGCCGCGACCTGGACCAATCCGATGAACGGGCAGATCACCACCCAGTCGGAGAACCCGAGCAACTACGCCGGCTGGCGGGCGACCTCGGTGAACATCCTGCAGTATGAGAATGGCGACGCCGATGCCCTCACCACCGGCGCGGGCCTGCAGATGAAGAAGTCGAACTCCCGTGCCGCGGTCTGGCAGGCGCACCTGTGGGACGACTCGCTTGTCGGCATGTACGGTATCCGCAACGATATCGTGAAGACCTGGGCGAAGAATGCCTCGACGCGGTGGACGCTGAACAATCCGGCGAACCACACGAACCAGTCGGTGGACATGGGCCGCGTGAATTGGGCGACCAGCGACTACCGCATCGAGGGGGCTCCGGCGGTGTTTGAGAAGAACTCGCCGAGCTGGAGCGTCGTGCTGAAACTGGACCGGCTGGTGGGTTCCCGCCTGCCGCTGGAAGTGAACTTCTTCTACAACGAGTCGGAAAACTTCCAGGTCGCCGGTACCCGCGTGGATGTATACGGCGCGGCCATCCCCCTGCCCAGCGGGCGCACGCAGGACAAGGGTGTCCTGCTGGCGACCAAGGACGGCCGGTTCTCCCTCAAGGTGAACCAGTTCGAGAGCACGGTGCAGGACGCCTCCAGCACCGCTGGTTTGAACACCTGGTTTCTGTCGTCCTTTCTGGTTTGGGGGAGCAATTACGCCGACGTCTTCCAGCACCATCTCGGGAGTGTCGGCGACCTGTCGACCGCCAACGACGCGAGCCGAACCTGGCATTACACGTACACTCCGGTGGGCGGCGAAACCCAGGCCGATGCCACGGCCCGCATGAACAACGACGTCGCCGCGTGGCGGTCGTTGCAGCGGAGCCTGCCCGCGGCCTACCTCTCGGCCTGGTCGGTCTCCAACCTCGCCACGGTCCAGGGCCACTCCGCCACGGCCCCGGCCGGGTTCACTTCGACCGAGGACCAGGTATCCAAGGGCTACGAGTACGAGTTCACCGCCAACGTCACCCCGAACTGGCGCATCAGCGCCAATGCCGCGAAGGTGACGGCGATCCGCAACAACGTCGGCGGCGCCGCGCTGCAGGATTTCGTGGCCCTGGTGAACGATGGGTTGAACAACACCGCGGCCGGCGATCTGCGCATTTGGGGCGGCGGTCCGGCCAACGTCATGCTCCAGCAGTGGAATACAAACTTCTACTCGCAGTATGCGTTGATGCGTCTGCTCGAGGGCACGGCGTCGCCCGAGCTGCGCAAGTGGCGCTTCAACCTCGTCACCAGCTACGACTTCACGCTGGGCAAGTTGAAGGGTCTTACGATCGGAGCGGGTTATCGCTGGCAGGACAAGGTGGCCATCGGCTACCGCCCGCTGGCGACCGACAATGCCAACGTGATCGCCTATGATCTTGCGAATCCCTTTATGGGGCCGCGGGAGGACGCGATCGACCTGTGGGTTGGCTACAGCCGCAAGCTCAGTCGCAAGATCGATTGGCACGTCCAGCTCAACGTCCGCAACGTCGGAGACGGCAACCGCCTGATCCCGTTGACGACCCAGCCGGACGGTTCGATCGCCGCGTGGCGCGTGGCCCCATCGCAGTCGTGGACGCTCACCAACACGTTCAAGTTCTAGGCATTGCCGAGAGTACACGGTCGGTACCGACGCCGGGCCAAACGGGGCTCGGCGTCCTTGTTTGAGACCGGATTCTGCGGGGCAGCGTGGCGGGTCGGAGCGCCCCGGCGGGGGTGCGGAGAGGGCTCGGTTTGGGGGAGCAACGTGTTAGCGGAGTCGGCAGTGTCCGGAGACGGCTTCCGTTTGCGAAAATCGACGCCGGCCGCCCCCCACGGGCGGCCGGCGTGTTATTTCTCCCCGACCGACAAGTCGGCGCGGGGACGAAAGTGATGAGGTGAGCACTATGCGGTGCGGGGAAGGCCCGTCGAGCGGTTCCGGAGCGGAATCGGCAAAATTCCCGCGAAAATGGTTACAAAAGGCGCCAAGGCGGAAACGTCACCGCTCTGGCAATTCGCTCAATCGAGAGAGTGGGGTCGCCGCGGCGCGGAGAGCTCCAACCCACGCGATCTCGGCCGCGGCTGGGATCGGTGGCGGGCCGCGGTCGGGATGCCCTCCGGCGGCGAGGTCGAGCGGGCGAAGACCCGCATGTACTAGAAGATCAACTATATGGCGGCGCCGAAGACCCAGGCGCCCCGTTGCCTCGATTGCCACGGCGACCACGGGCGAATGCATTGGGCGGCCCTGGGCCCCCCGGGCGACCCCATGGCGATATGGGCCCGCGGGGGCCGCGGTCCGGAGGCGGAGCCGATCCTTCGCCGCCGGACTGCTCGACTACCGATCAGGGGGCGCCCCAGAGACGGCGCTGCAGTTCCACGAACCGCGCGACGATGGGGCCGTGGGCGGCATGGCGGCCGTTGGCCACGACCTGACGCCCGCCGATCCACACCTCGCGGATCGCCCTCCGCTCCAGAGCGAAGAGCAGGTTGCCGGCGAGCGCCCCGGGGTCGGCTCCGGCGATGGAGGGATCGAAGAGGTTGACGGTGAGGAAGTCGACGGGCCGTCCGGCCTCGATAGAGCCGCCAGTGGCGCCAAGGCTGCGTGCGCTGGCGGCGGTGGCCGCCTGCATCAGCGGAAGCAACACGTCGGGGGCGAGGCCGGGGCGCAGGGGCCGGGCCTGCCTCAGCTGGTAGTCGACCAGCCGTGCCTCCTCCAGCAGGTCGATCTGGATCTGGCTGCCAGTGCCGAGAGAGAACGCCACGTTGGCAGCCAGCAGGCGGTCGGCCGGCGCCAGCCCGATGCCGAGGTTGCGCGCCGTGGTCGGGCACAGGCAGACGCCCGCGCGGGCGGTGGCCAGTAGCCGCACCTCTTCCTCGGCGAGGGGGTGCGCGTGTACCGCGGTGAGGCGTTTGCCGAGCAGCCCGTGCTCGGCCAGCAGCGCGAGCGGGCTGCGGCCGTGTTCGGCCAGGAAAGCTTCGTGCTCGGCGGGCAACTGCGGCAGGGGGACATGCAGCCGTAGCCGCTGGGCATGGGCGTAGGCGGCCATGGCCTTGAGGTCGTCGGTCGACACCGCGCCCAGGGTCAGCGGGGCGATCCCCGTCCAGACGTCGTCGCCGGGGTGGTGGCGATCGACAAACACCCGCAGCGCTTCGGCCTCGCGCAGGTAGTGGTCCACCGAGGTGTCGCGCTGTCGCGGGTGGTCGGATTCGAGTGCCGCGTCGGGCAGGTCGCGGGTGCAGGCGGTGCGGAACAGGGCCAGACGGATGCCGACATCGCGCGCGGCGCGCACCAACTGGTGGGCGAGGTGGTTGGGCTCGGCCAAGGGGCTGCCGTCGGGCTGGTGGTGGAGGGAGTGAAACTCGCCCACGCAGGTGATACCGGAGATCAGCATCTCCATGAAGGCCATGCGGGCGGTGTCGTACACGTCGGCGGCGGTGAGCGCCCCGGCGAGGCGCGCCTGTGCGGCGTGCCAGGTGTTGAGTGAGTCGCGTTCGGCGTGGCAGCGGTGCTCGGTGCGGCCGCGCAGCAGGCGGTGCAGGCAGTGGGAGTGTCCGTTGACCAGTCCCGGCACGGCGGCTTGTCCGGAGAGGCGGTGGGCTGCAGCGAGGTCGGCTGGCTCGCGCGAGAAGCGGGTGATCCGGCCGCGATCGTCGGCGAAGAAGGCCAGACCGGATTCGAAGCGGTCGCCGGTGTAGACGCAGTCGGGCAGCCAACCTTTTCTCGCGGATTGGCGCCCACGGCTGGCTTGGCGGGGGCCGGGGCTGGGGCGGGGGTGGGGTGGCGTTCGCGTCCGTTCATGGTTTGGGTGCCGGGCGACGAGCAGAAGCGAACCCCCGTGCCAGTGCAATGCCGCGAGGTTTTGCGCGGCGCAAAACCTAAGGCGCCTTGCGGCGCGGAGGAGGAGGGAGAATGCTCAGGCCGGAGTGGAGGGAGGCAGAACGCCCTCCTTACGTTCCTCAATCCGCCGTGCGGCAGCACAAAGGCAGTAAGGATTGTTTAAAGTTCTGCCCTGCTCCGAGGCCCCGTGCTGTCCCGTTGACAGTGTCAAAATTGGTGGGACAGGCTTGATGCCATGCGTGCAACATCTTGGGGAGGAGCCATTGGCTATCTGGTGGGCCTATTTGCGCTCAGCGTGGCCCCGTCGGTCGTGTTCGCCTCCGACCCGGAGCTGACCAACTACAAGGGCGGCATCGATGTCCTTTGGGGGGTAGGGGATGGCTCGGACAAAGGCTCGGCCTACGCGGAGGAGTACTATTTCTCCGATAAACTACTCTTTGATCAGAAACAGGTGTGGATACGCGAGAGTACCGCCATCGCCATGGGCCACAACCAGTACAACTGTAGCGTTACAGCGGAATCCGGGCGGGGGCGGCGTCACGTTGGCGCGAGTGGTTTGGATGGGATACCCGATAGCGGAGACGAGGGGAAGATTCGCTACGTCGTTGATGAGATCTGGCGGGTGAAGAACTGGACTCCCGGGGTGAGCGGCACCAATCCGGTGTACCCGGCGTACTCGGGGCCTTTCACTTTGGCTTCCTTAACTTTCGATACTGGCCACCCGGTGGTGGGCAGCACTGGGGCGCATCCGACCATCCCTGCCACTCAACCCGCCAGCAACAACACCTTCTACTGTCGCGGCATGGTCGATTCGGTCGGCGATGAGTGGCATGTGTTGCGCTACGGCGATGATGATCAGACCCCAGGCAACAATTGGGACGATGCGTGGGCCTCCGATGGCAAACACGTGCTGCTCTGCGTGAATCCTAAGACACCGGCACTCACCTTGCGCGCGAGTGGGGATGGCCAGTTCTACACCACCCCGGCCTGGACGTATTGGACGCACAAGATCCACGACCAAACATCCTATATACAAACCGGTGGCGGAGAGGTATCCTTCGAGCTCCGGAACATCTACAGGAGTGCCATCAGCTACAGCATCAATGGGTGGGGCCACGGTCGATGTGGGGGCGCCTTCCACCATCCTGTCCGCTGGTGCGTTCCGCTCAGGCAGCAATACGCTCGGTACTGGTACACAGCCACTCCCCTCGGTCGTACGCACCGGACAATCATCAAGGATCCTCCCTATCCCAGTGCGGGTGAGAACCACGGCAATCGGTTGTGGGGGGCGGACGGCTGGGCGGAATTCCAATCCCGTGTCACTCGGGCGCCGTACAGCAGCCTGCTGACCTCGATGCAGAACCGCGGGGATGGGCTCAACCGCAATGATCAAGCCCGATGGGATACCAACCGCCGCCAAGGAATTCGTTTGGGTGTCACCGGGGCCTGGCCATTTCAAGGCGGACCCAGCATGATCAACGCCATCGCGGCCAAGTATTTCGGCCCCGGAGCCACCGCCGCGGGCACCACCAAGCCCTATGCGACCTATGCCAAGGAAATGCTCATGGAGTCCTCGCTGAACCATTCCTATGTGGGCATCGAGATGCCGTACTGGGCTTCCCAGGCCCAGCCGTGCATCGATACCGTCAGCCGGGGGTACTGGGATGTGAATGCGTGCTACAGCGCGGCGATCGCCTACGATATTCTGATGGATGGCTACCGGGCGGATCAGGCCGCCGGGGGAATCACTCCGGTGGAGGACTTCTTCCTGCGTGACCGCTTGGCGGAGTGGGTGCATCACAGCCAGATCCCCTATGGCTTTGAAATGGCGGGGATGTGGTCGATGTCGCGTGCCGTCGGCTCGGCCGTCATCGCCGCGGTCATGCCAGACTACTCCACTCCTTATTTTGGCACCAGCGGCGTCAATGGGAGCACGATCATCTACCCGTGGACCCCCTTCCGCACCACCAACATGACGTGGAAGACGCAGTTCATCACCCACGAGTACCTGCCTGGAGCCTACCCCGATGCGCAATGGTGCCCGCATGAGTTTGTCCAGGGCATGACCAATACTTCTGAGGGTCACCTTATCGGTCCGCCGACCTTGCCGCCGGAGGATGGTCATGTGCGGGTGTGGCAGCCACGCACGCCGTATGTGAGCTGGTCGCAATGCGGGCACAATGTGGCGATGTATGCGCTGGTGTGGAAACGTTTTGCGCCGGAGTCGCCTCGTCCGGACCTGCTCAATTTTGTCGACCAGATTACCAGAGGCACGCTCTACGGGTTGAAGTGGCGCTCGGATCCCGACCTCCCGCACCGCCAACCTTTCCTGTGGTGCCTGAATGATGATTTCCCCTTCGCCGTGACCAACGCTCGGGCGTGGATGCTCTCCTTGCCCCCTTCTGATAATAATAGCGACGACAAGGCGGTGCCCGATGCGGGCATCCTGACGGCATTCTTCTATGATGATGGGTATGTGCCCAAAACCGCGCCGGCGATCACCTCGTCGGTGACAGAGGGGAACACCGCTACCGCTGGCAGTGCTTTCGGCTACCAGATAGCCGCAGCAGGGGCGGCGAGTTTTGGGGCCGGCGGGCTGCCGAGTGGCTTGAGTGTGAGTGCGAGCACGGGATATATCAGCGGTACGCCGACGCAGATCGGGACCTATTCAGTTATGCTCTCGGCGACGAATGCGTTTGGCACTGGCACGGCGGTGCTGATCCTGACGGTCAACAGTAGCCCCGATACGAGCGCTCCGTCCGCCCCAACGAATCTCGCCGGTACCGCGGCTTCGCCGACGGCTGTATCACTAACATGGATGGAAGCGAGCGATAATGTCGGCGTAGCCGGGTACAGGGTGCTTCGCGACGATGCGTTTGTTGGTACCGCCTTCTCCGCCGCCTATTCCGACACCGGGCTCACGACGGGCACCACGTATAACTACCAGGTCGTCGCCTTTGACGCCGCCGGCAATGTCTCCTCCGCCCCCCCCGGGGCCTCCGTACTCGTGCACGACGAGAACTACACGACGTTCGCCGGCTGGGTCGGCGGCAACTTCACCGCCGCCGAACAGGCCGCCACCGCCATTTCGGGCCCGCTCGCCGACCCCGACGGCGCCGGACTGACCAACCTCGAGCGCTACGCTTTCGGGCTTCCGGCCCGCGGCATGGTCGCGTCGCCGTTCGCTGCTGCCACCACGACCGTCTTCGACCAGCAGTACCTTGCCGTCACCTTCCCGCGCAAAGGCTATGCCCCGGATCTCGAATATGTCGTCCAAGCCGGCTCCGACCTCACGACCTGGACCGATCTCCCGGCTGTCCTGCCAGGGTATCCGAAGACAATCACCGTGCGCGACCTCGTTCCTGTATCGGGCCAATCTCGTCGTTTCCTGAGGTTGCGGGTCACCTTCACCCCGTGAGCCGAATGGCGGCGTCCGCGGATCCCGTCATGATGATCGTACTCCCCTGCGTGGGTGGAGGGCCCGAAGGGGGCGACGCACCCCAGCCCGGTGTCGGGATCGGGCAGCTACGGGGTGTGCCGGGGTGATGCGGACGTACGGGGGATGCCCGCAGGGAAGGCCTGATGGCTGAGAAATGAAGGTTGAAGCTAGAGGTTGTGCGCGGCGCAAAACCTGAAGCGGCGGCGCGGGGTGAACCTAAGGCGCACTGTGCAATGCAGAATGTAGAACTCTGGTGATTGCGAAGAGCGATCACGGTGTTGTCACCCGGACCCGCAGGAAGCGGCGCGTGGCAGCGCCGATCGGAACGGTGTCTTCGGCGGTGATGGGGCCGGCACCGGGGGCGAAGGTGCGGCCGGGGACCGGTGTCCACGTGATGAGGTCGGGGCTGGACTCGACGATGTAGCTCAGGTCGGTGGCCGTGGCGCGGCGGGGGAAGTTCAGCCTGAGCACGCGGGCGGCGCCCTCGCCGATGGTGTCGAGAATGACGGGAGAACCGAAGGGGCCGCGGGCGGGGAGGGCGAAGGCGTAACGGGCGTAGTTGCTGATCCCGACGCCGTCGGGGTCGGCGAGCGGGCCGGAGACGGCGTCGATCGCGACGTCGGTTCCGGTGAAGTTCGCGGCGCGCCAGGTGGCGTAGTTGTCGGTGGAGAGGCTGGCCAGATCTCGGCCATAGCTGCCGAAATACGGACTGGCTGGGGCGAGCGTGTAGGTCGCATCGAGCCCGGGATTGGCGAAGAGGCCGTTGGCGTCGAAGCCCTGGGCCTGCCAGCCGCTCCACGCGGTGGCGGGAATGCCCCAGTCATACCCGGCGACGGCGCTGCCCGTGGTCCAGACGAGATTGCCATCGAGGTTCACCTTGGTGCCCGCGGTTTGGAACCAGCCCGGGTATTCGTAGTGATAACTCCCGCCGGGCTCGTCGACGCGTTTTGGACTGATCGCGTACGGCTTATGGGCCCCGGCGGTGATGAGGTTGCGGTAGACGTTGATGTTGGTGCTCCCCGGCTCTTCGAGCACCCACGAGAGGAGATGGACCCGGCGATCGTGTTGTGATGCATGAATACGTCGCGCAGGTATCCGGGCTGGCCTCCGAGCACCACGGCCGTACCGCAGTTGTAGATCAGGTTGTGGTCGATCTCGATGGAGCCCTGGCTGTACTGGTTGTAGAGGCCGATGCCGACGGCGCAGTCGCGGACGACGTTGTTGCGAAAGGTGTTTCGGAAACCGTCGTCCTTGTCGCTGACGCCGCGGCCGTCGATGGCGTAGGCGAGGTTGTCCTCGTAGAGCAGATCCTGGACGTCGTAGAGGGTCGTGCTCGCACCGTGATCGTTCGGATTGGCGAGGTCGAAGAAGGTATTCTCCTGCATCACGATGTTGCGGTAGTGGACTTGGCCCTGGATGGGTTTTTGCGCGCCATCCCAGAAGAAGATGAAGGCGGGGTTCTCCCAGTCATCGGAAGCGGCGTTGTGCATCGTATTCTTCCGCCAGATGACATTCTCCAGGAGGCCGGCGTCGCAGCTGAACAGCCAACGATGGTCGTTGGCGTCGAAGGTGAAGCCCTGGAAAAGCAGGCGGTTGCCACCGTTGATCCAGATGGAGCCGGAGCCGGAGCCGGTGCCGATGACGGTGACCGCGTCGCCGGGGTAGGCGAGGAAGCGGCCGCAGTTGCTGGAGTTGATGGACATCGCTTCCGGGTAGGTGCCGGCCTTGACGTAGATGTAGCTGCTGGTGCCGGCATGGGCGCTGGCGTAGGCGAGGGTGGCCCAGGGCGAGGCTTCAGTGCCGGTGTTGAGATTACTGCCGGTGGCTGCGACGAAGCGAAATGCGCTGCGCTCAGCGGCGACGGAGAAGTTGTGCGTGAGGGAAGCGTTGCGCGTGTCCGTGATCGAAACACGCACCGCCCGGGCGGGTGCTTCAGCCGCAGGCGCCCAACGGATCTCGCCGGTGCGCGGATGAATGGTCATGCCGGCAGGGCCGTCGAGCAGAGCGAACGTGTAGGGATAGACTCCACCTCGGACCGCCACACGGTAGTTGTATTCCACGCCCGGAAGTGCCTTGTCGAGGTCCCAGCTCAGGACCTGGAGCGCCCAGCCGGGCTCGTTGGCCGTGATGGTGGCGGCGTGGCCTTGAGGGAGAGGCAGAAGGAGAAATGCAGTGAGGGCGAGGAGGCGGAGGAACGGCATGGGTAGAGTCTTGGTGTGGGGAGAGTCGACTGAGCGGTGGTATCTCAGGGAGCTGAAGGCGAGTGCCTGGAAACGGAGCTGCGGGAGTGCAAACGGAAGGAGCAATGAACGCGGCGCTGAAGGAAGCACCTCCAGCGAGCTTCGAAGTGGCGGGCGAGCAGTATCGACGGAGGGCAAGATTGATGAAGCGCACCTGCGCCCCGAAGAATACTGGGAAATCGTGCGCGGACGCTCCGTCGGTGAAACTTACACCAGCTTCACGTGGGGAGTGTCCTGTGCGGCCGCGATGGCCAGGCTGGGCCCGAGTCCTAGGCCCGCAGGGTGGAGGAGGAGTGCTAAATGGCTGCGCCAGCCGGTTACGCGGAATCTGAACGACTGCGTCGTCCAGCTACGAGGAAGCAGAGGGCTGAATGGCTTCGCCATCCGAGGACGGTCACGGGGCGGTGACGCGGACGCGTAGAAACGACACGTGGCCGTGTCCATCGAAACGGAGGCCTGCGCGGTGACCGGACCGGAGCCGGGGCCATAGACTTGGCGAGCAACGGGTGTCCACGTGATCAGGTCGTTGCTTGTCTCAAGGGTGTAGCTCACGTCGCTGGCGGAGGCGCGGCGGGGAAAGCTCAGCCTAAGCACGCGGTTGGCGCCATCGCCGACGGTGTCGATGTACCACTCGCGCGCGAAGGTGCAGGGAATGAACGCGATGGCGCAGCACAGGGCGAGGCGTTCGTCGCGGCGGCGTTGGCCGCGGTGACGGTGACGCGCAGCGCGAGGACGGAGAGGATCCGGCGGACTAGGCGGAGGTGAAGGGCAGTGTTCCGCGGCGGCCGAACGGTCGGCGGAACGCGAGCGGAGTTCGGGCCCGGGGCTGTGGCGCTACGGCGTGAGTCGGGCGGCGACCTGGAATGTGTCGAGCACGCCGAGGAAACTGCCGTCGCGGCTGAAAGCCATCATCTTCACCGTGCAGGTTTGTCCCGAGACCTCGACTTTCACGTACTCGTTGACCAGACCGTGGTTGATGGTTGCGGGCACATTGCTGTAGCCGCCGACGGTGATATGTGGCCAGTCGTAGACGAGCGGCGCGGCGGTATCCAACCAGCTGCCACCGCCGGTGGTGATGTAGGAGACACCGTTGAGCTGCCCGCGTTCGTAGGCGTGGGTGTGTCCGCTGAAGAGAATGGCGGCGCCGGCCTGTTCGAGGTACGGAGTGAGCTCGGTGCGCAGCCAGACCGATCCGCTAAACGCGCGTTCACACCAGGGCGGCATGTGGATGAACGCGAAGATGAAGCGCGCGGACTTCGCCGCGGGGGACTGAAGGTCCTGGCGCACCCAGCCGGCGACATCGCTGGTGGCGCTGAGGTGGTCGATGCAGACGAAATGGCAGCCGGCGTAGTCGAAGGAGAAGCTGCCGTAGCCCGGCCCCTGGCCGGCGCGGTCTTTGCTCGGGAGATCGACGTAAGACCGAAGCAACGACGAAATGCCGCCGTCGTGATTGCCCCACGCGACGTAGAACGGTACGTGTTCGCCGATGAGCCGGACCGGACGTTCGACGAAATACGGCCAGACGTGGCCGGCTCTGTTGCCTTCCTCGGCGAGATCGCCGGTGGTGACGGCGAAGTCGACGCGCTCGGTTTCGACCATGTGCCGCATGAACGAGTTCGTCGGTTCGTTGGGGTTTGTTGGATTGCTGTTGGCGCCCTGGCTGTCGCCCCAGACCGCGAAGGAGAAATCCGCGGCCGTGTCTGGCGCGGTCTTGAAGGTCTGGTCCGGCGTGACCTGTGCGCCGCTGTGGACGCGGAAGTGATAGGTCGTGCCCGGTTGGAGACCGGTGAGCACGGCCTTGTGTACGACGGTGCCGGCGGAGGTGCCGGCACCAGCAGCGATGCGGCTTGTGCCGTAGGCGGTCGTGATGCCGTACTCGATCGAGTCGGCCGCCGGCAGATCGGCTTCCCACATGACCGTGATTCCGTCGGTCTTCACGTTCTGGAGGTAAGGCAAGGTGAGCAGCGAACCGCCGGGTGGGGCAAGGTCGCCCAGCGCGGCGACCTCGGCGTCGCTCAAGGCGCGATCGAACAACGCGATCGCGCTGAGGTCGACGGGCAGGCGCGTGTTTTGCTCGCCAGCGAGGACGAGCAGGCGCGAGAGCAGCGCGAAGCGCCCAGGGTAGCCGCGGAGGATGTTCTTGCCGTCGAGGTAGATGTCGTAGCGCGCGCCGTTGTCGACGACGAGCGCGAGCCGATACCAGCGATTGTTTCTCAAGGTCGTGATGCTGAAGCCGGCCGCGAAGCTCCCGATGCCGCCGGTGGTGCCGATGAAACAATCGCTATTGTCGTTGTTGTTGTTGGCCGGCGTGGTCTGGAGGAGGCTGTTCATTTTCCCGATCGCGGGCACGCGTAGGTCCAGCACGACCGTCCAGCGGTTCACGTTGGGGCCCCCGCCGTTGGCGGCGATGCCGTGGTCGACGGTGAGGAAGTCGGTCGTGGCCAAGGTGAGCGCGCCATCGGCATTTCCGGGACCGGCAGCGAGTCCCGGAGAACCGGTGACGGTGAGCGGCTTGCCGATCAGGGCGGCGTAGGGCGCGGCGGGGTTGTCGAAGGTCCAGAGGCCGACGGGCAGCGGCGTGGGTTGGACGTGGAGGGCCGCGGGCTGGCTGGCGACGACGCCGCCGGCGTTGCGCACGGTCACGGTGAACGCGGCGCCTTCATTGGCAGTCGTCACAGAACTGGTCGTGTAGGTGGCTCCGGTGGCGCCCACGATGGCAACGCCGTTGCGATACCATTGGTAGGCGAGCGGCGCGGCGCCCGTGGCTTCGGCGGAGAAGGTGGTCGAAAAGCCGTTGGGGACCGTCTGGTCGGCCGGTGCGAGCGAGAGACCCGGCGCGACGACGGCGGCATCGAAGGCGGCTGCGCGCCAGAACAGGCGAGTCGGTGGGGTCGCGCCCGCAGCGATTACTGTCGTGGCGAGATCGGCGCCGGCGAACGCGTCCGGCAGCCATGACCAGGTGGCGAGATCGGTCGACGTTTCGAGAAAGTAGCGTTTGCCGGTCTCCCCCGGCCAATGGAGCACGAGAGCGCCGGTGCCGTCGCGTTGGAGCGTGGCTGGGAAGGGGCCGACGCTTGTGGCGGCGGTGAGCGCGCTGGCGAGCACTGCGAACACGCCGGCGAGAAACCTGCGTGAGTGGGGAGGATGGGGCCGGGGATGCATGGACCGGCGCGATGCCGGATCCGCAATTTCGCATCTCCACAAAGCCGGCGGCAACCCGGCATGCGGATACCAGACGCGCCGGGTGGCAATCTTACGGGAGCTTAACGGAATGGATGAGGTTCGGGTGGGTCTTGGGGAGCCCAAGCCGACGGCAGCTATGGCGCCGCGGTGGAGATCGCGCCGAGGTATTGCTGATTCGACGGGTCGGGGACGTAGAGGACGGCGAGACCACCGTCCCAGCCCACGCTGCCGTGCACGTCCTGGAAGTCCGCCTGCATGAAGTCGAACGTGGTCGTCCAGGCGGTGCCGCTGTAGTAGGCGCCAGGCGCCCCCCACGGACGTTTGCGACATCTCCACCACCCACCGCAAAGGCGCGTTGGTTCCACGGGGAGCGCGAGCGCGCCCAAGGTAGGGCTCAGGGAACCGTCGTGACCCGGACACGCAGGAACCGGCGGGCGGCGGCGCCCATCGCGACGGAGTCCTGGGCGGTGACGCGGGCGGGCGTGCCGGGGACAAGAGTCGTGGCCGTGGCCCAGGTCACGAGGTCGGTACTGGCCTCGACGACGTAGCGAAGGTCGGTGGCCGTGGTGCGGCGGTTGAACGAGAGCGTCAGGTAGCTCGCACCGGCGGAGGTGGCTGTGCCGAGGGTGATCGGGTTCGCGACGGGACCGCGGGCGGGAAGGCCGTGGGCGTAGCGTTGAAGATTGGTGACGCCGGCGCCGTCGGGATCGGCCAGCGGACCGGAGACGGCGTCGTTGGAGGCTTCGGGCCCGAGGAAGGACTCGGCGCGCCAGGCCGCGTAGGTGCCGGGCGTTCCAGTGGTGACGGTGAGGGTGGCGGCGTTGCTCGTGGCCGTACCGAGGGGGTTTCTGGCGACGCAGCGGAACCTGTCGTTCGTCATCATCGCCGTTGTCGTTTTGACACCAAGGTTCGCGGTTTGGACTCCGACGTAGGTCGCGCTTTCGGTGAGGTCAGACCAAGTGGAGCCGGCGTTGGTCGAGCGCTGCCAGAGGTAGGTTGGAGCGGTTTCGCCGGTCGCCGCGACGGTGAAGGTGGCGGTCGTACCGGCGGCGACGCTCGCGTTCTGCGGCTGGGTGCCGAACCACGGCAGGCCGGGGGTAATGGTGAGGATCGTCGTGCCGCTGATGACCGAGCCGAGGGCGTTGGTGGCGATGCAGCGGAAACGCTGGCCAGTCATCGCCGGCGTCGGGGCGGCGAGCAACATGGTCGTCGCGGTGACGCGCAACGTGCTGGCGGTCTCGGTCATGTTCGCCCAGGTGGCGCCGTTGTCGACCGAGGTTTGCCAGGCATAGGTCGGCGCGGGGTTTCCCTCGGCTGTGACGATGAGCTGTACGTCGTCGCCGTAGCGGACGGAGGTGTCGTAGGTGTCGATGACGATCACCGGTGCCGCGGTGGCGCTCATGATCGTGTTGAAGCGGGCTTTCGCGGGCAGCACGCCGGCGACGGGATTGGTCGAGTTCTCGGGAGTCACCCACGGCCACGCGGTCGCGCCGAAGAACGCCGGCTTGGCCGGGAGGTAGAGGGAATTGGGCAGCGCGTGGTCCGGCGTGGCCGCGTCCCACTTGATCGTCTTGGTGACGAAATCGTAGTTGCCGTGGAGGAGGGCGGTGGTGCGCACCTGCGCGTCGGTCGTGCCGCCGTCGACGCCCAGCGACCACATCGGGACGTGAACCTCCTGGCCGTCGTAGTTCTCGACGAACGCGGTCTGCGGGGACGTCCAGGACGAGCGCGGGTTGGTGAGCAGTGTCATGTCAGACGCCCCGAGGACGTTGCCGACGAAGTTGTAGTAGAGGTGCGCCGTGGCGATGCCGACGGCGTTGCGATTGCCGGCGTCCTCGAAGTAGAAGGTGCGGGGGACGTCGGCGCCGTCGATGAAGGAGAACGAGAAGGTGGGGAACGACCAGGCGGCGGTGCGGCGGGTGGTGAGGTTGTTGCGGAAGGCGGTGATGTAGATGGAATTTCCCCAGGTGGAATCGCCGGAGAAGGCGTAGCTCTCGTTGCCCTCGAAGAGCTCGTAATGGGGGGTGGTATAGTGGGAGGCGTTCAGGCCGACTTCGTTCATGGCGGGGTAGTTGCCGCCCCAGCCGTCCTGCATGTAGTTGTATCCAATTACGTTGCCGCCACCGCTGGCGCGCATGACCATGACCTTGTTGAAATTCCAGGAGATGCAGTTCTCGACGAGGTTGTCCGCCGCGTAGTAGCCGACGACGAGCCCGTAGCCGTAGCCGCCCGGATACGGCCAGATGGTGGAATGGAGGAAAGAGTCGCGGACGGTGCAACGGAACGTGCCGTCGAGGTTGACGCTGCCGCCGCTGCTGTAGGCGCTTTCGACGTTTCGAACCCAGCAATACTTTGCACCATAGAGGTGGATGTTGCCGCCGCTGTCGCCGCCGTCGCCGTAAGCGACGTAGAGATCCTCGATGCCGGACCACTGCGTCGGAGCGGTGACGGGCTTGACCTTGTCGCCCAGCCAATAGCGCGCGAGGCGTGACTGGTCGGCGACGCGAAAGTCCATGTGGAAACTGGTGGTGAACGTGAGCGTGTTGCCGCTGATCGTCTGTATCTCCATCACCTGTCCAATCGGTCGGTCGTATTCGCTGAACCAACCGCGGGACGGGTCCTTTTCCGGCCCGCCGCCAGGCGAACGGTCCGGGGCTGGGTTCCACCACGATTCGCTGTTGGTGACGTGGTCGATGACGACGAGCTCGCCGGGTGCGAACGCAACCTTGGACGGGGTTGCGCCGGTGAGGGTGACGGTGTTGGTGCCTTTCAGCGCGTCGGCGGCGAGGTTGACGTGATCGCCCTTCTGGACGCCCAAGCCGACGCTGATGACCGGTGTTTGGGTCCCGCGTGGCTTCACCAGTTTCGTTTGTTCGGGTCCGGCGCCGCGCAACGTGATGTTTGCCCGCTCCATCCGGAGCCCGCCGCCTGTGATGTTGAACGTGCCCGGCCCGAGCAGCACGACCTGGTTCGCCGGGCAATCGTCGAGTGCCGTCTGAATGGCGGCGGTGTCGTCGAGGGTGCCGCCGCGTGGCGTGAGCGTGTGGTAGATTGTGGTGCGGCTCGGGATGCCGCCATTGAGGTCGACGCCGGGCTGCCAGGCTGTACGGCGGGCGGTGGGGATGATTTCGGCTGAGACGTTGGAGCAAACGGCGGCCGCGAGGATGAGACAACGGAGGGAGAACGAAACACAGGTGTTCATGGCGAGGATCGACGCGTAGTGCGTGGGTCCCTGCAACGGAAGGACGCTGAAATTCACCCGTTTGCACACGGGGGATTTTACGGATGATTCCCGAACGCGAGATTGCGCCCGCATGCGGTGGGGCGTCGCATTGTCGGCCCGTCCGGTGGACGCGCTCCATGGTGGAGCGCGGGTGCCGGACGGCAGGCGCAATCCGAATGAGCACGACGATCAAGGACGTGGCGAAAGTGGCGGGTGTGCACTTTGCGACGGTGTCGCGGGCGCTGCGGGGCGACCCGCGGATCTCGACCGCGACCCTAGCCCGGGTGCGGGCAGCGGCGACGAATCTTAGATACGAGCGCGCGCCGGAGTGCCTTGCTTTGAGCGCCCGCCGTGCGCCCCAGAGCGTTCGTCTGCCCGCGGAGCGGATCGCCCTGGTGTGCAATCGCTCCCCTGAGAATGGGTACGGCAGGTTTGTGCACTACCGGTTGATTGAACGCGGGGTGCGCACCCATGCGGCTGAGCTGGGCTACGAGTGTGAGCTGCTGCACGTAGACCGTGGGCACCACGATAAGCGCACGCTCCGGCGGTTTCTGGCGGGTGCCGGAATCCGAGGGATCATCTTCATGAATCCCGAGGTGGAGCGGCGGCAGATTGATTTGCCCTGGGAGAACTTCAGCGCCGTGAAGATCGACGGGGAGAGGATCTTGCCGGGGTTCACCTCGCTATCCGTTGACCAGTTCGGGACCACGATGCTCGCCTTCCGGCGGATGCAGGCCTTGGGCTATCGGCGCATCGGCCTGGCGGTGAGCGGTGATGGCGAGTTGACGTCGGGGAGACTGAGCACGGCGGCGAGCTTGCTGGCCCAAACCGAGTTGGCGGAGGCGGAGCAGGTGCGGCCCTTCTATTTTCCGGAGCGCGTGCCCAACGAAACCGTGAGCCGGCTGATCGGCCCGTGGCTGGAGCGGGAGCGGGTCGACGCGGTGATCAGCCATCGGACACAAGTGCGGACCTATGCCCATCGCCGAGCGTGCGCCACGACCTGTATGCATACGGCGGTGCCGGGGCTCGCGGGGGTGATGGTGGATTTCAGGCAGGTGGGACGCCAAGCGGTTGCGCTGCTCGTCAGTCAGCTGCAGTCCGGGCAGTTTGGCGTGCCGGCGACGGCCACCCGAACCTACTTTCGAGGGGTTTGGCGGGATGGAGCCTCGGCGCCGTTGCGGGCCGTGCCGACGGAGCGGCGCTTCGAGACTTGAAGGCGCGCCCCCAGGAGAACCGGCCCGTCCGGGCGGTGACAATGTGCGAAGTCGGCCAGGCGGCCGGCGGCTACCACCATTCCACGGTGTCGCTGGCGCTGCGCAACGACCCGGCGATCCGGGCGAGCGTGCGGGAGCGGATCCAGCGTGCGGCACGGAAGCTTGGATATCATCGGGATCCGTTGCTGGACGCGTTCAACCGTCGACGGCACGCGGTGTTGGGGCGCCGCAGTCCCCACACTATCGCGATGGTGGGAGTCTACGCCTCGCGGTGGGAACTGGAGGTTTCGGCCCGGGAGCGCACGGTTTGGTCGGGCGCGGTCGCGGAGGCGGAGCGGCTCGGTTGCCAGGTCGAGTACTTCCCGCTCGGCCCCGGGGGCATGACGGCGCAGAGGCTGGATGCGGTGCTGTATGCGCGGGGGATCGGCGGTGTGATCTTTCTTCCTTTCAGTCCAAAGACGCCGCCACCGGAGTTGACCTGGTCGCGCTATTGCGCGGTGAAGATCGAGTGCGGGCACTTCCAGCGGCCGGAGTTCACGATTGCGCCGGCGTTGTTGCAGGGGCTGGGCCAAGCATTCGAGGCGCTCCGTCGGAGGGGCTTTCGCCGGGTCGGAATGGCGATGGTGACGGACGTGAACCCGCTGCGGGCGGACCTCGTCTCCGCGGGATTCCTGCTTAAGCAGCAGGGTGTGCCGGCGGACGAGCAGATACCACTGGGCGTCTTTGGTGGGCGACGAACGACCCGGCAGATTCGCGAGTGGCTCGGGCGACACCGCCCGGATGCCGTGCTGGCCGAGCGGGAGATCGGGGGCGTCGTCGGTGAGATCGCGAGCAGAATCGGCCTGCCCTGTGCAAGTGTGCAGATCGATGCGGGCGAACTTTCCGCTGGGGGAATGGGAATTGTCGTCGACCATGCGCGATTGGGCGCGGTGGCGATTGCACAGGTGGTCGCGCTGATGCGGACCCGTGAGCGCCCGTCCACGCGTGGTACTTTCACGACCCTCGTCCCCACGATGTGGCGGAGCGATCCTGAGGAGGCCAGGTGATCAGGGGACAGCGAGCCGGACGCGTAGGAAGCGACGTGTGACTCCCGGGCCCATCGCCACGGAGTCCTGCGCGGTGACGCGGGCGGGTGTGCCTGGGCCGAAGGTCTGGCCCGGCACGGTGGCCCAGGTGGCCAAATCGGTGCTGGCCTCGACTTCATAGCTCAGGTCGGTGGCGACGGCCCGGCGGTCGAAGGTGAGCGTGAGGTAGCGACTGCCTCCGGAGTCGATGGTGCCGAGGGTGGTCGGCGCGGCGACGCGGCCGCGGGCAGCGAGACCGAAGGCGTAGCGTTGGAGATTGGTGACGCAGGAGCCGTCGGGATCGGCGGCGGGGCCGGAGATCGCCTCGTTGGTGAGGTCGGTGCCGGTGAAGTTGGCGACGCGCCAGGCGGCGTAGTTGTCCGCGGCGGCACCGGAGTAGGCCGGGAGCTCGATCACGTAGGTGTCGACGATCGCGTTGGGATTGGCGACAACGCCGGGCCCGGGCATCCCCGCACCCCAGTCGCTCTGAACGAGGATGCGCGTGCCGCTCGGGCTGATGATTACGTTGGGCTGTGCCCAGTAGTTAGAGTCGTCGGCGTTGTAGTAGTTTCCTGTGCTGCGGTGGTGCGCGACGCGATAGAACTTGCCGGTGTCGACATTCGCCACGAGCACCTCCTGATCGAGGTACGTGCTGGTCTGGTTGATCTCGCCGGTGATTCCGACGGCCAGCCAGCCGGGATTCCGGTAGGCTCGGCCGCTGGTGAGCGTGCCCGGGGTCGGGTACCCGTCGCCCGTCGCTTCGCCGATGAGCGTATGCACTCCGCCGGTCGTCAGATCCGCCCACATCAGGTTCCCGCTTCCGGAGGGGCCATCGTACTGCGACCCGACGATGATGTCGTGGCCGGCCGCGTTGCGCAGCAGATCGCTATGGTCGACTCCCGACCACGCGATGGTCCTTTGCACGGCTTGAGTGATTGGATCCAGAACCCAGGCCTGAGTGGGATCGCCGTCTTGATAATAGAAGGTGCTGGTACCGGACGGGGTCGCTTGCGGAACTTCCGCCTCGGTCAACCTGGTTTGGCCGATCGCGCCCGTGGATAAGCGGTAGGTGAAGGCCCGAAAGGCCGCCGATCCTCCTGGCCCGTTGTGGCCCAGGTAGCAGCCGAGGCCGAGGAGGTCGTTGTCGAAGCTCATCGAGAATGGGTCCGAACCGCCGCTCACGCTTTCGGTTCCGGCCGCGGCGCTCAATTTGCCACCCGCGACGATGTCCGTGGCGAAATCGTGCAGCTGGGTCTTCACTCCGGTGGTCACGTTCAGGCGCGTTAGAACAAAGTGGCTCGTCCCGCCGTCGTCGTAGTTGTCGACATAGTAGAGGAGATCCTTGTTGTTCGTGTCCCAATAGAATTGCTCGATATCGGCCGGATTGATGTCGAGCCACTGCTTGAACGCGTAGGTGCGACCGTCGAACAACGCGTGGCCCGTTTGCGAGCCCGACCCCAGGGGACTCGTCACGTAGAGAACGAGTAACGACTCGTCGGCATTCCACGCTTGGATGGTGGGGTATACGGGAATCGCCGCCGCGCAGTTCCAGTCGGCCTTCGCGTCCGTGATTCGCACGAGGTGCGTGGTCGGAAAGTCGGGGTCAACCACCCGCTGGAGTTTCGCCGGCTTCGCCAGGGGCGAATAGGAGACCGGATCTTTCCCCGTCGTCAGACCGGTTCCAAGATCGGTGCCGCAGAGGGCGGTCGCGGCCGAGAGGGCGAGGGCCCCCGTGGCCAGAAAGTGGCGGGAGAGCGAGAGCGGCTTCATTGGAGCAACGATTGAGTGAATCCCCAACGTGTCTGGTATGCTTCGGGGAACTGGCACGACGAACGCCGGATCCGGTTTGGTGGGAACGTGTCACGGAACGGCGGCAACGCGAACCCTGAGGAAGCGGCGGGGGGCGGCTCCGAGCGCGACGGAGTCCTGCGCGGTGACCGGGCCGGCACCGGGACTGTAGGTAAGGCCCGGGACCGGCGCCCACGTCGCGAGATCGGTGCTGGCCTCGACGATGTAGCTCAGGTCGGTGGCGGTGGTGCGGCGGGGGAAGGTCAGCCTGAGTACGCGGGCGGCGCCGTCGCCGACGGTATCGAGGATCACGGGAGAGCTCACGGCGCCGCGTGGCGGGAGGTTGAAGGCATAGCGCGCGTAGTTGCTCAAGCCGGCACCGTCGGGGTCGGCGAGCGGGCCGGCGATGGCATCGTTGCCGGCGTCGGCGCCGAAGTTGGCGGTGCGCCAAGTGGCGTAGGTGGCGGGCAGATTCTCGGTGAATTCGTCCGCACCGATGTCCATACCGGCACCCTGCGGACGGAGCTCGCCGTCGAAGTCGGCGATGAGGCCGGCGATCGTACGGCCCTGGTCGACCACGGCGGCGACGCGTGAAGCAAGCCGGAGGTTGCCGCTGGCGGGAGCGACGAACCACGCGGATTGGGCGTTGGTGACATTGTTGCCGAGAGTGCCGGTGGCACCGTCGCGCTGGCGGATGAGGGCGTTGGTGAGGTTGTTGGTGATCTGCGCGGTGGTGCTGGCGAAACGGTACTCGATAGCGTGAGGATAGCCGCTCTGGAGGAAGATGGTGTTGTTGTAGACCTGTACATTGGCGGCGCTCTCCAGGCCGATGCCGACATCGGCGAAACCGGCGATTGAGCGGTGGTAGATCATGTTGTTGCGGATCACGCCGCCGGTGGTGGGGCTGGTGTTGAGGCCGAAGCCGATGCCGCGGTCGCAGTCGACGATGAGGTTTTGCTCGACGGTGATGTCGACGCACGAATCCCAGAAGTGGATCGCGTGTTCGGCGACGTCGCCGGACGGGCTGCGGATGTTGCGGAAGGTGCAACGGCGCACGATCCAGTTGCGGGCGCGGTGGGCGTCGACGCCGCCGATGTACCACTGCGGTCCGATGCCGGCGGGGTACTCGAAGAGGCAATCCTCGACGAGGGCGTTGTCGGAATGATCGGCGGCCCCGTTGCTCGGCGCTTTGAGCATCTGCTCCCCAGTATTGAAGAAGCGGACATTGCGGAAGACGCAGTTGTCGATGTCGAGCTGGAGCTGGACGGCGTGGTTGGCGCAGTTGCCGATGGAGAGATTCTCGAGGGTGAAGTTGTCGGCGGCGACGCCGATCACGTTGCCCACGGTGCCGCCGGTGCGGGAGCCGTCGGCGTGGAAGACGGAGTCGCCTTGGATGACGACGGCGTTGCGGTTGCCGGAGAGGCCACGGAAGGTGACGCCGGGCTGGACGAGGTAGATGTAGTTGTCGCCTTCGATCGTGTATACGCCGTCGCGCAGGAGAATGGTGCGGGGGCCGTCGAAGTTGTTCAGGGCGAAGACTGCGTTGGTGAGCTCGGCGGTCGTCGAGACGGTGACGGTGCCGCTAGGCTGGGCGGCGAGCGGAGTAGCGGCGAGGAGGGCGATGAGCGCGGTGAGGGCGAGGAGAGGCGTTTTCATGCGGAAGACGGAGGGCGGAGGACGGAGGCTGAACGACTGCGTCGTCCAGCTACGGGGAGGCGGTGACGCGCAGGCGGACGAAGCGGCGAGTGGCGCCGGAGGTGGGGACGAGATCGAGGATCTGCAGACTCTTCGGATAGCCGGGGCTCGCGGTGGCGATCTCGGTCCACGCCTGCAGATCGGTGCTGGCCTCGACCACGTAGATGAGCCCAGGGGCGTAGCCTTTGCGCAGGAAGGTGAGCGTGAGCCGCTGGTTATTGCCGCTGCCGGTGAGCGTGAGGGCGACCGGCGACGCAACGCGGCTACGGGCGGGCAGACCGTAGGCGAAGCGCTCGAGGTTGGTCAGGCCGGCACCATCGGGATCCGCGAGCGGGCCGGAGATGGTGTTGTTGGTTAGGTCCGTCCCGGAGAAGTTGCCTGCGCGCCATGTGGCGTAGGTCGTGAAGGCCTCGTCGTGTGCGACTGCCGTGGCGGTAGCGGAGAGGGGCGATTCGTTACCAGCGGAGTCGAAGGCCACGACATGGTAGTTGTACTCCGTGCCAGCAGTCAGACCGGTGTCCGTGAAGCCCGTGGTCGCGGTGGTGGTGACGAGCGTGGTGTACCGATAGACACGGTAGCCGGCGACGCCGATGTTGTCGGTCGACGCGGACCAGGCGACGGCGATTGCGGCCGGTCCGGCGGGGGTCGCCGTGGCGGAGCCCGGAGCGGATGGCGGCAGCGTATCCGGCGAACCAGGAGTGGCGACCGCGACGTTGGAGATCGGGCTCATGTTGTCGCTCGAATCGAAGGTGTAGATCGCCGCATACACGGGATCGGAGCCGGCGACGGTGAATGTCAGCTGCTGCGTAGCGGCGGGCAGCGGAACCAGCCGTGTTCCGACCGCCTTGGCGGCCCACCAGTTGGTGGCGGTGGTCGCGAGTGTGGGTGTCGCGGAGATCGGAGAATTGGCGTAGACGACATGGTAACGGGCGAGGTCTGTGCCCGCGGGCGCGGTCCAACGGAGGGTTACGGTGTCGCCGGAACGCCAGGCGGAGAGGTTAGCGACGGCGGCGGGGGGCGTGGTGTCGGTGCGCGGGTTTTCGATGAGGTATTGGTAGTAGCGGACGTAGTAGTCGCCATCCCAAGGTGAGTAGAACACGTCGAAGGGCCGGTGGCCGTAGTCGGTCGACTGCGGCAGGGAGGTGAATCCGCGGATGTGCGTCCAGAAGCGCTCGATGCCGGTATGGCGATAGAGCCACGCCTGCGGTTCGATGACATTGGATCCGAGGTCGCCCGGAACGGCGGCGCGGGCACCGGCGGTGGCGTCGATCCCGCTGAAGTTGCCGTATTGGTAGTTCCACTCGATGCAGCCGGCGAGGAACTGGAAGACATCGGCCGCGGCCTGGGCGCGGGCTTCGGTGCCGCGGTCGTCGATCTCGTGGAGCAAGTTCGCGCAGAAGCGCGAGAGGAAGCCGATCTGCGGCGAGTCCCAATGGTCGTGGTTGACGCCGTCGGCAGTGGTGAACGGCTCGTGGTTGCGGCCGCCGTGGCGCAGCTGGACCTGCCGCGGGCGGACGTGGTTTTCGAGGTAGGCGGCGAGGAGCGTGGCGAGCTCGGTGTCGCCGGTTACCCGGTAGGCCTGCAGGGAGTGCTCGAGGGAGTGGCCGAGTGCGCGGGTCTCCATGTCGGGCAGCGGGTCCTCCTGGTGGAGGCGAGTCTTGCGGAACTCGGCGATGAACGCGTACCAGTCGCGGATCCACGGGTTGGCGGTGAAATAGTAAGCCTGTTCGACGGAGTAGTACCAGGCGTGCTGGTCGTCGCGTGGGCGGGCGTCCTGCTCGGTACCCGGGAGGTAGGGCGCGGCGAGATAAGAATGGTCGAGGTCGATGAAGCGCCGCCAGCTCATGCTGCCGTAGGGATTCTCGGTGAGCTGGATGAAGGCGCTGTGCTGTGCGTGGGAGTAGCCGGCCATCGAGTGCGGCCGGACATTGAGTTCGCCCATCGCTCGGGCCTCAGCGGTGAAGTAATCGCCAGGCGCACCGCTGACGACGAAGGTGTTGACCGAAGGCGGCCAGCCGCCGCAGGCGCTCGCCTCGAACTTGCGACCGTCGATAAGGTAGTTGTCCCAACCAATGTTGTAGTTGGTCGCGTAGTATCCGCCGAAAACGTCGCCGACGTTGTCGTAGGTGTACTGGATCCGACGGGTGTCGGAGAATGCCGGCCGGGCGGCGGGGACGACGCCGTCGAGATCGAGCGTGGCTTTCGTCTCGCCGTACCAGTCGGCGGAGAGCACGCCCACGGGGTGCCACATGAAGGTGCGCGCGAGGCGCGACATCTCGGCCGGGGCGGTCGAGGGCGGGTGGAAGTAGAGCAGAGTCTCCTTCACGGCATGCTGCATGTCCTCGAGCCAGTAGAGATGGGCCGGGCTGAAGAAGGGGGCGACGTCGTTCCAGCCGGAGTTGATGTACTGACAGCTCCAGGCGGGATAGAGCTGGACGCCGAGCGAGCTGTCGGCGCGGGCCTCGAGGCCGTTGGGCCAGGTCTGCCAGAAGTTGCGGATGGTGGCTGTAACGCCGCCGTTGGTACCGGTGAGGTCGAGGAACCCTCGAGGCCCCGCCGTTGGCGAAGGTGAGCGTCTGGGCGGCGACGGGGTTGTCTTGGGCGTCGCGCGTAGATCGCGGCGCGGTTGTGGTACTCTTGCGCGAGATAGGCACCGCGGTTCACAGGCGACTGCCAGAAGGTGCCGTCGCCGCGACCGATCGTGACCGAGGGCGCGCCGCCGAGCGAAAGACCGAGGCGCAGGCCGGCCTCCTCGAAGTAGAGCGGCCAGGCGAACTGCGCGTTGAGCGCCGAGTTCTGGAGCTGGTAGTCGACCTTCACGAACGGCTTGCCCGCGTACGCGTAGAGCCGCACGGCCCAGCCGTGCAGGTGGTTGGTCGTCGAGGTGAAGTTTGTGAGCGCCTGGATCTTGAGCACGACGCGCAGCGGCCCCGACTCCTCGACAGTGACGGAGATGTCGTTACGGGCGGAGTCGTTCTGCGTGGCGCCGGCTCCGGTGCGCGGGACGAGGAAGCCGCCGTTGGCGGCGGACGGAGCGATGAGGCGCTCGGCGGCGGCGAACGTGCCGTCGTTGTTGGCGTCGAGCCAGAGCTCGTTGAAGAGGTTGAAGCCGGCGCCCTTGTTTACGGTGAAGCGCAGCGGGCCGGTGTTCACCGTGACGAGGGAAGGCGACTCCGTGACGGTGACGGCCCGCGACGGCGGGATCACATCGCCGCTGGTGCGGAGGTGGAATGTCTGTGTGCCGGAACCGGCCGCACCGGTGAAGGCCGCGGGCGAGACCTGGAACTGCGCGGTCACATGCCGGATGCTGTTGTCGGTGGCCCACCAGCGGTTGAGCACCGCAAACTGACAGGGCACGGCGACGCCGGCGGCGTTGTAGAGCCGGAGGGCATCGGCGGTCTGGTAGGCTCCGCGCGGCAGGGGGATGACAACGGAGACCGGGTAGTCGGTGATGCCGGTGCCCGCGCACTCCTTGATCGTGATCGGGACGTTGAGCACAGGCGTACCACTTGCGATGGTGGTGGCGGTGATCTCGGCGGAGTGCGCGCTTTCGTTGCCGGCGGCGTCGAGCGCCGAGACGCGGTAGGCGTAGGTGGTGCCGGCGGCGAGACTGGTGTCGGTGAAGCCCGGCGAAGCGACGGTGCCGACGGGGGTGGTGGCGCCGTTGCGGCAAATCTGGTAACTGGAGACGCCGACATCGTCGATTGACGCGGTCCACGAGAGCGAGATCGCGCTGGTGGAGATCCCGTGGCCGGCGAGGCCGGTGGGCGCGGTCGGCGGAGTGGTGTCGGTCACGCCGAGGGTGTTGACAACGGCGGCGGGACCGGCAGCCCCGAGGTTGAGCGCGGCATCGAACGCCCGGACCGAGTAGGTGTAGGTGCCCGGGACAAGGCCGGTGTCGGCGAACGTTGTGGCCCGGACGGTCGCGACGAGGACTCCGTCGCGGTAGACGAAATAGCCGGAGGGGGCGCCGCTCGCGGCGGCCCACACGAGCAGCACGGAGGTAGTCGTTGGAGCGGTGGCGGAGGATGTCGCTGGTGCGCCGGGCGGAGTGGTGTCGACCGGTGCGGTGACCGCGGCGTGGATGGTGGCGGCGAGGAGCTGCCGTCCGGCTTCGTTGGGGTGGATGCGGTCGTCGTAGTAGTCCGGGTGGCCGAGGAACGGGCTGAAACAATCGATCCCGCGCACCCCGGCGAGGCTGCCGCGCAGCTGCAGGATGCGGGGTACGATCTCGGTCTCGATCACCCGCGGGGCGATACCGTAGTCGGTGCCCATCGCGGGGATCGGAGCGCAGAGGAAGACCTGCGGGTGCGAGGAAAGTCCGTAGAAACTGGTGACTATAGCGGCGAGGTCGGTGTCGAAATACTGGCGGTTGATCCAGTTCTCCGCCTTCGAGTCGTTGGTGCCGAGCTTGATGACCACGATGTCCGGCGCGAAGGCGACGGCGGCGGCGTACTCGGGCTGGCTGCGGTAGGGCAGGTCGCCGTGGCCGGCGGCCAGTGCGGTGGCGCCGCTCACGCCGAAATTGCGCACCTCGTAGTTGGCGGGCAGCAGTCCATCGAGGATGCCGGGGTAGCCGCCGGCGGTGATGCTATCGCCGACGCACGCCACGCGTACGGTCTGGGCAGGCAGCACAGCCACGAGAAGCGGAGCGAGGAAGAGGACGAGGAGGACTCGCAGTTTCATACGGCGGTGGGGCGGAGGACAGAGGACGGAGGAAAAAGGACGGAGGGCGGAGAGTGTAAGGTGGAAGGTGTGAAGGTGGGAAAGTTGCGGAAGGCGGAGGACGGTGGACTGACGGCGGAAGACGGAGGGCGGAGCAGGAGGTCTGAACGACTCCGTGGTTAGGCTATGGTGACGTGGTGACGCGGAGGCGCAGGAAGCGGCGCGGGGTGGTGCCCAGTGCTACGGCGTCCTGTGCGGTGATGGGGCCGGTGCCGGCGGTGGAGGTGTGACCCTCGACGGTGGTCCAGGTGACAAGGTCGGTGCTGGACTCGAGCGTGTAGGTCAGGCCGTCGGCCGTCGCGCGGCGGGGAAAGGTGAGTGTGAGGTAGCTCGCACCGGCGGAGGCGGCGGTGCCGACGGTGATCGGGTTCGCAACCGGGCCGCGGGCGGGGAGCGCGAAGGCGTAGCGTTGAAGATTGGTGACTCCGGCCGCGTCGGGATCGGCGAGCGGGCCGGAGATGGCGTCACTGGTCAGGTCGGTGCCGGTGAAGTTCGCGGAACGCCACGCGGCGTAGGTCCGCGGCGCTGGCGCAACGTATTCGAACGCGCCAATGTCAGGGGCGGCGTCGCGCGGAGTGCCGTCGAAGCCGCTCGGAGGGGCATAGGCGGCGGATCCGGCACCGATGGCCGGCGAAGTGGCAGCGAGGTGAAAGTCGGTCGGCCCGACGAAGGCCGCGGCGGCACGTACGCCGTGCTGCTCGCGCCCCGTCGCCTGGTACAGGGCTCCGAGGCTGGTGTAGCTGCGCACGCTGTCGCGGGCGACGATGCCGGCCCCTGTCGTCTCGTAGAGGTTGTGGTCGATGAGCCACTGGGCGGCGAAGGCGCCATCGACCACGAGGCCGCCCCGGGAGTTGCCGGCGAAGAGGTTGTTGGCGGCGATGGTGGCCGTGGTTCCGGACTGGGAGAGGCGCAGGCCGGTACCGTTGAAGTCATCGACAGCGGCGTAGCCGTTCTCGACGCAGGTGTTGTTGACGATTGTGCAACGGGCGGAACGGGTCACGGTGATGCCGGAGCCTTGGTTGCGGTAGAGGACGTTGTTGCGCACGATCGGCGGGAGGGCGATGGCGCCGAGCTCGTCGTTGGTGTCGACGATGATGCCGTTGCCGTCCACGCCGGTGGGATCGAGCTGGAACGATGCGCGGTTGTTCTCGATGACGAGCCCGTCGATGCCGAAGCCCGCGTTGAGCGCGGAGCTGCCCGGCCACTCCATCGTCTCGGTGTAGTAGCCGGCGTGGGCGACGGTGTTGCCGCGGATCACGACATCCGAGGCTCTGTGATGGGTGGAGATGTGGGAGATCGCGTTGAACTCGCAGCGGTTGCCCTCGACCAGAATGCGGCTGGCCCTGTAGGAGAGGCTGATCCCGGCATCCATGTTCTGGGTGCAATAGTTGCCGCGCACGACGGCGTCGGTCACGCTGGCGCGGTTGGTTGATTCTGGCTCGTAGCTGAAGATGCCGACGAAGCAGTGATGCACGTCGTTGTCCGCTACGGTCACGAACGACGAGGCGTTGGTGAACTGGATGCCGGCGGAGCAGCCGGAGATGTTGTTGCGCTCGACCACGATGTGCGCGCAGCCGGAGAACGAGAAGCCGCCAGCCCACTGGTTAAAGATGCTGTCGTACCAGGCCATGTAGGTGGCGTATTTGCGGCGCACCTTGGCTTCCCGGGTGGTCCAACTTTCATACGGGTTGATCGGGCCGACCGTGGGATCGTCGACGATGATCGCGGGCATGTCCTGCCCACCGACCGGAGGCATGCGATTTCTGCGGACGGTGAAGCCGGAGAAACGCAGCCACTGCTTGTCTCGCACGGAGAACTCGGCCTGCACGAGCGGGGTTTCGCCCGGATAGGCGGTGAAGTGGATCTCGGCGGTGGCGGTGCCCGACTGGGCCGGGGAATAGTAGACAGTGGTCGTTGCGCTGCCGTAGGTGCCGCCGCGGAAATAGACGGTATCGCCCGCGGCCGCGTTGGCCATGGCGCGGTCAACCGTGCAGGGGGTGGCCGAGTTCTGTGCCTGCGCCCAGGTGACGGAGCTCGGGGCCGTGGCGGAGGCATAGTAGGTGCCCGCCACGGCGGTGCTGGTCATTCCCAGAAAAGCCGAGGTGTAGATAAGCAGTGTGGTGGTCCGGACGGGCGGCATGCTGGTTATGGTGCGGTGATGCGCAGGCGGAGGAAGCGGCGCGGGGTGCCGGAGGTGCTGAGGGCGACGACGTCTTGCGCGGTGATGGGGTCGGCGCCGGCGGAGTACGTGCGGCCGGGTACCGCGGTCCAGGTGGCGAGGTCGGTGCTGGCTTCGACGATGTAGCTCAGATCGGTGGCGACAGCGCGGCGGTTGAAGGTGAGCGTGAGGTAGCTCGCACTGGCGGAGGTGGCGGTGCCGAGGGTAATTGGATTCGCGACGGGGCCGCGGGCAGGAAGCGCGAAGGCGTAGCGGGCGAAGTTGGTGACACCCGCACCGTCGGGATCGGCGAGCGGGCCGGAGATGGCGTCGTTGCCCGCTTCGGCACCGAAGCTAGCGGAGCGCCACGCGGCGTAGTTGGCAGGCGGAGTCGCCGAGGTGACGGTGACCGTGGCGTAGTTCCCGAGCTTCGGAATGACGACACCGGCCAGGGTGAACAGGCCATCGGCGCCGACCGTCGCAGCGCCGGAGGCGAGCGTTTGGCCGGTGGAGTTCACGGCCTGCCAGTTGCAGATGGAGCCCGGCGCGGGATTGAAAGTCTGGAGACGGCGCGGGGTGATGTCGGCGGTGGCGGTGGTAGCGGAGGCAGCGTCGGTCAGGGCGATCCGGAACGCGAGGCGCGTGGCGGTATCGGTGACGGTGGCGGTGTCCCAGGTCAGGTACTGGTTGATCTGGCCCGCGAGCGCGGCGGTGGCGGGCGAAGTGCCGAGGTCGCCGTCGAGCGAGCCATTCGCCGCGGTCGGGACGAATTGGTTGAAGCGGAACTGGAGCGTGGAGTTGCCGCCGCTGAAACCGCCGAGCTGCTGCGGGCTCTGGCCGTGTTCCCCCTGGCCCCAGATGAAGTTGAAGCCGCGGTGCGTGGCGATGAGCGCCTGCGCCATGTCCCAGGCTTGGGGCCAGCCGATGGCGTTGTCGTTTTGGCCGTTCGCAAAGGTGATCCACGGAGTCTCGGTGGCCGGATGGGCGCGCAGCCACTGGTCGTTGTCCCAGTAATCCCAAGCGGTGATGTTGTCGGCCGTGGTGACGAGCGGGTAGCCGAAGCGCTGGAGAATGGAGTTGTCGTAGCGGCAGGCGAGCGCGGGGTCGCCATAGACTCCGGCGAAACTGCCGACGAAGACGGGGCTGAGGGCGGGGCGGTGGACTCCGACCATCGAGATGATACCGGAGAAGATGTGGCCGCTGCGTATCCCAAACATGGAGGCTCCGGAACCTCCCATCGACATGCCGTGGAGCAGAATCTTGTTTCGGTCGATCGGGAAGCGGGTGTCGACGAAGTCGTAGAGGAACGAGAGCACGCGGGCCTGGGTGAACGGTTGCACCGTGCCGGCGGCGATGGGTTCGAGCGTGCCGAGGTTCTCGTTGTAGGCGGTCCACCAGTCGTAGGGATACTGGTTGGTGGAGACATGCAGGGCTCCCTTCATGGCGTCGTACCACCAGAGGTAGCCGCCGTTGAGCGAGCCGCCCCAGCAATGCAGGGCGAGGCTCACGGGTGCGGGCGAGACGCGGGCGGCCGGCGGCGGTTCGGCCACGAGATAGTCGAAGGGCGTGCTCGGCAACGTACAGGTGGGCGGCGCCTCCCAGCGCACGTAGTAGTGCTTGGTCGCGTGCTCGATGTAGTAGTGCTCGGCATCGAGCTCGCGGGCGCGTTCGAGGACCATGCCTGGGCCCGCGCTTTCGGCGACGGCAGCGGTGGCGTTGGTGCCGACGGCGAGCGTGGAGAGGTCCTCCTGCCCGTTGACCATGCGGCTGACGAAGTAGTACGCCGAGGTGGGGGCGGTGCCGCGGAAGCGGTTGACGTAGATGCCGGTGCCGGGAGCGGCGAGCGTGAGGTCGGCCACCGGATAGCGCGGCACGACCGTGGAATCGGCGGGCTCGTCGATGCCGAAATAGAGCTGGTCCCAGCAGGACAGCGGGCGGATCTCGTCGACGAGCACGGCGTTGGCGACATCGGCCGGAGCGGTCAGGGGGCTCGTGGAGCGGTAGATGCGGTAACGGACTTCACGAGTGGCATCGAGGGCGTTGAAGGCGTTGATGAAGGTGCCCCACGTCGTGTTCGGGTCGGCGAGCGGCGGCTCGATCTCGGCGAACGTGACCATGGTGTCGCCCTGGCGGCAAAGTGCGGATACGCCGGTGACCGCCGGCATCGGTGCGGGCAATGGTCGGTCGCACGTGACGCTCAGGGAGAGCGCGAAGTCAGACCAGCCGCAGTGCTGGAGCCGTAGCGAGAGGCTGCCGGAGGCGATGGCGGCGCGGACCTGCGCGGTGAGGTCGACGGAAGTGAAGCGCGGGCCACGCAGCGGAATGGGGTTGTTGGCGGTATCGAAGACGTTGAAGCCGCTCTGCATCGCGTTGGAGTCGAAGTTCGGCCAGGGCGCCCGGCCATGGCGCTCGAGATGCGGATAGAAGACCGCGCGGACGATGTTGGCTCCCTGGATGGAGCGGAGGTCCACGGTCATGACTCCGCCGGAGTAGGATAAGGTCTGCGGGTGCGTGCCCCAGCCGGCTCGGTTGGAAAACGAGTGCGTGGCGTAGGCGGTGCCGGTTTGGGCGAGCAGGCCAGTGGCGACGGAGAGAGCGGCGAGGAGGGCGAAAAGGAACCGAGTTCTCATGAGGATGGGGGAGGGCGGAGGAGAGACGTTCTTCCGGACGGAAGAGTCTTCGAGGGAAGCGTTCCGCTACGGGGCAGTGGTTATGCGGAGGCGGAGCCCTTCGCCTGGCTCAGGGTGTCGCTGCGCAACGGACACGGCACGTTCTGGCGGTCCGGACCGGATTATGGGGAAGCCCGGCGGGCGTGGCCGGGTGTGTGTCCGGCGTCGGTGCCGGATCATCGGGGCCCAGGGAGGCAGGGGCGCAAAGAGTGCGCGGGCGCGACGGCGGGAGCGGATCAACGACGCGGCGGGAAGACCGCCGACGACGGAGGCAACGGGGAGATGGGCGAGCATTTGGGCATTGGCCGGGCTTGATGCTCACCGGGTGTTACCGGCGGTAACCGAATTCAGTCAACTCGTACCGTGAGGTAGGATACCCCTCGGGCGGGTTTCGCGGTTCTTTGACGGCGTTAGCCTCTGACTAGTGTGGATAATCGCCCCTAGCCGAACGGTCGCGGGGAACCGCAAACGCATGCAACGACTGATGCGGTGACACGGGCCGGAGGCGATCTACTGCGTGCGCCGCGCGAGTCCGCCAGATCGTCTATTCTTTGCCCAGATCCGCCGGAGCCGGCCCCTTCCAAGGGAGCAGCATCGGGACCCGCTGACGGTAGGCGAGGTACTGGACGCCCAGCTCGGCGGTCAGATCGCGTTCCTCCAAGAAGGTGGCCAGCACTACCCACGCGCTCCAGAGGAGGTTGAACAGAAGACGGTCGGCGCTCACTTCGGGGTTCGCCCAGAAGAGGACCAGCACGCAGAGGTAGAGCGGATGGCGGACCCAGCGGTAGGGGCCCCGCACTTGGAGTGCGGCGGCAGGCTCGGGCAGGCCCGCGCGGTGCGCGCGGATTGCCCGGATTCCGAGCGGATCGTGGTGGCGGAGCGAGGCAAAGCCCCACACGAAGCCAGCGGTCGCGAGCAACGACAGTGCAATCCCGGCCCAGCGGAGCGGGCCGGTTGCCACGGCCCAAGTTTCCGTGCGCTGCCACAGGAGAACGACTGTACCGAGCACCACTCCGGAGGTGATGGCGTAGATCGCGCCGAGGTACCGCTCCGGAATCCTCCGGGCCATCGCTGCCTTCACAGGCCGTCGCACCATGACGCTGTGCTGGACGAAGAAGGCGAGTGAGAGGATGGCGTCCAAGGCCAGCGCCCCTGCCCTCGAGAGGTGGAGATCCACCGCCCCGCCCGGGCCGAACGCCAGCAAGCCAATCGATCCGCATCCCACCACGATGGCCGCCAGGATCATGGCGGCGTCCTTCACCTGGTTCTTCTTCATGGTCGCTTCTGAGGGCTCGATCCAGCGCGAGAACCGAGGCGCTCCTCTTCCTCCAGTACTTCTCGGACGCGATCCGCCACGCTGCGGGCGATGGCCTCGCACCGATCCACCTCCGCCGCCCGGAATCGCTCCGCACTCTCGGACGTTGCGAAGTTTGTCCCCGTCAGCTCGGCACACCGTGTGGTTCCGTACCGATCGATAAACCACGATGACAGGCCGCGGGCGATGCGGATGACGGGATTGAAGGCGTTGACCCGATCGTCCATGGCCCGCTCCTCGTCGAGGAGCAGGAACGCCACGAGCCGAAGCGTCCGGAGCGTGCTGCGCTCGACCCCGCCGATCTTGGCGCTGGCGGCCATGACGCCGGCGGTGAGGGCCCCACACGTTCCGCCGCTGAGGACCATCCCGCCCTGGAACGGCCAGGAAGCTCGCCGCAGATCCTCCGTCACACTCAGGACACCGCCCAGCTCCTCGAGGACCCGGTGGGCGCAGTGAAACCCCTGCTGCTCGAATGCGGAGAGTACTGACAGGTGGGCCTGGCTCACCTCCGGCGGCAGGGTGGTGTGGAGTTCATCCTCGCGGGAGCGGACCTCGCGCAGGAGCGCCGGCGCGGTGCACATCGCCTGTAGGCAGGACGGGATCCCCTTCGTGCCGATCTCCGTGCAGCGCGTGCTGCCGTGCACCTGGCCAAACCGGCGCAGGTACTCCCGCCCCAGCAGCACGACCCTGGGCAGGCCGTTCGCAGTCAGGTCCCCACCGTGAAGCAGGCCCAGCATCATGAGTGGCGCGCAGGCTCCGCCGCACTCGCCCGGGCCGCCGATGCCCCCCGCCAGTCCGCCGGCGCCCCTCACCATCTCGAGGTCGGGGCGCCCGTGTTCGGTGAGCAACGTGTGAAGCACGGTTGGCGCGCAGTGCCCCATCCTCAGCGCGTTGCGCAGGCAACGCGCGCTGAACGGGACCCGCGCCTTACCGCGCTGATCGGCCTTAATGGGGCCTCCCTGGCGTCGCTTGGATTCCGGACAGGATCAGCGCCTTCGCCGTATCCATCTTCTTCATGAACGCGCGCCGTGACGGTTCGCCCGCCCGCGAGCAACTGATGGCTTTCACGACGGCAACGACGGCGCGTGCCATCGCCTTTACCTCGAGGTCCGTGCGAACCGTCCCAGCTCGTTGACCATCCACCAAGATTCTGCGGACCAGCTCCGCGAAGTCGGCCGAGAGCCGCTCGATCTCGGCGGCCAAGTCCGCGCCGAGCGAGGCCGACTGGAGAGTGAGCCCGTTGACAAGGAGGCAGAGCGAGGGCTCCCGATCGATAAGCAGGGCCTGGTGGTCGAAAAGGGAGCCCAGCCGCTCCAGTGCGTCCCCACGGGGAGCGATGTGGGAGCCGACCTCGCGTGCCCAGGTTGCACGAACATGACCGATCACCGCGCGAAGGAGCGCCTCCTTGTCGGCAAAGTGGTGGTAGATGGCGCCCTTGGTCATCCCGACTTCCTGCGCCAGCAGGGAGAGCGTTGTTCCGGCGTAGCCCTTTTCGAGCAAGAGCGTGGTCGCCGTCTGGAGCAGGACCCCTCGCGTACGCTCGCCCTGGAGTTGTCTAAGTTTAGTGGTCATTCACATACCTTCCGCCCGGTATGTATTAGCCTGGGCAGAGTTCGTCAAGTGGGCGAGGCTCCGGACCGGGGGTGGGCGCCGCGGCAGGCGGGCCACCGGTTGATCGGGAAGAGCGCGGCGCGAATGAGGCGCTGGACCAGGGGAAGACGGGCTCCGCCGGAGGCGCGCGCAGCGGCGTCGGGTGTCGAGTTGCGTCGATTCCGGAGCCACTTTGTGGTGGAGCGCAGACCCGAACGTTTTGGCGGGAGCTGGACCTCGGATGACTTTCGAATACTTGCCCGACGATCCGCTTCTTGCGCACCTAGGGCGCGGTGACCCGTAGGCGCAGGAAACGGCGGGTTGCGCCTGAGACGGGGACGAGGTCGCGCACGGTGACCGTTTTCGGGTAGCCGGGCGGAATGGTCTGCAGGTCGGTCCAGGTGACGAGGTCGGTGCTGGACTGAACAACGTATTGGAGGCCTGGGGAGTAGCCTTTGCGCGGGAAGGTGAGCGCGAGGTAGTTCTGACCGGCGCTGGGGACGGTTGAGACGGTCACCGGGGAGGCGACCCGGCCACGGGCGGGCAGACCGAAGGCGAAGCGCTCGAGGTTGGTCAGGCCGGCACCATCGGGATCCGCGAGCGGGCCGGAGATGGCGCTGTTGGTCAGGTCCGGTCCGGAGAAGCTGCCCGCGCGCCAGGCGGCATAGGTGGTGAAGACCTCGTCGTGGGCGACCACGAGCGCTGGGGCGGAGGGGGGCGATTCGTTGCCGGCGGCGTCAAACGCGGTGACGCGATAGGTGTAGGTGGTGCCCGGGGTTAGGTCGGTGTCGGAGTAACCCGGCGTGGAGCTTGTGCCGATCAGCGCGCCGTCGCGGTAGATCCGGTAGCCGGTCACGTCGACGTCATCGGCCGAGGCGGCCCAGGCGAGGGTGATGGCAGTGGAGGATGAGGCTGTACCTATGAGATTGGTGGGAACGGACGGGGGAAGGGCATCTGTACCCTGCCCGTTCCGTAGATTGTTTCCTCTCCCGGTCGGCCAAGGGAGAAGATTGTCTGAGGCGGACGCCACATCCCAGATCTGTACTCCGCCCGCACCGCCGCCCAGGACATCTTTAAGCGAGAGGATGATCTCGACCCTGTGATCGCCATCAATATCTGCCAGTACGGGTGGACTCATGCTGCCCCTTTTGGCTAGAGGTATTTTGTGGAGCTGCACACCGTTGCCGTCGAGAATGATGAGATGGGACGCGTTCTGGGCGACGGAGTAGGTCGTGAATACGATTTCCGGAATGGCATCGGCATTCAAGTCGCCAATGACCGCTCCACTGGCACCAACGAATGCACTCGCCCCATTGTCGAAAGTGTACGTCCAGAGAGTGCTTCCATCGGGAGAGAAACAGCGCATGTTTCCGTCGTAGGACGGAACCACGATTTCCGGGCGCATGTCTCCGGCAATGTTGGCAACGGCCGGTGCGGGCGCGACCTGAACAATGTTGTTTTCATACCCGGTATACAGGGGCATGCCGGAATTGAGCGGCGTTTCAAATCCCTGTACGCGCGTCATGTCGGGATTCAGGATCCAGAGGGAATTGCCGCGGTTTATATATTCGCCGGCCCGTTCATGGTCCGAATAGAGAATCACTTCGGGCAAGCCGTCTCCGTCGATGTCGCCGAAACAGGGCGGAGAATCGGTGAACTCATCCCGATCGTTGTTGTCGGGCCCCCATCCCTGTTTCGCGAGATCCAGCCGGTGGAACATCGGGACGCTTGAAGCCCAGAGGCCCGCCGAGGAGAACATTGGGTTCGCAGGAAACGGCGCTCCGTCGGCATGCATGATACCGATGTGACAAATATCATAAGTACTGACCACTTCGGGCAGCGAATCGCCATCAAGGTCCGCGGCGCCGATATTCTGGTTGTAACCGCCAAAATCATTGCCCCCGTCGTACCCCTGCAGTTGCGGCCATCCCGGAATCACCTTGCCGGTGATGTCCCATGCAACGGTCACAGGTCCACTCGACGTCTTTACGGCGAGGATCTCGACCCGATTGTCGTGATCCAGATCCACACCCGCAATCGACCGAATCTCGCCAGCAGAGCCCGGAAAGGTTTGCGGCCATCCGGGAAGAATCATTCCCGTATGATCGTACACCGCCACCTTGTTGGAGTAGGCGATGGCAATCTCGCCATTGCCATCATCGTCAAAATCCCCAACTACCGGTGCAGCATATTGACGGGATGACCCGTGATCATTGGGTGATGAGGAATTCTCCCCGACCGGAGCCCGCCAGAGCCGCCTCCCTTTGTTGTCCCATACATACAACACACTATGCCGCCCGGCAATGATCTCCATGGCTCCATCATTGTTGAGGTCGTAAACCGCTACCGACCCGAACCAGTTTTCATCCCAGCTTGCGGCAAGCGTGGTTCGCAGGGTCGGAGCAGATACCGGCACCCCAAAGGAAGGTGTTACCAAAGCCGTTGCCCAGAATCCGAAAATAGTCACTGCATACGCATTTTTCATATAGAGACAATATGGGGTGGGCTATTCTGTGCGTCCGATGCTCTCCTGGAGCCGATGGCGCCGATCTTGTCGGTCGGTGCTGCGGGGGTGACGGTGAACCCCGAGGCGAACGCAAGGAGCAGACGGCGAGGGTTCATGAGAGAAGAGGGCTGAGTGAATGATTGAGGTTTTTTGCGGGGCGCAGAACCTCAGGCGCCTGTCGCGCCTGGAGGAGGGGAGTGGAGAAGTCAGAAGGGAGAAAACAGAGTGCAGAACGGGATGATCACGGAGACGCTGTGACACGGACACGGAGGAAGCGGCGGGGGGCGGAGGCCGGTAGACTGTGGACAGTGGGCGGTGGGCGACAGACGGAAGTGCTATGGGCTGTTGGTGACACGGAGCCGCAGGAAGCGGCGAGGTGTGTTCGCGGAGCCAATCGCGATGGCATCCGGTGCGGTGATTGAGCCGGCCCCGGCGGTGTAGGTGCGGCCGGGCACGGCGGTCCAGGTGGCGAGATCGGTGCTGCTCTCGAGGATGTAGGTCAGGTCGGTCGCGGTGGTGCGGCGCGGGAAGGTGAGGGTGAGGTAGTGCTGGCCGGAGTCGGCGATCATACTGGTGGTTACAGGCGACGCGACAGGGCCGCGGGCGGGAATCGCGAAGGCGTAGCGCTCGAGATTGGTGAGGCCGCAGCCGTCGGGGTCGGCGTTGGGGCCGGAGATGGTGTCGTTCGTGAGATCGGTGCCGGCGAAGTTCGCGGTGCGCCACGTGGCGAAGCTCGGAGGCGGAGTGGGCGCTCCAATCGTGACTTCGATGAGGGCGTAGCCGTGGCGGCTGCCGGTGTCGGTGATGTGGGCAAGGATCTCGTAGGTGCCCGGGGCGCGGTCGGCCGGCACGGTGACGAAGTGGGCCCAGAGGTTGCCGGTGCGCTCGGCGGTGATGTCGATGGCTGCCGGGGAGGGGATGGTGAAGGGCGCGAGGAGCGTGTCGGCAGCGAGTTCAACCGTGGCGATATCTGCTGGTGCACCGGGTGCGACGGTGACGCGAATGGACGCGGCCGTGCCGGGGGCGATCGTGGCCGGCGAAGCCGAGGCGGCGAGAGTGAGCGGATAGACGTGGGCCGGGCCCTCGGTCAATGGTGCGCCGGAGACGAGATGATCGGAAAGGCGGTTGAGGTAGCACTCGAGGTTGTCGTAGCCGGCGACGCCCGTGTACGCGACCGAGAGCTGTTTGCCGGTGTGGTCTTGGGCGAGCGGATTGAGACCGTTGTGCAGTTCCCAGGCGTCGGGCATGCCGTCGTCGTCGGAGTCGAGCGGAGGCGGAGGCGGCGTGGTCCAGTCGAGACTGAAGGCGTCGTTGGCTTCGGCTTCCGAGCCGTGGGTATCGCTGATTTGACGGGAACGGACACGCTCGATCATGCGCCGGTCCATCGGGTCGCGCGGGAAGGCGCCGACGGCGGCGGCTGTTTCGTCGATGCGGGCATCGCCCGGTGTGCCCGGAGTGAGCGCCGGGAATGCGTGCGGAGCGAAGACGGCGACCGCCGGCACGCGCGTGTTCGGGCCATTGGTGGCGAAATTGTTGCAGCAGAAGACCAGATCGAGGTCGCCGAAGGACGGGTAGAGGTTGATGCGGTTGTCGTGATAGTAGATCCGATCGATCGTTCCGGAGGTAGAACCGAACATGCCGTAGGGGTAGGTGGGCCGGACGTGGGCGTAGTTTCCCACATAGTTCAAGTGGAATGGCGCCCGGTAATGCTGGCCCCAGGGATTGAGGTAGTGGTCCTTGAAGCCGATATCGGTGCCCGTATCCCAGAGGAGATTCCAGGACGATTCGATCGAGACGGGCGAGTCGGTCTCGCTGCGCTCGCTCGGACCGTCGTCGCAGTCGATCTGCGGGAGGCGCCCACCTAGCCGGTAGAGGAGATTGTGGTGGAACGAGATGTTGTCGAGCGGGTGGCCGGCGGACGAGTACTTGATCAGGATGCCGCCGCGGTCGTAGTGCTCGCCCAACGTTTCGGCGAAGATGCTGTTCTGGACGGTGTGGTTGAAGGTGGCGCCGATCTGCGCGCATTCGTCACCGGCCCAGGCGAAGGAGCAGTGGTCGACGATGACATTGCTGCTGTCCATCAGGCGGAGGTTGTCCTGATCGACGCCATCGCGGGACCGGAGATGGCGGAAGACCATGTTGTTGCGGGCGCTGGGGCCGGAGCCGTAACGGCTTTCCGAGTAGAGCCCGCGCAAGATCACTCCGCCCGGGGACGACTGGCCGGCGACGGTGACGTCGCCTTCGCGCACGTTGTGGTTGTCGTCCCAACGGGTGGATGGCGCGCAGACGCCGCTGACCTTGAAGAGCACATACCGCGGGCGCGGGATGGCCATCGCGGCGAAGAACGAGCCGGGGCCGGAGGCGTTCAGGTTGGTGACATAGACGACTTCGCCGCCGCGACCGCCGGTGATGCGGGCGCCGAAGCCTTCGGCGCCGGGAAAGACCGGGAGGTTGGCAGCGGGACCAAAGGTGGCGAAGGCGGGGGCGCTCTCGGTCGATCGATTGGAGGACGCATCGATGGCGGTGACGGCGTAGCGGTAGCTGCGACCCGGCACGGTGGACGTATCGGTGTAGGACAGTGTCCCGCCGCTGTCGCCCAGGAGTTCCCCGTCGCGGTAGATGCCGTAATCGACCACGCCGATGTCGTCGGTGGCAGCCGTCCAGGTGATAACGGTGGCGCCAGACGTTTCGTCGGTGCAGCTCAGGTTGGCTGGTGTGGACGGCGGGGTGGTGCCGGTCTGCGCGGAGACGGAGACGGCGGACACCGAGGCGAACGTAAGGAGCAAACAGCGAGGGTTCATGAGAGAAGAGGGATGAGCGAAGGGTGGAGGTTTTGCGGGGCGCAAAACCTTAGACGCCTGGCGGCCCGGAGGAGGGGAGGAGTGGAGAAGTCAGAAGGGAGAATGCAGAGTGCAGAACGGGGTGAGGATGAAGGCCGGTCAGGGTGTCGTGATGCGGAGGCGGAGGAAGCGGCGAGAGGCCTCGTCCATTGCCATGGCATCCTGCGCAGTGATCGGGCCGGAGCCAGGGGCGTAGGTCTGGCCCGGGACAGGAGCCCATGAGACGAGGTCGATGCTCGCCTCAAGGGTGTAGCTCAGGTCGGTGGCCGTGGCGCGGCGCGGAAAGGTGAGCGTGAGCACGCGGCCGGCGGCAGTGTCGGCGTTGCCGATCGCGACCGGATTGGCGATGGGCCCGCGGGCGGGGAGCGCGAAGGCGTAGCGCGCGAGATTGGTGAGGCCGCAGCGATCCGGATCGGCGAGCGGGCCGGAGATGGCGTCGTCAGCGAGGTCGGCGCCGGCCCAGTGCGCGGCGCGCCACGTGGCGTAGGTGTCCGGCGGTGCCGGAAGATCGACGCGGTAGACGTGGATGATGGGGGAGGCGCCGACCGCGTTGTATTGGCAGAGGAAGATGCGGTTGGTGGCCGGGTCGTAGGCGGCACCCGCGACCGAATCCTGACCATCGGGTCCGAACGGCAGGTCGAGGGTCCACATCGCGTATGGCACCATCTCCCACGGCTGGGCGGATCCGGCGGCCACGCGGGCGAGGTCCTGGGCGCGGTAGGCCCAGACGTAGGCGACGTACGGGTAGGCGTGGCAGCCCTTACCTCCGCTAGCCGGGTCGTAAACGTAGACGACCGCTCCGTTGGTGCTGGGCACGGGTTGGAGATGGAGGGCCGGATCGCTCGTTCCCTGGCCGTAGTGCGGCACGCCGATGCCGGAGCTACCGAAGAAGAGCACGCTATCCGAGCCGAAGGGGAAGACGAGGCCGCTGGAGCCGGCAGCCTGGTTGAACTGCGGGTTGATCTCGGTCGAGTTACCCCAGGTGCCGAGAGTCGAGTGTTCGTAGGTGTAACCGACAAGTAACCGTGCGGGGACCGGATCGATCGCGCCCAACTTGGCCGGGTCGAAGACAGTGGCGGTGGGGCCGTAGGAGGTGCGGCTCACGATCGGCACGCCGTCGAGGCCAGTGAGCACGGGGCCGCCGAGAGCGGTCTGCCACTCCGGCGGGATGTGCGCCATGCCGCCGGCGACGAAACCCGGGTTGTAGGTACCGACCGTGTACATTCCGGCGAAGTCACCGGCCTGTGCGAGATCGAGGCCCGAGGTGAAGTGCGAGCGGCGTGCGCTGCCGCCGGCGTCGTAGTAGGCGTAGGACGTGCCGATGAGGCGGTCGCCGTAGACGAACAGGCCGCCGACCTTGCAGCCCGTGATGACGGAGCCGCCGGCACCGACTTCGTTGAGATGTCCCTCGGACACATCGGTGAGGTTTTGCAGGGCGGTGGCGACGGGCAGGGCGGCGAAGTCGGAGGTGATCACCGGAGAGGGGATCGAGATCTCGCCAACGAGCTGGTACCAATCGTGCCCGCGGGCGAAGAGCGAGTTGTTGGCGGGGTTGAAACCGATGGAGGTGCCGCCGTAGGCGTAGTTGTTCTGCGCGTCGCGAGGGAAGGCGAAGGCGCCGAGGTAGGTGAGGTGTTGGGCGCGGACAAGCCGGGGGTTTTCGGCAGCGTCGGTGGTGACGGTGACGGCTGGCGAGACGGCGCTGGTGTTGCCGGCAGCATCGCGGGCGGCGATGCGATAGGTGTGGGCGGAGCCGGGCGCGAGCCCGGTGTCGGTGAAGGTGTTGTCAGAGTGGGTGAGAAGGAAGGAGCCGTCGCGGTGGATGTCGTAGCCGGTGACGGCTGTGCCGTCCTCGGCCTGGGTCCAGTAGAGGATGGTGCTGGTGGCCGAGGCGGCGGTGCCGGCGAGGTTGGCGGGGACCGAGGGTGGGGTGGTGTCGGTCTGCGCATGGAGGGAGGCGGCGAGGACGAGCGCCGCAGAGAGGAGGATGTTCCGGGGGATCATGATGGGTGATGGCGGAGGGCGGAGGTTTTGCGGGGCGCCAAACCTTAGGCGCCTGTCGGCCCGGAGGAGGGGAGGAGTGGAGAAGTCAGAAGGGAGAATGCAGAGTGCAGAACGGGGTGAGGATGAAGGCCGGTCAGGGTGTCGTGATGCGGAGGCGGAGGAAGCGGCGAGAGGCCTCGCCCATGGCGACGGCATCCTGCGCGATGATCGGGTCGGAGCCGGCGGTGTAGGTGCGGCCGGGCACGGCGGTCCAGGTGAAGAGGTCGGTGCTGGACTCGAGGGTGTAGATCAGGTCGGTCGCCTCAGCGCGGCGGGGGAAGGTGAGGGTGAGGACGCGGGCGTCGCCGGAGCCGGTGGTGTCGAGGACGATCGGGTTGGCGACCGGACCGCGGGCGGGGAGCGCGAAGGCGTAGCGGGCGAAGTTGGTCAGGCCGCAGCGATCAGGATCGGCGTTGGGGCCGGAGATCTCGTCGTTCGTGAGGTCCGTGCCGGAAAAGTTGGCGGTGCGCCACGCGGCGTAGCTCGGCGGGACCGCGGGGCCGAGGTACTCGACGGAGGCGATCGCCCCGGCGACGCGGATTGGGACCGCGGGGATGAGGAGCAGACCGTCAGAGTCGGCGGTGATCTGGCCGGAGGCTTCGACGGCGCCATCGAGGCTGGTGATCCGATAGGTGAAACGGTCGCCGGAGTGGACGACGAGGCGCTGCAGGTTGCGCGGGGTGATGTCGACGGCGTAGGCGTCGTCCCAACCGGCGGGGGCGTTGCGGGCGCGCAGGAGGAAGATCGGCAATGACCAGGAGGTGGTTGTCTCCTGGATGCTGTGGCCTTCGGCGGGGTTCTCGGCGGTGCCCCAGACGACGTTGAGCATGTAGCCGCGGTTGCCGTCGGCTACGGTGCCGCGGTAGTCGTAGTCACCGAAGCGCATGACGTCCGTCGCGGGCACGTTGGAGAAGCCGGGGCGGCTCTCGTTGGTGCGCATGTGGTGGGGCATGGCGGAGCCCCCGACGGCGCCCCAGCCGTGGCCGCCGGGGAGACGTGGTAGCCGAAACAGTGGCGGGAGTTGCGGATGTAGGCTTCGAAGTGGGCGCCTTGGGTGGGGTACTGGATGGCGCCATCGGTGGTGCCGTGGCCGCTGGAGATGAGCGGGAAGTCGTCGGCGACGTGGGCGGCGAGGAAGGCGGCGACATCGCGGAAGGCGTAAACGGGCGTGCCGTCGTGGCGGAGATAGTAGTCGTAGGCCGGGTCGCCGAAGGGAAGGAGATGGACGGGGTTGGCGAGGGCAGGTGCACCGTAGTTACCCTCGAAATCGCCGCCATAGGTGGGCGACGTGGCGTAGTCGGTCATGCCCTGGTTGCAGAAGACGCTCGTGACGACCTTGGGGAAGGCGAGGGCGAAGCCGTAGGCGCCGGAAGCGCCCATGGAATTGCCGTCGATGTGGAAGGAATGAGTGTTGAGAGAATGGTGACGCCGGCTCCAACGGAGGATCTGCATGATCCGGTATTGGAGGTAGTTGGCGACCGGACCGGAACGGGCGACACCGGCGGCGTGGGTGCCGTCGAAGGCGGCGGACTCGTGCATGCCGAAATACCAGGTAGGCAGGTAGGTGCCGTTGTGGTGGACATCGCCGACGCCGAAGGAGCTGTAGTCGGCGGCGCCGATGGGCATCGTGCCGTGGCCGTCGAGGTGCATGGTCGGCGTGGCGCCGCCGGTGGTGAAGCGGTCGTTCGTGAGGTAGAACGGCACCGCGTAGCCCAGGTAGCAGTCTTTGAAGAGGGCGTAGTCCATCCAGAGCGTGTAGCCGGTGTAGGCGACGCCGCCGGCGGTGTAGGCGACGTAGGGCACCGCGCCGAGCGGCTGGGCGGTCTCGGCGATGGCACCGGTAGTGTCGGCGGGACCGAAGGAGATGTCCTCGACGCCGCCGGCGACGGTGGTGACGGCGTAGTAATAGGTGCCGGCGGTCTCGTGGGTGGTGTGGACGAAGAGGCCGGTGCCTGCCGCGAGCTGCGGGCCGAGCGGCTGGATCACATGGCGCGCGATGATGCGCGGCTGGATGCGCGGTTCGGTGCTGGTGAGCAGTGCGCCCTGGCGGGTGTACATTTCCTTGAAGCGCGCGGTGCCCTCGGGGAGCTCGGCGAGGACCGTGGCGGCGGCGCGGTTGGCCGCGGTGATCGGTGCTGTGTGGCGATAGACGCGATACCGCTCGCCGGTGATGGTGGTGTTCTCCCGCCAGGTGAGAAAGGTCTGACCTTCGCGGAAGAAACCGGCGAGGCCGGTCGTGGGCGCGGCGGGAGTGGTGACGCTGACGGCCGCGGTCTGCGCGGAGGTGTTGGGTACTGCGTCGTAGGCGGCGACAGTGTAGCGATAGGAGGTGGCGGCGGTCAGACCGGTGTCGGAGTAGGACGCAGTGGCGCTGGTGCCGATCGACGCGAGGGCGCCGGCGCCGGTCGCGCGGTAGATCCGGTAACCGGTGACGCCAATGTTGTCGGTCGAGGCGGTCCAGGTGAGCGAGACGGTGGTGGGTGTCGGGGCCGTGACGGTGAGGTTGGTGGGGATGCTCGGGGCCTGAGTGTCGGGAGCGCTGGCGGGTTGTCCGTCCCATCCCGCCATGCGGGCGAGCATCCACCACATGGCCTTGGCGACGCGAACGGCGCCGACTTCGCCGAAGTGGTAGGCCGAGTATGGACTCACGCCGTTGTCGGGATGGAAGACCGGGAAGGTGCGGGTGCGGCCGAGGTCGTCGGTCCATGTGCCCGTGGCGGCCTGGCCGGCGTTGTTGTGCGAGAGGATGTCGGCGAAGTCGAAGAGGATGCCGTTGTGAGCTGTCACCCAGGCGCGGATGCGCGAGTGCTTGAGTTCCCGGGCGTAGCCCTTCTCGTTCTGGTCGAAGTACTGGTAGTCGTCGGAATTGTCGACCGGGCCGGTGGTATAGAACGGCTTGATCGCGAGGCCTGCGGCGGCGCAGTGGTCGACGTAGGACTGGGTGGCCGTGAGGTAGGTGTCCAGGTTGACGGAGTTGCCGGTGATGGCCTGGTCTTCGGCGTCGAGGCCCCAGCAGCGGTCGTCCTGTGGGCCGTAGACGGAGCGCCCGGACCAATGGACGCGGTAGACGGGATCGATGGCCGAAGCGCGGTTGGGGGCGTAGGGGATCCAGGTCATGTCCCAGCACCAGCCGAAGCCGATGGCGGTGACGCCTTGGCTGCTGTAGCGCTCAAGGAGGGGAGGGATCACCGTCGTGACCGTCTCGGTGTTGGTGAACCAGGCGTCTTCGCCGCCGTAGCCGCGGATGACGCGCAGGCGCGGGTTGGCGGGATTGAACGCGGGGTAGGACGGGTTTGGATCCCCGAAGTACTGGATGTCGTCCATCATCGCGGCGATCGCGGGGTGCGCGGCGCTTTGAGCCGCAAGCAACTGGGGCCCGTAGCAGTAGGCGGTGGAGTGCGACTCGCCCGCCACGTAGACGAGCATCTGGCGGACCTGAGCGATGTATTGCGCCGGGATGTTGTCGAAGGCGGCGACGGCGTGGTGGTCGGCGATGATGGGAGCGGCCGGGGTTTGGGCCGGGGCTGTAAGGGCGAGCAGCAACCCGAGCCAGGCGAGGAGAAGATGGCGGAGCATGGTGATGGGCGGATAATGAATGATGAGCGAAACGGGAGAGCGGAGGACGGAGCTTTTGCGCGGCGCAAAACCTTAGGCGCCTGGCGGCGCGGTTGAGGGGAGAAAATGGAGAAATCAGGGGCGAGAATGCAGAGTGCAGAACGGGGTGATCACGGAGACGCTGTGACACGGAGCCGGAGGAAACGGCGGGGGGCCGCGCCCGTTGCCACGGCATCCTGCGCGGTGATTGAGCCGGATCCGGCGGTGTAGGTCTGGCCGGGCACGGCGGTCCACGTGACGAGGTCAGTGCTGGACTCGAGCGTGTAGGTCAGGTCGGTCGCGGTGCCGCGGCGCGGGAAGGTGAGGGTGAGCACGCGGGCGTCGCCGGAGCCTGAGGTGTTCAGGATGATCGGATTCGCGACGGTGCCGCGGGCGGGGAGGTTGAAGGCGTAGCGGGCGAGATTTGACAGGCCGGTGGAGTCAGGATCGGCGTTGGGGCCGGACACGGCGTCGTTGGTCAGATCGGTGCCGGTGAAGTTCGCGGTGCGCCAGGTGGCGTAGGTGGCGGGCGGGGCGAGGGCGACTTGGTAGGCGTGGATGACGGGGGAGTCGCCGTAGGCGCCGTACTGAGAGACGTAGATACGATTGGTGGCGGGATCGTAGGCGGCGCCGGCGAGGGTGTGGTGGCCGTGGGGGCCGAACGGCAGCGGGATCTCCCACGTGGCGTAGGGGACGGCCTGCCAGGGCTGGAGCTCGCCGGCGCCGACGCGAGCGAGGTCGGAGGCGCGGTAGGCCCAGACGTAGGCGACATAGGGGAACGAGTGCGTGCCTTTGCCCTGGCCGGCGGGATCGTAGATGTAGATTACCTCGCCGTTGGTTCCGGGAACGGGCGTGCGGTCGAGCGCAGGATCGGCGGTGCCCAGCCCATAGCCTGGTACTCCGACACCGCTTGTGCCAATCAGGAGCACGCTGTCGGTGCCGACGGGGAACACCGCGCCGGCCACGCTGGTGTTCATGTTGTACTGGGGATTCAATTCCGTGGAGTTGCCCCAGGTGCCGAGCGTCGAGTGCTCATAAGTGTAGCCGACGAGCAGGTGTGCAGGGGTCGGTGCGGCGCCGAGGGTGGCGGGATCGAAGACGCTCACCGTGGGGCCGTAGGAGGAGCGGCTGACGATGCAGACGCCACTGAGTCCGGTGAGCACGGGGCCGCCGAGCGCGGCTCGCCACTCCGGTGGGATGTGCGCCATGTAGCCGCCAACCCAGCCCGGATTCTGGTTGCCGACAGTGAACATGCCCGCGAAATCGCCACTGCGGGACAGATCGAGACTCGAGGTGAAATGCGAGCGAGTGGCGCTGCCGCCCGCGTCGTAGTAGACGTAAGAGGTGCCGATCAGGCGGCCGCCGTGGACGAGCAGGCCACCGACTTTGCACCCTTCCATCGCGGAGCCACCGGGGCCGACGGCTTCGAGGTGGCCCTCGGTGATGTCGGTTTGGTCCTGGAGGACCGGGGCAACCGGCAACGTGAAGTAGTCGGAAGAGACGACGAGCTCGGGAATGGCGACCTCGCCGACAAGCTGGTACCAGTCGTGGCCGCGAACGAAGAGCGAGTTGTTGGTCGGGTTGAAGCCGATGGCGTTGCCGCCGTAAGCGTAGACGTTGTCCTCGTCACCGGGTAGACGGAACGCGCCGAGGTAGGTGAGGTGCTCGGAGCGGACGAGCCGGGGGTTCTCAGCGGCGTCGGTCGTGACGGTGACGGCGGCGCACAGGGCGCTCACGTTGTTGGCGGCGTCGCGCGCGGCGATGCGGTAGGCGTGCGCGGAGCCGGGCGCGAGGCCGGTGTCGATGAAGGTGTTGTCGGAGTGAGTGCGGAGAAGAGTGCCGTCGCGATAGATGTCGTACGCGGTGACGGCGGTGTCGTCTTCGGCCTGGGTCCAGTAGAGCACCGTGCTGGTGGATGAGACGGTGGTGCCGGCGAGGTTTTCCGGAACCGAGGGCGGGGTGCTGTCGGTCTGGGCGGAGAGGGTGGCTGCGAGGACCGAGGCGAAAGCGAGGAGCAGACGGCGCGGGTTCATGATGGGAGCGAGAGAGGCGAAGGGAGGAAGACGGAGGGCAGAGGGCTGTAAGGCTGAGTCGTCCCGCTATGGGAACAGGCTACGGGGAGGCGGTGATGCGTACGCGCAGGAAGCGGCAAGGGGTGGAGCCCAGTGCCACGGCGTCCTGAGCGGTGATCGAGTCGGGGCCGGCGGTGTAGGTGCGGCCCTCGACGGCGGTCCAGGTGATGAGGTCGGTGCTGGACTCGAGGGTGTAGGTTAGTCCGGGAGCAGCAGTACGGCGCGGGAAGGTGAGGGTGAGCACGCGGCCAGCGGCGGTGTCGGCGGTGCCGAGCACGACAGGATTGGTGACGCGTCCGCGGGCGAGGAGGGCGAACGCGTAGCGGGCGAAGTTGTTCAGACCGCAGCCATCGGGATCGGAGAGCGGGCCGGAGATGGCGTCGTTGGTAAGGTCGGGGCCGAAGAAGTTGGCGGCGCGCCACGTAGCGTAGACTAGCGGCGTGACGTATTCGAACGCGCCGAGATCGGGGGCGGCATCGCGCGGAATGAGGTCGAAGTCGGCGGTGACAGAGGCGAGCACAGCGCCTTGGCCGATTGCGGTTGCGGCAGTGGCGACGAGGTGGAAATCGTCGGCAAAGAGGGCGGAGGGGACGTCGCCGAAGAGGTTGTGGTGGGCGGTGACGCCGGTATCGAGGGTGGGCTGGCCGCGCACGATGTTGTTGGCGATCTCGGTATCGCGGGCGAAGGCGCTGCAGCGCAGCCCGCGGGCGGAGGCGGCGACGCGCCAGGCGGTGTTGTGGGCGATCCGGACGTGCTCGACCTGGGCGAGTTCGATGGGTTCGTCGGGCGTGATGCCGTCGGAGCGATCCATGATGATGACGTTGTTGCGGGCGAGCGACCACGCGGCGTGGACGGCGGCGGTACCGCTGGGATTGCCGAACGCGATGCCGCGGTCGCAACCGTAGATGAAGTTGCGCTCGATGAGGGCGCCGCGGGTCTCATGCCACAGGAAGATCGCGGCCCGGCCGCCGCCGGTGAGCCCGCGCACGCCGTCGAATTCGTTGTCGGCGAACTCCCAGTTGCACAGGCCCATCATGTCGATGGCGGCGATGTAGTCGCCGCTGTATGAAGTCTCCGGTGGCAGCGCGGTGTTCTCGAAGCGGCAGCCCTTCACCCAACCGCGGTGCACGTGGGTGCCGGTGGGCGTTATCGTGCCCTTGATGCAGCGCATGCCGGTCTCGAGAAAACGGCAGTTCTCGATGCGGATGTCGGAAGGTACGGGCGCGACGGAGGCCTCAAGCTTGATCGCGTAGGCGCCGAAGCCCTCGAAGGTGAGGCCGCGTATGGTGACGAGGGAGGAGGTGTTGATCCAGAGGCCGTCGGCGTTGTCGGAGCGGTCGGCGAAGCCGTTGCCGCGGAGGGTGACGGCGGCGGGATTGCCGGAGGCGCTGCAGAGGGTGACTCCGCTCACGCCGGCGAGCGTGATCCACGTGCCGCCGGCGGAGTTGCGTACCGTGGTGAGATCGTAGAGACCATCGGTGAGCTGGATAAGGTCGTTGGCCCGGGCCCCGCTGCAGGCGGCGCGGAGCTCTGCGACGGTGGAGACCGCCACGGTGCGGCGGCGGATCGGGAAGTCGTCGACGGTGACGAGGACGTCGTCGGTGTAGGTTGTGCCTCCGGACGTGACGGTGCAGCGGAAGGTGTAGTCGCCGCCGGTCTCGAAGTAGACGGCGGTGTGCGGGTTGGTCGGGTTGACGATGCGGGCGTCGGCCGGGCCGGAGACTTGGGACCACGCGAGCGGAGTGGACAGGGTGAGACCGGAGAACGTGGCTTCGAGGCAGGTGCCGCCTTGGACCGTGATCGTGCGGTCGGCGCCAGCGTAAAGGGTGGGCGTGGGAGTGGTGACGACGGCGGCGGCGGTGGCGGGGCCTTCATTGCCGGCAGCGTCGACAGCGGCTACGGTGTAGCTGAAGGACGAGGCGACGGGCAGGGCGGCGTCGGTGAAGGTGAGGGCCGCGGTGGAGGTGCGGAGCGTGCCGTTGCGGTAAATCCGGTATGTGGTGACGCCGACGTTGTCGGTGGCGGCGGACCAGGAGAGGGATGCGGAATCGGTGCCGACGAGCGCGGCGGTGAAGTTGCCCGGTGCGGTCGGAGGGACGATGTCGATGGTCGACGCGTAGCGCAGGCGGAGGGTTGGGCGGAGGTCGGTGGCGCCATACTCGCGGGCGATGAGGTAGAGGCTGCGGTAGAGGGCGCGGTGTTGGAACATGACGCCGAAATTGCCGGCCGGGTTGGTCAACCAGCCTTGGACGGAGGCGGTGATATCCGCCTCGATGGCGGTTGCGCCGGCGGCGAGCGAACCGGTCGCAAGCGCGGTGGCGCCGTAGGTCGGGGCGGTGGCCCAGGTGACGCCGGAGGCATTGTCGTTGCCGTTGCCGGTGCCCTCGGTCCAGGCGGAGGTGATCGGGAAGAGGTCCCAGGTGGTGGCGGAGGTCTGGGCACCGTCGATGTTGAGGACGAGGGTGGCGGATTCGAGACCGGTGGTGGAGACACCGGAGAGATCGAAGAAGAAGAGGCCGCGGCTGCGTGCCGGGGAGCCGTCGTTGTAGACATTGAGCGTGGCGGAGGCGCCGAAGTTGTCGTTCCCGCCCCAGTGGGCGGAGATGAAGGTGTCGCGATGGGGCGAGGTGGCGCCCGACTCGTGCCGGAGTTCGACGGTGGGCGCATCGGCGGCGCGAACACAGTAGTGGGCGGCGGGGCCCCAGCCGGCGGCGCTGTTGGCGCGGACGTGGCAGTACCAGGTGCCGGGCGCAGCGAGGGAGGCGGAGGTGGCGGCGGTCGTGCCTTCGGCAGTGGTGTCTGGTTCGGTCCAGGGGGACTGGTCGATGGTCCAGCTGTAGGCGGTGGGCGCGGGGCCGGAGTCGTGGGTGAAGGTGAACGTTGGAGACAAGCCGGTGGTCAGCGTCTTGTAGGGATGCGTGGGCGAGCTGACGACGAGGAGGGGAAGGTTGGCGCCGTCGGGGGCGGCGTTGTCGAAGACGATGGCGCGAAGCTTCTCAGCCATGTCGACGGTGAGCATCGAACGGATGTTGTAGCCGCTGTCGCGCTGGTAGAAGAGGCCCGCGGCGTTATGGGCGGTCTCCAGCAACTGGCCCTCGCCGCCGAGGTAGGAGGGGTGCACGCCATCGCCGAGCAGCACGGTGGCCCAATCATTCGGATGCAGGGCCATGAATACGCCGTGGAGATCGACGAGCGGAATGCGCATCCGCGCGGCGACGGCGCGGACGACGGTGTTGGCCTCGGCGACGCGGGTGTCGTAGCCGGTGCAGGGCGGGATGGTGCTGAGGATCGGGACGATGCCCGCATCGATGTTGATCTGGATGAACCGTTCGAGTTGGGCGTCGTAGGTGGCGGGACTCCAGCCGGACTGGTGGATGTCGTTGGTTCCGTACATGGTGAGCGACCACGAGGGGTTGGCCCGGGCGATCGCATCGTCGACGGCGGCGAGGGCGTTGGGGACGCGCCAGCCGGACTCGCAGCAGTAGCTGCCGCCCTTGAAGTTGTGGAGCGGGTTGTCGGCGGAGTTTCGCGTCGCTCCCATCCAGAGCAGGGTCGGCAGGTAGTCGTGTCCGTCGGCCGGTTGGGAGGAGATCAGGCTCCAGCTGCAGAGGGCACCCAGGTAGGCGTTGGAGTTGCTGATACTGTCACCCCACTGGCCGAGGATGCCGGGTGCGCGGCCGAGGGCGTCGCCGCGCAGCTTGATGGCGCGGAGGTGCGCCTTCATCTCCGGCGTGATTGGGCTCACGAAGCCGCGGCGGATGGTGTGGACGCTCTCCTGTGCGTGGACGAACGGGGAGAGCGCGAGGAGCAGCGCGGCGCAGGAGAGGAGGGAGCGGAGGAGTTTCATGATGGAGGTCAAACGGAGGACGGATGACGGAAGACGGAGGACGGACGGAACGGGAACCGTTCCGCTCCGGCGGAGGGCGGAGGCCGAGCTGGAGCTCGGCGCGCACAGGAGTTGCTACGGGGTGCTGGTGAGGCGGAGGCGAAGGAAGCGACGCGGGACTGTGCCCATCGCCACGGCATCCTGCGCGGTGATCGAGCCGGAGCCGGCGGTGTAGGTGCGACCGGACACGGCGGTCCACGTGATGAGGTCGGGGCTGCTTTCGAGGATGTAGGTCAGGTCGCTCGCGGTGGCGCGGCGGGGGAAGGTGAGCGTGAGGACGCGGGCGTCGCCGGAGCCGGTGGTGCCGAGGACGATCGGGTTGGCGATCGGACCGCGGGCGGGGAGTGCGAAGGCGTAGCGGGCGAGGTTGGTGAGGCCGCAGCGATCGGGGTCGGCGTTGGGACCGGAGATGGTGTCGTTGGTCAGGTCGGTGCCGGTGAAGTTGGCGGCGCGCCAGGCGGCGTAGTCGGCGGCGGGCAGCGCGAACGCGCCGAGGGCGGGCGGCGTGGCGTAGGTGTCACCGAGGAAATCGGTGGTGCTCAGCGCGTGGGCGGCGCCAGCGGCGAGGGCGGGGCTGCCGATGCGGAGGCGATAATCGCCGAGCAGGGCGGAGACGAAGAGCGGATCGGCGCCGTAGAGGCCGCCGGTCTCGGCGACGGGGAGCGAGGGCGTGGACTGCGCGGGGTTGATGATGTTGTACCAAAGGTTGCGCGCGAAGGAGAACGTGGTGGGCGAGGTGTTGGAGCCGACGTTGACGAAGGTCGAGAGGTCGCCGCGGTCGTAGTGGACGATGTTGTTGGCGACGGTGTTGTTGCCGCAGGCGGCGAAGGTGTAGGAGCCATTCGAGACCGTCTCCTGCAGGATGCGTATGACCCAGTTGTGTGGGGACACGATGGTGTTGTTGACGGCGGCGCAGTCGACGGCGCCGACGAAGGCCAGCGGGGCGTCGGAGCCGATGAAGACGTTGGCGACGACACGGATGTCGCGCGCCTCGTAGTTGACCGCCGGTGGCGCGGCGAGCGCGGGGCGGAAGAACTCGTAGCCGGTGCTGCCGCCGATGTTGAGCGTGCGCGCGCCGCACTCCTCGAACCAGTTGGCGCGGATCTCGATGGCGGAGCTGCCGCCCTTGGACTGGACGGCGTTGGTGCCGGCGCGGGTGAAACGATTGCGCGCGATCAGGCCACGGTGGCAGCCCACGTGGTCGATGCCGCTGCCGCCGGAGCTGCCGTCGGCGATCTCGCAGTCGAGGACGAAGTAGTCGTTCACGCCGGAGAGCTTGAGGCCGTCCTGGTTGCCGCCCGTGCCGATGTTGTGGATGCGGAGGCCGCGGAAGACGACGTGGCGGGTGGCGTCCTCGTTGTTGGTGTCGCCGCCGTCGTCGCAGTTGATGCCGTTGTCGGAAGCGCCGGTGATGTCGAGGTCGTGGAGTACGAAGTAGCGCACGCGAGTGACGTGGAGGCTCTCGCCGCCGCCGGAGATGACGGGGCGGGCTTCGCCCGGTGCGCCGCCGATCCAGATCGGCGCGGCGGCGGTGCCGGCGAGGTTGGAGAGATAGGTGCCGCCGGAGTAGGTGCCGGCATGGATCCGCACGGCGGTGCCGGGTGTGGCGGACGCGGCGGCGCGGGCGATGGTGCGGAAGGGTGCGCCGAGGGAGCCGTTGCCGGTGGTGTCGTTGCCGGTGGTGGCGACGTGGAGCTCGCGGGCGGGCGTGAGGCCGCTCTCGAAGGTTTCGCCGATGGCGGCGAGGGCGACGCGGTTGCCGCCGCCGGAGCGATTGATCAGCGAGAGCGCGAGGCCTTCGATGGTGACGAGGCCGTCGGCATCGGCGACGACGGTGCCGGACTGCACGACGGTGCCGGTGGCGAGGGCGGTGTTGGTCCAGCGGAACGCCGCGCCGGGCGCGATGGCCAGTTGTTGGACACGGCGCGGGGTGAGGCTGACGGTGCACGAAGTGGACGGCGCGGTCTGGACGACGCCCATGGTCATCGCCCACGCGAGGGGGGTGTCGATGATGTCGGCAGTGTGCCAGAAGAGGAAGGCGTTGAGCTGGCCGGAGGCGGCGCCGTCGGCCGGGTCGCCGTTGCCGAAGTTGTCGTCGAGACTGCAGCGGGTGAAGGCAGGCAGCGACTGGTCGGTGCGGATGTCGATGGGGTTGATCGCCTGTTCGCGCACGCCGTTGATGTTGGGGGGGCAAATCGCGCGTTGGTTGTGACCGCTCTGGCCCCAGTGGAAGATGTGGGGGCGTTTGGTGTCCTGGAGCGCGCGGGCGAATTTCGCGGCCTGGGACCAGCCGATGGCGGAGTCGTTTTTGCCGTTGGAGAAGGTGAGGAAGGGGATGTCCTGCGCGATGTGGTGGCGGAGGTACCAGTCGTCGTCGAACCACGAGAACGCGGGGGTGACGCCGTCCTCGAAGAGGATGTTCCAGGCGAGGTCGCCGTAGCTGCCTACGTACGAGCTGAGGAAGGTGGGCGACTCGGCGGGGATGTGGACGCCGACCCAGGAGTTGCACCAGGCCACGCGGTCGGCCTGGCGAAGCGAGTACATGATGGAACCTGAGCCGCCCATCGAAACGCCGGAGAGGATGGTGCGCGAACGGTCGACGTTCCACTTGCTGGCGACGAAGTCGAAAAACGCGTTGATGCGGTTCTGGGTGTAGGGGCGCACGACGCCGCCCTGCCAGTTGGCCAACGAGCGCGCGACGAGGCCGCTGCGCTCGTGGTAGCCGGTCCACCAGTCGTAGGGTTCCTGGTTTGAGGTGACGACGATGGTGCCGGCGTCGAAGTTGAACCACCACGACATCCCTTGCATGTTGCCGCCCCAGCCGTGGAAGCTGATCACCGCCGGCATGGGCGTGGCCGGGTTGTACGTGGCGGGCACGACCACCATGTAGTCGATCGCGCGGCCGTGGGTGTTGGAACGCGGCGGGGATTCCCAGCGGGTGAAGAAGTAGTGGGTGGAGGTGCCGGTGGTGTAGTACCAGTTGGTGCGGGTCTCGACGCTTTGGAGGATCGGCACGCCGTCGCCCACGGTCTCGGCGAGCGCGGTGGTGTTGGCGGCGGAGAGGGCCGTGTCCTCGGCGCCGTTCACGACGGTCGTAACCGCATAGTAGGCGAGGCCCGCTGCGGGCGGGTTGTACGCGCAGGCGGCGGTGTCGCGGGCGACCGGGGCGGCGGGGATGTCTCCCGTCTCGCGGTCGACGACGTAACGGAAGCTGGCGCCAGTGTGGGAATTGTTGTTCTCGCGGCCGTAGAACTCGGTGTTCCAGCCGCTGAGGACGCTGACGGTCTTGAGCGGCACGAGTCCGGCGACGGAGGCGATCGGGGTGGTGGCACGGTAGACGCGATAGCTGGTCACCTGGTGCGTGGCGCGGAGGGCCCGCGCCTCGTTCATGGTCATGGCCTCCGGGATGGTGGCGGCGACGGTGGCCGCCTCCGTCCAGGTGAGGATGGTTTGGCCCTCGTGGTGGCGGGCCTGCAGGCCGCCCACCGCCGGGGTGGGTTGCCCGTGGAGCAGGGCGCCGGTGCACAGGAGCAGGAGCGGGAGGAACCGGAGTGTCTTCATGAGTGGAACGGAGAGTGTCGCCGGGATTCAAAGACGATGGCCTGGTCGTGGAACGGCGGCCGGGCGGCGCGGATCGCCGGCGGGGCCGCGAGCCGGAGGCCGCGGTAAGGTGTGGCCCGCGAATTACCGGTGGTAACAGCGCGGGCGCAAGCCCGCCCCCGGTCCGGGGCGGCGGCGGGCGCATGTTTGCGTTTCTTTGACGGCGGGTGGCCCTGAGCGGGCCGGCATTCGGCCCGGGCCGAATGCCGGGGCGCCGGAGCCGGTGGCGGGATCGGCGCCGTGGCGTTACCGGACAGATACGCAGGGGCAGTCCGGGACGTCTCGCGCGGCACGGACCGCCGGGACGAAGCGTCCTGGGGCCGGGGCGGCGGAGCCCGCTATCCTGTTGGCCATTGAAACGATGCCGCCAGGCCTGTGGCGGGCCTGGCGTGGCACCACTCAGGCGCGGGCGCTCTTGCCCGCTCGTGCGGCACCCGGCCGGGTGCGACGGCTCGCGCGGGGGCGCCCGCGGTGGGCGGCAAGCCCCTGCTGTCCGGCCGAGATCAGCTCCACGAGCGCAATCGTGTTGTTGAGGATGCGGTCGCGGTCGCCGGTGGGCTTGGGGAGAAAGGCGTGGCGGCTGATGAGCTTGCTGATCTCGCCATGGAAGTAGCCGTGGGCGATCTGCCCGATGTGGGTGAGGCTTGCTTCATCGAGCCGGTCGCCGGTGTGGTTGCCGATGGTACGTACCCAGGCGGTGCGCATCTCCTCGAAGCGGTTGACCACGGAGGGCGGAGGCTCACCGGAAAGTGGCTCCATCCAGAACAGGCGGTAGAGGGCTGGGTGGGCCCGGGCGAAGGCGATCTGGGTTTGGAGGAAGGCGCGCAGGGGGGCGCGCTTGGCAGCGGGCCGTTGCAGCCGCTGAGCAGTGAGGGTGAACTGGCGTTCCAGGGTTTCTTCCAGCACGGCCCAGAAGAGGGCCTCGAGCGAGTCGAAGTAGTTGTAGGCGTTGGTGTGCGCGCACCCGGCGGTGGAGGCGATCTGGCGGAGGTTCACCCCGCGACACCCTCCCGTGCTCTCAATGAGGTCGATGGCGGCGGCCAGAAGGCGGCTGGCCATGGAAGACCGGCTGTTGCGGGCGGGCGGAGTCGCGGAAAGTTCGGAGCGCAAATGCGAAGCTACCAAGGAAAGAATCCGCAAGGGGTCAACGGGAGTTTTGTCAGGAGTAATGTATTACCGGCGGGCCGGAGAGAGCATCGCCGCGAGGACTGGCACCGACGAGGAGTGCCTGCGGGGGGAAGGCAGGGCGGTGGCGTGGCACCTGCGCGGGGACCAAGCGGCCCTCAGGGCGGTAGCGTCTCGGCCCGGTAGAATCTGCGCGGGCCGGAGGCGGAAGGGTCGACGACCGTGAGATGCCCGCCGGTGCCGCGGAGCGCGGGGCTGACGGGCGACCAGTTCCCGGCGGCCAGGTCGGTGCAGGACAGCACGCGGTAGGTGAGTCCGGGGACCGTGGGACCGAAGACGACTTCGCCCAGCCCCGGGCGATCCAGAAATGCGAGACGCGCGCGCAGGCGCGGGGCGGGGTCGTACTCGTAGGCGCCGAGATCGGGGGCGGCGTCGGCGGGCACTGGCGCCCGGAGCAGGTCCTCGGCGGCGATGGGCGCGAGGGCCGCGTCGCGCGCGGGGCTGGGGGCGGTGAGCCGGCAGTCGCCGAGCAGGGTGGAGGCAAAGAGCGGGTCGCCGAGGCGTTCGGTGGGGTGCAGCGTGTACCAGGAGCCGCCGAGCTTCCCCGACCCGGTGAAGTGGTAGAGGTTGTGTTCGTGGACGAACGCGGCGTCGAGGGGGTTCTGGGCCGCGATGGTCGCGTTCGTGCTGAAGATGTTGTTGCGGACAATCAGGGCGTTGCTCGCCGGTTCGGGCAGGTGGTGGGCATCCCAAAGCAAGGTGAAGAAGCCCCAGCCGCGGGGCGCCGGGTCGGGCCGGGCGACGAACGTGTTGTTGGCGACCAGTATCTCGTAAGTGCAGACGTGGGTGAAGACCGGGTGCTCGCAGTCGTCCCAGTGCGGGAGGAAGGCGGAAGGGGCGCCGAAGAGGTAGAGGTTGTGGTCGACGACCAGGTTGGTGACGTTGCCGTACATCTCCATGAACGTGCTGTTGTTCAGCAGCAGATTGTGGTGGATGCGGATGTTGTCGGAGACGAAGTCGTAGCCGGTCGAAGCGCGGTGCCCGTAGAACTCCAACGCGCCGCCGCCGATGCTGTCGGCGGTGAGCGAGCGGCAGTGGGCGATGCGGTTCCAGCCGATCTCGAGGTTGCTGCCGCAGTACCAGATGCCCACGCCGCATTCCTTCTGTCCCGGGATGTAGATGTCGTGGATGAAGTTGGAGACGACCGTGGCGGCGTCGCCGGTGATCCGCAGGCCGGAGTAGCAGCGGAGGATCTCGTTGCCGGCCAGGACGATGTGGTGGGTGTTGGGGCCGACCGTGATGCCGTCGGTGGCGGCATTGTCCTGAATCCGAAGATCGAGCACGACGAGGTGGGCGGCGGTGCCTTCGATGTAGACCCCGGGGTAGTGCTGGGTCGTGGACCAGGGCGGGTAGGAGTCGGAAAGGGTGGGGGGCTCGCCCGTGCCGTAGGCCTGCACGACGATGGGCTGCTCGGCGGTGCCCTGCACATCGCGCAGGTAGAGCGTCTGCTGGGGCCAGTGGGAACCGCGGGCGAGGTGGATGACGTTGCCGGGCGCGAGCTCGGAGCTGGGGATTTTGGCGAGTGTCCTCCAGGCGGTGGCGGGGGTGTGGCCGTCGTTGCGGTCGTTGCCGCTCACCGCGTCGACAAAGTAGTCACCAGTCGATGACGTCGGGCGAAAACGGTCGACCCCCGGATCGGAGAAGAGTGCGCTGTGCGGGGCGGCGGCGAGATCGGTGGCGGTGACCAGGGCGCAGAAACTGCGTGCGGCTTGATTGGGCCCGTTGGTGGCGGTGATCTCGAAGGTGTAGACCCCTGGGGCGGTCGGGGTGCCGCCGAAGGAGAGGTCCGAGTCCAGCGTCATGCCAGGTGGCAGCGTGCCGCCGGTGTGGGCGAGGGTCGTGGTGGGGACGCCGGGAAGTGTCCACGAGACGACCGGCGGGGTGCGCGGGTGAGCCATCGACGCCACGGGTTGGCCGACAATGAAGATCGGCAGCGCGTAGGTGACCGTGACCGTCCGGATATTCAGAAACAAGGAGGCCGTGGCGGTGGCGGAGCCGTTGGTGGCCGTGATCTTGAAGGAGAAACCTCCCGGGGCAGTGGGCGTGCCGACGATGGCGCCGTCGCCGCGCAGGCTCAGTCCGGGGGCGATCGAACCGTTGGTGACGGCGAAGGTGACGGGATGCGCGGGGTTGACGGCGGCCACAGCGGCAGGGATCGGCGTCAGCGGCACAGTGGCGAGGGCGGTGGGGGTGGCGTATTGCAGCGAGAGCGCGGCGGCGGAGTGCGCCAGCAGCAACAGAGCAATCGCGACGAAGCGGGCGAGGAGTCGAGGTGGAACGGTGGAAACGGGCGAGGTGGGGGAGTCCATGCGCGTGGACTGCAAGGCTGGCCGAGGCAGGTGAGGTGGCGAGGCCGGCCGCGGGCGTTGTGTCAGTTTTACGGCGCGCTGATGAGCGGGCTGGGAGGGAGGGGCGGACGAGGCGGAGCGGAAGCGAAGATCTGAGGTGCTGGGAAGGAGACTAAGCCGGACGGGGCTGAACGACTGCGTCGTCCAGCTACGGGGGCGCAGGCTGAATGGCGGTGCCGCCCGCTTAGGGGGAATCGGAGGGCTGAATGGCTGCGCCATCCAGCTACGAGGGAGGTCATGGGGTGGTGACGCGCAGGCGTAGGAAGCGGAGGGCGGCGGTGCCAAGGGCGATGGCATCCTGCGCGGTGACTGCCCCGGGGCCGGGGATGAAGGTTTGGCCTGGGACCGGTGTCCAGGTGACCAAGTCGGTGCTGGATTCGAGGATATAGTTCAGGTCGTTGGCGACGGCGCGACGGTTGAAGGTGAGCGTGAGCACCCGGCCGGAGGTGGTGTCGGCGGTGCCGGGCGTGATCGGCGCCGTGACCGGGCCGCGGGCGGGGAGCGCGAAGGCGTAGCGGGCGTAGTTCGTCAGGCCGCAGCTGTCGGGATCGGCGAGCGGGCCGGAGACGGCGTCGTTGGTCAGATCGGCCCCGTTGAAGTTCGCGGCGCGCCAGGTGGCGTAGGTGGCCGGAGGGGCGCTTGGGGCCAGCACCATGGGGACGCCCTTGCTCGCGTTGCCGGAGGCATCGACCACGAAGACGTAAGCGAGGTCTCCTTCGCGGAATTGGCCCGGGCGGACCGTGAAGGCGACCGAGGACGAGTGCCAGTTGGTGACCCGTTGGATCTCCCGCTTGGTGCACTGATACCAGTCTGGAGTGTCGCCGAGTTCGACGCGGGCGCGGGAGGAATCGACGTAGACGTCATCGTAGAACACGTCGTAGTCGCCGCCCTCGTCGTGGGCGCAGTAGATGGGCAAGGCGACGAAGCGGAAGCGATTGGTCGAGTAGCTCGATTTCGCCAGCATCGAGCGGTCCTGGTAGGCGATGGGGCGTTGATCGATCCAACCCTCCCAGGCTCCATCGTATTGATCCACCGAGGAGAGTTTGGCGTAAAGTTCGACCCGGTGCCACGTGCCCTCGCTGACATAACCCGACCAGTTGGTTTCGCCGCTGGCGTAGATCTGGCCTCCGCTGTTTTGGTTGGTCATCCCGATATTCGGGTCGCCGTGCAGGAAGTCGATGGCGCCGGAGTGGACCCGCAGAAGCTTGAGGTTCCGGGTCTGGACTCCGCTGTTACGACGGATGAAAACGTGGTAGCTGACGTAGACTTCGTCGAGCGAGAGCCCGCTTTTGTACGCGCAACAGGTGGACTGGGCGACGGAGCCCGCCGGAAAATCGGACATACCGGCGATGCCGCCGCTGTAGGCCAACTCGCTAGAGTAGATCGGCGGAAGGTTGGCGCTGGTTCCGACACTCCATCCGCCGGTGGCCAGGCTTGTACCGACTGTCCCCGACTCGAAATCTTCCCAGATAACAGGAGTGGCGGCGGTGCGTATGCCGAATGCGGTTCCTTTGATGACGATACTCTCTCCGGGGGACGCACTCGGAGCCGAGAGGCTGGCGATCTCGGGCCAGTCGGTTTCCTCGGAAACGCTCAGGCCGGAGACGCACCAAGTGGTGCCAGCGCCGCCGTCGTCGTGGAAGCGGAGGTCGAGTTGCCCGTCGGCGACTTCGGCGCGGAGGACGCGGGTCATGTTGGGGTCGCGGGGCATCGTTGGCAGATCGAGCGCCAGGCGGCCTTCGGCGAATACCTGCAACCGGTCGTTGTCGTTTGCCGTCAGCAGAGTATCGAGGAAGTACAGGCGGACTGTGTATCTTCCATCAGGAACATCGAGCAGAAACGTCCGGTCGGCGAGGGCGTAGTGGGCATCGCGGTAGAGGTTCAGATAGTCGTACGACCACCTGCTCTTGGCGGAGGGCGCAACGTCCCAGCCCATCCCGGCCGCCGGGCTGTAGATGGCCGGACCTAGCCCAGTGTAGCCCGGCTGCGTGTAGTTGTTGGCGTCGTTGAAATCAATCCACCGTGGGAACAGCGGCGTCGCAGTCTGGCCGTCTGTCGGGAGTGCGGAAAGCAGTAAGGCAGCGGCGACGACAAGGCCGGAGGGGGTGTGGCGGTGGGGCATTGGCGGAACAGTTGGGACGGCGTTGCATGTGCCGGGACGGTGTGGTTGCGCGCTGGTGGACGTAGCCGACCGGGCGCTCGGCGTTCCCGGTGCGGACTACGGCGCAGTGACGCGAACGCGCAGGAAGCGGCGCATCGGGCCGGTGGCACCGATGGCGACGGAGTCCTGTGCGGTAACTGCGGCAGGCGTGCCGGGCGCGTAGGTTTGCCCGGGGACGGGCGTCCACGTGACAAGATCGGTGCTGCCTTCGAGGATATAGCTCAGGCCGGTTGCGACGGAGCGGCGGGTGAAAGTGAGGGTGAGGTAGTCTTGCCCGCCGGAGTTGATAGTGCCGAGGGTCGCGGGCGCGGCCACACGGCCGCGGGTGGCGAGGTAGAAGGCGTACCGCGCGTAGTTGCTCAGCCCGACAGCGTCGGGATCGGCGAGGGGGCCGGAGATGGCGTCGAGGGGTTGATCGCGCCAGGAGAATCCGGCGGCGCGCCAGGCGGCGTAGCTGGAGGCCGCATCGTGGGCGGTCACGGTGGTGGCGGCCGAGAGGGCCGACTCGTTGCCGGCGGGGTCGAAGGCGGAGACGGTGTAGCGGTAGGTCTGCCCGAGAACGATGCGGGTGTCGGGGTAGCTTCGGGCGGAGGTCGTGCCGACGAGGGAGCCATCGCGGTAGATCCGGTAACCGGCGATGTCGACGTTGTCCGTCGAGGCGGTCCAGCTGAGCGAGATGGTGGTGGCTGAGCCGGTGGCGCCGGCGAGGCTGGTTGGGGCGGTCGGAGCCTGGGTGTCGGGCGGAGCGACGACCGGGTCGACCCGAACGTGGACGGGCTGTGAGTAGCTGACGTTATCCCAGCCGTCGGAATCGACTCCGTCGACCACGACAAGATACAGGTCGTGTTCGCCCGGTGGAATCCCGCCGGTATTCAGGTGCAGGTCGATGTTGCCGTTCCAGGTGGTCCAGTCCTGGAGTTCGCGGATCGTGGCGGTGTTGAGCGCCACGGTATCGCGAAGCTCGATTCGCTTGGAACCGGAGGAGGCGTCGAGACCGACGATGACCTGGCTGTCGTCGGAGTAGAGTTCGCGGATCTGGGGTTTCGGGAGCGGGTTGTCGACGCCGTCTTCGGACTGGCCGAAATTGCCGAAATAGTTCTGCTCAAGGAAATAGCGGAAGCGCAGCGCAGGGTCGGCATAGACGCGCTCGGCCTGTCTGTTCAGTCCGATGACGGTTCGGCCGTTTTTGTGGACTCGGGTGATGACCTTCCCATCGGACAACCCCTGGGTGCCGGTAAATACGAAGATCTCCATCAAAGCCCAGTCGCCGTTGCTGCTCGGTGCCTGGGCGGCGCTCCCCCAGTACGTGCTCTTGTCGGTGGCGGAGCGATTGACGAAGGAGATGGGACCATTGGGCGGCCAATTGTGGACTTTGATTTCGCAGTCGCCGTCTTCGATACTGTTCTCCCAATTGATACGCTCGTGTTTCCACTGATAGCTTTTGGTGTAGGGAAGGCCATCGAGCAGCATGACGTTGCGAACATAGTGGGCTTTGTAGAGGTAGCGTTGCTCGGGAATGGGCGCGCCGCTGTCGTAGCGGCGAGTGGCGGCGTAGTGGCTACTGTCTTCGGGGTTGAAGAGGACTTTGCCGCGCGCGGGGTCGACCTTGATGGCCGCAGTGTAGCCCAGGGTGTGGAACGTCCAGTTGTTGCTGTTGGGCATGGTGGCGCCGACCGGCTGCGACTCGATCATGCCTCCGGCTCCACCAAGGAACGTCTTGGTGACGTTTTGGGTGCCGAAGCTACCGGGCAGGGTGATGGGATCCCCGTGGCGATAGGTTGGCGTGTCCGCACCCGCCGGGCCCGCCGCGGCGAGTGCGAGTCCAAGACCCAGGAGGAGCGAATGGTAGCGGAAGGGTGTCTCCATTGCGGTGCGGGAGGATGCAGACCAGGCAGAAAGCCGAACGGAGCGTGCAGAACAGCGGCCGCCCGGCTCTTCTTCACTAGGGCAGGCTCACACGCACGCGGGCGAAGTGACGTGCCGCCCCAAAGCCGCTGATGGGGATGGCGTCCGTCCAGCTGACTTTCAGGGAGGCGTCGGGTCCGTACGTGGCCACGGTCGTCCAGGTGACGAGGTCGGCGCTGGTTTGGACCTGGTAGCTGAGGTCCGTGCCGGCGGCGCGGACGGGGAACGAGAGGGAGAGAACGGTCGCCCCGGAAGGCGTGGTGAGGGTGCTGAGCTTTTCGGGCGACGCGACCGGGCCTCGCGGATCGAGCTCGAAGGCGTAGCGCGCGTAGTTGTTGAGGCCGGCGCCGTCGGGATCGGCGGTGGGGCCGGAGATCGCATCGCTGGTCAGATCCGCGCCGGAGAAGTTGGCTGCGCGCCAGGCGGCGTAGTTGGCCGGCTGGTTGGCGGCGGTGATTTCGACGGTGGTGATCGAGTAGGCGGGCAACGGAGTGATCCAGGTGGCGAGATTGACGGCCGGGCTGCCGACGAAGACCGGGTTGAGGCTGGCGCCGGTCATCCGATACACCCGCGCAGTGCCCGCGAGGGCAAGGCCGGTGAAGTCGACGGCCTGCGGAGCGTTGGAGCGATTGATGACGACGATGACGTAGCGCCCGGGCTGGACGGAGTCGCGGCTGACGTACGCGGAGACGAGCGCGGTGTTGCTCGAAACGGTCGGCAGGCAGATGTCGCCGAAGGTACTGAGCGCGCCATCGAAGTCCCGATACATCTTGAAGCCGGCGAGGTCGAAGGTGTGGCTCGCGAGGTCGCCGTCGGGCCACATGCTCGCCTGGAAGAGCCGCTGCTGGCCGAAGACGCCGAGGTTGTCGGCTACCGCGATGGCGCCGGCGATGTGGTTGTTGCCGCCGTTGGCCCACTCGGTGATGGCGAGGCCGGTGCCGGGCCAGCGGGCGGCGATCTTCTCTTGGAGACGGGAAACGATGCGCACGGGCCCGCCGAGGTTCTCGGCCACCCAGGAATCCTCGGTGTAGGTGGGATCCCAGAGGCTGCGCGGGCTTTGGACGACGGCCTGGATCTGCGCCTCGGTGAGGGTGGGGCTGGTGAGGCCGATCACGCGGGTGCCGCTGCCCTTGGCTTCCGAGTACCAGTGGAAGTTGTACACATCGAGCAGGCGGCGGCCGTCGGTGGTGGAGGCGGCCTTCAGGTCGTCGAGGTATTTGTCGGTGAACCAATAGGAGGAGGTGAACCCGGCCGCGCCCTGCCAGTTGATGATGCCGTTGTAGCCGTAGTGGACCGGGCCGAAGGTCTTCGCGCCGGGGGCGACATCCTTGATGGCCTTGGTCAGGGCGATCGTCTTGGTGAGGTAGTCGGCGACAGAGATCGGGGACTGCTGGATCTCGGCGTGGGTCGAGGGCCAGAGCTCGGGCTCGTTGTCGAGGAGGATGAAGGAGGGGTTGACCGGATCGGTGTAGAGGCCGGGGATCTTCTGGTTCATCGCCCAGACGAACTCGTCCATGTAGACGTTGGCGTCGGTGGTGGAGGGGGTGGTGGTGAAGTTGGCGGGGCCGCCTGGCTTCTTGAATACGACCTGCTTGAAACGGCTGGCGAGGTGGCTGGGGAAGTTGAGGGTGACCAGACCGCTCTTGTCGGCGGAAACGTAACCCTGCATCTGCACGGTGAAGATGCTGGCGTTGCCACGGGTGCGGTCGGCCGCGATGACGCCGCGCACGGCCTCGCCGGGAGTCTCGCCGCCGCCGAGGTGGCTGTCGTTGCTGTAGGGGCCCCAGTCGGAACCGGAGTTGGAGGCGTTGTTTTCCCAGTTGTAGGCGGTCCAGCGATTGCCGCCCATGCGGTCGATGGTGAGGTTGCGAGTTGTTGCGGCGGAACTCTGGTAGAAGTTCATGCCGTAGATCCATGGCGAGATCGCGTGTGGGTTGGCGGCGTCGACGGCGATGGTGACGGTGGCGGTGGTGGGCGGCGGTGGGTCGATGATGGAGGTCGAACCGGTGGCGAAGCCGGCGTTGCCGGCGTGGTCGGTGGCGACGATGCGGTACTGGAGGGTGGCGCCGCGGGTGAGCCCGGTGAGTGTGGCGTTGTGGCTGGTGGCCCAGCCGTCGGCCGGGCCGTTGAGCGTCTGGGCGTAGTTGCCGTAGCCGTATTCGATCCGGTAGGTGGCCGCTTCGTCGGTGGTGAAGGGCAGGAAGAGCTGGTCGTAGGCGATGGTGGGCGTGCCGAGGGTGACGGTGGGCGCGGTGACATCGGGGATTGAGCCCATCCGGATGTCGGCGAGGCGGAAGTGCGGGTTACCGGAGGCCGACATCTTGAAGAAGACGATCTCGAAGAAGCTGTCGCCCTCGGCGTTGAGGGGTGGAGAGGTCGACGACGACATGGTGCCAGTTGTTGTAGCGCTGGGAGGCGGTCATGGTGGCCCAACCGGGGATGAGGCTGGCGAGAGTCGGTTGATCGACGTCGGTGTTGTCGTCGTCGTCCTCGAGGATGAAGACCATGTCTTCGAAGCCGGTTGAGTCGGCGTGTGGGTAGATGTCGAACTCGATGGTATCGACCTCGCTGAGGAAGTGGAAGGTGGTGTGGTTCCAGTTGGCGATATCGCCGATGGCGAGGCCCTGCCACGGACCGGAGGCGGTGGCCTCGATGGTGGCGGTGCCAGAGTGGCCAAGCGGCGGAGCGGCGAAGTTCACCGTGGCGCCCCAGGCGCCGTTGCCCCATGTGCCCACGAGCCCGGACTGGTAGATGTAGGTGTAGACCGGAAGCAGGTTGGCGACGGTGACGGTGGCCTCGGCGAACTTGGTGGCGTCGGCCACGCTGGTGGCGCGGACGTGGTAGGTGCCGAGCGTGGCCGGTGCGGTGTAGACACCGGAGCTGCTGACGCCGCCGCCGCCGGCTTCGACGACGGACCAGGCCACCGCGGTGTTGGCCGCGTAGGAGACGGTGGCGGTGAGCGTGGTGCTGCCGCTCGGGGCGAGCGCGATCGTGGCCGGCGAAACGGCGACGGTGGGAGCGACAACGGTGATGGCGGCCTCGGCGGACTTGGTGGGGTCGGCCACGCTGGTGGCGCGCACGTGGTAGGTGCCGAGCGTGGCCGGTGCGGTGTAGGTGCCTCCCGCTGTCACGCTGCCGCCGCCGGCCTCGACGACGGACCAGGTGACGGCGGTATTGGTGGCGAAGGTGACTGTGGCGGTGAGGGGAGTGGTCGTTCCGCGGCCGACCGTAGCGGAGGCTGGGGCGACCGCGACTGTCACGGCCGGAGGCACGCCGGCACCGGAGGCGAGGGTGTGGCTGCCATTCCAGTCGGTGGCGACGGTGAGCCAGACGGACTGGGTCGCGGCGTCGTACGACGCGAAGTAGCCCTGGTCGGCGAGGAGGGCGGAGCCGTCGAGACTGATCGCCGCCGGGATACCGCCCATGCCGCGGATGATAAAGGTGGGGTTCTTGATCGCGCCCGCGGCGTTGAGCGTGGCGCTAAAGGCGCCCGCGGCGGCGGTGAGCTCGTAGGCGCCGTAGGTCGCGTTGTACCCGGGTTTCGAATAGGCGACGCTGTCGGTGCGGCCGGCGCCGCCGGAGCCGGTGGTGACGAGGGTGCCGGTGCCGGCGGTGATCGTGGCGGCGAGGATGCGCTCGGTGCGGGTCACCTGGGTCTGTACGGCAGAGGTGCTGTGCTGGCCAATGACGGTGGCCACGGAGTAGCTCTGGTAGGGGTGGCCACTGTAGGTGTTCTCGTAGCCGTAGCCGGAGTAGGAAGTCTTGCCGACGGCGCCGTAGGGGAGCCCCCAGGCGCAGCGTTTGCTGCCGGTGGGACTGGTGTTGTCCATCAACTCGTATTGGTTGAGCTGGTAGGGCCACTGCCAGTTGACCGGCATCATCCACGCCCCGAAATCGGTGCCGACGCGGTTGGCCGAGGTGTGGCCCCAGTTGGTGCTGAACCAGGAGCCGCCGGTGTTGTGCTGGAGCCAAGTGAGGGTCTGCACCGCGCCCATCTCGGCGTCGGGGCTGGTGATCCACATCTGGGTGTAGGGGACGGTATTCGGCTGGGTGTAGTCCCAGGGGCTCTGCGGGGTGAGCGGGTCTCCCTGCGAGGTGAACTTGTATTTGTCGCCCCACGCCACGCCGGAGACGTTGGGGTTGGAGCCGTCGCCGCCGAACTGCATGTCGCCGTAGGGCGCGCGCGAGTCGGCGTCGAAAGAAAGGCCGCCGGCCCCGGCCGCGCTGGTGTCGAAGGTAATCGCGTAGATGGGGTGATCCTGACCGGTGGCGAAATACCAATGGATCGTGGCGGCGACGTTCACCCCGTTGAGCGGGTAGGTGAGCTTGAACTGGTGGATGGCGTGGTGCCGGCCGGTGAAGACGCGGTTATAGGTGCCGGTGGTGCCCGTGGAGACGTAGGCGGTATCGGAGTGGTGGTTCACGACGTAGCCGAAACCGTTGTAGCTATGGGCACCGGTGCCGGTGATCACGCGCTCGGTGGTCGTGCCGGCCGGGGTGAACCGGTATTGGTAAAGCACTCCTCCACGCGAGCCGCCGGGGTCGGCGGCATTGTTGCGGGAGAGGGCGGCGGAGCGCTGCCGACCGGCGGAATCAACCCAGCGGTAGACGTCGCAGGAGTAGCTGTTGGGCGTTTCGGCGGCGACGGCGAGGGGGGCGATCGGGGTTTGGGCGAGAAGCCCGGTGCCGAGACCAACGACAAGCAACACGGCCGAGAGGGAATGGCGCAGGGCGCGCGCGGCCGGAGAGACGGCAAAGAGACGGCGGAAGTCTCGGGTGGGTGTGTTCATGGGGGATTGATGCATCCGCCCGCCGCCCCAACGCCACAACCGTGAAAGTCCCCCTCGGCGCGCTCCCGGCCGATCTTACCTCGGGTTCACTGTTCCTTGAGACAATTTTTAGCGAAGGACCGTTCGCGCGGCCGGGCTGGCGGCGCCGGGTGTGGGGCGCCCGGCCGAGCGGGCGGGCTTGGCAGCGGCGGGCCGGCCGTTACGGTGGCCGCCCTCATGGCGACCCCCCCGTTTCCACTCTCCGAATTGCGCCGCCGCATGCAGGCGGATCTCAACCACAACATCCTGCCGTTCTGGGCGCGGCATGCGTTCAAGCCGGACGGCAATCTCGTCGGCATCATTACTCACGATCTGCGTGAGTTCGACGACGTGCCGCGCCATGTCGTGCTCTGTGCCCGAACGTTGTGGACGTACGCCGCCGCCGCCCGGCTCGACCCGCGCCCGGAATGGCTCGCTGTCGGCCGCAAGGCCCTCGCACTGCTCGAAGGCTCCTTCCGCGACACCCGCCACGGCGGCTATTTCTGGAGCCTTACCCGCGACCTGAAACCCCACTCCCCACGCAAGCAGGTCTACGCCGAGGCGTTCACCATCTACGGGCTCACCGAGTGGTACCAAGCCACCGGCGACAAGGCTGCCCTCGAGCGGGCCAAGGAGATGTTCGAGCTGATCGAGCGGCATGCCCGCGAGCCGAAGTTCGGCGGCTACATCGAGGCCCTCGACGCCGACTGGGGCCCGCTCGCCGACATGCGCCTGAGCGACAAGGACCTCAATTCCCCCAAGTCCAACAACACCCTGCTCCACATCCTGGAGGCCTACACCGCGCTTCTGCGCGCCTGGCCCGATGAACGCGTGCGCTCCGCCCTGCGCGACCTGCTCACCGTCATCCTCGACCGGGTGGTGACGCCCGACCCCTACACCCACTGTGCGCTCTTCTTCGACTTGGAGTGGCGCTCGCTGTTGCCAAAGTTTTCCTACGGCCACGACATCGAGGCGAGCTGGCTGTTCTGGGAGGCGGCGGTGGCCGTCGACGACCCGGCTTTGCTGGCGCGTACCAAGCAGGCCGCCTTAGCGCTGGCCGACGGCGTACTCGCCCACGGACTCGATCCCGATGGAGCGGTGCTCTACGACGGCGACGCCTCCGGCGTGCTCTGCGCCGACAAACATTGGTGGCCGCAGGCCGAGGCCATCGTCGGTTTCCTCAACGCCTACCAGATCAGCGGCAAGGAGGCGTATCTGGTCGCGGCGACCCGGGCCTGGGAGTTCACCGAGAAGCATGTGATCGATGCGCAGCACGGCGAGTGGTTCGCCATCCTCGACCGCTCCGGGAAGGTCTACCCGGACTATCCGGAGTATGCCGACAGCCAGAAGATCGGTCCCTGGAAATGTCCCTACCACAACGGCCGCGCCTGCATCGAGGTGATCAAACGCGTGCCGGCCGCTTGAGGACTTTCGTGGCGCAGGCCGCCGTTCCGGCCGATCGGGTAGGCTTGTATGGCGCAGGCCGCCGTGCCTGCGAGATCGGGGAGCGCAGGCCCGGCGGGTCCCCTTTTCCGTAGCGAACCCCGCCGGAGTCTCGTGTTTTCCGTAGCGAAGCTCGCAAGCCACGGCTGCGGCACGGCGTGCCTCCCGGGACCGGGAAGAGACAGGGGCGGTTTCCTAGAAGAGCTTCGGCGGTGAGCTCGCCCGCCTCCCGCCGCGCGCTTGCGCCTGGCGCGCGGCCTGCTCATCTTCCGCCCGCCGCTCCCCGGCTCCTTTGGCCATGACACCGCACCCACGCCCACTGCCCGATCTTACCAAGCGCGATTGGTCGTCCCTGCGCGACGACTTCCCGATCCTGAACCAACAGGTGAAGGGACATCCGCTCGTCTACCTCGACAGCGGTGCGTCTTCCCAGCACCCGGTGCAGGTGATCGAGGCGATGAGCCGCTACTACGAGCACGACCACGCCAACGTTCACCGCGGTACCCATGCGTTGAGCGAGCGCTCTACCGCCGCCTATGAGGCCGCCCGTGATCGCGCCGCCGACTTCTTCAACGCCAAGCGGCGCGAGGAGATCGTCTTCACCCGCGGGGCCACCGAGGGTTTCAACCTCCTCGCGCGTGCCTGGGGCGACGCTCATATCAACGCCGGCGACACCATCCTCCTCACCGAGATGGAGCACCACAGCAACCTCGTGCCCTGGCAGATGCTCGCCGAGCGCAAGAAGGCGAAGCTCGCGTTCATCCCCGTCAACGGCCTGGAGGGCAAACTCGATGCGGATGCTCTCGACCGCCTGCTCACCCCCGAGGTGAAGCTGTTCGCCTTCACCCACGTCTCGAACGTCTTCGGCTGCGTCAATCCCGTCACCGATCTTTGCCGACGCGCCCGAGCCAAGGGCATCACCACCATTGTTGATGCCGCGCAGAGCGCCGGCCACCTGCCCCTGGACGTGCAGGCCATCGGCTGCGACTTTCTCGTCTGCTCCGGGCACAAGATGCTTGGGCCCACCGGCAGTGGTGTGCTCTACGGCCGCTACGCCGCCCTCGAGGCCACGCCGCCCTTCCACGGCGGCGGCGAGATGATCGAGACCGTGCGCTTCGATCACAGCACCTATCGACTGCCGCCGGGCCGCTTCGAAGCCGGCACCCCGTCCATCGCCGAGGCCATCGGCTTGCATGCCGCGATGGACTATCTCGACGCGGTCGGACGCGACCGCATCCACAAGCACGATGCCGAGTTGGTTGCGCTGGCGCGCAGCGGGCTCGGGTCGCTGCCTGGGGTGCGGCTGCTCGGCCCCGCGGCGGGCGGCACCGGGCTGGTCACCTTCGTGATCGACGGCCTGCCGCCCTATGATCTCTCGACCTTCCTGGACGGGCGGGGCATCGCGATCCGCGGCGGCCACCACTGCACGATGCCGTTGCACAAGAAGCTCGGGTTGAGCGCGTCGGCCCGCGCGAGTTTTCATCTCTACAACACTCACGCCGAGGTCGAGTGCCTGGTGGAGGCCGTCGAGGCCGCGATCAAGTTCTTCGGGGTGTAAGCAGGTGGGTGGAGGAGTGCCACGTCGGCCGCCTGCAGGTCACCGTGGCGAGGTGGCTGGTTCGTGCCTATCGAAGTACCGGATCGGAATCTTCACCACAGAGGTCACGGAGACCACAGAGACTCGGAAGAGGTTAACCGCAAAGAACGCAGAGAGCGCAGAGGATCGGAATAGGTGCCCGCGGATTTCACGGATGGCGCGGATCGATCCTGCGACCAACTAAGGTTTTGCGCGGCGCAAAAACCTGGGTCGTCTCCCTGCAGGAGGCCTGGCTCGGCCATTATCCCAAAGGCGCCGCACGCGTCGATGAATGATGGAGACTGGAATCGCCCGGTACGGACCCGTACGCCGGGTGGTGTGGGGGCCGGCGGCTAACTACCGCCGGCTACCCGATTGGGCCGATTTCTTCATTTCACGAAATGCTCCCAGAATTGAATCGCTCCATAGAACATGACCGAAGCAGCGAGAACGCCCACCGACAGAATCAGAAACTTGAAAATGACATTCCCGAATCGAGCTGGCTCCAATTGATCGAAGGGATGGACCTTCTCGGCCTTGATTCGCTCGAAATCAAAATCCCGCCCTTCTTCAATTCTCGCTTCACCCTTCTCGAGCGCCTCCTCGATCTTCCCGCGGAGATAGATTAATCCATCCCGGCTGGCGGTGAATTCGCCGCTAGGATCGCCGTACTTGTCATAGGATGTGCCCCATGTCGCGGATCTTGGCTTCGCGTGCTTCATTGGTCTTCTTTCGCCCAACGCTCCGTAGGGGTGATCCGTGATCGTTCTGGTACAATCAAAAATAGATGGGATGGGGCGCAGGGGAAGGGGCGCAGCCCCTTCCCCGCTCTCCGCTTGGGATCGGGGTGTTGGCTGTATCAGAAGAGTACGGTCCGGAGTTGTCAACGGAGGATCCGGTATTTGGCTTTCGGTGCCTTGCGGCCTGGGCGGCAGGAATCAAACGCTCTGAGCATACGAGGCTTTGACCTTAGCTTCCGCCGCCCCGGGTATGCTTCCACCTGAAACGACTACTCAGAGAACGATGCCGAAAACATCCCTCCCTATGGCTGTCGCCGGGTGGCTGCTCCGCAAATGCATCAAACAACGACCCCAAATCAGCCCATGAATACTCCTGAGGTAACTCCAACCTATGACCTGATCGTCTCCCCGATCGTTCCGACGCTCCGTGGCCGTCGTTCTCTGCACCCGGCTCTCGACGGTGTCCTCGCCGAGCACACTGGTCAGCACCGCGCCCGAAGAACTCGCCGACCGGTGGTGGATGCAGCTCAAACGCGACCATCCGCTGGCCCGCCTGATCGTCGCCTTCGAGCAACCCGCCCCTAACCTGCTGGCGTTTTTCGCTCTCGCGGTGCGGCCGCCATTTTTGCCCTCAACCCTTCGGCTACTTGGGCGTACCGGCGGTCCCTTGTCGTCTCCCACGCGCGCACCGATAGCTCCGACGCTAAACACCAAGCTCTTTGTGTTGCACCATCTCGCGGAACTCACGGTTTGACCCCGCCGCCTCCGGCTCTGGTGGAGCTGGATCGTCTTTTTGCGAGGCGCGCCGCAAACTGGTCAATCAGCGCACGGCCACCACCAACCGATTACAGGCTGTGCTCAAGCGCTACTATCCCCAGGCCCCCGCAGCTCATGCACGAGGACATTTGGCGGCGATGAACCTGGCCTTTCTCCGGCGGTGGCCTTCGCCCCAAGCCCCCGCAATCTTCCCGCCTCGCCACCCTCAAGAGCTTCTTTCATAAACACGGCAGTCGCAGCGCGGACCGCTGGGAGCAGCGCGCCGCCGTGCTGTCTTCACTGGTGGCCCTTTCGGCTGAGGAACCCATCTCCGATCTGTTGGAAGGCTCCGTCTTGGTCAATTTGTTGGAGACGCTCAATGCCGCCATCACTCGCTACGATTCCACCATAACCGATCTCTTCGAGGCCCAACCGATGACCAACTCGCCCAGGTCAACGCGTTGCCGGGCGCCGGACCCATCCTCTCGCCGCGCCTGCTTGTCGCGCTGGGCCAGTTCGCCGACAACCGTCCATGCGCCGAGGATCTGGCCGCCGCCGCTGGATCGCCCGGTGACTGACCAAAGTGGCCGGATGCGAAAGGTCTACCGGCGCCTGCGCTGCGAGCATACCCGCCAGACCTTCGTGGAGTGGGTCAAGGTTTTGTGTAAGCACTCGGTCTGGTCGGCGGCTTATGTTCAACGTCGCCAGCAGGCCGGTCATGGATTCCATATTATCCTACGTGCACTTGCCTCATAAATGGATCCGCATCCTGTGGAAATGCTGGCATGACGGAGTCCCTTATAACGAAGACATTTACTCCAAACGGTTCCGCGAAAAGGGCAGCCCCCTGGTGCCGTCAGCTGCGGCAGCTTAGTTCAAATTTATCTCGACAGATGTCCTCAGAGCCAAGGTCAGCCATGCCGAACTGCGGACTTTATAGTTGAGGAGGGCATCGTAGAGGCATTGCGCTGTAGTGACTGGTTCGGCCCGTTCCTTCTGTATGCCAGAATGACAAGGAGCAGGGAGGTAATCGAAAACAGATGCCTCGTAGTAACCCGAGGCCCAAAAGTCCTTGGTAAATCCGAACATCTTTTAGGCCCCACCGAATAGCATCTACGCCTTCATGCGCGACCGCCCAATCCTTGCTTGAAACTCCGATATCTGCCTTTTCGTAGCCTTGCTGGATGCGAAACGCGGCATCATAGCTTTTCTCGGCACCATACCAGGCCAGCGATAGCCCGATAATCGCGATGACAAGAGTGATAATAGCCGCAGTTTTCATCGCCGAACGCTTACGGATGAGGGACGACGGGCACCTGACTCGGCTTGGAAGGCGGGGACTTTCCCGGAGTTCCCTCTGGCCGCTTTGGGCAGGTTTTTCTTTTCTCTGGGCACGCCTTCGAACTTCTCCCTTTAGGGCTTGATAGCGACCAAGTTCACGCCGCCGATGATGTCCTAAAGTGCGGCGTGGTCAGAGGTGAACTCCGCGACGAAAACTTCGGAATAGCCGGATGAAACCGTCCCGCTAACCCTGACAATCAGGACTTCATGCTCGTCATGGTCGAGCAGGATGAATCCATCAGGACGCCTGCGATACCTAAAGACTTGGCTTTGTTCGGTAATCGCTGTCTCAGCGTAAAACGAAGGCTTTACCTCGTCGAATCCGCTGACACCGCCGCTTCGCTTCCGTCGGACCATCGATCACGGCCTCGGTCTCAGAAAACATCACCAGATAGCTTGTCCGGGAGATGTCCCTTCGATGCGCGTGTGAGAGTCCATAAGACCAACCAAGAAAAAGATCATCACGCCAATCAGCACAGAGGCCGATAGATGCGAACAGCAGGAACGCGAGAATCGAGATCGGCTTCATTTTTGCCCAACGTCAGAGGTCTGCCGCTCCGGGCACCGGACCGTGATTGGAAGGCGGACGCTCTACCGGAGTTGGCAGTGGTGTCTTGTTGGCCTCCGGTTTTTCTTCTCGTATGAGATAGGTGTGATCTTCGAATACGTACGATAGCTCCTTCTTCTCGATGTCCAGAGTCGTACACCCAGCCCGCATCGTCACAGTGCCGGATTTCGCTCGGAAGTCATTCCTGAGCTTGGGGAATCGGGCGGATCCGATCTCATGCAAGCCGTACAGAGCATACGCTTGCGCTTGGCTGTTTCCGACATGATAGAGCGCGACGAACGAACACTCGGGAGAGAACGAATTCCGCAATCGGAGGTACAGATGCTCGCCTGGGGAGGTTCCGACTCCGCCGATCGCGAACTCCGGTCGGATCGCGAGACGCCAGAACCCGATGGTGAAAACTGGGCACACTTCGGCGAGTACTAGAATCGACAGCGCGCCCAGCAGGAAGCCGGCAAAGTGCTTTCGGAGTAAGGTCATCTTTCGCCAACGATGAGGATCAGCTGCGTCGGCGACCAGACAAAGCGTGGAAGGCAGGCGCTTTGTTGCCGACGTCAGCTGTATCGACTGGTGTGCGCCCGACATGACCGTGAACCAAGAAGTGAAAGTCTTCGATGTGCGAATCCAAAACAACAAAGCATTAGACGAAAGCAACTGCGACGCCGCGAGGCGCCGTGGGAAGGAAGCTGGAGTCAAAACGGCGAGCCCACGAACAGAAACGTGCTCTGAGGCCGGCGACATGGACAAGTTGGCACCACACAACGCAATCCAGGATTCAGTGTCGCAGGTAAAGCACGGGGTTGTGCCGGGAAGGTTCACGGCCTTACTCGGGGAGACCTGCCCGACAGGCGCCGCGCGGCGAGCGCGGAGCACCGAGGGCGACAACGCCGTCGGGGAGCGGGCAGGAGTCAGCCGAGGTCGTAGTAGTGCCGGACACGAGCCGGGAGTAGAGCGCCGGAGCCCAGTGCCGGACTCGAATGGACCGGAGGGTCTCACGCAGGCACGAAGGACCGAACTGGTTGGGACCGCGGAGACCGCGGCGCCCTTGCCACCGACGATGAAGCCGACCGGCGGAGTCGGAGGGCAGCGGACGCCAGCGGCGGAGAAAGACCGTGGTCAGGAAGAAGAGCGATGGCAGCGTATCTGGAGCCCGGAGAACCTGAACGCCGCGTGGCAGAAGGTCCGGGCCAACGGCGGGGCGGGCGGTGTCGACGGGATGTCGATTGCCGCCTTCCCGGCCTACATGAAGCTCCATGGGGAGCGGATACGCCTAGCCCTGCAGGAGGAGCGGTATCAGCCGTCGCCCTTGCGACGGTCGTTTATCGCCAAGAGTGACGGGGGCCAGCGACCGCTGGGCATCCCGACGGTGCTGGACCGACTCATCCAGCAAGCCCTCGCCCAAGAACTGGGTGGGGTGTTCGAGGAAACGTTCAGTGAGCACAGCTATGCCTACCGGCCCGGCGCAACCCGCATCAAGCGGTGCGCTCGATTCGCAAATGCATCGCTGATGGTCTTAGCGACGCAGTGGACTGCGATCTGAAAGGCTTCTTCGATCACGTGGATCACGACCGGCTCATGAGGCTAGTGGCCGCGAAGATTCGGGATGTGCGCATCCTGCGTCTGATCGGTCGCTTCCTGCGGGCTGGGGTGGTGCTACCCGATGGCAAGCGCGAACCAACGCTGCGGGGCGTGCCCCAAGGCGGACCGCTCTCGCCGCTGTTGGCCAACATCGCCCTCACCCCGCTGGACCGGGAACTGGAAAAACGAGGCCTGCGCTTTGCGCGCTACGCCGACGACTTCCTGATTCTGGTGCGTACCGCGTCGCACGAAGCGGGTGATGGCCGCCGTGGTCCGGTTTGTGGAAGGAAAGCTCAAGCTGCTCGTCAACGCGGCCAAGAGTCGCGTGGCGCCGCCGGCGCACGGTACGTTACTGGGTTTCCGGTTCTCCCGCGGAGAGATCCGCTGGAGCCACGAGGCCGGGGAGCGTTTTGTCACGGAAGTCCGGTCACTGACCGGGCGCACGTGGAGTGTGTCGATGGGCGAGCGACTGCTGGCTCTGCGGCGCTATATGACCGGCTGGATCAACTTCTACCGGTTGGGGCGAAACTACGCGGAGGTGCAAGCGCTCGACCGCTGGGTGCGCCGGCGGGTGCGGCAGTGCTATCGGAAGCAATGGAAGCGCCCACGCTGTCGGCGGAGGAATCTGCTGCGGTTGGGCGCCGATCCAGAGCAAGTGCATCTGTGCAGCCGGTCCCGCAAGGCTGCTGGCGCATGTCGACCAACAGCATCGTGTGCAAGCCGCGCTCAGCAACGAGTGGCTCAAGAAACAAGGGGTCGTCTCCCTGCAGGAGGCCTGGCTCGCCTACCATTATCCCAAAGGCGCCGCACGCGTCGATGAATGATGGAGACTGGAATCGCCCGGTACGGACCCGTACGCCGGGTGGTGTGGGGGCCGGCGGCTAACTACCGCCGGCTACCCGATTCGACTAGCCGCGCCCTTACGGTCTTCCGCGTCTGAGCGGCTTGGTTCCAGCTATCGCCACTGGCAATTCCATGACGCAGGGAATCCGATTTCGCCCGATACCCACAGCGCCCGATTGGTACAATACCGCCACCGGTGGCGGCGGTCGGTCGGCTCTAACGACCGGCTGAACCGCGTTGACCGCCGCGCCGGTGGCGGGGGTCTGCTGCCCACAATCGATCTTTTTTCCGTTTTTCTCGGGGGTATGAGAACGTTCGGAAATTAGTTTGTGGGGTGACGAGATGAGGAGCCAAGGTCTTCCGCTGCGTAACCATTTTTTCGCGGCGGTAAAGTCGAACGATTCAGGTCTGCCACGCCGGGAATCGGACGTCGCTTGGAAAATGGACGCTTCTACCGGCGTTGCGCAGTGGTGTCTGGTTCGGGTTCCGTCTTTCTGGGGAACTCTGTCCGGGGCAGGTGGGCACACCGCGAATCCTTCCAGCTCTCTCCAGCGACACGAGCGAAAACCGACGGGACCGCGGCGGATCCGCCCCAATCCAACCCACTCGGTGACCAACCTGACCGTTGCCGACCATTCGCGCTCTCCGCCGACCCGACCGAACCAACCGTGATCGCTTCACCGTGGTCTGTATATCGGATGCTTGCATGGTCACGCGCGACTTGCCCCGAACGATTCAGGTGAGCCATGGCGGATACGCAACTCCGCTTGGAAGGCGGACGCTTTCACGCCATTGGCTCTGTGGCTGGTTCGCCATCCGTCTTTCGGATATTGGGTAATGAGAGTCATACTTCAGCTTTTAGCGGACATGATGCCGGGCTGCCACAGGAGCAGCCAGCCGCGCTCGAAATCTCCACGGACGACGCACACCGCGAGGTAATCTTTCCCTTCTGCGGTCCAGATGACACGCAGACGCTCGCCAACCAGCAACTGCTCCTTCGGCAATGCCCGGACCGGGATGGATCGAGCCCTGACGATAGGCATCGTACTCGCTCGCCCAAAGCGGCGACTCACCTGTGACAACGATCACCGGACGAGTGAAGAACCATGCAGCCGCAGCGGCGACGCCGGCAACGCTCACAATCACGATCTTCGCAGGTACTTCATCTCGGCGAACAGTGGATTCACCCGCACCGCGTTTGGCGACCCGGTGCGGATGATTGCTTGGTTCAAGGCTGCGAATTTGCAGGGAAGAATTTCTTTGGGCGTTATGCCGACCTCGCCTGGTTCGGGGCTTGCTTCAGGATCAGGACACCTGCACTGGTCTCAAATTCGAGCTTCATTGACGCCCCAGGGGCGTGGGGCGAGCGGCGTTACAAGGTCCGGCCGAATGGAACGCCCGCCGTGAAGGTTCCAGAGGCGACCTTTGTCGGAGGCGGTGTTCGACCGTTCGGCGGCGCTGGACGGTGAGGCGGGCGGAGCGCGATGTCGCCGGGCCCTATGGCCGGGAAAATGAAGTGACCGGTGGCCTGAACGGCATGCACCGTCCAGCTACGACGGAGATGGGGCGGACGGTTGACCGACCGGTTGAGGTTGAAGGTTTAGGTTGAAGGGCGGTTACGGCACCAAAACGGATGATTCCACCACAGAGGACACGGAGGGCACGGAGGACGAACGCGGACGGCCAGCCTAAGGCGGAAGGCAGAAGGAAGAGTGCAGAACGCAGGCAGGGACGGCGCCACTCACGAATTTCTCTGCGACCTCCTCCCCCTCCGTGACCTCTGTGGCCTGCATCTGTCGCCTTCTTGCGCGCACCGCCTCAGCGTTGCAACGCGGTGGGCGGGGCGGGCGAGGTAGTGGTACTTGCTCGCGCGCCTGTCGCCACCAGTCGCCCAACTGCTACCCGGGCCGCGACCACAGATCACGGTGCAGCCGGATCATCGATTGGCGTCGTTCAACAGAGCGCGAGTTTGTCGCGCTGGCTCAGCGGCGGCCGGGCTGGCGACGATGAGCCGCTCGCGCAACGCGTGAAACGGTCGTGGTCGGCGTCGGCCGGGAGCGCCTTCTCGCGCAGCAGTGAGACGGCGTTCACATACGGAAATGAGCACCGCCTGCAGCAGGCCGTAGTCGGCGGCGAACCGCGCGGGGCTCGCCCGCCTCCCGCCCGGCCACGAGCTCTCCAGTCAGCTGGGCCACCGGCAGTGGCCGCAGCTCCTCCGGGGTGGCGAGCAGGGCGGGAGCGGCGCCCGCGCCGGCGACGCGGCCGAGAGGATGGAGAGCGGGATACCGAGCACCGCCGAGTAAAACCGCAGCAACCAGAGGAAGAAGACCGGTCGAGCGTCACGCCACCGCGCCCCAGGTCAGTCCGGTGGCGGTGTGACCGGCGGGTGAGGATCGCCCGCGCCAGTCCGGCGCCCCGCCGCCGCCGCGGTGTTGCGTCACCCACGCCACGCGGCGCCCAGCAGCGTCCAGAGTGATGAACTTGCGTGGAAGAGCACGACGATGGGGCGACAGGGCGGAGGCGACGGTCTCCAGGGCGGTCGGGCAGCAGGCGGCGCCAGCGCCGAAGGCTGGCGTCGCGCGGCAGCGCGAGGTCGAGCAGGGCGAGCACCTTGGGCAGGAAGAAGAGTGGAGGTGCCGGCCAGGAGCGCGGCCGCCCGGGTCTGGAACCCCAGGTGCCAGCCGCCCCAGAGGCTGTCGCGGGCGAGCAGGTGAGGTGGTGGCCCGCTGGCGATACAGCAGCAGGTGGAGAGCAGCAGGAAGAAGACACAGCGGCGAGGCCGCGTAGGCGAGATGCCCAGGAGCAGGTGCAGCCGGCTGCGGATGCGGCCTCGGGCGGCGAGCAGCCAGCAGTGCCGCAGGTCGCCCTGAGCCAGCGGCGGTCGCGTTTGGCGAAGTCGATGAGCGTGGTCGGGAACCCTCGTAGCTGCCCTCCAGCTCGGCGGCCAGCCGATATTTCCAGTCGGCGCGCACCAGCAGGGCGGCCTCCACAGTCGTGACTGAGGATGTGCCCGCCGAAGGGTTCGGCGGCCGCGCAGGTCGGGCAGGGCGCAGTGTTCGATGAAGGGGCGATGCGGAGGATGGCGTTGTGGCCCCAGTAGTTGGCGTCGTCGAGCTGCCAGACGTGAGGCCGGCCGGGATCACCGGGCCGTAGATGCGGCTGGCGAACTGCTGCACGCGCGCGAAGGGTGTTGCGGTTGATGACCAGCCGCAGCGGCGGTCTGGATGATGCCGGAATCCGGGTGGCGCTCCATCAGGCGCACGAGCTGGCGATGGGCGCCGGTCATCAGGCTGTCGGCGTCGAGCACGACCATGTGCGGATAGGCGCCGCCCCAGCGCGTGACGAAGTCGGCGAGGTTGCCGGCCTTCTTGTTGGTGTTGAGGCGGCGGCGACGGTAGAGATGCCGGTCGGCCGCCCCGGAGCTCGCGCACCAGGGCGGCCCAGGCGGCCTCCTCGTCGACCCAGCGGTTGGGCTGGGTGGAGTCGCTCAGACGTAGAAATGGAAGGCGCCGAGCTGGTCGGGCGTCGCGCAGCGATCCGTAGATGGCGCGCAGGCCGAAGAGAAGACGCGCCCGGCCTCCCCGTTGTAGACCGGCATCGATGGCGGTGGCGCCGGGCGGCAGCGCCTCGTCGGTTTCCGCGGGTCGATACGCAGGGGTCGCCGCGTGCCCCGGCGCAGGGCAAACCCGACGAGGGCCTGGGTGCAGCCGAAGGCGACCAGGGCCGAGAGCACGCTGAAGAGGGCGAGATGGGCGGCCTTCCAGGCGTCGGGGCCGGTGCGCCATCGGAGGTCGGCCATCAGGCGATGGCGGGCAGGGTGAGCAGGGGGCGGCGAGCGCGCCCACCAACAGGCGACGGCGCAATCCTGTACCCGGCGGAGGGTTGACGGTGGCTTCACCGGAAGGCGAGGTAGAGCAGTGCGGGCCAAGGCGCCGCAGAGGGCGAGGCGGGAAGAGCGCGCGCACGAGTATCCAGCGCCCAAACAGCCCCAACTCCAGTCGAGGCCGGCGGCGATGCGGCCCAGCGAGATCGGGCGAGGCATCATCTTGATGGGCGTGGGGCGTGGACCGGCTCGCAGGGTAGGCGGCGCGCATGGCGTCGGCGAGTTCCTGGGAGGAGGGAGGAGGCCAGAGGCGGTGGGGCCAGCGGCCCGGGGCATCGGCGAGGGCGAGGGCCAGGTGCCCGCGCACGCCCAGGCGGCGGGAGGGGGTGCGGGCCGCCGGCGAGCACGCGGGCAAACCAGGCGGTGATGACGGAGTCGGCCTCCGTGTAGGGCGAGGGTCACCGGTTCCTCGTGGACGTCGCCCGAGGCCTCGGCCCGAGGCACGGGCGACGATGTGGTTGGTGAGGTCGCTCAGCACGATGGGATGGGCGACGTTGGGGGCGCAGGTAGCGCTTTCCACGCGCTCGTGGCCTCATTCCAGGCGGGATCGGGGGCGGGGAAAGGGCGGCCGTGCCGGGTCGGTGGGCAGGGGGCGGCCGCACGGCATCCAGGAGTAGACCCAGGTTTCGCTTACTGGTAGCCGGCGCGCAGGCGGCAACGCAGCTCGACGGCGCGACCAGGCGCCTCGGCGACCACCTCGAGGGCCACGCGCCAGGAGGCGTCGGCGGGGTTTTTGCGCACCGACTTCCGGAGCAGGCGGGCCCCGGGGCCGATCTGGAGGTCGGCATCGAGCGCGCCGTTGTCGCGGCGGGCGATGTCGTCGCCGGCGAAATCGATCCAGAAGAGGCGACCGAGGGGCTCCAAGTTGCCCACATGGGTGGCAATCACCGGGGCCACGGCGGGGGCGGTGGGCGGCTCCTGGGTCCAATGCAGGCGGTAGCGCAGTTCGAGCGGGGTGCCGGGGGGGCGGAGGCGGTCGGGTACCCAGAAGACGGAGATGTTGTTGTCGAGCGGGCCATGGGCGGGCGCTCGGACCAGTTGCACGCGGCCCGGGCCCCAGTCGCCCAGCGGCTCGACCCAGACGGAGGGGCGGTGGTGGAAATCGGAGTCGAGGTCGCCGTAGTGGTCGAAAAGGCGGTCGCGCTGGAGCAGGCCGAAGCCGCGCAGCTTTTCCACGGCCAGGCCGGAGCCGAAGGGGCCGGCGGGGTTTTGGAGCGGCGTCAGAAGGTGGTGCCGTCGGCCAGTTGCACGGACAGGCCGTCGGCCCTGGAGCTCGGGCCGGCTCGCCGGCGGGCCGGTCGGTGTTCTCACCGTACCAGAACATCCCGGACAGGGGAGCGAAGCCCGGCTGGGCGACGGTGGTGCGGAAGGTGACGACGGCGCGCACCTCGACCAGGGTGGTGGCCCCGGGGGTGAGGAGGAACTCGTAGGCGCCGGCCGCCCGCGGGCTGTCGAGCAGGGCGTAGAGGGTGAGGGAGGTGGCCCGGGCAGGGGGCGGCCGATCCAGAAGTCGGTGAAACGCGGGTGTTCTTCGGAGGGCGTGAGCGGGCCGCTGTCGAGGGTAAGCCCGCGCGCGAAGAGGCCGAAGTTCTGGCCGGCGCCGAGCGCACGGAAAGTGTCCCCGGAGGGGAAGACGAGCACCCGTCGAAGTGTTCGGCGCGGTTGAGCGTGCTGTAGACGCAAGCCGGCGTAACCCATCTCCGGAAGCAGGCGGGGCGGATTGCGCAGCATGCCGTGGTGAAATAGCTGCCCACGAAGGGCAGCGGCTGCACGCGGTGGCGCTGAATCTGCGCAGGGCCACGGCGGGGGCGCCGGGAACCGGGTGGATGAGCTGCAACTGGAAGCGGGCAGGCGGTCGGAGCGCCACAGGCATACCCGGCACGAACGGATCGCGCCGACCTCGGCTGGAGTAAACTCGGCGAGGCGGCGGGCATCGGCTTCACCGCGCTCGGCGAAGGGGCGGCACGCTTCGGCGGCAAGCGCACGCACGGTGGCGAAATCGATCTGCGCGCGCGCTCGACTCTGGGCGACGGCGAGAGGCGCGAGAGTAGTGGAAGGGAAACGGCCAGCTTCTATGCGGTAGGCCGCCAGGGGGGAAGTGAATCTCTGAGTCAGTCTCGGGGCGAAAAGGTTGCAAGTTTCTGCAAGGGCGGGGCCACCGCACCGCACGGAGGCCTACTGGTGAAGTGGAGACACCTCGACGCGGTGGCTCACAAGCGGAAGATGGGCCACCCCAACGCGGTGCCTACAGCAGAGGGGCTCGTTGGCTGCGGGCCCAAGGCGCCACTGTGAGCGCCCGGCCGGCGCGGGTCGGCGGAGGCATCCGGCTGGTCGGCGAAGGCCGTCCTGTAGGCGGCGGCGTAGCTGGCGTACAGGGAGGGTACGCACCCAATAAAAGATACCGACGATGAAGCAGAGCAGGCCGGCGATCATCAACGGATGAAGGCCAGATAGAGGAAGAAGAGTTGAACCAGCGCCGGTGGCGACCTGCGGCTGAGCTCCATCGCCTCCCCGAACGTGAGCTCCTCCGATCGATGACGAGCATCGGGGCGAAGATCCACGCGACCGCGAAATAGAGCAGGGCAGCGTGAGCATCGCAGAGCCAGCAGCGGGCCCTCGCAATTGGTGAGGCCGGGTCGAGCGCCGGAGAATACCCCGCTTTGAAAGAGCGCCCAGAGCAGCGGGCCGGCTGCGATGAGGGCCAGTGCGCCCAGGAGAAAACATCAACACCGAGAGCAGCACGAGCTGGTGGAACCTGCGGGCGTGAAGCCGGCGAACACATCGCCGAACCCGGCCGGCTCGTCCGCGCGACACCCGCAGAGCAGCCGGTAGACCCCGGCGTGAACACCTGGGAAAGGCCGACGGAGGCCACCAGGCCCACCAGCGGTAGGGGAGGAGGCCACCGCGTTGGCCAGCATGGCCACGAAGGAGGCCTCTGCAGTGAGCCAGAAGTTGGCGGAATGACGATCTCCCAGCCGCGTGTCAGTGTATCGAGCACGCTCAGACGGTAGGGGCCGGTCGGCACAGGCGTGGGCGGCGGCGGCGGGGTCGGCTGGCGCGGAGGGGGGCTGGGGGCGCGGGAGCGAGAGGCCGGGCCGAGGTGCGGGCAGATCCGGGGCGGCGGCGCCCGGGATGGGCGGGGGCAGGCTGCGGGCGGCGAAGCTGGCGGCGAACCCGGGCCGCTGGGACAGCGGCAGCCATTCGGTGGAGCCTTCGGCCTGGGCCACGGTCTGGGCGTTGGCGCGACTTGCGCGATCCACTGTGCGACTTGGGCCGAGGAGACTGGCCTGCGTATGCGGCCGTCGCCACCGATGATCTTGTACATGGCCGGGATCATGGGGCGGGAGCGGCGGTGTGGGCAAGGCCAAGGGCGGAAGACCCAAGGCAGAATGAAGAAGCCAGAACGGGGGCGAGGGAAGGGCCAAGGAAAGTAGCGAGTAGCGGGTAGCGAGGAGGAGCACCAGCCGCCCGACGGGTTGCGGCGAACGCCGAAGTGAAAGAGAGCGGATGCGAAGGCACGCGCCGCGGCCTTTGCGGCCGGGCGGAACGGCTGCGCCGTCCAGCTGCCGCGGCGGCCAACGGGCAACGAGGTTGGGGAACGGCGCTGCGGACCGGAAGACAAGGCGGGTTCGCGGGTAGGGTGTTTGCCCCAGGCTTGTTCTCGCCGGTCTCCAGAGGGCGGAGCCCTCGGCTTGCTCAGGGGAGAAAGTGCTCACCTACTTCGCGGCGTCATCGCCCCCACACGGTGGTGCCCGGCGTGCGCCGCAGCAATGCGGCGCGCGCCTTCTGTT
>JADJTK010000053.1 GCA_016711225.1 Opitutaceae bacterium
CTCTGGCGTTACCTTGCGCACGCAGAAGTTTCCCAAGTCCGCGACATAAAGGTTTCCCGCTTCGTCGAGACACAGCGCAACCGGATGCCAGAACCTGGCAACGCACTCAACACCATCCACCTCTCTCGATTATAAAAATAGGGGGTCCCCGCTGGGGTGGTTCTTAGCCCCGCCGGGAGAAATCTTCCTGATTACGCTACTTCCGGTGTCAGCCACGTAGATGGTTCCATCTCGCGCTAACGCCCACATTCCTGGCCCCGAAAGAGCGCGACTGCCGCCGGTCCGTCAGCCGGACCGAAAACCTGCCCGTGCCTGCAATGGTCGTGACCACACCATCTCTAGCCACCCGACGGATGATGCTATTGCGAGAATCAGCCACATAGATGGCGCCCGCCGCATCAACGCAGGTGCCCATAGGCCAATAGAAACGCGCCTCGAGCGTGCCAATGCCATCCTCCGCCCCAGACGACCGCCACGCATTCCCCGCCACGGTCACAACCTCACCCAGAGGGGATACTCTCCGAATTGTATTACTCCACCAGTCAGGGACATAGATATTCCCGGTCGAATCAACCGAAAGAATCAGTGGGCGGAAATTCCCTCCCGCCAGCCCAAATTCGGCCTCGGGCCCGACTCCATCGCTCCTACCGGACCGGGTCGGAGATCAAGCGATAGTCGTGACTGCATGTTCCGGAGCCGCACCGAAACACAACGCCCACTGGCAGAGGGCAAAAATGATGACAGGGAAAAGCTTTTTGTACATAAATCGCGGTGCCGGCGTCGGCTTGGTGTCTAGGTGACGTTACATTGACCCGACGGCAGGGCACCGCACAAGGCGAAATGAGCCCTCCGTATTCTCACGACTACCACCACACGGATTCGCGGGAGAAACAGGAAAGAGATAAGGCACACCGCGGGAAACGGTGCGCCTTGGGGAGAGCTGGAGCCGGCCGCGGTGAGGCCCGCAGTCGGCCGGCGTCACCGCCCCCGACCATCGGAACCGCGCGTGTTCTACGTGGCTACAGGAACAAAGGAGGCGCACCGCAGATCACGGTGCGCCCTGGGGTTTTAACCTCGCGGCGACGGACGGCGCGGAGAGCCCACCCCACCTCCGTCTTCCAGGGTTCTACGTTCACTGCTCTGGGTTAGCGCGCGGCGCATTACTCAACCAAGCACGGCGACGATCATAGGTTGCAGTAGCGTATTCTCCGTCCGGAACCACTGCCCAGTTGAGACAAGCCGTGGAGGCCAGGCCGCTCAGAGCACCAGGGACTTGCGGCCTCCGGCGCTCATGGCCCTGCCCGTACCTAAGGGACCCACTCACCGACCGCTCGCGCGCTGTTCGCCGAGCAAGGCATCGACCTCGGCCAGAAAGACAGCTGGCTGATCGCGGTGGATATAGTGACCGGAATGCGCGACCGGAATCTTCACGCAACGAGGGCCCAGGAGACGCAACCAGTCCCTCTCAAGCCCTTCGACCATCACTTCAAACGCCCCCGCCTCGATCCCGGAATACCGGCTCCGTGTTAGCAGGCGGACCGGGATCGTCAGCGGAGTTGAAAGGCCCAGCCGTTCGAGGCCTTTGGCCTGATCGTCAAACTCCAAGCGACTGGCACCATTGAAAGAGCGTCATCCGCAGCCCGCGCACGATCGTTGCGGCGGCGGCGGCCTCCACGTTACGTCCGCTGCCAATGCTCCGGGATGGGTGGGATCCATCAGAATCAGACCTGCGACCTCGTCGGGATGGGTCTGGCGAAAGCGTATAGTGAAGCCCGCCAATCAGTACTCACCAACACGTAGGGCGAGGCACGCAGCCGACTCGAGTGTTAGGTGCAACTCAATGGCCCCACTGCAGGCATCGCGCGGACCCGCCACAGACGAACTGCCTCCATACCCAGGACGATCGTAGGCGAAAACGCGTCCCTTCGCCGCGAGTGCGTCGAAGACAGGACTCCAGGTGGACTTGCCGTCCCCCAACCCCGATTGCCGGGACGATGGTCAGACCAGCAACGGCAACCGACAGAGCGATCGTTCCGCCCGCAGTAGTGCGAACAGTACTAGTCGCGGGCCAATCCCCTGCCGACGCCGGCCACGAGATACGCGATGAGGCAAGAGGAATTGCCCGTTTAAGGAGAGGACGCATGGCACAGAGATAGCAGAAGCCCGGGCTTGGACAGTAGGCAAGAGGACGAACGGAACAGGCCCGGGACAAGCGGGTGCAGAGACCTCGCCGGCAAGCCTGCGAAAGAGCAGGGCCAACACCTCGCTGCGCCCGAAGGCTGACTCGAAGTGGAAGGCGTTGCCCGCGACCCCGTCAGAGGTGCGAGCATCGCCCAGAGCTTCTCTCCACGAGCAACTCGCCGCCGCACGCACAGCGGCCTCGAGCGCTCGAGGGCAAGCGGTTCCACCCGTTCTCCCGTGCGGAAAGTCTACGACAAACCGCCAAGCTGAGAGGCAAGGTGCGAAGGCCGGTTGGAGAATCCGCGTTCTTAGCAAACACTGCCACGGGGAGGCGCAGGGTAACGGCAAAAGGCGCGCCGCGGGGAAGCGGTGCGCCTTCAAGGACTATCGGAGGCCGATGGTGCGGAGCGCGTGTTCAGCCGAGGATCGCGACGATCTTCGAGTTGTGCTTGATCTTCTCCGTCGGGACCACTTCGCCCTCGACGGGCTGGCCATCGATCGTGAGCGACTTGATCCCCTTGTTCACGCCGTTCGGATTCTGCACCTCGATCTTCACCTTCTTGCCGCGGAAGGTGCGCGTCATCCTGAAGCCGGGCCAGACCTTCGGGATACACGGGGCGATGCGTAGGCCCTCGATCTCGGGGCGCACGCCGAGCACCCAGTGCGTGGCGGAGTAGTAGGCCCACGACGCGGTGCCGGAGAGCCACGGCACGCGCGAGGCGCCGAAGTTGACGTTGTACTTCGAGTACGTCGTCTGGCAGTGCACGTACGGCTCGACCTGGCGGATCTCTGCGCGGTCGTTGTAGGCCGACGGCATGAAGGCGCGGTAGTAGTCGTACGCCTGGTCACCGTTGCCCTGCATGATCTCAGCGATCACGCCCCAGCTCTGGGTGTGCGAGAAGATGCCGGCGTTCTCCTTGATGCCCGCGTTGAAGAGCGTGGCCTTCATGATCTCGGGGTCGGCCTTGATGAACGGCGGATCGCACAGCGCGACGCCGAACGGCGTGGCGCGGCGCTCCTTCATCGTCTTCAGCGCCGGCGTCGCCTGCGCAGGCGTGGCGGCCCCGGACATGACGGCCCACACCTGCGTGTTCATGTAGACCTGGCCTTCGGCGAAGTCGCTTCGTGCCGTAGACGGTCCCATCCTGGCCGATGGCCCAGATGAACCACTCGCCATCCCAGCACACGGCCTGGATCTTGGCGTCGAGCTTGGCCAACTCGGCGCGGGCCCACGCGGCCTCCTCGGGCTGGCCGAGCTTGTCGGCGATGCCCGCGTACACGTCGAGACCGAGGCGGACCTGAAAAGCGACAAAGACGCTCTCGCCCTTGTAGCCGAGGCGGATGCAGTCGTTCCAGTCGGCGGCGAGACCGCAGGGCAGGCCGTTGCGGCCGGTGCGCTCGAGGTTGAACTCAAGGCCGCGGCGCAGGTGCCCAAATACGGTGGCCTCGCCGCGATCGGCGTAGGGCAACACCTTGTTGTAGAAACCGAGATCGCCGATCTCGGCCACGAAGGCCGGGATGGCGTTGAAGAACCAGAGGCAGTCGTCGGAGCGGTACTCGTGGTCCGGCGGCGGCGGTTCCTGGCCGGGTTTGTGGGAGAACGGCTTGATCACCGGGATGGCGCCGCCGTTGGCGAGTTGGCCGGTAAGCATGAGCTCGAGGCGCTGCTGTACGCCGTCCTTCAAGAGCGGGATGGCGCCGAGCATATCCTGCACGGTGTCGCGGAAGCCGAGGCCGTCGCGCTCGCCGTTGTAGACGAGGGAGGCGGAGCTGCGACCACGCGTAGGTGATAAGCGCGTTGTAGGCGTTCAGACGTTGACCATGGGTCGAACTCCTTGTCGGGGGTCTCGACCTGGAGATTGGCCAGCGGGGCGTGCTTTTCGGCCACGAGCTTCTGGAACTCCGCCTCGCAGCGAGCGCTGTTGCCCGAACTCGGCGACGGTGGCCTTGCCGTGGCTGCCCACGGTGCCGAGGCCGAGCATGACGATCACCTCGCGGGTTTCGCCCGGGCGAGCCTGAGGTCACCCTGCAGGCCGCCGACGACGTTGTCGCCCTCCGCCAGGAAGTTGGAGCACTGGCCGTTCACCACGACCTCCGGCGCCGCGTAGCCGCCGTAGCTGCCGCAGAAACTCTCGCGCGTGGTCTCGAAGCCGGCGAGCGGGGTGCCAGTGAGGGCCATCCAGGTGCGGTTGCAGCCGGTCAGGTCCTTGCCGTCGAAGTCGTAGTTAGGATTACAGGTGACGCCGAGGATGCCGTCCTCAAGCGTCGCGCGGGTGATGAAGACCGAGTACTGGAGGTTGACCAGGTCCTGCGGTGTTCCAGAGGTTGGCGAACTCGCAGTAGGTAAAGACCAGCTTCGCGCTCCTTCTTGGTCTTGTTGGTGACCTTCAGGCGCCAGTACTCGAAGGTCTGCCCCTGCGGCACGAAGTAGGTGGCCTCGGAGGCGATGCCGCGTACTCGCTCTCGATGTGGTGTAGGCGGTGCCGTGGCGGCAGGTGGACTTGTATTGGTCGCAGCGGCTTGGCCACGGGTTGCCAGGCGGCCGACCAGAAGTCGCCGGTGTCCTGGTCGCGCAGGTAGAAGGTGCGGCCCGGCTGGTCCAAGCGGGATGCCATTGAAGCGCATCCGCAGAAACCGGCCGGTGGCGCCGCTCTTGTAGAAGGAGTAGCCGCCGGCGTGGTTGGTGATGATCGCGCCGTACTCGGTCGAGCCGAGGTAGTTGGACCACGGGCGCGGAGTGTCCGGGCGGGTGATCACATATTCCTGGGCTTTGTCGTCGAAGTGGCCGTAGTGCATGGAGGGAGGATTTGGGAGGGGGTCGAGCATCGGCCGGCCAGCCGGGGTGTGTCCACCCCGGAAGCGGAAACGTTCCCCCCAAATCCCTCCGCGGGCGCCTGGGTAATGCTTCACCTCACCGATACGCCCGCCGCGCCTCAAGCGCGCTCTCTTGAAACGTCACCGAGTCGGCGTAAAGCACGCCGGCGCCGCTGGGCAGGCCGAACCCAATCCGCGACACCTTCACCGTGTCCGCCAGGATCTTCTCCGTGATAAAATGGCAAGTGGCCTCGCCCTCGATGTCGTTAGAGAGCGCCAGGATGAGCTCGCGGATCTCGCCGCCCTGCAGGCGGCGCACCAGCGGGCCGAGGTTGAGCTGCTCCGGGCCGACCCCGTGGATCGGCGACGGCTTGCCGTGCCTAGTACTGGTAACGACCGCGATACGCCCCACTGCGCTCAATGGCAACCAGGTCGGGCACCTGCTCGACCACGCACGATGCCGGCCTCGCGCTTCGCATCGGCGCAGATCGTACACGCGCCGCCTTCGGCCAGATTGCCGCAAGTCTCACAGCGCCCCACCGAGAGGCCGCCGCCTGCAGCGCGGCCGCAATTGCGGCAGCCGCTCCGGTTTCTCGACGAGCAGGTGCAGCGCGATGCGCTCGGCCGAGCGAAGCCAAGCCCGGCAGCTGTTTGAGCTGCTTCTGCAAGGTCTCGAAGGAGAGTCATGGAATTTTCGATTGGCGATTGCCGATTTCCCTTCGGAGCAGCGGGAGTCCACCGCCGTCTGCAAGCAACCACGTCACGATCGCAGGGCCAGAAATCGGCAATTGGAAATCGAAAATCAGAACATGCCCGGCATCTGGAAGGCGGAAGTCACCTTCTGCATCTCCGCCTCGTTGAGCGCCTTCGCCTTCGCGGCGGCCTCCTGCACGGCGGCCAGCAACGTGTCCGAGACGAGTTTGGCGTCCTCTTTCAGAAACTCGGGGTCGAGCGAGAGAGCCACGAATTTGCCCTGACCGTTGATCTTGATCTTCACCGCGCCCCCGCCGCTGGAAAGATCGATCTCGCGCTTCTCCAGTTCCTGCTGAAGCACTTCAATCTGCTTCTGCATTTTCGACGCCTGTTTCAACATTTTGCCTAAGCCAGCCATGGTAGGATAAGAGGGTTTGGGATTGGCCCGAAGGCTCCGGTCGGGTTCCCGACGAGGCAACGGAAAACTCGGGTGCCTTGGCGCTGAAGCCGGCGGGCAACCATCCCCCCCACCACTCGCTTCCGGGGTAGCGCCATTCGCCAGAACATCCCCCCTGTGAACTCGCCGGGCGACGTTTGGCCAGCCTGCCTTCATTCTACCTTCACGCTTGGGCCACAGCCCTCTACCACCGCACCATCCACGGCCCCCAGTGGATGCCGGCCTCGGCCTGCGCGAGCGGCTCGAGCTTCAAATCATAGCGAATCTGCCGGCCACCGTCCCAGCGCCAGCGTTCACAGCAAAAGCCGAGCCTCCGGTAGATCGCGTTCGCCGCTTCGTTTCGCTCGTTCGTGTCGAGCGATATCGCGCGACAACCGGCCGCCCGGGCCTCGGCGATCGCGTGCTCGGCCAAGCGGCGCCCTACCTGCCGGCCCCGGGCTGCCGCGGCCACGAACAGATCCTCCAGCAACGCCTCCTCGCCCTGGGCCCACACCGAGAAGTGGCGCCGCTGCAGCGTGTATCCGACCGCTTGGCAGCCAGCCATCGCCAGCCCCACCGTCACCGCCCGGTCGGCGAGCACCCGCGCCAGCCCGCGTTCGATCGCGCGATCATCCGGATCCAACCGGCGCAACGCATCGCGAAACGCCCCGATCAGCGGCGCAACCACTACCAAGTCGGCCGGACGTGCCCGGCGAATAGTGACATCAGAGCCCATGCCATCCTCAACGGTCGCCCCCAGGCCGAGTTCAAGTGTCCCCTACCGCTCCTCCTCATTTCGGAGTAACGGGTAGCGCGCATCCCTGCCGGCCTCCGCGGCGAGAGGCTCCCCGGTTCGGTCCGTGAACACCGGAGCGACCGAACGCCGGCTACCGATCAGCTGTCACTGATTACTGATCACGGGCCACTGGTCACCGTCCACCGATCACCGCCTCATAGCCGGCTCGGTAGTCCGGGAACCGAGGCATCCAGCCAAGCACCCGCCGGATCTTCCCCGGATCAACGATCCGATCCGGCGCCCGCCGCCTCTCCCCGAAGGGATTGCTCCCCGCCGCCGGGGCCGCCCCCGCCGCGTCGGCAAACTGCGGGCTCGCCAAGCCGAGCCGCTGCGCCAGCCACCCGGCCACCTCGGCGCGCACGGCCGGAGTCCCATCGGTCACATTGAAAATCTCATCGCGCACGGCCGCCGGCGCGGCGAACCCGCTCCACGCGGCGCCGCAGGCATCGTCGCGATGGATCAAGTTCAGGTGGTGCGCCGGATCGCCGGGCAACGCCCCGCTCCCCGCTTGGAGTTGGGCGAGCATGCCGTGCCGCCCCGGCCCGTAGATCCCGGCCAACCGCAGCACAAACCAGCGCCAGCCCGCCGCGCCCGCTGCTCGCGCCAGCTCTTCCTCAGCCTCACGCAACACCTGACCGGTTTCGCCTGCGCCGTCCAAGGGTGCCTCCTCTGTCACCAGCACCCCACCGCCCTGCGGATAGACCCCTGTGCTGCTCGTGTAGACGATTGTGCCGCCCGGCGGTTGCGTGGCCAGCCAGCGCCCGGCCGAGCGCATACCCTCGACGTAGCTGTGCCGATACCCAGCCACACCCCCGCCACCCGCGCTCACGCAGTTGAGCACAAGATCGAAAGGGCCGCGCAACTGCGCGTGCCAAGCCTCCCCTGCCAGATCGGCTTCCACCACCTGAGAGCAACCGGCGGCGCGCAGCTGGGCCGCTTTCGCGACATTCCGGGTGAGCGCCGCCACCTGCAGCCCGCGCCCCAGCGCCTCGCGCACAAATGCGCCTCCGACATAACCGGCACCCAGCACCGCCGCCGACCGGCCAGCCCACTGCAGAGAGTCGCTCATGCAACCCACAGAATCACCGTTGCCGCCCCCGCCAAGCCTTATACCCTGCCCACCATGAATACCGCACCGACCGTGCTCACGATTCTGATGACCGGCTTCGAGGAAATCGAGGCTATCGCCCCCATCGATCTGCTGCGCCGCGCCGGCGTGCGCGTCGTCATCGCCTCCCTCGCCCCGGAGCTAGCCGTGACCGGCCGTTGCGGGATCACCGTGCTCGCCGAGACCACTCTCACCGAGGCGGCCAAGCACCCTTACGACCTCCTCTTCCTGCCCGGCGGTCCCGGAGTGAAGCTCCTGCGCGCCGACCCGCGTATCGTGCCGTTGGTGAAGGCCCAGATTGCCGCCGGCAAGCCGGTGGCCGCCATCTGCGCGGCGCCCACGGTGCTCAACGATGCCGGCCTGCTCGCCGGGCGCCGCTACACCGCCTTCCCCGGCACCGCCGACGAGCTCCCCCACATCCTCTCCGACCAACGGGTGGTCGAGGACGGCCTCCTGCTCACCTCCCGCGGCGCTGGAACGGCACTGGATCTCGGGTACGCGATGATCGCCCGCCTGCTCTCGGCTGCCAAGGCCGCCGAGACCAAGCAGTCGATCTGCGCCTAAGGCGATAGGCCGCCGAGCGGGGGCGCGGTCAGTCATCATTGATCCGTAGCTAGTGGTCGGTCATCAGCGTACCTGCCCGCCCGGAGCATGCCGACGGGTTCAGTGACAGCCCCATGAGCGCCCGCAGTCGGGGTGATCGCAGCGCGCAGAATGGGAGATTCTTCGCCGGAGCGACGTTCGCCAGAACGTCGTCTCCGCACTTCCGTCGTAACTGTACGGCGCATTCTGGCGGACTTCCGCCTGGGCCTTCGCTGCGCCGTAGCCCGCTGCGGCATACCTTACGATGGGGGCAGATCGCCGCAGAGCGTAGGAGTCGCCCGTTTCAGGAGTGACCACAGCCTCTTCGGGTGCTCACTCGACAGGCCACGGCGCAAGCCGCCCTTCCGTACTTCCCATAACTTGAGCACAAGAATCTCCGATCCGCTCCTCCCGCCGTCCTGGGTGATCCGTCGCGCCCGCTCGGACATCCATGGACACGGCGTCTACGCGCGCGTCGCCATCCCTGCCGGTTACGTGATCATCGAATATCGAGGCGAGCGTATCACAAAAACTGAGAGCGCCCGCCGGGAGGCCCAGCGTCTCGAACGCGTGCGGCAGGGACTGGAGGCCAGCACGATGTCCTTCCGGCTGAACCAGCGTTACGACCTCGACGGGCGCCGCGGCGGCAACATGAGCCGCTACATCAACCACTCCTGCGCCCCGAACTGTCGCTCGGAGAAGCGACGCGGCCGCATCTGGATCGTCGCGCAGCGCGATATCGCAGAAGGCGAGGAGATCAGCTTCGACTACGGTTTCCGCTTCAAGCACTGGGCCTCCAATCCCTGCCGGTGCGGCGCGCCCGGGTGCCCCGGCTATATCGTCGAGGCAGGCCAGCGCTGGCGTCTGCGCAAGGTGACCGCCAAGGGCATTCCAGCCGGAGCAAAGACGACCAGGCCCGACCTTGTGCCTGCCCGGCAAGAGTGACCAAGGCCTGTGCAGATCCCCGCCCCCCGGTAGGCAGTCGTGAACAGAGGATAGGCACACCGACGAGAACACGGCCTGAATACGGTTACGAGAGGTCCGCGCCAGGCCCCGGCAGAACGGTGAGGAAGTAGGACAGGGCGAGGAGATCAAGCCGGCGCTCGGACGGCGCGCACGACCCAGATTCGACCGACGAGAACGCGAACAGGCAGGCAACCAAGCCAGTCGTTGGTCTCGTCGCCCGGGAGAGGGGACCAGTCTCCGAAGCGGCGGGGCATCTCCGCAGGCCTCTGCCCGCATTGTTCCGGGCTGAATAAGTCCCAGTGTTTCGCCACCATGCGCCCGCGCCTCGAGGGGCCACAGGGGGCGCCACGGCAGGGGAAGCCTCCAGACTCAACGTACCCCGGCCTTGAAGAGATCAAGCAACCGGGCTGCTGCCGACGCATTGATCCGGCGCATGTCAAAGTCGGGGTCAAAGAACTCGCTGAAGCCCTCCATCATCCCCAACTCTTGGGCGCTCAGATCCTGAGAGCCCAAGCTCCACTCGAAATCCCGCTCGGCGATCTGCCGCTGGTAGAGCTTGATCACTCCATCGTGCCGCCGGTCCTTACAGATGGTTGTGAACAGGGCGACCACCGCGGTGCGCTCGCCTTCGAGAATCTGCAGGACGTTGCCCTCCTTGTAGACCAGCATGCCAGTGATACCGAGCCGCCGGTTCTTCTCGCGGCTGACGCTCAGAATAGAGGCGAGGTCGGCGGACGAGAAGAGACCGACAGAGGAACTGACATACGCGAGCTGGATCATAGGGAGGAGGGCACCTGGGCCAAACGGCCTGCGGACTCGAGCGGGCGAAGCACGATCACTTCCGCTCTCTTTCGGTCCGATCTGCGCCGGGTTAAGGGGAATGCGGCGACCGGGCCGAGTGGCCCCGGATTACGGGCACAGGAAGGTGGAGTGAACCCTCATCCCCGCGCGTGCTCCCGCCCGCGCGTCGCGACCAGACCGGCGATTCGGCCCAGTCAGGGCCGGTAACCAAGATCCCCAGCAAGCCAGCGCCGCAATCCGATTTCCGCCTCGCGCGTATGCAACCTTTCTGCGCAAATCCCGGCGAGACCAACTACGCGTACTCTCCCCTCCGGGACCCAGCCCGCGGTCGTCCGCTGCAAACCCTCCATGAAAACCTCCATCCTCGCCCTCCTTTTCGTCGGGCTTCTGGCCCCGGTCGGCTCGCTCCACGCCCAGATCGTGCTGCATCTCGACACCGCGAACGAGAAGCTGTGGTTCTCCGGGGCAGATACCGGCGCCCTGCAACCGTTTATCATCGGCCAGTACGCAGGCTGGGACATGGGCGACAATCTCAACCCGATGGGCCAACTCGACGTCAGCGCGGCCTTCACCGCCAGTTCGGGCCCAGGGTCCGCGGCGGCGATCTACGCCTACCCGACCGGTTTTGAACTCCTGCTCATCACCTTCACCGGAGGCTCATCCAGCACCTTCACGGCGGATCCGTCTCAGATATTCGACTATGAACCGCTGGAGCAAAGCCAGAAGGACTGGCTCGCAACCCTGATCGGTACCAGCGTGGCCACCCACTCCCCGGGCGACGGCTTCAGCCCGTTGCAGGTAGTGCCGGAACCCTCGACCTATGCGCTGATTGTCGGCGTCGGGGCCTTCGCCGTCGCCGTGCTGCGGCGCCGAAAAGCCTGATTTCAGATACGGACTTCCACCTTTCCGACTCCACCCACGCCCCCACTTTGGGTGGCGGGATCCTGCGAACGGCTCGCATCCCGATTGAGCAGGCAGCGGGCAATTGGCCGCACCCGCGGTACCCGCGTGGGCCTTTTCGATCTTGGTTGTCTGCGCTTCCTTCTGTGGGCTGCTCGTCCCGTGATTCGCTTTTCCGCATCCACTCTCCTCGCTGAGACCTCGCAGTACGGCCTGCTCGTGTTTCATCTCTCGTGCGACGACCACTATCTCACGATCCAGCGGCGCGCGGACTTCAAGCCCAGCCGCTTCGGTGACATCCGTTTCGAGTGCGACGGCCAGCTCTGGAGCGGCTACGACGTCATCCGCCAGATCGAGGCCAACTCGGCCCGGCTCCGCATCTCACTCGACCCCAAGCGCGCCAAGAAATTCGAGGGGCGCTACGAATACCATGTCGAACTCACGATCGACCCCGCCGACAAACCGGCGGCGCTACGTTTCCTCCAGCGCCTGCTCACCGGCACGGAATTGCTCACGGTTGGGGAATGAAACCGGAGCGGAGCGAAAAGGATCAAGTGACAAGTGATGGAGACACTTCCCCCGCGGCGTGTTCGTTCGCAGCTCCGTGCCATCCTTAACCTGGCCGTGGCGGCTACCCGCCCCGCCGCGGCCGAAGTCGTCGCCCGTTGCTATGGATCAGCGGCGCAGCAGCAGAAAGCGGTCGCGGTCGGAGAGGTCGCGTTTGGACTCCACTGACGAGTAGCCATGCGCCTGTGCAAAAGTCGTGAGCGCCTCATGCTGGGCAATGCCGGTCTCCAGCGCGAGCAGTCCACCGGGCGGCAGGAACCCGGGCGCGCCGCCGATGATCGCCTCCAGGTCGGCCCGACCATCGCGCGCGGCGACCAGAGCAGTGACCGGATCGTGGTCGCGTACCTCCGGCTCGGCCTCGGCCACCTCGGCGGCGGTGAGATACGGTGGATTGGAAATAACCAGGTCAAAGGGCGACTCGCCCGCCAGGGCGCCAAACCAGTCCGACTCCACAAATCGAACACGATCGGCGTATCCGAGCGAGGCGGCATTCTCCCGCGCGAGCGTCAAGGCGTCGGGGCTGCGGTCCACGGCGACCACGGCGGACTCGGGCCAGAACTTCGCCAGCGCGAGGGCGATGGCCCCGGTGCCCGTACCCAGATCAAAATTCCGGGCGGGGGCGGATCAAAGGCGTTGGTGACGAACTCAGCAGCTGCTCGGTCTCCGGGCGGGGAATGAGGCCACGGCGGTCGGTCTTGAGCTTGAGGTCGAAGAGTCCGTCTCCCCCAAAATATGCTGGAGCGGCTCGCGTTGGCTGCGGCGCTAGACCAGCGGGCGGATGGCCGCGAGCTCGGGCTCGGTCAGCAAGCGATCAAATTGCAGGTACAGATCCATCCGACGCAGCTTGAGCGCGTAGGCCACCAGCAACTCGGCGTCCAGGCGCGCGCTCTCAACGCCCTTCGCCTGGAGGAAGTCGGTGGTCTTGCGGAGGATGTCGAGAAGGGAGGGCACGTTCGAATTGCAGAGTGCAGATTGCGGACCGGGCGGACTGGCAGGCGAAAGGCTGAAGGCAGAAGGAGGAAGGCGAAAGTACAGACTCTCCGAGTGGACGGCGAGCCTGGAGCCCGACTGTACCGCGAACCAAGATTGAGAATCCGATTCCGGCCGATTTCACGGGACCATGCCCCGCCTGCGCGGGGATCCAAAGGCAAGGTCGGAAACCAAGTCGGCCCGCCAGCCACGGGCGGACGGGTCGCCTGGTGCGGTCGGATCGAGATCCCTACCGCCGACGAACGCCACGGTCTTGAACCTCGCGCCAACCGAGAAGGCAGCGATGCCGGTTCGCTGGGCGCAACGCCACCCGACCGCCACGGGTCCCGAAAGCCCCGAATCAACTCCGAGCGAAGCCGCAGAATCGCGGGCCTGAGCAACCGGCGCCGACCATCTTCTTCCTCGGCGTTCGAAAACCACGGCGTACTTGCCGTACTCGCCCTGACACCTCAGCACAACCACGACCATCATGCCACCCAAAGCCATCACCGACCCGACCATCCTCGCAGAGATCTTTGCCTCGGCGGAGGTCTGCCGCATCGCCATGGTTGACCACGGCGAGCCATACCTCGTGCCGATGAACTTCAGGGTTCTCGACAATGCCCTCTATTTCCACTCCTCCGCCACAGGCCGGAAGATCGAGATCCTGAAGAAGAGCAACCGCGTCTGCTTCGAGATCGAAAGCCAGGCGAAATCGTCAAACACGCGGGCCCCTGCCACTCCAGGGCACCAAAGGCGCGTTCATTGATTGGGTATGGCCACGTCGAATTCATCACCGACCCAGCGCAAAGGCACGAGGTCTCGACGCCATCATGGCGCATCACGGCGCACCCGGCCCGTACCAGTACGACGAGCGCCAACTCCGCGCCGTGGCGGTCCTGCGCATCGCAATCGGGCGTCACCGGCAAGCAACTCGGGGTGGGACTGAGCAGTCACCGTTCCTCGACCCAACCCCAGCCCGTGGCGACCTCGCTTCCTGCGGCCCGAATCCGATTCCCGCTCAGTCCTCCTCGTCCCCGCCGCGGCGACGAGAGGCACCGGCGCTGGCCGGTGAGGGCGGCAAAGCGCCTCGAAATCAGCGCGCTGCAGCTCGTACGATGAGCGGATCGATGGCGCCCTCAGGATTTGCGAGGAGACTGTAGAGGTAAGCCCGATACGATGATCGGTGCAGCGGTTCTGTGGAAAGCTGTAGGTGCGGATGCGCTCACTGCGGTCGCCGGTGCCGATCTGGCTGCGACGTTGCGCGGCGTATTTGGCGCGCTCCTTCTCCTCCTCAAGCTGGGTAGGCGCGAACGCAGCACGGCCATCGCGCTGGCCTTGTTCTTCATCTGCGAACGGCCATCGGCGCAATAGACCAGCAGTCGGTGGGCTTGTGAATGATGCGCACCGCAGAATCGGTGATGTTCACGCCCTGGCCGCCGGGACCGCTGGCACGTTGCGATCTCCAAATCCTGGGGATCGATCTTCAAGTCGACTTCTTCGGCCTCCGGCAACACCGCCACCGTGACCGTGGAGGTGTGGATGCCCCGCTAGCCTCGGTGACGGGGACGCGCTGCACGCGATGGACGCCGCTCTCGAGCAGGCTGCCTTGTAGACGTCGCTGCCGCTGATGGGGAAGATGGCCTCGCGGTAGCCGCCGCGCTCGCTCGGGCTGGTGCTGAGCGGCTCGAACTTCCAGCCGCGGTTGTCCGCGTACTTCTGGTAGACGCGGACGAGGGCGCTGCCCCTCGTCAAATTTCTCCAGCAGGGCCCCGAGGCGTTGTTGCTCGCGGGTGACGTCGGCGGCGCGGCGCAGGTTGGAGTAGAAACCCGGATCGGCCATCTGCGCGTCGAGTTCTTCTTTGCGCCGGAGGAAGGGCGCGATGTCGGGCAGTGCGGGCATGTCGGCGGGCCGGTGGGAAAATGTGCGTTGCGGAGGCGTGGAGATGGGGCTTTCTGCGGGGAACGCAAGGCCGCGGCCGTCTCCGAGCCGCGGCGCGTCGCTCCGCCCATGGCCACCACGCTGTTCACGCAAAACATCATCGCCTGCATCTGGGATTTCGACAAGACGCTCATCCCCGAGTACATGCAGACCCCGTTGTTCCGGCGGTTCGGGATCGTGGAGCAGGACTTCTGGCACGAGACCAACGCCCTGATCGAGATATACCGGAAACGCGGCTACCACGTGTCGGGAGAAAACGGTTACCTCAACCACCTGCTCACCTGCGTGATGCACGGCAAGCTGCGCGGCTTGAACAACCGCATCCTGCGCGAATGCGGCCGCGAGATCCGCTTCTACCCGGGGCTGCCGGAGTTCTTCCCCGCGGCGCGCGAATGGGTGCAGGAGAAGCCCGAGTTCGCCCGGCACGAGATCAAACTCGAACACTACATCGTGAGCACCGGCCTGGCGGAGATGGTGCGCGGCAGCGCGATCGCCCCCTATGTCGACGGGATCTGGGGCTGCGGAATTCATCGAGAACCCTGCCCCGGGCTTCGTGGGACAGGAGTTCGAGATCGAGGCCGAGGCAGAGATCGCCCAGATCGGGGCGGTGATCGACAACACCACCAAGACGCGCGCGCTGTTCGAGATCAACAAAGGGCACCAACAAGAACGCCGAGATCGACGTAAACGCCAACATCGCCCCGGAAGACCGGCGTATTCCGTTCCAGAACATGATCTACATCGCCGACGGCCCGCGACATCCCGAGTTTTTCGGTGGTGAAGAACGGGAGGCAAGGGGCTACGCGGTGCTACAACCGGACGTGGCCGCCGAGTTCCGAAACAGAACGGCCGTCTGCGGCCAGGTGGGCCGCATCGACCACCACCTGACCCGGCCGACTACACCCCTCACCAGCCCGACGGCGTCTGGCTCAAAACACACATCCAGCGCATGTGCTCGCGCATCGTGGCCGACCGCACGCCGTCTCCCAACGTGTCCCGCCCGCCGGCTGGCACCTCAACGACAAGCCTGAGAAAACCCCTGCGACGCCCAAGGGCGTACGGGGGAGTTTCCTGGCAGAATAGCCGGGCGGTAGCTTCGCCGATCAGGCGAACCACCGCCCCGGGATCGACCCCTCCCAGATCCGCACGCCCACAGATCCTCCGCCCCCGGCGCGCGAAGAGGAGAACCTGCGACCGCTACGGGCTGAGCACGATACGCGCGCGCCATCGGCGTGCGCTCGGCAATGCTCGCAGCAATCTGGCTACGCCGCAGGTCGCGGGCGATGTTGACCACCCGCTGGGCAATTGGCGGCTTACCCGCGGCACCCGGCCCGAAGTGACCGACCCGACACCCGCATTCCACGCCATGGCGATGTTGAAGGTCGTGGCCGGCAGGCCCTGCCGTTGCGGTTCAGGAGCAGATCAAGCGTAATGCGCCAAGGCAACCTCGTCCGCATGAGCCCGCACCAACGCGCTCCGGAACAGCTTACGCGTGTGCATCCGCCACGTCGAATGGCCGGAACTGATAAGCGCCCAATTCCCCATGGGATCAGGCGCTCCGGGCTATTCCGGATTCCTCGATCATCGGTGGATGGCCTGGAGCGTTTCCCATCGCTCACCAACACCCAGGCTGCCTGCGATGCCACCCAGCACCATGGCGATCAGGA
>JADJTK010000054.1 GCA_016711225.1 Opitutaceae bacterium
CAGATTCGACCGGCAAGCACGCGAACAGGCAGGCAACCAAGCCAGTCGTTGGTCTCGTCGCCCGGGAAGGATGAAGTCTCCCGAAGCGGCGGGGCATCTCCGCAGGCCTCTGCCCGCATTGTTCCGGGCTGAATAAGGTCTGGTGTTCGCCACCGGCTGCGCCCCGCGCCTCGAGGGGGCCACAGGGGCGCCACGGCCGGGAAGCCTCCAGACTCAACGTACCCCGGCCTTGAAGAGATCAAGCTAACCGGGCTGCTGCCGACGCATTGATCCGGCGCATGTCAAAGTCGGGGTCAAAGAACTCGCTGAAGCCCTCAATCATCCCCAGCAACTCTTGGGCGCTCAGATCCTGAAAGCCCCGCTCCACTCGAAATCCCGCTCGATCTCTGCCGCTCCGACGACCTTGATCGCTCCATCGTGCCGCCGGTCCTTACAGATGGTTGTGAACAGGGCGACCACCGCGGTGCGCGTCGCCTTCGAGAATCTGCAGGACGTTGCCCTCCCTTGTGACTCGTGCCGGTGATACCGAGCCGCCGGTTCTTCGCGGCTGACGCTCAGGAATAGAGGCGAGGTCGGCGGACGAGAAGAGACCGACAGAGGAACTGACATACGCAGGCTGGATCGCCGGGAGGAGGGCACCTGGGCCAAACTTGACCTGCGGACTCCGAGCAGGCGAAAACACGATCACTTCCGCTTTCTCTTTCGGTGATCTGCGCCGGGTTAAGGGGAATGCGGCGACCGGGCCGAGTATTTAGTTACGGGCACAGGAAGGTGGGTGAACCCTCATCCCCGCGCGTGCTCCGCCCGCGCGTCGCGACCAGACCGGCGATTCGGCCCAGTCAGGGCCGGTAACCAAGATCCCCAGCAAGCCAGCGCCGCAATCCGATTTCCGCCTCGCGCGTATGCAACCTTTCTGCGCCATCCCGGCGAGACCAACTACGCGTACTCTCCTCCGGGACCCAGCCCGCGGTCGTCCGCTGCAAACCCTCGCATGAAAACCTCCATCCTCGCCCTCCTTTTCCGTCGGGCTTCTGGCCCCGGTCGGCTCCGCTCCACGCCCAGATCGTGCTGCATCTCGACACCGCGAACGAGAAGCTGTGGTTCTCCAGGGCAGATACCGGCGCCCTGCAACCGTTTATCATCGGCCAGTACGCAGGCTGGGACATGGGCGACAATCTCAACCCGATGGGCCAACTCGACGTCAGCGCGGCCTTCACCGCCAGTTCGGGCCAAGGTCCGCGGCGGCGTCTACGCCTACCCGACCGGTTTTGAACTCCTGCTCATCACCTTCCCTCGGAGGCTCATCCAGCACCTTCACGGCGGATCCGTCTCAGATATTTTCGACTTTGAACCGCTGAGAAAGCTCAGAAGGACTGGCTCGCAACCCTGATCGGTACCAGCGTGGCCACCCACTCCCCGGGCGACGGCTTCAGCCCGTTGCAGGTAGTGCCGGAACCCTCGACCTATGCGCTGATTGTCGGCGTCGGGGCCTTCGCCGTCGCCGTGCTGCTGGCGCCGAAAGCCTGATTTCAGACACGGACTTCCACCTTTCCGACTCCGCCCACGCCCCCACTTTGGGTGGCGGGATCCTGCGAACGGCTCGCATCCCGATTGAGCAGGCAGCGGGCATTGGCCCGCACCCCCGCGGTACCGCGTGGGCCTTTTCGATCTTGGTTGTCTGCGCTTCCTTCTGTGGGTGCTCGTCCCGTGATTCGCTTTTCCGCATCCTCTCCTCGCTGAGACCTCGCAGCAGGCCTGCCCGTGTTTCATCTCTCGTGCGACGACCACTATTAGTGTCTCACGATCCAGCGGCGCGGACTTCGCCCAGCCGCTTCGGTGACATCCGTTTCGAGTGCGACGGCAGCTCTGCGACAACTGCGACGTCATCCGGCCAGATCGAGGCCGACTCGGCCCGGCTCCGCATCCCCTCGACCCCAAGCGCGCCAAGAAATTCGAGGGCGCTTACGGGAATATCTAGTGTCGAACCCACGACCGCCCCGCCGACAAACCGGCGGCGCTGCGTTCCTCCAGCGCCTGCTCACTGGCACCGAATTACTCACGGTGGGAATGAAACCGGACGGAGCGAAAAGGATCGGTGACAAGTGATGGGACACTTCCCCGCGGCGTGTTCGCCCGCAGCTCCGTGCCATCCTTAACCTGGCCGTGGCGGCTACCCGCCCCGCCGCGGCCGAAGTCGTCGCCCGTTGCTACGGATCAGCGGCGCAGCAGAAGCGGTCGCGCTCGGCGGTGAGGTCGCGTTTGGACTCCACTGACGAGTAGCCATGCGCCTGTGCAAAGTCGTGGAGCGCCTCATGCTGGGCAATGCCGGTCTCCAGCGCGGAGAGCCCAGTCCGCGGCAGGTTCCCGGGCGCGCCGCCGATGATCGCCTCCGGTCAAAGCCCCGACCATCGCGCGCGGCGACCAGAGCAGTGACCGGATCGTGGTCGCGTACCTCCGGCTCGGCCTCGGCCACCTCGGCGGCGGTGAGATACGGTGGATTGTAACCAGGTCAAAGGGCGACTCGCCCGCCAGGGCGCCAAACCAGTCCGACTCCACAATCGACCACGATCGGCGTATCCGAGCGAGGCGGCATTCTCCCGCGCGAGCGTCAAGGCGTCGGGGCTGCGGTCCACGGCGACCACGGCGGACTCGGGCCAGAACTTCGCCAGCGCGAGGGCGATGGCCCCGGTGCCCGTACCCAGATCCAAAATTCGGGCGGGGGCGGATCCAAAGGCGTTGGTGACGAACTCCAGCAGCTGCTCGGTCTCCGGGCGGGGAATGAGGCCACGGCGGTCGGTCTTGAGCTTGAGGTCGAAGAAGTCCGTCTCCCCCAAAATATGCTGGAGCGGCTCGCGTTGGCTGCGGCGCTTGACCAGCGGGCGGATGGCCGCGAGCTCGGGCTCGGTCAGCAAGCGATCAAATTGCAGGTACAGATCCATCCCCGACGCGCTTGAGCGCGTAGGCCACCAGCAACTCGGCGTCCAGGCGCGCGCTCTCAACGCCCTTCGCCTGGAGGAAGTCGGTGGTCTTGCGGAGGATGTCGAGAAGGGAGGGCACGTTCGAATTGCAGAGTGCAGATTGCGGACCGGGCGGACTGGCAGGCGAAAGGCTGAAGGCAGAAGGAGGAAGGCGAAAGTACAGACTCTCCGAGTGGACGGCGAGAGCCTGGAGACCCTAGGCTGTACCGCGAACCAAAGATTGAGAATCCGATTCCGGCCGATTTCACGGGACCATGCCCCGCCTGCGCGGGGATCCAAAGGCAAGGTCGGAAACCAAGTCGGCCCGCCAGCCACGGGCGGACAGGTCGCCTGGTGCGGTCCGAATCGAGATCCCTACCGCCGACGAACGCCACGGACTTGAACCTCGCCAACCGAGAAGGCAGCGATGCCGGTTCGCTGGGCGCAACGCCACCGACCGCCACGAGTCCCGAAAGCCCCGAATCCAACTCCGAGCGAAGCCGCAGAATCGCGGGCCTGAGCAACCGGCGCCGACCATCTTCTTCCTCGGCGTTCGAAAACCACGGCGTACTTGCCGTACTCGCCCTGACACCTCAGCACAACCGCGAGCCATCATGCCACCCAAAGCCATCACCGACCCGACCATCCTCGCAGAGATCTTTGCCTCGGCGGAGGTCTGCCGCATCGCCATGGTTGACCACGGCGAGCCATACCTCGTGCCGATGAACTTCGGGTTCCTCGACAATGCCCTCTATTTCCACTCCTCCGCCACAGGCCGGAAGATCGAGATCCTGAAGAAGAGCAACCGCGTCTGCTTCGAGATCGAAAGCCGGGCGGAAATCGTCAAACACGCGGAGCCCTGCCACTGGGGCACCAAGGCGCGTTCATTGATTGGGTATGGCCACGTCGAATTCATCACCGACCCAGCGCAAAAGGCACGAGGTCTCGACGCCATCATGGCGCATCACGGCGCACCCGGCCCGTACCAGTACGACGAGCGCCAACTCCGCGCCGTGGCGGTCCTGCGCATCGCAATCGAGAGCGTCACCGGCAAGCAACTCGGGAATTGGGACTGAGCAGTCACCGTTCCTCGACCCAACCCCAGCCCCGTGGCGACCTCGCTTCCTGCGGCCCGAATCCGATTCCCGCTCAGTCCTCCTCGTCCCCGCCGCGGCGACGGGAAGGCACCGGCTGGCCGGTGAGGGCGGCAAAGCGCGCCTCGAAATCAGCGCGCTGCAGCTCGACGATGAGCGGATCGATGGCGCCCTCCAGGATTTGCGGGAGACTGTAGAGGGTAAGCCCGATACGATGATCGGTGCAGCGGTTCTGTGGAAAGCTGTAGGTGCGGATGCGCTCACTGCGGTCGCCGGTGCCGATCTGGCTGCGACGTTGCGCGGCGTATTTGGCGCGCTCCTTCTCCTCCTCAAGCTGGAGCAGGCGCGAACGCAGCACGGCCATCGCGCTGGCCTTGTTCTTCATCTGCGAACGGCCATCGGCGCAATAGACCAGCAGTCCGGTGGGCTTGTGAATGATGCGCACCGCGGAATCGGTAGTGTTCACGCCCTGGCCGCCGGGACCGCTGGCACGTTGCACTGTGATCTCCAAATCCTGGGGATCGATCTTCAAGTCGACTTCTTCGGCCTCCGGCAACACCGCCACCGTGACCGTGGAGGTGTGGATGCGCCCGCTAGCCTCGGTGACGGGGACGCGCTGCACGCGATGGACGCCGCTCTCGAACTTGAGCTGCTTGTAGACGTCGCTGCCGCTGATGAGGAAGATGGCCTCGCGGTAGCCGCCGCGCTCGCTCGGGCTGGTGCTGAGCGGCTCGAACTTCCAGCCGCGGTTGTCCGCGTACTTCTGGTAGACGCGGACGAGTTCGGCCGCAAAGAGGGCGGCCTCCTCACCGCCGGTACCGGCGCGGATTTCAAAGACGGTGTTGCGCGAGTCGGTGGGATCCGGGGGGATCATCGCGTGCATGACCTCGCGCTCCAACTCCTCGCGCCGGGCGGCAAGCGCCGGCAGTTCGGAGGCGGCCAACTCGCGCAGGTCGGCGTCGGCCGCCGGGTCCTTCGCGAGCGCGGTGTTGTCGGCCAAGTCGCGCCCGAGGCGCTGCCACTCGTCAAATTTCTCCAGCAGGGCCCCGAGGCGTTGTTGCTCGCGGGTGACGTCGGCGGCGCGGCGCAGGTTGGAGTAGAAACCCGGATCGGCCATCTGCGCGTCGAGTTCTTCTTTGCGCCGGAGGAAGGGCGCGATGTCGGGCAGTGCGGGCATGTCGGCGGGCCGGTGGGAAAATGTGCGTTGCGGAGGCGTGGAGATGGGGCTTTTCTGCGGGGAACGCAAGGCCGCGGCCGTCTCCGAGCCGCGGCGCGTCGCACCCGCCCATGGCCACCACGCTGTTCACGCAAAACATCATCGCCTGCATCTGGGATTTCGACAAGACGCTCATCCCCGAATACATGCAGAGCCCGTTGTTCCGGCGGTACGGGATTGTGGAGCAGGATTTCTGGCACGAGACCAATGCCATGATCGAGATCTACCGGAAGCGGGGCCACCACATGTCCGGGGAGAACGGTTACCTCAACCACCTGCTCACCTACGTGATGCACGGCAAGCTGCGCGGCTTGAACAACCGCATCCTGCGCGAATGCGGCCGCGAGATCCGCTTCTACCCGGGGCTGCCGGAGTTCTTCCCCGCGGCGCGCGAATGGGTGCAGGAGAAGCCCGAGTTCGCCCGGCACGAGATCAAACTCGAACACTACATCGTGAGCACCGGCCTGGCGGAGATGGTGCGCGGCAGCGCGATCGCCCCCTATGTCGACGGGATCTGGGGCTGCGAATTCATCGAGAACCCCCTGCCCCCGGGCTTCGTGGGACAGAAGGAGTTCGAGATCGAGGCCGAGGCAGAGATCGCCCAGATCGGAGCGGTGATCGACAACACCACCAAGACGCGCGCGCTGTTCGAGATCAACAAGGGCACCAACAAGAACGCCGAGATCGACGTAAACGCCAACATCGCCCCGGAAGACCGGCGTATTCCGTTCCAGAACATGATCTACATCGCCGACGGCCCCAGCGACATCCCCAGTTTTTCGTTGGTGAAGAAGAACGGAGGCAAGGGCTACGCGGTGTACAACCCGGACGTGGCCGCCGAGTTCGAGCAGAACGACCGTCTGCGGCAGGTGGGCCGCATCGACCACTACGGCCCGGCCGACTACACCCTCACCAGCCCGACGGCGCGCTGGCTCAAAATGCACATCCAGCGCATGTGCTCGCGCATCGTGGCCGACCGCGAGCACGCCGTCTCCCAACGCGTGTCCCGCCCGCCGCGGCACCTCAACGACAAGCCTGAAAAGAAAACCCCTGCGACGCCCAAGGGCGTGCAGGGGGAGTTTCTGGCAGAATGAGCGGGCGGTAGCTTCGCCGATCAGGCGAGCCGCCCCCGGGGGGACCGACCCCTCCCAGATCCGCACGCCCACCAGATCCTCCGCCCCCGGCGCGCGAAGAGGAGAACCTGCGACCGCTACGGGCTGAGCACGATACGCTCCATCGGCGTGCGCTCGGCAATGCTCGCAGCAATCTGGCTACGCCGCAGGTCGCGGGCGATGTTGACCACCCGCTGGGCATATTGGCGGCTTACCCGCGGCACCCGGCCCGAAGTGACCGACCCGACACCCGCATTCCACGCCATGGCGATGTTGAAGGTCGTGGCCGGCAGGCCCTGCCGTTGCAGTTCGGAGCAGATCCAAGCGTAATGCGCCAAGGCAACCTCGTCCGCATGAGCCCGCACCAACGCGCTCCGGAACGGCTTACGCGTGTGCATCCGCCACGTCGAATGGCGGAACTGATAGGCGCCCAATTCCCCATGGGATCCAGGCTGCGGGCTATTCCGGGGATTCTCGATCAGATGGATGGCCTGGAGCGTTTCCCATCGCTCAGCAGCACCCAGGCTGCCTGCGATGCCACCCAGCACCATGGCGATCAGGAGTCGGATTGTATGTCGGTTCATAGGTTGTCTTTCTGTTTTGCGTGGCGTGACCACTGGCTGGAGTGGCCACGGACACTACTTGACCCGCTTTTTACGGCGGGGCGGACAAGTAGTCGCCGAGCGGGTCCCGACAAGCCGATATTCCCTCACCGTCCCCGGGGATGGAACCGGGAATGCTGGTCGGTGAGTCGGGTTGTCTCGACCGCGGTGTAGATCTGGGTGGTGCCGATATCGGCATGCCCCAGCATCTCTTGGATCGCGCGCAAGTCCGCCCCACCCGCCAGCAAATGGGTCGCAAAAGAGTGCCTAAGTAGATGGGGTTTAACACTCTTTGGCAGTCCGGCTTTCAAGGCATAGCCCTTGATCAGGGCCCAAATCGTCTTACGCGAGATAGCCTTCCCTCGTTCGGACAGGAAAAGAGCGCTCCCGGTGCGCGGTTTGACCAACCCCGGACGCCCCGCCAATAGGTAGTCGGTCACCGCCGCCGCTGCCTGGGTACCGACCGGCACGATCCGCTCCTTGGCTCCCTTCCCGAAAACGCGCACAAACCCCTGCTGGAGGTCGATTTGTTGCAGGGCTAGCCCCGCCAGCTCCGAGACGCGCAGCCCGCTGGAATAGAAGAGCTCTAGGATGGCCTTGTCACGTAGGCTATGGGCCGTGCGCGCGCCCGGTGCGGCGAGCAACTTTCCCATGTCCATTTCGCTCAAAGTCGCGGGGAGCTTTCGAGTGACTTTTGGGCCCTGAACAAGCTCGGTAAAGTCTTGGCGGCAAACGCCTTCCTTGACCAGATAGCGGGCCAGCATCCGCACGGCCGAGAGTTTTCGGCTCATACTGGAGGTCGCCGCCTCCTGCTTGGAGAGGCTGTAGAGCCAGTCCGACACATTGGCGCCCACCACCGTTGCCCAGTTTGTAATCCTCAGGGAAACCAGCACGTCGCCGAACTGCAACAGATCGACCTGGTAGGCCGAAAGCGTGTTGCGCGAAAGCCCACGTTCCAGTTGCAGGTAGGCCAAAAACCCGTCGATCGGCTCGCGCAGACTCTCGGGCAAAGCCTCCTTCGGCGCGGGGGCAGCGCTCTCTTTTTCGCCGGGCATGACGAGGGCCGCCCGGTGCGGCCACTACCGGCGCCGACGCGGCGGAGGCATGCCGGCCGGAGCCTGCGTGCGCACGCGGTAGGTGATCCGCGCCTTCTCCAAATCGTAAGGACTCATTTCCATGCGAACCATGTCGCCGGCCATGATCTTGATGAAATGCTTGCGGAGCTTTCCCGAAATATGCGCCAGCACGGTATGGCCGTTGGTGAGCTCCACCCGGAACATGGTACCGGGGAGCACCGTGACGATCTTGCCTTCAACCTCGATGGATTTGCCGTCAGACATGGGTGGGAAACACAGAGAGGAAGAGTGAAAGGGAATGCATGCGCGTCGTTTGCGGGAAAGCCATTGAATGCCGCCGGAGAGCCGGGTAAGTCAAGGCTCCAATCGCCCTCCACCACCGATGAATCCCCCCGCCGACCGCCTGGAGTGCCCCTTCCCCAAGCTGCACCTGTCTCAACTCGTTCGCGACGACCGCTTCTTCATGAGCCTGGCCTACAACCAGGCCATCGAGGCCTGGCGCGAGGATGAGGTGCCGATCGGGGCGGTGATCGAATGTGGCGGCGACATCATCGGCTCGGCCCACAACCAGGTGGAGCACGCCGACGACCCCACCGCCCACGCCGAGATGCTCGCCATCACCCAGGCCGCGCGCGCGCTCGGCGACTGGCGGCTCAACGAGGCCACGCTCTACGTCACCAAAGAACCATGCCCGATGTGCTCCGGGGCCACGATCATGTCGCGCGTCAAACGCGTGGTCTTCGCCGTCGGTGATACGAAGATGGGGTGCCTGGGCGGGGCCACCGACCTAGCCGCCTTACCCCGCGTCAACCACCGGCCGCTGCGCGAGTCCGGCGTGCTCGAGGAGGAATGCCGCGAGCTGCTCCAAACCTATTTCCGCCTCAAACGCGCCGCCGCCCCCGACGCGGATGCCGGCTAGACCGCCTCCGGGTGGTGGGGCGGGCTTTGCGCCCGCCATGGCGGCGAGAGCTCAACTCGCGTGCGCAAACCAACCCCACCGCGGCGGGCAAGGAGCTCCCCAAACGGTAAGCGAACCGCACTCAGGACAAGGCACGCGCGCCCCGGGCGCCCGCCACGCTGGCGGCGAAACCGACGCCGGCTCGGACGCCCAACACAGAGGTCGTCGGATCGAGCCTAATCCTGCCGCACATCGCGATAAGCCCCGGTGGTGAATTTGCGCTGGGGTTTGACGTCGCCGCCCTTCGGCGACACTGTCCGCCTCTTCGCAAGCCATCAAATCCTGAACCGGAAAACTACCATGTCATTCGAATTGCCCAAGCTGCCCTACGCCTTCAACGCCCTCGAACCGCACATCGATGCGCGCACCATGGAAATCCACTGGGGCAAGCACCACCAAGCCTACATCACCAACGTCAACAACGCGCTCAAGGACCAACCGGCCCTCGCCGCGCTCGACGTCCACTCCCTCATCGCCGATCTCTCGAAGGTTCCCGAGGCGATCCGCACTCCGGTGCGCAACAACGCCGGCGGCCACGCCAACCACTCCTTCTTCTGGCAAATCCTCGCCCCCGGCGCCGGCGGCGCCCCCAAGGGCGAGCTCGCCACCGCGATCACCGCCGCCTTTGTCAGCTTCGACAAATTCAAGGAGGAGTTCGCCAAGGCCGCCACCACGCGCTTCGGCTCCGGCTGGGCTTGGCTGGTGGTCACCCCCGACAAGAAGCTGGCGATCGGCTCTACCGCCAACCAGGACAGCCCGCTCATGGGCAAGGCCGTGGCCGGGATCGAAGGCAAGCCGGTCCTCGCCCTCGACGTCTGGGAACACGCGTACTACCTCAATTACCAGAATCGTCGTCCCGATTACGTCGCCGCGTTTTGGAACGTGGTGAACTGGGACGCCGCCGAGGCCAACTACCTCGCCGCGCTGAAGTGAGGATTCGCCTGGAGCCCGGCGCCGGCCTGGTAGGCCAGGACGCCGACCTGGCCATTCGCCGGGACCACCTGACCGCAGTGGCCTCCTGCACCCAAAAGCCGCGCGATTGCGTCGCGCGGCTTTTCTATTGCCTACCGGTGGGGACGACGGCGGGGCGCCGCCCTACGTGCAGGCAACGTGCTCGCACGCGCCGTTTTCGGTTTTTGGGGCGGCCTCGCCGCCCCGTAGGCCAGGGCGCCAACCTAGCAGTTTGCCACCGCCAATGGCCTACAGAAGCGGTGGCGGCACGACCGCCGCCCGACCCGCGCTCAGCGCTTGATGTAGTTGGCCTGCGACACCTGGCCGAGCGCCGAGGGGCTGATTGTCACCGGCGCCTTCGGGCTCTCGGTGTCGACGATCTTGATCTGGCGGACATTGGCGGAGCGGCTCGTGTAAAGAATGTGGCGACCATCGGCCAACCAGCAGGCCTCCACCGAATCCCCGCCCTTGGTGATGATCTGGCTCTGCCGGGTGCTCGAGTCGTAAATCGCGATCTGGAACCCGGAGCCCACCGCTGCGGTGAAGGCGATCATGTTGGGCTTGGCCCGGCTCCAGTCCGGCTCGGCACAATAGCCGCTGATGTTGGTGGGCAGGCGCGTCGCCCCGCCGCCGCTCGCGGCCATCGTAAATAGCGCCGGGCGGCCGCCGCGGTCGGAGGTGAAGAGCAGGCGCGAACCATCGGGCGACCACACCGGGCTAGCCTCGATGCTCGGCGAATTGGTGATCCGGCGGAAACCCTGTCCGCTCGCGCTGGCCACGAAGATCTCCTGGTTGCCGCCGGCCGAAAGCACCGCCGCCACGCGGCCGCCGTCAGGGCTGAAGCGCGCGCCGCCATTGGTGCCTTTGAAGCTGGCGAACGTCGTGCGCTGGCCCGTGCCCGGATTCATGATATAGATATCGGGCGAGCCCGAGCGAAAGAAGCTCGTGTAGATGATCCGGCTGCCATCGGGCGACCAGCGCGGCGAGAGCGCCTGCGCCTTGTCGTGGGTCACCTGCAGCACTTCGCCGAAGAAAAGATCGGAAGTGTAGACTTCGCGGTGCCCGGTGCGCTCGCTGATGAAGGTGAGCCGGCCGGCGAAATACCCCGGCTGCTTGGTGATCTGCTGCACTGCGAGATCGGCCGCGCGGAAGAGCGCGTTGCGAGTGCTCGTGCCGTTCACCACTTGGTTGAGCACGCTGCGCGCCGGCGTGCCGGTGGTGATCTCCAGCCGCACCTGGTTGGCGCCCGCCGGGGTAAAATTGAGCGTGAACGAGGCGCCGGTGGGAGCCAGGCGGAAGGCGCCATGGGTCTTGAACGCGGTCGTCGCCAGCCCGGCGAGCTCCGGCGAACCGGTGATGCGGACGGCCTTCGTCTTCAGATCGGCCTTCACCTCGACGGTGAGCTCCTTGGTCTGGGCCGCGGCCGAAACCGCCATCACACCGGCAAATACGAGTGAGAAAAGAATGCGGAACATGGTTGAAAAAGGGTCTGCGTTGCCGCCGGCAAATTTGGTTTACACGACCTCCGGCGCCACCAACGTGACTCCGCATATTCGCCGGCAGTTTGCAAGGCCGTTGAGGCCGGCCCAACGCACTCCCACTACCGTGACTCCCGACGATCTGAAAGACCTCCTCAAGCAGGTGAAATATCCCGGTTTCAGCCGCGATATCGTCTCCTTCGGCCTTGTACGCTCCGCCGCCCTCCTCGAGGGCACAGCACGCATCGCCCTGCAGATCACCACCGCCGATCCGCAGGTGCCGCAACAGCTGCGTCAGGACATCGAGGCGCTGCTTCGCGACAAGCCCGGCGTGCGCCAGATCGTCGTCGACATCGCCGTGGCCACCCCAAAGACGCCGCCGCGCCCCGCCCAATCCGCCGCTCCCGGCGCCCCCGCGGCCGGGGCCCCGCTCAAGGACGTGCGCACCATCATCGCGGTGGCCAGCGGCAAGGGCGGCGTGGGCAAGAGCACGGTAGCCGTGAACCTTGCCTGCGCCTTGGCGCAGCTTTCGCGGGCACAAGGGCGCGGTGGCGTGGGCCTGATGGACTGCGACATCCACGGCCCCTCGGTCCCTCTGATGATGGGTTTGGCGGGCCAGCGCCCGGGGCTGATCCCCGAGCAGCAGATGCTCGTGCCGCTCGATGCCTTCGGGGTGAAGGTCATGTCGATGGGTCTGCTCATCACCGAGGAGACTCCTGTCGTGTGGCGCGGACCGATGATCACCTCGGCCATCCGCAATTTCATCCAGAACGTCCTCTGGGGGGAACTGGAGATTCTCGTGGTCGATCTGCCTCCGGGAACCGGCGACGCCCAGCTCACTCTCGCGCAGACCCTCCCGCTCAACGGGGCGCTGATCGTCACCACCCCGCAGATGGCCGCCACGCAGGTGGCCGCGCGCGGCGGCTCGATGTTCAGCCAGGTCAACGTGCCGATCCTTGGTGTGGCGGAAAACATGAGCTGGTTCGAGGATGCCGCCGGCAACCGCGTGGCGCTCTTCGGCGAAGGCGGCGGCGCCCGCACGGCCGAACAGCTCGGCACCTCCCTGCTCGGCCAAATCCCACTATTCCCCGAGATCCGCGCCGGAGGCGATGTCGGTAAACCGATCGTCGTCAGCCAACCGCAGCATCCAGCCTCCCTCGCCTTCCAGGCGCTGGCCCAGGCGGTGCTCGCGAAACTGGTATAACCGCCAAGCCTAGCTTTGACAGCGCTACCCGTTGCCGTAGCATCGCGATCGAAATGCAGCCCACCACCGAAGAGATCTTCGCGGCTTTGCGCACCTGTCGCGACCCGGAGATCCCCATCAACCTTGTCGATCTCGGCTTGGTTTACGGGGTGGAAATCACCGCGCCGCCCAGCGCGGGTGAGGGAGTGGAAGTACAGGTGAGGCTCACGCTCACCTCCACCGGCTGCCCGATGTCCCACAGCATCGTCGGAGAAGTGCAACGGAAGCTGCAAGCGATGCCCGGGGTTCGGACTGTCCGGGTCGTGATCGTCTGGGAGCCGGCTTGGCATCCCGGTCTGATCAGTGACGAGGGTCGCCGCCAGCTGCAGCTCGCCTCCTGATTCCACCCGCATGAACGCCGCTCCCCGCCCCCCCGAGAATCGCGACTTCGTGAAGCAGTCGAGTCTGTATCAGGAGTTCCTTGCCGAGCGGGAGGAGATCCTGAAGCACAAGTGGCTCGAGTCGGAGCGGCTGGGTTACGACATCGGTTTCGAACGCGCCCTGCTGGACTGGATTCGCAAGCACCGCGACAACTGGCGCGCCAGCCGCCGCCCCCAGTCCGCGGCCGCCGATTCCCAACGCCGCGCCGGCTAGGCCGGGGAAGCGCGCTTCCCTGCGTCAGGGCACAAACGAAAGCGACCGCGGCCGTGAGCGGCCATTCTCGTCCCCACGCACGCGCAACGGGCAATGCGGACATTCCCGCTGGCGTCGCCGCGCGCTGCTCTGCTATTGAATCCGCTTCAGCACGCCCGGGTGGCGAAATGGTAGACGCTTCTGACTTAAAATCAGCTTTCCGAAAGGAAGTACCGGTTCGAGTCCGGTCCCGGGCACCAGCAATTTCGCTTCACCGACGGCGGCGGCTGGGTTGCGGCGGCGCCACCGCCGAGGCACCGCTCCGCCTGGAGCCAACGCCCGGCGGCGAGCGTGCGCCCCAAATCCACGATCCGGATTCCGGCGACACTATCCTGAAGCGCCTGTGACAGCGTGCGGGCACCCTCGCCCTCGTCGGCGCCCCGCAGGCTTCCGCTCCGGCGGGTTTCGTGTGGGCGGCGGAACGAGCTCTCGGCTATTTCTGGCGGTTGGGAAGTCGCCCGGGCAGACAGGGCCATGCGGGCGCGCCCTCCGAGTTTTCGATGCACAAATCGATGTCGCGGCCGCGATAGGTAAGTGAGCTCGGTTAGCTACACCCCGCCACACCGACCAAAGCGAGCGGACGGCGCCGGGCAGTAACCCATGCCTGAGCCTGGCCCCGGGACGGGGCCGCACGTCACCCACCTCTGGCTACTCTGATCCGGAGGCAACCGCCCCGCCGGAGGACAACTGTCCAGCGTTGAAGCCTGAAGGCAGACAACCGAGGGGGAAAGGACGCAGCGGGTCCTCGGCCCCCCCTGCCCGATCAGCGGGGCGGAACGACCGCGCAGTCCCGCTTCGGGCGGAGTTCGGCGTTTGGGCGAACGCCGCGATGAGCAAAGCGCAGCCCTGCGCGAGTATTCACCCCCGAAAGGCTCATTGTATCGCGGCGCAAACAGTTGATCACTACACCGCGCCGGCATGACCAACCCTCACCGCCGCACCCGGCCGCAAGCGAACACTCGCGTAGGTGGCCGCGAATGGCCGCGCCTCCGTCCCCTGCCAACAAAAAGCCCCCGGCGCAGGCCGGGGGCTTGGAAACTATAGAGAATCGCGCGGGGCTCAGCCGACCTGATCGGCCGGGATCTCGGAACCGTCCGGAATCTCCGCACCGAAGGGAAGCGTGATCCGCAGCTTCTTGTAGATCGGCAGACCTGTGCCGGCCGGGATGAGGTGACCCATGATCACGTTCTCCTTGAAGCCCTTCAGGCCGTCGACCTTGCCGAGCGTCGAAGCATCGGTGAGCACGCGGGTGGTCTCTTGGAACGACGCGGCCGAGATGAAGCTCTCGGTCTCGAGCGAGGCCTTGGTGATGCCAAGGAGGATCGGCTCGCCCTCGGCCGGCTTGCCGCCGGCTTCGGTGATACGCTTGTTCTCCCGCAGGAAGGACCCGCGGTCGATCTGCTCGCCCCAGAACCACTCGGTATCGCCCGGATCGCTGATGCGCACCTTGCGCAGCATCTGCCGGATGATGACCTCGATGTGCTTGTCGTTGATCGTAACGCCCTGCAGACGATACACCTCCTGCACCTGGTTGATGAGGAAGTTGTGTAACGCCGCCGGCCCGAGAATCTCGAGGATCTCGTGCGGATCGGGTGCGCCTTCCGTGATCAACTGGCCCTTGTGCACGACGTCGCCCGGCTGGACGATGATCTGCTTGCCGTGCGGGATGAGGTGCTCCTCCTCCTGCGCGCTGTCCTCGTTGGTGACCACGAGGCGCTTCTTGCCGCGGATCGAGCCGGCCATGGAAACCACGCCATCGATACGGGCCATCTCGGCGGCATCCTTCGGGCGACGCGCTTCGAAAAGCTCGGCGACACGGGGGAGACCACCGGTGATGTCCTTGGTCTTGGACATCTGGCGGGGGGTCTTGGCGAGCAGCGCACCGGCGGTGATGGTGTCGCCCTCGTTGACGACCACCTGCGCCCCGGTCGGAATCGAGTAGGTGGCGATGATCTTGTTGGCCTCGTCGTGGATCTCGACCTGCGGATTGAGGTCCTCCTTGTGCTCGATGACGACGGTGGCGATACGGCCGGTGGACTCGTCGAGCTCGCGCTTGACGGTAACCCCGGGGATCATGTCGCGGAAGCCGATACGGCCCTTCTTCTCGGAGAGAACGGGGACGTTGTACGGATCCCAACGGGCGATGATGTCGCCCTTCTTGATCTTCGCGCCCTCGGGAATGGTGAGCACCGAGCCGATGATGACGTTGAAGGTCTCCAACTCGCGATCCTCCTCGTCATAGATGGCGGTGGTGCCGGTCTTGTTGAGTACGATGCGGGCGCCTTCGGAAGCCTCCACCTCGCGCAGGCCTTTGTAACGGATGATACCGTCGAAGCGGGCGCGGAGTTCGGGATTCTTGAACACCTGGCTGGCGATGCCGCCGATGTGGAAGGTACGCATCGTGAGCTGCGTGCCGGGCTCACCGATCGACTGGGCGGCGATGATACCGACGGAGTCACCCACCTTGGCCACCTTGTTGGTGGCCGGGTTGATGCCGTAGGACTTGGCGTCGATGCCATCGGCGCTGCGGGAGGTCAGCGGCGACATTACCTTCACGCGCTCGATATTGGCGTCCTCGATGCGACGCGCGGCGTCTTCAGAGATAAGCTCGCCGGAGGCGACCAGGACCTCGGAGGGGTTGAGCGGGTTGGGCACGTCGTCGCAGGAGCAGCGGCCCACGAGGCGTTCGCGCAGGGAGACGATCTCGTCGTCGCCTTCCATGATCGCCATTTTCCAAATACCGTCGCGGGAGCCGCAATCCTCCTCGGAGATGATGCAGTCCATGGCGACGTCGCACAGCTTACGGGTGAGGTAGCCGGCGTCGGCGGTCTTGAGGGCGGTGTCGGCGAGACCCTTGCGGGCGCCGTGGGTGGAGATGAAGTACTCGAGCACCGAGAGGCCCTCACGGAAGGAGGACAAGATCGGGCGTTCGATGATTTCGCCGGAGGGCTTGGCCATAAGGCCGCGGGTACCGCACAACTGGCGGACCTGCTGCTTGTTACCACGGGCGCCGGAATCCATCATGAGGAAGACGGGATTCACGTCCGCCTTGCCCTCGTTGGTCTCGAGCTTGGAGAACACGGCCTTCGCAATCTGGTCGGTGGCGCCGGTCCAGATGTCGATGATCTTGTTGTAGCGCTCGCCGGTGGTGATGATGCCCTTCTTGTACTGGTTCTCGACCTCCTCGATCTTCTTACGGGCGGCAGCCACGATGTCCTTCTTGGACTCCGGGATGATCATGTCGTCGATACCGATCGAGATGCCGGCCTTGGAGGCGGTCTTGAAGCCGAGCTCCTTGAGCTTGTCGAGGGTTTCGACGGTGGCCTGCGGTCCGGCCACCTTGTAGGTGTTGAGGATCAGGTCACCGAGCTTGCCCTTGGCCACCGCGAAGTTCGCGAAGCCGAGACCGGTGGGCCAGATCTGGCTGAAGATCACGCGGCCGACGGTGGTGCGGATGAGCTTGCGCTCCTTGTTGCCGTAGACGGTCTCGCGACCGGCGTCCGGGTTGAGGAAGTCGATGACGGTGTGGGTCTTCACCGCGCCATCGGCCTGGGCGTATTCGACGTCCTGCACGCAGGAGAACATCTGCACGTGTTCGCCCTTTTCGGGCTTCTTGCGCGGCTCCAGGGTGAGGTAGTAGGAACCCAGGACGATGTCCTGCGACGGGGTCAAGATCGGCTTGCCGCTGGAGGGCGAGAAGATGTTGAGCGTGGACATCATCAGCGTCTTGGCCTCCATCACCGCCTCAAGGGAGAGCGGGACGTGCACGGCCATCTGATCGCCGTCGAAGTCGGCGTTGTAGGCGGTACAGACGAGGGGATGGACGCGGATGGCCTCGCCCTCGATGAGGACGGGCTCGAAGGCCTGGATGGAAAGGCGATGCAGCGTGGGCGCGCGATTGAGCAACACCGGGTGGCCCTTGGTGACCTCCTCCAGGATGTCCCAAACTTCCGGCGACTGCTTCTCGATCATCTTGCGGGCACCGCGGACGGTGTGCACGAAGCCGAGTTCCTTGAGGCGGCGGATGATGAACGGCTCGAAGAGCACGAGCGCCATCTTCTTGGGCAGGCCGCACTGGTTGAGCTTGAGCTCCGGACCGATGACGATGACGGAACGGCCCGAATAATCGACGCGCTTGCCGAGCAAGTTCTGGCGGAAGCGGCCCTGCTTGCCCTTGAGCATGTCGGAGAGCGACTTCAAGGGGCGGTTGCCCGCGCCGGTCACCGGACGGCCGTGACGGCCGTTGTCGAAGAGCGCGTCGACCGACTCCTGCAGCATGCGCTTTTCGTTGTGGATGATGACATCCGGCGTCTTGAGCTGGAGCAGGTTCCGCAGGCGGTTGTTGCGGTTGATGACGCGCCGATAGAGATCGTTGAGATCGGAGGTGGCGAAGCGGCCGCCTTCCAGCGGGACGAGCGGGCGCAGGTCGGGCGGGATGACGGGGAGCACTTCAAGCACCATCCACTCGGGACGCGAGCCGGACTTGATGAAGCCCTGGAGCACCTTGAGGCGCTTGGAGAGCTTCTTCTTGATCTGCTTCGACTTGGTCGCACGCAACTGCTCCTGCAGCTCGTCGACGATGGCGGGCATGTCGAGGCGAGCGAGGGCATCACGCACGGCCTCGGCACCCATCTTGGCCACGAAGGCGTCGTCGCCGTATTCGTCGAGGGCCTGGACGTATTCGTTGGGCGTGAGCAGCTGCTTGGACTCGAGGGGCGTCTTGCCCTGGTCGATGACCATGTAGTCCTCGTAATAGATCACGCGCTCGAGCGCGCGGGCGGTCATGTCGAGCATGAGGCCGAGGCGGCTGGGCATGCTCTTGAGGAACCAGATGTGCGCGACGGGAACGGCCAGCTCGATGTGGCCCATGCGCTCGCGACGGACGCGGGCGACGGTGACTTCAACGCCGCAACGATCGCAGATGACGTCCTTGAACTTGATGCGCTTGTACTTGCCGCAAGCGCACTCGTAGTCGCGCACCGGGCCGAAAATCTTCTGGCAGAACAGGCCCAGGGTTTCCGGCTTGAAGGTGCGGTAGTTGATCGTCTCGGGATTCTTCACTTCGCCGCGCGACCACGAACGGATCGTTTCGGGCGAGGCCACCGTGATGGAGACCGCATCGAACTGCGGCTGCTCGAGGCCCATGACCTGGCGTGCTTCTTCGGTGCTCATTCTGTGTAAAGGCTCGGAATTGTTGGCAGGTGGTGAGAGGCCGCTCAGATCGCGGTCTTCTTCGAAAGCCGGACATCGAGGCCCAGGCTCTGCATTTCCTTCACGAGAACGTTGAACGATTCCGGTGTGCCGGCCTGCAGGGTGTTGTCCCCCTTGACCAGCGATTCGTAGATCTTGGTGCGGCCGTTGACGTCGTCGGACTTGACCGTGAGGAGTTCCTGCAACGTGAAGGCGGCGCCGTAGGCCTCGAGTGCCCAGACTTCCATTTCGCCGAAGCGCTGGCCGCCGTATTGCGCCTTGCCGCCCAGCGGTTGCTGGGTAACCAGGGAGTACGGACCGACGGCGCGGGCGTGGATCTTATGGGACACGAGATGGTTCAGCTTCATCATGTAGATGTAGCCGACGACCACCTCCTGATCGAGTTTCTCGCCGGTGCGACCGTCGTAAAGGTAGGCCTTGCCGTGCACCCCGACGTTCGGGGCCTTCCAGGTGTCGCCACGCTTGGCGGCCGAGTCGCGCTCATTGTCGGAGACGACCTTGAGGTACTCGCGGATCTTCTTCTCGGGGATGCCGTCGAAGACCGGAGTGGCGACCTTGATACCGAGCTTTTTGCAGGCCCAGCCCAAGTGCGTCTCCAAGACCTGCCCGACGTTCATGCGCGAAGGCACGCCCAGCGGGTTGAGGCAGATTTCGATCGGAGTGCCGTCCGGGAGGAACGGCATGTCTTCCTGGGGAACGATCTTGGCGACGACGCCCTTGTTGCCGTGGCGGCCGGCCATCTTGTCGCCGACCTCCAGCTTCTGCTTGGTGGCGACGTAGACCTTCACCTGCTTGATCACGCCGGACGAGATGTCGTCGCCGGCCTCGATCGAGCCCACCTTACGTTCGCGGTCGCCGTCGAGCTCGTCGAACTTGGACTGGAAGGAGCTGATGATCTCCATGATCTTGATGCGAACGGGCGACGGATCGATCTCGATGTGCTTGGAGACGGCCGCGAGCTTGCGCAGGAGGGTCTTGGTGATCTTGCGGTTGGCGGGAATGATGATCTCGCCGGTCTCGCCGTTGATCACGTCGAGCGGGATCTTCTCGCCGAGGAGGATGTTGGACAGCGACTCGGTGAGCCCCTCGCGGAGCTTGTCGATCTGCGTCTTGTATTCCTCGTTGATCTGCTTGGATTGGCGGCGGCGGTCGGAGGGGCTGAGCTTCTCCTTCTCGAAGTCGATGCGGCTCGAGACCTTCACGTCCATGATGATGCCATAGACGCCGGAGGGGACGACCAGGGAGGTGTCCTTCACATCGGCGGCCTTCTCACCGAAGATGGCGCGCAGGAGCTTCTCCTCGGGCGCGAGCTCGGTCTCGGACTTCGGGGTGATCTTGCCGACGAGGATGTCGCCAGGTTTCACTTCCGCGCCGATGCGGATGATGCCGTTGTGGTCGAGGTTCTTGAGGGCTTCCTCGCCCACGTTCGGGATATCCCGCGTGATCTCCTCCGGCCCGAGCTTGGTATCGCGGGCGGTGACCTCGAACTCCTGGATATGGATCGAGGTGAAGATGTCCTCCTTGAGGACCTTCTCGGAGATGAGGATGGCGTCCTCGAAGTTGTAGCCGTTCCAGGGCATGAAGGCCACGAGGATGTTGCGGCCCAGCGCGATCTCGCCCTTGTCGGTCGAGGGACCGTCAGCGATGATGTCGTCGGCCTTCACCTTCTGGCCCTTCTTGACGATGGGCTTCTGGTTGAAGCAGGTGCCGGCGTTGGAGCGCATGAACTTACGGAGCTCATACACCCAGACGTGGTTCTTCTCGTCGGTCTTGGGATTACGGTCGAAGTTGCGCGGGAGTTCGCCGTCCTTGGTGACGACGATGCGCTTGGCGTCGACCGAGGCGACGATGCCATTCTCGATGGCGACGATGACCGTCTTGGAGTCGCGGGCGACGCGCTCCTCGATGCCGGTGCCCACGACGGGGGCGTCGGCCTGGAGCAGCGGCACACCTTGGCGTTGCATGTTCGAGCCCATGAGCGCGCGATTAGCATCGTCGTGCTCGAGGAACGGGATCATGCCGGCGGCCACCGAAACGAGCTGTTTCGGCGAGACGTCCATGAGGTGGACCTCCTTCGAATCGACTTCGAGGAAGTTGCCGCGGTCGCGGACAGTGACCTTGCCGATGAAATGGCCCTTCTCGTCGACTTCGGAGTTGGCCTGGGCGATGACCTTGCCCTCCTCCTGGTCGGCGGTGAAGTACTCGATCTTGTCGGTCACGCGGCCGTCTTTGCAGACGCGGTACGGCGTCTCGATGAAGCCGAACTCGTTGACGCGGGAATAGAGCGAGAGGGAATTGATGAGGCCGATGTTCGGACCTTCAGGGGTCTCGATCGGGCAGATGCGGCCGTAGTGCGAGGGGTGCACGTCGCGCACCTCGAACCCGGCGCGGTCGCGGTTGAGACCACCCGGCCCGAGCGCGGAGAGACGACGCTTGTGCGTGAGCTCCGCGAGCGGGTTGATCTGGTCCATGAACTGCGAGAGCTGACTGCGCGCGAAGAAGTCGCGGATCACCGTCGTCAGAGCCTTCGGATTGATGAGCTTCTGCGGGGTGATCGAATCCACGCTCTGGTCATAGAGGGTCATGCGCTCGCGCACCAATCGCTCGGTGCGGGAGAGACCCACGCGGCACTGGTTGGCGAGCAGCTCGCCCACGGTACGCACGCGGCGGGAACCGAGGTGATCGATATCGTCGACGATGCCGTCGCCCTTGCGCAGGCGCACCAGGTACTTGGTGGACTCGACGATGTCCTCGGAATTGAGAATACGGGTCTCCAGGTCGGTCTTGAGGCCGAGCTTCTGGTTGACCTTGTAGCGGCCCACGCGGCCGAGATCGTAGCGCTTCGGGTCGAAGAAGAGGCGCTTGAGCAACGCCTTGGCGTTAGCGGTGGTCGGCGGCTCGCCGGGACGCAGGCGCTTGTAGATTTCCTTGAGCGCCTCTTCCTCGTTGCGGGTCGGGTCCTTCTTGAGCGAGCGGATAATCACACCCTCGTCGCCGGCGGTGTCGATCACGCGCATGGTCGTGATCTCGTGCTTCTCGAAGGTGCGGACGATGGCCTTGGTGAGCGGCTCGAAGGCGCGGGCGAGCACAACACCCTGCTGGGCGTCGATGACGTCCTCGACCAGGACGAGCACGGAGACGTTCTCGATGTCGAGGGCCTTGGAGACCTTGAGGTCCTTGATCTCGTAGAAGAGATTGAGGATGTCGATGTCGCTCGAATACCCGATCGCGCGCAGCATCGTCGTGATGAGGAACTTGCGGCGACGGCGACGGCGGTCGAGGTAGACGTAGAGGAGGTCGTTGTTGTCGAACTGGACCTCGAGCCAGGTGCCGCGATCGGGGATGATGCGGAAGGAGTGCAGCAACTTGCCGTTGGGGTGGGTGGCCACCTCAAAGCACAAGCCGGGCGAACGGTGCAACTGGGAGACCACGACGCGCTCGGCTCCGTTGATGATGAACGAGCCGCGCTCGGTGACCATCGGGATCTCACCCATGTAAATCTCCTCGTCCTTGATATAATCCTCCTCGCGGAGGCGCAGCTTCACGTACAGCGGCACCGAGTAGGTGATGCCTTCGCGCAGGCACTCGATCTCGGTGTTCTTGGCATCGCCCAAGGTGTAGGAGACGAACTCGAGCACCAGGCGCTCGTCGTACGAGGTGATCGGGAAGACTTCGCGGAAGACTGCCTCCAGGCCCTGCGACTTGCGTTGGCTCTGGGAAACCTCTTTCTGCAGATACTCCATGTAGGAGTTGATCTGAATCTCGATAAGATTCGGCGGCTGGATGACTTCCCGCAGCTTGCCGAAATTTAGGCGTTCTTGAGTGGCGGCCATGGTGATTCCCGAGTTTTAGATAACTGAGCTGGCGTGGTTTCGCCGAGCCCTCACGGCTGCGCACCGCGCAGCGATGCGCAGGCGTGAGGGAACGGACAATGCAGAAAAGCCAAAGGACAGGCCGGGAGAAACCCGGCCTGTCCGAAAGGAAACACGTTGTAGGAGATCGTGTCCGACAACTTACTTGAGTTCGACTTTGGCGCCGGCGGCCTCGAGCTTCTTCTTGATCTCTTCGGCGTCGGCCTTCGAAGCGCCTTCCTTGACAGCCTTCGGGGCGGCCTCGACCAGGTCCTTGGCCTCCTTGAGGCCGAGACCGGTGATGGCGCGCACTTCCTTGATGACGCCGATCTTGTTGGCGCCGGCTTCAACGAGCATGACGTTGAATTCGGTCTTCTCTTCGGCCGGGGCGGCGGCAGCAGCAGCGGCCGGGGCGGCAGCAGCGGCAACGGGGGCGGCGGCGGAAACGCCCCACTTGGTCTCAAGATCCTTCACGAGGGAAGCGATATCGAGAACGGACTGGCTGGAGAGCCAATCGATGACTTGGTCTTTGGTGATGGTCGACATGGTATCAGTGTAGTGGCTAGCGCCCGAGCGGTTGTTGCCGGGCATTTAAGAGACGTATCCCCTAGCCTGCTATCAGTTGACGGTTACTGTTGCGATTCCAGTGGGCCGCAAGCGGCCCCCGGGAAATGGGAGGAAAGGTCGAGAGACGCGCCCGCTTACGCGGCGGCACGGATCTTGGCCTGAAGGACGTTGACCAAGCCCTGCGGCACACCGTTGAGCACCCGCACGAGGCTGGTGGCCGGGGTGTTGAACAGGCTGAGCAACTGGGCGCGAAGCACGTCCAAGGAAGGCAATTCGGAGAGGCGCGTGACCTCAGCCGGATTGAAGACCTTGCCGCTGACGACCGCACCCTTGACCTCGAGCTTCTTGGTGTCTTCGAAGAACTTGGTGACGATCTTGGCCACGCCGGAGGCATTGCGGCCGCCGACGATGATGGCCGTCTGACCGGCGAGCAGATTCTCGAACTCAGGCAGACCGGCATCCTTGGCGGCGACGCGCAAGGAGCTGTTCTTGACGACGTGGAACTCGGCCTGTTCAGGGGCGAGTTTCGCGCGCAGCGACGCCACATCGGCGACGGTCACCTTCTGGTAATTGGTGATGAGGAGGTAGTCCGACTTCTTCAGATGCCGGGAAGCTTCCTCAATGAGATACTTTTTCTCGGAGCGCATGGCGGTACGGCGTTAGAACTTGGAGTACTCGCTGGTGGCGAGGGCGATGCCGGGGCTCATCGAGGCCGAGAGCGTGGCACTGAGGATGAAGCGGCCCTTCAGGGAGGCCGGCTTGGACTTGCCAACGGAATTGATGACCGCGGCGATGTTCTCGTTGAGCTGCTCGGTGGTGAAGGAGCGCTTACCGACCGGCACGCCGAGGTTGGCGGCCTTGTCCATCTTGAACTCAACGCGGCCGGCCTTCACTTCCTTGATCGCCTGGGCGATGTTGTCGGTGACGGTGCCGGATTTCGGGTTGGGCATGAGGCCCTTCGGACCGAGCACGCGGGCGACGGCGCGAACTTCCTTCATCGCGGCGGTCGTGGAAACAGCGATATCGAATTCCATCCAGCCGGCGAGGACCTTCTCGATGATGTCCTTGAGACCGGCGACATCAGCGCCGGCGGCCAAGGCGGCCTCGGGGTCGTCGGTGAAGACGAGCACGCGGACCTTCTTGCCGCTGCCGTGCGGGAGCGGGGTGGTGCCGCGCACCATCTGGTCGCCCTGCGTCGGATCGACGCCGAGACGGAACGAGAGCTCGACGGTCTCGTCGAACTTGGCCTTCGGGAACTGGGCCAACGTAGTGACCGCGTCCTTCAGGGCGTATTCTTTGGTGAGGTCCGCAACTTTCAGCGCGTTGCGGAACCGTTTGCTATGCTTGGCCATGGTGTTTGGGTTTGCGGTTCAAACGTCCCGCGCTGCGAGACTCCCGCGGTTGGATGGAGGAAAAATCAGTCGATGACGTCGATGCCCATGCTGCGGGCGGTGCCGGCGATCACCTTGATCATGGCCGCTTCGCTGGTGGCATTGATGTCCTTCTGCTTGAGCTTGGCGATCTCGAGCAGTTGCTTCTTGGTGACCTTGCCAACCTTGTCCTTGTTCGGGCGGGCCGAACCGGAGGCGACGTTGCAGGCCTTCTTGAGCAGAACGGCGGCCGGCGGCGACTTGAGGATATAGGTGAACGACTTGTCGGTATAGACCGTGATGACCACGGGCAGGATCATGCCGTTCTGATCCTTGGTCTTGGCGTTGAAGTCCTTGCAGAACGCCATGATGTTGACGCCCTGGGCGCCGAGCGCAGGACCGACCGGGGGCGCGGGATTAGCAGCGCCGGCGGGGAGTTGGAGACGGATGATGCCGTGAACTTTCTTGGCCATGGGAAAAAGCGGTTAGAAACAGGTTAGCTGGCGACGCGTTCGATCTGCCAATATTCGAGCTCGACCGGGGTAAACCGACCGAAAATGGAAACGGATATCTTGAGCTTGCCGCGCTCGGGATCGATCTCGTCGATCCGGCCGGTGAGGTTGAGGAAGGGGCCGTCGTTGATTTTGACCTCTTCGCCGATTTCGTAGCTGACCTTCGGTACTTCCTTGCCCGAGGCGGCTTCGACGCGGGTGCGGATGTCCTCGATCTCGGCAGGACGCAGCGGAGACGGGCGGTCGCCGCCGACAAAGCCGATCACGCCGGGGGCTTCACGCACGAAATACCACGGCTTGTTCATCACCATGCCGTTCTCGTCGTACAGCTTCATCTGCACGAAGACATAGCCCGGAATGAGCTTGCGCTCCTTGAGCGTCTTCTTGCCGCGCTTGACTTCGGAGACCTGCTCGGTGGGCAGCAGCACTTCGAAGATGTGCTCGTCGAGTTCTTCCACCTTGCGGAACTTCTCGATGTATTGCTTCACCTTGCCCTCCTGGCCGGAGAGCGTGTGCACGGCAAACCACTGCGTGCCTTGGGGAACGGTCATATCGGCGGGCATGGCGGTGGGGTTCTCAGCTCACCAAGGAGGTGAACAGATCGACGACCTGATACAGCGAGAAATCCGACAGGCTAGTGAACACGCCCATGAGCACGGAGGCCACGATGACGAGCAAAGTGGATTCGCGAAGCTCCGGGAATGCCGGCCAAGACGCCTTCTTGAGCTCGGCGATCATCTCGCCGAAGAAGACTCGGATACTGCGGAACGGGTTTTTCATGAACGAAGGTGGCAGGGCAGGAGGGAATCGAACCCCCAACCAACGGTTTTGGAGACCGCTACTCTACCAATTGAGCTACTGCCCTGTGGATAAACGGTTTCTTGAGACAGTACAGCCGAGGCCCCTACTCGAGACCTCGGCGTACGGATGAACCGTTTGTGGAACAAACTTATTCGATGATCTCGGTGATACGACCGGCACCGATGGTGCGGCCGCCTTCCCGAATCGCGAAGCGCTGGAATTTCTCCATCGCAATCGGAGTCTGGAGCTCGAGTTCGAGGCTGATGTTGTCACCAGGCATGACCATCTCGACGCCGGCAGGGAGCTTGATCGAACCGGTGACGTCGGTCGTGCGGAAGTAGAACTGGGGACGATACCCGTCGAAGAACGGCGTGTGGCGGCCACCCTCGTCCTTGGTGAGGACCAAGATCTCGGCCTTGGCCTTCTTGTGCGGGGTCACGCTCTTCGGGTGGGCGATAACCTGACCACGCTCGATGCCATCCTTGTCGACGCCGCGGAGGAGGATACCGACGTTGTCGCCAGCCTGGCCCTGATCGAGCAGCTTGCGGAACATTTCGATACCGGTGACGACGGTCGGAACGGTGTCCTTGAGGCCGACGATCTCGACGGCTTCGTTGACCTTGACGATTCCGCGTTCGATACGACCGGTCGCGACGGTGCCGCGGCCGGTGATCGAGAAGACGTCCTCGACGGACATCAGGAAGGGCTTGTCGATCTCACGGGCCGGCTCCGGAATTTCGGAGTCGATGGCTTCCATGAGCTCGGTGATGGCCTTGACGCCTTCCGGCTTGCCTTCGAGGGCCGCCGTGGCGGAGCCGCGGATGATCTTGGCGGTATCTCCACCGAAGTTGTACTTGGTGAGCAGCTCGCGAACTTCCATGTCGACGAGGTCGAGGAGTTCCGGGTCGTCGATCAGGTCGACCTTGTTGAGGAAAACAACCAGCTTCGGCACACCGACCTGACGGGCGAGCAGGATGTGCTCACGGGTCTGGGGCATCGGGCCGTCGGCCGCGCTAACCACAAGGATGCCGCCGTCCATCTGGGCCGCACCGGTGATCATGTTCTTCACGAAGTCGGCATGGCCGGGGCAGTCGACGTGAGCGTAGTGACGCTTATCGCTCTCGTACTCGACGTGAGCAACCGCGATCGTGACGACCTTGGTGGCATCGCGGACGGTGCCGCCCTTGGCGATGTCGGCGTACGACTTGATCTCAGCCAAACCCTTCTTGGCCTGCACCGCGAGGATGGAGGTGGTGAGGGTGGTTTTGCCGTGGTCAACGTGGCCGATCGTGCCGACGTTCACGTGCGGTTTCTTGCGTTCGAATGTAGCTTTAGCCATGTGACGTTGTTTTGGTGAAGTGAAGGGATTTGGATGGGCGGCCGCGGAATTAACGTCGTGAAGCCTGCCGACGATTGTCCTGGAGCCCTCGACCGGACTCGAACCGGTGACCTCGTCCTTACCAAGGACGTGCTCTACCAACTGAGCTACAAGGGCGAACTAGGACAAAAGACCAAACCGAAAGAGGGCGGAATTTGGGCGGCCGTTTTTCCACCGTCAACTGCATTTTCGGAAATTTCTCAACGACCCACCACAACACGGTAGAAACCCGGGGGCAGGCGCTCGGCCAAACGGAACTGCCGCACCAGATACATCGCGAAGAAGGCGTCGACCTCCTCCACCCCGGAACCGGCCGCCAGCGAGGGCTCCCCCACCAGCCCCGCCGGCTCAACGGCTACGGAGAACTCCAGGGGGGCCCAGTCGTGCTCGCGCACCACCGCCGGCAGCCCGGCCAGCGCGGCCTGCAGCACCACCTGCCCGCCGGCGACACGGCGCACCTCCACTCCGGCATCACGCGCCGGCAGGGCGGGGACTGCGCGATCGGCCGGCCGATACCGCCCAGCCGTCGGCCGGGATCCCGAGCGCACGCAACCCGGTGCGGGCATCCTGCGGGGCCCCGGTCCGCGGCACAAAGACCGGCTCCAGCCGCTCCGCCGCGAAGGCCAGCCGCGGCTCGTAGAGGCCGCGGACCTCGCCGGGCTGGCGCCGCAGCGCCTCCGGCAGTTCCTTCACCCCCGCGTTCCACACGGTCGGCATCGAGAGCGGCTGCTGGTCGAAGAGCGCGATCTGCTCTTTCACCAGCGGCCCGCCCCCGGTGGTGCTCTCGGCCACCACCGTCACCCGCGGCCGGCTCCCGGCCGGCGGAGGCGGCACCGCCGGCTCGCTCTGCCACAGAAAAATGAAGGCGACATGCCCCGCTACCGCCAGACCCGCCGCCCCCCAGACCCAGGGCGCCCAATGCCGTTGTACCCGCGCAGCCATGGCAGGATCAGCGCCCGCCCCCGGGGGCCTCGGCGGCGATCTGCACCTCGCAGCCGGCAGCGGTCGCCACCGCGGTGAAGGTGATCAGGGCCTGAGCCGAGGTCTGCCGGTCCGCGCGCAGAAGCAGCCGCGTGGGGCCCCGCTCCTTCACCACCTCGGCCAGCCGCTGCTGGAAACCTTCGATCGAATACCGCCCGCCCTCGAAGAGGATGAGGTTGTCGCGCTGCAGGTTCACCACCAGCCCGGTGGTCTGGGCCGTCGCGGCAGCTCCCGCCATCTGCGGCACCGAAATCGGCAGCCCGGGACCCAGCACGAACTTCGAGGTGAAGAGCGTAAGGAACAGCCCCAGCACCGCCACGTTCACAAAGAAGAATACATCGAAGCTGCGTGGCGGCGGCCGCAGGTGCGCGGCCAGGTCCAGCGGTTGGGTAATCACGGCGTACCCTTCCCCGGCACCGCGGCCGGCACGGCCGGAACTCCACCCACCGGCGCAACCGGCACCGTTACCGCAACAGGGGCCGGGGAGCCGGCCGCCGAGGCGGGCGCGGGCACCGGAACCGGGACGCTCGCGACCGGGCGCAGGTCGTGCAGAACAAAGTGCATGATCTCATTGGCCGTCCACTCCATGTCGTGCACCAGCACCCGCACCCTCCCGCGCAGAAAATGAAACGCCAGATGCGCGGGCACCGCCACGGCCAGGCCGAATGCGCTGGCGATGAGCGCCTCCCACATCCCGCCGGCCAGCGCCGCCGGAGTGGCGTAGTTGCCGCCTTGTTGGAAGTCGTGGAAGGCCCGGATCATGCCCAGCACTGTGCCCAGCAACCCGAGCAGCGGCGCCACCTGCGCGATGGCCGCCAGCGCGCCCATCCGCCGCTCCAGCACCGGCAGCTCCACCAGGGCCGCCTCCTGCACCGCCAGCCGCAACTGCGACTCGTCGGCCTCGTGATGGAGCAACGCCGCCTTCACGATCACCGCCGCCGGGCCGGGTGTCTCCTCGCATACGGTGATGGCCTCGATCAGCCGCCGCTTGACGAGGATATTCTTGATACCGGCGAGAAAGGCCGTCGACCGGATCTGGCAGCGGTGCAGATGCAGGGCGCGCTCGGCGAACACCGCGAGGGCCACCAGGCCGAGCACCAGCAGTACCCACATTACGGGGCCGCCCTTGGTCAGGAGAGTGAGGTCGAGCAGGCTCATGCTTTCGGGACTGAGGTTAAGCCGTCGGTTTTCCGGAAGGCAAACGGCGAAACGTTCATCGCACCCCCGCCCCCGTATTCAGGCGCTCCAAGGCCGCTTTGGCCGTGTTCTCGCCCCACACCCCGCTGCGCAACACCAGCGCGTAGGCCTCGCGGGCCTCCTGGGGCGCCTTCGCCTTCTCGCAGAGGTCGGCATAAACCAGCAGAATGCGCCCCAGCCAATAACGCCCCTTCTCGGTGAACGTCGTGTACGAGGCCGGATCGAGCAGAAAACGGTCCGCCACCAGCCACAGGGCACGGCGCGCCTCCACGCTGTTGCCACGCATGGCCAGCGCGTACCCCTCCTTGAAACCGGCCTCGACTCGCACCTCGACCGGGGCGCTCGGCAGGTCAAAGAGCCGCTCGTAGCGCGCCAGGGCGCTGCCCAGCCGCGAAGCATCCGCCGTCACCTGCGCAAAGAGCGTGTCGGCCAGCGCCAACTCCGCCAACGCCACGTCCTGATGGGTCGGGAAGCGGTTGACGATCGACTCGTAGATGACCTGGGCCGGCCCCAGCTCGTCGAGTTTGCGCAACAGATCCCCCTGCCGAAGCTTCGCATAGAAAACGAGTTCGTTGGCCGGAAATTTTTTCGTCAGGCTCTCCAGGAGGCGATAGGCCTCCTCGTAGTGCCGGTCCTCCCCCCGCCGCTCGGCGTTGCCCGCCGCCTCGTAGAGTGCATACGCCGCATACGGGCTGCTCTCGTGCTCGTCGGCCAGCTGGATGAGCAGCGTCTGCGCCTCCACCGTCTGCCCCAGCCGCGAGAGATAGTTCGCCTGGATGATGAACGAATACACGGCTGGATCGCTGCCGGGGAACGCCCGCCGCAGCTCCGTGAGCTCCGCCAGGCCCTCGTCCTCGCGGCGCAGCTCCAGCAGCGCCTGCGCGCGCAGCAACCGCGCCGTACCCGCCGTCTCCTGCCGCAGCGCCGCCGCCACCGCCGTGTTCGTCTCCGCCGCCGGCCCGGCCAGCACCTTGGCCACCAGCTCGAGGGTCTCCGCCGGCTGCCCGGCCTCCAGCGACAGCTTGGCCTGCAGCCACGCCAAGCGCAGCCGCAGCTCGGGCGGCGCCGCCTCGAACGATTCCGCCGCCAGGATACGGTTGAGCCGTTCGTAGGCCCGGGGTGTCTGCCCGCGCACCTGCAAGGTTTTGCCCACGTTCCACTCCGCCTGCCACCGGTTCACCGCGTCGAACTCGGCGTCGCCCGCCAGCCGGTCGAGCACCTGCAGCGCCTCGTCGGTTTGCGCAGGCTGGTCGGCCAGCAGCAGCGCGAGCACCTGCTGGAAAAGCAGCGAGCCGCGCGTCACCCCCGGCGGCAACGTGCGCTCCTGCAGCGCCAGGGCGTAGGCGCCCGCGGCGTTGCGGTAATCCTGTGCCCGGAAATAGGATTCAGCGAGCAGAACCGCGAAGGGCCCGCGCAGCGGATCGGGCCCCAGCTCGCCCTGCAGCTGCGCGATCGCCTCGGCCGCCGTGCGGTAGCGCCGCAGCTCCCAGGCCACCGCCACCAGCACGTTGAACGCAGCCCTGCGATCGGGCGACCCGGGGAAATCCGCCAGCAACGCGCGGGCGTCGGCCTCGGCCTGTTCGTATTCGTGCTGCGTCAACGCCAGGCGGGCGCGATACAGCAGCAGGTCGTCCAGAATCTTCGGAGCCGGCTTGAGCGCGATGTGCGCGTCGAGTTCGCGCCGGAAGTCCCTCTGCACTTCCGGATCGCTCGCGGCATTGGCCAACAACTGCAGCGCGATCCGCTGCATCTCCGGCTGCACCGCACTGGCGAAGAGCTGCCGCAGCGCGTTGAGCCCCACCGCACTGTCGGGCCCCGACACCAGCGCCAGCAACAGCCGCAGCCGGTCGGCCGCCTCGCGGTCCGCCGCGGTCACCAGCGCCAACTGCCGCTGCAGCACCGTCTGGGCCTCGCCCTTGCGGCCGAGTTGGTCGAGCACCACCGCCTGCTGGCCCGCCGCCGTGAACCCCACCGGACGGCCCTGAAACTGGTCGATCTGGCGCTGCAACACCTGCACCTGCTCCGGCGTTGCCTGGCCGAACAAGAGCCGCGCCCGCTCCCGCGCCAGCAGCATCTGGGCGCGCGCCAGCTCCGCCACCGCCCGCGACTCCGCCTGCCCGTAGGCCACCTGCGCCCGGTCGTATTGACCACGTGAATCGGCGAGCATTCCCTGCGCAACGTACACCCAGCTGGCCTCCTCCGCCGGCACCTCCTCGGGCCGCAGGCTCTCCACCAGCGGGGCCGCCGTCAGCGCGTCCTTGCGCAGCAGCGCGATCAGCCCGCGGCGCAGCCGCGTCTGGGCCGACGCCAGATCCGCCCCACGCCCCAGCGCCGCCTCCGCTTCGTCGAGACGGCCCGACGCGAGCTCCACGGCGGCCAAGCCCAGCGCCGCCCGGCTGCGCGCGGCTCCGGGCAGATCACCACGCTCCAACACCCGGGCAAAGGAGGCGCGCGCCGCCGTGTTGAAACCCAGTTCCGCCGCCCGGTGCGCCGCCTCCAGCTCGAAGAGGGCCGCAGCCGACCCAAGTCCCTGCAACTCCTTCGCGGCGAGCAACGGCGCCGGCGCCAGGGCCGGGATCTGGGCGCGTGTCCACGAAGCGGCCACAGAGGCCGCCAGCAACGGCAGGGCAAGACGGGCTACGTTTCGCAACGCGATCATCCCGGCGACCATGGCCCCCGCCCTCCTCGCTGGCAAGAGCCCGGAATGCCAATCCGTGCCCGCCGCCTGCGGACAGCCGCCAGCAGGGGCGCCGCGGCGGCCCCATGGCGCACCGGCGACCCACGCCCACGCGGCCCGCCCACCGCCACCCCGCCACGAGCACACGCCCCACGATCCGGCCGTTCCCGAGCTCCCCAGCACCGGCCCAGCCAGCGGTATTGGGAATAAGATGTGAGTGGGTTTTGCTTCCCCGCCCCGGACCCTGCCGGCAGTTTCCGCCCCGCCCCAGCAAACCCGCCCCCGCCATGGATGCCGCGAACTGCCACCCCGAGATCTCCCCGCCCCGCCTTCACGTCGCTCTGCGCGAACGTCATCAAGACGACGATGCCCCGCCCTTCTTTGTGCACTTCGAACGCGACGGCAAGGCGATGGTCCTGACCACCCCCGACACCCGCGAGAGCTACTTTGCCGCACCCCAGCCCGCCGGCGGCTAACCAGCTCCTCGCCTGCCGCCTTCCGGCGGAAGGCGGCCAGCTTCGCCCCGGCCCCGGACAGGCTCCCGTCGCCTGGCTGCGCCGTAGCCGCCCGATACCCGCATCGAACAAACACGAAACCGGTCACGGCTTCGGGCCCGGGGCCCCTTGAACCCCGGCTGCTTCTGGGCGTTGTCAAGACGGCGCACGGGGGGGGCCCCTCACCCCGGAGAAACAAGGAAAGCCGGCCTCGGGGGCCGGTTTCGGTTGGTGACACTCTGTACCACGGAGGCGCTCAGCCTCGCACGGTCTTGCGCAGCCAATCGCGCAGCAGCGCCTTGTCATAGAAGAGCGTATCGCCGCGGCTGATCCCGACCGTTTGCAGATAGTTCATATCGCTCAGGTTCTCCTTCCCCTCCTTCACCACCGCTCCGGACGCGTCGGTGATGGTGTAGGTGAACTTCATCCGGGGCGGATAGATGTCCTTCATCACCCGGATGTCGCTGTTCGTCGGCATCGACGGCAGGTAATCGCCCGCCAGATCGATGTCGGTGAAAACGACGGTGAGCTTCTGGCCGGCGGGCAGGCGCTGGGCCTGCTCCTCAATCAACCGGCTAATCTCCTTGAGATAGTAGTCGCGGCCCTTGTCGGTGCCCGAGATCGAATCCTTCACATCGGTGAACTTCTCGGGACTCTCGAATGTCACCGTCGCACGGGGCTCATCGGCGGCCAGCGAGCGGACCGGTTGCCCGAGGGTGAGCATGGCGGCCGCGGCGATCAGGAAACGGGAAATGACGATTTTCATGGTGGTGTCCTTTTTTCTGGGATGGGGAGCGGGGGTAAATAGTCGGCCGAGCACCGCCGGGTCCCCACTCTGGCTACATCCGGGATCTTGTTGCTCAGCCCGGCTAAAGTCAGCTCCGCAGGCAAATTGTTCCATCCACCCTCGCCCCGGCCGCCGCTTCTGTTTTCCTCGAGTCCATGCGCCTCCGCCGGCCGCCCCCGCCCTTCTTCCGCCCACTGGCGGCGCTCGCTGCTCTGGGCTTGGCAGGTTGCGCCGCCCTTCCGCCCCCGGCAGCGTTGTTCACCTACCTAGCTCCCGCCGGGGCGGTCAGCCCCGCAGAGCGGCCGGCCTTCAACGCCCGCGTGCTCGACCGGGTGAGCAACTGGGTGAGCCGGCGCTACTTCGATCCATCCTTGAACGGGCTCGACTGGCCCGCCGCCTGCGCCCGCCACCGCCCCACCATCCTCGCCGCCCGCGACGACGACGAGCTCTATGCCGCGCTCAACTCCCTGCTCGCCGAACTCAACGACGTCCATACCCACGCCCTCAAGCCTCGCGAGATCGAGGAACTGCGCCGCCGCCAAGGTGTGCTGATCGGTTTCCGCACCGGGCCCGTCGAAGGCCAACCGACACAACGCCGCATCCTTCTGGTCTACCCGGGCAGCCCCGCCGCCCTTGCCGGAGTAAAACCCGGATGGCGGTTGGTGGCCGCCGACAGTCGCCCGCCCGGAGAGGTGCTGGGTCTGGGCAAGCTCGCCGAGGGCCAACTCGTGCAGCTCGATTTTGTGGATGCGCAGGACCGGCCGCTCCGGCTCGCGCTGCACGCCCGCAAACTCGTCTATCCGCCAATCCGCGACGCCCGCCGGTTCGCCAGCGGTGTGCTCCTGCTCACCTTCGACACCTTCGATCTCCCGTCGGCCCGCTGGGTGCGCGCGCAGCTGAAGGCCGCTCCGCCGGCCAGCGGGGTCATCCTCGACCTGCGCAACAACGCCGGCGGCGAGACTCGCGCCCTCGCCGCCATCCTCGCGGAGTTCTTCCCGGGAAAGATCGACATCGGCCACACCCGAGCCCGGGGCGACAGCGTGGCCGATGGCCACCGATCCCCGCGGCACCTCCTCGCCGCGCACTACCGCGGCCCGCTCGCGGTGCTCGTCTCCGAGGGCTCGGCCAGCGCCGCGGAAATTTTCGCCTCGGTGGTGCAACAGCAGCAGCGAGGCCCGATCCTCGGCGTGCCGACGCCCGGCAAGGTGCTTGTCGCCGTGAACTGGCCACTGCCCGGCGGGGGCGAGCTGCAGTTGAGTGTGTACGACTATGTCGCCCCCGACGGTCGCCGTCTTGAAGGCCGCGGGGTCGCCCCCGATATCGTCGTCCAACCGGCCCCCGGGGCCGATCCAGACCCTCAACTCGAAGCCGCGCTGGCGGTGCTGGCCCCTCACTGATCGCCGCCCGTGCGCCGTCCCTTGGCCAAGCCTTCGACCGCTTAAGTCGACGGCCGTCAACTTAAGCGGTCCGCCAATCCCACCCTGTCCTCGCCTTCCCCACCCAAGCCGCTAGCCTCGCGGCTACACATGGGAAGTGATACCAACACCGATCACACCTTCCTCCGGGAAGCCATCGCCCTGGCCCGCGCTGGCGCGGCCGCTGGCGCCGGCGGGCCGTTTGGCGCCGTCGTCGTACACGAGGGCCTCATCGTCGGCCGTGGCCAGAACCGGGTCACAAGCACCAACGACCCCACCGCCCACGCCGAGGTCGTCGCCCTGCGCGAGGCCTGCGCCGCACTGGGGCGTTTCCACCTCACCGGGGCCACGCTCTACACCAGCTGCGAACCCTGCCCCATGTGCTTGGCCGCTGCCTACTGGGCACACATCGAGCGCATCGTCTTCGCCTGCACCCACGACGATGCCGCCGCCATCGGCTTCGACGACGCCTTCCTCTACCGCGAACTCGCCGCCCCGCCCACCGCCCGGCGCCTCCCGTTGGTGCCATTGCTCCGCGAGGAAGGCGTCGCCGTCTTCCGCGAATGGTCGGGGAATCCGCGGCGCATCCCCTATTGAACCCCGCCACTGAGGAGCTGGCTGGCGCAGCCATTCAGCCTCCTGTCCCGGGCGATCAACTAGGCCGTCCCGCTTCATGAAACCCCACACCGCGCCCGGTTCACACTGTTCACCACCAGGCTCGGAATCGGCATTTGAAAAGCCCACAGCCACCCGGTCTGCTCGGTGTTTCATGTCCAGCCTCCGCCTGCTTCCCACGCTCTCCCTAGTGCTCGCGACCTCGGCCCTTGCCCAATCGGCGGCCGATCCGATCATCCACCTCTATCCGTTCACCGTGATCGCGCATCCGTCGGGTGCCGACGAGCGCGCCGCCGCCGTCTGGGTGGCCGCCCCCGAGCTCGCCGCTCCGGCCCCGCTGCATACCGCGGACCTGCTGCTCAGCGTCCCCGGCGCCCACGTCGACCAACCGGGCGGCCCCGGCGGACGCGCCACGCTCTACCTACGCGGTGCAGAGGAGAACCACACCGTCGCCTTCCTTGACGGCATCCCCCTCAACGACCCGACCAACAACCGCGGCGGCGCCGTCAACTTTTCGCTCATCGAGCCGTCGCTGCTCGGCCAAGTCGCTGTGGTACGCGGGGCTCCCTCGGTGAGCTACGGCCCCGACGCGCTCGCAGGCGTGGTGCATCTGAACTCCGATACCGCGGCCGGCTCACGGCTCTTCTTCGAGGCCGGCGGCAACGATCTTGTGCGGGGCGGCTTCAACGGCACGGAGACGATCGGCACCACCGCAGCCCCCGTCTCCCTCAGCCTCGGGGCCGCAGCAGCCGACGAAGGCTCTCTCACCGACGGCAGCCGCGCGCAGCGCCGTATCGCCGCGCCACGGTCGCCGGCGGCTCGTCGTTGAAATTCCATGCGTCGCTCTGGCACGCCCGCAACGACGCCTCCTCCTTCCCCGACGACAGCGGCGGTCGCGAATACGCCGTCGTCCGCGACCTCGAGCACCGCGAGGACCGCCAAACGGCCGGCAGCCTCGCGCTCGAAGGCACGGCCGGAGCCGGCCGATGGACCGCCGGGGCCGATGCCGCCCAATTCGACTCGCTTGTCACCTCGCCCGGCGTGGCCCCCGGCTCGCGCGACCCCATGGGCCTGCCCGCCAGTAGCGACGACACGCGCCTACGCCGCACCCGCGCCCACGCCACCTACGAGCAGACCCTCACCTCCTGGCGGCTCGCCGCCGGCCTCGACGCCCAGCGCGTGAGGACGGTCGCAGCACCGCCACTCTTGCGTACGGCCCGATGGTTTTCCCCGCCAATTTCTCCGCCGAGCGCGACCGCTTCGGCGTCTTCGCCGAAGCCAGCGGCGAGCTGCTCCCCCACCTCACCCTCATCGCCGGCGCCCGCGGCGACCAGTACGACGACGGCGCGACTCGCGGCACCTTCCGCGGCGGCCTGCTCGGCCAGATCGATACCGCCACGCAATGGCGCCGCAACGCCGGCACCGCCTTCAAACCCGCCAGCTTCTACGCCCTGGCCAACCCCCTCGTGGGCAACCCGGTGCTCCGCCCCGAGCGCGCCCGGATGATCGATACCGGACTGCGCCACGCGTTCGCCGACGGTCGCGCGCTGATCGACCTCACCGCCTTCGCCTCCGAATACCGCGATGGCATCGACTTCGACGCCGGCCCGCCGCCGCAACTGCGCAACTTTTCCCGTATTCGCGTCCGCGGAGTGGAGGCCGCCGGCACCCTGCGCGCGCTCGACACCCTCTCGTTCACCGCCGCCGCCAGCTACACCGACTCCCAGCGCGAGACCGCCACCGGAGAGTGGCAACGCACCCGCTCGCGCCCCCGCTGGAGCGGCCGCCTCGCCACCACTTGGCAAGCGCGGGCCTCGCTCGCGTTCACCGCCTCCTGGATCCTCACCGGCGATGTACCCGACACCTCGATTCCCACCGGCGACGTCCGCCTCGGCAGCTGGGCGCGGCTCGATCTCGCCACCGTCTGGCAATGCACCCGCGAACTCGCGCTCACCGCCGCCTTGGACAACGGGTTGGGCCACGACTACGCCCAGGCCGTCGGGTTCACCGCCCCCGGCCGGCGCCTGCGCCTAGGCCTGCAGGCGCGGTTCTAGCACGCCCGCGCATCGCCCCCATAGGATGCCTACAATGCCGCCGGCCCCCGGCGGGATTCTTCTTTGGGCACAGAGCTCCGGCGCGGCGGGATGACTCCCCCCAGCCTGGCTCCAGGGCGGCGGCGTCCAGGCAGCTCGTTTGCAGAGCAACGCAGCCCCTTCGTAATCATTTCCTCGTGCTCTCAGGGAAGGCCGCCCGGCACGTTGGTATCAGATCCTCTACGCTGCGCCCTGCTCCAACTACTGCCGACAGTCCGTCCTTGTCTGCCCTGTATTTCTTTTCCTAGCCTTGTACCCGAGCCAGCGGGTGGACGCCTCACTGCGGGAGAACCCCGCCAGCGACCAATGGAGTCGCCCGCGCTCCGGCAAACCCGTTCCGCGCTCCGCGCCCACGTCATCCATGCACCTGCAACGTCCTCTCCTGCTCGCCCTTCTCGCGATTCCCCTGGCCTGCGTCGCCCAGTCCGACCCAGCCACCGATTTCGCCTACGGCGCCAACGTCGGCTGGGTCAACGTCCAGCCCCAGCGCGGCGCCGGCATCTACGTCGACGCCAACGAGACCTTCTTCGCCGGCTATATCTACGGAGCGAATATCGGCTGGATCAGCATGGGCGACGGCACCCCGGTTAACGGTTACAGCTACTCCAACTCCACCGCCGGCGATTTCGGCGTGAACAACGATGGCGCCGGCAACCTCTCCGGCTACGCCTACGGCGCCAACATCGGCTGGATCAACTTCGGCTGGGCCGGGCTGGGCGACCCCAACCGCCCCCGCTTCGACCTCGATGACGGCGAGTTCCACGGCTACGCCTACTCCGCCAACTGCGGCTGGGTGAACCTCGGGCCGGCTATCTCTCCGTCGGCGCGATCAACCGGCCGGATACCGACGCCGACGGCATCGACGACAACTGGGAGCGCCAGTGGTTCGGTACTCTCACCACCGCCGGCCTGGGCACCGACCGCGACGGCGACGGCCAGAGCGACGCCTCCGAATACGTGGCCGACACCGACCCGACCAACCGCGCCGACTTCCTCAAGATCGTCTCCCACACCTATGCCGGTGGCCAGACTCAGGTGACGCTCGTCTTCACCACGCAGCCCTCGCGCCGCTACCGCCTCCAGCACTCCACCGACCTGACCACGTGGAGCAACGCCTTCGTCACCGCGCAGGAACCACTCGGCACCTTCAATCCCGACACCGGCGCCACCACCACCAAGGCCTTCACCTTCACCGGCAACGCCCGCCACTTCTTCCGCGCCGTCGCCGTGCTTCCGCTTGCCGCGCCCTGAACAGGGGCGGCCCGCGGCGGGCCCAAGTCCGAGCGCAGAATGCTGAACTCAGAACGCCGGAAGCATTCAGCGTACGGAGTTCGTCCCGTCCGGTAGCACTCCCACCCCTCCGCCACTTCCGCTCTCTGAGTTCCGCCTTCTCCCTTTGGGTCCTCCGCCGCCCGCCTCTTGTCACTTGTCACCTGTTACTTGTCACTCTTTCACGCCATGCGCCCTCTCCTCCTCCTGTCCGTCCTCGCTCTCCCTCCCTCGCCTTCGCCCAGGGCACCCTCAATCCGCCCGCCGCCCCGGAGCCCACGATGAAAAGTCTCCAGCAACTCTGGGACGAAATCCAGACCGTGAAGACGCAGAACGCCGCCCTCACCTCCACCGTGGCCGAGCTGCGCTTCACCCTCGGCGCCACGCTCCCGGCTTCCGCCCTCACGTGGATCCTCTCCACCCCGGATGCGACCGGCGCCACCGGCTTCGACCCCTCGCTGGCCTTCGGCCCCGATGGGCAACCTGCCATCGCTCACTTCCTCCCATCCCTGCGCTTCGCCCGTTTCAACGGCTCCACCTGGTCCCTCACCACCGTCGATGCCACCGGCGACACCGGTCGGGCTCCCTCGCTCGCCTTCGATCCCAACGGCCAACCCGCCATCGCCTATCAGGACCACACCAACGACGACCTGCGCTTCGCCCGTTTCAACGGCTCCACCTGGGCTCTCACCACCGTCGATGCCGCTGAGGTCACCGGCTGGTATCCCTCACTGGCCTTCGGTCCCGACGGACAGCCCGCCATCGCCTATTCCGACAGCACCAACTACGACCTGCACTTCGCCCGTTTCAACGGCTCCACTTGGTCCCTCACCACCGTCGATGCCACCGGCAACACCGGCGTGACCCCGTCTCTGGCCTTCGGCCCCGACGGCCAGCCCGCCATCGCCTATCTCGACAACACCACCTACGACCTGCGCTTCGCCCGTTTCAACGGCTCCACCTGGGCTCTCACCACCGTCGATGCCACTGACTTCACCGGCTGGTATCCCTCACTGGCCTTCGGTCCCGACGGCCAACCCGCCATCGCCTACTACAACGGCGGCAGCAATGACGACCTACGCTTCGCCCGCTTCAACGGCTCCACCTGGTCCCTCACCACCGTCGATGCCACCGGCGACACCGGCGCCTTCCCCTCGCTGGCATTCGGTCCCAACGGCCAGCCCGCCATCGCCTATTCCGAAAGCACCAACAACGACCTGCGTTTCGCCCGCTTCAACGGCTCCACTTGGACACTCACCACCCTCGATGCCACCGGATCCACCGGCCACAGCCCCTCGCTCGCCTTCGGCCCCGACGGCCAGCCCGCCATCGCCTACGAAAACGGCACCAACGACGACCTGCGCTTCGCCCGCCTCGGCCTCTTCAAACCCTGATCGCCCCCCCGACCCGCTCCGAGTGCCAAGTTCCGATTTCAGTGTTCAGAGTTTGAATCCCTTCCCTCCTCCGCCCCTTCTGCAGTCAGCATTCTTCATTCTCACTTAGCCATGCGCCTCCTCCTCCTCGCCACGGTCCTCGCCGCTCCCGCCCTAGCCCTTGCCCAGGGCCAGCTCTCCCCTCCCGCCAGCGCCTTCTCCGGCGGAGCCCCCACCGCGACGATGAAGTCGCTCGACCAGCTCGAGCCCCGCGTGGTCCTCGGCACCCCCGGCACCACGCGCACCACAGGCCTCAGTATCTCGACCTCCGGCTCCTACGTGCTGGCCGGACCCATTGCCGTCACCTCCGGTAACGCCATCACGATCTCCGCCAGTAACGTCACCCTCGACCTCAACGGCTTCACCCTCAAGTCCACCAATCCCGCCCGCACCGGCGCAGCCATCGTCATCGACGATGGCTGCAGCTCGGTGAGCATCACCAACGGCTTCATCGAGAGCGCCGTCCAGTTCTACATCAACACCGGCGACCCCTACGGCGCCGGCTTCAGCGACGGCATCCTCTCCGACGGCACCACCAGCCACTCGATCCACGTCACCGAGATCGACGTCCACTCCGTCCTCAACCACGGCATCCTCCTGCTCCAGGCCGACGCCGACAACCGCCTGCCCACTCTCGATACCAGCATCGAGAACTGCACCGCCACCGACTGCGGCATGATCGGCCTGAGCGCCAACCGTGTCGCCCGCTCCCAAACCGACAGCCAGCGCCGAGGCATCCAGGCCGAAGTCGCCACCGACTGCATCGGGGAATCGATGACTAGCTACGGCCTCGATGCCCTCGTCGCCGACTCCTGCATCGGGCTGAGCCGCACCGGCATCGGCCTGGGCGGTTTCAACGGCTGCAACGCCACCAACTGCTACGGCCTGAACGCCAGGAACGACTACGAGGACATCGACGCCACCGGCCCGGCCCTCGAGGTCAACACCGCCCTCAACTGCTACGCCCAAAGCTCCACCAACTACGGCTTGCGGGCCACGATTGCCGCCACCGGTTGCTTGGGCAGCACATCCAAGGGCCTGATCGGCCTCGCCGCCCCGGTCGCCCTGGCCTGCGTCGGCATCAACACCAAGTCGACCGGCTTCCTCTCCGGCGCGCCCTACCACGGACTCTACAGCGGGGGCACCGCCAGTTTCTGCCACGGCGCTGCGGACGTCGACTCGGCCACCGCGCTCTCCGCCTCCATCGCCATCGGCTGCACCGCCGCCGGCCCCGTCGTCTCCGCGTCCAAACAGCTCGGTACCCCCTGAGTCCATTGCGGAGTGCGGAATTCGGATTGCGGATTCGCCCGCCGGTCTTCGCGCCTCCGCTCATCCTTTTCAACACCTTCCGCCTTCTGCCTTCTTCGCTCTTCGTTCCTCCGCTTTCCCATGCGCCCGCTTCTTCTCTGCATCGCCCTGCTCGCCCTGCCCTCTCTCGCCCACGCCCAAGGCACCCTCGCCCCGGGCGGGGCCCCAGCCCAATCGATGCGATCCCTCCACCAGATCGAACCGCGCACCCCGCTCGGCGCCGTCGGCGGCAGCACCCTCACCATCGCCATCACGCAGCCGGGATCTTACGTACTCCTGGGCGACATCACCGTCGCTTCCGGCAACGCCATCACCATCAGCTCCGATCACGTCACGCTCGATCTCAACGGCTTCACCCTGTCGAGTTCCGCTTCTCCCACCGCTGGCATCGGGATCTACGGTGGGTACCCCGCGTCGTCGCATGTGCGCATCCGCAATGGTCGTATCTCCGGGACCGGCACCGTCTCCGGCGCGGGCTTCTCAGGCGCCGGATTTTTAAGCGGCATTGCTGGCTTCGCCCATTCCGTGGTCACCGACACGACCGTCTCCGGTGTCAGCCTGAGCGGCATCTCCCTGGGAGCCAACAGCCGCGTCCTGCGCAGTACCGTCCGTCATTGCGGAGCCAACGGCATCACCGCGACGCAGGTCGCCGATTGTTCCGTCTCCGCCTGCCATCGGATCGGTATCCGAAGCCCGGACAACGAGCCGTCCCTCGTCGTCCGCTCCTCCTCGGACTCTCGCACCACCGGTATTCTCGCCACCGTCGTGGCCGACTCCCGCGCGGCCTCCTCCACCGACATCGGGATCGACACCACCGTCGTGCGCGATAGCTACGGCCAGGCCTCCACCGGCTACGGCATCAAAACCACCCTCGCGCTCAACTGCACCGGCCGCACCCTGCGCAACACCTCTGAAGAATCCGCCGGCCTGAGCGCGGACATCGCCGTCAACAGCTACGGCTCGACCGCCGCCCCGTACTCTGTCGGGCTCTCCGCCCAGCTCGCCGCCCTCAACTGCACCGGTGCCAACACCGCGGCCGGCCAAGCGCTGGAAGTCACCGCAGGCGTTGCCGCCTTCTGCCGCGGTAACATCTCGGGCGGCAGCGCCACCGGCTACTACGCCATCGAAGCGCTCAACGCCATCGGCTGCACCGCCAGCGGTGGCACAATCTCCGCCCCGAAGAAGTTCCTCGGCACCCCCTGAGCGCGGCAAGCAAACGAAGAACGCAGAAGGCCGAACTCAAGCAACGCTGCGGCTGGCTGTAGTCAGTGGTCAGGCACCAGCACAAGTCACCAGCCATCGCCGTTTTACTCCCCGCCCTGGGAGCGTGCGTGCATGCGATCCCAGGCCCGCGCCGCCTTGCCGGGCACCACGAGGCTGATTCGTAGTGAGGCCCCGCTCCGGCCGCTGCAGCCCTGAGCCCTTCGGGATCGAGCGCCGCCTGCTGCCGGTAAAGCGGGCGGGAAACGAAGATGCCCGCCCGCCCGCCGCACCAGCAAACGTCTCGCGTCTCCCGCCGCGCCGTGCACTCCCCACTTGCTCGTGCCCGCGCCGGTCTCCTAGCCTTGAATTCGCAGGCGGCTCCAGCCGCGGCTTCCCCAACGGCGCCCGATCGGGCGGGATGAAAATCCCGCATCGATCGGCGGCCTTCCCGGTGAGCCGAGGCAGGCTCCGCCCGGACTGCATCCCCACTCTTGCTGGAACTCCCTGTGCGGCCACCCGTTTCTTTGCGGGTCGGCGGCGAGCCGATGGCTCGCGCTAGGCACTCGGCCTCCCGCCACTGCGGGGGCTCGGTCCCCAGCCCCGCCCCCCGCTATACCCAATAGCTAGTTACATTCCACTGGTGATCGGCCATTGGGCCATCCGCTCCTCCCTTCTGCATGCCCGGTTCCGCCTTCTTCATTCTGCGTTCTCCCTTCCCTATGCGTCTCTTCTTCCTCCTCCTCGCCCTACCCGCGCTCGCGTTGGCCCAAGGCTCCCTCACGCCCACCGGCGCGCCCGCCACGACGATGCGCACCCTCGACCAGCTCGACGCCCGCACGCCCCTCGGCACCCCCGGCCAAGTAACCACCTCCACCATCACCATCGACCAGCCCGGCTCCTACGTGCTGGTGGGCGACATTACGGTGAGCGCCGGCGATGGCATCGCGATCCTCTCGCGCAATGTCACCCTCGACCTCAACGGCTTCACCATCTCCAGCACCGCCCCAACCCCTGAGGGCTGCGGCATCAAGCTGGGCGACGCCAACACCGCCGTCCGCGCCGTGCGCATCGCCAACGGCCGCATCCGCAGCGGCACCACCTACGACGACGCCCAGGGAGGTCTGTTCTCCGGCCCAGGCTTCCTCACCGGCATTGGCCCGGGCCCTGACAACATCAACGACGCGATCTGCATCCGCATCGACAACATCGCCATCACCGGCGTCGCGCAGGCCGGGATCTACTGCCAACTCGCCTCGCGGGTAAGCCACTGCCAGGTGCGCACCTGCGGCGGCGTCGGCATCTCCGCCCCGGTGGTGTCGGACAGCCAGGCCCTCGAATGTCTCTCCTCGGGCATCGTCGCCGATTCGGTCTACGACAGCACCGGCCACACCGTCGCCGGTTACGCCGGCATCAATGCCGAGAACATCACCCTCAACTCCCGCGGTATCAGAACCGCACCCACAAACAGCGTCGGTCTCGGACTGCACAGCCGCCGCATCGCGACTGGTTGCCAAGGATCCGACACCACCACCGTCTGGCAGGATCCCGAGCCCCCTCCGGCCGGCGTGGTGAGCATCGTCGCCAGCTATTGCCAGGGCACGAGCCCGGTGGTCGGCGTCAGCGGCGTCATTTCCAACCAGTGCGCCGGCGATAGCCCCGGCATCGCCATCAAAGCGGGGATCGCCGTCGGCTGCAGCACCACGGGCGGCGGCACCACTACAGCCTCCGACGGCAAATACCTGATGCCGTGAAGGCAGCAGCCTAGTCATCAGTCATTGGCCCTCCGTCATTGCTTTCCGCTCCTTTCCCCTCCCCTCCTCGTCCCTTTCTTCCGCTCATGATCCACGCCCCACTCGCCCGGCTCGCCACTCTCGCGCTGCTCACCTTCCCAGCCTTCGCCTTCGCCCAAGGCGCCCTGGCGCCGACCGGTGCGCCCTCCACGTCGATGCGTACCCTCGAGCAGGTCGAGCCGCGCCGACCGCTCGGCCTTCCCGGCCAAACCAACACGACGCTGCTCGAAATCACCGCGCCCGGCTCCTACGTGCTGCAGGGCAACCTCACCGTCGCCGCCGGCGACGGCATCCAGATCCGCGCCGACGACGTCACGCTCGACCTCAACGGCTTTACCGTCCTCTCCGCCGCCCCCACCGCCGAGGGCTGCGGTATCCGGCTTGGCGGCACGAACTCCACGGCCAACCGCGCCCGCGTTCGCAACGGCCGTCTCTTCAGCCCCGGCTACACCGCCCAATATGATGGCGTGGTCACCTTCACCGGCGGAGGCTTCGCCAACGCCCTCGCCCCCGACCACGCCGGCGCCTGCACCGGCGTGCAACTTGAGGAGCTTTTCGTCACCGGTTGCCAGCAAGGCCTCGATGCCGGCCCCGACTCGACCGTCACCGACTGCTCTGTCCGCTACCTGCCCGGAGTCGGCATCCGCGCCACCACCGTGCGCGAGTGCGCCGTCGCCGACACTGGAAGCACCGGCATCGTCGCCACCACCGTCTGGCGCAGCCAGAGCCAGCCGTTCAGCGTCGACACCGCCATCATCGCCACCACCGTTTCCGGCAGCAGCGGGATCGCCCACGACCAGATCCCCACCTCCGGCAACGGCATCGAGGCCACCGGCACCGTCACCGACAGCTTCGGCACCGCCTTCGCCCCCCTCGCCTGCGGCATCAAGGCCGCCGACGCCATCCGCTGCTTCGGCAATGGGTCCAGTGGCGACGGCACTGGAATCCAGGTATCCAACACCGCACGTTTCTGCTTCGCCGACGGCGGCCCCGAGACGGCCATCGTCGGCCCCGTCCTTATCGCCTGCTCGCACAACTACGGCTCTTTCCCCACCACCGGTACGCGCTACCTCATGCCCGGCGCCACGCCCTGAGTGCGGCAGCCTAAGGAAGAATGGAGAAGGCAGACTTCAGAACTCCTGCCGCTCCTCCCTTCACCGTTCCAGCCCGCTCCCTGATCCCATGTTACCGATTACTGATTACTCGTCACCGATTGCTGGTCACCCATTCCCCTCCCGTCCCTTTTCCTCCATGAAATCCTTCTTCGCCGCGCTCCTGATCTCCATCCCCGCCCTCGGCTTCGCCCAGGGCGCCCTCGCCCCGACCGCCGCACCCGGGCTCACGATGAAAACGCTCGCCCAGCTCGAGCCGCGCACCCCACTCGCCCAGCCGGCCGCCAGCACCACCGGACTCACCCTCTCCGCCGCTGGCACCTACTACCTCACCGCCAATATCACCGTCTCCACTGGCGACGCCATCGTCATCACCGCCGACAACGTCACCCTCGACCTCAACGGCTTCACCCTTTCCTCCACCGTCGCCACCGCCGCCGGCTACGGCATTCGCCTCGGCCAGACCTCCACCGCCGTGAAGACCGCCAGCAACGCCCGCGTCTTCAACGGTCGCATCAACGCCGCCAAATTCGCCTACGGCGTCGCCGTCGATGGCGCCAGCACGGGTATCATTCTTTCGGACATCTCCGTCGCTGGCGCCTCGCAGGTGGGCATCAACGCAGGCACCGGCGGCTCCGAGGTCAACCATTGCGCCGCCGCCGGATGCCTCGCCGGCGGCATCGTGGCCGACACCGTGCGCGACTCCTCCGCCATCGCCTGCGGCGGCATTGGCATCACTGCTACAACCGCCCTGCGCTCGACCGCCAGCACCACGGGCGCCGGCTCCGCCCTGAAGGCCGACATGGCGACTGATTGCACCGGCACCAGCGCCTCGGGCATCGGCGTCGAGGTCGCCAAGATCGCCACCAACTGCACCGGAACCGGCACTACCGGAACCGGCCTCACCGCGATCAACGCCATCAACTGCTCCGGCACCGGCAGCGGCGCCGGCAAGTTCGGCATCAACGTCACCGGCACCGCCAGCTACAGCCGCGCCACCTGCCCGAGCGGCACCGCGCTGAAAGCCCTCGTCGCCATCGGCTGCTCGCTCGGCAGCGGCACCACCACCATTACCAACAAGTACGAGATGCCGTAAATACAGTAGCGAGCATCGGGTAGCGAGTAGTGAGCAGGTCGATCTCCTCCTACTCCTGCTCCTGCTCGTTCTCGTTCTCCTACTCGTTCTCAGCTTCGTCCTCCCTTCCGCCTCAGTTCCGCCGCCCCCTCCCTTTGGTATTCGCCACTTTGCACCATTGGGTCTCCTCTCGCCCTACCGTCTCCGCTCTTTTCACATGAAATCCGCCCCTTTCCTCCTCGCGTTGCTCGCCCTTCCGCTCTGTGCGCTCGGCCAGTCCACGATCAACTCCACCAGCGCCTATGCCTACGGCGCTAACGTCGGCTGGATCAACCTGCGCGGCGACGGCGCCAACGGCGTGCGCGTCGGCGAGACGTTCCTCTCCGGCAAGGCCTACGGCGCCAACCTCGGCTGGATCGACTGTGGCAACGGCACACCCGCCAACGGCCACACCTATGCCAACACCTCCGCCACCGACTTCGGCGTGAACCGGGCGGATACCGGCCTGCTCGCCGGCTATGCCTACGGCGCCAACGTCGGTTGGATCAACTTCGGCTGGTCCACCAACCTCAACGATGCCAATACCCCCGCCATCGACCCGGTCACCGGCGAGTTCTCCGGCTACGCCTACGCCGCCAACCTCGGCTGGATCAACCTCGGTGCCGGGTATCTCAAGACGGACTCCATCGCCCGCACCGACTCCGACGCCGACGGCATGCCCGACGCCTGGGAGAAGCAGCACTTCGGCAACCTCACCAAGGCCGCCATCGGCACCGATGCCGACGGCGACGGCCAAAGCGACGCCGCCGAATACATCGCCGACACCGACCCGACCAGCGCCGCCAGTTTCCTCAAGATCGTCTCCCACACCTATGCCGGCGGCCTCACCACCGTCGCGCTCAAGTTCACTTCCCAACCCACGCGCCTCTATCGCATCCAGGAATCCGTCAACCTGACCACCTGGACCACCATCGCTACCGCCGTGGGTGGCCAGACGCTCAATCCCTTCGAGGCCGACGTCGGCACCGAGACGACCAAGACCGTCGCCTTCACCGGCGGCGCCCGCCACTTCTTCCGCGTCGTCGCCGCCCTGCCACTCCCCTGAGTGTGGCGGCCCAAGGCAAAAGAGTGAACGCAGAAAGCAGAACACCTTAGGTCCTCCGCTTCCTCCGCCCTCTTGTTACTTGTTACCTGTTACTTGCCACTCCTATGCGCCCGCTCCTCCTCTCCGGCCTCCTTGCCCTCGCCCTGCCCGCCCTCGCGCTCGCCCAGGGCCAGCTCGCTCCTCCCGACGCCCCCGCGCCGACGATGAAGAGCCTCACCCAGATCGAGCCCCGCACCCCGCTCAGAACCGGCAACATCGGCGTCGAACAAGACCCGAACGGCGGCGTCCGCATCACCTCCGGCGGCTCCTACTACCTCGACGGCAACATCAACTTGGGTACAGGCAGCGCCATCACCGTCCTCGCCAACAACGTCACCATCGACCTCAACGGCTTCACCCTTGCCTCCTATGCCTCCCCCGCCAATGGCATCGGCATCCTCATCGGCGCCGCCAACGTGACCATCCGCAACGGACATCTCAACGGAGGGTTCGAATTCGGCATCGCGGACGGCCTCGGCGCCGCCAACGTGTTGATTGAGGACGTCAGACTAAGCAACATCGGCAGCGGCGGCATCTATTTCCTCAAGACTCTCTGCGTGGTTCGCCGGTGCACGGTCACCTCCTCCGGCAACTTCGGAATCGCTGCCGGAGCCGTTTTCGATTCCAACGCCTTCGAATGTGCCTCCACCGGCATCTATAGCGCCGGGATCGCCCAGAACTGTACTGGAGCCGGAAACACCTCAAACGGCCTCATGGCCGAGACCGCCGTCAACTGCATCGGCCATAGCGGCAGCGGCACCGGTCTGCAGGCCACCCGAAGCGCCGCGGGCTGCTCCGGCACGACATCCATCGGCGATTTCGGGCTCCGCGTTGCCACAATAAGCAGCACCCCGGTCGCCGGTACCGCCGAAAATTGCCGCGGCAGCGTCACCGGAAACACGGCCACCGGCACTGGACTTTTCGCCTCCACCGCCACCAATTGCATCGGGGAAAGCACCGCCGGTATCGGATTACAGACCACACAGACCGCCACCGGCTGCTCCGGCACGACCGTCACCGGGAGCTTCGGTCTCAACGTTGCCACGCTGGGCAGCACCCCGATCGCCGGCACCGCCGAGAACTGCCGCGGTACCGTCACCGGAAGCACGGCCACCGGCACCGGCCTCTCCACCGGAGCGGCCACCAACTGCATCGGCACCAGTGACGCGGGCCTCGGCTTGCTCGCCACCACCGCCAGCAACTGCATCGGCACCAGCGCCTCGGGCATAGGATTGCAGGCTGATACCGCCAGCAATTGCACCGGCACCAGTACCTCCGGCGAGCGCGGCCTGTACATCATCGGCACTGCCAGCTACTGCCGCGGCAAACGCGCGGGGGGTATCGCGCTCTCCGCCACCACCGCCATCGGCTGCACCGCCGAAGCCGGGGACTTCCTGGTGACCAACCGCTATCTGATGCCGTGAACCCGGCAACCCGGGGAGACACGCCGCACCGCCGCCTGTCGCCGCTCGACCATGCCTAGCCACCGGTAATCGGTGTACAAACTTCAAAGTTCAGCATTCAACGTTCCCTGACTCACTCGGGCCCTTAGTCGCTCGTCATGGGGAACTCCCAGCCGCTTCAACCCTCTTCGCTCTTCATTCCGCCTTAGTCCCTCCGCCACCATCCGCTCCCATGCGCCTTCTTCTTCTCCTGGCCCTGCCCGTCGCCGCCCTCGCCCAGGGCTCCCTCACCCCGACCGGCGCCCCCGCACAGACGATGAAGTCCCTCGACCAGATGGAGCCTCGTAGTCCCCTCCAGGACGGCATCCTCGGGATCGACCACGGAACCAACGGAGCCTTCACCATCAAGAACCCCGGCTCCTACTACCTCACCGGCAATCTCACCGTCACCTCCGGGGACGCCATCACGATCAACTCGGCCAACGTCACCCTCGATCTCGGTGGCTTCACCGTCAGCTCCAGCTCCGCTGGCAGCGCGGGCAGCGGCGTCACCACCGCTCCCGGCGTCTTCGGCATCACCATCCGCAACGGCTTCATCCGCGGCGGAGTGACCAGCGCCACCAACGGGTTCAACGGCCCCGGACTCCGCCACGGCATCGAAACTTCCACTACCCACAACGTGCACGTCGAGGACGTCACCGTCCAAGGCCTCGTCGGCAGTGGGATCACCATCGCCTCCGGCAGCGGCATCATCCGCTCCTGCGAGGCCCGGCTCTGCGGCGGCGTGGGGCTGCGCGCCAATCAGGTGATCGACTCCCAGGCCCGGCAATGCGGCTCCACCGCCATCTTCGCCGGCACTGCACCGGACGCGGGCAACCCGAGCCTCCCCGTCGCCGACGGCATCGCCTCCAACTGTTACGGCGAAAGCATCACCGGCTCACCCGGTGTCTTTGCCTCCACGGCCACCGCTTGCGTCGGCAAGAGCGACTCTGGTCCCGGCATCGAAGCCCGCGCCGCCACCGCCTGCAGCGGGCAAAGCCTCTCGGGCCCTGGCCTCCTCGCCCAGAACGCCATCACCTGTATCGGAACCAGCACTTCCGGCATCGGTTTGAAAGCCAGCCAGAGCGCCGCCCATTGCACCGGTTCGACCCAAAGCGGCGCCTTTGGACTCCGTGTCGCAACTGATGACACCACTCCAGTCTTGGGCACAGCCGAGGGCTGCACGGGCACTGCCGCCACCGGCACGGGAGTCGGCCTCTCCGGGGGCACAGTCTCCAACTGTACCGGCACCGGCCACGCCGGCTCCGGCCTCTATGCGCTGGAGGCCTCCAATTGCCACGGGCTGTCCCGTTTCGGCACGCGCGGTCTGCATGCCGAGTACACCGCCACCGGCTGTTACGGCGAGATCACCTCCCCATCCGACGGCGGTTCGAGTTGCGGACTGTTGGCCTCGTCCGCCTCCAACTGCCGAGGGGTGATCAGCGGCGGGGCCGGAGACTATGCTGACTACGTTGGCCTGTCGGCCGACATCGCTCAAAACTGCTACGGCAACGCCATGATCGGCAACGGTCTCCGCGCCACCACCAGCGCACTCAACTGCTACGGAACCAGTATGTTCAAGGACGGTATCGGACTTGAGGTCACCGCAGGCACCGCCACCTCCTGCGGCGGCGCCAGCGGCACCCCGTTTCTCGGCTTCGGCACCGCCCTGAAATCGGGCATCGCCGTCAGCTGCACCACCGCCGGAGGCACCATCGACGCCCCGCAGAAATTCCTCGGCACCCCCTGAATGCGGCGGCCTAAGGCGGAAGTTGGAATGCAGAAGTCAAAATGCCGCCCAGCCGCAATCACCAGTCATCAGTGATCCGTTACCAGGAATCAGTGCCCAGCGTTCAAGGCTCGATTTTCAAGGCGCCCAGCCCGCCTTCGGTCCCTATTCATTGGACCTTAGTCATCGGGCATTGGTCATTCGAGATCAGCCGCGAGCCGTAGATAGCGAGTAGCGAGCATGTTCCCTTCCTCCACTTCTTCACTTTCCATTCTTCCTTCTGCCTTAGGTCCTCCACATCCGTCCTCCGCCCCTTGTCACTTGTTACCTGTTACTTGGCACTTTCTCCTATGCGCTCCCTCCTCACCGCCGCTCTCCTCGCCCTCCCCCCTCTCGCCCTCGCCCAAGGCTCGCTCACCCCGACCGGGGCGCCCGCCGCGTCCATGAAGTCGCTCGACCAGATCGAGGCGCGTACCCCCATCGGGGCGGTCGACGGCAGCAGCGGCACCCTCACGATCAAGCGTTCGGGCTCCTACGTGCTCTTGGGCAACGTAGCGGTCACCGCCGGCCCTGCCATCGCCATCTCGACCAGCAACGTCACCCTCGACCTCAACGGTTTCACCCTCTCGTCCACCGACGCCACTGCCGCCAGCGATGCCATCACCGTCAACGAACTCAGCGACGCGATTACCATCCGCAACGGCCATATCATGGGGGGTGGGACCATCGACGAGAACGGCAACTTCGTCCCTGGCCCCGGCTTCGCCAGCGGTCTTTACGCCCCCAACAGCTCCGCATTTCTCCTCGAAAACATCACGGTGACAGGGGTGGGGCAAGCCGGCCTCTTCCTCGCCGCCTCCCACTCTGCCAACACGATACGCCACTGCGCGGTGACCCGTTGCGGCGGGGATGGACTCGCGGCCGATGTCGTCGTCGACTCCTCCGCCATCGAGGTCTATAGCGGAATCCGCGCACTGCAGGTCGCCAATTGTCGCGCTGAATGTCACGGTTCAGGCTCCGGTATCGAAGCTGGCAACATCACAAATTCCACCGGCATTTCGGTCGAGGGCTCCGGCATCAGTGGCGAAACCGTGACCAACTGCGTGGGCGATTCCAACGAAGACCACGGGATCGCCGCCACCACCGTCATCGGCAGCCGCGGCCTGAGCGGCAAGCGCTGCGGAATCTTGGCTACCACCGTCACCGACTGCGACGGCAGCAGTCGCACAGGCCCCGGTATCTCGGCCACCCACACCTCCAACTCGCAAGGCTCCAGCGATTCCGACACCGGGCTGCTCTCCTACACCGCCATCAACTCCAGCGGTAACAGCGGCTCCGGCACCGGACTGCATGCCTTCAACGACGCCTATCTCCCCGGCCGTCCCGGAACTGCGGAAAACTGCGGCGGCATCAGTGATTCCGGCGACGGACTGATCGCCACCATCGCGATGAACTGCGTGGGCACCACCAACGCGGGCAACAAACACGGCATCCTGGTCGAGGGTACGGCCAACTCCTGCCGCGGCACCAACACCGATCCGACAGGTGGCGCCGCCATCAAGGCCGCCATCGCCGTCGCCTGCACTGCGGCCGTCGGCCGGATCGATGTCACCACCCCCAACGGCAAGCAGCTCGGCACCCCCTGACGGCATATCCGATTTCGGTTTGCGATTGTCGATTCCGCCCCTCCTCCACACGCACCAATCGTAAATCGGAAATCGAAAACTCTCCATCCTCTGCCCCGCCGGGTTTTCGCCTGACTTCAACCCAAGCGCCTCGCAGGCTGGCCGCGTTTCCTTCGCCCGCCCGTCTCCTGCAAAACCACCGGCGCCATGCCCGAGGACCGCACCGACTCCAACGAGCCGCCCACCGGCGGTGCGCTATTCGCACCCACCCAGTGGAGTGTCGTCCTCGGAGCCCGCAGCGATTCGGCCACGCGCGGCCCGGCGCTGGAGCGCCTCTGCTCGACCTACTGGCTCCCTGTCTACGGCTACCTGCGCCGCCGCGGCCACTCCGGCACCGACTCGGAGGACCTCACCCAAGGCTTCTTCGCCTACCTGCTCGCGAGCGACTTCCTCGAACGCCCTGATGCCGCCAAAGGCCGTTTCCGCGGCTACCTCATCGGCGCACTCAAACATTTCCTCAGCGGCCACTTTGAGCGCCAATCCGCCCAGAAGCGCGGCGGTGGCGTCCAGTTCATCGACTGGTCCGGCATCGATGCCGAGCGCGAGTTTGGCTCCCTTGGCTCCACCCAGCTCGACCCGAGCGAGGCCTATGATTCCAGCTGGGCGCTGGTGGTGTTCGCCAACGCCCTACGCCGCCTCGGCGAGGAGCAGGCCGCCGCCGGCAAGACCCCGCTCTTCGCCAAGCTCAAGCGCTACCTCAGCAGCCCCGCCGGCGCGGGCGATTACGACCGCTCCGCGCGCGAGCTCGGCCTGAGCCGTTCGCATGTCGCCGTCTCCGTCCACCGGCTCAACACCCGCTACCGCGAACTCATCCTGCTCGAGATCGGCTCCACCGTGCAGGACCCGCAGGACGTGCAGGACGAAGTCCGCCACCTACTTCAGGCTCTCGCGCGCTGAAATCTGCCGATCGTGTGAAATTCCCGGCGCCCGTTTCCCTAATCCGGAGGCGACCAAGCATCCCCACATGACTCCGCGTCCCGACTCCCTCTCAGTCTGCCCACGTTGCGGCAGCACCTCCGCCGAGCCGCTGGCCCAGGGCGGAGTCTGCCTGCGCTGCGCGGGGTTGCGCGCGCTCAGCTTCGGCGCTGCGGATCTCTCGGCCACGGAAACCGGCGAACGCATCGGTCCCTACGACGTCGTCGAGGAACTGGGCCGCGGCGGCATGGGCCGCGTCGTCGCCGCCTGCCAGCCGGGCCACGACCGCATCGTCGCCGTGAAGTCGATTCGCACCGGCGTCGACTCCGAGCTTGAGCTGCGCTTCCGCCGCGAGATCCAGACCCTCTCCCGCCTGCGCCACCCCAACATTGTCGCCATCCACGACAGCGGCCGCGCCGGCGACAGCCTCTACTTCTCGATGGATTACATCGAGGGCGGCGACCTCGCGGCGCGTCTGGACAGGCACGCCCTGCCTTGGGGCGAAGCTGTGCCACTCCTGCGCAAGGTCGCCCGCGCCCTCGTCTATCTACACGCGCAGGGCGTGCTCCACCGCGACCTCAAGCCCTCCAACATCCTGCTCGACGACGCCGAGCCCAAGCTCGCCGACTTCGGCCTCGCCGCCCAGCTCGAGGCCGGCGATCTCACCGCGCTCACCCGCATCCTCGGTACGCCGCACTACCTTGCCCCGGAAGCGCTGCTCAAGGGCAGCACCGCCGCCACCGCCGCCGGCGACCTCTACAGCTTCGGCGTCGTGTTCTACGAGACGCTCACCGGCCGCACACCCTTCGCCGGCGCATCGCCCGAGGGCCTGCTCAACCTCGTGCAGACCGTGGAGCCCCCGGCCATCCGCCAACTGGTTCCCTCCGTCCCGCGCGACCTCGAGACGATCTGCCTCAAGTGCCTCGACCGGGATCCATCGCGCCGCTACGCCACCGCTGCCGCCCTCGAGGAGGATCTCGCGAGCTTCCAGGACGGCCGCCCCATCCTCGCCCGACCGATCTCCCGCGCGGAACAGCTGGTGCGCTGGACCCGCCGGCGGCCCGAGCTGGCTGCGATCTGGATGCTGGTCTTCGTCGTCGCCGCGGGTGCGACCACCGCCGCCGTGCGCATCGCCCGCGAGCAAACCCGCACCGCCGCCGCCCTCGCCGAGGCCAACGCCGCCAACGCCCTCGCCCGCGAACGCCTCCGCACCGCCCACCTCGCCGAGGCGCGGGCCGTGATCCACACCACCGCCCCTGGCCGCCGCGCCCAGGCGCTCGCCGCCCTCACCGAAGCCGCAGCGGTCCGACCCGGCCTCGACTTGCGCGACGCCGCGCTCGCCGCCCTCACCACCGTCGACCTTGATCCGGTGGATACTTGGAACCTCCAGACTTCGGACCCAGCCGACACCGTGCTCTCAGCCAACGGAACAGTCGCGGCGCTTCGTCTCCGGTTTCCTACCATCGAAGGCACGGACAAACACACCATGCTGTTGCGGGAGCGGGGCCGCGATGAACCGCTCGGCGAGATCACCACGCCGGCCCCGATCCTGGGCCCCCTATCGCTCGACACCGAGGGCAACCTGCTCGCGGTCCGGCTGGAAGACGCCACCCTGCGCATCTGGTCCACCCGGCCGCTCTCGCCGGTTTGCACGTTGGAGAAACTCTCGATTTCCGGCCCGTTGGCGCGCGACGATCAGAACGCCGACTACGCGCTCAGCCCCTCTGGCCGCTCGCTCGCAATCGGGCATCCGGGGGGCGGCGTGGACCTCGTCGCCCTGCCCCAGGGCAACGTAATCGCGACCTGGGCGAGCCCTCAGATCGCGCAGACACTCCGGTACTCGCCCGACGGGCGCTGGATCGCGGTTGGGCGGGTCGAAGATCCTTCCTGCCGAACTGTCGCCCTCCTTGATGGACAAGACGCCCGGCAGGTCGGCACTCTGGAGGTCCTCGCCAATTTGGGCTGGTGGACCACCGACAGCCGTAAGATCGGGCTCATCACCGCCGACAACGGCTGCACCTGGTTCACTGTGCCGGATTGCCGCCGCACGGTGCGCACCAATCTCCCCCCCGCCCACACCGACGTGGCCACGATGCTCGCCGCCGGCGACCTGCTGGCGTATCACCCTCCGGGTACCGCGCTGCATCTCCTCGACAGCACAACCGGGCGCACCGAACTGATCCTTCCCTTTGTCGGATCGAGTAGCGGCATGGCCATTCGCCAAGGCACCGAACTCCTCACTTCCTCCATCACCAACGTTATCACGAATTGGAAACCGACTCCACGCCCGGGTTGGCGGATCATACCCGCCGCAAATCCGCCCTCGACCGGTTACGGGACCGGCGCTCACGCACTGGACGCCAGCGCCGATCGCCGCTGGATCGTAGTCGCCGACGGCACCCACTTCGTCGTCCACGACGTCGCCTCCGGACGCACTGCC
>JADJTK010000055.1 GCA_016711225.1 Opitutaceae bacterium
TCAAAGCCCGAAGGCGCGATGACCGCAGTCTCTACGAATCGGCGCGCGGTGCGGATCAGCGGCGTTGGATAGAGGAGCGACCTGTCCCCAGGCCAATAACGCCCCGGGGCCTCAGGCGATCGTGATGCCTGTCCTGAATCAAGCACCGAGAGATTGAGCAGATGCGCCGGGTCAGCAAACTCGCCGCAGACACCCTGCTCTACATCGGGAAGAAGCTGCGGCCGAGCGCGACCACCGATGACATCAGCACCCTCGTCCACGAGTTCACCGTCACGGCGGGGCCCGCCGGGGGCCGCTCAGTTACCACGGCTTCCCCAGAGCTGTATACGTCGGTGAACGGGTCGTCTGCCACGGCATCCCACCAAGCAGAGCTCAGGACGGCGACCTCGTGAACGTCGATGTCACCCCGGTGCTACCGCCCGCAGAAGGGCGCTGGTTCAACGACACGAGCGCGACGTTTTATGCAGGCACCCCCTCGGACGACGCGAAGAAGGTGGTGGAGGTGGCCCGGCGAGCGCTGCAGGTTGGGCATCGCCACGGTGCGCCCCGGCGCGCGGCTAGGCGACATCGGCGGGCGATCTCCGCCTGGGCGAAGTCTCAGGATACTCTGTGGTTCAGGACTACGCCGGGCACGGCATCGGCCGCATCTTCCACGACGAGCCGGCGGTGTCCCGCGGGGTCCGGGCAGGCACGGGCCCGGTGATGCCGCAAAGGCATGTGTTTCACCGTGCGAGCCGATGATCAACCTCAGCCACCACGACATCGACCACACCGGTGGCGGCTGGTCGGTGATCGGAAACGCGGCAGCCTCTCGGCGCGGTTCGAGCACCGTCGTGGTCACTGGAAGACTGCGGGTGCTCACCCGGCGCGGCGCAGTGCTGAATGGACTCAGAGGACAGGCCCTGGGCCGATCTGGGGCCCTTTTCCTGCTTCGTTCCGCCCGATGAGGCCGGGCCGCGTCGCCTCTTCTCATGGATCCCTAATACGGGTCATGGGGAAGGCTCCGGACAGTGCGTATAAGAGAGGAGCGTACCCAACAAGGGACACTCAATGACCGACGCTCACCTGCATCTGCTCGTCAACCACCTGCCCATCGTGGGCGCGGCGCTCTCGACGCTCCTCTGGGGCCTCGCGCTCTTGACCGGCGGCGATCGCTGGCGCGCTCGGGCGGCGGCCTTGGCCGCAGTGTTCACCGGCGCGGGCGCAGCAGCGGCGAAACTCGCTCGGAGAGCCCGCTGAAGGCCGTCGAGCGCCTGCCCTGGGCTGATGAGGCGCTGATGCACGAGCACGAGGAGCGCGCCGAGGCCGCCACCGTCGTCGCCGTGATCGGCGGGTGCTCGGCCTCGCGGCTGGGGCATCGCCGAGAAGAAGGACAAAGGGCCATCGCCCTCACCGGCGCGGCCCTGGTCGGCGCCATCGGCACCGCCGGGCTCATGGGCTGGACCGGCCAGGCCGGCGGTCAGATTCGCCACGACGAGATCCGCGACGGCGCGCCCGCGGGCGCGACGGGCGCCGCCGGGGCGGGTGAGGCCGGAGAAGAAGAGGACGACGACTAGTCTCCCCTGTCTACGCTCGCCTCGCGAGGGCGCCGCCCGGCTGGCGCTCTCGCAGAGCCCGTTGCAGTTCTGTTACAATAGTGAGGTCCCATCACCTCGGTCCACCCTTGGAAGACCAGCTCCTTCGAGACACCGCAGCGGCCCTGCCAGAAGACCCTCGGCCGCCCCTCCACCGCCATCGTGCTCGGCAGCGGCCTGGGCCTCGTGAGCAGCCTCGCCGCCAACGCCAAGGCCGTGCCCTACGGCGAGCTTGGCCTGCCCACCACGGGCATCGTCGGCCACGCCGGGGCGCTCCTCGTCGGTGAGCACGCCGGTCGCCGCGTGGCGTTCCTCTCCGGTCGGGTTCACCACTACGAGGGCCGCGCGCCAGAAGAGCTCGTTCGCGCCGTGCGCGCCGTGGCCTTGTGGGGCGCAAAGCGCTTTGTGCTCACCAACGCCGTGGGCGGCATTCACGCCGACCTGCACATCGGCGAGCTGGTCTTGGTCGAGGACCACATCAACCTCACCGGGGCCAACCCCCTGCGCGGCCCCAACCTCAACACCGACGGCGCCCGGCCCCGCTTCCCCGATCTGAACAACCTCTACGACGCCCAGGCTCCGCGCCGGGCCGCCGAGGCCGCCGCGGGCCTGGGCCTGCGCCTGCACAGCGGCGTTTATGCGGCGATGGCCGGCCCGTCGTACGAGACCCCGGCGGAGATCCGCATGCTGCAGGTGATGGGCGCGAAGGTCGTGGGCATGTCTTTGGTTCACGAGGCCATCGCCCTGCGCCACCTCGGCGTGCCGCTCATCGCCGTGTCCACGGTGTCCAACCTCGCCGCCGGGCTCACTGAGATCCGCCGAACCCCGACGACGTCACCCGGGCCGTGGCCTTGGCGGCGGGCGATCTCCGCGCGCTGTTGGGCGCCTGCGTCGGGCAGTGGTCTTGAGCCACGACGCCCAAGACGAGGCGCTCCTCGCCGCCGCCCGCGCCGCCCGCCAGCGGGCGCTTCGCCCCCTACTCCGGCTTCTTCGTCGCGCCGCCGTGCGCCGCCGCCGATGGCCAGGTGTTCACCAGCTGCAACGTCGGGTGGCCTCGTACTCCTTGACCTGCTGCGCAGGCGGGTCGCCGTCTTCAAAGCCGTCTCCGAGGGCGCGACAGAGCTCGTGGCCTGCGCCGTCATCGCCGACTTGAGCCCCCGGCGAGCCCCCTGCGGCGCGTGTCGGCAGGTGCTTTATGACTTCGGCGCGGAGATGACCGTGCTCTTGGAGAACGTGCAGGGGAGCTGCGGCGGCTGCCGCTCAGGTGCTGTTGCCGGATGCGTTTGAGCCGGCGCAGGTGCTCCAGGCAGTGAAGGCGCATCCTGGGGCTTGAGGGAGTGCTCAGCGCGTGACCAAAGGCCACCACTCCCCATGCGGCGTCTGGGGAGTTGACGACTCAAGGTGAGCGACCGCGCCCAGCCCCCGCCGGGCGCGAGGTGGCGAGGTCGTTTGTGGAAGGTGTCGGCGTGTGTCGATTAATACGCATGGGCGGAGAGTTGGTTATCGCTTGGCGGGGTCAATGGTGGAGTAGCCCGCGTAGGGGGCTACAAGCGCTGCAAGCCGTCGGACTAACAGAGGATTGCGAGGTAGCGATTGAGTGGCATCTGCGTTGAGGCTATCCTGGTGTTGGGACGTTCTCACGCAGGAGTGGATTGAACTCCGTCAAAGAGGCTTCTCAATCTTCGGTGATGAAGGCGGCTTGCCGAGCGGCTTGCGAGCCGGAACTGTCCACTTCTTTAGAACAAGCATCCTCCATCCGGTCTTGTCAGCACTACGGGGCTGCATCATAATAGCTGCGTCTTCGGGTCAATAGATGACCCTACCCAAGCTCAAGAATGCGTGACTGCCAACTTCCCGGCTCTCGAAGTGCGATCACCAAACCGACCGAAATCTTCGAATTCGATGTCTCCACTCGCCCCTTCCTGGCGGCTGCATCCCGCATGGTATGCGTACGTTCCGAGTTGGGTCGAAGTGATCAAATCAGATAGTTGATCGTAAACATGTTCGTATTTCTTGCTCTGGGGTCTTGCGCCGACGAATAGTAACGCCCCTTTTTCGTAGGCTACGCGCCGCTGATTAGCGACTTGGCATACTTCTGACCACCGATTCCTCGGTAGTGAAAAAAGTTGCTGGCGCCGATCATATTATATCGATATTGCACCCTCTCAGGGATAGAAAGCCTTCGGCTATTGTTGTCGTCCCTGACGTGATACAGCGGAAGATCCATCTGAAAGTCCGAGAAGTCGGACCAGGTGCCATGGTGGTACGGCACGAACCAGTGATGATCGGTAGCTTTCCAGTTCAGGTACTCTGTGAAGTGGTGCATAAAGCTGCGAAAGCCAGTGCTCCGTTCAGCGTAGTCGAGGCGAAGCTCTTCTATCGGCCCTGGTGTTAATGAGGATGATACCGCGCTGCGCAATGGCTGTGAATGAATCGAAGCCGCAAAAAGTGCTGGCGCGGGTCCCGTGCCAACGTCAAGCCCCCACGTTGATCCCCTGGAATCCCCAGGAATTAAGCCGCACTCGGGGAGACGTCGAAAATTGAGCTGAAAGCGATGGTAGCAGTCGAGAGAGTGGAGAACTGCCCCGTAAGCCGCGACGCAGCCCCTGGCTCATCATAGGAGATGGAATCACGGTGTTGAGCACGTCAGCGAAGCCGTGCGGCGATATGACTCCCTCGGTCTTCGTCGGTACCAGCAGTTCGTCTAAGCACGAACTTATCCAGCAGAGTTGCTATCCGCTCAAAGCTGGTGTACCGCCAATCAGTTTCGTTAGCCCACGAGAAAGTCTTGTTGCATTGGCATCGTTCTGGTGTATCCGCGGGCGCCTTGCAGCACCACGCTGGAGCCTCAGGAAACCATCAAGGGACTTTGAAACAAACTTCCGGACGGTGCGAGCAGCGTCGCGATCCGCGACCGACAGGTAAACGCCGAAGCGGAATTGAGGGAGGCGAAGATCTTGATAGACCAAGTCGGGCCTGTGACAAAAAGCTACAAGCCCAATCAACGAGTGGCCCGCTCCTACCGCGCCCCCCGCCGCATTCGCTCCCGCGCGACCTCCCAAGGGATCGACGTCTCGGGGTGAGCCCGATAGTCCGCGAGCCGGTCTTGAAGCTCAGCGCGCTGTGCCTCGGTGATCGACAGATCTTGCGGTCGCTCGGCAACTGGCAGGCCGCGAGAAGTCCCTGGACGTAGAGAACACGCTCAGTCGGGGTCATCTGCTCCGAAGGTGGGTTCCATAGGCTGGAGTATAGCTGAGGGGATCGGATCAAGCCCACTATACCAACGCCTGCAATTTGTTCCGACCTCTCCTCACCCCCTCGCCGCCGCACCACCAGCCACACCGACACCCCGATCGTCAACACAGTCTGCACCACGCTGATCACGGCAAACGTCTGCAAGCTCTGCCCCAGCGGCGCGAACAAGATCGCCGGCCACAGCGCGATCAGCGCCACGGCCTCTCGCGCCCGGCGCACCTCGACGGCGAGCAGGGTCGTCGCCCACAGGAGGCCGATGGTCGAGTAGCCAGGGGCGAAGGGGCTCTGCAGCGAGGCGAGGGTCAACAGCGCTAACCAGCGGATCGCCTGATCTCGACGATCACCCGCGCGCCGGGCGGCGATGATGGCCAAGAGCACGAGCCCGACGGTGTAGACCCGGGCCACGACCCGGCCAAGCTGCCACGGATCGCCGGTCTCCACCCCCAAGACCCTCAGCTTAAACGGCACACCAAACGGGGACATGTTGGTGGCGATGCCGGTGGTTGCACCAACAAGACGACGCCGGGGAGGCCGGGCGCGATCTTGGAGAGGATAGCCATCAGAGCAGGGCGCCCCCTGTCACTTAGCGCGGCCCACAGTCAAAAGCCACCATAGCGAGGAGCGAGAGCACAGGTCGGCGCGAGGAGCCGAAGTTGCCGATCTGGAGCGTCACGAGGACCGGGACGCTGCCGAACACGAGCGGCGACAGGAGCAGCGCCCGGTGCGCGGGCCGGACCACCAATCCACCGGGCGACCGCCCACTGCCCGGACGCCCCAAAGGCTCGGGTGAAACCACGCCACAAGGACCGCTGGGCGAAGATCGCCGTCCAGCGCGGCGGAGAACCCCGGGGCAGCAGAAAGGTAGGCGGATAGCTGAGGTTGTCGAGGTGGGAAAGGACGGTAGGGGTTCCCTCAACACTGCCCTCAGGGAGGGGGCGGCAGCCGGTGCACGACCCAGACCACCGGGCGTCCACTTAAGTGGGGTTATCGACGACCAGGCGGGCCAGCCCAGACGCCCGCACGTACCCGGTGGGGGACTATGAACTCTCGGTGAACGGCTCACCGGGGAGCGTCCTAAACAACGGCGGTGGGGTCGCCGGTGGGGCAACTCCAGCCCGCGCGGTCATC
>JADJTK010000056.1 GCA_016711225.1 Opitutaceae bacterium
CCTCCGTGCCGGCGAAGTCGATCCCGCAGGCACAGAGTTCCGCGCCACGCCATGGCACCGCCAACCCGGCAGCGACGAACGGGGGAACCTTACCATGCGCCGATATTGCTCCTGAGTTTCCGGCTTTGTTGTCATCCGCATACGTTCCACTCTGCCACGCAGCCTTCGCCTCCTTGTTTCAGTTGCACCGGCATTTTCGCCGCGCCGGGTTCAGCTGTTCCGGCCTCCGGTCAGCCCGCGTCACCACCGCCTACCGACATCACCTCGTGCGCGAGCTGCCGGCATCCGCGAGTTCCACGTTGCCTCAACGGCCTGCGGGTCCTCCTCGTTTCGCAACACCTCCGCGCCAGTCGTCACCGTGATGACGACCTACCACGTCGGCTCGCGCAACGAGGTCGTGGGCACCACCGGGGCCACCCACCTCCTCGAGCACCTCTTCTTCAAGGGCACCGAGCGCTTCAACCGCGACCGCGGCACCAGCCTCGACCAACTGCTCGACCGGGTGGGCGCCGAGAACAACGCCACCACCTCGTACGACCGCACCAACTACTACGTCGACGCCCCCAGCGACCAGCTCCCGCTCGTGTGCGACCTGCTCGCCGACCACCTGCGCCACCTGCGCCTGCGCGAGGAGGACCGCGCTCCGGAGATGACCGTTGTGCGCAACGAGTTCGAGAACGGCGAGAACTCCCCCATGGATGGCCCTCAACAAGGCGATCTGGGCCTCCGCCTACACCGCCCATCCCTACCACAATCCGGTCATCGGCTGGCGCTCGGACATCGAAAACGTACCCATAGGGAAACTCCGCGCCTTCCACGACACCTACTACTGGCCCGACAACTGCACGCTTACCCTGGCGGGCGACTTCACCGAGGCCGCCGCCCTCGAGGCGGTGCATCGGCACTTCGCCGCCCTCCCGCGCGCGCCGCATCCGATTCCCGAACTCTACACCGTAGAGCCCGCGCAGGAGGGCCCGCGCCGCACCGTCGTCCACCGAGCTGGCCAACCGGGTGTGGTGGGCGTTGCCTTCAAACGGCCCAGCGGACTCCACCCCGACTCCGCCGCCCTCGCTCTGCTCACCACAGCGTTGGGCGACGGCATGACCTCGCGCCTCTACCGCGCCCTCGTCGACACCGGCCTGGCCTCCGAAGTCTTCGTCGACAACAACTCGCTGCGCGATCCCGGCCTCCTGCTCTGCTACGCCATGCTCGCCCCCGGTGTACCGCACGAACGCGCCGAGGCCATGCTCAATTCGACCCTACACGCCGTGGCCGAACAGGGCCTCACGTCCGAGGAAATCCAACGCGCCCGCCGCCAGCTCACCGCCCAGCGTGCCTTCAAACGGGATGGCGGAGCCGCTGTGGCCGCCGAACTCAACGAGTCCATCGCCCTCGGCGATTGGACCGACTACGCAACCCAAGCCGCCCGCCTCGACGCCGTAACGCCCGCCGACCTTCAGCGCGTGGCTCGCGAGACCTTCGCCGAGCGCCACAGCACCACCGGCTGGTTTGTTCCCGCTGGCGAGGAAGAAGGGAGCGCGGAACTCCCTTCCTCCGGGCCTGACAAGTCCGCCACTCCTTCCGCCAGCTCCGCCAGTGTCACGGCCGTCCCGCCGCCGAATCCTGCCGCCTCCGCTCCTCACTCCGAGGCGTTCGGTGACACGGCGCACCCGCCCCGTGTGTCCGCCTCTCCAGCACCCGTCGCCGGCACGCTCTTTCGCCGCCCCATCGGCGGCATCGATTTCGTAGCTAGGCCCACCGGCGTAAGCGAAGTAGTCACGATCGTTGGCAGCCTCGCCGCTGGCGACGCCTTCAGCCCGGCCGACAACACCGCCCTCGCCCTGCTCACGGCCGCACTCCTCGACAAAGGCACCACCCGGCACGACAAATTCGCCCTCGCCGAGCTGCTGGCCGGGATGGGCGCCACCATCGAGTTCGGCTCCGACCGACTCCGGGTGGAGTTCACCGCCCGCTGCCTGCGCGCCGACGCCCCAGCGGTGATCGCTCTGTTAGCCGAGCAGCTGCGCCAACCGGCGTTCGCTTCGGCCGAAGTCGCCAAGGAGAAAGCACGGCTCGCCGGCGAACTCCAGCAGGCCATGGACCAGCCCGGCGCCCGCGCCGCCATCGCCCTAAGCCGGGCACTCTGGCCCGAGGGCCATCCGCAGCGCCAGCCCGAGCTCCCGCGCACCCTCGCCGACCTCGCCTTGGCCACGCCCACGCAGGTGGCGGAGTTTCACCGAAGTCACTACGGTCCACGCTCACTGCGCCTCGTCGCCGTCGGCGATCTCGATCCAGCGACCATCGCCACCGCCGTGGAGCGGTCCTTCGAGGGTTGGGTTGGTGGATCGGAGTATCCAGCGCCGCCGAAACTGCCAGCGCCCCAAACCCACGGGCAAACCGTGGAGCTGCCGATGGCGGAGAAACCGAGCCTCACCCTTCTCCTCGGCCAGACGACCGGCCTGCAAGCACGCGACACCGACGCGCTCGCGCTCAAACTCGCCACACACACGCTCGGAGGCCCCACCTTCACATCGCGGCTGATCTCGACCATCCGCGACACCGAGGGCCTCACCTACGGCATCGGCGCCCGAGTGGGGGTCGACAGTATCACCGAGGGCAGCTGGTTCATTCGCGGCACCTTCGACACCACGCTGCTGGGCCGAGGCGAGGCATCCACACGACGCGAGCTCTCCAAATGGTTTGAACAAGGCATCACCGCCGAGGAGCTTGCGGCGCAAAAAACTAACTACGTGGGCGTCTTCAAGCTCGGCCTGGCCACCACCACGGGCATGGCCGAGGCCTTGCTCGGGGCGCTGGAACGCGGTGAAGGCCCGGAGGCGGTCGACTCGCTGGGCGCGCGCGTCAACGCGTTGAGTCTATCCGAGGTCAATGCGGCCATCCGCCACCACCTCGATCCCGCCCTCATGGTCGTGATCAAGGCCGGAACGTTGCCGGGGCCGTGATCGGCCCGCTGCGGAGCGGCGTGCTTGCGCGCGCCCGGATTTTGCCCGCCTGTAGGTAGCGAGCTTGCAGGCGACTGATCGGCTCCCCAGTGGGAGCGTGCTTGCAGGCGACCCCGAGCGCAGAGCGCGTGCAACCACGCTGTCCTGCCCCGGTCAATTCGCTCTCACCAGGCGCGCGGGGCCGTCTGCGCCTCCAGCACCGCCTCGGCCGGGTCGGGCAGCTCGGGGAACAGGTCGAAGCCGATGGCCGCCTCGATGCGATCAATGTTAGTGAGGTAGTGCTCCAGTGGGGCGTGGGCTGGAGTATCCTGCGGGAACCAGAAGGCCAGGGCCCGCACTCCGCCCCCGTCCTCGTCCAGCAGCACCATCCAACAGGCCTCCGGCACCGCCACGCCGCCGCGCAACCGCGCGGGCCGCTCGCCAAAAACCGGCCCGACCACCACCCAGATCTCGCGAAAGCGCGTCGGGTAGCTCGTGGCGGCGCGCCGTTCGAGCTCCTTCCACAGCCCGGCATTGAGGGAGTGCTTCTGCGGAATGACGTTGGACATCAGAAAGGTTTCCAACTGGGCGGCAGCGCCGAAATGGGTGCCGATGGCGTAGTTGGGCGCCATATGCCCTCGGTCGTAGCCACTGCCCGTGTACTCGTCGGGCCGCACCCGCGCCTCCGTGCGCCGATCGACGGCGAAGGAGCCGGGGCGCGGCGGCGCCACCAGCGGGCGCCCCAGGTCCCACATGCGGTAGGCCACCCACACGGGGCATTCCAGCGCGTCGCTGTAACCAACGACGTACCCAGTATTCTCCAGCACGCGTACCGCCGACGCAAACGTGGTCGACCGCGGCCTTCCGGCAAAGACCGGCGAAGGGGCTCCGGAGTCGGGCCGATCCACCGCCACCACCGACGCCGCAGATTCGCCGTTCCAATTGTCACGGACGGCCTCGATGCGGCCAGTGGCCTGGGGCGTCCCCAGATAGCTCGCCCAGCCAGCGCGAAGCCTGGCCTGCCGGGCGGGCGTTTGCACCAAGTACCAACCGCCGGCCGTCAGCACCACCAGCAGGCTCAACCAGGCAAAGGCCCGCCACGGACGGGCGCGGCGGGCGGCGGGGCGGCGGGGAGGCATGGGCAGATGCGGGCGCGCTCAGGCTCCGCCGCCAGGGCGGCGATCGTGGCGCAGTCTATTTCGGCAGTTTGGCCAGGGCCTTGTTGAGTTTCTCCAGCTTGAGATCGTTGGGATCGTAGCCTTCGCCCAACCACTCGAGCCACTCCTTGGAGAGCGGCTCCTCGGGATGCTTGAGCGAGTAGAGCACCTCCTTGTAGCCGGCGGGGCCGCCGCAGTCCTCGGGCGGGCCATTGTACTTGCCATCGGTGAGATGCGGATACTTCACCACGGTCTGAGCCGGCTCGGCCTTTTCCACCCGGATGTCAACCTGCCAGGTGTCACCGAAAAAATACTCGTAGAGAAACGCCTCTTTGGGCGCGATCTCCAGATCGGCGAGCGAGAAGTCGCGATCGTCCTCGATCTCGGTCTGGTTTTCCCGGCGCACCGGATTGCCATAGAAGGCCTCGTTCACCGTGAAGCGGTGGATCTGGTAGTCGAACCAGCCAAACGCCAACTGGATGGCATCGTGCAGCCGCGACATCCACATCGACTCACGCACGACCATGCGCCGCCAGATCCGCGGCTCCACATCGCGCAACGCGAGATGGAGGTGCAGAACGCGCTCGGGCTTCTTCTTGCGCCGGGCGGCAGCCTTGGCCTCGCTAAACGAAATCATGCCGGAGATTGAGAGCCCCGCGCCGGGAGCAGGCAAGCATCGGCACAAAAGAAGCGGAGATCCAAGATGTTCCACAGTTGCGGCACCGCCGTTCAGCCTACCTCGGGAGACTTACAGGTTACGGCTCCTCCCGGAAGCCGGGTGGCTCCGCAATCCACTGCCTGACGCGTCGGTTCGACCCGCGCAAAAGCGAGGATGACCGCCGCGCGCAGCGAGGTTGCCGGTGTCAGAAAACACGGAGGCCGCCGCGCCCTAGGGGCGCTGGCGGCCCGTGCAAACCCTAAACACAAACAAACTGCGAGAACTACAACCCTACTATCGGGCGCAGTCCGGAGAACTTGAAGAAAAATGTGCAGAAAATCGTCGTCACTGAAAAGGGCCCTCAAGGACGGCAACCGCAGGAGGATTCGCTCGCCGCTTGGGGCACGGCCACCGGAGCGGGCACGGGGTGGCTGCGCAGCGGATAGGTGAAACGTTTCCCCTCGTAATTGCGGAAAACCACTTCGTCGTCGGTTATCTTCTCCAGGTACTCAGGGTTGATCGGCACCTTGCCTCCGCCGCCCGGGGCATCGATCACGTACTGAGGCACCGCATAGCCGGTGGTATGGCCGCGCAACGCCTGAATGATTTCGAGCCCCTTGCGGACATCGGCCCGGAAATGCGCGCTGCCGGTGATCAGATCGCATTGATAGAGGTAGTAGGGCCGCACGCGCATGCGCAGCAGTCGGTGCACAAGGGCCGTCATCACCTCGGCGTCGTCGTTCACCCCGCGCAGCAGCACGGACTGGTTACCCAGCGGCACACCGGCAAAGCTGAGCCGCTCACAGGCGACGCGCAGATCGGCCGTGCATTCCTTCGGGTGGTTCACATGGATGCTCATCCAAACCGGGCCGTGTTTTTTGAGCACCTCGCACAGCTCCGGGGTGATGCGCTGTGGAAGAAAGACCGGGATACGAGAACCGATGCGGATGAACTCCACATGCTTGATCGCCCGCAACCGGCCGAGGATGTGGTCGAGCTTACGGTCCGAAAGCAGGAGCGGATCCCCACCGCTGAGCAGCACGTCGCGCACCTCGGGATGTTCCTCGATGTAGCGCAGCCCCCGCTCGTACTCGGGGTGGAAGTTGTAGTCCTGGGCGTTGCTCACCAGCCGGCTGCGGGTGCAGTACCGGCAGTAGGAGGCGCAGCGGTCGGTGATGAGAAACAACACCCGATCGGGATAGCGGTGCACCAGTCCGGGCACCGGCATGGTGTGTTCCTCCCCCACCGGATCGAGCAACTCCTCCGTGGCGACGCTCATCTCGCCTTCCCGAGGAATCACCTGCTTGCGCACCGGACAGTCGGGATCATGGCGGTCGATGAGATTGAAGAAATACGGAGTGATCGCCATCGCCAGCTTGTGGTTGGCGTGCTCACACCCGGCCCGCTCCTCGGTGGTGAGCGTCATCACCTGCTCCAGCTCGGCCAGCGTCGTGATGCGGTTCTTGAGCTGCCAGCCCCAGTCGTTCCATTGCTCGGCCGGCACATGGCTCCAGAGTCCTTGCCCGCCGGCCCAGTGGTCCCGCTTGTCGGTGTATGGCATGATGGTGGCGCGGAGGTTAGGAACGAGGGTCGCCCTGTCAAACGCGCGGCCCGAACACCGCCCGGCGCCCGAAAAAATACTCCGGCGAGAAAACCCTTGGCAGCATCGGGGAAACTCCTTTGCGTGACCCCCCGATGTCCACTCGGCCCACCGCAATTCTCGCACTTGAAGACGGCAGCGTGTTTCGCGGCCTGGCGTTTGGCGCCCGCGCGACCATCGCCGGTGAAGCGGTGTTCAACACCAGCATGACCGGCTACCAGGAGATCCTCACCGATCCCTCCTACTTCGGGCAGATCGTCACGATGACGGCGCCCCAGATTGGCAACTACGGCATCAGCCCCGAGGACGAGGAGTCCGACGGCCCCAAGGTCGCCGGCTTCGTCGTGCGCGAGCTCAGCCCGGTCGTGAGCAACTGGCGCAGCCGCATGAGCGTGCACGACTACCTGCTCAAGCACGGCATCCCGGGCATCCAAGAGATCGACACGCGCGCGCTCACCAAGAAGCTGCGCGTCGACGGCGCGATGCGCGCCTGCCTCAGCACCGAGGAGCTCAGCGACGCCGAGGCCGTGGCCCGCGCCCGCGCCTGGGCAAGCATCGTCGGTGCCGACTACGTGAAAGACGTCACCTGCCCTGTCTCCTATACCTGGAACCCGCAGGACCCGACCAATCTGGCCTACGTTCCTGCCGGTACCACGCTCGGGATCACTGCCATCCCGGCGAAGCGTTTCAAGGTGGCCGCCTTCGATTTCGGAGCCAAGCATACCATCTTCCGCAAGCTCGTGCGCCACGGCTTCGACGTCCACGTGCTCCCCGCCAACGCCACCGCCGCCCAGGTGAAGGAACTTGCCCCCGACGGGCTCTTCCTCTCCAACGGCCCCGGCGATCCGGCCGCCCTCAGCTATGTGCACGGGACCGTACGCGAGCTGCTGCCGCACTACCCCACCTTCGGCATCTGCCTGGGCCATCAAATGATCACCCACGCTCTGGGTGCGACCACCTTCAAGCTCAAGTTCGGCCACCGCGGCGCCAACCAGCCGGTCAAGAATCTGGAGACCGGCAAGGTCTCGATCACCTCGCAGAACCATGGCTTCGCCGCCGATCCGCAGTCGCTCGAGAAGGCGGGCGCGGTTGTCACCGAGGTCAACCTGAACGACGGCACCGTCGAGGGCCTGCGCCACAAGACCCTGCCGGTCTTCTCGGTGCAGTATCACCCGGAAGCGGCCCCCGGGCCCAACGATGCCGATCCGCTCTTCGTGGATTTCTATCGTCTGATCGAAGCCCGCAAAGCCGGGAAGATCTGAGGCAGCGGATAGATAGTGCCTCGCTGTGAATGGGGCCTGTTGAGATTGGAATACTACAGGCCCTCCCCCTCGCCGTCCCGGTCCGCACAGCGGACCATACAGCGAGGTGCTTGAGGTCAACCGTTTCCCTACCCACCGACGATAGATCGTCCCAAAGCGTCGATCCGCCTGAAGGAGTGCCTCGCTGAAACACAAAACCCGCCCCCGGCTGAACCGGTGGCGGGCTGGTGAGCTTCCGCAAACGATAGGGATGGTGAACGCTCAGAGATCGCGGAAGAAACTGTCGGGACTGTCGGCCTTGCCGGCCTTGACCGCCTGTCCGGCACCGGCCGACGACAGGGAATGCTTGGCCGCGGGAGCGGACGGCTTGGTGAAAGCGCGCACGGCGGGCGCCTTGGGAGCCGGATGCGCCGTGGCGAACGAAGAGCTCTTGCGGGCCATCGTCGGAACATGCACCGCAGCTTCGGCCGGAGCATGAGCGTGGGCGGCGGCGGCGGCCTGGTGCGCGTCAGTATGGACCATCCTGCTGAGCTCCTCGACGGCCTCGCTGAGCCGGTCGGCCTGCGACTGCAGCTCGGCCGAGGAACTGGCCGTCTCCTCCGCGCTGGCGGAGTTGGCTTGGGTGATCTGATCGATACGGGAAATCTCGGCGTTGATCGTCTCGATGCCCTGACTCTGCTGCTTGGCGGCGTCGGCGATTTCCTGGATCATCGTATCGAGTTTCCGGGCCCGCTGGGTGATCTCGTTGAAGTTATTGCCCACCCGCTCGCTCAGGCGGATGCCATGCTCGCTGCGCTGGTTGGAATTCTCGATCTTGGCGGCCGTCTCGCGGGCGGCGTCGGCGCTGCGGTGGGCGAGGCTGCGCACCTCCTCGGCCACTACGGCGAAACCGGCCCCGGCTTCGCCGGCGCGGGCGGCCTCGACGGCGGCGTTGAGGGCTAGAATGTTCGTCTGAAAGGCGATCTCATCGATGGTCTTGATGATCTTGGCGATCTCGCCACCGGCCGATTTGATGGAGTCCATGGCCTCCTTCATGGCCTTCATGTCGTCGGAGCCATGGTCGGCGGCCTTGCGCGTCTCGCCGGCCATCTGGCGGGCGCTCTCGGTGTGCTCGGCGGTGCGCTTGATCATGCTGCCCATCTCGACGAGCGAGGAACTGGTCTCCTCCAGCGAGGCGGCCTGCTGGCAGGAACCGTCGGCCATCGCCTGGCTGGCGGTGCTCACCTGGCGAGAAGCGTCGGCGGTGCGGTCGCTGCCTTCCTTGAGCACGGCCGCCACATGGGCGATCGGGACGGTGACACTACGGACAATGAAATACCCGGCACCGATACCGAAAATGATGCCCACCAGGCTCAGCCCCAGCACCAGCGTTTCGTTACGGCGTTGGGCCGCAGTACTCACCTGCTGGATCTCCTGGCGCCGGCTGGCGAGGAGCTGGTTGATCTTCAGGATGCGTCCGCTGAAATCGGCGGCCAGGGCCTTCATCTCCTTTTCGTAGAGCACGCGGCTGCGAGCCACGCCCTCGCTGACCTTGGCCAGCCCCTGCAAAAGCGAAGTGGATTCAGTGAGAGCGGCCTTGAGCGCGTTGCGCCGCTCAGGATCCTTGAAGGTCGCATCGAACTGCTCCATCTCCTCGATCTCCTTGTCGATGGCCTTGGCGCCCTCGACGAGCTTGTTGAGCGACTGGGTGGCGGAGGCCACCTGCGCCGGATCGGAGGTGAGCAGGAACTGGTTCACCCGCATCAGCCCCTCGAAAAAGTTCTGGAGACTCGACGACGCCTTGAACGAGGCACTCATGTCGCCGCTATCGCGGGCCTTGACGAGCACAAGTTGCAGCGACTTCTGGATGGTATCCGCACTGGGCCGCATCGCGGCCTCAAACTGGTCGCGGCCGGTGCGCAAGGTGACAATTTCCCGGAACTGGTTCTCGAACTTACCGAAGAGCTGCTGCGACTCGCCCAGCACCGTCTTGGCCTCGGCATCGATGGCCCGCTCATCGAGATTGCTAAAATGGGTACGCATCAAGCGCGACTGCTCCGCGAAGGCCGCGGAGTCCTCCTTCGCCCCACTGACTTGGAAGGCGCTCACCGAGCGAAGCAGCTCCTTCATGGTGAGATCCAAGTCCATCGCCTTCGAGGCCAGCTCGGCGCCCTCGGCGGTGGCCCGCATGCCCTGCCCGGCACGGCCCAGGGCGAAATAGGCGGTGGTAGCCACCAGGGTGAGCACCAGCAGAACCACGCCGAGCCCGGCAGACATTCGCCGGCCGACAGTAAAATGCGCGCTTTTCATGGGAGTAGGGGGAACGCTTTCCTGGAGACTAGTTGGAGAATTTCAGCGGGATAACCACCTGCACGGCGACGGGCTGGCCATCCTTCTTCGCCGGTTCAAACTTCCATTTCAGCACCGCATCGATAGCAGGCTGTTCGAACTCCGGACGGGTGCTCTTCTTAACCACCGGGTTCTGCACATTGCCCTTTTCGTCGACCAGAATCGACATGGTCACCATGCCCGAAACACCTTCCGCTTTGAGGGCCGCGGGGTACTTCGGCGGCACCGTCTTGGACGGCATCGGAGGTTCATCGAACTTGCTTTCCTGGGCAAAGCCGGTACCGGCCAAGATGAGGGCGGCACAGACCGCGGCCGCACGAAGGAGCGTGGGGGTATTCATGAAGAGAGTAGAATGGGTTGAGGCACAGGCAATGGGGTCGCTTTGGGTGGTTCATCGTCGCTTTTCCCGCCCAACTTGAGGGGAAAATGCGCGTCTTGAGGTTTCATCACGCTCGGCGCCACCGGTTTGCGCCCCTTTCCCCGCCTAGCCCCGAGCTCCGAGAACAAAAAGGCCGCCCGAGGGCGGCCTGGTGAGGGGACCGTAGCAGTCAGCCCTGTTGGACTACTGGGCGGCGGTGAAGCGCACGGGCAAGACGATGGCCACAGCGACGGCCTGCCCGGCCTTCATCGCCGGTTTGAACTTCCACTGCGCCACGGCCGTAAGCGCCGGTTGTTCAAACTCCGGATGGCTGCTCTTGGCGATGGCCGTGCGGGTTACATTGCCGTTCTCGTCGACTGTCAGACTGATGCTCACCATGCCGGATACTCCGCCATCGCGCATGCTCTGCGGATAGACCGGGGCCGCCGTGCGGACCGGAGTGGGCGCTTCATCGAAAGCGCTTTCGGCGCGCACAGCGGTCGAAGTCGCGAAAAGCGCGACGGTGATGAGGGCGAGATTAAGGAGGGATTTCTTGTTCATTTGATTTTAGGCCCGGGCGGACTTCCGCTCAGGTGGCGGGCCTATCGCGCCAGCCCCCGCCGGCTTAAGAGAAATCTTCATCCCCGATTCGAAAATGGGGATCCACACCGGGCCTCCCCGGGAGAATCCCCCAAGCTTCGCGGAATCGCGCCATCCTCAAAATCCCCTCTCAAGCTTCGCCCAGCAGCCGCTCGAATTTCTCGGCGTCCTCCAGGGTATCCACGCCCACGCTCGGATCCTCGGTCAGCCCCACCGCAATTGCCGCCCCGCTCTCCAACGCGCGCAGTTGTTCGAGCTTCTCGATCTGCTCGAGCCGGCCGGCGGGCAACCGGGTGAACCGCTCCAAGAAATCCGCGTGATAGGCGTAGAGACCGAGGTGCTTGTAGCAGGGGTGCGTCGCGAGCCAGGCGTCGTCGACCACCCCGGCCCGGTCGCGGGCAAACGGCATGGGCGAGCGCGAGAAATAGAGTGCCCGTCCCGATTCGCTAATGACAACCTTCACCTGGTTTGGGTTCGCGAAGTCTTCGGCGCGGAGAAAGCGGGTGGCCAGCGTGGCCAACGGAGCCTCGCCGCGGATCAGGTCGGCGAGCGCCTGCAACTGCGCGCGGCTCACCAAGGGCTCGTCGGCCTGCACGTTGATCACATGGCGGGCGCCCACCGCACGGTTGGCCTGGGCCAGCCGGTCGGTACCGCTCTGGTGCTGGAGGTCGGTTGCGATCGTGCGAAAACCGTACGGTTCCAGCACTGCCGCCAACAGGGGATCGTCCACGGCGAAATACAGCGGCAACTCGGGCATCTGTTCCGTGATTCGTTCCGCCACCCAGCGCAGCAGCGGTTTGCCCCGGATGGGGTGGAGCAGTTTGCGCGGAAAGCGCGTCGATTCGAGACGACAGGGAACGATGATCGCGAGCTCGCTCATTGAACGGATAATTTTTTTGACGTTGCCAGTACTGGGTGAGTCATAGGGAATCCGATCTCGCCGAGCCAATCGCAAAGGCACCACCAATGGAAACCACCGACTCCTCCGCTGCCCACCAGCACATCAAAGTGCTGACCGTGCAGAACAAGATGGGCATCCACGCCCGTCCGGCGGCGATGATCGTGCGCATCACGAACAAGTTCAAAGCCGACGTCTTGGTGGAGCGAGACGAGGAGCAGGTCAACGGCAAGAGTATCATGGGACTCATGATGCTGGCGGCGGGCCGGGGCTCGTCGCTGAAGTTCATCGTCACCGGCGCCGACGGCCCCGGGATGATCGCCGAGCTCGAGGCGCTCTTCGCGCGCAAGTTCGACGAGGTTTGAGCCGCTCTCGGCGATTCAGTGTCCGCCGACGGAGCGCGCTTGCACGTGATTTCTGAACACGGCAGCGCGGGCCGGCATGACCGCGCCAAACGGGGCGTGGGCTCAGCCCAGCCCAAAGAAGGCCCGCGCGTTCGCCGTGGTGTGCGCGGCCAGTTCCGCCGCCGGCACCCCCAGTTCCTGCGCGGCCCGCGCCGCCGTCAGCGCGACAAGCGCCGGCTCGTTGGGTTTCCCCCGGTGGGGCTCAGGCGTGAGGTAGGGCGAGTCGGTCTCGATCATCAGCCGCGCCAGACCCTGCAGTCGCAGCGCCGCCCGCACAGACTCCGCGCTTTTGTAGGTGATGATGCCGGTGAATGACCCCCGCCCGCCCCGCTCCAGGAGCGTGCGCATCTCGGCCTCACCCTCTGAAAAGCAATGGTAGACCACCCGGGCCCAATCGAGCCCGGAGGCGTCGATCACCGCCACGCTTTCGGCAAAGGCCCCGCGCGAATGCACCACCACCGGCCCGGGTACCCGCTTGGCCAATTCGAGCTGGCCACGGAACGCCCCAATCTGGCAGGCGAAAATTCGTTCGGCCGCTACCGCATCGTCCTTGGGCAGATGGAAGCGGTCCAGCCCGCACTCCCCCAGCCCGCAGGCTGGGTGTTCTCCGTCAAAATACTGGGCCAGCTGCGCCAGCGCCGCCTCCCAGTCCGCACCGACCGAGCACGGGTGCAGCCCGGCGGTATAGGCTACCCGCCCGCCCAGCCGGGGCACGAGTTCGCGATAAAGCCGCCAGTCCTCGGGCTCAGTGCCGATGGCCACGATCTGCCCCACCCCGGCGGCCTGCGCCCGCTCGAGCACCGTGGACAGTTCGCCGCGATGATGAAACCGGTCGAGATGGGCGTGCGTGTCGATGAGCAGAGGCAGGGCGGGCATGGGGCAAAACAGCCGCGCCTGGGCGCAGTTGGCAACGGGGAAGCGGCACGGAGCCACGTACAGTCCTTGACCCTTGTTCCTTGCACCTTGTCACTTCACCGTGCCGGTCTTTGCGCTTGCCGCGGGTTGGACCGCTCCGTTGCGTCGGCCCTGTTCTGCAACCTGCCGCCGCACCCGCCATGTCTTCCCCCACCACCATCGAGAACGTCGTCATTGTCGGCACCGGCTGCGCCGGTCTCACCGCCGCTGTCTACACTGCCCGCGCCGGCCTCGCCCCGCTCGTGCTCGAGGGCACCCAGCCCGGCGGCCAGCTCACCACCACCTCCGAGGTGGAGAACTTCCCCGGCTTCGAGCACGGGATCGACGGATACACCCTCACCGATTCGATTCGCAAGCAGGCCGCCCGCTTCGGGGCGCGCTACGAAAGCGGCCTGGTGCAATCGGTCGATTTCTCCGGGGCGTTGAAGGTGCTGCGCACCGGCGACCGGGAGATCCACGCCCGCGCCGTGATCATCGCCACCGGGGCCGCCCCGCGCCTGCTCGGCCTGCCCAACGAGATGGGCTTCTTTGGCGGCAAGGGCGTGACCACTTGCGCCACCTGCGACGGCGCTTTTTACCGCGGCATGGAAGTCATCGTCGTGGGTGGCGGCGACTCCGCCTGCGAGGAGGCACTCTTTCTCACCCGCTTCGCCTCGAAGGTCACCCTCGTGCATCGCCGCGACGCCCTGCGCGCCTCCAAGATCATGCAACAGCGCATGCTCGACCACCCGAAGATCAAGCCGGCTTGGGATTCTGCGGTGGCAGAGATCGTCGGTGATGCCCAGGGCAACGTCGCCGGGGTCAAGCTCAGGAACTTGAAGACTGGCGCCGTGACCGACCTCCCCTGCAAGGGCATCTTCGTCGCCATTGGCCACCAGCCCAACACCCAGGCCTTCACCGGTGCCGTGCGCACCGACGAGGCCGGATACATCGTGCCCGAGACCGGCAGCCAGGTGCGCACCAACGTGGCGGGAGTGTTCGTCGCCGGCGACTGCGCCGACCACGTGTTCCGCCAGGCCATCACCGCCGCCGGCATGGGCTGCCAGGCCGCAATCGAGGCCGAGCGTTGGTTGGCCGAGCACGGCAACTGATCCGAGTATGCGAGTGGAGCAGGCCTCCGTGCCTGCGGCCCATCACCCCGCAGTCACGCGACCTGCGGCCCAGGCAAGCGCACCACCCCATCGAGGGCCCTGCGCCCGGCTCCCGCATTGATGGAAGCTCAACGGCAACCGCGCTGGTCAACGCGCCGTTATTCCCCGCAGGAATCCGACTGCGCGGGTAGGTAAGCGTTACTCATAGACTTGGAATCGTTCTAAGTTCTTCTTGAAACTAAGTCCCAATCCGGCTCCTTAGCGCACGCCGCTCCGCCATGCCCACCACGACCACCACCGCCGACTCCCTCACCCAGCGCCTCGCCGGGAGCGGCCTACGCGCCACCCCTCAGCGCGAGATCGTCTACCAAGTCCTGCTGGAGCGCCGTGATCACCCGACCGCCGACGAACTCTTCGCCCGGGTAAAGGCCCGAATGCCGACCATCTCGCTGGCCACCGTCTACAACTGCCTCGAAGCCTTAGTGCAGTGCGCGTTGGTCAAGCAGGTCAACTTCGAGCGCGAACCCACCCGCTACTGCTCCAATCTCACCGAGCACGCCCATTTCATCGACACCACCACCGGCACGATCATCGACATCGCCATGACCCCGGAGTACATCGCCCGCCTTCAGGAAGCGCTCCCTCCCGGTTTCGCGATGCACGACGTCGAACTCAACTTTCGCGGCTCCGCGGCGGCCGAGGCCCTAAAAAATCCTGCCTCCATCGAGCAAGTCGGCCCCATCCCTGCTTAAGCGCCCGCGACGCTCGGCCCAACCACCTCCTTTCTCCCTCCGTCTTCCTTCCCTTTCCATGAACGCACTCGAGATCAAAGACCTCCACATCAACATTGCCGAGAAGCCGATCGTCAAAGGCTTCAACCTCACCGTCCGTAAGGGCGAGGTGCACGCCATCATGGGCCCCAATGGCACCGGCAAATCCACTCTCGCCAAGGCCATCGCCGGCCACCCCGACTACGAGATCACCTCGGGTTCCGTGCTGCTCGACGGTCGCAACATTCTCGAGATGGAGCCCGATGAGCGCGCCCGCGCCGGCCTCTTCCTCGCCTTCCAGTATCCGTGCGAGATTCCCGGCGTCTCCATCGCCAACTTCCTGCGTGCCGCCTCCCAGGCCCGCCTCCCGGAGGGCGAGGAGATTGACGCCACCGCCTACTACAAGCGCCTCTACTCCAAGATGGACGCCCTCAAGATCGACAGGAAGTTCACCTCCCGCTCCGTCAACGAAGGTTTCTCCGGCGGCGAAAAGAAGCGCTGCGAAATCCTCCAGATGGCGATGCTCGAGCCCGCCTACTCCATCATGGACGAGACCGACTCCGGACTCGATATCGACGCCCTCAAAATCGTCGCCGAAGGCGTCAACGCCCTCCGTGGCCCCAACCTTGGCGTGCTGCTCATCACCCACTACCAGCGCCTCCTCGACTATATCGTGCCCGATTTCGTCCATGTCATGTACGACGGACGCATCGTGAAGAGCGGGGACAAGTCCCTCGCCCTCGAACTCGAAGCCCGCGGCTACGACTGGGTGAAGGAACTCGTCGCCACTCCGGCCACCGCCACCGCGTAGGAGAGGTTTTTGACCGGGCGCCTTTACGCGGTGCCTCGGTCCACTTCCCGCCCGCGCCGCATTCGCCCGCTCCTCCACTTCCACTTTTCCACTTCAACTCTGTCCCCTTAGGACCATGAGCTCCCTCTCCGAAAGCACCGAAGCCACCCTCGTCCCACCCGAGGACACCGCCAATCCTGTGACCGGTATCGACCAGGCCGTGGGCGACTTCACCTACGATGTGAAGTACAACTTCGACGCCGGCACCGGCCTCAATGCCGCCACCGTCGACTACATCAGCGCGGCCAAGAAGGAGGCGGAGTGGATCCGCGAGTTCCGTCATAAGGCGCTCAAGACCTTCGAGTCGATGCCGCTGCCCACCCACTGGGCGACCAAGGACCTCGAGAACATCGATTTCCAGAAGATCCGGTACTACCTCGCCCAAGGCCAGAAGCCCAAGCGCTCGTGGGAGGATGTGCCCGACGACATCAAGAAGACCTTCGAGCGCCTCGGCATACCCGAACAGGAGCGCAAGTTCCTTGCCGGCGTCGAGGCCCAGTTCGACTCCGAGGCCGCGTACTCGAACATCAAGGAAGCCGTCCAAAAACAGGGCGTCATCTTCATGAACTCGACGCAGGCGCTGCGCGAGCACCCGGAGATTTTCCGCAAGTGGTTCGGCAAGGTGATCCCGGTTTCCGACAACAAATTCTCCGCCCTCAACAGCGCGGTGTTCTCGGGCGGTTCCTTCATCTACGTACCGCCCGGGATCAAGGTCACCCATCCCCTCCAGGCCTACTTCCGCATTAACGCCGAGAACTTCGGCCAGTTCGAGCGCACGCTCATCATCGTCGACGAGGGCAGCGAGGTCACCTACATGGAGGGCTGTACCGCCCCGAAATTCACCACCTCCACGCTGCACAGCGCCGTGGTCGAACTCGTCGCCCTCAAGGGTGCGAAGATTCAATACATCACCGTCCAGAACTGGGCGCCCAACGTCTTCAATCTCGTCACCAAGCGCGGCCTCGCGATGGAGAACGCCGAGATCAAGTGGATCGACTGCAACATCGGCTCCCGCCTCACGATGAAGTACCCGGGCGTCGTCTTGAAGGGCGAAGGCGCCCGCGGCGAGGTCATCTCCATCGCCCTGGCCAACGACGGCCAGCACCAGGACACCGGTGCGAAAATGGTCCACGCCGCCAACAACACCACGTCCACGGTCATCTCGAAATCGATCTCCGTCGGCGAAGGCCGGGCCACTTACCGAGGTGTCGTGCACATCCCGAAACACCTCAAGGGCTGCAAGAACAACACCGAGTGCGACGCGCTCCTGATCAATACCACCAGCCGCACCGACACCTATCCGGCCATCACGGTGAAGGGTGGCGACAACTACACCCAGCACGAGGCCAGCGTCACCAAGGTCAGCGAGGAGCAGATCTTCTACATGCAGCAGCGTGGGCTCACCGAGGCCGAGGCGATGAGCCTCGCGGTGAACGGCTTCGTCAACGACCTCGTGCGCCAGTTCCCGATGGAGTACTCCGTCGAGCTCAAGCGGCTCATCGATCTCGAAATGGAAGGAAGCGTCGGCTGAGAACGGCCTTCGGCCTAATGATGAAGGCGGAATGCAGAATGATGAACTCCTGCAACCACCATCGTCCATCGCCACCTCCCATCCTCTTCATTCTGCACTCTGCCTTTTGACTTCTGCCCTATGTCCGCAGCAAACTCTCCCTCCACCGTCGCCGTCACCGCGCCCGAGCCGGCTCTCGTCGCTCCTTCCGCCTTCGCCGCCGTCGCGGCCAAGCTCGGACACCTCCCTGCTTGGTGGCACGATCTCAAGCGCCGCGCCTGGACCCACCACCTCGAACTCGCGCTGCCCAAACGCACCGACGAGCTCTGGCGTTTCTCCAACATCCAGGGCCTGCGCCTCGCCGAGCCTTTCCGCTCGCCGCGCCCGCCCCGGCCGAGATCAGCCGCCTTGGTCGCCCGCTCAACCTCGTCACCCAGAAGACCGCACTAGGCGATCTACGTGAACGACGTGCGCATCACGCAGGAGACCCTGCCCGATCACCTCGCCAAAGCGGGGGTCATCTTCGACTCGATCGAGAGCGCCGTCCTTCGCCACCCCGCGCTCATCCAGGCGCACTTCATGGCGCAGGATTCCGCCCTCGGCTCGGAGAAGCTCACCTCCCTGCACCGCGCTCTCACCACTGGCGGCGCCTTCATCTACGTCCCCAAGGGCGTCGAGGTAAACCTTCCCCTCGTCGTCTATCACTGGGCCTCCGGCGGCCGCGCCGCCGTCTTTCCGCACACCCTCGTCGTCGCCGAGGACAACGCCAAGGTTACCGTCGTCGAGTTCCGCCAGTCCGCCTCCGATACCGACACCACGTTCTCCGCCGGCGTCAACGACCTCTACGCCGGGCCCGGAGCCCAAGTCACCTACATCTCGGGACAACGGTGGAGCCGCTCCTCGCTCGGCTTCCAGGGCAACGAGACCGTCGTGCAGCGCGACGGCCGTGTGCTCTCCCTCGGCCTCCAACTCGGCGGCCGCCAGGTCCGCACCGAGAGCCACAGCCGCCTCCAGGGTCCGGGCTCTTTCAGCAAGATGCTCTCCCTGGCCATCGCCCACGGCGACCAAGAGTTCGACCAACGCACCCTCCAGTCGCACCAATCCGCGCACACTGGGTCCGACCTGCTCTACAAGAACGCCCTCTTCGACCAGGGCCGCACGATCTTCTCCGGCCTGATCGTGGTGGATCCGGGTGCACAAAAAACAGATGCCTACCAGAGCAACCGCAACCTGCTCTGCTCGCCCGACGCCGAATCCAACTCGCTCCCCGGGCTGGAGATCGAGGCCAACGATGTGCGCTGCACCCATGGCACCACCAACGGCAAGATCGACGACGAGCAGATGTTCTACCTGGCCGCCCGCGGTATCTCGCGCCCCGTGGCCGAGGAATTGCTAGTCTTTGGCTTCTTCGAGGAGGTCCTCGAGAAATTGGAGGACGAGCATCTCCGCGGAGTCCTCCGCGAGCTGATCCAAAGCAAGTTCCAAAAGTAGTAGCGAGCAGTGTGGAGCGGGTAGCGAGCATCCCGAACTTCGGTGGCTCCACCTCCCGCCCCGCGCCGTTCTTTCCGCGTAGCGAAACTCGCAAGAGTTTCGTCAGCTCTTTCCCGTAGCGGAACGGCTTCCCCGTTCCGCCCGTTCTTTCCCTATGGCGAAGTCCGCAAGAGCTTCGTCCGATTGTCTCGTTCGCCGCAGCCCGATCTTCGTAGCGACACTCGCAAGAGTCTCGTCCGCCCGCTCGGGCTTCATGCCCGCCAGTCCGACACGAGCGCAGATGGCGGGCGTAAAGCCCGCCCTACCACAAAGGACCGCCGAACATCCCTCCTCATCCTCTTTACGCTCTCTGCATTCTTTGCGGTTAACTTTCGCTCCGATTCCCTCCCTCTTCCCTCTCTCCGTGCTCTCTGTGGTTCAATTCCGATAATCTCTCCGCCCACCGCCGCCGCCATGTCCTCCCCCGACCGCAATCGCACCCTCACCCGTGAAGTCGAAGCCGTGATGGTTCCCTACGGGAACAAGTTCATGATTCCCGCAGGAGGGAAGGTCTCCCTCATGCAGACCCTCGGCGGCAGTTTCACCATCATGGGCGATTTCGGCATGGCCCGCTTGGACGGCCAGTACGCCGACGCCATCGGCGAGCAAGTCCAGGCCACCAACCTCGCCGGTGCCGCCACCACCGCCGACGGCGCGCCCGACCCCGAGCTTCTCTGGGGCCAACTCCGCGGCGTCTATGACCCCGAGATTCCCGTGAACATCGTCGATCTCGGCCTCGTGTATTCGCTCGACGTCATCAAGCGCGAAACCGGTGGTCACAAAGTGGACGTGGCCATGACACTCACCGCGCCCGGTTGCGGCATGGGCCCCGCCATCGCCGAGGACGCCAAGTCAAAGCTCATGCAGGTCCCCGGTGTGGACGAAGCCGATGTGCGCATCGTCTGGGAGCCGTGCTGGAACCAGGAGATGATTTCCGAAGAGGGTAAAATGAAGCTCGGGCTGATCTGAGGCTGGCATTCTGCCTCTGTCATTGCAGGGCAGAACCTCGTGTCCGGGCGGCTCTGTCGATGGAGGGACTAACCCTGGGAGTTCGATCCGACACAGCCGTCAGTTTGCGTAGCAAAACTCGCAAGCCACGGCTGCGGCACGGAGTGCCGCCCGGGACGGGAAAAAACGGAAGCTGTTTCCTAGAAGGTTACAACTGGGAGCCCGACATCCCCATCGGTCAGTCAGCAAAACATCGGCCCGCCGTTTCTCCTTCTCTGCGTACCGTGCTTAGCGGAGCAGCCTCCCCGCCTTCAGATCCGCCACGAGCGTCGTGATCTCCCGCGCCGGCACCACCGTGATCCTCTCGGTGAGCGCGTAGCGGCCTTTGCCGGGATAGATTACCCAGAAATGCTCCAGCCCCGAGATCCGCCAACGCGATGTGCATCGACTTCGTCGTCCCCGGCGCATCGGCATAATTCACCTAGAAGCCGTACCGGCGCCCGTTGTACACCGTCATGAAATCCAGTCCCGCGCCGCTGTGCGTGCCCCAGTAGTAGGTGTCGCGGGTGTCGAGCAGCGCGATGAGCTGCTCGATAACGAATCCTTCCCACGATGCGCCGAGCTTGGGGTAACCCTGCAGATCCTCAAAGGTGCCGATGCCGTGTAACGCATGCAGCAACCCGGTGTCGCGCACGTAGATTTTCGGAGCCTTCACCTGCCGCTTGCCGAGGTTCTCGTACCACGGAGGCAACACCCGCACCATGTAGGCGCCTGCGAGGATATCCGGCCGGAATACTCAGCGATCGCGAAAGCACCCGTCGTGCTGTTCCTGGTCGAGGTAGAGCTGTTTGAGGCGCGGCGAGGCCGCGAGATCGAGTGCGAACGTGCACGCCGCCTTCTCCGGGCAGGTGTGACAAAGTTCGTGCGGCCCCTGCAGACCGAGCCGGCGCGCGGTCGCGGGAGTGGAGAACTCCCGTTTGCCGACCGCCCACACCATTTCGGGCGAGGCCCCCAGCCACCAGTTCACGAGATCAAAACGATGCGTGGCCTTATGGATCATCAGGCCGCGTCTCGCGCAGCATGCGATCGAAGTCGGCCACGGCATAGCCCGGTGGCATGGCCGCCCCGAACAAGGCGGAGCGCTGTCGAGCCAACTCCAACCGGCCGGGATTGAGGTCGCACAGACCGACCATCTCACAGTGCTCGGGAAACAGCCGTTGCACCGCCACCTAATGCAGGATCACCCGCGAGCCGGTGCCGACCTGGACAAACCGCCGGCGACGTGGCAACCCCTCAGCCCCCAGCACCGACGGCGCCACCGCCAACCCGAGACCGGCGGCCGCCATCGTCTTAACAAACGTGCGACGATCGAACAACGGCGTTGCTGGGACGCTCGACGAATCGATGAGGTGGGATATGGCAGAAACAAGACGGGGTTGGGCAGGCGAAGGAGCGAGAAGAGCCACGCAAGTCGAGAAACGTCTGGCGATACCAGCAATCAACCGCCAAGCCCTTCCACAAACGACACCGGCGATCCGGCCGGCGCACCGAGTGCCGAGCCCGCCTTCCTCGCCGCGCGCCCAACGCTTGCCTCCCCGGAAATTCTTGTTCGCCCCCGCGCGCCCCGCCGTCTCTCCTGCCCTCCTCGATGAAATCGGCCGCTCGCATCCTGTCCCTCCTGCTCCTGCTCTCGTTCTCCGTTGGCACTGCCGCACCGGAAGGAGGCAGCACCGCCGCCGGGCCCGAGCCCACGGCCTACACCGCCAAGGCCAGCTTCAGCAAAGCCGTGGAGCGCCTGCCCGCACCCGAGCGAGCGGCCATGCTCGGCCTGCAGCCGCCGCCCAAGTACCCGGAGAAGTGGCGGGCGTGGGGAAAGCCCGCATACGCCATCGTTGTCTTGATCGTCGACCAGTACGGGAACGCAGAAAAGGCCCAATGTACCGAGGCCACGGATCGAGCCTTTGCCCGCACCGCCGAAACGGCCGCCGAGGATTGGTTCTTCATGCCGGCGCTCAGCCGCCAGCAGGCAGTGAACAGCAAAATCACCGTGCGCGTCGACTTCGAAAGCCCCACCAAAGTCACCATGCAAATCGTAATGGCGCCCGTACCGTCCCGCTAGCCCGGCGCGCCTCCTGTCCCCCTCTTCCGACTCCATCATTCAGCGTTCTGCGTTCCGCATTCCTCCCCAAATGCCCGATCCTGTCGCCGTCCAGTCGATGTTCGGTCGTATCGCCCACCGCTACGACCTCGCCAACCGCCTCCTTAGCGGCGGCACCGACGTGTGGTGGCGCTGGCGTCTGCGCCGCGCGGTGGCCCACTGCCAACCGCAGGACGTGCTCGATCTAGCCACCGGCAGCGGCGATGTGGCCTTCGCCCTTGCCCGAGGCCTGCCCGCCTCCGTGCGCATCACCGGCATGGATTTCTGCCAGCCGATGCTCGATGAGGCCGTCGCGAAGAAAGCCCGCGCCCCGGGCTACGCCAAGATCCAGTTCCTCCAGGGCGACGCCATGGCCCTTCCCCTGCCCAACGCCTCCTTCGATGTGCTCACGATCTCGTTTGGGCTGCGCAACGTGGCCGACCGCTACAAGGCACTCGGCGAGATGCACCGCGTTCTCCGGCCCGGCGGCACGCTCTTCGTACTTGAGTTCTCCCAACCCTTCCGCTGGTTCGCCCCGTTCTACTTCTTCTATCTCCGGCACGTGCTGCCGCACTTCGCCTCCTGGCTAACCGGCGACCGTGGCGCCTACGAATACCTCGGGGGCTCGATCGCGCAGTTCCCCGCCCGGCCGGCGATGACGGCCGAGATCACCCGCGCCGGTTTCGGCGCGGTGCGCGCCCGCCCAATGACCTTCGGCATCGTCGCCCTGCACCAGGCGCGGAAATAGCGCCAGGCCGATCGGAGCCGCCGCCGAGCGCCGCACCCGGGGTCCACCGCGTCACATATTCCTGGTTCCGGCGTAGTTCCCGTTCAACAAGAAACCCCTCGGAAAGAGTTCCAGGGGTGCGAATTGGGTGCCGGGCTGGGATATGAACCCTCGATGTTCAGGTGCCCTAATCCCCCAACGCCGGGGTGCCACTGAAAGTCGCCCCAAAAGTCACCGGGCATCGCGACATCCTGACAACCTCAGCGCACGACGTCGAGAAGCGGGGACAGACTAAGGTGCAGCTGCCCTCCAAGAACGCCGACCAACTTCCAACCACGGCGAAGGAGCAGACCGATCCCTGACCGCCCCGCCCCCCGGCTACTCCAGCCGGCATTCGTCCTCGGGGCCAGTCGGAGTGAACGCCACCGGCGAATCGTTGCGAGGATTGTCTTTGATGCGATAACGGCCACACACGCCGCGAGAATACTCGATCCCGAGTTGGCGCAACCCAACAGACAGACCCGAACCGTTTCCCCATCCCGTTTCGCCCCCGGCCCCGTCTTCAGGGCCGCCCTGGTACGGAGCTACGGAAGACAAACAGTATGTATCGAAGAACCTATAGACTAGTCGTATCCAGTACTTCGGCGGTCTCTTCGCTCGCGTAGCGACCAGCTCGGCGCCAAAAGAGCCATCGAACTTGTTCATCGGCGGGTCCTGCCCCGTTGGGGCAGCGGTTTGACAAGGTCGACCAGACTGCGCCCACCGGCAGCGCCGCCTTGCCCAGTTGCTCCACTTCAGCACTCAGATCCAGAACGTCCAGGATGGCGATGAAGCGCACTAGCGAGACCCGTCCGGTGCGCTCGAACAACACGTAGGTCGCCAGCCTAACACCGGCCCGCCGGGCGCCCCTGGCTCCAGCCGCGCGCCAACCGGTCCTCCCGCACGCAGGAAGCGAGGACCTTGGCGATAACAGGCGGCGAACTAAGCGTTACCATTCTTCCCCATTACGTCCCGGTAGTCGGCGATGGCCAGTAACACCTGATCGTTAAGCGGCAGCATTGTCCTCGCGCGGCGCATCGCGGGTGAACTGCGCATCTACTGCGGAACGGTGGGCAAGTAGTTAGCCCCCCCCCCAGGGCCGACAAAGCAGACATCTCGTGCTACTGTCGGCCCCATGACCCGCAAAAGCAGCGCCGTGGCAGCTCTCGTCGCCGATTTCGAAGGACAACGGATGGACGCGCGTTACCTGGCGTATTTCCACTCGTTCAACCAGCAACGCTTCTACGAAGCGCACGACTTGCTCGAAGACCTGTGGCTGCCCGACCGCAACGGTCCCGACGGAGCCTTCTATAAGGGACTCATTCAGTTGGCCGGCGCCTTTGTCCTCCTCCAGAAGAATCGCCTGCGCCCGGCGGATCGAGTGTTTGAGTTGGCAGAGACAAATCTGCGCCCCTACCCCGATCGTCACCAGTCGATTGAACTCGGCGGGGTGCGGGCGATCGTCGCCTCCTGGCGGCAGAAGCTCCAGTCCGAGAACTTCACCGTCAATCCGCTTGGCACAGCGGCCCCTCCCGACCTCATCGGACCAGACGATCACAATGCTCCCCGAACACGGGACAGCGGAGGCTGAATCTCAGGTGCCGGAGCTGCCGCCGTGGCACCATTGAGCCACCTTTCTGACCTCTCCCGACTAGACCACTCATCGTTCTCAATCGATTGCTTAAGCATGAATCAGGAACCTAATCACTCAGATGCCATCTTTGCTGACCAAGAGCGAGCGGCGGCAGTCGCTCGGCTTACTCCAAGTGGACTTGGCTGAGCGCAGCCGGGTCGCCGTCGCCACGATACGGCACTTCGAAAACAGCGAGCAGGTCAGTCTCGGCGGCTTGGTGTGCGCACTCTCGCATGTCTCCCTAGGCACTCTCCTTCATCGAGCAGCGTGACCACCGTGGCCCGCAACGCAGTCGCCGGAATCATCCACTAGACCGAGGCCATTCGGTGTCCCCGGCCGTGGAATTGGATGGCTTCAGCCCCCGCATCCTCTATCAATCGGATCATCCGGTACGCTCGTCCAAAGCTCAAAAACAATGACAGCCAGTGTCATACCGATGGGTTCGCTGCCCTACGTCATATACGAAACCCTGCGGGCCGCTGCCTTTCTCGAACATGTTCGCGAACGGCGAAACGAGATTGGCCGCCGAGCCGTCCAGAAAATCAAAGACCATTTCGCGAAGGCCTACCCTGGGAGCGCGAACGAGATCGACCGACTTGTCGCCCACCATCGCATCTTCGTCCGGAAGCTCATTGATATTCTCATGACAACTGGCTTGGGGATACAGAAGGGCGAGGAGCACATCCTGATCACCTATCCCCAACTCTGTGGGCGGGACACCGAGAAGCTGTCGGTCCTTATTCACCTCATCGCCGAATCGAACGCTGAATACCTTGATGGCAACGACTATATCACCTGACCACGGGACAGTCTCCCTGGAATCGTCTGCACCTCCATGCCACCACCCATAAGGGGGCGGTCGCATGCCGACGCTGGCACCGGACGTGGTGAAGCTTCAATGGCCTCACGGTTACCGCCATCGCGAGTCTGCCATCACCGCAGCGGGGGTTGATTTTGAGGCAGTTGGGCGTTGGCAACCTGCAACGTTAGGCCAGTTCGCCCGTGCGGTGATGCCCGAGGTCATCGTCGATCCGAGCAATACCGCCGCGTCCTTGCGGCTCACCGAAAAGGGCCGGCATCCCCGAATTTCGACGCGATAATCGGCCCTGGCATTGTGTTCAGAATCGTACGACCTCACGAAGGAAAGGTTGGCACATCCTGCCCGAAAGGCAATCCAGAAGTCGTTGGTCCAAAACTACTTAACGCTGACACGTCAACGTTACGCAGAAAAGGCTTCTTTATCACTTTCATTGACTTGTCCGCGTTGCGAAGAAACCACGCGAATTCACGAGGAGCCACCAGTGTGGGCAATTGTCGTTGCAGGCATGTATTCATGCCTCAGATGCACTTACTTCTCCGGCCGCCCTGGGCCCAAACTCCCCAATCGCGGGATCTCGGATTCCGACCAAACCTGGCCCATCGCGCCGGTTCAGACCGCAAGCTTTGGCGCCATTTCGGAGCCACTCGGGACGGTCGGCCCCATCGTTGCGCAGCGTTCGTTTCGGAAACTACGGGGCTTAAACTCTGAGCAGTTGAGCCAATCTATCGGCGAAACGAGTGCGTTCGGATCAGAGGGAAAGCCACTGTCCATTTTCCGTCCATTTTTTGCCTGTTCCGTGCAGTTCCATGCGGGGCCATGGGTTTTCGCCAAAAACACAAAGGCCGCTAGTAACTTGCGTTACGAGCGGCCTTTAGAAGTACTGAAATTGGGTGCAGGGCTGGGATTTGAACCCAGGACCTTCAGGTTATGAGCGCGAGGATACATCGCTGCGCCTACAAACAGTTAATATCGATTACGCTAAACTACGGTGGAAACTACGGTTTTCCTGCACAAAGTTTCCCGGAGTTACTTAATGTAGCACTACATTTCTCCTGTATTCTACCTTCAAAACACCGATTCCCTCGCCTTCGTGAGGTAGCCCCACGTTTCCCATGGCCCTTGAGATTCAAAAAGGTCGCAGCAAGTGGTGGTATGGTCGGGTCGCAGTGAATGGCGCTTCTATCGTCAGGAATTTGGGTGTGCTCATCCAGGGGACCCCGCCCCGGAAACTGCGGAAACTCGGCGACATTCCCTTCGAGCGCTCGCGGGCCAAAGCCCAGGCTGCCCTGGAGAAACTCCAAATCGATCTCAAATCGCGCCGCTCGGCAGAGGAGCTCGTCCAAACCATCCATGAGATCCGCACCGGTGCGCGCGTCAGTACCCTCCCCTTGGTAGAAGTTTGCGCTCGTTGGAAGGACCTGCCACGTCGGCGCCCCCTCAGCGACAGTTACCTCGCACAGGCCGAGAGCCGGATCGAGCGCTTCCTGAAATTTGTGAAGGCGGCGAATCCGGCGATTCACGATATGGATCAAGTGCAGTCGCCGGTATGCCGCGCCTTTTGCCAAGCAGAGACAAAACGCGGCGTCACGGCCAAAACCTACAACAATACCCTGATCTGCCTGCGCTCGGTCTTCCAGTCCCTGCGTAAGGAGGCGGGCTTGTCGGAGAATCCCTTCGACGGCATCCCGACGCAAGAGGGGGAAACGGTCTTTCGGCACCCCTTCACAGCCGAAGAGCTCGGCATTCTCGTCGAGAAGGCGAAGGCGAACGAGTTCATCTATCCACTGATCGTCACCGGAATGTGCACCGCCATGCGTCGGGGTGATTGCTGCACCCTCTTGCGGGAGTCCGTCGACCTCAAGACCGGATTCATCAAGGTGAAGACGTCAAAGACCGGTGAGTACGTGCAGATCCCGATATTCCCGTTACTCCGCGATGTCCTTGAAAAGGCTATGGAGAAGCCGGTCGAACGCCCCCCTCATTATCTGTTCCCCGACTTGGAAGCCCGGTATCGTGTGACTCCGGACTATCTGACCGACCGGGTCCGGGACGTCATGCGGGCGGCCGGGTTCTTCGATACCGCAGACGCGGTAGACGAGGAGGAGAAGAATCACGCCCGCGGCGAGATCCATCAGGAGCGCACAACCGGCCTGCGAAGAGCCTCAGTGCGGGACTTCCATTCGTTCCGGGTCACATGGGTGACCTTGGCGCTCAGCGCCGGCGTGCCGCTAGAGATCGTCCAGAAAGTCACTGGACACCGCACGGCGAGTATCGTGATGAAGCACTATTTTCAACCGGGGCAGGAGGATTTCCGCCGCACGCTCGCCGGCAAGATGCCCGCCCTTCTGGTCGGCCCTGAGCCCAGAATTGAGCCCAAAGTCGCGCCCCTCGATCCGGCCGAGTTGCGCACCAAGCTTACCGCGATGAGTTCGAAGACGTGGAAGAAGATCCGGGACGAGCTTCTGTCACGCCTCCCGGCACCGCCGGCGGCCGTAGTTGACGTTACCCCGACGTCGTAGGCTCCCGTGGAGCCGTGAACTCACAGGGAAGATTGAACGTCTCCGCTCTAGGTCATCAGCCGGAGGCTTACGCCTTTCTGTCCACACGCCAACCATGGCCCCAAGCCTAATTGGCGACTGCGACCGGGGTCAGCCGTCCGCAGCTCTCGCGCCTGCTGGAGTTTCGCGCCCGGGAATGGTTGGGCACGCGGACATCCCGGCAGTCCAGTGCGCACCTACTCCAGCCGAAACTCGTCTTCGGGGCCGGCCGGGGTGAGCACGGCAGGTGAGTCGTGGCGCGGGCTGTTCACCAGCGAACCGATCGCCTGAGCAACCATGTCCTGCGCGGGATAGGGCTCGGCGAATCCGGCCAGTTGGTCCGCGGTGATCGGCCCCGGAGCCAGCCAAGCGGTGGCACGATCGCCGGTCAGAATGACGGGCATACGATCATGGATCGGCGTCATCAGGGAATTAGGACGCGTGGTGAAGACGAGAAAGGTCTCCGGCCGGGTCGCGGTCGCCGCTTCGTAGCTTCCGGCGAAACAAAATGGGTGGCCGCCGCGCAGTTGGATATCGAAAGGCTGCTTGCGGTCGCCCGCGAACCGCTGCCATTCGTAAAAGCCGTCGGCCGGAATCAGGCAGCGGCGCTGTTGAATCGCCTGGCGGAACAGGGGCTTGGTGAACGCCCCTTCGGTTCGCGCATTGATCGGCGCCAGCTTTGGCTTCTCCGACTCATCCCAGAACGGCACGAACCCCCACCGCATGGTCGCGATCCGCGCTCGCCCGTCCTCTCCGCCCACCACCACCGGGAGCTCCTGGCTGGGCGATACGTTGTAGCGCGCCGTCAGCGTCCAGGGAGGAATCCCAAAAGCTTCGAGCAGATGCGCGGTGATCTGGTCGGTGTCCTTGATGCGGTAACGGCCACACATGTCCGGAGGATACGCGATCCCGCGGCGGTGCAACCTTCGGATCGGCCATCTCACAAATCGGAAAGGTTGTCGCCCTTGCGGCAGCCGCCGGTCACGAATCCGTGCAGCCCGTGAAGGAAATCGCGCCATCCCGCGGCACGCGCTCAAGCCGGTGGGCGCGTCGAAGGGCAAGGCGAAGTGCCCGAAGACCGCCTTCGTGCGCTCATAGATCAGGCGCTCGAACATCGCGCTGCGCTCGCCCGTCTCGCTCATCGGCCCGAAATCCCCGCTGATGAAGTGCAGCAGTTGCAGCGGATCGAATTGCACGCTGACGCTGAGCTACTGGTCGACTGTGCAAACCGAGAGGCGACGGCTCTCGAGGTACAGGAGAGGCCCGGCACCCGTTCTTTGGGAGAACCTAGCCGAAAATGCCGGGGGCGTGAGCTGCCTCGATTACTTCGTTCGTTCGCAGATCTGCGCGGCGTGGCCACGGCGCCACCGGAGGACCTCGCTTTGTGCAATCTCGCCGCGATAGGACCACCACAGCCTCCTGTCGTACCAGACGGCGTTAACGCCGGTGCCGTCTTTGAGTTCGAGCCAGACGCTTTCGTTGAGCTCAGGCAATGAAGTCGAATAATCCATGCCCAACTCTAGCACGCCGCACGGACATCCGCGGGCCTACCCCTACCTCGCCCACTCCAAAAGGCGCTAAGCGCGAGCCAGTTTACGGTCGAGGTGTGAGAGGCGAATCAACCTTTCGTGCGGCTACGCCCTAGCCGGAATCGGTTATGAGGGCGCTGCGAATCGCCAGCGCGGGCGCGGCCCGGCCACAGGAGTCTCTCCCCGGGGCCCATCTGCCCCCCAATCGATACTCATGACCACAAAGGAGCTCCGTTCAGACGCTCTGGTCGCAACACGAGCATGAACACGGCTACGGCGAGGCGGTGAACCGATGAAGGGCGGTCGCTCTCCGATTTCGTCGTTTACCGACGTCCTCCACTCCTCAGATTCAGCTTGTGAACCGCAATCGCTGCGCTGCCGGACCCCTGAATCAACTTCTCATCCCTGTCGGGGATTGGCACTGATCGTCAGCCTTCTTCTCGCAGGGTGTAGCACGGTCCAGCAGCGAAAGGACCGAATCGAGGCCCATTTTCAGAACGGAGTGTCCTTGGCAGAAGCGGGTGTTGAACACGCCCCTGAAGCGATTGCCGAATTTGAAACAGTTCTCCGCTTCAACCCCAATCATCTGGGGAGCCCATACCCAACTGGGCGCCATTCTATCCAGTGATCCAGCGCGCCTGCCCGAAGCGATTGCACACTACAAAGCCGCCGTTCGTATCGACCCATCCGATCCATTTGCGCACAATAATCTCGGCAACGCATTCGCAGAATCTAACGACCATATCGCAAATGCCATCGAACAATACAAGCTCGCGGAAAATCTAGACCCCAGTGACTCCAAATTCCATTTCAATCACGGCCTTGCTCTCGTGCGGCTGCCCGACCGCCTGCCGGAAGCTATCGTTGAGTTCCGGAAAGCCGTGGCGCTAAACCCCAACTATGCCGATGCGTACTACAGCCTCGGGCAAGCTCTTGCAGACCTTCCAGGGAGACAAGCCGAGGCGATCGCGGCGTTCAAATCGGCGTTAAGGTCAAGGCCCGTTCACTCAAACGCGCACTGCGCATTAGCAAACATTCTCGTCAATCTTCCGGGCCGCGCGCCAGAAGCAATCTCCCATTACGAAGCCGCGCGCAGCATTGATCCCAATAATGCCGGTGTGAGAAATAACCTGGGCTTGGCCCTTGCGAAAATCCCCGCTCGCGAGACCGAGGCGATCTCCGAACTGCGAGCGGCAGCCCAACTTGATCCTCTCCTATGGAGCCCATGGGCAAGCCTCGGAAGCATTCTGCTCAAACAGCCTGCTCGAATCGAGGAGGCCATCTTCGCCTATCGCACCGCGGCCCAGCTTCGCCCCAACCATGCGCAATCATGGGTTAATCTCGGTGCGGCTCTACTCGCGTCACCGGTTCGCAAAATCGAATCGGTCGCCGCATTTCGCAACGCCGTACGCATTTCACCTGAGGATGCGCCGGCACATAATGGCCTTGGATACGCACTCGCGGAAATATCAGGGGAGACCATCGAGGCGCGAACGGAGTTCGAAACCGCCCTGCGGCTCGACCCAAACTCGTCAGACGCCCGGATCAATCTTGGCAATCTGGCCCGCGCCGCTGGGAAAACTTCGGAGGCGTTGGCCCACTTCGAAGCCGCCGCCAGTATCGACACGACGAGCGCGTCAGCGCACAACAATATCGGCGTGATTCTTGAAACCATTCCAGGACGAGCCCCGGAGGCGATCGACCAGTATCGCCAAGCAGTCACCATCGATCCCGACAACACTGACGCCCACCTGAATCTTGCCCGGGGCCTTTCGGAACAGCTGGAGTATATCGACGAGGCTTCCAGCCATGCAACCCGGGTGATTGAACTCGCACCCACCGATTCGGATGCGTTCGCTATACGAGCCTTCTGCGCACAAAGAAGTCGCAATCTTCGTGCCGCGCGCATCGACATCAATCGGGCCATAGAGCTTGCGCCCCAGACTGCAGCCTACTGGGACCGCCGTGGATCGATCGGGATGCTTCAGCAAACAACCGAGAACGCTATTCAAGACTTCAGCAAGGCCATCGAATTGGCTCCCAGAGTCGGCATTTACTGGGATCATCGGGGTACAGCGAAACTGCTTAGCGCGGATCCAGATGGAGCGCTCGCCGATTTCGGCGAAGTCCTTCGCCTCGAGCCTAACAATATCCTCGCGATTCGGGGGCTAGCACGGGCAAGACTGACCAAGCGAGACTACCCAGGCGCGATCGCCGAGTATTCGAAGGCGATCGCACTCAATCCCCTGACCTCTCTAGACTTAAGGGCGCGCGGGTTGGCCAAGGAACTCTCGGGGGATTTCTCCGGCGCTCTAGCCGACTTCGAACAATCCCTCACGCTGGCCGATGGCGACGTCCCGTACTCTAGTTTCTGGAGTTTTCTTCTCCGGAGTCGACTGCACCGTCCCTCCGACAATCGCGACCTCGCGGCGATCGTGGCAACATCCCCGGATGAATGGGTCAGAACGCTTGCTCAGTTTCTGGTCGGCACGATCAACGAACAGACGCTTCTCGCCACCACCTTCTCCGCCGACGGAACGCCCGACAACGAGCGCCAATGCGAGGCGTTCTACTACGCAGGCGTTGTCCGTCTGATCAATGGTAGCACAGATCAGGCTCGGAAGCTATTTGAACGCTGCGAGCAGACACACGTGACAAAGTTCGTGGAGTTCGAGGCGGCCAAGGCTGAACTCGCCCGCATGTCCGTCGCCCCCGTACTTACAACACGCGAGTTCTGATCAGCCTATTCCGGCCGGCGCTTGCGGTTGGATGGCCGGTCCGGTTTGAGCGGGCCCGGGCGTTCAACCGGTTGGCCGGCCGATCGTGCCGACCCAAGGGCCACGGTCCGGGCCGCTCCCGCCAAGGCGAGAGCAAGTGTTGAAGAGTCCTTAAGCTCCATGAGTGGTTCGGCCCCCTTCTCTGGGAGAACCCAGCCGAGATGCAGGGCTGCGAGGGTCCCCCTCGCTACCCGCAGCGGCCTTAAGCGCGGGCCGGGAGAAGCGTATCTATCACGCAGCGTCGATTTCGTTCACGGTCCGACGACCAGGCCTGCGGTCACATCCAGACCGGTGTCGGTGAAGAGAGCGCTTCGGATCGCCAACGCCGGGGCGGCCCGGCCACAAGAGTCCTGGCCGGCGCCCATCTGCACCTGGGCGAGACCGCGGACAGTGATGCTCTCGCCATTGAGCTGGGAGAGGGGAGGTGCCAGCGATCTTGATCATCGCCGCGCCACCGGTTCCGAAGAAGAGGTACGGCTGAGCCAAGCTGCTGGCCTCGATTCCGTGGACGACCACCAGCCCGCCAACCGAAGTGACGGTGGGCGCATAGATGCCCGTCAGCCCTGCGTCGGAGTTGTAGGCGGCATTTCCCTGGTGAATGCCACCGAGTTGTCCGCTCGAAGAAACGATACCGGCGGCGGCCACACTCGCCCACCCCGTATAGACCACTTCCGGGCGAGTGGCGCCCGGGTTGGTGAAGGAGCCCACCGAATAGATCGTGAAGTGCGTCGTGGCATCGGCCCCGGCGAGGATGATCGTCGCCTTGCCCTTCATGTACTCGATGCCGCTCTGGTTGTAGAGCGCCGGGGCCATCGGCCCGCTGGGGTTGTCGAGCACCACGGTGATCGCCCCCGCGCCGGACATTTCCACCTGCACGATGCTGGCGTTCTCATCGAGGAACGACATCCGGGCGATCTGCTTGGGATCCGCTGTAAACGTGCCCGCCGCGCCAGTAAGCAGGAACTGGTCGTACACCGCCCCGGTTACCGGGTGGCGGATGTCCTGCCACTCCGCCCGGGTCGCCACGCTGCCGGCCGTACGTTGGCCCGCGGCCGGGGTGATGCCAACGATCGTCGGCCGGGAAAGCGTGCTGGTCGCTCCGGACGTCAGCACCACATCGTAGATCCCCGCGTCAGCCGAACCCTTGCTCCCCAGGATGAGCGAGCGGTTCGTCGCATTGGCGATGACACGCCCCCCTTTGTGCCATTGGAAAGTCGGCGCCGGTGTCCCCGTGGCCGAAACGGTCAGCTGAACCGCGCTTCCGGCGATCGCCACTCGGTCCACGGGCTGGTCAACAATCGCCACGGGAATCACGACGGGATTGACGGTCAACGTTGCCGCACTGCTGGTGGCCGAGCCAAGGGAGTTGGTCGCCACCACCGAGTAGCTGCCGGCACTGGCCGCGACAGCACTGGCGATCTTGTACGAAGCGCTCGTGGCTCCACTGATGGCTACACCATTCTTTCGCCACTGGTAGCGCGCCGCAGGCACACCGCTCACCCCCACCGAAAACGTCACCGAATCACTGATGGTCACGGACTGACTCGCCGGCTGGCTCGTGATCGCTGGCATCGCGGCGCCCGCAGGAAGGGCGTCCGACAAATCAGGAATCCCGTCGCCGTCCGAATCGCTCGGGTCGGAGAACGAAAGGTAGTAGTCGCGAAGATCCGCCCAATAGGTCGTCAGAATCCCATCCGCCAAAGTGAGGGTACCTCGATACGACGAGCCCGAGCGGGTCAGGGTGCCGGCGCTGACGAGGTAGACTGTGCCGTCACCGGCTGTCAGGGAAAACGCGCCATAGCTGAGCGCGTTGCCGCCGCTCCCCAGCGAATAGGTGGTCGAACCGGTCGCGTACTCGTCAACGCCCGGAAAATACGCGGCGAACTCCATTCGGTTCACCACCCCACGCGTGTACGTTGCCGTGCCACTGATGCTGTTGAGCCGTAGCTCCCCGGTGACCGTGCTCGCAGAATAGCCCGAGAGCTGGGTAGTGGCCGAATAGCGCCCCGTCAGACTGTTCGCACTGCGCGTGATCCGCACCGAGATCGAAAACGGCGCGGCCGCCACCATGCTGTAACCGGTGCCCGATGTCGTGAGGCTGGTCAAGCGGCTGACCTGGATGAAATCGGGCACCCCGTCGCCATCGGCGTCGGTCTGTGGAATCGTCAAGGTGAACGAACCATAATCCACGTACTGGCTCCGCGTGGCTTGGCCGTAGGCCCCCTCGTAGACGCCCGGGGTGTTCGCCCGCGGCCGAACCTCACCGCTGGTCGCACTATGGAGCGAATCGATCAGGAACTCGCCGGTCGTTCCGTTGAAGGTGGAGAAGTAGGTATAGAGGTTCCCATAGGCGGGCGCGTAGAACGGATCGGACACGAGCAGTTGGAACGACTTCGCGGTCGCCGAGACCGCAGCCGTTTGTTGGGCGACGGCGAGAGGCGAGGCGCACACGAGTGCTACGGCGAGCACGGCGAGAGGACTGGGGCGGGCTTTCATGACGCTCATTAAACCATACCACCTGCGACATCCGCAGTCCCACCCCACCGCGGGTCACAATCTTTCGGTTTCCGACGGGCTGCCGCCCCACCCCTCCATTGCTAGCTCCACCTTGTGACGAATTCGATCTCCACGTTGTCACAATCGCTATCCGTCAAGACCGCCCCCGGCGGACGCAAAGCCACGAAGACTATTTGGGACAACTCAACACCGTCCCGGTAATGCTGTAGCTGTTATTGCGCCCCAGCCTGGACAGGAGCGCACGGCCGCTCGATGTCGGGTCCAACGAGTACTCACTGCCTTTGTACCAAAGCGTGACCCAGGCGTGCCCGGCCTGGCCCGGTTTGTAGGCGGCCGGAACCCCCATTCGGATACCCACCTCACGGTATCCGGCCTTCAGCAAGGCGTCCGCCAGCCACATCGATTTTTGAGCGCAATCGCCCTTGCCCCGCGCCACCGTGACTGCCGGCGGCAGCCACCCTCATCGGACGCTTCGTATCGGATCTGATAGAATGCGTAATCGGCGAACCGTTCCGCCTCCTGCAAGGAGGCTGGCTCCGGACGTTGGATGCCCGCCCGGGCTTCGGTGAGTCGGTCGGCGAGGAAACTCATCAACTGGGGATTGAGTTTGCGAGCGTCCCCGCCTTCCTCGTGGAAAGGATCCAGGTATTTTGCGCTCGAGGAGACCACCGACGCAGGGGGGCTCTTTCCGGGAGGGGGCAGCGGCGATGTTTCAGGTGCCGGATCCAGGGACCGGCCGAGGGAAATCGCACCCTTCGAATCCAACTGCGGGGCAAAAGTCAGGGCTGGCTGTGCCGAAACATGAACCTGTGCGGCAGGGGCCCGTCGCGCCTGGTTTCGCAGATCGAAGAAACGCACTGTCCAGGCGACTCCAGCAAGAAGAACGAGGACACCCAACCACCAATACCACGGTGGTCCGGAATAGCGCCACGAGTATCCAGGTAGAGTCGGTTCAGACATGACAGGCGAAGTCGCTGCAGAGAGCGTTCCCGAAAGCTTGGATTGGGGCAACTCCGCACAACCGTCAGGAGTCCTCGAAACCGGCTTATATCAATTTCGCTACAGGTTCTTGGTATGTCCACAACGAGGGTAATTGGAACATCCCAGAAACTTACCTTGAGTGGATCGTTTCGTGCGCTGGACAAGCCTCCCATCCGAGCACCGCGGACAACTGTCGCCCGCTTGGGGTTGCGAGGGGAGACTCGGCGGGATTTCGGCACCATGCACCTGCGCGGTTGTATTTGAGACGGGAAGGCCAGCCGCATTGATCCTCTCGGGAGCAGGTTGAACCAGGCTGGCCGGTTCGGCCTGATTCAGCAGCGCCGTGATCTGGGTCCGCAGGTCGGCCGCGCTGTAGCTCGCCTGGGCGGGGACGTGGAGAAGCGGCAGACTGCAGGAGCGAAAGACGTCATCGACGAAGGCATCGCGCTTCTGGCGGTCGGCACGGCCATGGGAACTGTCGTCGAGTTCGAGGCCGGCGACAGGGGTGAGGTCGGAGGTGCGCACGAGCAGAAAGTCGACGTGCTTCTGGTTGATCTGATTGCCGGCCCGGGTGCGGACGGAAGGCGTGAAGAGCCCTTGCGCGGTTTTTGAAGATGTCGCCCAGCCAGACCTTGGACAGCAGCCCGACTCCATCAGGCAGAGCCTGCTCCAGTGCTCCGAGGAACGACCGTTCGGCCGGAGTCAGAATCGGGCCTCGTAGCTCATAGATGCTTGCATCGCCGGAGGCTCAGCAGCCCCACCGAGCTTGACCTTCAGCGCGCAGCAGCGACGATAGCCAGCAGAACCATTATGACGAGGATGACGAGGAAAGAGAGGAGATATGGGCATGGTAAAGAATCGATACGATGCAATCGGGAGAAGCGCGCTTCGTGCTCAAGTTTCCATGAGTGTTACGGCCACCCCAAAGTGATCGGAGAGCCACTTCTCTGGTCTGGGCACGTCGGGCCATCGAATGGCAGGCTCAGGTTGCCACCGAGAATTCCGCAGCGCGCAGATGTGATCGATACAAGCACAGGGCGCGGAATCACGAAAGATGGGATCGCCCTCGCCACCGGTTAGGGCGACCAACCCACAATCATCCAAGGCCGCGACCAATGCTGTTCGGTTGGTCCGGGAGCCATAGTAACGCGAGCCGACCAAGTCCTGATTGAAGTCTCCGAGCACGAAGAATTCATCCGTGGGGAATTCACGGCGTAGCCTATGCCAGTCGGCGACCTGAACCTTCAAGGCTTCGGCAAAGGCAATCCCACCGGCCTCCGGATGGCCGCGCCATTGGCTCCCGGTCCACGGCAAGACTGTGCCAAAGACAAGGAACGGGGCCGCCGCATCCGGGAAGACTCGCGCCGCGGAGGTACGCTCCCTGTCGCGGGTCTCCAAAGGTTCAATCCGATGTTTCGACCAGATCGTGACCCAGCGATGCGCGGGCAAGTGCAAACCATCACGCCCTGCCGCGGAACTACATGAGAACGGCAGGCCCGGCGTGAAAACCGTCGTGAGTCTCCGTGGTACCCAAACATCCCGCGGCGATTCCTGTCGGTCCACAAACGGGCGGCGGCTCGCCGTGCAGGTGCAACCGGAAGGGCGAGATTCCAATTCGCGAGTCTTAAACGCGAACGGAGATTGGGCCCGGAGAATGCCGACTGTGCTAATGTGAGGCTGGGATCCAACGAGCAATGGGGCTGAGGGTTTGCAGCCAACGATAGGAAACCGTCGCCATCCCATACATGCACGGGGTAAGGCGACTACACCGCAATCGTTGCATTCGCGCTACGGAAACGGGGGCTTGGGCTGGTGCCATGGAGGATGATCTAGGACGGTGAGGGATGACGCTTCGGGATTTGAAGGAGACCTTAGCACGGGGCCTTGGACAATTGCCGCCCCACCCCAACGAGGAGGCGGAATCTCGGTTATCCCTAAAGCCGCTAAGCTGGTTGCTCCCAACCCGCCGAACTGCGTATCGGCCGGGGTGTGGCGCTCAAACCGGCCCTCCCTCCCCTGCCCCCACAATTGTCCAACCCCCTGTGGTAGGATCCGCGCCGTACTCACCACGGCCGGGAAACCGCCGATCCACCAAACACTGTCCTCCTCATCCTATGAGCCTGTGCATCACGGAACACGCCCGACAGAGGGCCAACGAGCGGCTGGGCTGGAGCATGCGCACCCTCGACCGCATGCTGGAACGGATCTTCCATTTCGGACTCGCGCCGGAGAAGGCACCCGCGCGTCTGGCCCGCTTCCTCACCCACCTGCAAGATGGGGCCGGCGCCACGGTCCGCGCCTACGGTCAGCATGTCTTCATCTTCCAACACGTCGAAGATCACGCCGACATCGCCCTCGTGACCGTCTACCTCGTCCAGACGAATCTCCGTTCCTTGCTCCGCAAGCGCACTTTCACCTCGGCAAATACCAACCGCTTTCCCTCTTCAACGCCTACCGGTGTCCCGTCCCGCGAAGGGTGGGCCCCCAATAATCGCAGCTGCGAACCCGAGTCCATCCCGGTCGCCGCCTGAACAAATCCCAATCACCTGATAGCAACACGGACCGCTTGAAACTCGAGTACGACATTTCACCCAAACTAGGATCTCCTGCGAAAAAGACTTTCAGGACATCCTGCGGCGCCTAAGTATATATTCACTGACCACCCACACCTAACCACTTCTCTTGTAACATGTCTACGGAAGAATCGCAGAGGATGCCGCACACTCTCTCAATGGTCAGCGGCGAGCTTCATTTTGGAGAGGTCGAAAAGCCGCTGGAACAAGGTCGCAAGGCCTACCGTGTTGGGAATGCATTCACACTCGGCAGCAAAGAGTTCAAGCGCGGGTTCACAATCAGACTTTTCCCCAACGACCCCCGCGTCGAGGCGTTAATGAACACGGGGTATCTCGTCCGACCGGTGATTTGATGCCCCACAATGTCGACCGAATGACGAACAAGCTGTAGGACGCCGGCCGGACGCTCACGTTTGAGGCTCTATTGGTCGATCCGAACTCCAGGTTTCTTCTTCGGAGCTGGCCCCCTGGTTTTACTCGATAGCTCGAACCGGTCGCATTTCTCCGAACTTTGCTTCGAAGAAACGACCAGGTACATGCCCCACGCCAATTGCGTGAGTCCAGCCTCCTCCTTGATCTCGATGTCCGTCGGAAATCGTCCAAGTTCAGGCAAGCGCCATAATCGCTTTATAAATCCCAAGGTTCGCATTCCGATTCTCAAGTCGCGCGAATTTATCGACCGGTTACAATCACGACACATCACCCGGAGATTTTCGATCCCGTTGTTTCGTGTGTCTTTGTCCTTATGGTCAAGCGTGAGGTCGTAATGAGTATCGCATTTTGCAGCATCGAAACTCACTCTTCACGAGCAGATGCAAATCTCAGCTGTTTCAGGAGCCCCTCCGTATTCCGCACGTTTCAGAAAACCCTGTCGCATCGGGCCCGGCTGGACTGAGGCGAATGCGGATAACAGCGCCCTAAGTGCCTCATCTTCGCCGACACCAAGGTTTCTAGCAGCGTGTTTATATTCTTCATATTGCTCAAAGCGTGTCGATTCCCGGGGATGCAACCTGAAATGGGTTTCAGGGCAACCTCGCCGATTCATTGTGCCCGCACCCATGCAGCGGAGGCGCTCCTGGTTAGCTCGTTTGTCGCATGCCGGCACGTCGCGGCGCGTCCAACTGTCTTGGCGAATTGGTCAGCGGGATCCACTCAACCGGAGATCGGGTCGAGAAGCCCGTCCGTGCGGGACGGAGGCGGGATCCAACGGGCGATGGGGCTAAGGTTCGCAACCAAAAGAGGAAACGGTCTCGATCCCCTTCATGCAAGGGGTAGGCGCGAAACAACGAGACGCGGAGATCGCGGCCACGGTGGCACACCAAACATAGTGTCGCTGAATCTCCGGCAAGCTGAAAGCTCGCCGCGTCGGTACATGCCCACGAGCGCCGATCGGGATGTGGTGCTGAAGCATGGAAGAGGACAATTGGGTGAAGCAGCGGCATAACGCGCACAGGCTTTCTCTATTCGAACCCATGTCGGCGACGGTGGGCCGCTAGAAACCTCCGATTCTCTTCATACACCCGAGGAAGGCGTTCGTTGCCGCAAAGACCGAGAGCTGCCCGGTCCTCGGCCGAAAAGCGCGCGGAATATAGCATTCGCCCGTCGTCACCGAACGAAATCAATCCCCACTCCAAACGCTGCGTCTGGGTGGGCGGAAAGCAGTAGGCCGTTGTGCGGGTTGAGCTGTTCTTCCGTCGTGGAATCAGCCCAACGCTGAATGTGCGACGCCCGCAACACTTCGAGGGCGCGGCAACGAAGTGATCACTGGCTCCGTCCCACAAGCGGACAACTTCCGCCCGGTACCAATCCTGACCGATCCAGCGCCGCCCAGACGCCATCGAAGAGGCACTGCTCGTCGATGAGCTGGACTCCCGCACTTCGGCTTCCGTGTATGGGCGCGCTACAGCCTGGGATCCTTTCCCTTCAGACCACGAAATTGTCTCTCCATCACCCACCTTCACGAAAAGACAATCGATCACGTCGGCCAAAGCGCCGTAAACTGAGCGAACTCCATCAAGAAGACATCGACTCTCGATCGTTCACCGCCACGCGCGGCGCGGATTTCCCTCCGGCACATTCCGATCGCGTTCGACATGTAGCGATTCGTTCCGTCAATCTCCCTGCAGATATCGATGTATTTGGCCATAGCGAGTATTCCAGTGGTGTCCTGACTCTCTGTTTCGGTACTTCCCTAGCCGTCCTTGGTGACGAGCGTGCGTTTGAGGATGTTCATGCCACAGAAGGAATCGGGCATCAGGCATCGATGTGTGCGACCAGCAGCGGCCAGACGGCATAACGCACCCGATCTTGCAGCTCCTGTTGGGTCGGCCGGGCCAACTGTTCGGCCAATGTCCGCTCCATTGCTAGCCAACGATCAGCTCCGACCTCTAGGCTCGTCTTCGTCCTGGTCGAAAAATCTCGGATGCCGCGGAGCAGTCGCAGTTTCTCATCATCCGTAAGCTCGCGAGGTGAGTTCAGGTCGGGATCTACCGCAAAGAGTCGCAGCTCGAGTGATGGGTCCTTCGCCCCCGCCGGAGGTATCCAGCTGGAGCTTCTGGCGCAAGAATCCGAAAACCACCGCGCTGCGACCAAACGAATCCCTCAACCCGCCGTCGGACTCGCCCCACCGGAGCAGGGCCGCGCCCAACGGTTCCGCCGTCACAACATTTTCCCGGAGGATATCGAGCACCATCGAGACATTCCACCCAAGAGGCACTACCTGTGCCGAGGTTTCGCCGCTCAGCGGGCTACCTTCGTAGTCACCGATCAGGCCCAGCTGTCCGCCCTTCAACCGGAGAACGCGGGCCTCCTCGCTCGAGGTGACGACTGCGTCTCCCTGGAAACGGAAGCGCGTAACACTCACCCCATTCTCGGACTTGGCGCCACCGTAACGAAGGAGATATGACTCAAGGTCCACCCATTGGGCCAGTCCGGCCGGCATCTTGCGGATCAACCGCTGATTGGCGGCGAAACGATCGTGGAATCCCTGCCAACTGCGGAAACCGCTGTCCACCAGCTCCGACAAGCGATTCTCCTCCTGCGGTCCGATATCCGGCGCCGTACTCGCAAGCATGATCTCCTGTAGACTCTCGGGGGCCACCAAGCACATCACTCGCGAGAACAATGCCTCGAACCGCTCGGGAGCCACCATCGCGCGCGAGACACTGTGTAGTCGCTGGCGAGCGACGGACCACATGCGCTCCTCGCGGCTGTCCTGGAGCACGAGAGTATCAACCACGACCGTCTTGCGGGAACCGAAACGATGCACGCGTCCAACCCGTTGCTCCATATCCATGGGATTCCACGGCACATGGAGATGGACCAATCGATGGGCAAATTGAAGATTGATGCCCTCGCCACCGGCCCGCGACGAAATCAAGAACTGCGGACCATCCGCCTTGCGGAATCGCCCCACTTCCCGATCACGCTCGCCGTCGCTCTGGCCGCCAATGATGATCGCGGTGGCTTTCCCGGTTTTCCGCTGCAGCCACCCGGCCAGACCAAGCACGGTTTCGATCGGTTGCGCAAACAGCACGATCTTGTCGTCGCCAGCGGGGACGATCGACTTCTCCCAGAGCGCATCCCGCTTCGGTTGTTGGGGCGAAAGCACGAGATTGATCCCCGTCGCGATCAACGATTGCAGCAGCGACCGTTCATGCTCATTAAAGCCCGGTTCCTCGTCGGCCTCGATATCCTCGACATCGCCGACATCCTCCTGCCGCTGTACCTCTTTGCACATCCGAGCGAAGAGCTCCGCAATTGGCTCGTCCGCCCGACCGCGGCGATACGGTCGCATCGCCGCGAGCGCCTCACGGAGCACGGGCGTATCTAGCGTCCAACCATCGCGAAGCCCTTGGCGAACCAGATAGCCGAACCCCGCATGCGGACTCGATGCCGCCCATTGCAGCGCCTGAGCACCGCCAGCCCACCGCGCGCCGGCGCACCACGCTCATGTCGTCCGGCGGCGGACTGAAGAAACGCTGAATCTGTTTGAGCCAATCGCGGTGCTCGGCGCTGACGTCGCATACGATCGGAGCATTCACCTGCCGTTTGGGAAACAGCGGTTGTTCGTCCCAATCGCGTACATCCTCCTTCGTGCGGAAGATCACGCGCCCCGCCAGGCTCGCTTCGTCCTCCCGTTCGGTCCGCAAAAGGGCGACCAAAGTCTCGAATCGCGCTGGATTGGCCTGATGGGGAGTCCCGGACAGGAGGAACAGGTATCCGCCCTCCGGTTGGCGTGCCAGAATTTTCCCGCACGAGACGCAATTTCTGGACCGGATCACCACCGCCCGGCGCCCAGTCGCTCAAGTGATGGCACTCGTCCACCACGATCACATCCCAAGGCTTCCCGCTCTTGAACTTCTCGAAATGCGCCGGAT